>NZ_JBJGEE020000002.1:0-8728 GCF_045764065.1 Pseudomonas sp. Pseu.R1 | reverse complement strand
GAGCGCGCGACGCAAATGGCGCTGGACACGATCCAGATTCTGGGCGGCAACGGCTACATCAATGAATTTCCCGCAGGCCGCTTGTTGCGCGACGCGAAGCTCTACGAAATCGGCGCAGGGACCAGTGAGATCCGTCGCATGCTGATCGGTCGCGAACTGTTCAACGAAACCCGCTGAGCGTCTCGGAGGCTGTATGACCATTCTGCATACCCGCATCAATCCGCGCTCGGCGGAGTTTTGCACTAACAGCGATGCCCTGCGCAGGCAAGTCGACGCACTTCATACGCTGCTCGCGCACGTGTCTGAAGGTGGCGGCGCCAAAGCGCAGGAGCGCCACACCTCCCGAGGCAAACTGCTGCCCCGTGAGCGCATCAATCGCTTGCTGGACACTGGGTCACCCTTTCTCGAACTCAGCCAGTTGGCGGCCTACGAGGTCTACGGCGAAGACGTTCCGGCTGCAGGCGTGATCGCCGGAATTGGCCGCGTCGAAGGCGTCGAATGCATGATCATCGCCAACGACGCGACAGTGAAAGGTGGCACCTACTACCCGCTCACTGTGAAGAAACACCTGCGCGCCCAGACCATCGCCCAGCAAAACCGCCTACCCTGCATCTATCTTGTGGATTCGGGTGGCGCCAACCTGCCCCGTCAGGACGAGGTTTTCCCCGATCGCGAGCATTTCGGACGGATCTTCTTCAATCAGGCCAACATGAGCGCTGAAGGCATTCCGCAAATCGCGGTGGTCATGGGCTCCTGCACCGCAGGCGGCGCGTATGTGCCGGCCATGGCGGACGAAGCGATCATGGTCCGCCAGCAGGCGACGATCTTTCTCGCAGGTCCTCCTCTGGTGAAGGCCGCGACGGGCGAAGTGGTCAGTGCCGAAGAGCTGGGCGGCGCCGATGTGCACTGCAAGGTTTCCGGCGTGGCCGACCACTACGCCGACAGCGACGAACACGCGTTGGCCATCGCTCGCCGCAGCGTCGCCAACCTCAATTGGCGCAAACAGGGTCAGCTGCAGTTTCGCCCCCCCGTTGCGCCGCTCTACGCCAGTGACGAACTCTATGGCGTGATTTCAGCAGACCCCAAACAGCCCTTCGATGTACGCGAAGTCATTGCACGGCTGGTGGACGGCTCTGTATTCGATGAATTCAAAGCCCTGTTCGGCACCACGCTGGTGTGTGGCTTTGCCCATGTCCATGGCTACCCCATCGCGATCCTCGCCAACAACGGCATTCTGTTCGCCGAAGCCGCGCAAAAAGGCGCGCACTTCATTGAACTGGCCTGCCAGCGGGGCATTCCGCTGCTCTTTTTGCAGAACATCACCGGCTTCATGGTCGGGCAGAAATACGAAGCAGGTGGCATTGCCAAACACGGGGCCAAGCTGGTCACCGCCGTTGCCTGCGCCAACGTCCCCAAATTCACCGTGATCATCGGTGGCAGCTTCGGCGCCGGGAATTACGGCATGTGCGGCCGGGCGTACGACCCTCGTTTTCTATGGATGTGGCCCAATGCCCGGATCGGCGTCATGGGCGGCGAACAGGCCGCAGGTGTATTGGCCCAGGTCAAACGCGAACAGGCCGAACGCAGCGGCCAACCCTTCAGCGCGGCACAGGAAGCCGAGATCAAGCAGCCGATCCTCGATCAGTACGAACATCAAGGCCACCCCTACTATTCCAGCGCCCGGCTGTGGGACGACGGGGTGATCGACCCGGCCCAGACCCGCGACATCCTGGGCCTGGCCATCAGCGCCGCGCTCAATGCCCCCATCGAACCGAGCCGCTTCGGCGTGTTCCGCATGTGACCCGAGGAGCGACCATGACTGATTTTGACACCCTGGAACTTGAGCGTGACCCTCGTGGTTTCGTGACGCTCTGGCTCAATCGTCCGGAAAAGAACAACGCGTTCAACGCGCAGATGATTCGCGAACTGATCATCGCGCTGGACCGCATTCAGGGCGACAGCACCCTGCGTTTCATGCTGTTACGCGCCCGCGGCAAACATTTCAGTGCGGGCGCCGATCTGGCCTGGATGCAGGAATCCGCGAACCTGGACTACAACACCAACTTGGGTGATGCCCAAGAGTTGGGCGAATTGATGTACAACCTGGCCAAGCTCAAATTGCCCTCGCTGGCCGTGGTGCAGGGCGCCGCCTATGGCGGCGCGCTGGGGCTGATCAGTTGCTGCGACATGGCCATCGGCGCCGATGATGCGCAGTTCTGCCTGTCGGAAGTGAAGATCGGCCTGGCCCCTGCCGTCATCAGTCCGTTCGTGACCCAGGCCATCGGCGAACGCCACACCCGTCGTTATGCGCTGACGGGAGAACGTTTCAATGGCCTGCGGGCGAAGGAGATCGGTTTGCTGGCCGAGTCCTGCCCCGCCGCCGAGCTTGAGCCACAGGTGCAGCGCTGGATTCAGAATCTGCTGCTCAACAGCCCGCAGGCCATGCGCGTGAGCAAGGAATTACTGCGCGAAGTCGGCCACGGCGAACTGAGTCCGTCGCTGCGTCGCTACTGCGAAAACACCATCGCTCGCATTCGAGTCAGTACGGAAGGTCAAGAGGGCTTGCGGGCCTTCTTGCAAAAACGCGAGCCGAGCTGGCGCGCCGAGTCGGATGAACCCAAGGGAGCGCGTTCATGAGTGACCAGGCACGCAACACCTTCACCTCGTTACTGGTGGCCAATCGCGGCGAAATAGCTTGCCGAGTGATGCGCACCGCCAAGGCCATGGGACTTTCGACTGTCGCCGTACACAGTGCGACCGATCGCAACGCGCGCCACGTACGCCAAGCGGATCTGGCGGTGGATTTGGGCGGCAGCAAGGCCGCCGACAGCTATTTGCAGATCGACAAGCTGATTGCCGCCGCTCAAAACAGCGGCGCTCAGGCGATCCATCCGGGTTATGGATTTCTCTCGGAGAACGCCGGTTTCGCTCGGGCTGTCGAAGCCGCCGGACTGGTATTTCTCGGCCCTCCCGCCTCAGCGATTGACGCCATGGGCAGCAAATCCGCCGCAAAATCCTTGATGGAATCCGCCGGCGTACCGCTGGTGCCCGGTTATCACGGCGAAGCGCAGGACGCGGCCACCTTTCGTGAAGCCGCTGCGCGCATCGGCTACCCGGTGCTGCTCAAGGCAACGGCGGGGGGCGGCGGCAAAGGCATGAAGGTGGTCGAGCGGGACGAAGACCTGGCCGACGCGCTGGCCTCGGCGCAGCGCGAAGCCCAGTCATCGTTCGGGGATGCACGGATGTTGGTGGAAAAGTACGTGCTCAAGCCACGCCATGTGGAAATTCAAGTGTTCGCCGACCAGCACGGCCATTGCCTGTACCTGAACGAGCGCGACTGTTCGATTCAGCGCCGCCATCAGAAAGTGGTCGAAGAGGCACCAGCGCCGGGCCTGACACCTGAACTGAGGCGCGCCATGGGTGAAGCCGCCGTGCGTGCGGCGCAGGCCATCGGCTATGTCGGCGCGGGCACCGTGGAGTTTCTGCTGGATGCCCGTGGCGAGTTCTTTTTCATGGAAATGAACACCCGCTTGCAGGTCGAGCACCCGGTCACCGAAGCCATCACCGGGCTGGATCTGGTGGCCTGGCAGATTCGCGTCGCCCAGGGCGAGCCGCTGCCCATCACTCAGGAGCAGGTGCCATTGAACGGGCACGCGATTGAGGTGCGGCTGTACGCCGAAGATCCTGCCCATGATTTCCTGCCTGCCACTGGCACTCTTGAAGTCTATCGAGAATCAATGGCCGGACCGGGACGTCGTGTCGACAGCGGTGTGGAGGAAGGCGATGAGGTGTCGCCCTTCTACGACCCGATGCTTGGCAAACTGATCGCCTGGGGCGAAGACCGCGAGCAGGCGCGCCTGCGGTTACTCGCGATGCTGGACGAATTTGCCATTGGTGGGCTACGCACCAATCTGGCATTTCTGCGCCGGATCATCGCGCACCCCGCCTTCGCCGACGCCGAGCTGGATACCGGGTTCATCCCACGTTATCAGGCGGATTTGCTGCCTGTGGCCGAGGGGTTGTCAGACACTTTCTGGTCGTTGGCGGCCAACGCCTGGCGTCTGAGCACGCCCCGCCGCACGCGCGAAGACGACCCACACTCGCCGTGGTCCGCCATCAGCGGCATGCGTCTGGGGTTGAATCAGGACGTGGGCCTGTCGCTGGGTTGCCTCGATGAAACCCGCCATATCGTGCTTTGCGGCGTACTTGAGGGCATTCAGTTGCAAGGCGACCAACTCGTCTACGAACAGCACGGTGTTCGCCATCACACCCTGGCGATTCGTCGTGATGACACCCTGTACCTGGGCTGGAACGGCGAACTGCACGCTGTCCACCGCGTTGACCCGATTGCCGCGAGCGAGGCCAGCCATGGCGCGCACGGCGGCCTCAGTGCGCCCATGAACGGCAGCATTGTTCGGGTGTTGGTGGAAATCGGTCAGGCCGTCGAAACCGGGACGCCGCTGGTGGTGATGGAGGCGATGAAAATGGAGCACAGCATTCGGGCGAATCAGGCGGGCGTGGTGTCAGCGCTGTATTGCACGGAGGGTGAAATGGTCAGCGAGGGGGCGGTGTTGGTGGAGATCAGCGTATAAAGCACCTTGTAGCCGTCCGGCTTGCCGGCGGTAGCGATCAACATGACGCCACCGCCGGCAAGCCGGCCTGCTACAGGAGCACACCGGCGTATTGCCGACCTACGCGGCCACCTCAAATAGTTTCGGCAACTCCACTTCCCCGCTGATCAAGCTCTGACGTAAACGCTCGGCCTGTAACGCCGCCGCGTTCATCGCCGCTTCCTTCACATGCCCATAGCCACGAATACGTTCCGGCAAGCGTGCCAGGCTCAGGGCCGTGTGGCGATTGGTGGGCGTCAATTGCGTGAGGATCAGGTCGATATCCGCCACGTAACCCTCGATCAACGCCCGCTCCTGACGTCGCTCCAGGCTGCGTCCAAAGGGATCGAACGCCGTACCGCGCAGGAATTTGAACGTCTTCAGCACGCCGAAGGCTTTCAGCATCCAGGGACCGAAACTGCGTTTGCGCGGCGTGCCACCTTGCGAATCACGCTTGGCCAGCCACGAGGGCGCCAGATGAAACTCCAGTCGGTAGTCGCCCTCGAACTGCGCGTATACCTGACGGATGAATTCGCCATTGCTATAAAGGCGGGCCACTTCGTACTCATCTTTGTAGGCCAGCAGTTTGAAATAGTTGAACACCACAGCCTCGGTCAACGCCGGTTGCTCGCCCGGAAACAAGCGCTCCTCCGCCGCACGCACTCGCTCGACCAGCGCCCGGTAGCGCTCGCCGTATGCCGCATTCTGATACTCGCCGAGGGTTTTAACGTTATTCATCACACGCTGTTCCAGAGTCAGCGGCTCGGCCAAGGGCGTTGACTCAGGATGGGCCGCAGCTTGCACGGCAGGCAGGTCGAACGCCGCACGACGCCCCCAGATAAAAGCCTGCTGATTGAGATTGACCGAGACACCATTAAGCTCGATGGCCTTCTCGATGGCCGCGGCCGACAACGGAATCAGGCCTTTCTGATAAGCAAAGCCGAGCATGAACAGGTTAGTGGCAATGCTGTCGCCCATCAGCCGGGTCGCCAGATCGGTGGCAGGTACAAAATGGGTCTTGTCCGCTCCCACCGCGTCACGGAGGGTTTGCATCATCGCGTCGGCCGGGAACTCGGCATCCGGGTTGCGGGTGAATTCAGCGGTCGGGGTCTGCTGGCTGTTGACCACCGCATGGGACTTGGCGCTGTTGAGTTTGGCGATGGCATCCGGCCCGGAGGCCACCAGCAGATCGCAACCGAGCAGCAAATGCGCTTCGCCTGCGGCAATACGGACGGCGAACAAATCTTCCTGGCGAGCCGCGATACGAATATGGCTGACCACCGGGCCGAATTTTTGCGCCAACCCTGCCTGATCCAGCACGCTACAGCCCTTGCCTTCCAGATTCGCGGCAAAGCCCAGCATCGCCCCCACGGTGGTCACGCCGGTACCGCCCACGCCGGGCAGCAGGATATTGAACGGTTGATCCAGGCCTGGCAGCGTCGGCTCAGGCAATTGGGCGAACGTCTGCACCTGCTTCGGTAACTGCGGCTTGCGCAGTTTGCCGCCGTGCACGGTGACGAAGCTCGGGCAGAAGCCTTCGACGCAACTGAAATCCTTGTTACACGCACTCTGATCGATTTCGCGCTTACGCCCCTCAGCGGTCTCTTTGGGCAGGATCGACAGGCAACCCGACTTGGCGCCGCAATCGCCACAGCCTTCACAGACTGCCGGGTTGATCACGGCACGTTTGTTCAGATCAGGCATCGTTCCGCGTTTGCGCCGACGGCGTTTCTCGGTCGCGCAGGTCTGGTCGTAGATGATCACCGACACGCCTTTGAACTCACGCAGCTCGCGCTGGACGCTGTCCAGGTCGCGGCGATGATGGAACGTGGTGATCGGCGCGAACGCATCACGGCTCGGGTACTTGTCCGGATCATCCGAGACCAGCGCGATGCGCTGCACGCCTTCGTTGAACACCTGACGGCTCAGTTGATCCACCCGCAAGATACCGTCGATGGGTTGCCCGCCAGTCATGGCGACGGCGTCGTTGTAAAGAATCTTGTAGGTGATGTTGACCTTGGAGGCCACCGCCGCGCGCAGCGCCAGATGCCCGGAATGGAAATAAGTGCCATCGCCGAGGTTTTGAAACACGTGAGGCGTTTCGGTGAATGGCGCCTGACCGATCCAGGTCACGCCCTCGCCGCCCATCTGGGTGAAGGTATCGGTTTCCCGGTCCATCCAGATGGTCATGTAATGACAGCCAATTCCCGCCAGTGCGCGGCTGCCTTCCGGGACTTGGGTCGAGCTGTTGTGCGGGCATCCTGAGCAGAAATGCGGCGTGCGCTGGGTCTTGAACAGCGGCGCCGCGAGGGCCTTCTCTTTCTCCAACAGAAATTGCAGGCGTGCCTCGATTTGCGGACCGCAATAGATCGGCGCCAGGCGTCTGGCGATCACCCGGGCAATCATGGCCGGGGTCAATTCCGCCAGGTTGGGCAGCAACGAGCGCCCTTCTTCGTCGAACTCGCCGACCACCCGCGGACGCTTGTCCACTGGCCAGTTATAGAGCTGCCCGGTCAACTGGTCCTCAATGACGCTGCGTTTTTCCTCGACCACCAGAATCTCGTCCAGACCTTCGGCGAAGTCGTGGACCGACACCGGTTCCAGCGGCCAGCTCATGCCGACCTTGAGCACCCGAATACCCACGGATGCGCACAGCGCTTCGTCAATGCCCAGCTCTTCAAGGGCCTGGCGCACGTCGAGGTAGGATTTGCCGGTGGTAATGATGCCCAGGCGCGGCTGCGGTGAATCGATGACCACTTTGTTCAGCTTGTTGGCCCGGGCAAACGCCCGCGCGGCGTAGATTTTATAGGTGTTGAGGCGGGCTTCCTGCGCCAGCGGCGGATCAGGCCAGCGAATGTGCAAGCCGTCTTCGGGAAGCTGGAAGTCCTCGGGAACGTGCGTTTGAATGCGCAGTGGATCGACCTCGACCACGGCGGAGGAATCGACATTTTCGGCAATGGTCTTCATCGCTACCCAACACCCGCTGTAGCGCGAAAGCTCCCAGCCGATGATGCCGTAATCGAGGATTTCCTGAACGTTGCTCGGGTTGAGCACCGGAATCATCGAGGCGATGAACGCGTGTTCACTCTGGTGCGCAATGGTCGAAGATTTGCAGCCATGGTCGTCGCCCGCGAGGATCAGCACCCCGCCCTTTTCCGCGACACCTGCCGAGTTGCCATGTTTGAACACGTCGCCGCAACGGTCGACACCCGGCCCCTTGCCGTACCACAGCGCGAACACACCGTCGTATTTGCCATGGGGAAACAGATTCACTTGCTGGCTGCCCCAGACCGCAGTGGCCGCCAGTTCTTCGTTGACACCGGGCTGGAAGTGGATGGCGTTTTCCCGGAGGTAATTCTTGGCGTCCCACAGGCTTTTGTCGAGATTGCCCAGTGGCGAGCCACGGTAGCCGGAAATGAAACCGGCGGTGTTCAGCCCTCGCGCCTCGTCGCGTTGCTTTTGCAGCATGGGCAGGCGGGTCAACGCCTGGGTTCCGGTGAGGTACAGGTTACCGGTTGCGAGCCGGTACTTATCGTCCAGACGGATGTCGGCCAGGGACATTCAGGCACTCCTTTGTTGTTATTAGGTGCATGTTGAATGCAGCGACGCAGCCTCGTGAACCACGACCGCCGTGGCGCCGGGACGGTTCAGCCCGACGCGCTCAGGGTCAATACTGCCTGTGCGGTGCGGGCTTTTTCTTTCTAAATGGGCCGAAATCTGCTCATATCCTGCATGCCTGTTCCACTTCAAGAATAAAAAAGGGTCAATTCATGCAGGTCAAACTCAGCCCCATCGATCGCAAGATTCTTCGCCTGTTGCAGCACGACGCCGGGCTTTCCGCAGCGGACATCGCCGAGCGCGTCGAGCTCTCGCAATCGCCCTGCTGGCGGCGGATCAATCGGCTGGAAGAGGAAGGCGTGATCGAACGCCGGGTCGCGCTGCTCAATCCGGACAAACTCGGCCTGACCATGACGGTATTCGTCGACGTGAAACTCTCAGGCCACGGGCGGCGCTACCTCACGGAATTCGAAGAAGCGATCATCGGCTACCCCGAAGTGCTGGAGTGCTACACCATGGCCGGGGACATGGATTTCATGCTCAAGGTGGTGGTGCAGGAC
>NZ_JBJGEE020000001.1:4800000-6416396 GCF_045764065.1 Pseudomonas sp. Pseu.R1 | reverse complement strand
CCAACTGTGGTGGTCGCGATACAGGGTGTGGAGCGTGGGTAACGAAGGCGTCGCGGCATCAGTCATGGAGAACAAACCAGAAGATGTAACAAATGCGAATGATTCTAAAGATTGTTACATCCGGACACCAAGCGCTTTTTCACCTGCTCACAGGCTCGCTTCGTAGGCTTTGAGCGATTTAACCCAGTCACGAGGGTTCAGCCCCGTTTTTCGCCGGAACGCTCGCGCGAGCGCTGACGGGCTTTCGTAACCCACCTGATCGGAAATCAATGCGATGGGCTTTCCTTCACGGAGCAGTTGCTGCGCCAGACTGACGCGCCAGCTCAGCAGGTAGTCAGCCGGCGTCTGACCAATGACCTCTTTGAAATGCGCTGCGTAACTGGCCCGCGACATGTTGGATTCATTCGCCAACTCGGCAATTGACCAGGGGTGTTGCGGTTCGTCGTGCATCCTGACCAATGAACGCGCCAGACGTGGATCGGCCAGGCCCGCCATCATCCCCGTTTGCAGTTGGTGGTGGTCCAACAAATGCCGGAACAGTTGAATCACGATCAGTTCGAACAGCCGATCCAGCACCGCATGACGCCCGCAGTGGTCTTCGGCGGCCTCAGTGAACAACCATTTGAGGGTGTCATCGAGCATGGGTAGCTCGGCCAGTGGCAGGACCAGCACATCCGGCAGAGAAGCGGCGAGCGGATTGTTTTCGCCACCGGCAAATTCCAGTGACGCACATTGCACGAAGGCGCTCGACGATTCGTCACCGCCAAGCCGATGCTCGCACGGGCGTGGCATGAAAATCAGGCTGGGTTGCGTCAAGCGCTGGTCCGGACTGCCCGACAGCGCCAGTGTCAGGGTGCCTTTCTGCAACAGATGAAGATAACCGCGCCGCTGCGCACCGTCATGGGCGGAAACGCCGCACAGCTCGCCACTGTAAAACAGCGTGGCGCGCACTCCAAACAGGGACAGCAGCGTCGACAGCCGATCCATTTGCGCCTCGACCTCAGAAGTTGGCCGGTGTATTGGCGCTGATGATTTCCGCTTCGTCCTGGCCAATGTTGCGAAAGCTGTGGGGCAAGGTCGTCGGGAAATAATAGCCATCGCCCGCATTCAGAATGCTGATTTGCCCATCGACCGTCAGCTCGATGGTGCCCCGGGTCACCAGACCGCACTCCTCACCCTGGGCATGCACGATCGGCTCATCGCCCGAACCGGCGCCGGGGGCATACTGCTCGCGCAGCATGCGCATCTGGCGACTGGGCAGCGAGGCTCCGATCAGCAGCATACGCAGACCGTCACGCCCCAGATCCGGCTGTTCACCGGCCCGGAAGATGTAGCGTTGGTCCTGAGGAGGCTGGTCGAAGGAAAAGAAATCGGCGAGGGTCATGGGAAACCCCTCCAGCAGCTTTTTCAGCGAGCTGACCGACGGGCTGACGCGGTTCAATTCAATCAGGGAGATCGTGCCGTTGGCGACGCCGCTGCGTCTGGCCAGCTCCCGCTGAGACATCTTGTAGCTTTCGCGCACTAACTTGAGTCGTGACCCCGTATCCATGACAGCCCTTTGTGAAATGAGGGTATCGAGGACGCTGGCGCGGTGCCCGCAGGCATACGACGCGTTGGCCGTCCTCCGTTTGAGTGGAGGTGATTAGAGCACGTTTGAGCGCCCTCACCTATACGGCTACGCGACATATGAAAGCGTTGTGAATCACACGCCCTGTGGCGGGTACTCGGCGATGAATTGCCCGATCACGTCGGCAAAATCGTGATCGGCCGTAAAGCCGAGGCTTTTCGCGTAAGTGGCGGTGAACGACCCTGGCCAGGAGCCGACGATCTTTTCAATCGCCGTGTTGCGCTCCAGTCGAATTCGCCCGGTCACGGCGTCACCTGCGGTACGACGCAAGGCATCGATCATCTGCTCGACCCTGATTGACAGGCCGGGCATGTTGATCACTCGACCCTGTTGCAGACGCTCGGCGCTCAGTTCATGGCCGTGAATCAGGTTGGCGATCGCCTGGGCCGGGGACATCAACCACAGCCGCGTGTCCAGCGGTACGGGGCACACGCTTTCAACGCCGTTGAGCGGCTCGCGGATAATGCCGCTGGCAAAGCTCGATGCCGCCATGTTCGGCTTGCCGGGGCGGACCACGATGGTCGGCATGCGCAGGCTGCGGCCGTCGACAAACCCTCGACGGCTGTAATCGGCCAGCAGCAGATCGTTCATGGCTTTCTGCGTACCGTAGGAGCTTTGTGGCGCCCAGACCTGATGGTCTTCCACCTGCTCCGGCAGTTGCCCGCCGAACACCGCCACCGAACTGGTCATGACCCATTTCGGGCAGGTGCCCAGTGCACGGATGCGCTCCAACAGGTGATGGGTCGCCGTGAAGTTGATGCGCATGCCCAGATCGAAATCCTGCTCGGCCTGGCTGGAAACGACAGCAGCCAGATGAAACACGCTGTCGGTTTCGGAGGTGACCAGGGTTTCCAGCACCTGCGGATCGGCGATGTCGCCACACACCGCATGAACACGAGGGTCGTCGATGCCGGTCAACGGCACCACATCAAACGCCACGATGCGTTTAAGCGGGCGCTGGGTGCCCTGTCGATCCGTCAACGCGCCGCGTTGCAGCAGCGCTTCGATCAGGCGGCGACCGAGAAAACCGGCCGCACCGGTCACGAGAATGTTCATGAAAGACTCCTGATACTCAGCGATTTACAAGTTTGGCGGGAATGCGGAACACCAGTACGGCCCCCAAAAACAAGGCACTGGCCATGACATACATGCCGACGGTGGTGCTTTGGGTCATGTCCTTGAGAAAGCCCATCAGGTACGGCGACACGAACCCGGCGAGGTTGCCGCAGGAGTTGATCAGCGCGATCCCCGCGGCCGCAGCCGTGCCGCCAAGGAATGCCGTTGGCAACGGCCAGAACAATGGCAAGGTGCTGAGCGCGCCCATGGCGCCGAGGGTCAGGCCGATCATCGAAACGGTGAAGTTGTCGCTCCAGGTCGCCGACATGATCAAACCGATGCCGCCGACGATCGAAGTCAACGCCAGGTGCCAACGCCGCTCGCGCAGCCGGTCAGCGTTGCGCGAGACCAGCACCATGGTCGCCACCGCAGCGCCATAGGGAATCGCAGTCAACAGACCGATCTGCAAGACATCGGTCACACCCGCCTGACGCACCAGCGTCGGCAACCAGAACCCCACGGTGTAGAAACCGGCGATCAGGCAGAAATAGATGCCTGTGAGCAACCACATGCGCGGCTGCATGAACACTTCACGCACGCTGTGGGCGACGTGGCCTTTGGTTTCGGCGTCGATACGTGATTGCAACAGCGTCTTTTGTTCCTGCGTCAGCCACCCGGCGTGGGAGATGCGGTCGCTGAGGCAGAAGATCACCAGAATGCCCACCGCAATCGACGGCAGACCTTCGATGAAGAACAACCACTGCCAACCGGCGTAACCGTGAGCGCCATGGAATGCCGTCATCAACCAGCCCGACAACGGCGCGCCGATCAGTCCGGACAACGGCACGGCCGTCGCAAACATGGCGAACATCTTTCCGCGACGGTGGGTCGGGAACCAGTACGACAGGTACAGAATGACGCCCGGATAGAACCCCGCCTCGGCCAGCCCCAGCAGGAACCGCATGATGTAGAACGACATCGGCGTGGTGACGAAGGCCATGCACGAAGAAATCACGCCCCAACTGATCATGATGCGGGCGATCCACAGCCGCGCGCCGACCCGGTGCAGGATCAGGTTGCTGGGGATTTCGACGAGGAAGTACGCGATGAAGAAAATCCCGGCGCCTAGGCCGTACACCGCTTCGGAGAAATGCAGGTCATCGGACATTTGCAGCTTGGCGAACCCAACGTTGACCCGGTCCAGATACGCCAACAGGTAGCACAACAACAGCAGCGGCAAGATTCGCCAGGCGGCCTTGCGATAGGCCGCGTCTTCTGAAGCATCGACAGGTGCGCCGACGACATCCTGAGTCAGTGATTCACTCATGTCTTTCCCATCCCTTTGTTTTTGTAGTAGGCGATGTGTGGGGTAGAACGGTGTGCGACACAACAAGTAACATAATACGTCATACGAATTCAACACACTGTCGACAGGGGACGCCGGGGATGAAATGCAGTAACGTGGAATCATTTGAAACATGAGATTTCCATGTCCGCTTCTGATCCCGCCCTGCCCCCGATTCCGTCGGGCAGCCTCAAAGACGCCTCCAAAGGCACCCTGGCCGATCAGGTCACTGCCGCCCTCAAAGCCCACATCGCCAGCGGCGAGGCCCTGCCCGGCTCGCGCCTGCCCACCGAACCTGTGTTGTGCGAGCGCTATGGCGTCAGCCGAACCGTGGTGCGTGAAGCCATTTCGCGGCTCAAGTCAGCGGGGCTTGTGGAAGTGCGTCAAGGCAGTGGGACGGTGGTGTGCGAAGGGGCGCACATCAAGGCGTTCACCATTGAAATGGACGTGCGCGGTTCCATCGACGCCGTGCTGCGGGTGACCGAACTGCGTCGGGGCATCGAGGGCGAAGCGGCAGCACTGGCTGCGCAGCGCCATACGCCCCAGGAACTGGAGATCATCGAGCGCGCATTGAAGGCCATCGACGTAGCCGAGCACGAGGGTCATGACGGGGTCGATGAGGACTTGGCGTTTCATCTCTCGATTTCCCATGCCACGGGCAACCCGCTCTACCCTTCGCTGCACGAATTCATCGCACAGTTCGTCAAGGAGGCGATTCGCATCACCCGTTCCAACGAAGAACGTCGCCAGGAAATGGCGCGCACGGTGCGCATCGAGCATTTTGCGATCTACAACGCCATCGCGGCGTGCGATCCCGATGCAGCGCGACAGGCCGCACTGACACACATCAATAACGCAGTAGAGCGTTTGAAGAGCGCCGACCCGGCGTTCTTGGCAGGACCCGGTGCACAGAACCCCTTGAAGATCACAGCCTGGGGACGGATCGATGACCATTCGTCGCCAATTTCTAAATAGGAATTAGTTATAAAACGGTTTTCACAAACCTTTCACGTCTGAGGGTTCAATCTGTACCCACTCCTTTTGATCCTCTTTAAGCCCGTCTTCCCCAGCGGGCTTTTTTCTGCCCGTCGTTTGGCCGACGACAGGCACAGCAACAAAACGCTTTTTGAGTCTGCATGCCCCTGTGGCCGATTTGCTGGCCAAAGCGAGCATGCGCGCCCCTGGTTCTATGACGCCACGCCAGCCCCCGTTTTAGCCAGCGCATTGGCCAGCTTTCGCGCCAGCTCTTCTTCCTTGTAAGGCTTCTGCACGATCAGCTGTTGGTCAACGTCGAGAATATCGATATCGGCAAAACCGGTGATGAACATCACGGGCACGCCGGGGTGATCTTGCCGGACCAGCTCGGCCAGCTCGGCGCCCGTCATGTTGGGCATGGCGAAGTCGGTCAACACCAGCTCAATGCTCGAATCGATCTTCCTCAAGGCGTCGGCGCCGTTCTCAGCTTCCACCACACAATAGCCCAGCGAACTGAGCGTCATCGAGGTCACCGAACGCACTGCCGGGTCATCGTCCACCAGCAGAATCGTACGGTGCTGATCGTCTGCATCGGCATGGCCGGGCGTGTCCAGCGCGTTCGTCACCGATTGCGCCGTACCGGCGATGCTGGGCAGAAACACCTTGATCGTGGTGCCAACGTCCTCGGCCGTCTCGATGCGGACCCCGCCACCGGACTGTTTGGCAAAGCCGAACACCTGCGCCAGCCCCAACCCCGAGCCTTTGCCCACCGCCTTGGTGGTGAAAAACGGTTCGAATGCCTTGGCCAACACCTCTTCACTCATGCCACAACCGGTGTCGCTGACCGACAGCACCACGTAAGCCCCCGGGTCAGGGTCTTCCGGGCGCTGCGGCAGGTGATAGACCATTTCATTCCAGGTGCTCAGGCGCAATTGCCCACCCTGCGCCATGGCGTCTCGCGCGTTGATGGCCAGATTGAGGATGATCATTTCGGTCTGAGTGGGGTCCACCAGCGCACTCCATAAGTCGTCAGCCAGATCGGTTTCGACCCAGACACTGCCGCCCAGCGCACGCGCCAACAACTCGCGCATGCCGCCGATGGTGTCGTTGAGGTTCAACGCGACCGGCTCCAGCCGCTGGCGACGGGAGAACGACAGTAACTGGCTGGTCAACTTGGCGCCTCGCTCACCGGCCGAACGGATGTTTTCCAGGCGCTGCGGCGACTTGGCAAATACGCCTTTTTCCAGATCCCGGGCCAGGAAATTCGCACTGGTGAGGATTACCGTCAGCAGGTTGTTGAAGTCATGGGCGACCCCCGCCGTGAGTTGCCCGACCACTTCCAGTCGCTGCATCTGTTGCAGCGCGGCCTCGACACGCTCCCGCTCGCGGATCTGATCGCGCAAGCGTTTGTTGGTCGCCGCCAGTTCGTCCATTACCGTTCGCTCACTGGTGATGTCACGTACCGCGGCGTACATCACCCCCTCGTCCGGCACGATGGTCCACGACAACCAACGGTATCCGCCCTCGGCGTGGCGCATGCGGTTGACGAAACGGGTGGTCACGTTGCCGTTGGCGACGCTGGCGGTCTCACGCAGCGTCGCCTCCAGGTCGTCCAGATGAATCAGCTCGCCGAGGAACTGGCCATTGAAATCGCTGCGCGCCCACCCCAAGGTCGCTTCCCATGCAGGATTCAGGGCAACCGGGGTCAGGTCGAACCGCAGCACGCCCAGCAATTCACGGGACAGCTCCCACGTGCGGTCGCGCTCTCGGGTCCGTTGCACGACACGCTCGCTCAGGATCTCGTTGAGCTGTTGCAGGCCTTGGGTCGCTTGCTTGCGCTCGCTGATGTCCTGCATGACGCCAGTAAAGCGCACGCACAGGCCGTTTTCGAACAATGAACGGCCATTGGAAAACACCCAGCGCTCTTCGTCGCCCTCGACCATGATCCGGTGTTCGATCTGAAAGCCCGTGTCGGCGGTCAGCGCCGCCATGACTTTGGCTTGCAGCAGATCACGGTCGTCCGGATGGCAACGAGAAAACATAAACGGCAGGCTCACGTGAGCGTCGGCGGGCACGCCGTACAGGGTTTTGCAGCGCTCGTCCCAGAGCAAAATTTCGCTGCGCGGGTCGTAGTTCCAGACGCCCATGTCCGCCGCCTCGATCGCCAGATGCGCGCGGATTTCGGTTTCCTTGAGCGTCTGTTCGGCACGCTGGCGCTTTTCCCGCTCCTGCACCTCAAGCACGGCCCGGGTCACCGCTTTAGGCAGCATTTTCAGGTTCTGCTTGAGGACATAATCGATGGCGCCCATGCGCATCATCTCGACCGCATGCTGCTCGCCAAAAATGCCAGACAGAAAAATGAAGGGGGTCTGGGGGGCCAGCCGCAAGGCGTTTTCCAGCACCTCGGGGCCTGAGGAGCCCGGCAGCAGATAATCGCTGAGAATCAGGTCGAATCGCCGCGCCGACAACTCGCGCTCCACTTCCTGGTGGTTGTAGACCAGCGTGGCGTCAATCTTCAGCCCACTGCTTTCGAGGGTGAGCAGGGTCAGCTCCGCGTCGTGCGGGCTGTCTTCAACCAGTAGCAACTTGAGTAGCGGTATCGGCATGAATAGTCGTCGATCATTACACGAAGGCCTTCGCCGCCGACAGGAGTTGCGACGGCGCAGGCCTTGAGGGACGGGGCAATCAGGATCCCGGGCGGCGTGACAGTCGCAGAGAGCCGGGCGGCGGCTCGTTGAGAACGGCCCAGAAAACCCCGAGGTCGGAGATTGCCGAGACGAATTCCTTGAATTCGACCGGCTTGACGACGTAAGCGTTCACTCCCAACGCATACGCGCGTTGCAAGTCCGGCTCTTCGCGGGAAGAGGTCAGCATGACCACCGGCACACTGCGCAGTTCTTCGCTCTCGCGGATGGCCTTGAGCACTTCAAGGCCATCGAGTTTCGGCAGTTTCAGGTCCAGCAGCATCACGGCCGGATTGCCCGCCGCGCGATCGTGCCAGGCATTGCGTCGGAAGAGGTAATCCAGCGCTTCAGCACCGTCGCGCAACACGATGACTTCGTTGGCCAACTGGCTTCGTTCCAACGCAACCAGAGTCAGCTCCAGGTCGTTGGGATTGTCTTCCACCAGAAGAATGGGTTTGAGCATTGGGCGTCTCCTCGGACACTCAAAGGGTTACGGTCAAACTGCGCTTGGGCAGCGCAAAATAAAAAGTGGCTCCCTGCCCCAGCTCGCCATGGGCCCAGACCGAGCCGTCATGGCGCTCGATGATCCGGCGTACGCTGGCCAGGCCGATCCCCGTGCCTTCGAATTCTTCCATTCGGTGCAGACGCTGAAACACGCCAAACAGTTTGCCGGCGTATTGCATATCGAAGCCCACTCCGTTGTCGCGGATGTACACCACGACCTTGCCGTCCTCTTCGTAGCTGCCGATCTCGATGACAGCCGCTTCCTGATTGCGGCTGTACTTGATGGCGTTGGACAGCAGATTGCGCATCGCCAGATGCAAAAACGCCGCATCAGCGATGACCACCGGCAACGGCTCTGGAATGCGCCATTGCAAATTCCGGCGTTCATAGTCGGGCTGCATTTCCCGGCGTATGGCCTCGATCATCGCATTGAGGTCGACGTGCGAGTAACGCATGGCCGAACGGCCCATTTGAGAGAAACTCAGCAAGTTGTCCACCAGCGTTCCGGCGAAACGCGCCGACTCGCCGATGTTTTCCAGAAAACGCACACCCCGGTCAGACAACTTGCTGCCTTCGATATCCCCCAGCAGCTCGGCGTAACCGACAATGTGCCGCAGCGGCGCGCGAAGGTCATGGGAAACGCTATAGGAAAACGCTTCGAGTTCTTTGTTGGACTTCTTCAATTCTTCGGCCAGCTCAGCCATTTCCTCGGCCTTGCGCAAGACGATACCCAGAACGGCCGCCCGCAACTCGATCACACCTTCGGTGTCCAGCTCGTCCCAGGGTTGTGAGAAGCCCCGCACGGTTTCCTGCCACAGCGCAAAGCTGTGCCGCGGGCTCAGCGAGCCGCTGTCATCGACAGCCTTCTCGGGCCTGCCCGCCCAGTTCACCACACGGGTCTGTTCCGGGCGGAACCAGATGATGTAGTTCGAATGCAACTCGGAGATCGCCATGGCCAAGACGCCGCTGACGGAGCGACCGAGCTCGGGCAACTCGGGAATGTCCCGACCCACGTTGTCCGACTGGAATACGTCGTGGGAGCCACGCTGGCTCAACCATTGCGTCAGGGCCTGAATCTGCCCGTGGTCCGGCGTCTCGCCGTACACGTCCAGGGTCGATTCGGAGATGACCGCCGCGCCGGATGCGCCTACGAACGCCAGCAACACGTCGGGCATGGAGCGCAGGCCACTGATCACGCTGTCCCGGTCCGCCATGGCAGCAAGCATCTGCACAATCTGTCGACGCAGGCTCAACATGCGTTGGGTCTTGGCCTGAGCCTCTTTGGTTTCGATCTGCAACGACAACACGCTGCCCAACAGCTCACAGGCCGTACGGGTCTGAAAACTCACCGAGCGAGGGGTGGCGTGGTGGCAGGAAATCAAGCCCCACAACTGTCCCCGGACGACGATGGAGATCGACATCGACGCCAACGTCTGCATGTTGCGCATGTATTGAAGATGCACCGGAGACACGCTGCGCAGGGTAGCGAAACTGAGGTCCAGCGGCGCACCGGTCACCGGATTGTCCACCGGCACCAAGGGCGAGGACTGGTAGTTCGCGTCTTCAATCACACGAATTCGGTTGGCCAAGTACAAAGCGCGTGCCTGGGCAGGAATGTCAGAGGCCGGGAAACTCAGGCCCAGATAATTGGGGTAGCCGTCGTCGGCGATTTCAGCATTGACCAGCCCGTTACCGTCGGCGTCGAAGCGGTAGGCCTTCACCCGGCCAAAACCGGTGATGCGCTTGACCTCTGACACCGAGCGCTGACACAGCGCCTCAATGCTTTCGGTCTCCTCCATCTGACTGATGAACGTGCGCATCAGCGGGTAGACGTTGCCGTAGGCCGACGTCATGTCGCTGGACGGTTCGAACTCGGCGAGCAATACCCGATCGTGCCGGTGCACCATCATCGCAATGGGCTTGCCTGCTTGCGCACCGATCAGAAAGCGCACATCGCCGACGTGAAAGGGGTTCTGGTCGTCTTCGGGCAACGCCGCAAAGCGCTCCAGCAGCCGCTCGGAGTGGTCGAACACCGTTCCCAGTGCTGCACCGATCAGCGCCTGCGGTGCGATCCCCAGCCAGTCACTGACGTTGGCACTGACCTGAACGACAGTCATCGTCACTTCTTCGATCACCAGCAAAAAGCCCTGGGGCTGAATGCTGCCGGGAATCTGGATCGGTTCACGGGCGCACTGGTCGATTGCGCTCTGCTCAAGCGCCGGACGGTGGGTCAACGGTCAATCTCCTTCACCCCGACCTGCATCGCACAGGCAGCTCCCGAGGTGGGTGCCAGACAGGTCGGCACTGAATGAATGGGTGTGAACAGTAACAAAAATATTCCATGGACACGATACAAGCCACGGCAATTCAGACTCGACGCATGATGTAACGCCACAAGGAAGCGCCGTCAAGGCAACAGCATGATGCGCCGTTGGTTCCATGGCGCTGCGACGCGGCGGAACGGCAAAACACCCGTCGGCCCGTCTGCGCCGTGGCTTTACGCACCGCTGGGCATGGTGAAGAAGGAAGGCGTCGAGCCAAAGGGCGTAGCGCAGGTGCGCAGATCATAGCGCAACTCGGCCACCAGTTCGGCCAGCGCGCGAACCGTGGTGAGGTGGGCAATCGAGACGTTCTCCGCGAGCATCGCTACACGCCCGGTGTCGGGGTCGAAGATTTTGACCATCAGCGCATCGCCAGGCATCAGCGTGCATTCACACGCCAGCGGCCGAAAACTGCTCTCGATCGTCCTGCGCATTTCCGGGGTAAACAGCATGGTCCTACCTCCCTGTTGAGCACGCCCGGGCACCGTGATGCCTGCCTGTTTCAGACCGATGTGTCAGTGTAGGTTCACCGGGTAAAACGAGGCAGGTCCCATTACAAGAATGTGGTGTCGATCACGGTTTCAGCCACCGTCCCCAGCACAGGACAGTTGTCGGCGGTCATCGGAAAAGCCCCACCGCATTTGAAAACCCGTAGGTTCATCCCTGCAACATGCACAGCGAATCAGCGGGTGTGGCGCTGAGCGTGTGAGTGCACACGCGATTGCAAGTTGAACCGATGACTGTCATGCACCGGCAAGGCGATGAACGCTGGTGATGCGACCATTCCAGATCATTTCGTAATGCGCACTCTGGTGAATGGATACAACGTGGCGCGGCGTCATCAGCGCCCAGCAGACATTCCCCGGTGAGCGCACCGAGTGGTATCGCAGCCCCGCAACGCCTTTGCGTTTCAAACCTTCGCCCAGAAAATGGGAGGCCGAGTAATCGTCGGGGGCATAAATGGGATCGGACAACGGGACGTCAATGGCATCGACGCAACCCACCTCGCGAAACCGACACGACAAGCCACGAAAGACGAAGCGGTCGTAATTCAGGTGCTCCACGCCGGACCAATAGAGCTGTTGGTGATGCTTCACCTCGGCAATGGCCGTGTCCACGGCATCCGCCAGATACAACACCCCGAACGTCCCGTTGCTGAAACGCGATCCGGCCGGGTTTACGTGGGTGAAAGGCGCTGTCGCGTAGGCGCAACCGGGAATGCCGAACGGGATGTCCTGCCGTGGGATCAGTTCCAGTCGGCCGAGCTCGTTCTGCAACCGGGGATTGGTCAGCGACTGGATCTGGTAGAGCGTTTCGAACTCATCGGCATCCGCCACATCGTTAAACAGGCTGATGGGCGGATATTTGGAATTGATCAGGCGCCAGGCATGCTGCTTTTCATCCGCAAGTGCAGGCAGCGCGTCTGGCGTCACCATTGCGCGCCCCGCAGGGCATCGATACGCCGAAACGTTTCATAGAGCGAGGTCATGTCACCTTGCGTCATGACGTCCAGCGGCGAGCGGCCGTTGAAAAATTCGTTGTGATTGGGCATCGAAGGAAAGCCGTAGACATTGTCCGGGTTGTCGAACAGCGTACGTAGCGCGGCATGGATGTTCAGCACGAAACTGATGCGTTGCAACTGATCCAGATCCAACGCCACTGACCAGTCGGCATCGTCCTGCCGGGCGCGGGTGTACGTGCTGCGGGAGATGCGCAAGATACGACAGGCCTGCTCACTCGACGTTTTCCATTTATCGAGAATGCGCAACGCCGTGCGCAGGCCCACAACGCCTTGCGCACGGGATAACGCCTGAATATTGAGCGCAGCAGCCATTAAACGGTCTCCTCATCTGATTCCACAGAATCAAATATAGACCATTCACCTCTGAAGACGCAATCAGTGAAGCAGTCAGCGGCGGATAGAGTCCGGA
Source organism: Pseudomonas sp. Pseu.R1 (assembly GCF_045764065.1). Classification (NCBI taxonomy): domain Bacteria; kingdom Pseudomonadati; phylum Pseudomonadota; class Gammaproteobacteria; order Pseudomonadales; family Pseudomonadaceae; genus Pseudomonas; species Pseudomonas sp. Pseu.R1. The sequence goes on along the minus strand of NZ_JBJGEE020000001.1, from coordinate 6,403,953 downwards.
TGTTCGGCCTCATCGCGCACCATCAACATGATCGCGTCGCGCTTCTCCAGCAGGTGATGACGCAAGATGTGGCTCAACCGTTTGCCATCCCGGGTTTCGAGGGCTTCGATCATCTCTTCATGATCGTGCAGCGCCCGCTCCCACTTGGGGGCCTGTTGGTTGGACAGGAACCGCAGCGCCTGAATGCGCCGGTTCAGTGACAGGTACACCTGACGCAGCGCCGTGTTGCGCGCGGCCTGGTTGATCAGATCGTGGATCGCGCGGTTGCGCTGGTAGTAGCCGGGCAAGTCGTTCTGGTTCTTGCTCACCACCATGGCGTAGTGCAGCGCCTTGATTTCATCGAGTTCCTCGGTGGTGATGCGGTCGCATGCCAACTCTCCGGCGAAGGCTTCGATACCGCTCATCAGTTCGAAGGTTTCACGAATTTCCAGCTCCGACATGCGCGCCACCGTGGCGCCTCGGTTCGGATTGATCTCAATCAACCCCTCTACGGCGAGGACTTTGAGCGCTTCACGCAGCGGCGTGCGGGAAATGCCGAGGATTTCGCACAGCTCACGCTCGTTGAGTTTCTTTCCTGGAGCCAAAACCCCCTCGGTGATGAAACCGCGCAAGTGTTCGACGACGACATCGTGCAAGCGCTGACGCTCGACCTTGAGCAGCGGGCGGGCATTTTCCGGTTCGGCAAACGCTTCGAAATTTTGCATACAAAATCCTCTACAGCGACGTTTTGGACCAACGCCTTATGCTGAAAACACTCATCAGACCCCGGATATTAGCTCAATTGTGACGTTTGACACACTTGGACCCAGTGCTAATGTATTTTGCATTCAAAACACAAAGAACAAAAAGGAGTCATCGAATGCTGAAGCTCGATTACCACCCGGCCGGTCGTCACTTCCTGCAAATCCCTGGGCCAAGCCCGGTTCCGGACCGCATCCTGCGCGCCATGAGCTACCCCACCATCGACCACCGCGGACCGGAATTCGGTGAGCTGGGGTTGAAAGTGCTGTCGGGCATCAAGCAGATCTTCAAGACTCAACACCCGGTGATCATCTACCCCGCCTCAGGAACCGGCGCCTGGGAAGCCGCGCTGTGCAATACCTTGAGCGCTGGCGATGAAGTGCTGATGTTCGAAACCGGCCATTTCGCCACCCTGTGGCAGAAAATGGCCCTGAGCCTGGGCCTCAAGCCACAGTTCATCGGCAAGCTCGGAATCGAGGGCTGGCGCGGCGGCGTTGACGCACAGATGATCGAATCCCACTTGCGTGCCGACAGCGCCCATCGCATCAAAGCCGTGTGCGTGGTGCACAACGAAACCAGCACCGGCGTGACGTCCGACATCGCTTCGGTGCGCAAGGCCATCGACGCCGCAGGCCACCCGGCGCTGCTGCTGGTGGACACCATTTCCGGTCTGGCTTCGGCTGATTACCGCCATGACGAATGGGGTGTTGACGTTACGGTCTCCGGCTCGCAGAAAGGCCTGATGTTGCCGCCGGGCATCAGTTTCAACGCCTTGTCGCCCAAGGCCATCGACGCCAGCAAAAGCGCGAAACTGCCGCGCAGCTTCTGGGGCTGGGACGAAATCATCGAGATGAACAAGACCGGCTACTGGCCGTACACGCCGAACACCAATCTGCTCTATGGATTGTCCGAAGCGCTGGACATGATCCTCGGCGAAGGCCTGGACAACGTGTTCGCTCGCCACAAACGCCTGGCGCAAGCCTGCCGCACCGCTGTCAACGCCTGGGGTCTGCCGATCCAGTGCGCGGACCCCACCGTCTATAGCCCGGTGCTGACCGGCGTCATGACCCCGGAAGGTGTCGATGCCGACCAAGTGCGCAAGCTCATTTACGAGCGCTTCGACATGTCGCTGGGCACAGGCCTTGGCAAAGTCAAAGGTCGCATGTTCCGCATCGGCCACCTGGGCGACTGCAACGACCTGACCCTGATGGCGACCCTGACTGGCTGCGAGATGGGCCTACAACTGGCGGGCGTGAAGCTACAGTCCAGTGGCGTGCTGGCAGCGATGGATTATCTGGGAGGGCAATCGGTCCCGCTGCGACGCGAATGACATGATCCGCGCTGCGGCACTCTTCGCAGCGCCTGTGCAAAACTGACTTACCTATCCCGAATCAACGCGCTGGCCCCAGCGCGAACAACAAGAAAATGGAGATAGAACATGAAGTTTTTACGCCTGCGCCCCACTACGGTGGTGCTCATCATGCTGTGCGCCATGTATTTCATCACCTACCTAGACCGGGTCAACGTCAGCACGGCAGCGGTGGGTTTTGGCAAGGAATTCAACCTCACGAAAACTGAAATCGGGCTGGTGTTTTCTGCCTTCGCTTACCCGTATCTGGTGTTTCAAATCATTGGTGGCTGGGTCAGTGACCGCTTCGGCGCCAAGCGCACGCTGGTGGTGTGCGGTCTGATCTGGGCCGGTGCGACGGTGCTGACCGGGCTGGCCGGTGGCTTCGTCTCGCTGATCATCGCTCGCGTCCTGCTGGGCCTGGGTGAAGGCGCCACCTTTCCCGCCGCAACGGCAGCAATGTCGCGCTGGGTGGCCAAGGATCAACGCGGCTTCGCTCAAGGCATCACCCACGCCTTCGCGCGCCTGGGTAACGCATTGGCACCGGCGGCGATGATTGCAGTGATGGCCGCCTATGGCTGGCGGGAATCGTTCTACGCCTGCGCTGCGATCAGTTTCGTCTGGGTCATGCTATGGATGCTGGTGTTCACCGAGCCCCCCAAAGACCATCCGCGTATCAGCAAATCAGAACTGGACGTACTGCCGCCGCCCAAACCCAAGAGCAAGATCCCGCTGCCGTGGGGCCGCCTGTTCAAGCGCATGGCGCCGGTCACCATTGTCTACTTCTGCTACGGCTGGACGCTCTGGCTACTGCTCAGTTGGGTGCCGATGTACTTCATGAACATGGGGCTGGACCTGAAGAACACGGCGATCTTCTCTTCTACTGTGTTCTTCGGCGGCGTGGTCGGTGACACCCTGGGCGGCATCGTCAGCGACCGCATCTACAAACGCACGGGTGACCTGAACAAAGCCCGCAGCCGGATGGTCGCGATCTGCCTGACCTGCACGCTGTTGGCGCTGGTGCCGTTGATGTTCACCCACAACATGTACGTGTCGCTGGCGTGCCTGGCGGTGGGGTTCTTCTTTTCGGAAATGACCATCGGCCCAATGTGGGCGATTCCCATGGACATCGCGCCCGATCATTGCGGCACCGCCAGCGGCATGATGAACACCGGCTCGGCCATGGCAGCGATTGTCAGCCCGGTCGTCGCAGGCCTGTTGATCGATCAGTTCGGTAACTGGCAGTTGCCGTTTCTGGTCAGCGTCGTGCTGCTGGCGATTGGCGTGTTGTTGTCATTCCGTATGCGCCCACAGAGCAAATTCGATTACGGCAACACTGCTCAGGCAGCGCCCTCGAAAACCCCGGAGGCTCCAGCCGCCGTCGTCACCAGCAAATAACCCCGAACGGCTCGCCTGCGGGCGGGCCATTTTTGATAAGGATGCTTATACACCTCGACATCTTCCCCGGCACGACTCGCGCAACTGCTCGTTCAGGCGCAAACAGACCGCCAACCGCCGGGCAATCTGCCCCCCCTCGTAACGGGTAGATGACGCGTTTCAAGGAGCCTCCAGACGGCGCGATAAGCCCTGATCCCGCTGCCGCATCAGACCTTCCAGCGTAAAGCGGGCCTGGGTCAGCACTACCTCCCTCACCTGCTCCATTTCCTTCTGGTTGATCTGCGTCCACTTAAGCGCTTCGAGCAGCTTCGGTTTCTGCACCCTGAACGCCAGGCCCTGAGTGAACAGCGCCATGGAATGAATCACTGTACGGTCATCCTCGACGGCAAAGCCGGACAGGCGCGCGATCAACTGACGAATGACCACACCAACGCGCTTTTTGAAGCGGTCTTCGAAGGCCATGGTCGCGCTCTCCGGGCACAACCCGGCCTGATGGCGGTCGAGAAAAGCCCGCCACGCAGTGGTCTGCGGGCTGTCCTGAATGGTCGACACCACCGCGCCGAGAATCCCCAATGACGCTTCGATCAACGCCTGATCATCAGCATCGGCGGCGGCCAGCGCGCTTTCGGCGATGTCCACCGTTGGCCCCATCTTGCGCCATAACAGGCCAATCAAATGTTCGACACAGGCCAGGTACACCCCTTCCTTGCCATCGAAGTAGTACTGCAAGGCCGGTGAATTGACCCCGGCGGCGGTGGCGATGTCACGCGTCGATGCGCCGTCGTAGCCGCGTTCACCGAACACCGAAACGGCGGCCTCGATGATCCGTGCGCGAGTCTCTTCGCCGCGTTGATAGCCACCCTCGGCGGCGGGTTTGTGTCGTGCCATGTGCAGCTCCCGTTCGGTACCGGGCCAAAATATACCAGTTGACAAAAATTCGCGAAAAAACGAATTTATTCCACCTGATATAAATTCTGGAGTGACCTGATGTCCGCCGCACAACCCACGCCTCAGGTCGCCCCTGAAGACGCCGCCGACACCACCAACGGTCAACGGGGCAAGGCCCGGCGAATTTTGTTGAGCCTGGTCGGCGTCGCCTTGTTGATCGCGCTGTTCTGGGGCGCCTGGTGGTGGATCACCGGACGCTTCATCGAATCCACCGACGATGCCTATCTGCAAGCCGACAGCATCAGCGTGGCACCGAAAATCAGCGGCTACGTTGGCGAGGTGCTGGTGGTCGACAACCAAACCGTCAAGCGCGGAGATGTGCTGGTGCGGCTGGACGCGCGCAAGTATCAGGCCGTCAGTGATGAAGCATCAGCCACGATTGCGGCTCGCAGCGCTGATCTGGCCAAGGCTCAGGCCGACCTCGTACAGCAGGACTCGACCATCGCCGAAGCCCGCGCGCAATTGCAAGGCGCCGAAGCCGATGCTCGCCACGCCCAGACCGAAGTCGCTCGTTATGCTCCGCTGGCCCGTTCTGGCGCCGAACCCGAGGAGCGTCTGGCGCAGCTCAATAATCAATTGGCTCAGGCCCGCAGTACCGTCGCGGCCAAACAGGCAGCGCTGCGTTCCAGCGAAACCCGTTACGGCACGCTGCAAGCCCAACTCAAACAGGCACAGGCGCAACTCGGCGTGGCCAAGGCCAGCGAGGCGCAGAGCCAACTGGACGTCGACGACGCGGTGATCCGCAGCCCCATCGACGGGCGCATCGCTGACCGTGGCGTGCGTCTGGGCCAATACGTTCAGCCCGGCACACGCCTGCTGACGGTGGTGCCGGTCGATGCGATCTACCTGACCGCCAACTACAAGGAAACGCAGATCGGCGACATGCGGCCCGCCCAAACCGTGAGCGTTCACATTGATGCCCTGCCAGGGCGCACGCTGCAAGGTCATATCGACAGCCTGGCCCCCGGCACTGGCGCGCAGTTCGCCTTGCTGCCGCCGTCCAATGCCACGGGCAACTTCACCAAGATCGTGCAACGGGTTCCAGTGCGCATCGCGCTGGACATTCCCGACGACGTGCGCCCGGCGCTGGTCCCCGGCCTGTCGGCCACCGTGGAAGTCGACACCCGCACCGGCAACGCGGACGCTCACCATGGCTGAAGCCACTGCAACCGTGGCGTACGCCGAGACGCCACGCAACGCTTCGCTGACCGACTGGATCGCCGTCGCTGCGGGTTCGCTAGGTGCGTTGCTGGCAACACTGGATATCTCGATCACCAACTCGGCGTTACCGCAGATTCAGGGACAGATCGGCGCGACCGGCACTGAAGGCACCTGGATCGCCACCGGCTACCTGATGTCGGAGATCGTCATGATCCCCCTCGCTGCGTGGCTGACCCAGGTGTTCGGCCTGCGCCGCTTTCTGATCGGCACCACGCTGATGTTCACCTTCTTCTCGATGTTCTGCGGCCTCTCCTCCAGCCTCGGCGCGATGATCGCCGGGCGTATTGGTCAAGGGTTTGCGGGAGGCGCGATGATTCCCACCGCACAAACCATCGTGCGCACGCGGCTGCCTGCCCATCAACTGCCCATCGGCACCACCATGTTCGGCATGACGGTGATCCTCGGCCCCTTGCTGGGGCCGGTCATCGGAGGCTGGCTCACGGAAAACATCGACTGGCGCTGGTGCTTCTTCCTCAACCTGCCCATCACCATTGCCCTGATCACCCTGCTGTTGACCGGTTTGCCGTCCGAACGCATGAACCTTGAGCGCTTCATCAAGGCCGACTGGGCGGGGATCCTCGGCTTGGCGATGGGCTTGAGTTCGCTGACCGTGGTGCTGGAAGAAGGCCAGCGCGAACACTGGTTCGACTCATCGCTGATTGTCTGGCTGAGCATTGCGACCGTGGTCGGTTTCTTCCTGATCGCCGTCGGCCAGTTGCGTTCACGTACGCCAATCCTGCGCCTGCAATTGATGCTCAACGGCAGCTTCGGCAGCGTCTTGTTGATCGCCACGGCAGTGGGTGCCGGTCTGTACGGAACGGCCTATCTGGTGCCGCAGTTCCTCGGCATCGTGTCGGGCTACAACGCCGAACAGTCCGGTTCGATCATGCTGTTGTCGGGCATTCCGGCATTTCTACTGATGCCGATCCTGCCGCGAATGCTCGGCCGTTATGATTTGCGAATCATGGTCGGGCTGGGGTTGCTGCTGTACTGGGCCAGCTGTTTTCTCGACACCGAACTCACGGCGCAAAGCGTCGGCCATGATTTCGTCTGGTCGCAATTGCTGCGCGGGTTCGGGCAGATTCTGGTGATGATGCCGCTGAGTCAATTGTCGATGCGCTCGGTGGAGGCCAAAGACGCAGGCGACGCCGCCGGGCTCTACAACATGTCGCGCAACCTGGGTGGCACCATCGGCCTGGCGCTGCTCGGCGTGCTGATGGACCGTCGCAGCCACTTTCACGACGACGCCCTGCGCGAAGGCATTCTGGCCAACAGCCAATTGGCCCAGGACCAGATGGCCAGCAGCACGGCCAGCCATCTCGCACAGACCGGCGATGCCTCGACCGCACAACTGCGAGCGTTTGCCCAACTGGCCAACGACATCGCGCAGCAGGCCTCGGTCATGGCCTACAACGACGCGTTTTACGTGCTCGGTCTGGCCATGCTGGCGTGCCTTCCCTTGATCTTCATTCTGAAAAAGCGCGCGGCGCTGGCAGGCACACGAAAATGATTGCTCGCACGATTCCCCTCTTCCTGACCCTCGGCCTGTTTTCCGCCTGCACCGTGGGGCCAGACTACAAAGGTGCACCGGACATAGCCCCCAAAACCCTCGCCGCCGGGCAACTGCCCCATGCCGACAGCACGGCGAGGAAAGCCCCCGCCGTTGCCCAGTGGTGGCAGACCCTGGGCGATCCGCAGCTCAACGGCTTGATCGAGCACGCCATGAACAACAGCCCCGATATCGCCACTGCGCAAGCACGTCTGCGCCAATCCAGGGCCAGCCTGAAAGGTAACCAGGCCAACCAGATGCCCAAGATCAGCAGCAACGCGGCGATGTTGAAACTGCGTTCCCCCGACACCTCGGCCTTCGGCGGTGAAAGCGGCGGCGGTCGAGGCCCGTTGACCTTGTATCTGGCGGATTTCGACGCCAGTTGGGAAGCTGACCTGTTCGGCGGCACCCGGCGCGCCATCGAGGCCGCACAGGCTGAAGCCGAATCGTCTCAGGCCCGGCTGGCCGATGCACAAGTGCAACTCGCCGCTGAGGTGGTGCAGACCTACGCGGATTTGCGTGATCAACAGACCCGACTGGCACTGGTGGACGCCAGCGTCGAGATCGAAGAACAGGCCGTAGACCTGACGCAACAGCGTCGTACCCAAGGCGTCGCCTCGCAGTTACAACTGGAACAAGTGCTGACCCAGGCCGAGAACACCCGCGCACAACGCCTGCCTTTGCAAGCGTCGATCATCGAGTCGATGGATCAACTGGGCCTGCTGTGCGGGCTGGAGCCGGGTGAATTGGACACGCAGTTGAATACCGCGCGCCCATTGCCAAACATTCCGAGCCAGGTGCCCTTCGCTGACCCGGCGGCGATTCTCAAGGCCCGGCCTGACATTCGCGTGGCCGAACGCGCGCTGGCGTCCAGCAACGCGCAGATCGGCGAGAAGAAAGCCGACTGGTTCCCAAAACTGAGCCTGATGGGCGACTTGTCGTTCTCGGCTGCCGATCCCGCCCATCTCGCACGCAAGGACAACGGCACCTGGTTACTGCTGCCACGGCTGAGCTGGAACATTCTGGATTTCGGTCGCGTGGCCGCCAGCGTCGAAGGCGCAGAAGCCGGACACGACGAAGCCCTCGCCCAGTACAAAAGCGTGGTCTTGAGTGCTCTGCGAGACGCCGACGTCGCCCTCGCCCGTTATGGCCATCAGCGGGAAAATGTGGTGCTGTTGAGAAGTGTCGAAGCCTCCGCTGTGCGCGCCGCCGACCTGACGCGCCAACGCTATCGCGCGGGCACCGCGAGCACCCTCGACTGGCTAGACGCCGAGCGCACGCGCTATCAGGCGCAGGAAAGCCGCATCTCTGGCGACGCGGCACTGCTCAAGGATTTTGCCTCGCTGCACAAAGCCCTGGGGCTGGGCTGGACGCTGTAATCATCCGCGATCACACGCAGTCTTTGGCGGCCTGACCGAAACCGGTGGTCAGCAGGCTGCGTTCATAAATGAACACCTTGCCCCCGGCAGGCGCCTTGTACGCTTCGATCACGTTGTCAGCGGCCACCGAACTCGACACGACGATTCGGTAATGGCGTTGGGCCTGAGACAAGATCGGACTCATCGAATGGCCCTGTAACTTGGGCACCACACAGGCGGCGAATTGTTCGGGCGACTTTTTGGTTTCCAGCGTGAGGGTCGGCTCATTGGGTGCCGAGGCGCAGCCGGTCAACAGTGCGAGAGCGGTCAGGGTGGCGGAGATCATCAGAGTGCGCATGGTCAGGTCCTGTCAAAAATGCTGCTCATCAGGCAGTTCTTCTATGCAGGCCATTGTCCGGATTGATCGCCAGAACTGAACTTGAAAGGGCTGATGCTCACTATCACTGCAAGCGATAGTTGAAAACCTATGACGCAAACTCAAAAAAAAACGCTGCATCTTCATGCAGCGTTTTTTATTCATCCATTTCAATCATACCGATAGCGCCAATCCATTAACCGTTTTGACGGCCATAACCTTGAGTGGTGTATTCCAGATTGTGCGAGGCGCCATTGCTGTCGACATAAGTCATTTGAGTTTTGACCAGACCGTCGACTTTCTCAGGGTCTTGAGCGGTTTTGACGCTGACGACCTTGGCAACGTCCAGGCCTTTGTGACGGTTGTACTGCTCGACCTGAGTCAGTGGCTGGGCGCTGGCGGCGCTGGTGGCAAGCTCATTAGCCGAAGCGAAGACACTAAAAAACGAGAGAGCGGCGAAGGCAACGTATTTCATTTTGATTCTCCAGAAGTCGGTTTAAAACGTGAGTGAGCAAAGCGCGGTTTCGTTTGCTTCTGGAATTCATTCTTATGGATTTTTTATCGAAGGATAAATACTTGCTGTCGATAGGAAACATTAGCGGCATCAATACCCGCGATTGTACTATTTGCTGCAACAGTGTTTATTCATATTAAACAACAATAACACCTCAACTAAGTTACACCGCGCAGGGTGGCGCAACCCTGCGCGACCCTTGAGTCTTAACGCAAACCGAAGCCCAGGCGTTTCAGCTCTTCAACCAGATGCTCCCGGCCATGCAGGTTGGCCACGCTGCCCAGGCGAGCGACCACCTGCTCGGACCACCCTGCCGCCTTCAGGCCTTCCTGCCTATAGAACGCACCCAGCCGCGCATCGTACTGTTCAATGGCGGACTGCTCGGGCGCCACCGAGTAAGTCTCACGGTGCAGCACGGCCGACTGAGGCAAACGTGGCTTGACCTGCGCTGGACGCTCAGGCGCCGGATAGCCAATGCACAGGCCAAACACTGGATAGACCTGAGGAGGCAGTTCCAGTTCTTTCGCCACGCCCTCGATGTCATTGCGGATCGCGCCAATGTAAACGCTGCCCAACCCCAACGACTCCAGCGCCACGACGGCGTTCTGCGCGGCCAGTGCCGCATCGATGGTGCCCAGCAGCAGGCTTTCCAGATAAGGCACGGCTTCGAGTTCAACCTGCTGGCGCTCCCCCAGACGCGAGACGCGAGACAAATCGGCGAGCCACACCAGAAACAGCGGGGCCTGATGAATATGCGTCTGATTCCCTGCAAAGCTCGCTAACCGAGCCTTACGCGCGCTGTCTTCAACCGCCACCACGCTCCAGACCTGCAAGTTTGACGAACTGGCCGCCGACTGGGCAGCCGCGATCAAGGCTTCCAGCGTGCCATCAGGCAAGGGCCGATCGGTGAAAGAACGGACGCTGCGATGATTGAGCAGCTCATCGAGCATTGGACTCCAGCTCCCTGGGACCTGAATGTCGGGCTGACCATAGCGAGTGGCGAGGCGTTGTTGAGCGGTGTCTGTCATGGGGAAGTTCCGGAACCGATGAATAAATCGTCTGAGACCGGCATTTCAGGACAGAACGCCCGCAAAAGGCAAGTTTTCGGGCAAACAAAAAAGCCAGCTACATGAGCTGGCCTTTTTGGTGTTTCGTCTGGCTCCACGACCTGGACTCGAACCAGGGACCCAGTGATTAACAGTCACTTGCTCTACCAACTGAGCTATCGCGGAATGAGCGCTATCTTACTGATTGAAAAAGAGAAGTCAAGCAATCGAGTGAAAAAAATTCGCCGGGTAAGTCGACTCCACGTGCGAACCCGCCCGACGCACTTTTCGCCCTCAACGCTTAACGACGGTCCAGCCACACCGTTTGCGCGTTGCAGAATTCGCGGATGCCGAAGTGCGACAGTTCGCGACCGAAACCGCTCTTCTTCACGCCACCAATCGGGACGCGGGCGTCGGATGCAGTGTAGCCGTTGATGAACACGCCACCGGTTTCCAGACGCGCCGCAATATCGCGCGCCTTCTCGACGTCGGCAGTCCAGACGCTCCCGGCCAGGCCGAATTCGCTGTCATTGGCCAGTTCGACCGCATGCTCGGCGTCGCGAGCGACGATCAGCGACGCGACAGGACCGAACAGCTCTTCCTTGAACGAAGTCATGCCAGGGCGTACGTTCGACAGAATGGTCGGCGCGTAGTAGTTGCCCTCGCCTTCGATCTTCTCGCCACCGAACAGCAAGGTCGCGCCTTCGCTGACGGTCTTGAGCACTTGCTCGTGCAGCTCGTCACGCAGATCGTAACGGGCCATCGGGCCGATGTAGTTTTCTTCGTTCAGCGGGTCGCCGATTTTCAGGGCTTTGACCGCCGCCACGAACTTCTCGGTGAACGTAGGCAGCACGCTCTCTTCAACGATGATGCGTTTGGCCGCCACGCAGATCTGGCCACTGTTCTGATAACGGCCGATGGTCGCGGCTTTGACGGCCTCGTCCAGATCGGCGTCGGCCAGTACGATGAACGGATCGGAACCGCCCAGTTCCAGCACGCACTTCTTCAACGCAGCGCCCGCTTGGGCTGCAATCGCAGAACCGGCGCGCACACTGCCCGTCACGGCGACAGCAGCAATGCGTGGATCAGCGATGGCCTTGGACACGCCTTCGTTGCCCACGTTGATGACTTCGAATACACCTTGCGGCAGACCGGCTTCAGCCAGCGTGTCACGCAGCGAGTAAGCGCTGCCCATGACGTTTGGCGCATGCTTGAGCACGTAAGTGTTGCCCGAGAGAATCATCGGAATCGCGCCGCGCATGACTTGCCAGATCGGGAAGTTCCACGGCATGACCGCAAGGATCGGCCCCAGCGGCAGGTAATCGATGTAAGCCTTGTCGTTTTCCACCGGAGTCGTTTCAGGGGCCAGCATGGCCGGACCGTTTTCGGCGTACCACTCGCAGGTCACGGCGGTTTTTTCCACTTCGCCACGGGCCTGAGCGATGGGCTTGCCCATTTCAGCGGTCATCATCTGCGCGAGGGCTTCGGCGTTCTTGCGCAATGCCTTGGCGATACTGCGCAGTTGATCGGCACGGGCGCTGACGGGCTGCTTGCGCCAGGCCTTGAAGCCGGCAGCAGCGCGGGTCAGGGATTGTTCGAGATCAGCGGCGGTTTCGAACGGGTATTGTGCAAACACCTTGCCGGTAGCGGGGTTCAGCGAGACAGCGTGGGTCGACGATACGTGTTGCGACATGACAGATAGTCTCCTGTAAGGGTTGATCTTCACCACTGGGCTGACACCCGTTGCTGAAGTCTTGGCGCCACGATAGGCTCTCTGAAAAATTTCCGATAATGAATAATTATCAAAAATACATTCTCAAAACGAGAAAGATGAGAATTCGCCATGGACCTGACCCAACTCGAACTGTTCAAGGCCATCGCCGAGGAAGGCAGCATCACCGCTGCCGCCCAGCGCCTGCACCGCGTGCCGTCCAACCTGACCACCCGCATCAAGCAACTGGAGCAGGAATTGGGGGTGGACCTGTTCATCCGAGAGAAACTGCGCTTGCGCCTGTCCGCCACCGGCCACACGTTTCTGGACTACACCCGGCGCATTCTGGAACTGGTTGAAGAGGCAAAACAGGCAACCTCGGGGTCTGAGCCGCAGGGCGTGTTTTCCCTCGGTTCGATGGAAAGTACGGCAGCGGTACGCATCCCTTCCCTGCTCGCCGAGTTTCATCAGCGTTATCCAAAGGTTGAGCTGGATCTGTCCACCGGCCCCTCCGGTGACATGATCGATGGCGTGTTGTCGGGACGACTCAGTGCAGCCTTCGTTGACGGGCCGTTGCGCCATCCGGATCTGGACGGCATTGAATTGTTCGAAGAGGAAATGCTGTTGATCACCGCCGCCAGCCACGACCCCGTGACACGGGCACAGGACGTCAGCAGTAAAACGGTCTATGCGTTTCGCCAGAACTGCTCCTATCGCCGCCACTTCGAAGCCTGGTTCAAGGCTGATATGGCGACACCGGGGAAGATTTTTGAGATGGAGTCCTACCACGGCATGCTGGCGTGCGTGACGGCGGGTGCGGGGGTCGCCATGGTGCCGCGCAGCATGCTCGAAAGCATGCCCGGCAGCCGCAACGTCAACGCCTACCCGCTGAGCGAGGAGTTTCGCTACCTGAACATCTGGCTGACCTGGCGCCGTGGCGTGCGCTCACCGGCGTTGAATGCGTTCATCGACCTGGTGCAGAGCGCTGTAACAGCCACCGCCCCTGTCGAAGAATTGGCGGGAGAACCGAGCCCCACCATAACCCCTGTAGGGCATACCTCCTTGTTCAGCACGCAGCCCCTGTGAGCGAGTTTATCTGCGAAAGCGAGGTGTCAGGCGCCATCGATGTAAAGGCTGCCGACGTCTTCGCGAATAAATTCGCACACAAGGGTTAGCGACGCCCATTGCTCACGCTCAGGCGGACGACCTCTACGCCAACATCATGGAGCGCGGTAAAGTGCGGATCGGCGTCAACCTCAGTGGCCTGTCGTTTGGCACCTACAAGCCCGGCACGCAGACGCCGGTGGGGTTTGCCGTCGATCTGGCGCAGGACATCGGCCACAAACCGGGGGTCGAGACGGAAGTGGTCCCGGTCGTCGCCGCCAACCGCGCAGTGTTTCTGCAACAGGGCAAGGTCGATCTGCTGATCGCCAACATGACGGTCACGCCTGAGCGAGCAGAACAACTGGATTATGTCCCCACGCCCTACGAGCAACTGGGCGGCGCATTGGTTGCCCCGCGCCATTCCGGCATCACCCGCTGGGAGGACTTGAAGGATAAAACGGTGTGCATTTCTCAAGGCGCGAGTTTCCAGCAACCGCTGACCCGGGATTATCACGTCAGGCTCAAGGCGTTTCGCGGTCAGTCCGAGGTTCTGTTGGCCTTGCGTGGCAACGGCTGTGACGCGATTGTCCTCAACAGTCCAATCATGCATGAACTGTTGAGGCAGCCTGAGTGGGCGGGTTTCGAGATTCCGATTGCCGAGGATCTGGTGCCTGCAGATTCGGTGATCTGGCTGCGCAAGCGACAGCCCGAACTAAAGAGCGTGCTGGACCGTATCGTGCAGGACTGGCACGGCAGTGGCTGGCTGCTGGCCCTCGGCAAGCAGTACCAGATGCAACCGTCGCCCTTGATTGCTCAACTGCACGAGCAGTACGCATCAAAACCCGCGCTTGCGGTGCCGGTGACGCCCTGAACGGCGCCCACAAAAAAGCCACCCTGAACCGAATCGGGGTGGCTGGTTCGGCCTGACACTATTTGGTGAGTCGGTCGTAATCCATCTCACCGGCCACTTCGCGGAAGTTCATGTGGTCCAGTTTCTGGCCCTGTTCAGCCAGACGACCTGCGCCCACCTTGTCCGAACCGTCAGAGGCCAGGCCACGCTCTGGTTGGCCATTGGCAGCGACGGCGTTAGCGCCGACATGGTCTGCGCCATCCGAAGCTACGCGGTTGGCGCCGACTTTGTCTGCACCATCCGAAGCAACGCGATTGGCGCCCACTTTGTCTGCACCGTCCGAGGCAACGCGATTAGCACCGACTTTGTCTGCGCCATCGGAAGCTACGCGATTAGCGCCGACTTTATCCGCACCGTCCGACGCAACGCGGTTGGCACCGACTTTATCCGCACCATCAGAAGCCACGCGATTAGCACCGACTTTGTCTGCGCCATCCGAAGCCACGCGATTAGCGCCGACTTTATCCGCACCATCAGAAGCCACGCGATTAGCACCGACTTTGTCGGCGCCATCTGAAGCCACGCGATTAGCGCCGACTTTATCCGCACCATCAGAAGCAACGCGATTAGCGCCGACTTTATCCGCACCATCAGAAGCAACGCGATTAGCACCGACTTTATCCGCACCATCAGAAGCAACACGATTAGTGCCCACTTTATCGGCACCGTCCGAAGCTACGCGGTTAGCACCGACTTTATCCGCACCATCCGACGCCGTCGCATTGGCACCGACATGATCTGCACCGTCGGACGCCGTCTTGTTCGGACCTACCTTCTCGGATCCGTACTCGGCGACGGTTTTGCCGTCATTCACGTCGGACGCCGCATACGCAACAGACACACCCATGGCCAGCACGGAAACCGCGAGGCCCATCATCAATTGTCTTTTCATAACCGATTGCTCCACGTGTCATGTCGGTCGGTGCGAGCAAGATGCCCGGCAAGTTGCCTTCCTCGACAATAAAACATCGCACGTCCAATTCAATATGCGCGTACGTTCCTGATAACTAACGCCAGAACAGCCAGCAGGCAGTGATGAACCGGGCCGGTGTCTGGAAGACGACGGCCCACGTTCGCTCAGGATAGACCGCTTTGCGGGCTTGCGCCCGGCCACGCTGGACCGTCCGCCCAATGGCCAAGTCATACGCTACCGAAAGTTTCGAGCGATTACGCGTCCATTAGTTCGTCGCGGCGAAATAAAAGCACAATTGTGCAAGTGCGCGCTGCTACAACTTCGCAAAAGATTAATCGTGTAGCGGTAATAATAGAGGCGTTAACAGTGCCTCAAATAAGTGCACTCTGTGATCCATAAAGTAAGTCGGAGGCGACGCATGACTTAACCGATTGATTTCTCGGTACTCCCATGACGCAACGTTCATCGAGGCATTGCGAACAGACGTCCGCAATACCCCCATTGAAGCGAAATCTCGCAACAGAGCGTCACGTCATCTCGATGAAGTCTTCATCGGGATCACGATCACGACGCCTGACGTGGTTGTCGTATTGTGCACGCAAGGCGGCGCCGGTCGTCACCGCCGCGTTGATTCCGGTGTTCGTGGCGCGGACTGCGGCATTGGCTGTCGCACGGGCTGCCTCGGCGGTGCGGGTTCCGACGAACGAAGCGCTGGTTGACGCGGCATTCTTCACGGTGTTTTGCAACAGATCCTCCGCCGCACGGGTGGCGGGATCGGTCACGACGCCCGCCGTGGTCCATCCTGCGAATACCGCCGATGAAGCCGCCGCGTTGGTGAGTTGGCTGACGGCGGTTTTCGCGTAAGGATTGCTGATGTTTTTCGTCGCCAGTTCCTGCAACTTGCCGACACCTGCAAAGCCGCCCGCCAGCGCCAGGCCATTCTGGGTCAGGCTGCTGGCCGTCACCAGACCGCGCACGGCCTTGCCGCCATCGGTGAGGATGTCGATGGGCATGCCCGCCACCCGCTTTGCGGCGTTCAACGCAGCGCCGGTGTAGCTCGCGTTCTTCATGCCGCGCCAGGCGTCCAGCCATTCGGTTTCCTCATCCAGCGGCTTGGTTTCAGTGTCCTTGCGCCCGAAGACGTAGGCCCCGCCGCGCTGATGATCGCGGTTTTCGGTGGTCTGCATCCGACTGGCAAAGGCTGCGTTGGCCGCCAACCCGCCCACCGCCGCGATACCGGTGTCCATGCCTGCCTGAAGGCCAGGATGACCCGCCAGCGCCGTGGCCACTATCGTTCGCCCCAGGTTGCGTGCGGTGTAGCTCTGGATCGCGCCGCCCATGTCGACGCTTTGCTGAAGCAATCCCGGGGCCTGACGCTTCAGCGAGTCGGCCATGGCGCCATGCAGCTTTTCAGGCGCTGCCTTGAGGTATTGGGTGTCGCCGGTCACGCGATTCATCACCCCTGTGCCGACCTGATCCATGACCCCGGACAACGCGCCGGAAATCAGCGGCGTCAACGGTTTCAGCGGCGTGGGCAGCCAGTCACCCTTGTTGATCTCTGGACGTGCGTATTGCAACACCGTGGCGGCGGCGAACGGAATGGCACGAAAGGCGCTGGAACTGCGCGCCGCCAGGCGATCGAGCTTCTCGGCCTTGGCCAGCGTGTCAGCGATGTCACCCAGGGTTTCACCTTCGCGTTGCAGGACGCGCGCACGACTTTCGGCGATCAGGTCAAGCTGACGATTGTTTTGCGTGGCACGTTCGTTGTACAGGCCGACCTCATCCAGTTCCGCCTGGCTGGCGTCGCGGGGGATATCCTTGAGGGCTTGCCGGTGGGCGGCGAAGACATGGGTTTTCAGGTAATCGGCGATCACCCTGACTTCATGGGCCACCATCGCCGGGGTCATGGCATTGACCGGCCCGGTGCCGTGCTCTCCTTCGGTTTCGTGAATCGAGCTGGCGGCCGAAGTATCGACCGGCGCGACGCCTGGTGACAGCGTTCTTTGAATTCCATTCATGGTTGAACTCTCTGAAACGGGGGCCGCAGCGTTTCAGCGATGCGGCCAATGGCCGACGAGCAGGCACAGCCCGTCGGTGTTGGAAGGGACTGACCAGCGTCAGGCAGGCAGTTGACCCTGACCGCTTTCGATGATTTTGGCGAAGTTCATCACGTTGTTGACGTAGTTCGGATCGCCCACGCCGCCTGCGTTGGACAAATCGCCTTTGCTCACTTTGTCAGGGCCGGAGTTGTATGCCCGCAGCGCTGAACCCCAGTCGCCGAATGCCTGATGCTGGTCACGCATGTACAGCGCGCCCGCCATGATGTTGTCGTGGGCGTTGTTCACGTCGGCGTTGCCCAGCAGGTCGGGGTTTTCTTTCTTCAGACCGGCGAACGTATCGGCGTTGACCTGCATCAGACCGGCATCCGTCTTGCCGTTGACGTTGGTGGTGTCCTGCCCCAACTGGCCACGGGATTCGGCCCAGATTTGCCCGGCCAGAATGTTGGCCGGGACGCCGGTCGCTTGCGAGGCGTCCATGATGTCGTTGCGGTACGGTTCCAGTTGCTTGGGCAGGTGCAGATCGCCAGAGCCGCTGAGGGACGTGTCGTCGGTCACGCCGCTGGCAGCATTGCGGGTGGGAGCGCCCACACCCGAGCCGCCGTCCACGGAGCCACTTCCTCCGCCACCACCGCCGCCATTGTCCACGCCGCCGCCACCGCCGTTTTGCGCAGCGAGGTTCTGTGTGTTCGGCGAGTTGTTGGGGTTGTTCTGCATGAGCATCTGCATCAGTTCCATCAGCAAAGTCATGATCTGCTGCACGATGCCGTTCTGGTTGTTATCACCGGACAGCGCATTGCTCGCATTGACTTGCGGGTCCTGGCTGTTCGGGGGCGCGAAGTTCACTTGTGACTGCTGCGCGGGGTTGGCGAACAGCAAGGTGCTCGGGTCAATGCTCTGATTGCCGCTACCACCGCCGTTCAACGGGTTGTGTTGCCCGGCTTTACCGCTCAGGGACGAGAAGTCCGTGGGCGTGCTCAAGTCCTGCAACGGACGAAGCGACGAAACACCGATACTCATGATCGTTTACCTCTTTCAGCTCAGGGGGGATGAATCAATGGGCCTTGGGAATGCCGAACTGGTCCAGGACCGGGTCGACGTTGTGATCGAAGGCCTTTTGCGCCTTGTGTTTTTTCACCGCTTCGATGATCGCGGAGATGCCAAAACCCAGGCTCATGGCCGCGTCAGCGATCCAGCCCACCACTGGAATCGATGCACCGATGGCCGCGCCTGCCGCCATACCAGCGGCCTCGCCGACGACCATGCCCGCGACGCGGCCACCGACCTTGGCCGCGACTTCGCCCAACCCGGCACGGCCTGCGGATTTGGCCACTGCGTCATAGCCGTGTTTGGCTGCCGACAGCCCGGATTTGGTGCTGTCGTAAATGGTTTTGGCCGCATCGGCCTTGTCGCCACGGGCGAGCATGTCCGAGACCGACGCAAAGCCTGCGATGGACTGAAACGCTTTAGGCCCCATCTGCGACGCCGCCTGCATGAGCATCGAAGGCGCGTGGTCCTTGTCGCCCTTGGCGTTGTCCAGCACCTTGCGCCCGGCCTTGGAGTCCTGGAGCTGATTCAACGTGGACTGCACGTAACTCGCCTGCTGCCCCTGAACGAAATCCTCGGGCAGCACGCTGTCGTAGGCGGCCTTTTGCGCGTCGGCGCTGTTCAGCGCCCGTTCGCCATCGGCCTTCTTCTGGCTGAGCAATTGCTGAACCGCGCCGCCTTCGCTGAAGTTGCGCACGTAGGAGTCTTGCACCCGGCCTTGCAGATCGGGGCGCTGGCCCAGCACCTGTTGCGCGGTCGGGACATTGGCGTCCGGCCCCAGCAGATCCTTCTGCATCTGCAACTGCGCGGACAACCCGCCCAATGCGCTGCTGTAGTCGGCGTTAGGTTTGTCCTTGGTGGTGGCCTTGTCGGCGGTGTTCAGATCGGTTTGCAGCGCCTGCCCGCTGTTGACCCGCTGCATCTGTTCGTTGACCGCCTTTTGCAGTGACGGCGTGCTGCTCACCAGCGCGCGGGACTGCTGCGGAATCTGCTGATCGAGGAACGCTTGCACGTCCGGATCGGCCTGTAACTGGGCAATCTTCTCGTTCAGGGCGTCTTCGGTCTTGCCGGTCTTGCGCAGGTCCTCCCCCGCCACCACGCTTTGCAGGGTCTGCTGGAGTTTCACCATGACCGCCGCTTTCTGTTCCCCGCTGTAGGCCGAGGGGTTCTCGAAGACGTCCTTGCCCAGTTTGCTGATGTCGGTATTGGCCACTGAATTGAGGGTCGCTGCGTCGCTGAGCACACTGGCGAACTCGCCGCCATTAGTGGGCGCCTGCTTCTTGATCCAGTCGCTGATGTTGCTGGCGCTGAACAGTTTGTCCGGGCTGTGGGCGGCCAGCGAACGGCCTTCAAGGCCACCCTGGTCGATCTGTGTCAGAAAGCCGGGCTGCGACCAGGTTTTCGCGGCCTGCCGCAACGGTCCGGCCAATCCCGGGTTGTCGTTCTGCAGGGCTTTGAGGCCATCGGCGCTGGTCAACCCGTTGACCTTGGTTTCGCCCTCGGTGCCCGCCGCGTGCTTTGGATCGGCGGCTTTGGTCAGCGGCTCATTGGCCCGCATCAAGGCGGCGCTGCGGACCAGTTCCAGGGACTGCGGGTCAGCATCTGGATGGTCTTTCTGGTAATTGGCGATGTCCTTGTCGGCGCTGTCAGCGGCCTTTTGCATGTTCTTGGCGAAGGCTTTCAAGTCACCGTCAGTGATTTTTCCGTCGGCCTTGCCGCCATGTTTTCCGGTGTCTACCGCGGTTTTCAGGGCCGGGTTGGCGTTAATGAAATCCATCGCCTTTGCCGCGTCCGGGCCTTTCTCGGCGGCCATGCGGGCCGCGGCGATCGGTCGGTTCAGTTCTTTGGCCGCTTGCTCGCGCTGGTCCGGTGGCAGGTTGGCGACCATCGGCGCCCAGCGCTCCAGCTCTTTGGGTGATGAGTATTTGGAATCGTCGAGAAAACTCGCGTCGTCGGCCTTGGGGGTATCGACCGTGGTATCGGTATCGACGGGTTTCGGGGTGCCTACGTCGCTCACCGCCTGGGTTTGGCTGGTGGTGGTCGTCGTGGGCACTCCCGTGCTGGGTGGCGTTTGTGGCGCATTCGGCGAAACCTGCGTATTGCCCTTGAGCAACTGCGTGAGTTGTGCCAGCAGGGACACCAACTGCTTCTCGGTCGCCTCGGCATTCGCCGCAGGTTGCGCCGCCATGGCACCGAACTGCACACCGTCATTGCCTTGGGACAACAGCGTTTTCGGGGCTGCGGGCAACGCAGCACTCAGTGGTGATTGCAGGTGCCCATCGCCATTGTCGGGTTGAGGTGCGATGCCGCTGTAGGGACTGTTCGAAATGCGCATGGGGTCGTCATCCGGGAATGAGGGATGGCAACTGTGTGGTTCCGACAGAGAGTCAGTTCCGGAAAATGTTTCAGGTTGTGTCGATTTTATGGACAGCACCGCAGGCAAGCCATGCGGCTAGAGGATGATGAGGTGCGTTCAAAGGCCCATTCCAGAGCCTGCAACCGTTCCTATCATTCCCGTTGATGTCCACCATGAAGGCGATTGTCTTCAGGTTTTTCGGGCGTCGCGTAACATCGCGCCCATCGCTTGACTCCCCCTTTGATTGCTCGCACAGGACTATCGACATGACCATCCATCTGATCAATGCTGTTGCCCTCACCGCTGTGACCGTTTTCCTGGTCAACCGCGCTTTCGCCCTGTACGACCTGATCAACGCTGCAACCGTTTCCGAGCACATCTGAAACGGTTCTACCGTTTCGGCTGCGCTCGGCCAACACTGAGCCGGTCTCAGGCGAACGGGTCCATCTGACGTTTCAGTTGTTCCCTGGCCCGCGACAGACGCGAACGCACCGTGCCGATGGGCACCCCCAGTGACGTTGCGGTTTCCTGATAATTGCCGTCCATTTCCAGCGACACCTCGATCACCCGTTGCATGTTCGAAGGCAGTGTTCCGATTGCCTTGACCACCCGTGCCAACTGCCGATGGCCATCCACCTCATGACCAATGTCGCCGTGGGCTTCAAGCTCGGAATGGGTGTGGTCTTCCCAGCTTTCCTGATACGGCTGACGGTACAGTTTGCGAAAGTGATTGCGGATCAGGTTCAGCGCAATGCCGCACAACCAGGTCTGTGGTTTGCTGGCGTTCTGAAACTTGTGCTCGCTGCGCAGCGCCTCCAGAAACGTGCTTTGCAGGATGTCATCGACGTCCTCCGGGTTCATCACGCGCTTCTGAATGAAGGCGCGAATCATCTTGACCTGATCGGTGGACATCTGCCGGATGCCATGGATCGATTGACGGCGATGGGTGGATTCAATGTCGAGTATCGCGAGGCTTGGAAACATCAGGGCTCTTCCTTGTTTGGAGTGTGTTAGCCCTATAGCGATATGCGTGCCAGTGAATTTATCGTCGTATCTATCTGTTTTATAACGTTATTTATTTTTAACCGCCGTTTGGTCGTGCAAAATCTTGCGCGAGGGCGCTGATTCTCAAACGGGATTTGGCACAGATTCGCGTGTTGGCGGATTCATGGAACCGGACAGTCGGCGCGACCACTCAGAGCGCATGACCACGCTCAGAACCGTCCTATGAAGATCGTCGCCCCCGCGCCACAGACGTTGCCTCCTGCTCCGGGCGCCACCGCGCCCAATCCAGCGCTGTCGTCCGCTAAAAGTCCGGCTGTGCCGGTAGCGCCGCCGCGAACCAACGCGCCGAACCCCAACGGGACGTCACCGTTGCAAGTCTCACGCTTTGCCGCCGCGCTGGTGCAGCAAAGCCGCAGCCTGGGCCAGCGAGAACTGATCGCCAGTGGCAATGCCTTGCAGTCGCGGGCGGTGAAGCTGGGCGAGTTGTATCAGCAGTTGATGGGGTCGCAAGACACCGGTCTTGAAGACGCCGCGCGCAACTTGCGCAAGTTTTTGCTCAAGCAGCGTGCGGCCAATCTGGCGCAGGTGCTCAGTTATAGCGATGGCGATCCGGCCAAGGCTCACGTGGTGTTACAAGCCGCTCGCAAACAGGCTCAGGCCGACGGGGCCACAGGCGAACACGTGGTGCTGACTCAGCAACTGAAGCTGCTGCGGCGCAAATACGGCCAGCGTGCTCGGGCCGGTATCAACAGCGCCAAAGCCTTTTCCAAATCCGGAATCGACAGCAAGCGTCGCGGCGCCCTGCGTAACCTGTATGGCGTGGCGACTGCCGGGCAGCAGAACATCACCGGGCTGATCGACGCGCTGCTCAGCGAACGGGAAGAAACCGGCGATTTCGAACTCAACCTGCGCGACATGCGCAGCGCCATCGCCGACGACCTGTCATCCCTCACCCCGTCCACCTCCCCCCAGCAACTGCGCACCTTGATGCACGGCCTGAACACCGCCCGCCACGTCGCGACGCTGCTGCAAAGCTGCGAACACCTGCTGGGCCGGATGCGCAGCAAGAACCCGGGTTTGCAGGTCGACCCGGCGTCGTTCCTCAAGCACCTGTTGGCGCTCTCGGGCAAGGGCATGACCCTGAACGAAACCCTGCAACTGACCCAGCACATCGGTGGCAAGCAGCTCAAGCACCAACTGGCGTTCCTCAACGGCCTGCGACCCATGCTGCAACAACTGCCGATCCTGCTCTGGCGTGACATGAAAAGCCGGCAAAACGCGTTGGGCAACCTGCTCATTCTCATGGCCGAACTGACTCGGCTGGAACAGAACCCGACCCTGGGAGACCTCGCCTGATGGATCGCGTCATCAACCTGCTCAACCAACTGGCCCTGGCGGCGATGCGACGCTCGGAAATCGTCGGTGCCTTCGTGGTCATCGCCATCGTGTTCATGATGATCACGCCGCTGCCCACCGGGCTGGTGGACGTGCTGATTGCCGTCAACATCTGCATTTCCTGCCTGTTGATCATGCTGGCCATGCACTTGCCCCGGCCGTTGGCGTTCTCGACCTTTCCAGCGGTGTTGCTGCTGACCACCATGTTTCGCCTGGCACTGTCGATTTCCACGACCCGACTGATCCTGCTCAATCAGGATGCCGGGCACATCGTCGAGGCCTTCGGCCAGTTCGTCGTCGGGGGCAACCTGGCGGTAGGCATGGTGATTTTCCTGATCCTGACCGTGGTCAACTTTCTGGTGATCACCAAAGGCTCGGAGCGGGTCGCCGAAGTCGGCGCACGCTTCACCCTCGACGCCATGCCCGGCAAGCAGATGTCCATCGACAGTGACTTGCGCGCCAACCTGATCAGCGTCCACGAAGCCCGTCGCCGTCGCGCCGAACTGGGCAAGGAAAGCCAGTTGTTCGGTGCCATGGACGGGGCCATGAAGTTCGTCAACGGTGACGCCATCGCCAGCCTGATCATCGTGGCGATCAACATGATCGGCGGCATCGCCATCGGCGTCGTGCAGCACAACATGAGCGCGGGCGATGCGCTTCAGGTCTACACCGTATTGACCATCGGCGACGGCCTGATCGCGCAGATTCCGGCGCTGCTGATCTCGGTCACCTGCGGCATGATCATCACCCGCGTACCGGACGAAGAACGGGCCGAAGCCAACATCGGTCGCCAGATCGCCGAGCAGATCACCAGTCAGCCCAAGGCGTGGATCATCGCGGCGGTGGCGATGCTCGGCTTTGCCGCCCTGCCCGGCATGCCGACAGCAGTGTTCATTGTCATTTCGATCATCTGCGGCATCGGCGGGCTGTTGCAGTTGCACCGGGCCAAACCCAAGGCCGAGCAGGTCCAGGCCGTGGCGGTGGCCCCTGAAATGAATGGCCGGGAAGACCTGCGCACCTTTTCCCCCAGCCGCCAGTTCGTGTTGCAGTTTCATCCCAGCCAGAACCCGGCGCAGGTCGAAGCGCTGGTCAGCGAGATCCGCCAGCGCCGCAACCGGCTGGTGGTGCAATACGGCCTCACGCTTCCCTCGTTCATCATCGAACAGGCCGAACACTTGCCCCCGGACGAATTCCGCTTTTCGGTCTATGAAGTGCCGCTGCTCAAGGCGACCTTCACTGAAAGCCATGTCGCCGTGGACGTGCGCAGCCTTGAAGACTCACCGGACAACGCGCTTTCCGGCAGCGTCGAACGCCAGGAAGGCCAATGGCTGTGGCTGCCAGCCGACGACCCGCAATTGCTGGATCAACACGTCGAACGGGTCGACGCCATGACCCTGATCATCGAGCGCATGGAGCGCGCCTTGCAGTCGTGTGGGCCGCAATTCATCGGATTGCAGGAAACCAAGGCGATTCTCGGCTGGCTGGAGAGCGAGCAGCCTGAACTGGCTCAAGAGATGCAGCGGGTACTGCCGCTGGCGCGCTTCTCAGCGGTCTTGCAACGCCTGGCGTCCGAATGCGTGCCGCTGCGGGCGATCCGGCTAATCGCCGAAACCCTGATCGAGCATGGCCAGCATGAGCGTGAAGTGACGGTGTTGGCGGACTACGTGCGCATTGCCCTGAAATCGCAGATCTATCACCAATACTGCGGCGCCGAGGGCCTGTTGGTCTGGGTGCTGACCCCGGAAAGCGAAGGCATCCTGCGCGATGGTTTGCGCCAGACCCAGACCGAGACGTTCTTTGCGCTGGACAACGACACCAGTCAGTTACTGGTGCAACAACTGCACATTGCCTTTCCGGTGCGCACCAGCGAGCGGGCGGTATTGCTGGTCGCCCAGGACCTGCGCAGCCCGCTGCGTACGCTGTTGCAGGAAGAGTTCTATCACGTGCCGGTGCTGTCTTTCGCCGAAATCAGCAACGCCGCGCAGGTCAAGGTCCTGGGTCGCTTCGATCTGGAAGAGGATCTCGACGCACTGGATAACGACTATGCCGCCTGATCTGCCATCTGAGCGCCGGAGAGCTTCGCATGTTTGAATTACGGGTATTGAGTGGCCTGCATCAAGGCGCCGCGCTGCCGTTGGTGGGCGATCAATGGGGGATCGGTTCGGACGCTGAGCAGGACCTGGCCTTGCACGATCCGGGCGTCGAACAGTTGCATTGCCGATTGCAGCGCGACGGCGAACGCTGGGTCATGAACGGCGCCGACGGCCAGATTGGCGATCAGGAGGGGCATCGGCACGACACCGCCGAACTGCTGCCCAACACCGCGTTCGTGCTCGGTTCGGTGTGGCTGTGCGTGTCGGCGGCCGAGGATGCCTGGCCTACCCTGCCCGCGGTGACTCAACCACTCCCGAACATGGAGGAACTGGCGCCTGAGCCGGAACCCGCTCCCACGACGCCACCGCTGGAAAAAGTCGAATCCCGTTCGCGTCTGCTCAATCGCACCACCGGCATCGTGGTCGGCGTGTTACTGGGTATCGCCGGAAGCGCCTGGAGCCTGACCCGCAGCAGTGCGCCTGAGCCGCTGGCGGCGGGCATTGCGACGCAGCCATCCGCCCAGAGCATCCACGCGCCGAAAAAAGCCGCCGCGCCTGCGCATAAGCGGGTGCATCTGGCCAACGCCGATGACACGCGACGCCAGCTCAACACCATGCTCAGCGACCGCCTGCTCAGCGACGTCAGCATTCAGGAAACCGCCGATGGCCTGACCCTGAGCGGCAACCTCAAACCCGAGTCGCAGTTGGTTTATCAGCGCATGTTGCAACGCTTCAAAGACCTATATGACAGCCCCGTGGCCCTGATCGACAACGTCACTGCGTCAAGCAGTGGCCTGCCGTTCACCATCGTGCAGATCATGTCCGGCCCCCACGCCCACTTGGTCACTGCCGACGGCCATCGGCTCTACATCGGTGACGAATTGAATGGCCTGCGCCTGACCCGCATCGATGACAACCGCATCCAGTTCGACGGCGAGCGGCATTACGAGGTGAACTGGTGAACGCCGCCCTCGATCAATGGAAAACCGCCCACACCCGGCGCCTAAACGGCTTTTCTGCGGTGCAGGTCAGTGGCCGGGTCAGTGCCGTGAGCGGGATTCTGCTGGAGTGCCAGATTCCCGCAGCCAAAGTCGGCGACCTGTGTGAAGTGAGCAAATCCGACGGCAGCGTGATGCTCGCCGAGATCGTTGGCTTCACTCGCGATTGCACCTTGCTCAGCGCGTTGGGCACACCGGATGGCATTCAGGTCGGCGCGCACATTCGCCCCCTGGGTATGGCCCATCGAATCGGTGTCGATGACGGCCTGCTGGGCAGCGTGCTGGACGGTTTTGGCAGGCCACTGCTGGAGGATTCCCAAGGCGCGTTTGCCGGACCGGGTGACCGGCGGGTGACCTTACCGGTGATCGCCGATGCGCTGCCGCCGACCCAACGCCCTCGCATCACTCAGGCGCTTCCCTCGGGCGTGCGTGCCATCGACAGCGCGATTCTGCTCGGCGAAGGCCAGCGTGTCGGCCTGTTCGCCGGTGCCGGTTGTGGCAAAACCACATTGATGGCGGAGCTGGCGCGCAACATGGCCTGTGACGTGATCGTCTTCGGCCTGATCGGCGAGCGGGGTCGCGAGCTGCGTGAATTTCTCGATCACGAACTGGACGCTACCCTGCGCAGCCGTTCTGTGCTGGTCTGCGCCACCTCCGACCGATCGAGCATGGAACGCGCGCGAGCAGCGTTCACCGCCACAGCCATTGCCGAGGCTTACCGCGAGCGCGGCATGAAAGTGCTGCTGTTGCTCGACTCTCTTACTCGTTTTGCCCGAGCGCAGCGGGAAATCGGCATCGCGGCGGGCGAACCGCTGGGGCGCGGCGGTTTGCCGCCCTCGGTCTACACGCTACTGCCACGGTTGGTGGAGCGCGCCGGGATGAGCGAGACGGGTTCGATCACGGCGCTGTACACCGTGCTGATCGAGCAGGATTCGATGAACGACCCGGTGGCCGATGAGGTTCGTTCGTTGCTCGATGGCCACATCGTGCTGTCGCGCAAACTCGCCGAACGCGGGCACTACCCGGCTATCGACGTGCAGGCCAGCATCAGCCGGATTCTCAGCAACGTCACGGGGCGCGAGCACCAACAGGCCAACAACCGGCTGCGACGGCTGATGGCTGCCTACAAACAAGTGGAAATGTTGCTGCGTCTTGGCGAATACCAGCCCGGTGGTGACCCGGTGACCGATTGCGCGGTGCAATTGAACGAGCCGATCAACGCGTTTCTGCGCCAGGACCTGCGTGAGCCGGTGCCATTGCAGACCACGCTGGAGGCGTTAATGCAATTGACGTCGCAGTTGCCGGAGTGAATGAGTGCGCAAAGAACACCGGTGTGCCTCTGGGAACCGGGTTCGCAACCCGATACCCGTCGTGATCCACCAAGAGGCCGCCGATTCTAAATGGAAGAAGAACTGGAAATCGACCCGAACCATCTGGCCATGGAACAGGTGATCGCCGTGCTCAAGCCCTTGCGTCAGCACCGTCAGGCCAGTGCCGAACGGGCGCAACGCCGGGCGCAGCAGGCGCTGGAGGACATGCAGGTGCATTTGCAGGAAACCCGCGATGCATTGACCCAGGAACGCATCAACCAGCGAGAACGGCGTCAGGTGCTCAGCGACGCCAACCTGAACAAAGCCATGGCGCTGAACGATCTGGACCGCTGGCATGAAAAGGAACACCGCATGCTCGACCGATTGGCCTATATCCGTCAGGACGTCGAACAACAGCGCCTGGGCATCGACGAGCAGCAACAGCGTCTGGAACAGGCCCGTGCGGACGCCAAAGCTTCCCAGCGCGCCGTGGAAAAACTGGCCTGCCTGGCCGAAGCCCTCAACGAACAAGGTTGATTTGCCATGAATACGCCCATCAAAACCACGCCTCGCCCCGTTGCGCAGCCCGCCCAGCGGCCGGTTCAGGCGCAATCTCCGGCGCCTGCGGACAATCGCGCCAGCCTCGGCGGCCCGCGTCGCGGCGAGCTGGATCGCCTGCGCACCGCCTGGCATCAGCCCTCCCCCAACGACGCATTGAACGCCGACGGCCTGTTCTTCTCGCAACTGCTAGTGCCCTCGGTCAGCGAAGAACCGGATCATTCGGGTTTCGGCGGCAGCGGCCTCAATCTGTTGCCTCCCGGTGACGGCATGCCCACTCAATTGATCGACGAGCTCGCCGAGCGCCTCCCCGCACAGCCCGACGGCCCGTTCAACGTGACGTTGATCATGCCCCGTCTGGGCGAGGTCCAGGTCAACGCCAACAAGCGCGACAATCAGTGGAACATCGAACTGGCCTTCGCCCGGCGCGGCGTACTCAAGCGTTTGCAACCCCATCAGCGCGCTTGTGAAAACGCGCTGGCTGAAGCGCTGGGCGAGAACGTGGATTTGTCCTTTGACGAGGTCCTGCCCGCATGAACCCGGTGACGCTACGCACAATCGACTCAACCGCTGCCCACTTCAGCCGCCGTTTGGGCATGGGGGCCAGCCTGACTTTCAACGCACAAGGGTTGCCCGGTGAGTTGACCCTTCGCCCGCAACGCTTGCCCGACGGCGATCAAACACCCTTTCAGACGTTCAACAGTGCCCTCGGTGTGTTCAGCCTCAGCGAAGCCGAAACCCTGCTCAGCCTGCTTGGCGAGCTGCCGGTCACGCTCACGGGCGAGCACCAGCCGTGGTACTGGCAGGTGCTCAATCAACATTTCAGCCCGGTGATCGCGGAACTGCTTTCGCCCCTTGAGCCACTCAGCGGTAACACTGCCTTGTCGACTGTCGATGAAGCGGCTGAAGTGAGCTGTCGGATGGTGCTGCGCTTGGGCCATCAGACCGTGCATGGTGTACTCCGCGCCTCTGCCGACGTCCTGCTGCGCTGGCTGGATGGCGCGGACTGGAAAGTCCATCGTGCGCAGGCCGATGAGCATTGGCCCGTCGACACGCCATTGGAGCTGGGCCGCTTGTCCCTGACACTGGAGCAACTGGCCTCGCTGCAACCCGGCGACGTCGTGCTGCCAACGCTCAGCCACTTCGACAGCGACGGTCATGGCCGCCTGCAACTGGGCGGGCGGCAATGGGCAGTGCAGACCGACAGCCACGACCGGCAGTTGTACGTACGGTTCAGCCATGAGGAAGCACGAAAAAATGACCCAGGAAGCGCTCTATGACGAAGAGCTGGACACCTCGATCGA
This sequence comes from Pseudomonas sp. Pseu.R1, assembly GCF_045764065.1. Classification (NCBI taxonomy): domain Bacteria; kingdom Pseudomonadati; phylum Pseudomonadota; class Gammaproteobacteria; order Pseudomonadales; family Pseudomonadaceae; genus Pseudomonas; species Pseudomonas sp. Pseu.R1. The sequence continues at coordinate 6,374,693 of NZ_JBJGEE020000001.1, read as the reverse complement.
CGATGAATACCACGCGTCCCCCGAGCCGTATGAGGAGGACGACGCTCAGGCGCTGAACGCCGAGGACGTTCCGGCGCACGACGATTACGCCGCTGAAGCGCCGGTGCTTTCAAACGCTGACGCCCAGGCGCTGGACTCCATTGACCAACTGCCCATGGCCCTCACCCTGCGCTGCGGCAGTCTCAACCTGACCTTGGGCGATTTGCGCCGGATCGCGCCAGGCACGGTGCTGGAAGTCGGCGGGGTCACGCCCGGATTTGCCACGTTGTGCCACGGCGAACGCGTCGTCGCCGAAGGTGAACTGGTCGACATCGATGGGCGTCTGGGCCTGCAAATCACCCGTGTGGCGTCGCCCGCATGATCATGGACGGGATGAACCCGGTGATGCTGGCGCTGTTTCTGGGCGCCCTGTCGTTGATTCCGTTTCTGCTGATCGTCTGCACGGCGTTCCTGAAAATCGCCATGACCCTGCTGATCACTCGCAACGCCATCGGCGTGCAGCAGGTACCGCCGAACATGGCGATGTACGGCATCGCACTGGCGGCGACGATGTTCGTCATGGCCCCGGTAGCCCATGAGATTCAGCAACGGATTCACGAACACCCTCTGGAAATGGGCAGCACCGACAAGTTGCAAACCAGCGCCAATACGATCATCGAACCGCTGCAACGCTTCATGAGCCGAAACACGGACCCGGACGTGAGTGCCCACCTGCTCGACAACACGCAACGCATGTGGCCCAGGGAAATGGCCGATCAGGCGACCAAGAATGACCTGCTACTGGCCGTTCCGGCGTTCGTGCTGTCGGAGTTGCAGGCCGGGTTTCAGATCGGCTTTCTGATCTACATCCCGTTCATCGTCATTGACCTGATCGTGTCCAACCTACTGCTGGCGCTGGGCATGCAGATGGTCTCGCCGATGACCATTTCCCTGCCGCTCAAGCTGCTGCTGTTCGTGCTGGTGCAAGGCTGGACGCGCCTGCTCGACAGCCTCTTCTATTCGTACATGTGAGGCGGCCATGGAAGCTTTGGCATTGTTCAAGCAAGGCATGTTTCTGGTGGTGATCCTCACTGCGCCGCCGTTGGGCGTGGCCGTATTGGTGGGGGTGATCACCTCGCTGGTGCAGGCGCTGATGCAGGTTCAGGATCAGACCCTGCCCTTCGGCATCAAGCTGGCAGCGGTGGGCCTGACCCTGGCCATGACCGGGCGCTGGATCGGCGTCGAATTGATCCAGTTCATCAACATGGCCTTCGACCTGATCGCCCGTTCCGGGGGCATGCACTAGATGCCCTTCGACGCGCAAGGCTTGTTCGAGCTGATGCTGGGGATGGGGCTGGCCGCTGCGCGCCTGCTGCCCTGCATGATTCTGGTCCCGGCGTTCTGCTTCAAATACCTCAAGGGGCCGCTGCGCTATGCAGTGGTGCTGGTGGTGGCGATGGTCCCGGCGCCGGCCATCAGCCGTGCCCTGTCGTCGTTCGAAAACGACTGGTTTTCCATCGGCGCATTGCTGCTCAAGGAGGCGGTGCTCGGCACCCTGTTGGGCCTGTTGCTGTACGCGCCGTTCTGGATGTTCGCCTCGGTGGGGGCGTTGCTCGACAGCCAGCGCGGCGCGTTGAGCGGTGGGCAGCTCAATCCGGCACTGGGGCCTGACGCGACGCCCTTGGGTGAGCTGTTTCAGGAAACCCTGATCATGCTGGTGATCCTCTCGGGCGGGTTGTCGTTGATCACGCAGGTGATCTGGGACAGCTACCAGATCTGGCCGCCCACCGCCTGGTTGCCGGGCATGACGGTGGATGGCCTGAACGTGTTTCTCGAACAGCTCAACCAAACCCTGCAACACATGATGCTTTACGCCGCACCGTTCATTGGCCTGCTGCTGTTGATCGAGGCGGCATTGGCGATCATCGGTCTGTATGCGCAGCAACTGAACGTGTCGATTCTGGCGATGCCCGCCAAGAGCATGGCCGGGATCGCCTTTTTGCTGATTTATCTGCCCACGCTGTTGCAACTGGGCAATGGACAGATTCTGCAACTGGCGGACCTCAAACACCTGCTGTCGCAATTGGTCCCGACGCCATGAGCGGGAGAACACAGCCGTGAGCGAAAAAACCGAAAAGGCCACCCCCAAACAACTGCGCGACGCCCGTGAAAAAGGCCAGGTCGGGCAAAGTCAGGACGTCAGCAAATTGCTGATCCTGCTGGTGGTCAGCGAGATCACCCTGGGCCTGGCCGACGAAAGCGTCGAACGCCTTCAGCATTTGATGTCGCTGTCGTTTGGCGGCATCGGCAAACCCTACCTGCACACCCTCGAACAAGTCGCCAGCGAAGGCGCCTCGATGCTGATCGGCTTCATTCTCAGCAGCGTCGGCATGGCCATGTTGATGCGGCTGGTCGGGAGCTGGATGCAGATCGGCTTCCTGTTCGCACCCAAGGCCCTGAAGATCGACATCAACAAACTCAACCCTTTCGCCCACGCCAAGCAGATGTTCTCGGCGCAGAACCTCACGACCTTGCTGCTCAGTCTGCTCAAGGCCGTGGCGATCACCGCCACCCTGTACACGGTGGTCAAGCCATCGCTGGGGGCGTTGATTCTGCTGGCCAACACCGACCTGACCACTTACTGGCATTCGCTGCTGCAACTGTTCCGCCATATCCTGCGCGCCACGTTGGGGCTGCTGCTGGTGATCGCCATGGCGGACTTTGCGCTGCAAAAATACTTCCACGCCAAAAAGCTGCGCATGAGCCACGAAGACATCAAGAAGGAATACAAGCAGTCCGAGGGCGACCCTCACGTCAAGGGCCACCGGCGGCAACTGGCCCACGAGTTGCTCAACCAGGCCCCGACCGCGCCGCCCAAACCGGTGGAAGACGCCGACATGCTGGTGGTCAACCCGACCCACTACGCTGTGGCGTTGTACTACCGACCGGGGCAGACGCCACTGCCGCAGATTCACTGCAAGGGTGAAGACGACGACGCGCTGGCGTTGATTGCACGGGCGAAGAAAGCCGGGATTCCCGTGGTGCAGAGCATCTGGCTGGCGCGCACGCTGTACAAGGTCAAACCCGGCAAATACATCCCTCGCCCGACGTTGCTGGCCGTGGCGCATATTTATCAGGTGGTCAGGCAGTTGGAAGAAGTGACGGACGAGGTGATTCAGATTGAGGAGCCGTAAGGACGCTGGTCGCTGTCTTTCGCCAGAAGTCCGGCCCAAGCGCAACACTCGCCTACCCGCCCGGCACCCGCACCAACACGTAATCCTCCTTATCGAATCGCCCACTGAGCAGCACCGGCAGTTTCCAGAATCGCGTGCCTTGCAGCTTCTGGAAATCGTTGTTGCTCATTACCACATTGGCCGGTCCGACGATGCGCTCAAGCTGGGCGGGCGAATCGGTGAACACCGGTTGCAGATCCTCATCGACATTGACCATGAACTTGATGCCCTTGGCGTCCTTGCCCATGCCGTGCAGCACCAGCGCGGCGCTGTCGGTACGGGTGACGTCACGCACGGCCTGCGTGAAATGGCGGGTGTCGTACAGCATGCGTTCGGTCTTTTCGAACACCCCGATGTAGCCGATCCACACCGCCAGCACGGCGCACGCCGGCAGCCCGTACAACCGCAGCCGAGGGCGCATCAACAGCGGCAAGGCGATCAACTGCAACAACCCCAGCACGGTCAAGATCGGCCCGATCTCGCTCAGTGCTTCAGGAAACCGCGGACGCACCGCCAGCAAACCGGCCATCAAGGTGCCGGGGATGAAGCAGCACAAGGTCAGGATCAAACCCCGTAACCACCAGAAATACTGACCGGCGCGAACCTGAAACGGGTACGCCGCCACAATCGCCGCCATGGGCAACATCGGCAGGATGTACCGGGCTTTTTTCGCCTGGGGAATCGACAGCCCGACCATCACCGTCAGCCCGGCAAACGCACACACGTAGAGCAGGTTCAACGCCTCGCTGGGCTGACGCCGCCCCCAGATCGCGACGACCACCAACACCAGCAGTGCCAGCGGGTAGGCCAGCGCGTAATTGCCGAACGAGCTGCCGAAATACCAGAACACCGGGCTGGCGCCCTCGCTGCCATCCATGCGCGAGGTGATCTGCATGCGCAACACCTCAGCGAGCAGGGCCTCGCCACCGCTGAGCCGCGCCAGCAACAACAATGCGCCCATGCAGGCCACCAGCAGCACCAACGCGATCAGCGCGACCATCCAAAGACGCTGCCACTGGCGATTGAGCAGGTAATAGCTGCAGAGAATGCCCGTGGGCACGACCAGCCCGATCGGACCACGGATCGCGAAACCCAGCACCAGCAGCATCAGAATCCACCCCAGCCGCCGGGCGGAACTGAAATGATCGTGGGCATAGGCCAGATAGAAGACGGCAAAGGACACCGTCGCCAGCATCTGGTCCAGCGACACGGCACGGGTTTCGGTGATGAAGGTGTTGCTCAACAGCAGCAACGCGATGCTCAACCAGGCCCAGCGTCGCGAGTACGGGGCCAGCAGGCGGTACATCAATCCGACCGTGACCGCTGACGCAATGCACGTGGGCAACCATGCCGTGAAGCTGGTCACCTCGCCAAACGGCCACGAAAACAGGTAGATCAGCCAGGTCGAGAACCCGGAATAATCCGGGTAGGGCTCGCCATAGGTGGTGGGAAACACGCTGGGGCCGTGGCGCAACATTTCCTGGGCGAACAACACGAAGCGCGAGTCGAATCCGATGATGCTCAGGTGCCAGCTGGCGGCGACGAACAGCAGGAACGCCAGCCCCCCTGCGCGCCACGCCTGACGTCGGGCTCGCGCCGGGGTGACCCCGGATAAAAATTCGGAAGCGACTGCTGTCAATGCACACCCCTCAGCACGGCGATACCGGTCAACGACTGACGAAATAGTAGACGCGATCCCCCACCTTGACCTGCTCCACGATATTCAGTGGCGGCCGCGGCGCCTCTTCGCTCTCCATGATGGCGACGGTGCGGGCCGAACCGCTCAGCATCGCCTGCAACTGGCGATCGTCGTGGGCTGTGCCGAGCAGGCTCTGGCTGTAGAACACGCTGGCGCCGGCCAGCCGCTCACTGGGTTGAAACAGCACCACCTCCTTGCCTTCGGCCTGAAGCGCACGGACGCGTTCGGTCAACGGGACGAATGACAGTTTTTTGTCCAGCCTGGGCGCCAGCCAGAACGCCGAGGACAGATACCCGGCGCACACAATTCCGACAACACCGACGGCCAGTGCCGGGCTGCGTTCGAGCCAGCGTTGTGCCCGGACCGACGACCCGGCGCGATCACGCAAGCGTTGACGCAACACCGCCAGGTATTCCGAAGCGATCACCGCCGCCGCCGGCGTCAACGACATCAGGTACACCATGCGTTTGCTCGATGCCAGGGTCAGCAACAGAAACTGGGCCAGCAGCCACAGGCTGAAGAACAACAGATGGCGGTCTTGAACGAGCTGCTTTCTGAAGTGCCACAGCCCCAGGTACACCAACAGGTTCCACGGCAGGAAGGCCTCCGGCAGTTTACTGAAGTAGTAATAGAACGGCTCGTAGTGACCGGCTTCAACGAATTCACCATTGAAACGGCCCACGCTGTTGGTCCACAGCACAGCCTTGAGGGACTCGATGCCACCCTGTCCGTAGAGAAAATAGAGCCAGATCAGCAACGGGATCAGCGCCAGCAACGTAAACATCAACGGGCGCAGCCAGTGGCTCAGCACGAATCGACGTTCCAGCATCGTTTCCACCACCAGATAGGCGAAAATCACCACCCCCGGCAATGCCAGCCCCAGCACGCCCTTGCTCAGGGTAGAAATCACGATACCCAGGCTGAACAGCAACCAGCGCCCAACGGGCAGTGTGGTGAATTGACGATGCCGACTGGCATGAAAAAACGCCAGCAGCGCCACGGTCACGCCTAGGGTCAAGAGGGCGTCTTCGCCCACTTGCCGGGCATTGCTCCAGAAGGTCGCCGTGGTCAGCAGCAGGCAGACTGCGCCCAGCGCAACGAAATGGGGTCGGCCGAAGCGGCGCAACAGGTGGTACAGCGCCCACAGCGTAAGCAATCCGGCGAAGGCCGAGGCCAGACGCACCGCCAACGGCACAGGCCCAATGACCCGAATCGCTGCGGCATCCAGCCACAGGCTCAGCGGCGGTTTTTCCAGAAAGGGTTCGCCGTTCAGCGTCGGTGTGACCCAGTTGTTGCTCAAATGCATTTCCATCGCGATCCCGGCAACGCGAGGCTCAGTGGAGTTCTGCAACTGATGATTGCCCAACGCAAAAAACAGCAATAACGCGCACAGTAATGCCACCGCATGGCTATAACGAACATTCACAATAAGTGTCCACCTTGAGAACAGGATCCGCGGCCGCAGCTTAAAGGCAAATTGTTAACGTTATGCGTGACGCCCTCTTAAAATCAAACAACAACATTCCGATGTAAAACTTTCGTGAAAATACCCTTTAAGCGACGTTTGGATTGTTAACGAGGCAACGCCTTCGTATTCGTCAAACACGCTTCCACCCACCGCCCGCCTTCTGAATCACCCAGTGAATACGGGGCTTTCGAGCAAAGGTGAGATGTGAAAGTGTTTTTCACATGCGCTTCACTCCTCATTGACCCTCCTCTTTTTAAGCTACCCCCGCCTGATTCAAACCGTTTCCCTTTACGTTGAATGCCTGAGTGTAAAGGCGAGGCGCGCGTGAACACAGACCCCTCTTTTTTATTGAACGAGCCGACCATGAACTCGAACTTCACCCATGTGCTGGATGAACTCGGCACGCGTTATCACGCGCTGGGCACTCTTTCTCGACGTTTTCTTTTTCTGGCGGGGCTGTTATCGCTGATCGGGCTCGCTGCATTTGTATTGCGCCCGGCGCCACTGGCGGATCTCGCACAGGGACAGCGACTGCATCGGGCCAACTTCTTCTCTTTGTGGGAGAAAGGTGATCTGGTGGTCCTGGTACGCCATGTCGAACGCTGCGACCACTCCACCAACCCCTGTCTGGCGCAGCCCGACGGCATCACGGTCAAGGGCCGCGTCATGGCCGACCGGCTCGGACAAGCCTTTCAATCGCTGGGCATGCAAGGGGTGAACCTCTACAACAGCCCCTTGCGGCGCACCGAGCAGACCGCAGCGTTCGCCTTCAATCAGACGACCGAGGGCCAGGACTGGCTGGCCAACTGCCGTAAATCGATGCTGAGCAATGTGATCAACCACAAACAGGACGGCCACAACCTGGTGCTCGTGACGCACAGCGAGTGCATCGCCGACCTGGAAAAATCCCTCAACGTGCCCTCCCCGTCGTCGCCGGATTATGGCTCGGCGCTGATCGTGTCGGTCGACCCGCAAACCCACGTCGCCAAGGCATTGGGCTACATCGACCCGCAGGACTGGGTCAAAGTCCTGGCCAAGCGCCCCTGAACCCTGACCTATCCTTCACCCTCTATCGAGACACCCCACCGTGCACAACCGCCGAAGCCGCTTTTACTTCAACAACCTGGGCATTCCCCTGTTGCTGGCGCTGGCCCTGTTCGTCAGCTTCGACCTGACCGGGCTTGATGTCATCCTCAGCGACTGGATGTACAACACCAGCACTCACGCGTTCCCGCTGCAACACAGCAAACTGTTCGAAACCATCACCCATAAATGGGCGCGGATCATCCCGAACTGGACCGGCGAACTGGCGATCATCGGCGCCCTGCTGTCGTTCATCTGGCCGCGCTTCAAAGCCGAGAAACACCAGACACTCATGGCGTGGCTGGAAAAGGTCCGGATCGCACCGCTGTTGCGTTTCCTGACCCGCCATCGTCGTGATTTGTTGTTCGTGGTGTTCGCGTTCTCCATCACCACGGGCGCCATTCACTACTTCAAGAGCCACACCAGTATTTACTGCCCGGTGGAGACCACGTTGTACGGCGGGGTCGAGCAGAAAAAAGAGTGGTTCGAAAATTTCAATCTGCTGCACGACGCGGGTGCGGGACGCTGCTGGCCCGGCGGTCACGCGTCGGGGGGCTTCACCATGATGGCGCTGTTTTTCGTGGCACGTCGCTATCGCTGGCGACACGCCCGTACGCTGTTGGCCTTTGCCCTGACACTGGGGATGGTGTACGGCACGACGCGGGTCTTGCAGGGCTGGCACTTCATGTCCCACACCTTCTGGGCCGGGATCATCGTCTGGTTCTCGATGTTCCTCACGGCACTGGTGTTCTATGGCAGGGCCAGGCTGGATCCTTCGATTCCGTTGGCGCCCAACGCCAAGACCTTCAGGCCGACACGCGTCCAGACGACCCCAGTACCACGGTGAAACAGCAACCCGCCGGTTCACGGCTGGTCAATGTCACGGTCCAGTGCTGATTGGCACAGATGCGCTGGACCAGCGACAGCCCCAACCCCAGCCCCTCCCCACGCTGCTCGTCGCCCCGCACGAAGGGCTGAAACATCGCCTGCTGCTTCTCCAGCGGAATCCCGATACCGCTGTCTTCCACCCTGAAACCATCAGGGCATATCGTCAGCCGGATAAAACCGTTGTCGGTGTAGTGCCAGGCATTGCGCAGCAGGTTGCCCATCACTGACCGCAGCAACGCGGCGTTGTACAGGCCATCGGCGTCAGGGCACGGGACAAAGATGAAATTCAGCCCCTTCTCCCTGATCGGCTCACGCCAGATATCCACCAGTTCTTCTGCCACCTGCCCCAGGCCAGCCTGCTGCCCATTCGGTGCCTTGTTGCCTTCCGTACGGGCCAGCAGCAGGAAGGTTTCGACCAGTTGGTTCATACCCGCCGTGGCTTTGCTGATGCGCTGCACCTGCGTGCGGGAACGGTCGTCCAGACGCGGGTATTCCAACAGCAATTCGCAAGAGGTGGCCAGCACCATCAACGGCGTGCGCAGTTCGTGGCTGACGTCGCTGGTGAACAGTTTTTCCCGGCCCAACGCGGCGCGCAGACGCCCCAGCGTGTCGTCGAAGGAGCGCGCCAGCGCCCCCACTTCGTCCCGGGCGTAATCGTTGGCCAGCACAGGGGCCAGTTCCAGCAGTTGATCCTGATGCCGCACTTGACCGGCGAGCCGCGAGACCGGCGCCATCACGCGGGACGCCAGCAGTCGCCCCAGCAAAATGGCCAGCAACACACTGAGAATGAAGCCCACCAGCACCACAGCGAACAGAATGCGTTCGCGCTTTCTGAAACTGCGCTGGTCACGCAACAGGACATAGCGGCGCCCGCCGACGTCCTCGACCATGGCGTAATAGCCCTTGGTGCCGCGAAAGAACTCCTGAAAACCCGGTTGCAGGGGCTTGAGATCCTCGACCATCGCCACGTCGTCAATGCCGTCGTCGGCATAGAACAACTCGCCTTTTTCCGGACGATGCCGCCAATCCTCGATACGGTCCTGCGTCAGCAACCGATGCAGATTGCCGCCCAGGCTCATGATCGTCAGGCGCTTTTCCACCACATGCACCGTGGCGATCACCCCCACCGCAAACACCCCGGCCACCAAGGCGCTCATCAGGGCGAAGACGATCACGATCCGTTGTTTCAAGCTGTGTTTGATATCCATCCGACTCTGCGCACACCCAAGCTGACCACGACTGCCTCAGGGTTCGAACGCCCACGGCCTGCGCGCATTATCGGCATCCGGATGTCATGGTTTCGTCAATTGCCACGCGCGGGCGACGGGGTGCCTGCATAAAAACCGGATGCCTTCGTCCACAGAAAGGCCGTGGGTCAATTGCCCATTGATCGCGGCATCAGCGCCATCGCCATCGCGCAGCCGCCCATCAACACACAGGTGACGATGAACACGATCGACATGCCGAAATGGCCGCCCAGGTAACCACCGGTCAGCGGCCCGAGTACCTGTCCGACGTATTGGCTCGATGTGGAGTAGCCCAGCATTCGCCCGGCCACTGCGTCAGGCACGGCGTGGCGAATGATGGCCGCAATGCAAGGCAACAAGCCGCCCAACGCAACGCCCATCAGGAAACGCAGCGCGACCAGTTGCCAAGCGTTGGTGACAAACGCCTGGGGGATCAAGAGAATGGCCGCCGCCGTGAGACAGCCGATCACCACCTTGCGATGGCCGATCCGGTCCGCCAGCTTGCCGATGCGCGACGCTGACAATACGCTGGCCAACGCCGTGGCCGACATCACCAGCCCCGCCATGAACGTCACGTTTTCGGTGTGCAACTGCGTCAGGTACACCGTGATGATCGGCTCGATGGACATGATCGAGAACATCACCAGGCTCGCCACCACGAACATGGCGATCACCGGTTTGCGGTCAGTGATCAATTCCCATGGACGCCGGGACGCAGTCGCCTTCGCATCGGCCTTCGGTTTGGGGCGAGGCGCCTCTTTCATCAGAAACAACGTGGCCAGGAAGGTCACGAAGATCACCCCACCGGCCAGAAAGAACGTGTTACGAATGCCGATCAGTGGCGGCAACGACCCACCAATCAGCGGGCCTGCCAGATTGCCAGCCATGATGCCTGACGACAGGGTGCCCAGCGCCCAGCCCGAACGCTCCTTGGGGGTCTGAGTGGCGACCAGAATCGTCGCGCCCGAGGCATATCCGCCCAGCAACCCGGCCAGCAACCGCAGGCCCACCAACTGATAGATGTTCTCCGCCAGGCCGATCAACGACATCGCGATCGCCATGCCAAGGCTGGCGCGAATCAGCATCAACTTACGCCCGTAACGGTCCCCCAATCGCCCCCACAACGGCGCGGTGAGCGCAGCAGAAAAGAACGTCGCGCCATAGGCGACGCCGGACCATTGCACCACTGCCGCAGCATCGCTCACGCCCAAATGCTCGACATACAGCGGCAGAAAAGGCAGCAGCAAGGTCATCGCGACGATGGTGGTGAAGGCGCCGATGACGCACACGGCCAAATTACGTTTCCAGTGCTGCTCGATGACGGCGGTGGGCGGCGCGGCGGACATTTCGACTTCCTTGCTGGGTGATATCCGCACACGGTAGAGGGTCAAACGCCATAAATAAAATTCATGTTTTTCATACAGTGAATTCCCGTCTGGAATACCATCAAGGCGCTTTAAGGTCTATCAAAGGTGCAACAACAGTCCATTACTTCATCGTTAATCCTACGAAGTGCTTCACGCATCATCGCGGCTGATGACGTTTATCGACAGACAGTATTTCTTCGCGGCGCTCGCCCGTTTTTAAAATAGCGCCATCGACGGGTTAATCCCCACCTCACTTTTACACCCTCCGATGAACTGGAGTTCGCCATGAAATATGTACTGTTTGCTGCCTTATCGATGTTCAGCCTGTTTGCCTCGGCCAACGATAATACCCACAGTCCGTCGGCGGCCGTTCAGGACACTCAATACGACTACACCCACGATCTGGACATCGCCAAAATCATCCGTATCAGCAACGCCAACGTGGCCTCCAGCGAATGTGGCCCGCTGAAGGCGCAGATGGAATACGTGGACAGCAAAGGGGTCAGCCACACACTTGAGTACACCCGTCTGGGGGACGATTGCGAAAAAGGCTGAGTGTTTTGCAAGACACTTTTACCCATCCGTTAATAATTAACGCCACATCAATATTCACCCTGATTATCAATTCCCGTGATGCGCTGTATCGAGACTCGCCATTTCCGGACATCGCTAACTTGGCGAGATACTGCGGCCCTACCTACCGATCACTCTGTTTAATGCTGATGCTCTTTCTGGAGAAAGACCATGAAATACGCACTGTTTGCCGCGCTGTCGATCTTCAGCGCTTTTGCTTCGGCCAATCAAGCTGTCAACGCGGACGCCGCCGTCCCCCCTGCCGTCGAGTACACCTACTCGCAGCACCTGGACATCGCCAAAGTCATCAGCATGACCAGTGCCAGCGACCTGTCTACCGCCTGTGGTCCAGTGGAGTCGCACATGGTGTACGTCGACAGCAAAGGCGTGACTCACAATCTGGAGTACACCCGTCTGGGCGATGGTTGCCAGAACGGTTGATTGCCGACGCAGGGTTCTGCGTTATCGGCAAATAGGGTTAGAGTAAACGCGCTGGCTCCACAACCGGCGCGTCAGGTTGTGGGGCGCTTTCCATTCAATTGACTGAAGGAAGTCCCGCGTGAATCAACCGTCTCACCCAGCGAACATTGCCGAACTGATTGTCGACGCCATGCGCGACGGTCGAAAAATCACCGAGATTCGCCCCGATTACATCCCCGCAGACGCCTCCAGCGCCTACGCGCTGCAACGGGAAATTCTGCGCCTGCGCGACACCACCGTCGGCGGCTGGAAAGTCGGCTCCAAATCCACCAGCGGCGGCCCGATCAACGGCGCACTGTTGCCCGAAGACGGCCTGTTTGCCAGCGGCAGCCAGGTGGAAATCGTCGATTACCCCCAGCCCATTCTCGAACTGGAAATCGCGTTCCGCCTGAACCGCGAGTTCGCGCCCCGTGCCGAGCCGTATTCCGATGAAGAGGTGCTCAGCAGCATTGGCTCGATGGGTGCAACCATTGAGGTCGTTTCCAGCCGTTTCATTGCCTGGCCAAAAGTCGATCCGCTGCTGGCGCTGGGCGACCTGCTGAACCACGGCGCGCTGATCGTCGGTGATTTCGTGCCTTACGACCCGACATTTCCGTTCCTGGAGCCGGCGCTGACCTTCACATACGCGGGCGAAGACATCGTGCCAGGCGACGGCGCCAATCCGGCGGGCGACCCTCGCCGCCTGTTGCCGTGGCTGGTGAACCATCAAACGCAGAACGGTTTCAGCGTGACACCCGATCTGGTCATCACCACCGGCTCGTACACCGGCATGTACCTGACCAAAGGCGCGGGTGTGGCCGAAGGTGAAATCCGTGGCCTGCCGCCGATTTCTGTGGAGTTGATCTGATCGCTCATTAAGCGACTGCCTCCTGCCCACACGCCCTTTCCCTGCTTGCGAATACAGTGGCCCAGACACCATCCCGGCGTCTGGGCCACTGCGTTTGCGGCCTAGACCTCCCCCGCGCTCACCTCATTTCACTCTCTGAAATCCCGCCAGGGCGACCATCGCTTGCCTGTCGCTGACCGTGCCCGGTTTTCCGCTCATCACTTTTATTTAAATAGTCACTTGCATAGTGAAAGTCACACGCTTAAATTATGACCATAATTTATTCACACCTTCACGCTTGAGAGGCTGTTCATGAAGAAGAAAAGCTTCGCCGACATGCCCTGTCCCATCGCCCTCAGCCTTGAGCACGTGGGGGATTGGTGGAACATCCTGATCCTCCGAGACCTGGCCTATGGTCTGAGTCGCTTCGACGAATTCCAGAAAAGCCTGGGCATCGCGTCCAGCACCCTGACCCGCCGCCTGAACGACCTGATCGCCTCGGGTCTGGTGGAGCGTCGCGCTTATACCGACAAGCCGCCGCGCTACGACTACCTGCTCACCGAGCGTGGTCGCGACTTTCGCCCGGTGGTGCTGACCCTGATGAAGTTCGGCAACAAGCACTTCGCCCGTAATGGCACGCGCATTCAGCTGTTCGACGAGCAAACCGACCAGCCCGTCGATCTGCAACTCACCGATGGCAACACCGGCAAGCCCATCAGCTTCCTCGAACACACCGTGCGTTACAGCGGCCCGCCCGAGAGCCTGTCCGCCTGGCGTGTCGAGACCGGCCGTACGCGTCGCGAGGGCTATCGCAACAGCCTGACCCCATCCCCCAAAACCGCCTCTTGACCACTGCAGCCCACAGGTAATCCGCCATGAATCAGCCACAAACCGTCACCGAGCCCGCTGCCGCTGCAGCACCGCCCAAATCCGCTCGGGGCAAACGCCTGATGTTGCTGTCGCTGGGCAGCGCCGCCGTGATCGGCGCCGTGCTGTTCGGCGCGCACTGGTGGACCGTCGGCCGTTTTCTCGAATCCACCGATGACGCCTATGTCGGCGGCGACGTGACGGTGATCGGGCCAAAAATCCCCGGCTACATCACCGAACTCAAGGTGATCGACAACCAGTTCGTTCACGCAGGCGATCTGCTGGTAAAAATCGATGACCGCGACTACGTGGCCGCGTTGAAAAAAGCCGAAGGGGCCGTGGCCGCCGAAGAAGCGCTGCTGGCCAACCTTGATGCCACCGAGCAGCTGCAACACGCGGTGGTCAGCCAGGCGAAAGCCGGGATTGACGCAGCCAACGCCGAAACGGTGCGTTCGCGGGATGATCAGGTGCGTTATCAGGTGTTGTCGGGGCGCTCGGCGGTGTCCATCGAAAGCTTCCAGCGCGCTGACGCGACCTACAAGACTGCCCAGGCCAACGGTGCCAAGGCCCAGGCCTCGATGCTGGCCTCACAACGGCAACTGGACGTGATCGCCACCCAGAAACAACAGGCGCGTGCCGCGCTGGAGCAGGCGAAGGCCGAGCGGGACCTTGCGCAACTGAACGTCGGTTACACCGAACTGCGCGCTCCGGTCGATGGCGTGATCGGCAACCGCCGCGCCCGAGTCGGCGCCTATGCTGCCGCCGGGACGCAGTTGATTTCGGTGGTTCCGGCCACAGGCCTGTGGGTCGATGCCAACTTCAAGGAAGACCAACTGGCACGCATGCAGCCGGGCCAGGCCGTGACGATTGAAGCCGACGTGTTGCCGGGCCAGGTGTTCCATGGTCATCTGGACAGCCTGGCCCCCGCCACCGGTTCGCAGTTCAGTGTGCTGCCGCCGGAAAACGCCACGGGCAACTTCACCAAGATCGTGCAGCGGGTACCGGTGCGGGTTTATCTGGATGGCGAAGACGGCCGCCTCGGCAAACTGCGTCCGGGCTTGTCGGTGATCGCTGAAGTCGACACGAAAAACCAGCCCCGTGACACCCATGATCAAGTCGCCAGTGCCGTTAACGGGAAGACCACGCCATGAGCTCGGTCGCCGCCAAAGCCAAAGGCCCGGTCGACGTTGCCTCAATGACGACGTCCACCAAAGTCCTCGCGTTCGCCACCATGTGCCTGGGCATGTTCATCGCGCTCCTGGACATCCAGATCGTGTCTGCCTCGTTGCGCGACATCGGCGGCGGCCTGTCGGCAGGTGCCGATGAAACCGCCTGGGTGCAGACCAGCTACCTGATCGCTGAAATCGTGGTCATTCCGTTGTCCGGCTGGCTCGCGAGGGTGTTCTCCACCCGTTGGTTGTTCTGCGCCTCGGCGGTCGGTTTTACCGTCGCCAGCCTGCTCTGCGGTCTGGCCTGGAATATCCAGAGCATGATCGCCTTTCGCGCACTGCAGGGCTTTCTCGGCGGTTCGATGATCCCGATGGTGTTCACCACCGCCTTCGTGTTTTTCACAGGCAAACAGCGGGTCATCGCCGCCTCGACCATCGGTGCCGTGGCCTCCCTCGCGCCCACGCTGGGTCCGGTGATCGGCGGCTGGATCACCGATGTGTCGTCGTGGCACTGGCTGTTCTACATCAACCTGGTGCCGGGCATTTTCGTCGCCATCGCCGTGCCGATCATGGTCAATATCGACGCCATGGACCTGAAGCTGCTCAAGGGCGCCGACTACTTCAGCATGGTGTTCCTGGCGCTGTTTCTGGGCTGCCTGGAATACACCCTCGAAGAAGGCCCACGCTGGAACTGGTTCAGCGACCAGACCATTCTCACCACCGCCTGGGTATCGGGGCTGGCGGGGCTGGCGTTCATCGGTCGTACGTTGAGCGTGAACAACCCGGTGGTCGACCTGCGCGCCCTGAGCGATCGCAACTTCGCGCTCGGTTGCTTCTTTTCTTTCGTCACCGGCATTGGCCTGTTTGCCACGATTTACCTGACGCCCTTGTTTCTGGGCCGGGTGCGCGGTTACAGCGCGCTGGAAATCGGCGAGGCGATTTTCTCCACCGGGGTGTTCCAGTTGATGGCGATCCCGGTGTACGGCTTCCTCGCCAACCGCGTCGACCTGCGCTGGATCATGATGTTCGGCCTGTCGCTGTTCGCGTTGTCGATGTGGGACTTCTCGCCCATCACCCACGACTGGGGCGGTCATGAGTTGATGCTGCCCCAGGCCATTCGCGGGTTCGCTCAGCAGATGGCCGTGCCGCCTACCGTGACATTGACCTTGGGCGGCCTTCATCCTTCGCGACTCAAACAGGCCTCCGGGCTGTTCAACCTGATGCGCAACCTTGGCGGCGCCATCGGCATCGCAGCCTGCGCCACGCTGCTCAACGACCGCACCAACCAGCACTTCACCCACTTGGCGGAGCACCTGAACGTCAGCAACGAGGCCATGAACATCTGGCTTGCGACGGTCACCGACAACTTCGCCAGCCTGGGCCAGAACAGCGCCGAAGCCAGCAACTCAGCGTTGCATCAATTGTGGCTGTTGACCTACCGCGAAGCCCAAACGCAAACCTACGCCGATACGTTTCTGGTGATCATGGTCTGCTTCATCGTAGCCGTGGCGATGGTGCCGCTGATGCGTAAAGTTGCGCCGCCCAAAGCCCCCTCTGCCGACGCCCATTGAGACCGCCATGAAAACGCCTTCTTCCTTTTCAGCTCCCGTTCCGAGGACCGCTCCATGAACACTCTGGCGTCTCGTTTCAAACGCAACGGCGTCTTTGCGCTGAGCACGTTGTTCATTGCGCTGGCCGGTTGCACCGTCGGCCCTGACTACCACCAGCCGGACAACCCACTCACCGCGCACTACCAGAATCAACCGCTGCTGCAACAGCGGGTCGGTGAAACCCCGGCGCCTGCACTCGACAACTGGTGGACCGGTTTCAACGACCCCGAACTGAGCCGCATCATTCAGCGCGTGCTGGACCAGAATCTCGATCTGGCGAAATCCTTCGCTCGCGTCGAACAGGCCCGCGCCGTGGCACAGCAAGCCGGGGCGATTCGCTTGCCTCAGGGCGCACTGGACGCAAAGGCCGTGCGCCAGCGCCAGTCCACCGAAAGCTCGCAAGGCCAGATCGGCAGCACCTTTCCCGGTTACGACCGCAATCAAACCTTGGAAACACTCAGCGTCGGCGCCAGTTGGGAGGCTGATCTCGCAGGCGGTCTGAAGCGGGGCGAAGAAGCGGCCGTCGATGAAGCCCAAGCCGCAGAAGCCGCGCATGTCGGCGTGCGTATTTCCGTGGCGGCTGAAGCGGCAGACGCCTATTTCCGCATCCGGGGTGCGCAGCAGCGGCTGGCGGTCGCGGAGGATCAGGTCAAGACCCAGAATGGCCTGCTGGACCTGATCAAGGACCGCATGAGCATGGGCCTGGCGACGAATCGCGAGCAGGCGCAAGCTGAAGCGTTGGTCTTGCAGGCTCGGGCCACGATCCCGCCATTGCGCACTGAACTCGCCACCCAACTCAACCGGCTGGACGTGCTAATGGGCGCTCAACCGGGCACCTACGCCCAAGAGCTGACAAACAGTCCGCAACACTACAGCGTGCCCACCATCAGCGACTCTGACGGCCCGGCTGACCTGTTGCGTCGTCGCCCCGACGTGGTCGCGGCTGAACGCAAACTGGCAGCGTCCAATGCGCGCATCGGCGCGGCGATTGCCGAGTACTACCCCAAAGTTTCCCTGTCTGGTTTGCTGGGCTTCGACACGGCACATAGCGGCCAGTTGTTCACCGCGTCGGCCTTCCAGCCTCAAGCCATTCTCGGCCTGCATTGGCGGCTGTTCGATTTTGGCCGGGTCGACGCAGAAGTCGCGCAAGCCAAAGGTGCCAACGCCGAAGCGCTGGCCGAGTTCCGACTGGCGATGTTGAAAGCCACTGAAGATGTCGAGAACGCCATCGTCACACTGGTGGAACTGGAGCAACAACGGGAGGAAGTGAACGCCGAAGTCGCGGCGCATCAAACCGCACGGGATGCGGCGCAGGACGCTTACAAAGGGGGCGCGATCAGCCTGGTGGAAGTGCTCGACGAAGACCGCCAGTTACTGGTGTCGCGAGATCAATTGGCGCAGTTGCACGCCAATGATGCGCGAGCGGCGGTCTCGACCTTCCGCGCCCTGGGGGGCGGCTGGCCGCAGTCGGCAAAATCGGATGTCGCACACCGCTGAACCGTGCGCCCCACCCTCACCCTGTAGGAGCGCACGAGCAACGCGAGGCCGCGATCGGCTGCGCAGCAGTCGTAACACGCACAACACGGCATCAGCTGACGAACCGCGTTCTCAGCGTTTACTGCCGCTTCGCGCCAGATCGCGGCCTCGCGATGCTCGTGCGCTATTACGGGGTCTGCGGCAATGAATCACCCCTTGATGAAGCCCAGCAGGATTTCGTTGATCTCGGCGGCCTGAACAGTGCACATGCCGTGGGAGCCGCCTTTGACGATGTGCAAAGTCGAGCCTTTCACCAGTTTGTGGCTCTTCTCGCCCGAGGCCACCAGCGGCACAATCTGGTCGTCATCACCGTGCAGGATCAAGGTCGGCACATCGATCTTTTTCAGGTCTTCGGTGAAGTCGGTTTCCGAGAAGGCCTTGATGCAGTCGAACTCGCCCTTGACGCTGCCGAGCATGCCGATGGACCAGAACGAATCGATGGCCCCTTGAGAAACCTTTACGCCCTCACGGTTGAAACCGAAGAACGGCACCGCGAGGTCCTTGAAGAACTGCGAGCGGTCAGCCGTGAAACCTGCGCGAATGCCGTCGAACACATCCATCGGCAGGCCTTCCGGGTTGGCAGCGGTCTTCAGCATGATCGGCGGCACGGCGCCAATCAGTACGGCCTTGGCCACACGGGACGAGCCATGACGGCCAATGTAACGCGCCACTTCGCCACCGCCGGTGGAGTGACCGATCATGATCGCGTCTTTCAAATCCAGCGCTTCGAACAACTGCGCGAGGTCATCGGCGTAGGTGTCCATGTCGTTGCCATCCCAGGTCTGGCCGGAACGGCCATGGCCGCGACGGTCATGGGCGATCACGCGGTAGCCTTTCTGGCCCAGATACAGCATCTGCGCATCCCAGGCATCGCCATCCAGTGGCCAGCCGTGGGAGAACACGATGGGCTGACCGGTGCCCCAGTCTTTGTAGAAAAACTCGGTGCCGTCTTTCAGGGTCAAGATAGACATGTGCCGCAATCCTCGGGAAGTGTGCAGGGAAGATTGAGCGTAGACTCGGTTTTCGGATGTGCCTTGTAGATATGTGCTGGTTTCATGGAGACAGACTTATCAGGCCTGACGCTCTCCACGGCTCAACGCTCCCAGCCTTGTCGAGATCGACTGCATCCCCTTACCCAGCTCACGCAAGGTGCTCGCGTCGCGCGCGCCCTGCTCGCTGGACGCATGAATACGCACGGCCAACTCGTTGATCTCATGGGTGACATGGCTCTGTTCCTGCGCGGCCACGGCAATCTGATGGGCGCGCTGCACGATGTCGTCGAAGCTGTAAACGGTCGTCCCCAGCGTCGCCGCCACCGAGACCGCCTGTTGCACCGATTCCCGGGTCCGCTCGGCGCCGGCCTGCATGGTCGAAACAGCTGACGTCGAGGCGTGGCGCAACTGGGCAATCATTTCCTGAATCTCGTTGGCCGATGATTGGGTCCGGCCTGCCAGCGTTCGGACTTCGTCAGCGACCACGGCGAAGCCACGGCCTTGCTCTCCGGCACGGGCCGCTTCGATAGCTGCGTTAAGCGCCAACAAGTTGGTCTGTTGGGAAATCGACTTGATCACCTCCAGCACACCGCCCACTCGCTCGATGTCATCGCCGAGCTGAGTGATCGCTGTCGCGGCACCGGAAATGTCGGTGGCCAGGGTTTCAATGAACTGGCTGTTGCTGTTCACCTGATCCTGACTCTTCTGCGCCTCGCCCAGTGAGCGGCGCGCCGTGTCTGAACAGTCGGTGGTGTTGTGGGCCACTTCGTTGGCACTTGCCGACATTTCGGTAATGGCGGTAGCCAGCAAAGTATTGTCCTGACGCTGGGCTTCGGCTCGCTCGGCCAGCCCGTGGGACAGTTGCGCCAGATCGTTGGCCTGACGTTCCAGCGACACCGACTCCTGCGCGATGCGCTGCAACATCTCACGCAGCGACCCGGCATAGCGGTTCACCGATCCACGCAATGCACCGATTTCGTCCGCCCGCACGATGGCCAGTTGCGCTTCGCTGTGCCCGCCCCGTCCAAGGCTTTCGATCTGCGCAGTGGTTTCGTCCAATTGCGCTAACAAGCGCCTGCCCGCCAACCACGCCAGCCCCAACAACACGCCCAGAAGCGGCAGCAGAAACAACAGAATCTGCCCGGTCAGACGATTGGCCAGGCCGACCACTCGCGCCTCCGGCGTCACCAGGCCGATGCGCCAGCCGGTGCCCTCCATCGTCGCCAGTGTCACATAGGCCGGGCCGTCGAGCCGCCCGTCACGCTCCAGACGCAAAGTAGAGATCGACGGCAGTTTGCCCGCCAGACGCTCTGCGACCGACTTGAACCAAGGCTGTTGCTGAGTCAGCCCCTCCACGGTCAGCAATCCCTTGGCACCTTTGGCGTCGGGAAAGTACAGCAGGTTGCCCGACGGATCGACCGCAAACGCATAGCCATCGGTCACACCGCCCTTGTCTTTGAGAAAGGCGGCCAGGCCGTCGAGTTTCAAGTCGATGGTCGCGACGCCCGCAAACGCGCCCTTTGCCCGATACGACACGCTGCAAGTGGTCATCGCCACACCGCTGACCGGATCCTGATAGGCATCGGACCAGACACAATGCCCCGGCGCAGAGGATTTGGCGCCGGTGTACCAGGACTCGGCCTGATACGGCGGGGTTTTGCCATCGTTGTATTCGTTGGAAAATTCCAGTCGATTGCTGGCGTTACGCGCCCAGAAAAAACTGCGTCGCTCGGTGCCCGGCGTAAAGGCGTTGGGCTCAGGCCACACGCCGCCACCGGCGATGGCGGTATCGCCCTGACTGTCGATCAGGCCGGGGAAATTGCTCATGAACAGCGCTTCATCATGAGGGAGGGATTCGGCCAGCAACGCCATCGACGCTGCGGTGCCTTCAATACGGCTCAAGGGCAACGCCAGTTGCCGGGTGATGGCACTGGCAGATTGTTCGGCCGCTTCGGTGCCGGCGTCCACCAACTGCGGTTTGCCGCCCAGGGTCATCACCGCAAAAATCGCCACGGCGGTGAGGATCAGCAATATCAGGATTCCCAAGGTCATTCGCCCTGCAATACGGCTGGGAATCAAAGGCATGGTGAAGCTCCAAAGAAAGGTGGTGGTACCTTTGCTACGGCCACGTGTGCAGAAAGTTGAACGTAAACCCCGTGTTTGACGCCTCCACCGACCAGCGGTCATGCACAGCGTCGCGGGTGTAAACCCAGCGTTACACGCCCATGCCGTCTTTAGCGGCCACGACGTGTTCTGGCAGGTCTGCCGCATGCCCGATCCACCACGCATCCAGCGTGTGCCCAACATGGCTCAGCACGCCTTTTGCCGGCTTCAAGGTGTCGATGATTTGCAACGCCAGACTCAGATCATTGTGATTGCGAGGCGCCTGCGGCTGCGGGGGCATCGAGCAGTCGAGGATCAACACATCCAACGCTTGTCGCTGCAAAAACGCGGTGGTGTCGTCTGGCAGGCCCACGGTGTCAGTGAGGTAAGCGACGCAACGTCCGCCACCTCGCAGCAGATAACCCAACGTCGGCTTCGAATGCAGCAGCGGCAACGCGGTGACACTCAACTCGCCAAACACGCGGGTTTCGAACGCGCTGAACGGCTGGCTGAAATCGAGAATCCCCGGGTGTTTGTACAAATCCGACAACCCCTCGGGGTCTGCCGGGCCGTGCACCGGGATCACCAGCCCCTGCCCCCAGCGCAAGTGCAGCAAGCCTTGGGCGTGGTCGGCGTGGTAGTGAGTCTGGAGAATGCCGCTGAGGCTATGGGGCGGGAAACGTTCAGTAAGGTCCGGCAGGCCGCTGTCGATCAACCAGCGCTGGTCCCCCAGTTCGACCAGTGCCGAGCACGGTCGTCGGCGCAGAGATGGATCGTTGTGCGCTGCTTCGCACGCCGGGCATCGGCAGCCATAGACCGGTACCTGCCTTGCATCTCCAGTACCGAGCAAGGTCAGGCGCATGCGTGCTCCCGATCAATGCGTTGTAGCAGGCGCCCGACGGTCTGATCCAGCGCACCGGAGTTGTCCAGCAGCAGAATGGAAGGGTCGTTCGAAAGCAGGTCGTCCGCAAACTGCGCATTGCGCGACAGCCGCGCCTCGATCTCTTCGGCGGACTCCCGACCTCGTGCCAGCAGGCGCTCCCGCAGGACCACCTGATCGACACTCAGCAGCACCACCAACAGGTCGGGATAGCGCGCCCGCGCCTGTGGCAGATGACCGCGTGAACCGTTGATCAGCACGTCATGCCCCTCAGCAAGCCATTGATCGATCTCGACTGGAATCCCGTAATGCAGGCCGTTGGCAAACCAGCTCAAGGCAAACGCACCCTGAGCTTGCATGTCCGCGAACCGTTCGGCGCTGACCGCCTGCGCAGCCTCGCCCTTGGCTTCCGCCGAACGGGTGATGACCCGCCGCACGATCCGACCGCCGCGAGCGGCCATCGGTTCGCGCGCGGCATCCAGCAGGCTGTCCTTGCCCGAACCGGACGGTCCGATGAGATAGATCAACCTGCCTGCCATCAGAAAACCCTCTTCGCTTCTCGCCAGACCTGCCGGATCACCGGCAGGTTGTCCACGGCACGGGCGTGAATCAGATCGCCGCGCAGACCGACGCGGATTTCACCCCGGTCGTGCAACCCTGCCGAACGCGCCGGGGCCAGACTCACGGTGGTCATCGCCTTCGCCAGCCCGACACTCGGCGTCTGCTGATCAGGCTGCTCGTCCAGTTGCTTGCCTAACGTGAACGCTGCCTGCAGCAGACTGGCCGGATAATAATCGCTGGACAGAATATCCAGTAGCCCTTCTTTAGCAAGGGTCGCCGCCGCGATGTTCCCCGAGTGCGAACCGCCACGAACGATGTTCGGCGCCCCCATCAGCACGCTCATGTCCAGACGACGGCAGGCCTGCGCCGCTTCCAGGGTGGTCGGAAATTCGGCGATGGTCATGCCGTAACCCGCCGACTCTTCCACGTGCTCGACCGTCGCGTCGTCGTGGCTGGCCACCGACAAGCCGCGATTCAGGCACATGTCGACGATGGCTTTGCGGTAGCGGTCACTGTAGATCTTCGAGTTGGCGACCTGCTCGACGATGAATGCGTCCATTTGCTCGCTGCTCAA
Organism: Pseudomonas sp. Pseu.R1; assembly: GCF_045764065.1. Classification (NCBI taxonomy): domain Bacteria; kingdom Pseudomonadati; phylum Pseudomonadota; class Gammaproteobacteria; order Pseudomonadales; family Pseudomonadaceae; genus Pseudomonas; species Pseudomonas sp. Pseu.R1. Next base: position 6,351,558 of record NZ_JBJGEE020000001.1, on the reverse strand, counting down.
GTGGTACTTGCCCATGTAGTACTCGCGATACTTCGATTCCAGGGCGAACTGACGCTGGCCCGGCGAATGGTCCATGGTCGAGACCAATTGCACCAGTGGCTGCTCCACCAGATCGCGGAATACGCTGAGGGTGTCCGGGTGGCAGACTTCGCAGCGCAGGTGCAGGCGGTGTTCGGCGCGGGTCATGTCGGCGGCATTGGCCTTGGCGATCGCTTCGACCATGCCCGGCAACTGCTGCATGCGTTTGCCCTTGGGGTTGACGTCGCCGATGGACAAAGCGTCGAACACCGTGGTGATGCCTGCGGCGATGATCTGCGCGTCGTGGCTCATCACTGCCGAAGCCGACGGCCAGTCCACGCCGGGGCGCGGACTGAGGTGTTTTTCCAGATTATCGGTGTGCAGCTCGACCAACCCCGGCAGCAGGAAATCACCGTCGAGACTCTGCGCTTGAGGTACGTGACTGATGCCCGGCTGCACGTCGCTGATCAGGCCGTCGCGCAAAACAACGGTGCCAGTAAACACCTCATCAGCAGTGACAATGCGGGCGTTGGTCAGGATCTGTTCGTTCAGCATGCCATCTGTTCCTTCGCAGTCAGTTCAAGGGGGGTCATGTCCAGCACGCGGTCCGACACCGTTTCCCGGGCCAGCCGGTCGTGGAAGATGCCGATCAGCGCGACACCCGTATGTTTGGCCTCGTTGATCAGTTCCAACACCACTTGGCGATTACTGTCATCCAGCGACGCGGTGGGTTCGTCCAGCAGCATCACCGGCCACGGCACCATGAAGCCGCGGGCGATGTTGACCCGCTGTTGCTCGCCGCCGGAGAACGTCCCCGGCGCCAGTTGCCACAAGCGCTGCGGAATATTGAGGCGGGTCAACAGGTGCTCGGCGCGTGCCTGGGCGTCCTCGCGATCCCAGCCGCGAGCCAGCGCCGGCTCCATCACCACGTCCAGCGTGGCGACCCGAGGAATGACTCGCAGAAACTGGCTGACGTAGCCCAGGGTCTGTTGGCGCACCTCCAACACGTCCCGAGGCTCAGCGTCCACCAGCTCCCACCAATCGCCCTGATGCAGCACTCGAATGCTGCCGCCCGCTGGCAGGTAATTACCGTAAATCGTGCGCAGCAACGTGCTTTTGCCCGCGCCCGAATGGCCGTGCAACACCAGACACTCACCGCCACGCACCGAGAAATTCAGGCCACGCAGCACATTGAGAACCACCCCGTTCTGTTGATGAAGGGTGAAAGTTTTCGAGAGGTCACGGACCTCGATCAGCGTGTTCATGTCAGCCCCTTGCGAAAGTCCGGTCATGGTTGCAACACCGACGACACCAGCAATTGCGAATACGGGTGTTGCGGGTCGTCGAGGACCTGATCGGTCAGCCCGGTTTCCACCACCCGGGAACGACGCATCACCATCAGGCGGTCCGCCAGCAAACGGGCCACGGCCAGGTCATGGGTGACGATCACCACCGCCAGGTCCAGCTCCCGCACCAAGCCACGCATCAGGTCGAGCAAACGCGCCTGCACTGACACATCGAGGCCGCCGGTGGGTTCGTCCATGAACACCAGCCGGGGACCCGACACCAGGTTGCGGGCGATCTGCAAGCGCTGTTGCATGCCGCCGGAAAACGTTCGTGGCAAGTCGTCGATGCGTGCCGGATCGATCTCCACCTGCTCCAGCCAGTCCAGCCCCGCTGCGCGCAGTTGCGAGTAATTGCGCACGCCTTGAGCCATCAGCCGTTCGCCGATGTTGGCCCCCGCCGACACCGCCATGCGCAAGCCGTCACGCGGATTCTGCTCGACGAAGCCCCATTCGGTGCGCAGCAAAGTGCGGCGCTGGGCTTCGCTGGCGCTGTACAGGTCGAGCCACTGACCGTGAGTGCTTCGGTAATCGATACGTCCGTCGTCAGGCGGACAACGGCCACTGAGTAGCGACAACAGGGTCGACTTGCCCGAACCGGACTCGCCGACGATGCCCAGCACTTCGCCGGGATACAGCTCGAAACTGACGTCCTGACAGCCCTTTTCCTGGCCATACAGTTTGCTCAGGCCACTGACCCTGAGCAGCGGCTGGCTGCGATCAGAAGCCCACTGCGGTTGAACTTGCCGAGCCGCGATCATGGCGCGTCCCTCCCCTCATTGACGCGCTGGGCGCAGTAATCAGTGTCCGAGCACACAAAGCGTTGCGTGCCCCGATCGTCGAGAATCAGTTCGTCGAGGAACGACTCATGGCTGCCACAAATGGCGCAATGCTGATCCCATTTCTGCACTTCAAAGGGGTGATCCTCGAAATCCAGGCTGGTGACGCGGGTAAATGGCGGCACTGCGTACAAGCGTTTTTCACGACCGGCACCAAACAGCATCAGGGCCGGGTTCATGTCCAGTTTCGGGTTGTCGAATTTGGGGATGGGTGACGGGTCCATCACGTAACGCTCATCCACCGTCACCGGGTAGGCATAGGCCGTGGCGATGTGGCCGAAGGTGGCGATGTCTTCGTAGAGCTTGACGTGCATGACCCCGTAGTCGTTGAGCGCGTGCATGGTGCGAGTCTCGGTTTCCGACGGCTCGATGAAGCGCAACGGCTCGGGAATCGGCACCTGAAACACCAGAATCTGGTCGGCGTGCAACGGGGTTTCCGGGATGCGGTGGCGGGTCTGGATGATCGTCGCCTCTGGGGTGCGCTCGGTGGTTTCAACACCAGCGGTGCGGGCGAAGAATCGACGGATCGACACCGCGTTGGTGGTGTCGTCGGCGCCCTGATCGATGACTTTGAGCACGTCTTCAGCGCCCAGAATCGCGGCGGTCAGTTGCATGCCGCCGGTGCCCCAACCATAGGGCAGCGGCATTTCCCGACCGCCGAACGGCACCTGATACCCCGGAATCGCCACGGCTTTGAGCAGGCCACGGCGAATCATGCGTTTGGTCTGCTCGTCCAGATAGGCGAAGTTGTACGCCTCGTCCCGCGGTTCTTGAGGCAGACGACGCGGTTGTGCAGCAGCATTCATTGGGCCGACTCCTCGATAGGCGTATTGGCAGGCTTGCGCAGCTTGCGGATCAGTTCCAGTTCGGACTGGAAGTCCACGTAGTGCGGCAACTTCAAATGGGAAACAAAGCCCGAGGCTTCGACGTTGTCGCAGTGGGCCAGGACGAACTCTTCCTGCTGCGCGGGCGAGATCACCTCTTCGGCGTATTCCCCGGCGCGCAGCGAGCGATCCACCAGCGCCATGGCCATGGCCTTGCGCTCGGCGTGGCCAAAGGTCAGGCCGTAGCCCCGAGTGAACTGAGGCAGTTCAGTGGCCGAGCCGACAAACTGGTTGACCATTTCGCACTCGGTGACCTCGATCGCGCCCATGCAGATTGGAAAGCCCAGCTCTTCCGGCTCGATCCAGACCTCGACCTCGCCCACGCGAATTTCCCCGGCGAAGGGGTGATTGCGGCCATAACCCCGTTGCGTCGAGTAGCCCAGCGCCAGCAGAAAACCTTCATCGCCACGGGCCAGCGCCTGCAGGCGCTCGGCACGGCTGGCCGGGTACTCCAGCGGTTCGCGGGTGATGTCGGCGACCGCTGCGTCCGTGTCTGCTTCCTCTTTGATCAAGCCTTCTTTGGCCAACAGACCGGACACCCGGGGGCAGGCCTCAACGTTGGCATCAGGCCGGGTTTGCGGCCCCGGAAACTCACCTTCGGCCAGCAGGGTGAAATCCAGCAAACGGTGGGTGTAATCGAAGGTCGGACCCAACAACTGGCCCCCCGGCACATCCTTGAAGGTGGCCGACAAGCGACGGCTGATCTGCATCGCCGAGGTGTCGATGGGCTGGCTGGCGTTGAAGCGCGGCAATGTGGTGCGGTAGGCGCGCAGCAAGAAGATCGCCTCCACCAGATCCCCCGCCGACTGCTTGATGGCCAACGCAGCCAGTTCTTCGTCGAACAGCGAACCTTCGGTCATCACCCGAGCCACAGCCAATGGCAATTGCTGACGAATCTGCTCGACGCCCAGCTCCGCCACCGAGGTGTCACCCCGACGCTGTTTGGCCAAGAGTCTGTGGGCGTTGTCGATGGCCTGCTCGCCCCCTTTGACGGCAACGTACATCAGGCACCTCCCATGGACGACTGCGGGTTGGACAGCACTTGGGTGCTGCGCGGCAAGCCCATCAGTTCGCTGCCCGCGACAAAGAACACGTCGATGCCTCGGGGAAAGTCATTGCGCGATTCACGCTCGGCCCAGAACGCGTCCTGCAAGGGCAGGCTGACGTGGTTCTTGCTTTCGATCCCCGGCCCTTGCCAGGCCAGTTGACGCCCGCCTTGCAGGCTCGGCAGCTGCACCAGCAGCGTGCAGGACTGGTCGGGATAACGGTCGTTGCCCAGATCGAAGCCGCTCAGGTCATGCAACTGGCTGTCGTCGAGCAAGGCGAAGCGTGCGTTCTGCCGATCACTGACAATCGGGCAACCGCAGTGAAAGGTCAGGTTGGCGCGAATCGCCTGGGTGTCGAACGCCGGGGCCAGCCACAGCGGGGTGTCGACGTCCAGTAGCGCCAGGCACAGGGCGTGACTGGCCGACGCCAGCCCTTCCAGATGCGGCGGGATCTGCGCCGACGACAGGCTCTGGGCCACGCCCGGCCCGGCCAGCGCTTTGAGGGCCGCGCGGAAGCTGCGCTGGGCGTCCAGCACCGGATCGTCGAACCCGGGCTGCAAAAAGGACTGCAAAAGGGAGCCAGTTGCGAGCGTCGTACTCATCAGTTTTCTCCTCTGACCAGCGTGAAGAAATCCACTTTGGTCGCGGCGGTTTCGGCTTGTTGTCGGGAGCGGCGCACAGCCTGAGCCTGCGCCAGGGGGTCGATCAGTTCAGCGATCCAGTGAGCCTGTTGCGGGCCTTGCAGATGGGCGTCGGCCAGTGCGGCGAGTTCGGCGTGCGCCTTGTCGCGCCCGGCCAGGTAGCTGTAGCCGGTGCGCCCATCCGCCAGGCGCACCACACAACGGGTCACCGTCATTTCGCCGACGTTGAAGGCAGCGCCGCTGCCGCCCATGCGACCGCGCACCAGCGTCATGCCGACTTCCGGGGCGCGGATCAGTTGGTAGTCGGCGTCACGCAGGGCGGCTTCATGGGCCAGCAACTCGGCGTGACGGGTACGGGACAACACGCCAATCCAGTGCTGGCGAGCGGTCAGTTCAAGAGGTATCGAAGCAGTCATTGAGTCCGTCATGGGCGACATCTCCGTCAGGTGATGATCTGGTACTGGAAGCGATCCGAACGGCTGGTGGAATGGGCAATCTCCACCGGGTGGCCGTCCGCATCGCGGGATAGGGTCAGCACGGTCAACGCGGGTAAATGGCGCGGCATCAGCAGCACGCTCGCCTCCTCACGGCTGGGCAGGCGAGCGCCGACCAGGCTGAACGCGCGAGTCAGCGTCAGATCACGGGACTTGAGGTATTGGCGCACTGATCCGCTGACGTAATCGGCCATCAGGTCGGCGTGGCTGGCGCAGTAGCGGTGACGAATCAGGCTGACCGGCAGGCCATCGAGACGCCGCAGGGTTTGCAGTTCGATCAGCGGCGCATGTTCTTCAAGGCCCAGATGCTTGGCTTCTTCACGGGTGGCCGCGCATTGACGCCGCTGCAAAAGTACGGCCTCGACGCCATGACCCAACGCAGACAGCGACTGGCTGTAGGCGCTTTCAGCAGCCACCGGGTACAGCAGTGGTCGCCCCAACACCTGCGTGCCTTTACCTTGGCGGCGCAGCAGGCTGCCTTCGCGCACCAATTCATCGATAGCCCGGCGCACGGTGTGGCGGTTGACGTCGAAACGGGCCGCCAGTTGAGTTTCGGCGGGCAAGAATTCTCCGGCGATGTAGCGGTTCAATTCGCGCCGCAAGGTATCAGCGAGTTCCCGATACCTCGGTTCTCTTTGCAGCGGTTCCCGCTGCGGGCGTTCGGATTGTCTAGACAACTGCATGGCTAAAAAAAGGGTTCGCACCCTCTCCTGTCAGAATCGTTAGATGAACTGCTTGCGCAGGCGCTGGGAAAAGATGTCGATGACACTGACCACCACGATGATCACCAGCAGCACCGAGCAGGTCTGGGTGAACTGAAAGGCGCGGATGTTTTCCCAGAGGATCACACCGATGCCGCCTGCGCCGACCATCCCCACCACCGTTGCCGAGCGCACGTTGGATTCGAAGCGGTACAAGGCGTAGGAAATCCACAGCGGCATGACTTGCGGAATCACCCCGAAGATCACTTCCTGCAAGGCACTGGCCCCGGTGGCGCGCACCCCTTCCACCGGCCCCGGATCGATGGCTTCGACCGCCTCCGCGAACAGCTTGGCGAGCACACCGGTGGTGCTGATCCACAGGGCCAGAACACCGGCAAACGGACCCAGCCCTACCGCGACCACGAACAGCATCGCGAAGACCATTTCGTTGATGGAGCGGAACGCATCCATGACGCGGCGCAAGGGGTGGTGAACCCACCATGGGGTGATGTTTTCCGCGCACAGCACACCCAACGGCACCGAACAGACAATGGCCAGAAAGGTGCCCCACAGGGCGATGTGGACGGTGACAAGCATTTCCTTGAGGTAGGCGCGCCACTCGTGGAAGTCAGGCGGGAAGAAGTCGGCGGCGAAGGTCGCCATGTTGCCGGAGTCGCGGTACAGGGCCAGCGGGTTCATCTCGGCGCCGTGCCAGGCCCAGGCCATCATCGCCAGAAACAGACCCCAGCCCAGGTATTGCGGCCAGGTGCGTTTGCCGACCGCGTCAGCGTATACAGCGTGTGTGGTCATCAGGGGATCTCGATATCGAGTGCATGAGAGACGGGCGCGACGACTCAACGTCGCGCCCTGCTGGTTAGCCCGCCTTGGCGGTGCCCTGCTTTTCCAGCTCCGAGATGCGGTCCTGCAACGTCGTCAGGCTGGCGTCGATCTCTTTAAGGCGGCTGGCCTTTTCATCAGCGCTCAGGCTGGTGCTGGCGGTGGTTTCGGTCTTCTGCTTGAACAGTTCCAGTTGGCGAATGGTCAGCAACTGGTCATCCGAGGACTTGAGGAACTTGCCCATCTGCATGTTCTTCAACACGCCCTTCTCTTCCTCGGTGTCGCCATAGGTCGCGAAGAATTCGCGGATGGTGTTCTTGGTTGCGTCGGACAGGCCCTTGCGCCAGACCATCGGGTCGGCCGGGATGATCGGCGACTTCCAGATCACTTTGAGCTTGGCCGCGCTTTCCGGCTGGGTGACCTCCAGGCGGTCCATGCTTTCGGTGTTGAAGGTGGCAACGTCCAGTTGACCTTTGGCGACGCTGAGGGCGTTGACTTCATGGCTGGAGTTCAACGTGCGCTTGAACGCAGTGGCGGCATCGACGTGGTTCTTGGCGAACACGTAGTAACCCGGCACCAGATAGCCTGAGGTGGAGTTCGGGTCGCCATTGCCGAAGGTCAGCTCTTTGGCGTGCTTGAACATGTCGTCAATGGAATTGATCGGGCTGTCCTTGCGCGCAATGATCAGGCTCCAGTAACCCGGCGCGCCGTTGGCAGCAGCGGTCTGGGCGAAGATCTCGCCACCGGAACGGTCCACCGCTTCCATTGCCGCCTTGTTGCCGAGCCACGCCACATCGACCTTGTTGAAGCGCATGCCCTGAATCAGCCCCGCATAATCCGAGGCAAAAGTGGCGTTGACTTTCAGGCCGGTCTTTTTCGACATGTCGTCGAGGAACGGCTGCCACACGCTTTTCAGGTTCTGGGACGATTAGGTGGACATGATGCCGAAGTTGATAGTGGTCTCATCAGCGTGCGCGGTGCCCATCAGGCAGCCTGCGACGACGGCGGCAGACGCGAACACGCGACCGATACGGTTCAACATGAAATGCTCCTGGTACGTGGGTTGAGGTGTTGTGTGTTGTGTGTTGTGTGTTGTTGGATTTCGATCAGGCTTGAGCCAGCATCAAGCGCGTCGGGCGCTCGGCGCTGCGGGCCTGGTCGGCGAACATCAGGCTGGCGTCGGCATCGGCACCGTATAGGTCGTTGAGGAACTGACCGCTGAGGTCGGCACCCTGGCCGTCGAAATGAATGCGTCCGCCTTTCAAGGCCACCGCGCGTGGGCAATAGCGCACGGCGTAGTCCACTTGATGCAGGGTCACGACCACGGTTTTGCCGTCACGGCGATTGATGTCAGCAAGGATTTCCATGACCTTGCGTGCGGACTCGGGGTCCAGTGAAGCGATGGGTTCGTCGGCCAGAATCACTTCAGCCTGTTGCGTCAAGGCGCGGGCAATGGCGACGCGTTGCTGCTGGCCGCCCGACAGGGTGGACGCGCGTTGCTGAGCGAAATCCGCCAGCCCGACGCGGTCCAGATTGGCCATGGCACGGGCCTTTTCTTTGGCGCTGAACATGCCCAGGCTGCCACGCCAGCGCGGCATGCGGCCCAGGCAACCGAGCAGGACGTTGTCCAGTACGCTCAGGCGATTGACCAGATTGAATTGCTGAAAGATGTAACCGATGTCGGCGCGCAGACGGCGCACTTTGCCGTTGAGACGGCCCGAAGCCTGCACTTCGCGGCCCAGCACGCGGACACTTCCGCCGTTGCTGCGGTCGCAGCACGCGAGACCGGCCAGATGGCGTAAAAGCGTGGATTTACCCGACCCGGAAGCGCCGATCAGCGCCACCATTTCTCCGGGTTGTATAGACAACGCCAGATCAACCAGAGCGGTCTTGCGGGCGAATGTCTTGTTCAAGCGGTCGACGTGGATAGCAGCGTTCATGGAAGGCGTCTCTTGTCTGTCTGTGGGCGACGTTCAGTGCCAGTGACACTAGAGAGACGCTATGGCAGTTCAATGAACCGGCGATGACCACCGCATAACAGTTTGTTGACCGTTTGATGCCAGGTTTTTCATGGATTTTGTCGACAACTTCGATGAAGGTGGCGCTGTAGAGAGGTTGTTGGCTAGACAAGTGGGAGGAGGATCATCCAAAGCAATCCGACGCGCGCAATCTCCCATCAACGAAAATGTCGGAGGAATTGCCATAAAGACGCCAGTCACGCTATATGACTGCCATCCCAGACAACGTCCGCGAGGCTACAGTGCTTCCCGAAACCATCACCCTCAACGACGCAGCCAAGCGAATGGCCAAAATGCGCGGACGCGTTGGGCTGTGTTTCGTTGCCAGCCTTTCAATCATCGCAGGCATGACCGATGCGATCGGCTTCATGGTCGCTGGCGACTTTGTATCGTTCATGAGTGGTAACACCACGCGATTGGCGGTGGCTGCTGGCAGCGGTAACGGCGCGCTGGTTGTGCACATCGGGATGCTCATCGCCGCTTTCGTGTTCGGCAATGCGGTCGGGGTGATCGCGGCTCGAATGTCAAGGCGACGCGCCTGGCCGCTGCTGATGGCGATTGGAGGATTGCTTTGCCTCTGCGGACTGATGGATGTTGGCGCATTCCCATTCTTGTTGGCGGTGCTCGCGATGGGCATGATCAACGCTGTGGTGGAGGAAGTGAACGGGCTGCCGATCGGCCTCACCTACGTCACTGGCGCCCTCTCCAGATTTGGTCGAGGCCTCGGACGCTGGATAATAGGCGAGCGCCGCAATGGTTGGCGGGTTCAGCTCATACCGTGGGGTGGAATGCTGCTAGGCGCCATTCTTGGCGGTGTGCTGGCCCAGTCTCTGGGCATCAAAGCCATGCTCGTCAGCGGTGCCACCACCTTCCTGCTCGCCATGTTGTCAGCCGCTATCCCGCGGAGCTGGCAACTGAGTTTTATGCCGAAATAGGACTCAACGGCACACATCATCGATATACGATTGGGTCGCCTTCAAGGCGGCCTGGTCGTCACCTGCCAAATCCGTGCCTGGGTGACCGAATATGAACCATCCACGACGAATACCCATCCATCGCCATACAACTGCCGTCGCGACTGTGCGACAATGCGCGCAAATTCCAAGGTGACCCCCGCCCTCATCGCCCGGCAGCTCGGCACACTCCGTGCAGACGCTGCCGTTGACGTTTGGGCGCTGAAAAAATTCCGGCCGCTATCGTTCCGGTCTCCGGCCACCTTTTTGCTTTCCGTAAGTTATTGATAGGTAAACGCTTTGATCTCCACCGCGAATATCACCATGCAGTTCGGCCCCAAGCCGCTGTTCGAGAACGTTTCGGTCAAATTCAACAACGGCAACCGTTATGGTCTGATCGGTGCCAACGGCTGTGGCAAGTCGACCTTCATGAAGATTCTGGGCGGTGATCTGGAACCGTCGGGCGGCCAGGTGATGCTGGAGCCGAACGTGCGTCTGGGTAAATTGCGCCAGGACCAGTTCGCCTACGAGCAATTCACCGTGATCGACACCGTGATCATGGGCCACGAGGAGCTGTGGAAGGTCAAGGCCGAGCGTGACCGCATCTACTCGCTGCCGGAAATGACCGAAGAAGACGGCATGGCCGTGGCAGAGCTGGAGACCGAGTTCGCTGAAATGGACGGCTACACCGCCGAATCCCGCGCCGGTGAGCTGCTGCTGGGTCTGGGCATTCCGCTGGAACAGCATTTCGGACCGATGAGTGAAGTCGCACCAGGCTGGAAGCTGCGGGTGTTGCTGGCTCAGGCGCTGTTCTCCGACCCGGAAGTGCTGCTGCTCGACGAGCCGACCAACCACCTGGACATCAACACCATTCGCTGGCTGGAAACGATTCTTACGGCGCGTAACAGCACCATGATCATCATTTCCCACGACCGTCACTTCCTGAACAGCGTGTGCACCCACATGGCTGACCTGGACTACGGTGAGCTGCGCCTGTTCCCAGGCAACTACGACGAGTACATGACCGCCGCGACCCAGTCCCGCGAGCAACTGCTGTCGGACAACGCCAAGAAGAAAGCCCAGATCGCCGAACTGCAGACCTTCGTCAGCCGCTTCTCGGCCAACGCCTCGAAAGCCAAGCAGGCCACTTCCCGCGCCAAGCAGATCGACAAGATCCAGTTGGCCGAGGTCAAGCCATCGAGCCGCGTCAGCCCGTTCATTCGCTTCGAGCAGACCAAAAAGCTGCACCGCCAGGCCGTGACCATCGAGAAGATGTCCAAAGGCTTCGACGGCAAGACCCTGTTCCAGAATTTCAGCTTCACCGTTGAAGCGGGCGAGCGTGTAGCGATCATCGGCCCGAACGGTATCGGCAAGACCACCCTGCTGCGCACCCTGATGGGGGAACTGACCCCGGATGCCGGTTCGGTCAAATGGACCGAAAGCGCGGAACTGGGCTACTACGCTCAGGACCATGCCCACGATTTCGAAGACGACGTCACCCTGTTCGACTGGATGGGCCAGTGGACCCAAGGCGAGCAGATGATCCGTGGCACCCTGGGCCGCATGCTGTTCTCCAACGATGAAATCCAGAAGTCGGTGAAGGTGATTTCCGGTGGTGAGCAAGGCCGCATGCTGTTCGGCAAGCTGATTCTGCAAAAGCCGAACGTACTGGTGATGGACGAACCGACCAACCACCTGGACATGGAATCCATCGAAGCGTTGAACCTGGCGCTGGAAAACTACCCGGGCACGCTGATCTTTGTCAGCCACGACCGCGAGTTCGTGTCGTCGCTGGCCACGCGCATCATCGAACTGAGCGCGAACGGTGTGACCGACTTCAGCGGCACCTATGATGACTACCTGCGTAGCCAGGGCGTGGTGTTTTAATCACGCTGTTTTTCAGTAGCTCCCCGCTTCAAAACCTGTGGGAGTGAGCTTGCTCACGATGGCGTTTTGTCAGTCACTATCAATGTGACTGCGCTTCAGCAATCGTGAGCAAGCTCACTCCCACAATGTTCCTCATGCATCAGCCGGGACGGGACCACCCATGCGTTCCTTGCCAAGTTTAAATCGTTAGCCTGCTTTCTTTTCAATTTGCCTCAGGCGATGATGACGCACTCCCACCGCTCCAGCGAAGAGTCCTCATGTCTGCCGCCCTGCCGCCCCATACGCCTGCCCAGAACGTCAGTTCGATGGCGATCACCCTGCAAATCGTCTCCATCGTTTTCTATACGTTTGTCGCCTTCCTGTGCATCGGCTTGCCGATTGCGGTCATGCCCGGCTACGTGCACAACCAGTTGGGGTTCAGCGCGGTAGTCGCGGGACTGGTGATCGGCTCGCAATACCTCGCAACGCTGATGAGCCGCCCGGTGGCGGGCCGGATCTGCGACACGATTGGCACCAAACGCGCCATCGTCTACGGGCTGCTGGGCATCGCGCTCAGTGGTGTGCTGACGGTCGCGGCGGTGCTGCTGGAGCGGTCTGCGGGCGCCAGCCTGGTGATTCTGGTGATCGCGCGCCTGATCCTGGGCGGCTCTCAGGGCTTGATCGGTGTGGGCACCATCAGTTGGTGCATTGGTCAGGTGGGCGCAGAGCACACGGCACGCTCGATTTCCTGGAACGGCATTGCGTCCTACGGCGCCATCGCCATCGGCGCGCCGCTGGGGGTGTTGATGGTCAATGCACTGGGCTTCGTCAGCCTCGGACTGGTACTCACGGCGCTCGCCTGCGGCGCCTTGTTGCTGATCCGCAACAAGCCACCCGTTCCCGTGGTGAAGGGAGAGCGCATGGCCTTCTGGTCGGTGTTCGGCCGGGTTGCGCCTTACGGGCTGGGCCTGACCCTGTCGTCGATCGGCTACGGCACCCTGACCACCTTCATCACCCTGTATTACGTCAACCGCGGCTGGGAAGGCGCAGCGTGGTGCCTGACGGTGTTTGGCGTCTGCTTCATCGTGGCGCGGCTGTTCTTTATCAGCGCGATCACCCGCTTTGGCGGTTTCCGCTCGGCCATCACCTGCATGTCGGTGGAAACCGTCGGCCTGATCATGCTGTGGCTGTCGCCGAACACGACCGTGGCCTTGATCGGCGCGGGCCTGACCGGTTTCGGTCTGTCGCTGGTGTACCCGGCCATCGGCGTCGAAGCGATCAAACAGGTCCCCAACAGTAGCCGTGGCGCGGGGCTTGGGGCTTATGCGGTGTTCTTCGATTTGGCGCTGGCCATCGCAGGCCCCTTGATGGGCGCCATTGCGCTGGGCATGGGCTACGGCTGGATTTTCTTCTTCGCCGCGCTGCTGTCCGTCCTCGCCCTGGGCCTGACGTTGCTGCTGTCACGCCGTCCGGCTGTCGACACCCGGGTCTGAGCCGACGCTAGTCAGCGGCGAGCAGAAAAAGCTGAACTGCGGTCAGGCAGACCGGTCGGAACTAGCACATTCCCTCGCAACAGGAGCGAGCGCGTGACTTCCGAATCCGCTGGCGCAAGCTTTCCCCCCTCGGACATGGCCGGGGCTCGCGATGTCCACCGGCTGCGTGTACTCACGGTCAACACCCACAAGGGGTTCACGGCGCTGAACCGGCGTTTCATTCTGCCGGAACTGCGTGAAGCCGTGCGCAGTACGGGGGCGGATCTGGTGTTCTTGCAAGAAGTGCTGGGCGGCCACGACCGTCATGCCGAGCGTTACCACAACTGGCCAGTGACCTCTCAATACGAATTTCTCGCCGACAGCATGTGGAGCGATTTTGCCTATGGGCGCAACGCGGTGTACCCGGATGGCCACCATGGCAATGCCCTGCTGTCCAAGTACCCGATCTTGCAATACCGCAACCTTGACGTCTCCATCACCGGCCCCGAACGCCGTGGGCTGCTGCATTGCGTCCTGCAAGTGCCCGGTCACGATGAGGTGCATGCGATTTGTGTCCATCTGAGCTTGCTGGAAAGCCACCGTCAGTTGCAGTTGGACTTGCTTTGCGCCTTGCTCGACTCCTTGCCTGAACAGGCGCCAGTGGTGATCGCGGGAGACTTCAACGACTGGCAGTTACAGGGCAACAAACGTCTGGCGCGCTGCACCTATTTGCATGAAGCGTTCGAACGTAGTCACGGACGGCTGGCCAAGACCTACCCGGCGCGGTTTCCGCTATTGCGTCTGGACCGGGTGTACCTGCGCAATGCCACCAGTCACAACCCGAAGATTCTTGGGACTCGGCCTTGGACGCACCTTTCGGACCATTTGCCGTTGGCAGTTGAAGTGCATATGTAAAGGCGCGCTTTGTTAAACACGTACACCGTTGCAGCACCGCTTGCTGACGGTAGTGTCCTGGGCACCGTTGCCAGCGGCAGGCCAAATTGCAGAAAAGGAATCTGCGTACGCCGAAAGGCGCTTTGCCACTGTATCCGTCTGTCCGGTAATGCCCGGATTGTTTAAACCAACCGCCGCTTGATCCATCCGATTAAGGGCGAGCCACATGACTCGCTTTTCTCATAACAAGAGGTAAGTAATCATGGCTAATACCGGAAAATCGAACCCTGGCAATTTCGCCAACGATCGCCAGAAAGCCAGCGACGCAGGCAAAAAAGGCGGCCAGGCTTCGGGTGGCAGCAATGTCGCCAACGACCGGCAGAAAACAACCGACGCCAACCGCGCAGACGCCAACAAAAAAGGGGGCTCAATGCCACAAGGCGGCGCAGGGCGTAAATCCTGATCAATGGCTGATCAGTGCAATGAGCGAGGGCGCAAGCTCTCGCTCTTTTTTATCGTCAAGAAATGAACCCGTTCACTCGTCCGGATCGATCAGCGGCACCGTAGCATCGCGGTCGAACTGAGAACCGGGGTCTTCGTTGCCGGGATCGTTGTCGACGTCCACTTCCACGTCTTCGTCGTCCAACGGCTGCGGTGGGGTGTGCAGTGGGCTGTGCATGGCAGGTTCCTCATACAGTGGGCAGATTCAGCTGCCGCTGACCATCCAGTGGACGGCGTGTTCGTCGAACCTCAATTGCTCGACACGATGGGCGATACCACAGGCAATCGAGTCTTCGGCGCGAATCACTTTTTCTTCCGATGACAGGCAGCGGCCGATGTCCAGCGGCTGCGACGCCCCCTCGGTTTCACTCAGGTAAATGTTCACGTAGCGTTGCAGGTCGTTGTCCAGGCTGCGCAGGTATTCACGGATGCGTGAGTGATCCACCGAACTCTGGTTGAAGTACCAGCTCATCGGGTGAATCAGGAATCGCGAATGCGGACAGACGATTCGCTCCTGGGCCGCCAGGTACATGACGATGCCCATGGACTCGATGTTGCCGCTGTTCAGCGCGCGAATCGGCACGTGCAACGACTTGAGAAAATTGTAGAGGGTAAAGCCCAACGCCGTGCTGCCCCCAGCCGTCGACAGGTTGAGCAAAAGACCCGTCGCGCCCTTGCCGATGGCCTCCAGGCAGCGGTCGCGAAAGTGCTCGGTACTGGTCTGATCGACTCCACAGTGGAAATGGACGATGTGCTCGCTCATCGACTTCCCTCCCTTTCCGGTTGATTGAAGCGCTCTGAAAAATTGGAAGCCACGCGTTCGGGAAAAGTTGCATCGCCCAGGTTGAGTCGAACTCCTGCTTCACTGAACGATCTCTACCCCATGCCGGACAGCTCCATTGCCGGTTTTCCATGACGCCAGACAGGACACTTTCATGAGTCTGCACGACAAGATCATTGGCCGCCTCGGCTTCGGCGCCGCGCCACTGGGCAACATGTTCCGCGACATCAGCGAAGAGGAAGCCATCGCTACCGTGCAATCGGCTTGGAATCAGGGCATTCGCTACTTCGACACCGCGCCGCTGTATGGCTCAGGCCTGTCCGAGCAACGACTGGGCAAGGCGTTGGCCCATGTACCACGGGATCAGTACACCCTCAGCACCAAGATCGGACGGCTGGTCTCCGATGAACTGGACTCCCAACCCCGCAGCGGCCCGTTCACCGATGGCCTGAAGAACAAGATCCTCACCGACTATTCCGCCGATGCAACGCTACGTTCCATCGCGGCCAGCCTTGAGCGCCTGAACACCGATCGGCTGGACATCGTGTTCGTTCATGACATCGCGCAGGACGCTCACGGTGACGAGTGGATCGAACATTTCAACGTCGCGCGCAAAGGTGCATTTCGCACCCTCACTCGTTTGCGCGAAGAAGGCGTGATCAAGGCCTGGGGCCTGGGCGTCAACCGTGTCGAGCCTTGCGAATTGACGCTGGATTTGAGTGAAGCACAACCCGACGGCTTTCTCTTGGCCGGGCGCTATTCATTGCTCGATCACGATCAGCCGTTGCAGCGTTTGTTCAACAAAGCCCGTGAGCACAATGCTGAATTCGTCGTCGGTGGGCCGTACAGCTCGGGGGTGTTGGTGGGCGGCAAGCACTTCGAATATCAGGAAGCGCCCCAGGCGATGCTGGACAAGGTCGCACACATTCAGGAAATCGCCCGGCAGTATCAGGTCGACATCAAGGCCGCTGCATTGCAATTCGTGCTGGCCAACCCGTTGGTGGCGGCGGTGATACCAGGGGCCAGCCGTCCGTCGCGAATTGCCGAAGACGTTGCAGCGCTCAATGCATCGGTACCGGTTGGCTTCTGGCAGGCCATGCGTGATCAGGGGTTCATTGCGGCGCAGGCACCGGTGCCCGTAAAAGCTTGACCTGCCTCGGCCCGGTTTCTGCCCGGAGGGCGAGCGTGGCTTGGTCTGGGCTTCATCTGTCACCCAAACATTGACTCAACTGTCATTTCCGATAGTCTTGCCGCTGCACTGTATACAAAAACAAATACAAATAGCGCCGGAGATTGTTGAACATGCCAGTTGACAACACCCTCGATCCAGACCTCGCTGTCCGTGCCTCCACCGCTGAATATCCCGCACTCAGCCCCCGTCTTTACAACGATGACCTGGCGCCAAGCAGGCGCGAAGGCCGCACTTGGGGTGGATACAGTATCTTTGCCTTATGGACCAATGATGTACACAATCTCGCCAACTACTCCTTCGCCATCGGCCTCTATGCCTTGGGCCTCGGCGGTTGGCAGATCATGTTGTCCTTGGCCATCGGCGCCGCGCTGGTGTATCTGTGCATGAACCTGACCGGCGACATGGGCCAGAAGACCGGGGTGCCATTTCCGGTGATCAGCCGGGTCAGCTTCGGGATTTTCGGCGCGCAGATTCCGGCGTTGATTCGCGCGGTGATCGCCATCGCCTGGTTCGGCATTCAGACTTACCTGGCCTCAGTTGTCCTGCGGGTGTTGCTCACCGCACTGGAACCGGCGCTGGACAATTACGACCATGATTCATGGCTGGGCCTGTCGACCTTGGGCTGGTTGTGTTTCGTCGCCATCTGGCTGGTGCAGTTCATGATTCTGGCCTATGGCATGGAGATGGTCCGCCGCTATGAAGCGTTTGCGGGTCCTGTGATTCTGGTGACCGTGGCCAGCCTTGCCGCATGGATGTTCATTCAGTCCCATGGACAGATTGCCTGGTCGATAAAGTCGCCGCTGGAGGGCGCGTCCATGTGGCGCAGCATCTTCGCGGGCAGCGCGTTGTGGCTGGCGATCTACGGCACGTTGATTCTCAATTTCTGTGATTTTTCTCGCTCGGCGCCGTGTAAAAAGACCATCCGCAAGGGCAATTTCTGGGGCCTGCCGGTCAACGTGCTGCTGTTCGCCTTCATCACCGTGGTCATCTGCGGCGCGCAGTTCTCGATCAACGGCCAGGTCATCGAAAGCCCGACCGATATCATCAAAACCATCCCCAATACCTTCTTTCTGGTGCTGGGTTGCCTGGCCTTTCTGATCGTCACGGTGGCGGTGAACATCATGGCCAACTTCGTCGCCCCGGCCTTCGTACTCAGCAGCGTGGCGCCGCGCTACCTGACCTTCCGCCGTGCCGGGATGCTCAGCGCCACCGTCGCGGTCCTGATCCTGCCGTGGAACCTCTACAACAGCCCGGTGGTGATCGTGTATTTTCTGTCAGGCCTGGGTGCCCTGCTCGGCCCGCTGTATGGCGTGATCACCGCTGACTACTGGCTGCTGCGCAAGGGCCGGGTCAACGTGCCGCAGTTGTACAGCGAAGACCCTGAAGGCGCCTATCACTACTGGCGTGGTGTGAACCCGCGGGCCGTCGGCGCGTTCATTCCGGCGGCGATGATTTCCACGGTCACGGCCCTGGCACCGGCCTTCGAGTCGGTATCGCCGTTTTCCTGGTTGATGGGTGCAGCCATCGGTGCCGCCTTGCACCTGCTGCTGGCCGACCGCCGCCAAACCTTCAAAGACGTCAGTGGCGAGGCCATTGCCGTCAACACCGTTCAGCATTGATCGCAAGCGAGAGACCGTCACCCATGCGAATTTTGATCGTCAACGTCAACACCACCCAATCGATGACCCAGACCATCGCCGAGCAGGCGCGCAGTGTCGCGTCGCCTGGCACTGAAATCGTCGGCCTGACCCCGCGTTTCGGTGCCGAGTCGGTGGAAGGCAACTTCGAAAGCTATCTGGCGGCGATTGCCGTGATGGACCGGGTGCTGTCCTACGATCAGCCCTATGACGCCGTGATTCAGGCCGGTTACGGCGAACATGGCCGCGAAGGTTTGCAAGAGTTGCTGGACGTGCCGGTGGTGGACATCACCGAAGCGGCAGCCAGCCTGGCGATGTTGCTCGGCCACAAATATTCGGTGGTGACGACGCTGGACCGCGCCGTGCCATTGATTGAAGACCGGCTGAAGCTGGCGGGCGTGTACGAGCGTTGTGCATCGGTGCGGGCCAGCGGCATGAGCGTGCTGGAACTGGAGGAAATGCCGGACCGCGCGCTGGAGGCGATTGCCGGTCAGGCCGTCGAGGCGGTCAAGCAGGACAAGGCCGAAGTGATTTGCCTGGGCTGCGGCGGCATGGCGGGGTTGGACCAGTTGATTCGTGATCGCGCCGGGGTGCCGGTGGTCGATGGCGTGACCGCGGCGGTGGCGCTGGCCGAATCGCTGGTGCGCCTGGGGTTGAAGACCTCCAAAGTGCGCACATACGCGACCCCGCGCTCTAAAAAGGTGGTGGGTTGGCCGTTCAAGCTCTGACCCACGCTGCCCCTGATCACGCGTAGCCACGCTCGGTCTGTAGCAGTCCGGCTTGCCGGCGGTGGCGTCCTTGAAATCGTCGCCGCCGGCAAGCCGGACTGCTACAGGTCAAGCGGCGGGCAATGAGCACCCGGCGGCGACATAGCGATGTGCGATCTTGCGCCAATCGTTTACTATCCCCGCCGCCGGTTTCCACACGGAATTAATAGGGAATCCGAAGGCCCGTCCACCGGGCCGAAACGGAACTGTCCCCGCAACTGTAGGCGCTGAGCCCTGCTTCCCGTTTGCCACTGGGTCACCCCGGGAAGGCCGAAGCAGGACGACGATGCGCCAGTCAGGAGACCTGCCGGCAAGCGTCAATCATTCACCGGCGGGGTGTCCGGGGGAGGACTCCCGAGTGCGCCTCGCGCCGCTTTCGCTCGTCTGCCAGCGATTCGGGATGTACTTTCCACTGCCTGCGCCGGTCATCAGGTTCATTGGAGAAGCCCTCGATGTCGCTGCGCCGCCTTGCCTCATTGTTCACCGGTCTGACGCTGTCCAGCGCAGCCTTCGTGTCCACCGCCATCGCGGCGCCGACCCACTATCCCCTGACCGTCAACAACTGTGGCGTGCCGCTGACGTTCACCCACGCCCCGCAAAAAACCGTGACCATCGGCCAGGCGGCCACCGAGATGCTATATGCGCTGGGCCTGAGCCAGCAGGTGGTGGGCACCTCATTGTGGTTCAACGAGACCCTGCCACAGTTCAAGGCTGAGAATGCCACCATCGAGCGCCTGGCCGACAATACGCCCAGCTTCGAATCGGTGATCGGCAAACGCCCGGACTTCGTGCCCGTGCAGTTCGAATGGATGGTCGGCCCCCAAGGCGCGGTCGGCACGCGCCAGCAGTTTCAGGACTTGAAGATTCCCACCTACATCCTGCCCTCGGACTGCGAGGGCAAGAACAACCTGGTCGGCGCCGACGGCACGCGCACCGAGGCGTTTCGCATCGACACGCTGTACAAGAGCATCGCGCAACAGGCAGAGATCTTCGACGTGCAGGATCGCGGCCAGCAGTTGATCGACGGCTATAAGGCTCGCCTGGCCCACGCCATCGATCAGGCAAAGCAGCATGACGCCCGCAACGTCTCGGCGGTGTTCTGGTTCTCAAGCCCCGACATCAACACCGACCCTTATGTGGCCGGGCGCAAAGGCATTCCCAACTTCATGCTCGACACCCTGGGCATGCGCAATATCATCACCTCTGACGAGGAATGGCCCACCGTGGGCTGGGAAACCATCGCCAAGGCCAACCCGACGATTCTGGTGATTGCACGCATGGATCGCCGCCGATTCCCGGCGGACGATCACGAGAAGAAACTGGCCTTTCTCAAATCCGATCCGGTGACCCGCAACATGGACGCGGTGAAGAACAACCGCATCGTGATCATGGACGCCAGTGCCATGGAATCCGGTATTCGCCTGTTCGACGGCATCGAGCAACTGGCCAAGGCCACTGAGACGCCATGAACACCTTGAGCGTCGCCCGATGGCTGGGCCACGGGGTATGGGTCAGTGCGTTGCTGCTGGTGGCGATTGTCGCAGGCGTGGCCATTGGCGAAACGTCCATCAGTCTGTCGGCCATCGCTCAGGTGCTGGCCAACAAGCTGTGGGCTGCAGGTTTCCCGGTGGACCCGATCGACGAGGGCATCGTCTGGAACTACCGCTTGACCCGTGCCATCGTCGCGGCGGCCTGTGGCGCCGGACTGGCGATTTCGGGTGTGGTGCTGCAATCGCTGCTGCGCAATGCCCTGGCCGATCCGTACTTGCTGGGGATTTCGGCAGGGGCATCGACCGGCGCCGTGCTAGTGGCCATCGTCGGCCTGGGTGCCGGGGCCATTTCCCTGTCCACCGGCGCGTTCGTGGGTGCTGTCGCTGCGTTCGCCATGGTCGCCCTGCTCGCCCGTTCGTCACGCACCGGGAGCGGTCCCCATGCAACGGGCCAGATCGTTCTCGCGGGTATCGCCGGGTCGCAGCTGTTCAACGCCCTGACCTCGTTTCTGATCACCAAATCGGCCAACGCCGAACAGGCCCGGGGCATTCTGTTCTGGCTGCTGGGTAATCTGAGTGGTGTACGCTGGAACTCCGTGGTCCTGGCGGTGCCAGTGGTGCTGCTGGGGCTGGGTGTCTGCCTGTGGTATCGACGCTCGCTGGATGCCTTCACCTTTGGCACCGACTCGGCGGCGTCACTGGGGATCCCCGTACGTCAGGTGCAAATCGTATTGATCGCCACCACTGCATTGGTCACGGCAGTGATGGTCTCCATCGTCGGTTCGATCGGTTTCGTCGGGCTGGTGATCCCCCACGCCGTGCGCATGATGGCCGGGGTGCGACACTCGCGACTGCTGCCATTGAGTGCCTTGAGCGGCGCGCTGTTTCTGATCGCGGCGGACGTCGTTTCACGCGTCCTCATCAAGGGTCAGGTCTTGCCCATCGGGGTCATTACCGCGTTGGTGGGGGCGCCGGTGTTCGCGCTGATTCTGATCCGGGGGAACCGCAGCCGATGAATGCTTGCGTGGAACAAGCCTGCAGCGCACTCGCAGGGGTCAATCTGAGTTACAGCGTCAAGGGCGCGGTACTGCTGCGGGACGTCAGTCTGGCGATTCGTCCGGGGGAAAACCTGGGGATTGTCGGCCCCAACGGTTCGGGCAAGTCGACCCTGATCCGGCTGCTCGCCGGGATTGTGATGCCGTCGGCGGGCGAGGTGTCATTGTCTGGCCAACGTCTGACGTCCCTGCGTCGACGCGACATCGCGCAGCGTCTGGCGGTGGTCGAACAGCAGGCCGAAACGGACGATGCCATCAGCCTGCTGCAAGCCGTGGAGTTGGGGCGCACGCCTTGGCTGTCGGCGTTGGCGCCGTGGAGCGCGGAAGATACGCGCATTGTCGATCAGGCAATGGCCGACGTAAGTCTGCATTCCCTGCGTCATCGGGCTTGGCATACGCTGTCCGGTGGCGAACGCCAGCGCGCGCACATCGCCCGGGCACTGGCGCAGCGACCGCAGATTCTGTTGCTGGACGAGCCGACCAATCATCTGGACATTCAGCAGCAACTGTCGATTCTCAAGCTGGTGCATCAATTACCGGTGACCACCGTGATTGCGCTGCACGATCTGAATCAGGCGCTGGCCTGTGACCGTCTGGCGGTGATGGAGCATGGACGGCTGGTGGCGTTGGGATCGCCCTTCGAGGTGCTGACGCCGGAGCGCTTGCACAGCACCTTTGGCGTTCACGGACACTGGCTGACCGATCCATTCGATGGCGCGCGGATCCTGCGCTTGCGATAGCAAAGGCAAATCCCCCATCCCCGCACACCCGTTACCCATGTCCCCGGTCCATACATCTTGGCGAATGGGTGAAACCGCTTCGCTCCTCGCTTGGCTCTGACTGACGCCAGAGTCCCTTCTCTCTGGCGCCGCTCCGTGAGCACGCAAGTCGCGGTCGGCGGTGTCTGGGCCATTGCGTTTAAAGAGCGACAGCACGAGCGCGGTTACGCTAGACCACCGCTGGCAAGGTAAATACGAACGTCGCGCCGCCATACCGCGCAGGCATTGCGTAGAGCCTGCCGCCATGGGCGTGGATGATGGTTCGACAGATCGCCAGCCCCATGCCCATGCCTTTATCCTTGGTGGTAAAGAAGGCGTTGAACACCTTGTCCAGATGCTCCGGATCGACACCCGGCCCGGTGTCTTCAACACTGACGACCAGATACTCGCTGCCCACCGCCTCGCTGGTAATCGACAGCCTGCGCAGCACCTGATCGCCGGGACTCATGGCATCCAGCGCATTGAGAATCAGGTTCAGCACCACTTGTTGCAACTGCACGCTGGACCCATTCACCTGAAGCGGCGAACGGGTCAAGTGGGTGGTCATGAGCACACGCTGCTGCTCGACTTCAGCCAGTGTCAACGCGACCACATGCCGTATCACATCGTTGATCAACAACCGACGGCGCTGTTGAGCGCCCTGTCGCGCCAGCGATTGCAAGGCATTGACGATGTCTCCGGCGCGTTTGCCGTCCTGCACGATGTCGCGCAAACCGGACAGCGCCTCATCGACGCGCGGCACATCGCGGTTCAGCCAACGCAGGCTGGCGGCCGCATTGGACACCATGGACGCCAATGGCTGGTTGATTTCGTGAGCAATCGAGGCCGCCAACTCCCCCATGACCGTCACCTGCGAAACCTGCGCCAGCTTGGCCCGAGCCGTGTGCAGCGCAGTTTCGATGTCAAGACGCCGGGCGTTTTCTTCCATCAGTTCATGGTGCAGGCGAGCGGTTTCCAGCGACACCGCCGCCTGAGTGGCCAACAGTTCCAGCACGCTGGTGCCCCGTGCCGTGAACACGCCGGGCATGAGGCTGTTCTCCAGATACAGCACGCCGATTACCTGGCGCTGCTTGAGCATCGGCAGGCACAGCACCGAGCGCACGAGGTGGTCCTTGAGGTAGGCATCGTCTCCGAAATACGGGTCCACGCTGACGTCGTCGAAAATCAGTCGGTGCCGCGTGCGCATCACCCGGTACAGGATCGACACCGGCATCAGGCGCACACTGGGCACCTCGTCCGTCAGTTCCACGCGCAAGTCTTCGTCGTCGGCGTAGCCGAGCGCACACACCAGCGGCGCGTCATTCTTGACCAGCATCAGCAAACCACGCTGCGCCCCGGCATGCATCATGGTGGTGCTCATCAGGATCTCGATGAGGCGGTCCTGATCCGTTTCCTCGCTCAGGGCCTGGGCAGTTCTCATGATCGACGACAGGTCCAGTGTGTCCTGCCCGCCGGGAATGGCGATCGAGGTGCGGGAGGCCAGCAGCGCATCCCGTGATTCAGCCTGCGCCATCAACGCCTGGCGGTAGGCGGCATTTGGCGCTTGCGGCTGGCTCAGCGGCGGATTCGGGATGTCGTACAGGTGTTGCCACTGACACTGGCAAGAGCGCAGGTCGGCCAGCAAACTCGTCGCGGTCTGGTAGCGTTCGTCCGGGTTCTTCGCGATCAGCGTGTGAACCAGTTGCGCCAGCGCCGGGGGGATGTCGCCACGGGCCAGATTCAAGGCAGGCGGCTGCCGGGCGACGTGGCTGTAGACCCAGCCTACCGGGTCCTGGGCCTCGAACGGCAGATGACCGGCCAGCCATTCGTAGAAGGTCATGCCCAGTGAATACAGGTCGCTGCGTTGATCGGCATGCCGCTCGACCCGTCGCGCCTGCTCCGGCGCCATGTACGCCAGCGTGCCGCAGATCGTGTCGCCCACCGAGACATGCCCGCCGGGATGTGCTTCAACGCTCACCCCGAAACCGCTCAACCGCACCACGCCGTCGTCGCCCTCCAGCAGGTGACAGGGTTTGATGTCGCGGTGCAGCAAGCCGTGGGCATGGACTTGGGCCAGCGCGCCAGCAGCGCCCGTTGCCAGGTGCAGGAAACGCTCGAGGGTGAAAGGCTGATCGTCCAATTCGTGCAGCGGGTGCCCACCGGGATCGCTCAGCACCAGCAGCGGCCCGTCGTCGGAGGACAACAGCGCCAGCGGCTGCAACGCCCAGTTCGGCGACAGGCGCCCGGCCAGCGAAAACTCATGGGCCAGCCTGCGGGTGATGCTCTCTCCAGCCCGACGCCCGGCCCTGACCACCCGCCACTGCCCTTCACGCCCATCGGCAAAACGCACCCGGTAATGATTCAGTTCGCCGTCTGTCAGCAGCAATGTCCAGGTGAGCCGATCCAGCCACCCGGGTCCGAAAACCGGTGCAGCGTCAGCCGATCCGTTCGATGTGTGAGAGACATTACTCATGAAGGCCCTTGCCAACGATGACCGCGAGTGTCGTCAAATCACGCTGTCGCCGTGGCGGTGAAAGCAGATTAATCCCTGCGAAAAATCAGACCACCCCAACAGCGGCGCTCCGAATCATAGGCCGAACTTTAGCGCTGTCAAAGTTGACCTTAATGACATGTCAAGCGCCATACCCAGTTCAATTTCCGCCCTATGAATAAATGTGCGGTTATTCATTCGAGCACTTCACCCAGGCGCTCGTGCATCTTCAAAAGTTCGATGACATTGCGCGCATTCATTTTTGTCATCACGTGCTTCTTGTGAACTTTTGCCGTAACTTCACTGGTGCCCAGTTCCGAGGCGATCTGTTTGTTCATCTTGCCGGTGATCAATAACGCCATCACTTCCTTTTCCCGAGGCGTCAGTTGATTGAAGCGTTCCCGGGCATCGCACACTAACCGACGCTCGCTGAGATTGAGAGCGTCGGCGGCCAGCGCTTCGCGCACCAGATCCAGCAAGTGCTCCGGCTCGAAGGGTTTGGTGAGAAATTCATGGGCACCGGCCTTGATGGCCTTCACCGACATGGCAATGGTGCCGTAACCGGTCATGAAAATGATGGGGAAATGCTGGCCGCGGGATTGCAGTTCATCCTGCAGATCGAACCCGGTGCCCTGGGCCAGATTGACGTCCAGCAACAGGCAGGTGGGCGCTTCGTCCAGCGTTTGCGCAAGAAACGCCTCTGCGCTGTCGAACGCGTTGCAGGCGATGTCTTCCGAGCTCAACAACCGTTGCAGCGCGGTGCGGATGGCAGCGTCGTCATCGACGACATACACCCTGGGGGTCACTCTCATACACTCTTCCGTCGTTCAGCGGCTGACCGCCAGTGCTCTCTGATGACGGCCATGATACCCGCCAGCACTGGCGGGCACAGCCTTGAACGCAGAAACGGGCGCCGCCGGGCTGCTGTAACGCGGGTCGAGCTTGAGGGTTTCGCCGCTGATTTCCTGGGACTGAACCAGTCGCAGGCAGGCACGGGTCGCGGCCAGCATGCGATAGAAACGGAATGGCCCCTGCGCCGTCACCGTCAGCAGGGATTTGGTGGCCAGCCTGACCATGCAGTCCATGATGCAGGCTCGCGCCAGGGTTGCGCACTGCAAGGCATGACAGGCCTGCTCCAGCGTGAACGGCCCTTCCAGATCCGCCAGCAAACGCAGCACCGCGCGTTCGTCCTGGCTCAACAGGCGATAGCTCCAGGCCAGCGAGGCGTGCAACGTCTGCTGACGGGCCGGTGCCGTACGCAAGCTCGCAGCCAGCAGGTGAACGCTTTCGTCCAGGCTTTCCACCAGTTGATACAAGCCCAGCGCACAGGCGCGGGCGGCCGCCATTTCCAGCGCCAGGGGAATGCCGTCCAGACGTCGACACACCTCACCGACCAGCTCGATGCTGTAATCGTCCAGCTCGACGTCCAGGGTATTGGCCATGTGGCAATCCAGCGCCCGCCAATGACGCAAGAACAGTTGCGCTGAACCGGCCCCCAGAATCGTCTGGCGCGTCGCGTCGGCATCAGGCACCGTCAACGGCGGCACTTGCAGGCTGCGCTCCCCCACGATGCGCAACGGCTCACGGCTGGTGGCCAGAATTTTCGTGCCCGGCGCGCCTTGCACCAGTTGCTCGGCGAGTGCCGCCACGGGGTCGATCAGGTGTTCACAGTTGTCGAGAATGATCAGGCCGGGGTGTTCAGCCAGATACGCAACGAGGGAATCGACGCTGCTCCCTGCGCCCAATGCGCAGGCCAGCGCTTCGGGCAGACGATCAACGCTCTGCACGTGGGCCAGCGCCACGAAATAGACCGGCGCCTGATCACGTTCCAGCCACTGTTGCCCCAACGCCACCGCCAGGCTGGTTTTGCCCACACCGCCGGGGCCAATCAGGGTGATCAGGGCATGGGCATCCAGCAATGCCGAATCCACCTCGGTCAGCAGCGATTCGCGCCCCACCAGCTCGATCGCGGGCGGCAAGCGATGGCCGCCACTGCTGCGCAGCAGGTGAAGGGCACGGGCATCGTCGTGGGGCACGCCGTCAACGGCAGGTTCCTCGCTGCCCAGCAGCATGTAACCGCGCCCGGGAATCGTGCGAATCAGGTCGCGGTCGCTGCCCAATGCCTTGCGCAACGCCGAAATGTGCACTTGCAAGTTGTTTTCTTCGACGACCGTGTCTGGCCAGACACGCTGAAGGATCTGCTCCTTGCTCACCAGTTGTCCCTGATGGCGGATCAGCAGCTCGAGAATATCGAATGCGCGAGTGCCGATACGCAGGGCAACGCCGTCTTTGAAAACATCCCTGAGGTCCAGGGACACGGTAGCCTGACCGAGACTTATCATCGTATTCACGCAGTCCTTAGAGTGGATTCGCACGCCCTGATGTCATCGAGCGTGCTCACAGGTATTCCCCTCGCGAGCGCGATCGATGCAGCTGACCCATTTTTAATCAGCCTTCATCTAATCACTAAAAAGCACACGTCGATATTATCTGTTGGGGTAGTTACCTGTTCGTAACTTGATGAGATGAACAGTCTTGGCGGCTATTGATCCACGTCGAAGTTAGAACTGCCATTAGTTCAATGCACGAAAAACATCGTGCCGTTCTGGCGTTTGCGCCAGACGCTGGGGGTCTCCCCGACCATTCGGGTGAACACCCGTGTGAGATGGGGCTGATCGGCGAACCCGCACTCCTGCGCAATTTGTGCCATCGGCATCAGTGGCAACGCCCGCAACAACGTCTGCGCCCGCTCCACCCGCATCTGCAACAGCCAGGCGTGAGGCGCCATCCCCGTGGCCTGCTTGAAGGCGCGAGAAAAGTGGCTGCGGGTCAGCGAACATTCCTGAGCGATACGCTCCACCGACAATTCGCCATCCAGGTGATGGGCGATGAGTTCTTTGGCAATCGCCAGTTGCGCCGGCGTCAGGCTGGCGTGGAGCTTGCCGGACGGCGGAACGATTCGGCCATAACGCTCGATCGCGTGGCTGGAGATGGCCAGCAGCAGATGATCCAGATACAGCCGATTGGCGGTCTCCGGGCGTTGCAGGGCCGGTAACAGCGCTTGAGCCAGGTGATACAGAATCGGGTCTTCGACGCCGCCCGCTGCGTAACGGAACACGCCGATGCGCTTGCTGCCCTGTTCGGACTGCAACGCGTCGAGCATCTGGCGCGACAGGGTCAGGCGCAAGTTGTCGTAACCGGAACGGTGCTGACAGCGCAACTGATCGCCCATGAACGGCAGCGACACACAGCCTTGCCGATAACCGCCCGAATAGCTGAGGCGACGGCCACGCCACAGGCGATGCGCTTCGAAATCCTGCAATTGGACAATGATCGAAAACGCATCCGCGCATGGCATCTCGATGACGGCGTCCGGATCCGGCGTGGTATGGCGGATGCGGACGGCGGAGAATGCCTCGCCGTTCAACTGGGTGATCTGGGGTGCGCTCACGGTCCGGTCCTGTGTGATGGGCGATCATGGGCGCACTTTCCCCGAAGTGGGGCGACTTGCGCAATGGTCAATGATCGTCTTGCTTCACACCGTCAATGTCCCGCACGCGCCGGATGCGCCCCGCTGCCCCGTGTCAGGCGTGGTCACCGGTCGCCTGTTGACGGGCGCTGCGACCCCACCACCAGCCGATCGCCAGCACACATACGGCGCCCACCGCACTGCCCGCCCAATGCAGCCAGCCTGCCGCAGGCAGATACCCGGAGAGCACCTGGTCTTCTACCGCCATACCGCCCGCAATCCAGCCGATCAACGCGCCACCGGCGGGGATCAGCCACGGCAGACGATGCAATGCCGCGAGCACCAACCGGCTGCCCAGCACGATGATCGGAATACTGATCAACACCCCGGCCGCCACCAGGTAGACGTTGCCATCGCCCGCCGCAGCAACGGCCAGCACGTTGTCCAGCGACATCACCACGTCAGCGATGACGATGGTGCGGATCGCGGTCCACAGGCGTGTGCCACCGTCGATGTCTTCGTCGCCGTCTTCCTGATTGGCCACCAGCTTGATGCCGATCCACAGCAGCAAGACCGCACCTACCAGTTTAAGGAATGGCAACGCCAACAGGTGCACCGCGCAGAACAGCAGGATGATGCGCAACAGAATGGCGCCGATCATGCCGCCGTAAATCGCTTTGGTCTGCAATTCACGGGGCAGGCGGCGACAGGCCATGGCGATGACCACGGCGTTATCGCCCCCCAGCAGCAGGTCAATGGCGATGATTTGCGCCAGAGCGCTCCACAGTGAGGGGTCGTAAAGCCAGGTCATGGGGCAACCTTATCGAACAAAAAGAGGAAAGATCCCCGTCAGCAGCGACACCGCCAACAGGATGAAGCAGTTGATGACCGACCATTTCATCGTGAACCGCTGATTCTCGGCGTAATCGAGTTTCAGCATGCTCACCACCAGGTAGGTCGACGCCACCAAGGGACTCAAAATGTGCACCGGCTGGCCGATCAACGACGCCCGGGCCATTTCGATCGCCGTAATGCCATGGTGTTGCGCGGTCTCGGCGAGGATCGGGAGGATACCGAAATAAAACACATCGTTGGAGACCAACCACGTCACTGGAATGCTCAGCAAGGCCGTGATGACGGCCATGTACGGCCCGAAACTGGCCGGAATCACCTGCAACAGACCGGTTGCCACCGCATTGGCCATACCGGTGCCGGATAACACGCCCGTGAACACGCCTGCGGCGAAGATCAGACTCGACACCGCCAGAATCGGCGGCGCGTGCAAGGCCAGTTGTTCCTGTTGATCCTTCAGCGACGGGAAGTTCACCACCAGCGCCAGGCACGCGGCGATCATGAACAGGTAGCTCAGCGGGAACACTTCCAGGCACAGCCCCAGAATCAACGCCCCGGTGAGCACCCAGTTGAAGTAGAAGCGCCAGCCTTCGCCGCGATGCTCGCGGTGTTCGGCGAAATCGCCATTGAGGTCGATGGTGCCACCCAGCCGCGCACGTTCATGACGGCCGAACAGCCAGGCCAGCACAAAGGTCCAGATCGCGCAGGCGATCATGGCGGGCAGCATCGGCACGAACATCTCGCCCACATCCACGTGCATCGCCGTGGCCGCTCGTGCGGTCGGTCCGCCCCATGGCACCATGTTGCCCAGCCCGGAGACCTGCAACAGCAGGCAGCAGACCATCGGCAGCGACAGGCCCAGGCGCTTGTAGATCGGCAGAAACGCCGAGAGCACGATCATGTAGATGGTCGCGCCGTCGCCATCCAGCGCAACGATGAACGCCAGGAGCACGGTGCCGACGAAAATCTTCACCGGATCGCCGCGCACGGCTTTGACGATCTTGCTCACCAGCGGGTCGAACATCCCCGCTTCGGTCATGGTCAGGAAATACAGCATGGCGAAAATCATCAGCACGCCGTTGGGCGCGACCATTTTCAGGCCATCGATCACGTATTTGCCCAAGTTGGCCTCGAAGCCGCCGATCAGGGCAAACGCGGTAGGAATCAGTATCAGCGCCGTCAGGGCCGACAGGCGCTTGCTCATCAGGAAATAGATGAAGCAGGCCAACATCAAGCAGCTCAGTAGCATCAGCATGGCGAATCCTGTTTTTTATAGTTGTACAGGCGTGCCGCGCCCAACCGAGAGGGCTGAGCGCGTCTCATCGGTCAGATCAAACCGGCAAACCTTTCGCTCGTAACAGCGCGTTAAACCGTTCCGGGTCAGCCGTCCCCTTCTCGTTGGTCTCGCGAATCCCCGCCTCGCGGTCCAGGTGCGCGAGGGTCTTAGGCAACAGCGCTTCGACGTCGGCAGCCGGAATCGCGATCACCCCGTCGGCATCGCCCAATACCAGGTCCCCCGGCAGCACGCACAGCCCGGCACAGGCGATCGGCACGTTGATTTCCCCCGGGCCGTCTTTGCTTGGCCCACGATGGGTATGGCCGGCGGCGAACACCGGGACGATGCCCTCGGCCAGTTCTTCGAGGTCGCGTACGGCGCCGTCGATGACGATGCCGCCCAGTTTCACCCGCAGGGCCGTTGTGCGCACCAGCCCGCCGATCACGGCCTGGCTGACGTCCCCACCGCCGTCGATGACCAGCACGTCACCGGGCTGAACCATCATCAGCGCCTTGTGCACCATCAAGTTGTCCCCCGGGCGGACGCGGACGGTGAATGCTGGGCCACACAGTTTCAGTGACACATCGCCGTGGTAAATCTTCAGGCCACGGGCACCAATGCTACGGCCCATACAATCCCCTGCCACCGCGACAGGAATCGCGCGGAACGCTTCGATCAATTCGGCGGACACACCTTCGACGCGCGGGTTGATGCGATAGCCCACAGGCCAGGTTTGAGTGCTGCTCATGGAGGTCTCCTGATCAGTTATCGAAAACATAGGGATTGACGCAAGCACTGGCCGACACCGGCGTGCCATTGAGGTAGCCGAGCACGTTGCGCGCCGCGCCTGCGGCCATGCCAGCCAATGCCGCCGGGGTCGAACCGCCGACGTGGGGGGTCAGTACGACGTTGTCCAGCCCCAACAATTCGCTGTCGGCGGGCAAGGGTTCGACGGCCATGGTGTCCAGGCCTGCGGCGTACACACGACGCTCGCGCAGGGCCTGGATCAAGGCGCGCTCATCGACCACCTCGCCCCGTGCGGTGTTGATCAACAACGCGTCCTTGGGCAGCAGCGCCAGTTGCTCGGCACCGATGAAGCCGCGGGTCTTGGCGGTCAACGGAACGTGCAGGCTCAGCACTTGACTGCGTGGCAGCAAGGCATCCAGCGAGTCCACGCGTTCAGCGCCTTGCAGGTCGCTGTCGGCAGGCAGCAACGGATCGAACACCAGCACCGGCATGCCGATAGCCTGGCAAGCGACCGAAACACGCCGTGCCACCTGACCGAAACCGACCAGCCCCAAGGTGCGTCCGCTCAGTTCAAGGCCATCTTGTGCGCGGGACCAACGGCCACTGCGGATTTCCCGGTCCATCCAGCTCACCCGGCGGGCGGCGGCGAACATCAGGGCCAGGGTCATTTCGGTGACCGATTGCGCGTTGGCCCCCGGCGTCACGTACACCGGAATTCCCCGCGCAGTGGCGGCCTCGACATCGATGTTGCTGACACCGACGCCGTGCTTGGAGATGACTTTCAGTGTCGGGCAGGAGGCGATGGCCTTGGCTGTCAGGTCCAGCGTGCGTGAGATCACCGCATCAACCGGCTCACTGGCCAGAATCCGTTCGATGTCTTCGGCCCCCCGCTCCGCCGCGATGAACAGCACGCGGCAGTCTTCGGCGTTGAGCAGGTCCAGGCCTGCGCTCGCAAGCTTCGGCGCAGTGACGAGAATGGTGTGGGGCATGGGTCAAGCCTTCAGCTGTGGGGTGATGACGAAGCACAGCAGCGCCGCAACGGCGGTCGCTGCGAAGGCTTCGAGTCAGGTAACAGAATTCAAAAAAGCGTCGGTCACGCCGCTGTGTTCACAGGGTGGGGGGACAGTTTCAGAGGGGTGCGCGGCAGCAGCGAACATGACGTGATCTCCGGCTTTTTATTGTGATGCCTCCCGGTTCGGGAGTGCGCCGTCAGTATCACTACAGGGATTGTTTGGATCTAATGGTGAAAATTCAACGAATGATTCCTGCAAGGAAAGAGTCAGACATCCTGCGCTTGCAGGATTTCGATGAAACGCCGGGTGGCCGGAGACAGGTAAGCGTCGGCGCGATGCACGATGCCAAAGCGTCGGGGCATGGTGGTGGCGGCGTTGCGCACTTCCACAAGGCCGGTGCCGCTGGCCAGGTTGCGTCGGGACATGAAGCTCAGCAGCCCGGTTTCGTTGATCAGGTTGCGCATCGACGCCAGCGAACTGGAGACAATCGCCACGTTCGGCGCAGGCAGGCCCTGATTTCTGAACGCGGACTCCAGCCATTGCCGCGTGGCCACCGAGGGCGGCGACAGAATCCAGCGCTGTTCACACAGTGCCTGCATCGACACCTCACGCCCGGCCAACGGATGATCGGCACTGGCCACGACCACCACTTCATCGTCCATGATCGGCAGTTCGGTCAACTCCTCATCCCGCGTCCCCAACGGGCCGACCACGATGTCCAGCGTGCCTTTGCGCAGGGAGTCGTGAAGCACGTCGTTCATGCCGATCTGCATGTCCAGCAACACGGCGGGCGCCTGCTCCTGCAACACGCGGCAGGCTGCGGGCAACATGAACTCTGCCGTGGTAGCCGCCGCGCCGATGCGGATGATCCCGGCCAGGCCCTTGCCCATGGACGAGGTCTGGCGCATCGTTTCATCCAGCACCCGTTCCACCTGCTGCGAGCGTTCACAGAGCAATTGCCCGGCGCTGGTCAGGCGAATGCCGCGCCCTGCCCGTTCGAACAGCTCGGCGCCGTAAGCCTCTTCCAGACGGTCGATGCACTTGGACAGGGCGGACTGCGAGATGTGCAGCGCTTCCGATGCCCGCCCCAAGTGGCCGAGTTCAGCGATTTTCATGAAGTAGGCAAGGTCGCGAATCTGCAGATTGATGCTCATGAACACAGGCTCCGTTGCCCTTGCGAAAAAAAGTGCGGCACAGGGTAGCAATCGGGCTTGTGAAGCACCATCTGAGAGACATTGCGCGCGGTGCGAGAGCCGGCGCCCTCACTCAACCAGAGGAAACACTGAACCATGACCACTCGAACCGAAACCGCGCTGCTGGCTGGCGGCTGCTTCTGGGGCATGCAAGACCTGCTGCGCCGCTACCCCGGTGTGATCTCTACCCGCGTCGGGTACTCCGGCGGTGACGTGGAAAATGCCACCTATCGCAATCACGGTACTCATGCCGAGGCGATCGAAATCGTGTTTGATCCTGAGCTGATCACCTACCGCAAGATTCTGGAGTTTTTCTTCCAGATCCACGACCCGTCCACGGCCAATCGTCAGGGCAACGATATCGGCCTGAGTTATCGGTCTGCGATTTTCTATCTGAGCGAGGAGCAGAAAGCGATTGCCGAAGACACGGTGAAAGATGTCGATGCGTCAGGGCTGTGGCCTGGCAAGGTGGTGACCGAGATCAGCCCGGCGGGCGCGTTCTGGGAAGCCGAGCCGGAGCACCAGGACTACCTGGAACGCATTCCGAATGGCTACACCTGTCATTTCATTCGCAAGGATTGGGTATTGCCGAAGCGGTAGCGTCGGTCTGCACTTCGCAGTTTTGCCACTGCCGTTGATCTTGATCTTGGGACGCGCCCTCACAGACACCGCCAATCGCGACTTGGGTGCAGGCCGCGTGCAGGCGACGCGGAGTGGGTTCAGCCGCAGGATGCGGCGAGAGCGCCGGGACAGGGACGTCCCTGTCCCGGCTTTCTACGTGGGAATGAATCGGATGATCAGTGACACACCAACCCGTCGCTGATCTTCATGCTGTCCACCAGAAACGCATTGCTGTGCAGGTCCCAGGCCTTGGTCTGCCCGCCTTCGGCCTGCCATTCCCGCAACCCGGCTTGCAGCAGACGCAGGCTCTGTGGATCAGGCTGAGCCAGGTAAACCCGCACGTCGCTGTCCGCCTCAAGGGTCTGCGGCAGCAGACGATAGAAACGCCAGTCAGGCGTCTGCAACAGGCTGGTGAGCACAGTACGTTCGTCGGCCAGCAACTGACAGTCACCCGCCATGAAGGCTGTCGCGGCGCGGATACCGGACACGTAGGTCTGAAGCTGCGCACCCTGAAGCTGCAACGTATGAATCCAGGGACTGCCATTGGCCACGCAGACGGTCTGGCCTTTGATCGGCCCCTGCGCAGCGTTGCGCAAACTCAGTAACGCGCCCTGATCATAGGCTCGCGGTACGTCACTGAGTGCAGCCCGCTGGCGCTCCAGACCAGGAAGGTCCAGACTGCCCGCAATCACCACGTCCACCTCATCCTTGCGCAAAAAGCCCCCAACGTCCTGTGCGGGGATGGCCGTCAGTTCCACCTTGACGCCCAGGTAGCGGCCCAAGGCAGTGGCCAGCTCGCTGTCCATTTCATCCGGCTCCGAGACCAGCGCCTCGGTGCTGTATGTGGGCCGTGGATAGCTGCGAACCCCCACTCGCAACACCTGCCGGGCCTGCACCTTCGCCAATACCGGCCCCGGCACCAGCTCGGCGCCGTCGATCATCGGCATCAACCACAGCGCACACACCGCGGTTGCGCCAATCACCCCGGCCAGACTCCAACGAATCCAGCCGCCTGTGAACGCTGCCGCCAATTCATGCCTCATGCCGAACCTGCATGTTTCAATCCACGCCGCCAACGGGTGAAGCGTCGCTCCAGCAAGGCCAGCAGGAAGTTCAGCAACAATCCCACCACCGCCAGCAACAGGATCCCCGCGTACATGCTCGGGATCTGAAACACTTCTTGCGAGTTGAGGGTCAGGAAGCCCAGCCCCGAATGGGCGCCGATCATTTCCGCCGCCACCAGCGCGGTGATGCAGTACGCCCCCGCCAGCCGTACGCCGGTAAAGATCGACGGCGAGGCCGACGGCAGCACGATCTTGAGAAACAGGAAGCGTCGATTCGCCCCCATGGACAGCGCCGAGTTGATCAACAGGGTGTCCACCTGCTTCACCCCGCTGATGGTGCTCAACAGGATCGGCCAGAACGATGCCCAGAAAATGATCGCGATTTTCGAGCCTTCACCAATGCCCAGGAACAGGATGAACACCGGAAACAGCGCCAGTGCGGAGGTCTGGCGGAACAGTTGCAACAACGGGTCGAGAATCCGCTCCAGTCGCGCGAACCAGCCCATCAACAGGCCCAGCGAGATACCCAGAACAATAGCCAGCGCAAGACCCGCCAGAGAGCGAATCAGGCTGGCCTGCAAATGTTTGACCAGCGCGCCATTGCCCGCCATGTCGGCGATGGCGGCCAGTACCGCCGAAGGGGGACTCAAGTAGCCCGGGTTGACGATGCCCAGTCGCGGCAGCGCTTCCCACAACAGTAAAAACCCGACGATACCCAGTGTGCTGTCCAGCACCCGACGCGAGGCTTTGGCCCAACGCACGGTCAGGGTCTGACGCCATAGCGCAGTCGACGTCATGCTCATACCCCCACCCGAAGGCCGCTGTGGCGCGTGATCTGTTGCCAGCTTTCGTGGCGAGTGAGTTCTTCGATTTCCGCCGGGCTTTGCACGTCGCCACCCATGCCTTCACGCAACGACGCCCACGCCCGCTGTCGCAAATGGACGAACGCGTGGCTGTTGCGCAGTTGAGGCAATCGAGGCCGTGGCAGATCGATGTCGATGATCTCCTTGATGCGGCCCGGACGCGGTGTCATCACCGCCACACGGTCCGACAGGAAAATGGCTTCGTCGAGGCTGTGGGTGATGAACACGATGGTCTTCTTGTGCAGATCCCAGATGCGCAGCAGTTCGTCCTGCAAGGTCTCGCGGGTTTGCGCATCGAGGGCGGCGAAGGGTTCGTCCATCAGCAGCACATCAGGCTCGTACACCAGCGAACGGGCGATGGCCACGCGCTGACGCATGCCGCCGGAGAGTTCATGGGGGTAGCGCGAGCCGAACCCGGTCAGGCCCACCAGGTCCAGGTATTCCCGCGCCCGCTCCCGCCGCTCGTGCTTGCCGACGCCACGAATTTCAAGGCCTACGGCGATGTTGTCGAGCACGGTGCGCCACGGCAGCAACGCATACCCTTGAAACACCACGCCTTGATTGCGGTTGATGCCCTGCAGCGGCTGGCCGTCGATGTTCAGCGTGCCGCCGGTTTTCTGCGCCAAGCCCGCGAGGATGTTCAGGTAGGTGGATTTACCGCAACCCGAGGGGCCGAGGATCGACAGGAATTCGCCTTGACGCACCTGCAGGTTGAAATCCTTGAGTACCTCGACCCGCTCGCGCTGGCCATCTTCGTTCTGCGCTTCGTATTCCATGTGCAGGCCGGATGTGGAGATTTTGTGCACGGGTGCCTCTGTTGGTCTTCAAGTAAACGCCAATTCGTCTGCATCAGCCTGAGCTGTGGGAGTGAGCTTGCTCACGAATAGCCAGTACATCCGCATCGGTGGCGGCGTCCGGTCACTTTTCTTCGTGAGCAAGCTCACTCCCACAAGGGGAAGCATCGTCTATGAGCTGCTGCGGTTACGCCTGCCCCTTGGCCCGCGAATTGAACTGGTTGGTGTACACATCCTTCACGGCTACGGCACCCGGCTTGATCTTCTTCTCGCTCTCCAGGATGTCGATGTAGTACTGAATCGGCGGTTCGGTGATGACCAGGTCGTCGACATAGGCGTAACGCTCCACGAGTTCCAGCGGCGTGCCGATGCGTTGGGAGACGATTTTGCGTGCATCGTCAGGGTTGGCGTTGACCCAGTTCGCGGCCTTGACGATAGCCGCGACGAAATCCTCGGTGGCCTCGGGGTTCTCGCGAATGAACTTGCCATAGCCGCTGTACGGCGCCATGCCACCCAGCCCTTTGTCGAGGTCGTAATCGCTCCAGAGTTTGCGCAGTGCGGGGTTGTGCTCGGCGCCGCCCGAAGCGGGCGGGTGGATGATCGCGATGTCGACGTTGCGACTGAGCACGGTCTGTTCGCCCTGATTGTCCGGCACCACCACCCAGTTGATCGAATCGACGTTCACCTGATGTTCACGCAGGTATTTTTTGGTCACGAACTCGGCACAGGCGCCAAAGCTGTTGAAGCCCACGGTTTTGCCTTCCATGTCCTTGGGCGTGAAGATGCCCGAATCGGCGCGCACGAAATACTTCATGTGCGGCGCTTCCTGAAGCGTCTTGCCACCGGCGGCCACCACTTTCAGGTCCAGCCCGCTGGCGATCGCCGAAATCACCAGTGGCACCATGCGCGTGCCAAAGTCGATTTCGCCAGTCCCTACCAGGGGAATGATCTGTGGCGAGGCAATCTTGCCGATGTAATTGGGTCGGGTACGGGAACCATCGAAATAGCCCAGCGAGTCGGCCAGGTAGACCAGATCGAATGACGGGTTGTCCGGGTATTTGAAACTCACCACCTGATCGGCGCGTTTCTTGATCACGGCGGGCGCGGCATTGGCGGTTTTTTCCTGCTTGTCGCAGCCTGGCAGCATCAACCCGGCGGCGGCGGCCGTGCCCAATAACGCGACCTGTTTGAGGAAGGCCCTGCGGCTGTGATGGTCTTGCATGGTGAGCGCCCTTAGTGACCCGGAAAGATAAATGATCCCATGCGTAAACCTGGCAAATTAATAGGGCCAAGTCTTTTCGCAATAAAAGTGCGGGGACAATAATCACCTGCTTCAAGACCCGTCAATCATTGAACTCGTTATCGCTATAACGTTTTCAACTATTCATAGAGCGCTTTTAAATCAACTAACTTTCAAGTGTTGCCCCAGCAACACCGCTTCAGCAGAACAGCCCTTTTTACGCGAAAAACCCTCATGTTACGGGCCTTGGAAGGCACACCACCTCAATGTTGAATGCATTAACAACGCGACTCACCCACCACGCGGCATACCCTTTGCAGTCACAATTAATCGTTCTTTCGCGACAAACCACTCATTCAACGCTCTTGCATTTTAGTGCCCCATCGTCACGTTCAACTTTCCACTTCTTCAACTAAGGACATCACTTTTCATGACGCAGCGTAATGAAGTTCTCAAACTCGGCCTGTTCCTGCGCGCCACCGGGCACCACATCGCTGCCTGGCGCGACAGCGGCTCGCAGGCCGACGCCGGTATCCGCCTCGATCACTTCATCGATCTGGCACGCAAGGCCGAAGCCGCCGGGTTCGACACACTGTTTCTGGCCGACAGCGTCTCGGTGCGTGGCATCGACGCGCCGACCTTCGACCGAGTGATCGCGCCAAGCCTCAGTTTCGAGCCGCTGACCCTGCTCTCGGCCCTTGCCACCGTGACCTCGCGCATTGGTCTGGTGGCGACCGCCAGCACAAGCTACAGCGAGCCGTTCAATCTGGCCCGCCAGTTCGCCTCGCTGGACCAGATCAGCGGCGGTCGAGTCGGCTGGAACCTGGTGACCAGCAGCGACC
Organism: Pseudomonas sp. Pseu.R1; assembly: GCF_045764065.1. NCBI lineage: Bacteria > Pseudomonadati > Pseudomonadota > Gammaproteobacteria > Pseudomonadales > Pseudomonadaceae > Pseudomonas > Pseudomonas sp. Pseu.R1. The sequence continues at coordinate 6,312,906 of NZ_JBJGEE020000001.1, read as the reverse complement.
CGGATGCCGCCAAAAACTTCGGCGGCGCCTCCGAGCGCGACCAACCGGCCCACGCCGACCGCTACAGCCGTGCGCGAGAATTCCATGAGGTGGTCAACAAACTCTGGGACAGCTGGGAAGACGATGCCCTCTTGCTGGACAAGGAGAAGGGCCTGTTTCTGGACCGTGAAAAACTGCACCTGGCCGACCATCACGGCGAGCATTTCCATGTGCGCGGGCCGCTGAACGTGCTGCGCTCGCCACAGGGCAGACCGGTGCTGGTGCAGGCCGGAGCGTCGGAGGATGGTCGCGCACTGGCCGCAGCCACTGCCGAGGCGATCTTCGCCGCGCATCAAAGTCTGGCCGACGCGCAGGCGTTCTACAGCGACATCAAAACCCGCGCGGCCGTCCTTGGCCGCAAACCCGAGCACATCAAGATCCTGCCGGGCGTGACCATCTTCACCGCACCGACCTCGGCGCAAGCCCACGCCAAACATCAGCGACTGCAAAACCTGGTGCACCCGCAGGTCGGCCTGAGCCTGCTGTCGGGTCTGTTGGGCGGCGTCGACCTGTCTCACCTGCCGCTGGACGGCCCTTTGCCTCAGGACCTGCCCGCCACCAATGCCTCGAAAAGCCGTCAACAGTTGATTCTGCAACTGGCCGCCGAGGGCCTGAGCATTCGTGAGCTGTACCTGCGTCTGGCGGGGGCACGCGGGCACTGGACGCTGGTCGGCTCGCCTGAAGAAGTGGTCGACCAACTGCAAGCCTGGTTCGAAGGCTACGGCGCCGATGGCTTCAACATCCTGCCGCCGACCTACCCGGAAGGGCTGGACGATTTCATCACCCTGATCCTGCCGGAACTGAAACGTCGGGGCCTGGTGCCGCAGGACGGTCCGACCGGTAACACCCTGCGCGAACGCCTTGGCCTGCCGCGTCCCGCGCACCCGGCCACGCTGCTGCGCGACCAGCCCCTGACCGTCTGAACATCCCTGTTTCCATTGGCGACTTGAAAAGAGAGCTTGAGCATGACCCATCAAATCAACGCGGCCTGGGGCGCAGGCCCCTGCGCAGGTTACGAGCAACTGGCCGAACGCTTTCGCCCGTTGTTCGCCCACTTGCGCGAAGGTGCCATCAGCCGCGAGCTGGAGCGCCGCCTGCCGTTCGAGGAACTGCAGTTGCTCAAGGCCTCCGGCTTCACGGCCCTGAGGGTCCCCAAGGCATACGGGGGTGGCGGTATCACCCTGCCGGAACTGACCAATCTGCTGATCGAACTGGGCGAGGCCGACTCCAATCTGGTGCAGGCCCTGCGCGGTCACATCGGCTTCACGGAAAACCTGCTCAACAGCCGCGACGAAGCACGGCGCACCGTCTGGTTCGAGCGTCTGGTGCGCGGTGAAACCGTAGGCCCGGCCACTGGCGAGGTGGGCGCTACGCTGCAATCGCACCTCAGCTCGAAGCTGTATCTGGACGGCGAGCAATGGCGCATCGACGGCAACAAGTTCTACACCACCGGCTGCCTGTACAGCGACTGGATCGACGTGGCGGTCAGCGACCACGATGACAAGCGCGTGTTCGTGACTGTGCGGCGCGACGCCGAGGGTGTGGAGGTGGTGGATGACTGGAATGGCTTCGGCCAGCGACTGACCGCCAGCGGTACGACTCATGTACGCGGCGTGGCGGTGGACGCCCGCAACATCGTCAGCGTCGAGGACAAGTTCCAGTATTCCCCGGCGCTGTATCAGATTGTCCACTTGGCCAACCTGGCGGGCATCGGCCGGGCGCTCAGCGGTGAAGTCGCGGCGGCGGTCGCCGGCCGCACCCGCAGTTTCAGCAACGGCAACGCGCCGCGGGTCGCGCAAGACCCGCAAATCCTGCAAGTGGTCGGCAGCCTGCGGGCCGCGGCGTACAGCGCAGGAGCCATCGTGCTGAAAACCGCCGAGGCGCTGGAACGGGCGTATCAGGCCAGGTTGAACGGCGATGCCGAACAATTGAAACGAGCGGTCGATATTGCCGAACTGGAGATTGCCCAGTCCCAGACCGTGGTCAGCGACCTGATTCTGGACGCCAGCACCCGCATGTTCGATGCCCTGAGCGCGTCGGCCACGCTGCGCCCACTGGGACTGGACCGCTTCTGGCGCAACGCCCGCACACTGACCTCGCACAACCCGCGCATCTACAAGGACCGGATCGTCGGCGATTACGCGGTCAACGGCACGCCGCCTCCGGCGCAATGGAAAATCGGCGTTGTCTGACGCCGGCCCTTTGACATGATGAACGGTTTCAGCAACCCCTGTGAACCGTCACAGGGGTCTGTGACGGCCATCCGGGTGCCCGATTCTGCCAAAGTGCCCCGCTGCCGATGACCGCTGTGCATCCCTGCGTATACTCAGCGCCAACGACACGAGACGCTTTGATCACGGAGGGGGTGATGCCAGACGAACGTCCATCCAGGCGCTCTCCGGGAACCGGCGGCGCTGCAGACCAGCCTTGGTGTGAGTACCACGACATGTCCCCGTTACCGCGGGCAGACGTGCCGAGCTGGCACTTGTCACCCGATCCTCACAGCGGCATCGCCATCGTCCCGCTGTTGTCCCCCGGCGCCCCCCAGCGGCTGGGCGTGCTGGAACTTCGATCTCACCGCCTCACGGCGCCCGCCCCAACACCGCTGCCCTGCACGCAAGCCGAGACTGCACGCAACGCCCATTTGAAAGTCATGGGTGAACTGACGGTGTCCATCGCCCATGAGATCTGCCAGCCGCTGCTGGCCATCGCGTCCAACGCCGCAGCATGTGTGCGCTGGTTGCAGCGGGACACCCCCAACCTCGATGAAGCGATCGATGGCCTGAGTGACATCCGCAAGGACTGCGAGCGCGCGGCCGGGATCGTCGCTGCGCTGCGGGCGCTGGCCAAACAGTCCACCTCCGCGCCGCAAGCGGTCGATGTGAACGAGGTAATCCTTGAGGCTGCCCGGCTGCATACCCCGTCGTTGTCGCATCACAACATCACCCTCGACATCGAGCTGCACGCCGAGCACCCGGTCATCGCCGACCCGGTACAGATCCAGCAGTTGGTGTTCAACCTGATCGCCAATGCCATGGAAGCGGTGGGCGCCCACCGTTCGACGGGCGGGGTTCTGCGGGTGTCTTCAAAATCCCTGCGCGACGGCGTGCAAGTGTCCGTCGAAGACAATGGCCCCGGCATTCCGGTCGAGGCCCGGCAACAGATCTTCGACGCCTTCTACACCACCAAGACCAGCGGCCTGGGCATGGGCCTGACCATTTGCCGCTCGGTGATCGAGGCCCACAAAGGCAACCTCTACGCCGAGGCGTCCGAACTGGGCGGCGCGATGATCCGGTTCCAATTGCCGATGGGGTGTGCGGCGAGCGACACGCGCACCCCATTATAGGAACCGGCTTGCCAGCGGTGGCGTCTGCACAATCATCGTTCACCGTGTCGCAGTCCGACTTGGTGGCGTCCGCAAGATCGCTGCCGCAGGCAAGCCATGCGGCTAAGGGATGTGCTTCACCTTCCGCTCATCTGCACCGTAAATTCCTTCCCAATCTGTACCGAAACGACACTCACTTGCCCTAAACTGCCGCCTTGTAAACGGTGTGGGCCCGCTCGGGCCAGACAGAAGGCGATTGAGGCATGCAAGGTCCCAAGGCTCATAAAACAGTGGTGATGGTGCTGTTCAACGACGTGCTGATGCTCGACGTGACCGGCCCCATGGACGTGTTCTCCATCACCAATCGCTTGCTCCCCAGGGAAAAGCACTACCACTTGCTCACCGTTTCGGAACGGCCGGGGCTGGTGCGCAGTTCATCCGGGTTGAAGGTGCAGGCCGATTTCCGGCTTGAAGACTGCCCCTGCGACATCGACCTGCTGCTGGTGCCCGGCGGTCCTGGCGCGTACGGCGTCGGGCATCCGGCCCTGAACGCGTGGCTGCCCGACGCCGCCCGCCGCGCGAATCGTTTCGGGGCGATCTGCACCGGGATTTTTCTGCTGGCCGAGGCCGGGCTAATCGATGGCTATCGCTGCACCACGCACTGGAATTACGTCGAGCGGCTGTCGCAGCGTTTTCCCGAAGCACGGGTGGAGACCGAACAGATTTATGTGGTGGACCGCAACCTGATCACTTCGGGTGGCATTACCGCCGGGATCGACATGGCGCTGGCGGTGGTCGCCGAAGACCACGGCAAGGACATCGCGCTGGAAGTGGCCAAGGTGCTGCTGGTGGTGATGAAGCGCCAAGGCGGCCAGACGCCCTATAGCCCGCTGCTGGCGGCGGTGCCGCGCGACGGCAGTGCCGTTGCGAAAGTACAGGCCCACATCGTCGACCACATCGAGCAGACTTACACCATTTCACGCATGGCCGAGATTGCCGCCATGAGTCCGCGTAACTTCGCCCGCGCCTTCCAGCGCGAAGTCAGTATGACGCCGATGCAATACGTGCAGAACGCCCGTATCGACCACGCCCGCAAGTTGCTCGAAACCTGTGACGTGCCGCTCAAGGTCCTTGCCTCCCGCTGCGGTTTTGGCAGCGCACGGCACATGCGCAAAGTGTTCAGCGAACGCATCGGGTTGTCGCCCAATCAGTATCGACAGCAGTTCGGCGGGGAATAACGCGCCCGAGGGGTCGCTCCGTACCCGGTAGCCTGAGGCGAAACGGATCAGCGCAACACCCGACCAGATTTTGTATCCCTGTGTATCCGGGCCTGCTCCGGATACGCAGCGTTGCAACTTCAGGCCTGCGAGACACACCACAGATACGTGATCGCGTTGAAATGCACGCAAGGTTCGAGGGGGATCAGCCTGATCCCTCGCCCATTGACATGCACGGAGACGCCACCATGAAACTGCCTGGACACCCTCACAGCCCCCGCCTTCAGCCACGCCGGATTGTCAGCGCCTCGCTACTCGCATTGGGTCTGTTGGGCGCGGTGGAAGTGGCCCACGCGCAGGACACGGCGGCGCCAGCCGTCAGCCATGCAGCGCCCTCGCCCTTTGGCCCGTTGAAACACATCAATGCCGGGCTGCTGGACGTGGCCTACGCCGAAACCGGCCCTGCCGACGGCCCGGTGGTGATCCTCCTGCACGGCTGGCCTTACGACATTCACAGCTACGACGACGTCGCGCCTCTGCTCGCCGCCAAGGGCTATCGCGTGCTGATGCCTTACGCCCGCGGCTACGGCGACACCCGTTTTCTCTCCGACAAAACCCTGCGCAATGGCCAGCCTGCGGCGCTGGCGAGCGATGTCATCGACTTCATGGACGCCTTGAAGATCAAGACCGCCGTGCTCGGTGGCTACGACTGGGGCGCACGCTCGGCGGACATCGTCTCGGCACTGTGGCCAGAGCGGGTCAAGGCACTGGTCTCGGTCAGCGGTTACCTGATCGGTAATCAGGCTGCCGGGAAAAACCCGCTACCACCCAAGGCCGAACTGCAATGGTGGTATCAGTTCTACTTCGCCACCGATCGTGGCCGCGCAGGGTACGAAAAGAACACCCACGACTTCGCCAAGCTGATCTGGCAGACCGCATCACCGAAGTGGGCATTCGACGACGCGACCTATGACCGCAGCGCCAAGGCGCTGGAAAACCCCGATCACGTCGACATCACCGTGTTCAACTACCGCTGGCGTCTGGGCCTGGTGCAGGGCGAATCCCGCTACGACGCACTGGAACAGAAACTGGCCATCGCGCCGTCCATCAGCGTGCCGACCATCACCCTGGAGGGCGACGCCAACGGCGCACCGCACCCGGCGCCGGAGGACTACGCCAAACGCTTCACCGGCAGATACGAGTTCCGCCTGATCAACGGCGGCGTCGGCCACAACCTGCCGCAAGAGGCCCCGCAAGCGTTCGCCCAGGCGGTGATCGACGCGGATCATCTTTAACCCGTGACACGGGGCAGCGGATCCTGCCCCGGCACCCCATACCCGAGAATCCGCTCGACATTCTCCAGCACCAGCCAGTGGCCATTACCCAGTTGCCAGTCGAAGAAGTCGGAGAAATCCTGGCGAATCAGCGCGCGCACGGTCTTGGACACAAAGCCATGCCCGACCAGTAACACGTCCTGCCCCGAGGCCCGCTGCACCAGGCCCTGCAACCCCTGATGCACACGTACCACGGTCTCGGCGATGGACTCGCCCTGGGGCGGGCCGACGTGCCATTGGCGGGTGATGTTCCGTTGCCAGAGGTCGGGGTACAGCGCCCGCGCTTCGGATTGATTCAATCCTTCGAACACCCCGACATTGCGCTCCCGAAAGGCCTCGTTCACCTGCAAGGGCAGGTTCAACCGGTAATTGATGATTTGCGCCGTCTGTCGCGCTCGGCGCAGCGGTGACACCACGATGCCGTCGATGGCATCCGGCAGTTCAAGGCGCAACGCGGCCGCCTGTTCGCGGCCGGTGGAGGTCAGTTCCGGGTCGAGCGAACCCAAGTAACGGTGCTCGGCATTGGCTTGGGTCTGGCCGTGGCGTACGAGGTACAAGCGCATGTGAGGTCTCCTGACAAACGGGTCCTGTGGCGCAAGCCTGCCACATCGGCAGGCCCGTCAACGGGTCAGAACCGGAATGAAACGCCCGTGGTCACGTTGATCGGGTCCCCCGGGTAGAAATTCGCCGAATCCTGCCCCTTCGCGTCGTACGCCGTGTTGGTGGCGGTGGCGTAGCGTTCGTTGGTGAGGTTGCGTGCATCGACGAACACTTCCCACTTCTTGCTCGGCGCTTCATAGCCGAATTTCGCACCCCACAAGGTGTAGGACGACGCGGACAGGGAGTTGGCGAAGTCCACGTAGTAACTGGATGCCGCCCGGGCGTTGAGTTGCGCGTAGAAACCGCTGGCCTGACGGTACTCCAGTTCAGCCTGATAGACCTGGCGCGGCAGGCCGGGCAGTTCGTTGTCGCCAAAGGTGGCGTCGTGGCGGTAGTGGAAGTCGTTGTAGGTGTAGGCCTGACGCAGCGTCACGGTGTCGCCGCCCTGTCCTTCCCACAGCAAGGCATTCAGACCCGCTTCGATGCCCTGATGAATCGTCGGGCTGCCGTTGGAGGTGGCCACCAGTTGGTCCTGAGTGGCCGTGGCCTGGCGCACGACCACCGACAGCAGCTCCTTCTGCACCCACGAGCGGTACAGCGTCAGGCTGCCATCGAAAATGCCGTGCCCGCCGCGGATACCGAATTCCACGGTGTTGGCCTTTTGCGGGCGAACGTCACGAATGTAAGGCGTGCCGGTGCTGCCCAGTTGCCAGGTCACCGGAGGGTCGATGGAGCGGCTGACGTTGCCGAACAGTTCGAACTCGGGGTTCAGCTTGTAACGCAGACCGATGCGCGGTGCGAGGTCGTGCTCTTCGTACTCGACGCCATTGGGGAACGCGGTGGTGTTGGTCCCGGTGGTGTATTCGATGTTGGCCTTACGCTTGATGTCGATGAACGACAGCCCTGAGGACAGCCAGAGGTTGTCGGTCAATTGCAACTCGTTGCCCAGCGAGAAGACCGTGTCGCGAGAGCCGGTGTAGTCGGTTTCCTGCTGCTTGATGTGGGTCGCCTTGCTGTGGGATTTCACATCCGCGAGGTAAGCACGGGTGGTGCTGAAGGTGACCGTGCTGTCGCTGTTCAGCCCCAGAAAGGTGTCGCCGGTACGCAGGTAGCGCAGGGTCAGGTTGATGTCCTTGGAGCGCCAGTCCTGAGGGGTCGCCGAGTAACGCCAGCCGTTGTACAACGGGTAGTCGTTGTAGCCCAGTCCCACTTCCAGTTTGGCGTTGTCATCGAAGGTGTAGGTGGTCTTGCTGCCCAGCAGCGTGGTGCCGTCCTTCTTGCGGCCAAAGGGTACTGCGTTGCTGGTGGGGTCGTGTTTGATCTGATACTTGGTCAGCGTGTTGCCCTGGCTCAGAGTTTCTTCGCGATAACGCAAGAAGAACCGGGTTTCCAGTTTCGGGTTGAACACGTAACCGAAGTTGGCCACGATGCCCTGCCCTTTGTTTTCGGTGTCGTCCTGATAACCGTCGCGCTCGTTGTGTTGCACGCTGACGTAGTAATCGGCATTGCCCTCCACGCCCCCGGTACTCAGCACCTGTTTGCGATAGCCGTAACTGCCGGCCTCGAACCGCGCATAGTTGCCAGGGTCGGTGCGGCCGGTCTTGCTGACGAAGTTGATCGCGCCACCCAGGGACAGCGCCGAATAGTTGAACGCGTTGGCGCCGTACAGCACTTCAGTGTGATCGACCCCGGCCATGTCCAGCATGTCTTCCTGCGTACCGCCGGGGCCGGTCAGCGGCAGGCCGTCGAAGAGGAATTTGATGCCCAGCACATAGCCTTGATAGAAGGTGTTCAGCCCCGATCCGCGAATCGAGATCTTGTTCGCCGCCGAGCCACTGGTGGCCTGCGCGAACACGCCGGGCTGCAGGGCCAGTACGTCTTCGGCGTTGGATGCACGACCCCGTTCGATCTCATGGTTGTCGATCACGGCAGTCTTGCCCGGCACCTTGGCCAATTGCTTTTCGGCCTTTTGCGCTTCGCTGGCCTGTGCACCGGTCACCGTGACGGTGGCCAGACGTGGGTCCTGTGCGGTCGAATCATCGGCGGCCAGCGCCACTCCATGAACCAGCATCAACAAAATGCCAAGGCTGGAAGCGGTGGTCAGTGATTCAAAACGGCGAGCACGTAATTCAAACTTTTGCAGCATCGACTTTCCTGCTCCTGCGTTAATCAATAAGTGGGAGCATCTATTCGTATAGTCGCGCTCTGAACCCACTTAGCAGGGTTCGTGCCACGCGTTATTGGCCGGTTTTCGGAGAACACCGCCTCAATAACGTCGTATCGCAACGACACTTTGCTTGCCCACTGTTCAGATATCAACACTGCACACGCGCTCTTCGCAGACCGTTGAAATACCTGTGCCAGACACACCGCCCGCCTGTTATAGCCAGATCAAAGAGGGTCATAACAGCCACTGTTTATCGAACAACAGTTGAGAAACAAAAAGTACCTCTCTCACAATTAAAACCATTGAAACTCGTGGTATTAAGCCAGTTTTACAGGCGTTCATTAGTTGGTATGGCTCTTGCTCCCCTTCCTGATGTCACCTGTCGGCGCTGATTCAATTGCTCATGCGCCTCATTGATAACGTTCACGGAACAAGTGTTCCGGTTTTGTATAACAGCAGGAGTCAATCAATGGCCAATGCCCAAACAGCGAGCGCACTGGATGTGCTCTGGCGCCAGGCGCCGGGCGGCGAGTTGCTCGATCTGGGTCGGGTCTACCGAGGCCCGCTGGCGCTGTCGCGGCTGCACACCACGCCCCGGCGCATTCTGAGTCGTCGCGAAGGCGTTCTACTGGGGGTGTTCGCCCTGGTCTTGCACGGGGCAGTGATCTACTGGGTCAACAGCAGTTCGACGCCGCCGTTGCCCGTGGTGCCACCGGAAATCCCGCCGATGACCATCGAGTTTTCCCAACCCGCGCCCCCGGTGGTGGAGCCACCGCCGCCCGAGCCTGTGGTGCAGCCCGAGGAACCGCCACCGCCCGTCGAGGACGAACTGGCCGCCAAACCACCGCCCAAGCCGCTGCCCAAACCCAAGCCGAAAGTGGCAAAACCGGTGCCTAAACCTGCGCCCAAACCGGTCGAGCAACCGCCAGCACCACCACAGCCGGTGGCCGCCCCGGCGCCGCCTGCACCGCCAGCCCCTGCCCCGGTCACTCCGGCCTCGGCCAATGCCGGTTATCTGCATAACCCGGCACCGGAGTACCCGGCACTGGCCATGCGTCGCAACTGGGAAGGTACCGTGCTGTTGCGGGTCCACGTGCTCGCCAGCGGCAAGCCGGGTGAGGTGCAGATCCAGAAAAGCAGCGGTCGCGATCAACTCGACGATGCCGCACTGGCCGCCGTGAAGCGCTGGAGTTTCGCCCCCGCGAAACAGGGCGATACCCCGGTCGATGGCTGGGTCAGCGTGCCGATCGACTTCAAATTGCAGTAACCCCTGACACCGATTCATCACATCGCGGGCTACCTGACCAAAGGCGCATCGCTACAACGATTTTCATGCCTTGTTGGAGTGCCTCACATGAGCCTTATCGCTTCGCCTTTTGAATCCATTGAGCACGCGGTCATCTGGTTGTTGATCGTCTTTTCCGTCGCCACTTGGGGCCTGGCCCTGCTCAAAGGCGTACAGTTCGCCCGCCTCAAAGGGCAGGACAAGAAATTCCACAAGCATTTCTGGGCCGCTTCCAGCCTGGACTCGGCCGCTGAACTGGCGCAGACCCAACCGGGCGCCGCTGCCCGTGTAGCCCTGGCCGGCTATGCCGCCATTCAGGTGCCTGAGGGCACTCAAGCCACCGACCTGGCGCATTCGATCAATCATCAGGACCGTCTTGAGCGGGCGCTGCGTCAGCAAATCGTGCGTGAGCGCCGTTCGCTGGAAACGGGCCTGGCGATCCTCGCCAGTATCGGCAGCACCTCGCCCTTCATCGGCCTGTTCGGCACGGTCTGGGGCATTATGTCGGCGCTCAAGGGCATCAGCGCTGCGGGTTCGGCGAGCCTGGAAACCGTGGCCGGTCCCATTGGTGCAGCCCTGGTGGCCACGGGCGTCGGGATCGCCGTCGCGGTGCCTGCGGTGCTGGTGTACAACTATTACCTGCGCCGTTTGAAACTGACCGCCGCCGATCTGGACGATTTCGCCCACGACTTCTACAGCCTGGCGCAGAAAAACGCCTTCCGTGTGCTGCTGCACCCGGTGCTCAAATCCGGCGCGACCGGCTCGGGTCAGAAAGTGAAGGAGGCGTCCTGATATGGCCTTCTCGACCCAAGACAGTGATGAAGTGCTGAGCGAAATCAACGTCACGCCGTTGGTGGACGTGATGCTGGTGCTGCTGGTGGTGTTCATCGTCACCGCCCCGCTTTTGACCAACTCGATCCCGATCAACCTGCCCAAGACCGAATCGGTCGCCCCGGTGGAGCAAAAAGACCCGCTGGTAGTGAGCATCGACGATCAGGGCAAACTGTTCATCAACAAGGACGAAATCCAGCCGGATCTGCTGGAAACCAACCTCAAGGCCGCCAAGGAAAAGAACGCTGACGTGCGCGTGCAATTGCAGGCCGACAACGGCGTGAATTACGGCGAAGTGGCCCGGGCCATGGCCTCCATCGAGAAGGCCGGGATTACCAAGCTGTCGGTGATTACTGCGAAGTAGAGAGCAACACCAACCTGTTGCCTCCCACAATGACCGTGCCGGACCTAAGCCTTTTGTTCGACGCCGAACCTGTGGGAGCCGACTTGCTGGCGAAGGCTTAGGGTCAGCGACGAATGTATCGCCTGACAGAATGCCCTCGCCAGCAAGCCGGCTCCCACAGGTTAGCGGCGAGCGGCCGGGCTGTGTCCACCCCAAGGAAGAGGTATCCCCGTGACTGTCACCTATCTCAACGCCCGCAAGGCGCCACTGGACATCGCTCGTGAGCTGGCGAGCGAGTTTGCCCGCACTGCCGTCGACCGCGACGCCTTGGGCGGTACACCCAAGGTAGAGAGAGACCGGCTGCGCCATAGCGGCCTGCTGGCCCTGAGCATTCCCGGCCCGTTCGGCGGGTTGGGCGCCAACTGGTCGGAAACGTTCGAGGTCATCCGCGAGTTCGCCCGGGTCGACAGCTCCATCGCGCACGTTTTCGGCTTTCACCACCTGATGCTGGCCACCGTTCGCCTGTTCGCCAAACCCTCGCAGTGGCAGACCTGGTTCAAGCTCACCGCCAGCCACAACTGGTTCTGGGGCAACACGCTCAACCCGCTGGACACCCGCACCGTGGTCAAGGGGCGCAACGGCTGGCGCGAATTTTCCGGGCAAAAGAGCTTCTGCTCCGGCGCCAACGATTCGGAAATGCTCATCGCCTCAGCGGTGGATGAAGCGGCGGGCGGCAAGCTGCTGATCGCCGCGATCCCCAGTGCACGCAGCGGCATTACCCTGCACAACGACTGGTACAACATGGGCCAGCGCCAGACCGACAGTGGCAGCGTGACCTTCAAACGGGTGCGCGTCGAAGAGTCTGACCTGTTGCTGGACCCCGGCCCGCTGAGCACACCGTTCGCGTGCCTGCGCCCACTGATCGCGCAACTGCACTTCGCCAACATCTTCCTTGGCATCGCCGAAGGCGCATTTGAGGAAGCGCGAAAGTACACCCGGGAAGAAACCCGCCCGTGGTTTCGCTCCGGGGTCTCGGACAACACGCAGGACCCGTATGTGCTCAGTCATTACGGGGAGTTCTGGGTCGCGCTGGAAAGCACGCGGCTGCTGATCGAACGCGCCGGACGCCTGCTTGACGACGCCTGGGCCAAGGAATCGGCACTGACTTCGGAAGAACGCGGCGAAGTCGCCATTGCCATCGCCACCGCCAAAGTCGCGGCCAGCCGTCATGGCCTGGAACTTTGTAGCAAGGTCTTCGAGGTCACCGGCGCCCGCGCCACCCACGCTTCCGTGGCCCTCGACAGGCACTGGCGCAACCTGCGCACCCAGAGCCTGCATGACCCGCTCGATTACAAACTCCATGAACTGGGGGACTGGGCACTGAACCGCACCTCGCCCATCCCGACCTTTTATTCATAGGGATCATCATGCAACTGCTGACCTTACCGCCCTCGCCCGCGCTGGCCACCTCGATCCGCGCCACCGCGCAAGTTTTCGAAGACCCCAAATCCCAGGCCCTGCTGCGCCACTTGCAACAGATCGCCCCAAGCGAGGCCAGCGTCCTGATCATCGGCGAAACCGGCACCGGCAAAGAACTGGTAGCACGCCACGTTCACAACCTCAGCGCACGCAAGGCCCAACCCTTCGTGGCCGTCAACTGCGGCGCGTTTTCCGAATCGCTGGTCGAGGCCGAACTGTTTGGCCATGAGAAAGGCGCCTTCACCGGCGCTTTGAGTGCCAAGGCAGGCTGGTTTGAGGAAGCCAATGGCGGCACCCTGTTCCTCGATGAAATCGGCGACCTGCCGATGTCGATCCAAGTCAAGCTGCTGCGCGTACTGCAAGAACGCGAAGTGGTCAGACTGGGCTCGCGCAAGAGCATTCCAATCAACGTCCGCGTGCTGGCCGCGACCAACGTGCAACTGGAAAAGGCGATCAATGCCGGACACTTCCGTGAAGACCTGTTCTATCGCCTCAACGTGGTCAATCTGGAACTCAGCCCGCTGAGGGACAGCCCAGGCGACATCCTTCCACTGGTGCGGCACTTCATCGCCAGCTACAGCAAACGCCTGAACTACGGCGAGATCCGCCTGAACCCGGACGCTGCGCACAAGCTGGAAACCTACACTTGGCCAGGCAACATCCGGGAACTGGAAAACGTGATTCATCACACCCTGCTGATCTGCCGTGACGGAGTGATTCACAGCGATGACTTGCGCTTGTCTAACCTGCGCCTGGAGCGTCACGAAGACACGCTGCCCGCCAATCAGTCGGGACTGGGCCTTCTCGAGACCGCCCTGCAACAATTGTTCGAAGAACAGATCGAGCATTTGCACGAACACGTCGAACGCACGCTGCTCAGCGCGGCCTACAAGTTCTGTCATCACAATCAGGTGCACACCGCCGAGCTGCTGGGCCTGAGCCGCAATGTGACGCGCACGCTGCTGATCAACCTGGGTGAACTCAAGGTCAACAAGCGCCGCCCCCATCAGACGACCGCCGACGAGCGCGTGCTGCACCTGTCGATCTGACCCTCAAACGCGGTGTGACGGGCACACCGCGCCTTTCCCTCCGACCTCAGACCGCCTCACCCAGCTCATCGCTGAATTGCTGATTCCACAGCCGCGCATACTGACCACCCAGACGCAACAACTGCTCGTGCGTGCCGTCCTCGACCACCCGGCCTTTGTCGAACACCAGAATCCGGTCCAGATGCGCCACCGTCGACAACCGGTGCGCGACCACCAGCACCGTTTTGTCTTCCATGATTTCGTCCAGTTTGTCCTGAATGAAGCGCTCGGTGATCGAATCCAGACTCGACGTTGCCTCGTCCATCACCAGAATCGGTGCGTTCTTCAGCAACACCCGGGCAATGGCGATGCGCTGCCGCTGGCCACCCGACAGCTTGACGCCGCGCTCCCCAACCAGCGACTCATCACCCTGCTCCATGCTGTCGATGAACTCACTGGCCCCTGCTCGATGGATGGCTTCGGCGACTTCGTCCAGAGACGCGTCGAGACGTCCGTAGTGAATGTTTTCCCGAATGCTGCGATGGAAGAGGCCCGGCTCCTGCGGAATAAGGCCAATCTGCTGGTGCAGTGAATGCTGGGTGACGTTGCGCACGTCGACACCATCGATCAACACCTCGCCTTTTTGCACGTCGTACAAGCGCAGCAACAGGCTGAGCAGGGTCGACTTGCCTGACCCAGACGCGCCCACCAGACCGACCTTCTGCCCGGCCGGGATCACGATGTTCAAGTGCTGAAAAATCGTCTGATCAGCGCCGTAACCGAAACCCACATCGCGAAACTCGATATCGCCACGCTTGACCTGCAACGCCCTGGCGCCCGGCCGGTCCACCACTTCGTGTGGGCGAATCAGCGTGCGCACCCCGTTGGCAATATTGCCGGTGGCCTCGAAGAATTCCAGAAAACGCCGGGACAGGTTACCCACATCGCTGATGATCAGCAGCGAGAGGCTGGTAGACATTACAAAACCGGCGATGTCGATCTGCTGCGTGCGCCACAACTGCAACGCCAGCAACAGCAGACCAAGCTTGAGCAGAACGCCGCAGCCGGTCTGAAACCATCGAATCTTCTCCATGTAGCCCAACGAGCGATAGGCCGCCGCCACCTCTTTGTCGAGGAAGCTGCCCAGGTAAGTGTGTTCATAAGCATGCCGAGCGAACAGGCGAATGTTGGCCAGGTTCGACACCGCGTCCACCACCTTGCCGGAACTGGTGCTGCGGGCCGCTGAATACTGCTGCGCCAGCGGATGACTGCGCCGTGCGAGCAAGTAACAGACGACAATGAACAGCACCGACCAGCCCGCCATGAACACCGCCATCAGCGGCGATGCGGTCCACAACAGCGCGGTGGCCAGCGACAGCGTCACCAGCAACGGAATCAGGTCGAACAGCAGAATGCTCAGGGTCTGGTTGACCCCTAGCGCCACCTCCGAGACCCGGTGCGCCAGCGCGCCCGCGAATTCGTTGCTGATGAAGCGGTGGGAATGTTGTTGCAGGTAGGCATAGACCACATGGGTCACGGTGCGCCGTTGCAACGGCAATACGTGGATATGGCATCCGGCAGCCGCGCGGGTGAACAGCACCTCGGAGACCAGCACCGCCGCAAACAGCGTGAGCGGCCATTGCAGCACGACAAACGCCTGCCCGGCATCGAGGCCGTTAGTGACCGTGCGGGTGATCTGCCCCAAGCCCCAGGGCACCAGCAGCGTGCAAATCACCGCCGCGATCTGGAGCAACAGAATGGCAACGTACCACCCTTTGAAATTACCGATGAAAAAACCCACGAATGCCACCGGCTTCGTCGGCAGGTGCTGGACATTCCAGCTGCGCAATCGACGATCACGGGGAGCGAAAGAGGAAAAGGACGAACTCATGGCAGATACGGTTCCTGAATGACGCCTGTGGCCGCGCAGCTTTCAGGCAGGAGGGGCCAGCAACCGGATGCTGGCCCCTATGAAATACGACGCCCCTTCCAGGGGCGCCACGAACGCGTCCCTCGGGCGTCTGCACGGCTCAATCAGGATTCATGCCAGCGATGCAGCCCTCTGTCTCTGCGGCTTTAGCCCGTCAGCAGCACAAGAAAAGTGGTGTTGACGACACCGTCTGTGCATTGCCTGTCGCAAACCCAACAGCGATGACTCCAGCGACGTTCACGTAGGAAAGCTCCTCATATCAATTAGGAACCGTCCTCTTCACTGTCATTGCTCTGGAAAAACAGGCGGATTCCATTCATTTTTTCTAAGCCCTCACTGACGTGTGAGGCGTGAAACTTTGCAAAAAAAGCGCTCGGATGCGCTGGATCAACTATCAAGGATGAGCAACATGTTTATGACCCCCATTTCGGCGTTCAACAAACGCCATGACACGCCTTTACCCCTGCCCGATTTGTCGCTCGATCACACCTCGTGGGAAGAAGAAGAGGAAGAGGAAGAAGAGCTGAGAACTCCGGGTATCATTCTGCGCCTGGGCCTGTTTTTCGATGGCACCGGAAACAATCGGGACAACGTCGCTGCCACGGCGCAGTGCCGACGGCTGGACCTGAAGTCATGCAGCGCAAGCGAGCTGGCAAATATCAAAACAACGTGCTCGAAATACGGTTTCGGTGATTTTGACGGCACCCGCTTCAACTCGGTACCCGGCACCAGCTACGGCGGCGCGCCGACCAACGTGGTTCATTTGTACGAGCTGTACCCGGACCATTCGAAAAGCCCGATCGACACCAGAACGCCCATCGCCTATCTCAAGGCCTATGTCGACGGCATCGGCACACGCAGCGGCGGCCAGGACTCCGCCGTCAATGGGCAACTACTGGGGCAAGGCGAAACCGGTGTACTGGCCAAGGTCAAGCGGGCACCTGATCTGATTGCCCGGCAGGTTGAGACCTTCAGAAAACACCACCCTGGCACCGTCATAAAAGGCGTTGAGTTCGATATTTTTGGCTTCAGCCGAGGCGCCGCCGCTGCCAGACACTGCGCCAACGAATTGCTCAAACCAGGGCACGGAGCGTTCAGACCGATGCTTCAAGCTGGCCGCTTCGGTCCAGCAGCGATGACCGACGTGAGCATGAACCTGATTGCGCTGTTCGACACCGTCGCCGCCATCTCGGACCCGGCACACGGGGATTTCGGCCCCGGCAACGACATCAATCGCGGGATCAACCTGTACCTGCCACCGGGCTGCGCGCGTAAAGTCATTCATCTTCACGCGCGTGACGAGTACCGCTTGAATTTCCCGCTGAATAAAGTGCACGCCAGCCATCAGTCCATCGTGTTGCCCGGCGCCCACGCGGACATTGGCGGTGGTTACCTCCCGCAGACCCGTGAGCAGCTGTGGATGACCCAACCCGTACGCGCCACCGTCCGGGATGATGAGACGGTACAGGCCAGCCAGGCATGGGCCACGGCACAGGCGCAAGCCAAGCGGCTCCGGGACTCCGGAATCGCCCAGACAGGCAGCGTAACGGTTCAGTCCTGGCGCGCAGCTGGGGGCGCAGGTGGCGCGTCGGGCTCGGTCAGTCAGGACTATTGGATTTGCGTGCGAATGGAAAGACAGGTGCGCCACGAACTGGCCTTGATCCCTCTGCGCGTCATGCGCGAACTGGGGGTACGCCATGGCGTCCCGTTTGCCGCCATCGCCGAAACGGACCCGCGTTTTGCGCTGCCTGCGGATCTGAAACCCATCGCTGCACACGTGCTGCAACAGGTCACTGCGGGAAAACCCGTGACCCTGAGTGCCTCCCAGGAAACACTGCTGCGCAGCCAATACATCCATCAATCGGCGCATTGGGCGGACACCGGGCCTTATTACTTCAGCAAACCGGCACCCAACAACCGCCGAGTCACTTTTGAGGATCGGCCACAAAAAGGCTATCCGGAATAGTCTTTAGCACCTCATGCCATAGCGTGGGCGGCGGCCACCCCATCGATGTGTCCGCTTGCCCGGCGTGAACGCCTCATTCTCATCGCTCCCCCGACGCGTAAACCGCCGATCCGGCGGTGACGGAAAGCCTGCGGTACACCAGCGCCGACGCCACGCACAAGACGCCCGCCAATCCCATGACCAGTGCGATGTCACTCTCCGTGAGGACGGCGTGTTCACGCCACACCATGATCAGGCTGAGCAGCGCCGCGGCCACGCCCACTGAGAGGCTCATGGTCAGTTGAATGCTCATGGCCGAGAGGCTGCTCGCGGCACTGGACTGCGGCGCAGGCACGTCGGCGTAAGTCAGCGCGCCCAGGGTGCTGAATTGCAACGAGCGAATCACCCCACTGATGAACAGGACCACGATCACCACCCAGTACGGCGTGGTGATGTCGAACAGACCTGTGGCCGCCAGCGTCAGACCGGTCAACACGGCGTTGCCGATCAGGGTCCGTCTGAACCCGAAACGGCTGACGATGCGCACCGCCAGCAGCTTCATCAGAAACGCCCCCGCCCCGCCGACGAAACTGAGCAGCCCGGCCTGCAAAGGATTGAGACCAAAACAGAGTTGGAACAGCAGCACCAGCAGGAACGGTTGTGACGCGCTGCCAATGCGCATCAGGTTACCGCCCCAGAAACTCACGCTGAACGTGGGGATGCGCAACAACGACAGATCAATCAACGGATGCGTTGCGCGTCGGGCATGGTGCACGTACAGCACCGCGCTGAGCAGTCCCAACCCCACCAGCGCCAACGACCCGTAGCGCGGCAACAGGCCATGACCAATGGCCTCGAAACCGAAGACCAGCCCACCCAGCCCGATCGCACTGAGCAGTAGCCCGCGAACATCCAGCGGTCGATGACGCGCGCCGGGATAGTCGGGGATGTAGCGCACCACCAAACCGATCCCGAGCACGCCGATGGGCACGTTGATCAGAAAGATCCATGGCCAGGACAACAGCGTCACCAGCAACCCGCCTAATGGCGGACCGAGAATCGGCCCTATCAGCGCCGGGATGGTCAGGTAGGACATCGCTCGCAGCAGGTTTTCCCGCGCGGACCAGCGCAGCAGGATCACCTGCCCCACCGGCACCATCATCGCGCCCGCGACCCCTTGGGCCAGACGCGCCAGCGAGAGTTGCAGCAACGAGGTCGAACAGGCACAGGCCACCGATGCCAACGTGAACAGCACGATGGCACTGACGAATACGCGCCGGGGCCCGAAGCGATCCGCCGCCCAACCACTGACCGGCACGAACAGCGCCACTGCCAGCAGGTAAAGCGACACCACCAGATTCATTCGCACACTGGGCTCACCGAATTCCCGTGCCATTTGCGGCAATGCAGTGAGCACAGCGGTAGCGTCGATCAACTCCATGAACAACGCGCAACCGATGATCATCGGAATGCGGCACTGGAGGGGGGTGGGCAATGGTTGCGCAGGGCTGGTGACAACGTCTTGATAAGTACCCATGGGTGCATGAAATCTACGCAGAAATCGAACAGATGCGGACGCTGCCGCTCCAGGTGAAGCCGTCCTGCCAGGGCGCACCACCTGTCAGCCGCCCCATGTGTTGCAGATATCACGCATTCGCCAGCAAGCCGGCTCCCAAAAGGATCGCGTCGAACAAAACGCCCAGGTCTGGCACGGTCATTGTGGGAGCCGCCTCCGGTGGCGAAGGCGCTTGACCAGACAACATAGAATCTCCCACAGGTTAAGCGTCGAACAAGAGGCCAGGCTCCGACGCAGCCATTGTGGGAGCTGGCTTGCTGGCGAACGCGATCTATCTGTCGCCGTTTGGCCTTAGAACAACCCGGACGTCGGCGGTGGCGTGCCCTTCAACTGCCAGGCCCCGACGGCCGCGGCCTTCCAGTGGCGAGGGTTGTGATTGGAGACTGTGCGTGCATTGCGCCAGTGTCGGTCAAGGTTGTGAGCCCGCCCCGTGGTCGAGGCACCGCCGACATCGAACACTAACTCCGCCGCCTTGAGCGCCGACTCGGCCGCCACGTATTGCGCCTGCGCCACATCGACCGCCGCCTGATCCACTGCCACCGAATCCAGCCCCGCGACCCAAGCCCGGTCGATGGATTCTGCCGCGCGCAAGACCACCGCTTCGGCCGTAAACGCCCGAGCAGAAACGTCGCCCACGCTCAATTCCACATAGGGGTCGTCCACCGAGCGCGTGGCTGTACTGTGCTTGATCGGCCGCGCATGGGTCGTGGCAAAACTCACGGCATCGTTCAGCGCATTGCGGGCGATACCGGCATTGACCGCAGCGAGGAACACTTGCAGAAACGGCGTGACGATGGTCCGCTTGCCCTCTTCCACCGTGCGCGTGCGAATCTCGTCGGCCTTGACCAGCACGTTGCGCAAGTGCGTCGTGCCGCTGGCGGTCAGACGCTGACCCATGGCATCGAAATCGTCGAGCAATTCAAGCCCCTGACGGTCGCGAGGCAGGATGAACGACACCGGCTGCTCGTTCTCATCCAGCGCCACCGCACTGACCCAGTCGGCGTACAGCGAACCGGTGCTGTAATACTTGCTGCCGGAGGCCCGATAGTGATCACCCTCGCGCACGATGCGTGCGCTGACCGAACCGTTCGCCCCGCCGATTTCCCACCCGGCATTACCCACCACCGCGCCGTGCAGATAGCGCGCAAACCAGCGCTCGCGCTCGGCATCTGCGCCTTCGGCCTTAGATGCCAACAACCCCTCGACAAAGCCGAAGCCGGGACGCAGGGCCTGTGCCACGTTGGAGTCCGCCGAGGCAATGCGGATCAGCAGTGCGATCACGTCCCTGACCGAACCGCCCGCACCGCCAAAGCGAGTGGGAATACGGGCCGTGAACACCCCGGCCTTGGCCAGTTGCGCCACGGCTTCATAGGGCAGTTGGCGTTCGCGCTCACGCTGCGCAGCGCCTGCGGCGATCTCCGGCAGCAGACGGTCCAGGCGTGCGTTGAGTTCATCCACCGTGATCACAGCGGGTTGGGCGACAGCAGACAGCGTACTCATGGGCAGTTCCTTGTTCCAAGGAGAAGTTCTGAAAAAAAAGTTCTGAAGGCGACGTTCCGAAAGCGAACCTAAATGGCGATCTTCCACAGCCGAGATTCGTCGAAGAGCAGCACCTCGCTCTCCGGTTCCAGCGGCGGGACGACCAAAGGGGTCGCCGCACCTGGCAGGCGCGGCACGGCGCCCAGCAGACGACGGGTGTATTCGTGTTGCGGATGGTCGAACAGCGCTTCGACGGCGGCACTTTCCACCACCTTGCCGTGGCGCATGACCAGCACCTCGTCGCTGACGTGGCGAATCACCCCCAGATCGTGGGAGATGAACAGGTAGGCCAGCCCCAGAGACGCTTGCAAGTCGGCGAGCAGGTCGAGCACCTGCGCCTGCACGGACACGTCCAGCGCCGAGACCGGCTCGTCGCAAATGATCACTTTCGGGTTGCTGGCAATCGCCCGGGCAATGGCCACGCGCTGTCGTTGCCCACCGGACAGCTGCAGCGGACGACGGGTCGAGAGTTCGACGGGCAAGCGCACTTGATGTAGCAGTTGCGCGATGCGTGGGCGTTGTTGCTCGAAGGGCACGCCCGCCACGTCCAGTGCGTCCGCCAGAATCTGCCCTACGCTCCAGCGCGGGTCGAACGAACTGAGCGGGTCCTGATAGATCACGCTGATGTCGCGACGGTGCAGACGCCGAGTCCGCTCTTCGACG
The DNA here is from genome assembly GCF_045764065.1 of Pseudomonas sp. Pseu.R1. Lineage (NCBI taxonomy): Bacteria > Pseudomonadati > Pseudomonadota > Gammaproteobacteria > Pseudomonadales > Pseudomonadaceae > Pseudomonas > Pseudomonas sp. Pseu.R1. Next base: position 6,291,605 of record NZ_JBJGEE020000001.1, on the reverse strand, counting down.
CGCCCCTTGCCCGCCACCGACCACGGGATGTCGAGAAACTGTACGGCACCGGCATCAGGCTCCAGCAAGCCCAGTGCGATACGCGCCACAGTGGTTTTGCCGGAACCGGACTCTCCGACGATGCCCAACGTGCGTCCCGCGCGCAGTTCAAAGCCGACGCCGTCGACCACCTGCCGAACTTGCTGGTCCGGGCCGACGTAGCGCTTGCCCAGACCTTCGGCCTTGAGCAGCACGGGCGCATCGGATGCCGAACGCCGCGCGACTGGCTGTTGCCCGCCATCTGGCGACAACCGGGTGCCTCGCGCATGTTCGGCGGGCACAGCATCGAGCAACGAACGGGTGTACGCGTGACGTGGATTGCGCAGCACCTGATCCGTCGGCCCCTGCTCGACCACATCCCCGTGGCGCAACACCAGCACCTCATCGGCCAGTTGCGCCACCACCGCCAGGTCATGGCTGATGATCAGCAGCGAATCGCCTCGCGCCTTGATCTGTTGCAGCACTTCAAGAATCTGCGCCTGCACCGTGGCATCCAGTGCCGTGGTCGGCTCGTCGGCGATGACCAACCCCGGGTTCAAGGCCAACGCGCTGGCGATCAAAGCGCGCTGACGCAAGCCGCCGGAAAGCTGATCAGGGCGCTGACGGGCACGCAAGCGCGGTTCGGGCACGCCCACGGTTTCTAGCAGTTCGATGACCCGTTCTGCGCGGCTGGCGCGATCTCCCCAGCGGTGGGTTTCCAGCACTTCCAGGATTTCTTTGCCCACGGGACGCAGCGGGTCCAGCGACACCAGCGCATCCTGCAACACAAAGCCGATGTCTTTGCCGCGCAGGTCGCGCCAGCCACGTTCCGACAGGTTCAGCAGGTCCTGCCCGGCGTAACTCAGCCTGCGCGCAGTGATACGGGCGCCCTCACCCGCCAATCCGATCAGGCTGCGGGCGGTGACGCTTTTGCCCGAACCGGATTCGCCCACCAGCGCCAGGGTTTTGCCCGGCTCAAGGGTGAAGGAAAGGTTGCGCACCACCGACTGCCCGGCGAACTCGATGGACAGCCCTTCGACGATCAAACGTTTCTGCTCGCTCATGACAGGCGGCCCTCCAGACGTTGTTGCAGATAGCGACCGGCGACCGTGGTCGACAACGTGGTCAGCACGATGAACAGGCCGGGGAAGAACGTCAGCCACCAAGCGTTGGCGATGAAGTCACGGCCCATGGACAGCATGGTTCCCCATTCCGGCGCCGGGGGACGAGCGCCCAGCCCCAGAAAGCTCAAGGCCGACGCCCAGACGATGGCCTGACCGACGCCCATGGTCAGGGTCACGATCAAAGGCCGCATTGCGTTGGGCAGCAGTTGCCGGGCGATGATGCGCCCTGTCGGGTGCCCCAGCGCCTTGGCCGACTCGATGTAACCGGCGTTACGCACAGCGAGGACCTGACCACGCACCATCCGCGCATACCCCGGCGCACCGCCCAACCCCGTGGCAACGATCAGCGGGCCGATGCCACTGCCGAAAATCGCCACGAACAGCAGCGCCAGAATCAGGCTCGGAAAGGCAAACAGCACCTCCAGCAACCAGCCTACGCCCCGGTCGAGGCGCGCCCCGCCGAGACCGCCGAGCAGGCCCAGAACGATGGCGATGCTCATCGCAATCGCCGTGGCCGCCAGACCGATGAACAGCGACTGGCGAGTACCATGAATAACCCGAGAAAAGATGTCGCGCCCGGATTGATCGGTGCCGAACCAGTGCGCCCAGCTCGGTGGGTGAAACGCGTCGCGAGGCACGATGGCCAGCGGGTCGCTGTGGGCGAATAGCTGCGGCACGATGGCCGCGACAATCACCAGCAGCAGAAAAGAAATGGCCAGCAATGGCCCCGGCCGTAGCTTACGCGCCGTACGTTGCACACGAACGGCGGGCAGCGGCGTATTCAATGTCAGTTCGCTCATCACGCTTGCCCCTGTTGGCGTGGGTCGACCCAGAGGTACAGCAGGTCGACGAGGATGTTGGCCAGCACGTAACCGGCGGCGACCACCAGGCTGATGCCGATGGTCAATGGCAAGTCCTGGGCCTGTACGGCCTGATACAACTGACGCCCGAGACCCTTGCGGGAGAAGATCACTTCGATCACCACCGCCCCGCTGATCAGCGCACCGATGGCCCAGCCCGACAGCGAAATGCCGGGCAGTACCGCGTGGCGCAACGCGTGCTTGAAGCGCACCTTGATGTCGCTCATGCCCCGGGTTCTGGCCGTGAGCACGAAGGGTTGATCGAGGGTCAGGTCCAGCGACTCGCGGGTGACCTGAGCGATGAAGCCCGCCAGCGGAATCGCCAGCGCGAAGGACGGCAGCACCAGCGTGCGCCAGCCGTCGCTGCCCGCCGGAGGAAACCAACGCAAGCCAAAGGCAAACACCGCCAGCAGCAGAATGCCCAGCCAGAAATGCGGCAATGCGGCGGACAGGGTTTCCGCCAGCGACGCCAGGCTGCCCACCCAGCGACGACGCCCGGCGGTCAGCACCGTCAATGCCAGTACCAGCAACCACGCCAGCGCCAACGAGCTGAACGTCAGTTCCAAAGTCGGCCAGGATTGCTCGGCCAGCACGCGTGTCACCGGCAAATGCTGGGAATAGGACACGCCGAGATCGCCCTGCACCAAGCGACCCAAGTACAGGCCGTATTGGGCCGCCAGCGGCTTGTCGAGGCCGTATTCACGGGTGGCTTCAGCAATGGCCTCCGGGGTCGGGTTGCCGCTGGGGCCACCCAGAATGGCCAGCACCGGATCACCCGGCATCAGGCGCAAGGCGAAGAAGGTCAGCGTTGCCACGGCCCACAACACCAGAATGCCCCCCGCCAGGCGCCATAACGCCCGCCGTCCCAGTTTGTGCAGCCGCTCGCGCCGGGGGCTGCTCAGTTCATTGCTCAAGACTGCGTGTGTCATTTGTTCACCCAGGCGTCGTAGAGGTAAGTCACCGCCAGCGAGGTCTCCAGACGCACACCTTGCGTGGTCTTGTAGATGCCCAGCCGTGTGCTTTGCGGGTAGGTGGTCAGTTGCAGGTATTGGCTCGACGCGATCTGCTGGGCCTTGTAGTACAACACCCGACGCTGATCCGGGTCCTGGGTGGCCAGGGCCTGCTGAATCAACGCATCGAAGGCCGGATCGCTGAAACCGGCGGTGTTCTGGTGATAGCCACCCACGCCTGCCGGACGAATGAATTCGCTGCCGAAGATAATCCGCAGCACGTCAGCGGTGTTGGTGTTCCAGTAGCCCAGACGAATGTCGTAATCCCAGTCCGCCTGGCGTTTGGTGGCTTGCACGTCACTCATCTGTTCGACGATCAGCTCGAAACCGGCTTGTCGAGTGGTGGCCTGGACCTGCTCCCACAGGGTGAATTCCGAAGGGGGTGTGCGGTTGCCCATCACCACATGGACTTGCAGGCGCTTGCCGTCCTTGGTCCGATAGCCGTCGCTGTCCCGGCCGGTCCAACCCGCCTGATCCAGCAACTGCGCGGCCTTGGCCGGGTCGTAATCCTGCGCATGCTGGAAGTCCGGGCTATAGAAACGCGTCGCCGGGCTCAGCGGACCGCCCGCCCTTGGAAACTCGTTGAAGTACACGCTCTTCAGCGCGCCTTCGATGTCGGCGCTGCGCACGAAGGCTTCACGCACCCGCAGATCATCGAACGGCGCGCGGGTGATGTTCAGCGTGCCGTTGGTAGGGTTGCCGGGGCGCTGAGCGATGATCAGTTGCAGGTCCGGATTGCGTCGGGCCGCTTCGTGGGATTCCGGCGGCAGCGCCTCGATCACGTCCACCTCGCCCGCCTGCAACGAGGCAAAGCGTACCGACGGCTCCTGAATGAACTTCCAGACGATGCGATCCAGCCACGCCGGTCCCTGATGTTTGGCCGTCGGCGGCGCCCAGTTGTAATCCGGGTTGCGCACCAGTTCGACCTGGCTCTGCCGATCCCAGCGCACCACCTTGAACGGGCCACTGCCGACCGGGCTTTCACAGTTCACGTCCCGCGGGCGCTGCAACGCTGTGGGCGATTCAATGCCGAGAAATCCTTGCGCCAATACCTCCAGAAACGCCGCGTAAGGCGTGGCCAGATGAACCACAGCGGTCTGATCATCGATCACATCAGTGCTGCGGTACTGGCGGATGTAACCGCCCGCCGTGCTCGACTGGGTTTTCGGGTTGGCCATGTGATCGAGGTTGGCCTTGACCGCCGCCGCGTTGAACGGCGTGCCGTCGGTGAAATGCACGTCATTGCGTAAATGGAAGGTGTAAGTCAGGCCGTCGTCCGAGACCTCCCACGATGTGGCCAGCCACGGGCCGATGCGCCCGTCGGCGTCCATCGACACCAACGAATCCAGATACTGCTGCCCGATGAACACCTGCGGCATGTCGCCCGCCACATGAGGATCGAGGCAGGTGGGTTCGCGATCAGTGGCGTACACCAGCGTGCCGCCACTGACGGGCTTGTCACTGCGCGCCACGGTGGACGTGCCTTGGCCGCAACCGATCAACAGGCCACACAACGCAGCGATGCCCACAATGGGCGGGGTCTTGAGCAGCGACCGTGATCGGCTGCCGGGGAGTCGCAAATACGGGGCGGGTTCTCGCATGGGTCCTGATGCCTCTAGTCCGGGAACAGGGCCATTGCACGAGGCATGCCGGGTTTGAACGCCCGTAAATACGGGGCTCAGGGACGAAACAGAGCCTCGGGGGCGACAATCTGTGTGTCGGGTGTTGGCTGAGCAACAGCCCGGGCGAGTGGCTAGCGGGGCGGCATCGAATCGGCAGCCGTAATTGACTACCGCCCTTCGCCATGCTCTCCTACACGCCTTGTTACGGGTGCCCTTCACAAGGTGAAACGGGAAACCGGTGCGTGCAGACCTTGAATCTGCGCAAGTCCGGCGCTGCCCCCGCAACGGTAAGCGAGCGAAGAGTCAGATCCACTGTGTCGGTCAGCGATATGGGAAGGCGATTCTTGCAGGCATGTTCAATGCCCCTCGCAAGCCCGGAGACCGGCCCGACAATTGACACCTAACAAACCCGCGGTGGGCGGGCGCTGTTGAGTTCGCGACTGACGTTCGTCAGTGGCCTGCTTGCGCCTTCCCCACGCCTCGATATCAAGGGAAGCGCCATGTCGATCAGCACAACCAGCCATACCGCCAGCACCACCCAGACTCAGACCCAGCGCCTGACCGCCGCGATCAGCGCGATGATTCTCGGCGCGTGTCTGGTCTACTTCGCCGGTTTCTCGCACATTGCCGCCGTGCACAACGCCGCGCACGACACCCGTCACAGCGCCGCTTTCCCTTGCCACTGAGGCCTGCCGTCATGTTCAAGCGCATCGCTCAAACGGCCGGATTCACCGGATTGCTCGCCGCCCTCCTGCTGACCCTGCTGCAAAGCTTCTGGGTCGCGCCGCTGATTCTTCAGGCCGAGACCTATGAAAAGGCCCCGGCGGCCGAAATGCACGAACACGCCGACGGTGCCATGGTCGGCCACGTCCACGACGAAGAAGCCTGGGAGCCAGAAGATGGCTGGCAGCGCGTGCTGTCTACCACGGGTGGCAACCTGGTGGTCGCGGTTGGTTTCTCGCTGATGCTGGCGGCCCTCTATACCTTGCGCGCGCCGGGCAGCGTGCGTCAGGGCGCATTGTGGGGGCTGGCCGGTTATGCGGTGTTCGTGCTGGCGCCCACCCTGGGCCTGCCGCCAGAGCTGCCGGGCACTGCGGCTGCCGACCTGACGCTTCGACAGACCTGGTGGATTGGCACCGCCGCCTCGACCGCCGTGGGGCTGGCGCTGATCGTGTTCGCTCACAACGCGCTGCTGAAAGTGTTGGGGGCAGCGATTCTGGTGGTGCCCCATCTGATCGGTGCGCCACAACCCGCGGTGCATTCGGCTTTGGCGCCTGAAGCACTGGAAGCGCAGTTCAAGATCGCTTCTCAACTCACCAACGCGGTGTTCTGGATAGCCATGGGCCTGATCAGCGCCTGGTTGTTCCGTCGTTACGATGCACGCCAAACCCAAGCCGGCCTCAATCACGCCGTATGAGTGCAGGCCGTCAACGGCCGATCCTCGTGATCGGCCTGGGTTGCCAAAGCGGCTGTCCGGTTTCGGTGCTGATGGGACTGATCGAGGTGACGCTGCTGGAGCATCGACTGGCCCTGTCCGACATTACCGCCCTGGCCTCCATTGACAGCAAGTCGAATGAGGCCGGGTTGCTGGAGCTGGCTGAACAACTGGCGTTGCCACTGACTTTTTTCAGCGCTGAGCAGTTGGCGGTGTTCGAGCCCCGGTTGAGTCATCGCTCGCAGATCGCTTTCGATAACACGGGGTGTTACGGCGTCGCGGAAAGCGCGGCGCTGGCGCTGGCGGCTCAGTTGGGTGACGGCGCTGCCACATTGATGATTGAACGGCGCAACAGTTCGCGCGCCACATTCGCCCTGGCCGGTAGCTTGCGCACCCTTTGATGGTTTGGTTATCCCTTTTTAAACGCACTCCCACAGGCCATCACCCGTTCTGAACTCCGGAGTTCTAATGACTGTCTTCTTCATCGGCGCAGGTCCCGGCGACCCTGACCTGATCACCGTCAAAGGTCAGCGTCTGATTCGCAATTGTCCGGTGATCATCTATGCAGGATCGCTGGTTCCGGAAGCCGTGCTTGAGGGGCATCACGCGCTGCAAGTGGTCAACAGCGCCGAATTGCACTTGGAACAGATCATCGCCTTGATGAAATCCGCTCATGCAAAAGGCCAGGATGTCGCTCGTGTGCACTCGGGCGATCCGAGCCTGTATGGCGCCATCGGTGAACAAATTCGCTGCCTGCGTGAGCTGAGCATCCCGTTCGAGATCATCCCCGGCGTCACTGCGACGGCAGCGTGCGCAGCCCTGCTCGGCACTGAACTGACCCTGCCGGATATCTCTCAGAGTGTGATCCTGACCCGCTACGCCGATAAGACGGCCATGCCCGAAGGCGAAGAACTGCACGAACTGGCGCGGCATAAAGCGACCATGGCGATTCACCTGGGGGTCAACCATCTGGGTAAGATCGTCGCCGAACTGACCCCGCACTACGGCGTGGATTGCCCGATTGCGGTGATCCATCGCGCCAGTTGGCCGGATCAGGACTGGGCGCTGGGGACGTTGGCTGATATTGAGGAGAAGGTGCGGAACAAAGGCTTTCGTCGCACGGCATTGATTCTGGTGGGGCGCGTGCTGGGGAATGATGTGTTTGGGGAGTCGTCGTTGTATCGGGCGGGTCATGCCCACATATTCCGCCCTTGAGCATGACGTACACCCTGTGGGAGCCGGCCTGCTGGCGAAAGCGGAGTGTCAGCCACCTCCAAGTCACTGATACACCGCATTCGCCAGCAAGCCGGCTCCCACAATTAACGCGCGCCGGATCCTGGGCCTCACAAAAAAGCCCCGAAAATTCGGGGCTTTTTGCTGAAACAGAAGCGCTTAGTAGTAAGCGTTCTCTTTCTGCGTGTGGTCGGTCACGTCACGCACGCCCGACAGCTCCGGGATGCGCTCAAGCAGAGTACGCTCGATGCCTTCCTTGAGGGTCACGTCGGCCTGACCGCAGCCTTGGCAACCACCACCGAATTGCAGCACGGCGATGTTCTGGTCGTCTTCCTCGACCACGTCGATCAGCGTGACCTGCCCGCCGTGGCTTGCCAGACCGGGGTTGATCTCGGTCTGCAGGTAGTAATTGATGCGCTCGTTGATCGGGCTGTCGGCGCTGACCATGGGCACTTTGGCGTTCGGTGCCTTGATCGTCAGTTGACCGCCCATGCGGTCCGTGGCGTAATCCACCACGGCGTCTTCCAGGAAGGCTTCGCTGAACGAGTCGATCCAGGCGGTGAAGCTCTTCAGGCCGATGGCCTTGTCTTCCGGTTTTTCTTCGCCCGGCTTGCAGTAAGCAATACAGGTTTCAGCGTATTGGGTGCCAGGTTGGGTAATAAACACGCGGATGCCGATGCCGGGGGTGTTCTGCTTTTGCAGCAGATCGGCCAGGTAATCGTGGGCGGCATCGGTAATAGTAATAGCGGTCATGAAAATTCCTCGCAGACGTGGGGCGGAGTTTACGCCATTCCACGGCAACTGACAAAGTCCTAGTAATTCACTCGGGTAATAACCCCGATAAAAAACCTCAGGACAGTGCCGCCTCTTCCTTCGCCGCCCGCCGATTGTCCAGCCAGCCTTTCATGCGCCGGTACAGCCCCTTCTCGATCCATTCGTAACTCAGCCAGGCGCCCAGCGCGATCACTGGCACGCAGACCGCAAACGCGACGTACGGATTCAGGCGATAACGTTCGCTCGCCAGCCAGCCGCCGTATAACACCAGCACGTGCAGCAGGTAGACCGAGTACGAACAGTCGCCCATGGTTTTCAGCAATTTGCTGCCACGCAAGTACGGCTCCAGTGAAATACACGCCACCACGATCACCGCGCTCGGCAAGCCCCAGTTGATGATGCGGATGTCGGGTGGCAATTGCTTGATCGCCAGCAGCGCGCCGCCGATGGCCAACAGCGGCAACCACAGCCGCTCGGTGATCCAGCCACGGCGATACATGACCCCGACGCCAATACCGAGCAGGAATTCGTACACGATGTCGTTGGCGTAGAACCGACTGACCAGCCCTGAACGCCCCAGTACGTCCGTCACCGCAAACAACGCGGCGGCGATGATCAGCGGACGCAAGCGTTGCTGGAACAGGAACACCATCGAAAACAGCACGTAGAACAGCATTTCGTAGTTCAGCGTCCAGCCGACGTTCAGCGTGGGGTACAGCCCATAACCGCCGGGGTTTTCCGAAGGGATGAACAACAACGAGAGAATGAAGCTTTGCCAGTCCACCACTTGATGGGGCAACAGTGGATGAGCGACCACCACCAACAGCCCCATCACCAGCGTGTACAGCCAGTACGCCGGGACGATCCGGATGATGCGATTGAGCATGAAGCGCCCGACGGGAATGTCCTTGTCCACGGTGGACAGGTAGATCACCAGGCCGCTGATGACGAAGAAGATGTCGACGCCCACGGCGCCTTTCTCGGTAAAAAAGCGGCCAATCGGGCCGCTGGGATGGAAGTCGAAAAAAATCTGCATGAAGTGGTGACACACAACGACCCACGCGGCGAGTGCCCGCAGGGCTTGAACCGAAATCAACATCTGCAACCTCTTGCTTACACCGGTTTGACCCACATTCCGGGCCTCAAAAAAGGCCTGGCATCGACGGGCGACTCACAGGGTCCGAGTCGGTGTTTGGCAAAAGGTTCGCGGGGACTGACGGGCTGCATAATGGCTGCAGGCCATGTTCTATAAGGGTTTTCGGGGTTTGACCCGTGTAGACAGGAGCGAGCGCTATGTACTGGCAGACACAAATCTTGTGGAAGTCGGCTTGTTGGCCAATGCATTCTGTCAGTTGACTCATTCGTCTCTGATCCAACGCGTTCGCCAGCAAGCCGGCTCCCACAAGGTGACCACGTACAGTCAATAGCTCCGCTTAAAGGTTCTCATACCGATTCATATCCAACACCCCCGCCTCCTGCGGTTCGGTCTCCTGAATGTAGCGGTCCAGATCATGGAAATACATCCAGAACTGCGGGTTGCTACGGCGAACACCCCAACGCTCGACGATTTTCTCGAACGCTTCCTTGTGATCGTGGGCTTTCTCCATCGCATCGACAAACGCGCTGACGTCATTGGCCGGAATGTTGAAGATAAAGTTCGGGTAACTGGTCAGCACGCCCGGATAGATGGTCAGGTTGTCCAGCCCCGGTTCATAGCGGTATGCCTCGCCCAGCAAGAACGCCACGTTGGTGTGGGCACGGTTGCGCAGCATGCTGTAGACGATCCGTCTGCCGTTGCCATCCTGAATCCGCAGCAGAGTGGCCTCCGGCAGTTGATTGATCACTTTCAGCCCCGCCGCCGGGCGCGACACCAGACGACTCAGTGCCTGTTCCACGTCGCTGAACACTGGTCCGATGCCCGGTCTGGAGCAGTAGGCACCCGAGCAACGGTTGATCGGGTCTGGCGCGACGTTGAGGGTCCCGGCGCGCTCGATCAATTTGCGCTGGAAGTCGCGTTCGGGGTCTTTCTCGTCCAGTTTCATGCCGGTCGGCGTGTCGTCGTCGATGGCCTGATAGTCCATCCACATCTTCACCTTGCCGCTGTTCTGGTACCAACTGCCCAAGATGTCATCCCGCTTGTCGGCCGGCATCAGGCGCAGGAAGTTGACCTCGGCGCCATTGCGGATCAGGTCGAAATACAGACGGGTCTGCACCTGATGCGAGACGTTGCCGTAGACGTCGAAGTTCACCACCAGCTGGTAATAGGTGCGCTCCAGCAGCGGGTAGTCGAACAGCCAGACTGTGGTCGGCAAATCGCCAATCAGCCCTTTGTTGACGGTCGCGCTGTCGAAGTGGCGGAAGATGGTCAGCAAGGCATTGTCGTTGCCCGCCCACAGCGTGGCCCAGCCCGGTGGCGGCATGTGCGCATAGGCGTCGCTGCGCAGGTCTTCATAGGCGTTGCGCTTGTTGCGGTAATCGAGCCATAGGCTCAGCACGCTGCCCACGTCGTCATTCTGCCCCGGCATCGCCAGCAAGGGCGTGGCCTTGGCGCGGTACGCCGCATCGGTGATGTAGCGGTCGTGGGCCGGCTCCTGGAACAGCGCCCAGAAGTGGTCGCGGATGACGTCGGTGGCGATCTGGCCACGGCACACCGGCCCGCGAATGAAAGTGCGCACGAAGTATTCGGCGTTATCCAGCATGAACTGGTAACGCGCCACTGCCGGGATTTCCTTGAAGGTGTCGAACGGGTTCGCACGGCGCTGCGGGCCGTAGCCCGGCAGTTCGGTGGCATGCCAGTCGCCGCTGTAGAACAGTTGCTTGACCCGCGCCAGCTTGTCCGGCCCCATTGGGTAAGTGATGTGGGTCTTGTGCACGATGACGCCCTGCACCGGCATCAGACGGTAGTAAAAGGTGGTGCCCGGGTCATCATCGGGGCGGCGGGTGGCGATCAGATCGACCGGCTGGCCACCTGGCGTGCGCGAACGCACCCACTGGAAGAAATGCCCCGGTTCGCCACCGGTGAAATAGATGTGGGCCAGGAACAGGTGCTCATACAGCCAGCGGGCGACCAGGGCCTCGGTCGAACCGGGACGGTTGAACAGGTTTTCCCACTCGGTGATTTGCGCCGCCTCGCCCGCACTGGGCTGCACCGGGGATTGCTCCACCGGTGCACCTGCCGCCAGCCAGCTTTGCAGGGTGTTGTATTGCGCCTCGGTCAGCCCAGTGACCGCCAGCGGCATGCCTTGGCGCGGGTGCGATGCAGCGTAGCCGTCGAACTCTTGCGGCAGTGGGCACATGTTCTCGCGATTGAGGCCCAGCACGATGTCATCCGGCAGCTTGGCGTTGGGCACCAGCGGGGTGCTGTGACCGAATTCCAGCATGCGGGCCATCAGCGCCGCCTGATTGCTCTGGCCGTCGAGCACCGAATAGAAGCCCTTCTTGCGCCATTCTTCCGGGCCTTCGGCGTCGTAAAAAATCCGCGTCGGGGCGATGGCCTTGCTGCGCTCGCCCTGATACACCGGCACCTTGGACGCCCCGCGCAACACACCCTCGCCACTGCCCAGATTCAACTGGCAGGCCGCATCATTGCAGGCATGGCAGGCCACACACTTCTCGGTGAAGATCGGTTGAATGTCACGGCTGTAGGAAATGGCCGGATGGGGAATGGTGGATGACGCAAGGGGTGACTGCGCGAACGCTGCACCGCAAAAGAAAACAGCCAAGGCTGTGGCGAACACGCGACGCAACATGGAACGGACGTCCTGAAGAGAAAAGACCGGAAACGATTCTACCCGTGGCGAGCGGCCATCAACATGAACAGAATTCATCTAAATCGCGCCACGGTTTAAAAGCGTACAGGTTTGGTATCATTTCGCACCTTTCATCGTCACCTTTTTCGTTTTTCTTCATCCGGGTAGCCCTATGTCAGATCGCAACGCGCGTCTTAAAGCACTTCATCAAGCACTCAAGGAGCGCATCCTGATCCTTGATGGCGGCATGGGCACCATGATCCAGAGCTTTCGTCTGGAGGAAGAAGACTACCGCGGCAAGCGCTTCGCTGACTGGCCGAGCGACCTCAAGGGCAACAACGATTTGCTGGTGCTGACCCGCCCCGACGTGATCGGCGCGATCGAAAAAGAGTACCTGGACGCGGGCGCCGACATTCTCGAAACCAACACCTTCAACGCCACGCAGGTGTCTCAGGCCGACTACGGCATGGAAGCGCTGGTGTACGAACTGAACGTCGAAGGCGCGCGCCTGGCCCGTCAGGTCGCCGACGCCAAGACCCTGGAAACCCCGGATCGTCCGCGCTTCGTCGCGGGCGTACTCGGTCCGACCAGCCGCACCTGCTCGCTGTCGCCTGACGTCAACAACCCCGGCTACCGCAACGTCACCTTCGATGAACTGGTGGAGAACTACACCGAGGCCACCAAGGGCCTGATCGAAGGCGGCGCGGACCTGATTCTCATCGAAACCATCTTCGACACCCTCAACGCCAAGGCCGCGATCTTCGCCGTGCAAGGCGTGTTCGAAGAAATCGGTTTCGAGCTGCCGATCATGATCTCCGGCACCATCACCGACGCCTCGGGCCGCACCCTCTCCGGCCAGACCACCGAAGCATTCTGGAACTCGGTGCGTCACGCCAAGCCGATTTCCGTGGGCCTGAACTGCGCCCTAGGCGCCAGCGAACTGCGTCCGTACCTCGAAGAACTGTCGAACAAAGCCGACACCCAGGTCTCCGCTCACCCGAACGCCGGTTTGCCGAACGAATTCGGTGAGTACGACGAATCTCCAGCGGAGATGGCCAAGGTCGTCGAAGAATTCGCCCAGAGTGGCTTCCTCAACATCGTCGGCGGTTGCTGCGGCACCACCCCTGCGCACATCAAGGCCATCGCCAACGCCGTGGCCAAGTACGCGCCGCGCGCCATTCCGGACATCCCGAAAGCCTGTCGCCTGTCGGGCCTTGAGCCGTTCACCATTGATCGCAGCTCGTTGTTCGTCAACGTCGGCGAGCGCACCAACATCACCGGTTCCGCCAAGTTCGCCCGCCTGATCCGTGAAGACAACTACACCGAAGCGCTGGAAGTCGCCCTGCAACAGGTCGAAGCCGGTGCCCAGGTGATCGACATCAACATGGACGAGGGCATGCTGGATTCGAAGAAGGCGATGATCACCTTCCTCAACCTGATTGCCGGTGAACCGGACATCTCCCGCGTGCCGATCATGATCGACTCCTCGAAATGGGATGTGATCGAAGCCGGCCTCAAGTGCATTCAAGGCAAGGGCATCGTCAACTCGATCAGCATGAAAGAAGGCGTCGAGCAGTTCATCCATCACGCCAAACTGTGCAAGCGCTACGGCGCGGCGGTGGTGGTGATGGCCTTCGACGAAGCCGGTCAGGCCGACACCGAAGCGCGCAAGAAGGAAATCTGCAAACGCTCCTACGACATTTTGGTCGATGAAGTGGGCTTCCCGCCGGAAGACATCATCTTCGACCCGAACATCTTCGCCATCGCCACCGGCATCGAAGAGCACGACAACTACGCCGTTGACTTCATCAATGCCTGTGCTTACATCCGCGACGAACTGCCCTACGCGCTGACCTCCGGCGGCGTGTCCAACGTGTCGTTTTCGTTCCGCGGCAACAACCCGGTGCGTGAAGCGATCCACTCGGTGTTCCTGCTGCACGCGATCCGCAACGGCCTGACGATGGGCATCGTCAACGCCGGTCAGCTGGAAATTTACGACGAGATCCCGGTCAAGCTGCGCGACGCCGTGGAAGACGTGGTGCTCAATCGCACTGACGACGGCACCGAGGTGCTGCTGGCCATCGCCGATGAGTTCAAGGGCGACGGCTCGGTCAAGGAAGCGGAAACCGAAGAGTGGCGCAACTGGGAGGTCAACGAGCGTCTCAAGCACGCGCTGGTCAAGGGCATCACCACCCACATCGTCGAAGACACCGAGGCGTCGCGCCTGACCTTCGCACGCCCGATCGAAGTGATCGAAGGCCCGTTGATGGCGGGCATGAACGTGGTGGGCGACCTGTTCGGCTCGGGCAAGATGTTCCTGCCGCAAGTGGTCAAATCCGCCCGCGTGATGAAACAGGCCGTGGCGCACTTGATTCCGTTCATCGAAGCGGAAAAAGGCGATAAGCCGGAAGCCAAGGGCAAGATCCTCATGGCCACGGTGAAGGGCGACGTGCACGACATCGGCAAGAACATCGTCGGCGTGGTGCTGGGCTGTAACGGCTACGACATCGTCGACCTGGGCGTCATGGTGCCTGCGGAGAAAATCCTGCAAGTGGCCAAGGAAGAGAAATGCGACATCATCGGCCTGTCCGGCCTGATCACCCCGTCGCTGGATGAGATGGTGCACGTGGCCCGCGAAATGCAGCGCCAGGACTTCCACCTGCCGTTGATGATCGGCGGTGCGACCACCTCCAAAGCCCACACGGCGGTGAAGATCGAGCCCAAATACAGCAACGACGCAGTGGTTTACGTCACCGACGCCTCCCGCGCCGTCGGTGTGGCCACGCAACTGCTGTCCAAGGACCTGAAAGCCGGTTTCATCGAGAAAACCCGCGCGGAATACATCGAAGTCCGCGAACGTACCTCAGCCCGCAGCGCCCGAACCGAGCGCTTGAGCTACAGCGCCGCCATCGCCAAGAAGCCGCAATTCGACTGGGCCAGCTATGCGCCGGTCAAACCGACCTTCACGGGCGCCAAAGTGCTGGAAGACATCGACCTGAACGTGCTGGTGGATTACATCGACTGGACGCCGTTCTTCATCTCCTGGGATCTGGCCGGCAAATACCCGCGCATCCTCACCGACGAAGTGGTGGGCGAAGCGGCGACCGTGCTGTTCCAGGACGCACAGGACATGCTGCGCAAGCTGATCGACGAAAAACTGATTCGCAGCCGCGCCGTATTTGGCTTCTGGCCGGCCCATCAGGTCGATCACGACGACATTCAACTGCTCGACGACAACGGCCAGCCGCTGGCGAAGCTGCACCACCTGCGCCAGCAGATCATCAAGACTGACGGCAAGCCGAACTTCTCGCTGGCCGACTTCGTGGCGCCGAAAGACAGTGGCGTGACCGACTACGTGGGCGGCTTCATCACCACAGCAGGCATTGGTGCCGAGGAAGTCGCCAAGGCCTATCAGGACAAGGGTGACGACTACAACGCGATCATGGTCAAAGCCTTGGCCGACCGCCTGGCCGAAGCCTGCGCCGAATGGCTGCACCAAGAAGTGCGCAAGACCTACTGGGGTTATGCCAAGGACGAGCACCTGGACAACGAAGCGCTGATCAAGGAGCAATACGTCGGCATCCGCCCTGCCCCCGGCTACCCGGCCTGCCCGGACCATACCGAGAAAGGTGTGCTGTTCGACCTGCTTGATCCGACCCAGGGCGATGGCAAACCCGGCATCAGTGGCGTGTTCCTCACCGAGCACTACGCGATGTTCCCGGCGGCAGCGGTCAGCGGCTGGTACTTCGCCCACCCACAGGCGCAATATTTCGCCGTGGGCAAGGTCGACAAGGACCAGGTGGAAAGCTACAACGCCCGCAAAGGCCAGGAAATGCGCGTGACCGAACGCTGGCTGGCGCCGAATCTGGGGTATGACGAGTAAGTCACGCCGCCGCCCCCTGTAGCCGTAAGGCCGGGCGGCGTTGCGCTTGTCGGCGGTGGCGACTTCATGAACGCCACCGCAGGCGAGCCATGCGGCAACGGCACATGGCCGCTTGCGGCCTGCATCGTTGATGAAAGTCAGGGCAGTTCAGGTTCGATCCGGTCTCGCCCACCCATCTTTGCGGCGTAGACCCCGGAATCGGCGCGCAGTAACAACGCATCGCCACCCTCGCCTTCACGCCAACTGGCAATTCCGAAACTGGCCGTGACCCGACCCACACCATCCACCGGTTCGGCGCGCAAGGCCGCCCACAGCTCGGCGGCCAGCGCGTAGGCCTGATCGCCGTCGGTGTCCGGACACAGCACCATGAACTCTTCGCCACCGAGCCGACAGAACACGTCACTGCGGCGCAGGCGATGACACAACCGCTGACAAATCGCTTGCAGCACGTGATCACCCACGGCGTGGCCCAGCTGGTCATTGATGCACTTGAAGTGATCGATATCGAGCATGACCACCGCGAAGGTCCCGCCGTGTCGCTCCACCCTCAGCATTTCGGTTTGCAGGCGTTCCTGAAAGTAGCGCCGGTTGTAGAGCCCGGTCAGCGCGTCGGTCACCGACATCGTGCGCAACTCCTCTTCCACGCGCTTGCGCTCGGTTATGTCCACGCACACCGCCAGATAGCCCACCCACTGGTTGTGCTCGTCCAGCACCGGGCTGACTTGCATGTTGACCCGCAGGTGGCTGCCGTCATGGCGCACGAACGTCCAGTCGTTGGCCTGATGGCTGTGCTCCTCGACCGCCTCGACCAGCATCGCGTCGCAGGTTTCGACCGGCCGCCCGTAGCGCTGACTCAGCTCGCAGACATGTTGCGCCAGCTCCGACGGCAGGTGCAACTGGCGCAACGTCAGGATGCCGCAGACGTCGGCGCTGTCGTAGCCGAGCATCTTTTCGGCGCCGATGTTGAACGTGGTGATCACACCATTGAGATCAGTGGCAATGATTGCCACCTGCGTCGTGGCGTCCAGCACGTTGCTCAACTGACTGTGAGCACTGCGCAGTTGTTGCTCGCGCTGGCGCAGTTGCAGCGTGCGCTGCTCGACCAGCCGAATGGCGCGCTGCCGCTGGCTGATCAGGACATACAACAAGGCGCTGAGCATGAAACTGAGCAGCGCGCCTAGGATCACCACGCTGTCGTTGGACGACGGATTGGCGCCGACGAACACCGCCGTGGGCCGCACCTGCAATTGATAACTGCGACCGGCAAAATTGAGGGTCTTGGTGATGAGCAGATCGCTGTCGACCGGCGCGGCGTCCGATTGATAAAGCGCTTCAGGCTCCTGCGCCAAGGTGATGTCCTGAAGGGTCAGCGCCAGGTTGTCCTGCTCGATGGGCGGCAAGCCTTCGGTCATCATCTTGCGCAGGCTGATCACCGCCATCAAGAAACCCTTCAGCGCACCCGGCTCGGCAATGCCTGCGTGGGCACGCAGAAACACCGGCGTCACCAGCAGCACCCCTTGGCGGTTTTCAGACTCCAGCCCCACCAATTCCATGCGCGGAGACGCGGCCATGCCACCGGAACGCAACGCCCGCTCCAAGGTCGTACGGCGCACGCTTTCAGAGTTCACGTCAAACCCCAAGGGCAATGGAACGGTGCTGCGGCTTTGGGTAAAACGCACCGGAAAATACACCGGGCGCACACTCGCCACCGCCAGCCCGCTGTCACCCTTGAGTTCGCGAACGGAATAATCGGCGTGCCCGCCATCACG
This sequence comes from Pseudomonas sp. Pseu.R1, assembly GCF_045764065.1. Taxonomy (NCBI): domain Bacteria; kingdom Pseudomonadati; phylum Pseudomonadota; class Gammaproteobacteria; order Pseudomonadales; family Pseudomonadaceae; genus Pseudomonas; species Pseudomonas sp. Pseu.R1. The sequence goes on along the minus strand of NZ_JBJGEE020000001.1, from coordinate 6,274,128 downwards.
GGCCTGTCGCTCGAACTGCGCGCGCTCGGCGTCGGCCAGTCTGGGCGCCCAGGAATAGGCTTGCGTGAGGATCAGCAGCGGATGAGCGAAGCCGTTGAATTCTTCTTCGGAGACATCATCGGAATAGACGAAGAACCGGCGCAGGCCGTCCAGGCGACGAATTTGCCCTTCCAGGCGATCCTGAATACGACTGACCCGCTCGGCCGCCAGCAACTCGAAACGCTGACGCAGCTGACGCTGATACACCTCGACATTGGCCAGCGCCAGCAATGCCGTCAGCATCGCGCCTGCGGAAAATACAAGCGCGGCCACCACCCAGGACGAGGTGTCTTCACTGATCAGGCCAAGGATCTTGGCATGGGTCCGGTTAGACGACATAAACAGCACTCAAGGCGCCACAGTGTTGCCGCGACACGTGGCCAGACTTCACTTATAGCCATTCGCCATTAGTTTGCCTAGTGCTACGTGTCGCCCGCTTCAGATGCCGCAGTCAACGGCCGGCTCTGAAGCGGTTTGCTTCTGGCTCAACGCGCGGTGATCTTCCAGGCGCGGTGAATCTTGCCATTGCGGGCGAAGTCCGGATCGATGGTCTGGGCAGTGATTTCCTCGACCGCGTAGCGCTGCGACAGGTTCTCTTCCAACTGGAACTTGCGGAAGTTGTTGGAGAAATACAGCACGCCGCCGCTGGCCAGACGCGCCATGGCCAGGTCGATCAATTGCACCTGATCACGCTGCACGTCGAACACCCCTTCCATGCGCTTGGAGTTGGAGAAGGTCGGCGGGTCGATGAAGATCAGGTCGTACTCGTCGCGGCTGCTTTCCAGCCAAGCCATCACGTCACCCTGTTCCAGACGGTTCTTGTCCGAAAATCCGTTGAGCGACAGGTTGCGACGTGCCCAATCCAGGTAGGTTTTGGACAGGTCGACGCTGGTGGTGCTGCGCGCGCCGCCCTTGGCCGCGTGCACCGAGGCGGTGGCCGTGTAGCAGAACAGGTTGAGGAAGCGCTTGCCTGCCGCTTCACGCTGAATACGCATGCGCATTGGGCGGTGATCGAGGAACAGACCGGTGTCGAGGTAATCGGTCAGGTTGACCAGCAGCTTGATGCCGCCTTCGCTGACCTCGTTGAACTTGCCCTGAGCGCTCTGACGCTCGTATTGCTTCGTCCCGCTCTGGCGCTCGCGGCGTTTGACGATTACGCGGCTCTTGTCGATGTTCAGCGCCTGAGGGATGGCCGCCAGCGCGTCGAACATGCGGATCGAGGCCTTTTCCGGGTCGACCGACTTGGGCGCTGCATACTCCTGAACATGAACCCAGTCGTGGTAGAGGTCGATGGCCATGGCGTACTCCGGCATGTCGGCATCGTAGACGCGATAGCAATCGATACCTTCGCGCTTGACCCACTTGCCCATGGCCTTGACGTTCTTTTGCAGGCGGTTGGCGAACATCTGCCCGCCTTCGCTCAAACGCGGCTGCTCGACCACCGGGGCCGGGGCTGGCTTGATCGGGTTGCCGTTCTTGTTGAGCTTGCGCTCCTGCGCCACGTCCGGCAGCTGGTCGTAGGCCGCCTGCTCACGCTCGGCCTGACGTTGTTCGGGGGTACGACGCTCGCCGGTCACGAATTGATCCGGTTGCACCTTGATCAGCAGCAGTTTGCACGGCAAGGCGCCGTTCCAGAACGCGTATTGTTTGTGGCTGCGGATGCCCATGCGCTTGCCCAGATCCGGCGCGCCAGTGAACACTGCCGCTTCCCAGTTCAGGCAGGCCTGACGCAGACGCTCGCCCAGGTTCTGATAGAGGTACAACAGGCTCGCTTCATCGCCCAGACGCTCGCCGTATGGCGGGTTGCAGATCACCAGGCCTTTCTGGTTCTGGTCCGGACGCGGCTCGAAGGTCGCGACTTCGCCTTGATAAATCTTGATCCATTCCGACAGCCCCGCGCGCTCGACGTTGTTGCGCCCCGGCTGAATCAGACGCGGATCGGCCTCGTAACCACGAATCCACAGCGGCGGCTTGGCAAGCCCCGCCTCGGCACGGGCCAGTGCTTCATCATGCAGCTTGCGCCACAGCGCCGGTACGTGACCGAGCCAGGCCGAAAAGCCCCAACGCTCGCGCTTGAGGTTCGGCGCGATATCGGCGGCGATCATCGCCGCTTCGACGAGGAACGTGCCCACGCCGCACATCGGGTCAGCCAGCGCCCCGCCTTCGGCAGCGATGCGCGGCCAGCCGGAACGAATGAGTACGGCAGCCGCGAGGTTTTCTTTCAACGGGGCGGCGCCCTGCTGCAAGCGATAGCCGCGCTGGTGCAGGCTGTGGCCGGACAGGTCCAGCGAGAGAATTGCCTCGCCCCGGTCCAGACGCAGATGAACCCGCAGGTCCGGGTTGAGCTTGTCGATGGAGGGTCGCGCCCCGTCAGGGGTGCGCAGCTTGTCGACGATGGCGTCCTTGACTTTCAACGCGCCGAAATGGGTGTTGTCGATCCCCGAGCCATGGCCGCTGAACTCCACGGCCAGGGTGCCGTCTGGTTCCAGATGGTCCGCCCAATCGATGTCGTGTACGCCGTGATACAGGTCCTCGGCATTCTTCATCGGGAAGCGCTTGAGCACCAACAGCACCCGGTTGGCCAGGCGCGACCACAGGCACAGCCGATAGGCGGTTTCCATGTCGGCGCTGCCCCGAATGGTCGAGGTGTGTTCGCGGGTGTCTTCGAGGCCAAGCGCAGTGGCTTCCTCGGCGAGCAGGCCTTCAAGGCCTTTGGGACAGGTGAGGAAGAGTTCGTAGCGGTCCGACATGAGGATTCCAGAGCCTTGGGCTTGTGTGGCGGGACAACGCATTGTCCGGCCCGATTCAAAACAGGCGTCTTTCGTGGAGAACGCCTGCGTGGCACACCGGTTGTGCCTATTCGCCGCAACGATACAAGTCGAAAGCGGCAGTAATGCCTGTCAGAACATTCCGACAGGCACATGGATGTTGAAAACTGATATTAAAAAACCACTATTCAGCACGACAACGGCGGTAATAAAAAGTCACATCACTGACCCTTCGTCGTTTTAAATCTGACGTCAATCAGCCATCAGCCGTTCATGAGAACGAGTCGCAAAATGCATGAAGACCCTCGTATCAGGGGCCTTCGCGAAAAAATTACACTCGAAACGCTTCAACGCTTATGGTCTTAAAGTTCCACCGGTTACGTTCTTATGACAAAACGGTCATTCACAGCGTCCGGTGCATTGGTTAGAAATCATCTCAGGCCACCGACGCAACGACGGTGGTACACGCCCGCGACGCCGGCAGCGGGCACCGAAACGGCAGAAGATTTCTGCCCGACCTCAACCTGAGGTCTCCAAGGACATAACAGTCAACAGACGAGGGCAACACCCTATGAGAAGACTTAAGCGTGATCCGTTGGAAAGAGCTTTTTCGCGCGGATATCAATACGGCGTAACTGGAAAATCCCGTGAGCTTTGCCCATTTACTCTACCGTCAGTACGTCAAGCCTGGATCAACGGCTGGCGAGAAGGACGCGGCGACAACTGGGACGGTATGACCGGCACTGCGGGTATCCACAGACTCAACGAACTTCACGCGGTCGGCTGACACACCACAACACAGGTAACCCGACTCAATAAGGTTTCTTACGAGAATTTACAAACAGATTCGCTTCACCACCGCACCATGCACGTCCCATCCGGACGGCGGGCAAGCGCCCAAAGAGGGGTTCCATTCCGGAACCCCTCTTTTTATTCGAGCGCCTTACCGGCCCATCGCCGCAATGGCATCGACCGACTCGCGAATCAGCGCCGGCCCCTTGTAGATAAAGCCCGAATACACCTGCACCAGACTGGCACCGGCCGCGATCTTCTCGGCAGCGTGCTTGCCTTCGGTGATCCCGCCTGCGGCGATGATCGGCAGTTTGCCGCCCAACTCTCCCGCCAGGACCTTGACGATGTGGGTGCTCTTCTCGCGCACCGGCGCACCCGACAGGCCGCCCGCCTCGTCGCCATGGGGCAGGCCTTCGACGCCTTCGCGGCTCAGGGTGGTGTTGGTGGCGATTACCGCGTCCATGCCCGATTCGAGCAGGGCGCTGGCCACCAGCGCCGTTTCTTCGTCGCTCATGTCCGGCGCGATCTTGATCGCCAGCGGTACGCGCTTGCCGTGAGTGTGGGTCAGGGCTTCCTGACGTACGCGCAGGGCTTCGAGCAATTGCTTGAGCGAATCACCGAATTGCAGGCTGCGCAGGCCCGGCGTGTTCGGCGAGCTGACGTTGACGGTGACATAGCTGGCGTGGGCGTAGACCTTGTCCAGACAAATGAGGTAGTCGTCCACGGCGCGCTCGACCGGCGTGTCGAAGTTCTTGCCGATGTTGATGCCCAGTACACCGTCATACTTGGCGGCCTGCACGCGGCTGACCAGATTGTCGACGCCCAGGTTGTTGAAGCCCATGCGGTTGATGATGCCCTCGACGTGAGGCAGACGGAAAATCCGTGGTTTTGGATTGCCCGGCTGTGGGCGTGGGGTCACGGTGCCAATCTCGACGAAGCCAAAACCCAACTGGGCAAAGCCGTCGATGGCCGCGCCGTTCTTGTCCAGACCGGCCGCCAACCCCACCGGGTTGGGAAACTGCAGGCCCATGACTGTCACCGGCAACCGCGCAGGCGCCTTGGTGAACAGGCTGTTGAGGCCCAGCCGACCACCCGCACCGATCAAGTCGATGGACAAATCGTGGGAGGTTTCCGGGGAGAGTTTGAACAGTAACTGGCGGGCCAGGTTATACATGGGCGGGCGCGGCTCGTTTGAGGCTGAAGTCAGCGGCGGATTATAGACGGGGGCAAGGGTGGAGCGCGAGGCATGTCGTGAAGTTTGCGCGAATGCACCGCTTCACTGGCATATGGCTTGCTTGAGTCAAGGTATAGCGTGCGGTCCAACGGCGGATCGCACCCGACAATGACGTCGTCACCGTCCTGGTCTGTACCCGGAGGGTTGCGGCGTTTTTTTATGGAAGGCCCAGTGCTTCGCACACGCCTTCATGCGGAACAACAACCATGAATGACAGCCTCAACACCTCACTGGCCTGGGTCAACGGCAGCGATGCGCCGGAACTGAGCAGTATCGATGTCGGCTTCATGCCGCTGACGGACAGCGCGTCTCTGATCGTCGCCGCCACCCAAGGCTTTTCTCAGCCTTATGGCCTGAACATCCAATTGCGTCGGCAAACCTCCTGGAGCAGCCTGCGCGACAACCTGGTCAATGGCGAACTGCACGCGGCGCACAGCCTGTACGGTCTGGTCTACGCCGCCCAACTGGGCCTAGGCGTGGCGGCCAAAGACATGGCCGTGCTCATGGGCCTGAACCAGAATGGCCAGAGCATCAACCTCTCCGCTGCACTGCAAGCGGCAGGTGTGGTCACTCCTGAAGCACTGGATCGATGCACGCACCAAAGCGGGACAAAACTGACGTTCGCCCAGACCCTGCCCACTGGCAACCACGCCATGTGGCTGTATTACTGGCTCGCGAGCCAGGGCATTCACCCGCTTCAGGACGTCAACAGCGTGGTCGTGCCGCCGCCGAAAATGGTCGAACACCTTGAGGCCGGGCGTATCGACGGCTATTGCGTCGGCGAACCATGGGGCGCCCGGGCCGTCAATCAGCGATTGGGCTTCACCCTGGCCACCAGCCAGACCATCTGGCCCGACCACCCGGAAAAAGTGCTGGGTTGCAGCCTGGAATTCGTCCAGCAATACCCCAATACCGCGCGGGCACTGGTGATGGCGGTCCTCGATGCCAGCCGTTTCATTGAAGAGAACCTCGACAACCGCCGCAGTGCCGCGCAGATGCTCGGCGGCAGTGAGTACGTCAACGCGCCAGTGGAGGACATCGAGGGCCGTCTGCTGGGACAGTACACCGACGGTTTGGGCCATCATTGGCAGGATCACCACGGGGTCAGCTTCCACCGTAACGGCGAGGTGAACATGCCGTACCTGTCCGACGGTATGTGGTTCATGACCCAGTTCCGTCGCTGGGGCCTGTTGCGCGAAGACCCGAACTATCACGCCATCGCACGTCAGGTGCAGCAACTCGATCTTTACCGCCAGGCCGCCGAAGCACTGAACATCAAGGTGCCTGCTTCGCCCATGCGCAGCAGCCAGTTGATCGACGGTAAGGTGTGGGACGGCAGTGACCCGGTGGGCTATGCCCACGGCTTCAAACTGCATGCGCTGGCCGACGCCGCGCCTGACATCAACCAAGGCTGAGGGGCGGGATATGTTGCGCATCCTGCTGATCAACGACACGCCGAAAAAAGTCGGCCGCCTGAAAGCTGCGCTGATTGAAGCGGGTTTCGAGGTGATCGACGAGTCCGGGCTGATCATCGACCTCCCCCAGCGGGTGCAAGCCGTGCGCCCGGACGTCATCCTCATCGACACCGAATCCCCTGGCCGCGACGTGATGGAACAGGTGGTGCTGGTCACCCGTGACCAACCCCGACCGATCGTGATGTTTACCGACGAGCATGATCCCGGCGTGATGCGCCAGGCGATCAAGTCCGGGGTCAGCGCCTACATCGTCGAAGGCATTCACGCACAGCGCTTACAGCCCATTCTCGACGTGGCCATGGCGCGTTTTGAAAGCGATCAGGACCTGCGCGCGCAACTGCACGCCCGGGATCAGCAACTGGCCGAACGCAAACGCATCGAGACGGCCAAAGGCCTGCTGATGAAAATGAAGAACTGCAACGAAGAAGAGGCCTACACCCTGATGCGCAGACAGGCCATGAGTCGTCAGCAAAAGCTGATTCAGGTGGCCGAGCAGATTATTGCGATGAATGAGTTGTTGGGCTGACCGCTCGTTAGCCCTGGCTTTTGATTCTGGGCAAGCGCCGCGCTTACGGCCTTCGGCCAGAAGCATAAACATGGACCTTCTGGCCCAGCTTTTGCTTATTCTGCTTATTGCAACACACAGGTAGCCAACGGCGGTTACCCCACTCACGACAAAGACGTCGCTCACCCTTTTTGCCCTGCGCGAATCGGGTGGCGACGTCTTTTCGTTTTGGCCCCGAAACGGGCCGGGTGGAGCGCCGTGGGCCGCTCCACCTGCAAGACCTGACCCGTGGAGGTACAAGCAGCTTCAGCGACTTGGCCACCGACAACGATTTCCTGCAGATGAGGTGCGACATGAATACGAGTTTCTGGAAGGCCGGCCACAAACCCACGCTCTTTGCAGCGTTCCTTTATTTCGACCTGAGCTTCATGGTCTGGTACTTGCTCGGCCCGCTGGCGGTGCAGATTGCCACCGACCTGCACCTGACCACCCAACAGCGCGGCCTGATGGTGGCTACGCCGATCCTGGCCGGGGCCTTTCTGCGCTTTTTGATGGGCATGCTGGCGGATCAACTGTCGCCCAAGACGGCAGGCATCATCGGCCAGATCATCGTCATTGTCGCCCTGTTCAGCGCCTGGCAACTGGGCATTCACAGCTATGAGCAGGCCCTGCTGCTGGGTGTATTCCTCGGCATGGCAGGCGCTTCGTTCGCCGTCGCCCTGCCGCTGGCCTCGCAATGGTACCCGCCGCAACACCAGGGCAAAGCCATGGGCATCGCGGGGGCCGGCAACTCAGGCACCGTATTCGCCGCATTGATCGCCCCCGTACTGGCCGCCAGTTTCGGTTGGGGCAACGTGTTCGGCTTTGCGGTCGCGCCGCTGGTGATCACCCTGATCGCCTTTTCTCTGATGGCCCGTAACGCACCAGAACGCCCAAAAGCCAAATCCATGGGCGACTACTTCAAGGCACTGGGGGACCGGGACAGCTGGTGGTTCATGTTTTTCTACAGCGTCACGTTCGGCGGGTTTATCGGCCTGGCCAGCGCCCTGCCCGGCTATTTCAATGATCAGTACGGCCTAAGCCCGGTCACGGCGGGTTACTACACCGCCGCCTGTGTGTTCGGCGGCAGTCTGATGCGTCCTTTGGGCGGCGCACTGGCGGATCGTTTTGGCGGCATCCGCACATTGTCGGGCATGTATGCCGTCGCTGCCGTCTGTATCGCAGCCGTTGGCTTCAACCTGCCCAGTTCATGGGCGGCGCTGGCACTGTTCGTTGCAGCCATGCTCGGTCTCGGGGCCGGCAATGGCGCCGTGTTCCAGTTGGTGCCACAGCGCTTTCGCAAGGAAATCGGCGTGATGACCGGTCTGATCGGCATGGCAGGCGGCATCGGCGGCTTCCTTCTCGCGGCGGGCTTGGGCGCAATCAAGCAAAATACCGGCGATTATCAGTTGGGGTTGTGGCTGTTCGCTTTGCTCGGCGTGCTGGCCTGGTTCGGCTTGATGAACGTCAAACGTCGCTGGAGAACCACGTGGGGTTCGGCAGCGGTCACCGCAGCCCGTGTCTGATCCGGCTTTCATGAACGTCCCCGTTTCGCAGAACGCGCCGCTGTTACAGCTGCGCTTCGCCGAACACAGCGCCAGCGGACCGAGGGCGGACAATCAGGACGCCACGCGATTGGTCACCCCTGCCCCCGCTCTGGCGGCCAGCAAAGGTTACCTGTTCGCACTGGCGGACGGCGTTAGCCAATGCGCGGATGGCGGTCTGGCGTCACGGGCGACAGTGCAGGCCCTGGCGCTCGACTATTACTCGACGCCAGAGACCTGGGGCATTTCCCAGGCGCTGGACCGCTTGCTGTCGGCGCAGAATCGCTGGCTGCAAGCCAACAACCTGTTGACCACCCTCAGCACGGTAGTCTTGCGCGGATGCCGCTTTACCCTCGCCCACATTGGCGACTGCCGTGTGTACCGATGGCTGGACGGCGATTTGCAACGCATCAGCGAGGATCATGTCTGGGACCAGCCCGACATGCAGCACGTCCTCAAACGTGCACTGGGGCTGGATCAACATGTGGTCATGGATTATGTCGACGGCCAACTGCGTGAAGGCGAACGCCTTCTGCTGGTCAGCGATGGCGTCTGGGCCACATTGGGTGACGAGCGAATCCGCTCGGTCCTCAACGAGCAGAATGATCTGGACAGCGCGGTGCGCGCGCTGGTCTCGGCAGCCCATCTGTCGGGCAGCCGGGACAACGCAACCGCCCTGCTGATTGAAGTCGAGCACTTGGGCGCCGATGGGCTGGGCGACACACTGGCCCAATTGCAACAATGGCCGACCCCGCCTGCACTCAAGGCAGGCCAGCGGTTCGAAGGCTGGCAGGTCGAGGCGAGACTGGGCGACTCACGGCAATCGCGGATGTACAGGGTGCATGACGCTCACGGGCAACCCTGGCGACTCAAGACCCTGCCCGAGGCGCGACAGGATGACCCTGCAGCAGGTTCGGCGCTGCTGATGGAAGAATGGTTTCTGCGTCGGGTCAGCGGGCGATTCTTTCCCGAAACCCACCCGCTGCCTGAACGTCAGCATCTTTACTACGTGATGCGCGAGTATCCAGGCCAGACGCTGGCACAGGTCTTTGCTCAGGGCGGTCCGATGGCGCTGAATCCTTGGTTGAGCCTGGCGCGCGACCTGATCGGCGCCATTGGCCTGCTGCACCGACGTAACATCGTGCACCGTGACATCAAGCCAGAAAATGTGCTGATCGAGGAAGACGGCGGGTTGCGGGTGCTGGATTTCGGTCTGGCATTCTGTCCCGGCCTGTCGTCCGACACCCCGGGGGATGTCCCCGGAACACCGAGCTATATCGCGCCGGAAGCCTTCGAAGGTGCAAGCCCCTCCCCGGCGCTGGACCTGTATGCCGCCAGCGCGACCCTGTATTTCTTGCTGTGCGGGCATTACCCCTACGGCGAAATCGAAGCCTTCCAGCATCGGCGCTATGCCAACCCGATCCCCGCGAGCCGCTATCGGCCGGACATGCCCGAATGGCTGGATCGACACCTGCAACAGGCTTTGCATGCCAATCCTGCAAAGCGTTTCGAGACCGCCGAAGAGTGGTTGCTGCAACTGCAGCAGGGCGAGCTGGCGACACTGAACACACGCCCCAAACCTTTGCTGGAGCGCGAACCCCTCAGGGTGTGGCGCGCGATTGCAGTGCTCTCTCTGGCGATCAATCTGTTGTTATGGATCTGGTTATTCAAGCACTGAAACGGCGTCGTTTAATCACATCCAACCGTATAAATCCCGCTCCACTCCCAATCTGCACCCTCACGGCGCACCGTGAAAAAGAAAAACCCGGCCTGGGCCGGGTTTTTCGCAAAGCATGGGCTAATTACTTAGCTTGGGCTTCGACTTGTGCTTCTACGCGACGGTTAACAGCGCGGCCAGCTTCAGTAGCGTTGTCAGCCACTGGGCGGGTTTCGCCGTAGCCAACCGAGTTCACGCGGTTAGCGCCAACACCGTACTGGTTAACCAGAACTTGTTTAACGGCGTTTGCACGACGCTCGGACAGTTTCTGGTTGTAAGCGTCAGGACCGACGGAGTCAGTGTGACCTTCAACAGTGGTGGTGGTTTGTGGGTACTGCTTCATGAAGTCAGCCAGGTTTTTAATGTCGCCGTAGCTGCTTGGCTTGACGACCGACTTGTCGAAGTCGAATTTCACGTCCAGCTCAACACGAACGACTTCAGCAACAGCTGGGCAGCCGTTGGCGTCAACAGTGACGTTAGCCGGGGTGTCCGGGCACTTGTCGACGTTGTCGCACACGCCGTCGTTGTCGCTGTCGGAGCACACTTCAGCCACAGGAGCTGGAGCTGCTTCAACTTTCTTCGAACCGCCGCCGAAGTTCACACCGATACCGACGCTTGGTGCCCACTCGGTGTCACCTTGGTCGATGTTGTACTGAGCTTCAACGCCAGCACGGGCGTAGAAGTTATCGGTGAAGTACAGCTTGGCACCAGCGCCCAGGTTGGCGAAGGTGGAGCGGTTACGGCCGCCACGGTCGTTTTGACCGATGCTTTGGTCAGAGAAACCAGCCGAAACGTACGGACGCAGCATGTCGCCCGGGTTGTTGAAGTGGTACAGAGCGTCCAGAGCAGTGTTGGCGCCCTTGATGTTACGGCCGCTGTCGCTGCGAACGTTGTGCACTTCGTCGTAACCCAGACGCAATTCAACGTCGTCGGTCAGGAAGTAGCCAACAGAACCGCCGAACAGGTTGCCGTTATTTTTAAAATCACGAGCGCTGTCGAACTGTTCTTTCTTGGCAAAGCCTTCGATTTCGACTGCGCCTTGGCCTTGTGCCAGCGCGCCGAACGAAGTTGCGGCAACAATAGTACCAATGGCCAAGCCCAAGGTGTTTTTCAGTTTCATCCGTTAAATCCCCATCTGGTGATTGTGAAGCAGTCTCCCTAATCGAGAGACAACTCATCGGCAAGTCTATCAGAACTTGCCTGCCCGTTAGAGATATTTGCTCCGAGTTAAGTTTCGGTAACGCCTGCAAATTTCTCACGTAGTTTATCGAGTGCCCGTTTGTAGCGCATTTTCGTGGCACTCAGGCCCATGTGCATTATGTCTGCGATCTCCTGAAATTCCAGTTCGGCGACGAATCGCAGCACCAGAATCTCCCTGTCAATCGGGTTCACGTGCACCAGCCAGCGATCGAGTCCACCCTTCTCTTCAGGCTTTGGCGTCTTCTCTTCCGACGCTTCCTCAAGAGGGTCAAGACTCAAAGCATCCATCAAGCGACGCTTTCGCCTCTCCTTTCGATACTGCGTGATGCATTCGTTGTAGGTGATGCTGTAGAGCCAGGTCTTGAATTTCGATTTCCCCTCGAAATTCTTCAAGCCATACAACACCTTAAGCATCACCTCCTGACAGACATCGTCAGCATCGCGATCGTTCCCTAAATAGCGTGCGCAGACATTAAAAAGTGTCCGCTGGTAGCGCCGCATCAGCTCCTCGTAGGCCCGAGTCACGTGAAACAACTCGGCGTGCGCGCGCGCCACCAGCTCCTCATCAGAGAGCTCGCGGGGGTCGTAACGCAGTGAGTGCGATTGGGGTTTGTTCAAAACAGAGTGTGCCGACAGTCAGTTCAATATCCGCCACATCCCGGCTTCACCGGGATTTTGCGGCGGCATACATTATCAGATTTGCCGGTTCAGCGGCTGCTGACGCGCTGTTCGAGCAGGATCCGGTTCGACAAGCTCACCAGTTCTCCCTCATCGGTCAGCAGCGTGGTTTTCACCGTGCCAATCTCTTCGATCTGCCCTTCGACCTCTCCAACCCGCACTTGTTGCCCTACCTGGTACAACTCCCGTACATAAATACCCGCCAGAATCTGACTCGCGATTTCGCGACTTCCCAGACCCATGGCCAGCGCAACCGCCAGACCAACGGTAATCAAACCGATGACGATGACGTGGTTCAGCAAGTCGGTTTTCACCTCCAATTGGCTGATCGCCACCGAAATGCTGATGATGATGACCAGCCACTGGGCCACACGCCCCAGGCCTGCTGCGTAATCAAGACCTACGCCTTCGGCTGCGCCACGCACGACACCATTGGCCACCTGAGCCAGCAGAACACCAACCAGCAGAACCAATGCTGCGCCGAAGACCTTCGGCAAGTACAACGCCAGCATGTCCAGGGTCGCGGAGACCCGTTCAAGGCCGAGGGATTCTGCCGCTGACACCAGGAAAATCAAGAGCACAAACCAATACACAATCTTTCCGATCAGGGTCGAGATGGGCACTTGAATGCCTGCGCGACTGATCAGTTTAGTCAGCCCGGTGCCGCCCATCAGACGGTCCAGACCCAGTTTTGCCAACAACTTGGACAACAGCGTATCGAGCAGCTTGGCGACCACGAAACCCAACAGAACAACCACCAGGGCCCCGAACAGGTTCGGGATGAAGTTCGCCACTTTGGTCCACAACGCAGTCATTGCGGTGACCAGACTCTGTGTCCAGAGATCCAATTCCATATTCAATCAGCCTTGTCTTGAGCACTGGAAACATCAGTGCCGGCAATCGTCGCCTTACGACGGGAAACAGGTGAAACGTGAGCCGAGCCGTTGTTCACGGCGATCATCAGGCCCTGCACACAGCGACCGAACAAGCTGAACAGGTCACCGGCACCGACCTGGCGGTTCGCCGTTTTCAGGACGCGCCCCAAAACCGCGTCGTCATCCCGGCTGGAGGACGACGAATTGAGCATGTCTCGCAGTGATTCTTCAAACGGGTCGTGCATGGGCACCTCACGTGATGTCACTGAAAGACGCCAACGTTTGTGCACGAGTCACACAACACCTCTGAGAAACGCCACTTTTTTACCCATTACATCCACCGCAGGCGCTTGAAGAGCCAGATTTGCCCGGCGGCGAGCGCGATCATCAAGCCACACGCCAGCATGAAGCCATGGGTATTGTCGGCGCCCGGAATGCCCCCGACATTGATCCCGAGCAACCCGGTAATGAAGCTCATCGGTAGGAAGATCCCGGTGATAATCCCAAAGCGATACATGGTTCGGTTCATGCGCTCATTGAGGCGTCGGTCTTCGGCCTCAAGCACCAGTCCCACACGCTCACGCGTCAGTTCCAGCTCTTCCAGATATCGCGTCAGGCTGTTGTTCAGCTCGTTCCAGTAATCCGCATCGTCCTCGACGAACCAGGGCATTTTGCTGCGGCTTAACTGCGCATAGATGTCTCGTTGCGGCGCAAGAAATCTGCGCATGCCGGCTGCCCGTCGGCGGATATGCACCATATTGCCATGCTCAGGCAGATACCGTTCGTCGGCATCTATGCGTTCTTCCATGTCGTCGGCCAGTTCCGTTAGCTCAGTAACAACGGCCTGGACCTTGTCGGTGAGTAACTGAGCCAGATAAACCAGCAATTCTGAGGCGGTTTTCGGCCCTCTGCCCTCAGTGAGCAGCCCGATCAACTCGTCAGTGGCACGCAGTGAGCGCAGACGCAGCGAAATCACCCGCTGGGCCTCGGCGAAAATCCGCACCGAGACCATGTCTTCCGGCTCGGCCCCCGGATTGAGGTTGACCCCGCGCAAAAACAGCAGCAGCTCGTTCTCCGGTAATGGCAACAGTCGTGGCCGGGTGTTTTCTTCCAGCATCAGGTCGCAGACGAATTCGCTCAGCCCACTGGACCTGCGCAACCACGTCTGCGTTTGAGGATGGCTGCGATCCCAGTGCAGCCACACGCTTTCGTGCGGCGCCAGTTGCAGCGTATCCAGATCAGTGCGAGCGATCGCGCGCGCCCCACCTTTTCCATCCAGCACCAGGGCGTGCACCAGGCCCCACTGCGCATTCGAATCATCAACCATTCACTTTCCTTGCTGTCCCGTACGGCGAAAACGCCGGTTACTCCGGCATTTTCAGGGGGCTTGGGGAGACAATGATGCCGTTGTTGTCGGCATACACATACTCACCCGGGCGGAACGTCACACCACCGAAGCTGACCACGACATTCAAATCGCCCAGTCCACGCTTGTCAGTTTTGAGTGGATGACTGGCCAATGCCTGCACACCGAGGTCGGTCTGTGCCAGGACATCGACATCACGCACACAGCCGTAGATCACCATGCCTTCCCAACCGTTTTTGGCCGCTTTTTCCGCCAGCATGTCGCCCAGCAATGCACGACGCAGCGAACCACCGCCGTCGACCACAAGGACCTTGCCTTTGCCATTCTGCTCGGCTTGTTCGCGCACCAGCGAGTTGTCCTCGAAACATTTGAGGGTGACGATTTCTCCCCCGAACGAATCACGACCACCAAAGTTGCTGAACATCGGCTCGACCACCTGAATCAGCTCAGGGTAGGCGTCGCACAGATCCGGCGTGATGTAATGCATGGTGAACTCCTGTCAGTGAGGCTGTTGCCCAAGGAAAACCCGCTTTCGGCAGGCTCGGATCGCTCGCACGTCTGACCGCGCAGCGCATCACAATGCTTCCTTATATAGAACAAAAACCTGACCGACGAGTATTGGAAGCCTCCCCGACCGTCGATCGCTCGACCAGTGCTAGCTTAGCCCCGCGCAACCGACAGAGGAACGCCTGAACAGTCGCGGACTCAGGAAGTTGCCAACATGTTCAGCGTTGATTCAGGCTGCACGGTGAGCATTCGCCGCTTGAGCCAGTCTTCGACACGCGGCCAGACCTGCGCTTGGGCGGCCTTGCTGACCAGCATTTGCACATGACCGAAGTCTTCGGTGAACCCTTGCTCACGCCCCAGCAGCAAAAATTCCTTTTCTTCAGCACCGATCTGTTCGAACAGCTCACGGCAGGCCCACTCCGGATCTTGCTGATCGCCCACAGCGCCAACGCACAGCGTCGGCACGTCGACATGGCGCAAGCCCGACCACCAGTCTTCCTTCTTGTCACCAAAACGGCCGAACAACCCGTGCCAGCGCATGTTTTCCAGAACGATCCCCATGGGCTCATCCTCGGGACCACGCTTGAAGCGCGCCCCGGAGACGTGGTCAAAGCGCTTGAGGATCAGGCGCGTGCTCCACGTCAACGGCGGCACTTTCAGGGGCCAGTAGGTGCGAGTGACCTGACTGCCAAACATCGCAACAGAGGCCGCCTGTTTCGTCGTCAGGTAATGACCGCCCAGCGCCGCCGCCAGAGTGGTGCCGCCCAGGGAATGGCCGATCCAGTGAGGCGTTTGCCCGGTCTGCTCAATGACAAAATCCGCAATGGCGGGCAAGTCGTAGCGCGCGTAGTCGGCCACACGATTGTGACGATAGGCCTCGTTGCGCGCCGACAGGCCATGGCCACGCATTTCGGGAATCCACACGTCGAACCCGGCGCGAGCCAGCCAGGCGCCCAGACCGATACCTTTCGGGGAATACCAGAAGCGGCGGTTGGCAAAACTGCCATGCAAAAGAATCACCGGCACGCCCCGGACATCCGGCGTCGCCACCAGGCCCAGCCGGGTCACGGCCAGCTCGACGGTGAAATCCAGGCTGTTGCCGGGCTTGAGACGGTACACGTCCTCGATCAGATCGCCGCGTCGTTCGGCGCTGATCAAGGCCACAGGAAAGAGGTTGCTGCTGCTCTGCATATCGCTTTTGCTTGACTCAAAATGGTTCATGACCCGAGAGAACCACGTCAGGTCTGTCTCGGTGATGAACTATTTGTCTGAATTTATCTGAACATTTGGCATAAAAAAGGGCGGAATCATTGAGACCGCCCTTTTCAAGAGAATCGGCCCGCCGAAACGGGCCAGCATCTTACTCGATTGTGTTACGCAACGAGAATCACTTTGGCGCATCCTGCTCGGACAGGAAGAACCAGGTCTCCAACACCGAGTCTGGGTTGAGCGAAACACTCTCGATGCCCTGTTCCATCAGCCAGCGCGCCAGATCCGGGTGGTCCGACGGGCCCTGTCCGCAGATGCCGATGTACTTACCGGCCTTGTTACAAGCCTGAATGGCGTTGGACAGCAGCTTCTTGACCGCCGGATTACGCTCATCGAACAGGTGCGCAATGATGCCGGAATCCCGGTCCAGACCGAGCGTCAGTTGGGTCAGGTCGTTGGAACCGATGGAGAAGCCGTCGAAGAATTCGAGGAATTCATCGGCCAGCAAGGCGTTGGACGGCAGTTCGCACATCATGATCACGCGCAGACCATTGTCGCCACGGGCCAGACCGTTTTCGGCCAACAGATCGACGACCTGGCTCGCCTCGCCCAAGGTGCGGACGAAAGGCACCATGATCTCGACGTTGGTCAGCCCCATCTCGTTGCGCACGCGCTTGAGCGCACGGCACTCCAGCTCGAAGCAGTCACGGAAGTTCTCGCTGATGTAACGCGACGCACCACGGAAGCCCAGCATCGGGTTTTCTTCTTCCGGCTCGTACAGCTTGCCGCCGATCAGGTTGGCGTATTCGTTGGACTTGAAGTCCGACAGGCGCACGATGACCTTTTTCGGGTAGAAAGCCGCCGCCAGGGTGCTGATGCCTTCCACCAGTTTGTCGACGTAGAAACCGACCGGGTCGTTGTAACCGGCGATGCGCTTGTCGACGCTTTCCTTGATATCCAGCGGCAGGTTCGGGTAGTTCAGCAGTGCTTTGGGGTGCACGCCGATCATGCGGTTGATGATGAACTCCAGACGCGCCAGACCGATACCGGCGTTGGGCAACTGGGCAAAATCGAATGCGCGATCCGGGTTACCGACGTTCATCATGATCTTGAACGGCAGCTCCGGCATGGCATCGACGGAGTTCTGCTTGACGTCGAAGCCCAGCTCGCCTTCGAAGATGTAGCCGGTGTCGCCTTCGGCACAGGAAACGGTCACGCCCTGGCCGTCTTTCAACAGCTCAGTGGCATTGCCGCAACCGACCACCGCAGGAATACCCAGCTCACGGGCGATGATCGCTGCGTGGCAGGTACGGCCGCCACGGTTGGTGACGATGGCGCTGGCGCGCTTCATCACCGGTTCCCAGTCCGGGTCGGTCATGTCGGAGACCAGCACGTCGCCGGCCTGAACCTTGTCCATCTCGGACACGTCCTTGATGATGCGCACCTTGCCCGCGCCGATGCGCTGACCGATGGCACGGCCTTCGGCCAGTACGGTGCCCTTCTCTTTCAGCAGGTAGCGCTCCATGACGTTAGCCGAGCTGCGGCTCTTCACGGTTTCAGGACGGGCCTGAACGATGTAAAGCTTGCCGTCGTCACCGTCCTTGGCCCACTCGATGTCCATCGGGCACTGATAGTGCTTCTCGATAATCATCGCCTGACGCGCCAGGTTGCTGACCTCTTCGTCGGAGAGGCAGAAACGCGCGCGGTCAGCGGCTTCGACGTCGATGACCTTGACCGACTTACCGGCCTTGGCTTCGTCGCCGTAGATCATCTTGATGGCTTTGCTGCCCAGGTTGCGACGCAGAATCGCAGGGCGACCAGCTTCGAGGGTGTTTTTGTGGACGTAGAACTCGTCCGGGTTCACCGCGCCTTGAACGACGGTTTCACCCAGGCCGTAAGCGCCGGTGATGAACACCACGTCACGGAAGCCCGACTCGGTGTCCAGGGTGAACATCACGCCTGCAGTGCCCGTCTCGGAACGGACCATGCGCTGAACACCAGCAGACAGGGCCACCAGCTTGTGGTCGAAACCCTGGTGCACGCGGTAGGAAATGGCGCGATCGTTGAACAGCGAGGCGAAGACTTCTTTCGCCGCGCGGATCACGTTGTCGACGCCGCGAATGTTGAGGAAGGTTTCCTGCTGACCGGCGAACGACGCGTCGGGCAGGTCTTCTGCGGTGGCGGAAGAACGCACGGCCACGGCGATATCCGGGTTGCCTGCCGACAGCGCAGCGAATGCCGTCCGGATTTCGGTGTTGAGCCGCTCGGGGAACTCGGCCTCCATGATCCACTGACGAATCTGCGCGCCCGTCTTGGCCAGCGCGTTGACGTCGTCGACATCCAGGGCATCGAGCGCCTTGTGAATCTGATCGTTAAGACCACTCTGCTCAAGAAAATCACGATAGGCCTGAGCTGTAGTGGCGAAGCCTCCGGGGACGGAAACGCCTGCGCCCGCCAGATTGCTGATCATCTCGCCGAGGGATGCGTTCTTGCCCCCCACATGCTCAACATCATGTTTGCCGAGCTTATCGAGGGAAACTACGTACTCTACCAAGGTGATCTCTCCACTAACCGGTTTGTTGTTGGGAAAAGCGTTGGCGCTGGAATCACAGGAAAAGCGGATTCTGCGCACGTGTGGTCTGGATCTTGAAGTCTGACGCGTAAAACTCGTTAGAATGCGGCCAGTCATGGCACGCAAGCGCGCCTATGATATCCAAGAATCGTCACCAGCTTAAGGCCCAAGGCGCAAATGAAACGATCCGCTTTCTTTATCTCCGACGGCACCGGCATCACTGCCGAAACCCTTGGCCAGAGCCTGCTAGCGCAGTTTGAAAACATAACCTTCAACAAGTTCACGAGGCCCTACATCGACAGCGTCGAGAAAGCCCGTGCCATGGTCGCGCAAATCAACAAGGCCGCCGAGAAGGACGAAGTGCGTCCGATCATCTTCGACACCATCGTCAATCAGGACATCCGCGAGATTCTGGCGACATCCGACGGTTTCATGATCGATATCTTCTCGACCTTTCTGGCCCCGCTGGAACAGGAGCTTAGTTCACACTCCTCCTACTCGGTGGGCAAATCCCACTCCATCGGTCACAACTCCAATTACATGGAGCGGATCGAAGCGGTGAACTTCGCACTGGACAACGACGACGGCGCCCGCACCCACTATTACGACAAGGCCGACATCATTCTGGTGGGTGTTTCGCGCTGCGGGAAGACGCCTACCTGTCTATACATGGCGATGCAATTCGGGATTCGCGCGGCCAACTACCCGCTGACCGAGGACGACATGGAGCGTCTGCAATTGCCGGCCGCGCTCAAACAACATCGGGCGAAGTTGTTCGGTTTGACGATTGACCCGGATCGCTTGACGGCCATACGTCATGAGCGCAAGCCGAACAGTCGTTACTCCAGCTTTGCGCAGTGTGAATTCGAAGTGAGAGAAGTGGAAAATCTGTTCCGCCGCGAGAACATTCCGCACATTAATTCCACACATTTTTCGGTCGAGGAAATCTCGGCGAAAGTGTTGGTGGAGAAAGGGGTTGAGCGGCGGTTCAAGTAATCTGCCAACTGCATCGCTATGCCCTTTTTAGCAGTCCGGCTTACCGGCGGTGGCGTCTCCACAATCGCTGCCGACGGCAAGACGGACTGCTACAGAGGTACGTGTGATATCAAAAAGAATCGCCCGGCACGCGCACCCAACCCTCCATCAACACCCGCGCACTGCGGCTCATGATGGCTTTCTTGACTTGCCATTCGCCTTCGACCAGAGCCGCTTCGGCGCCCACGCGCAGAGTGCCCGAGGGGTGCCCAAAGCGTACCGCGCTGCGTTCTCCGCCACCCGCCGCCAGATTGACCAGCGTCCCCGGAATCGCCGCCGCCGTGCCAATTGCCACAGCGGCAGTGCCCATCATCGCGTGGTGCAGTTTGCCCATGGACATCGCGCGGACCAGTAGATCGACGTCGTCCACTGACACGCGTTTGCCGCTGGACGATACGTACTCGCCGGGTTTTGCGACAAAAGCGACCTTCGGCGTGTGCTGACGCTTGGCGGCCTCATCGACATGAGCGATCAGGCCCATACGCACGGCACCATAGGCGCGGATCGTTTCAAAGCGGCTCAAGGCTGCCGAATCACCGTTGATGGCGTCCTGCAATTCGGTGCCGGTGTAGCCGATGTCGCTGGCATTGACGAAAATCGTCGGGATACCGGCGTTGATCATTGTTGCCTTGAGGGTCCCGATACCCGGCACCTCAAGGTTGTCCACGAGATTGCCAGTGGGGAACATGGAGCCGCCTGCACCCTCCTCTTCTGCGGCCGGGTCCATGAACTCAAGCTGGACTTCGGCCGCCGGAAAGGTCACGCCATCCAGTTCGAAATCGCCGGTCTCCTGCACTGCACCGTTCGTGATCGGCACGTGGGCGATGATGGTCTTGCCGATGTTGGCTTGCCAGATGCGTACCACGGCTACGCCGTTTTGCGGGACACGTGCCTCATCGACCAGCCCATTGCTGATCGCGAACGGCCCGACAGCGGCTGACAGGTTGCCGCAGTTGCCACTCCAATCGACGAACGGCTTGTCGATGGAGACTTGGCCAAACAGGTAGTCGACGTCGTGGTCGGCCTTGATGCTTTTCGACAGGATCACCGTTTTGCTCGTGCTGGATGTGGCGCCACCCATACCGTCGATCTGCTTGGCATAAGGATCGGGGCTACCGATCACCCGCAGCAACAGGGCATCGCGGGCCGGGCCTGGGACCTGCGCCGCGTCAGGCAGATCCTGAAGGCGAAAAAACACACCCTTGCTGGTGCCGCCACGCATGTAGGTGGCGGGGATTTTGATTTGTGCTGTGTGGGCCATGAAATAGATTTCCTTAAATGATGCGTGGCCGTATGGGAGATTCTGCGTTGACTGGTCAATTGCATTCGCCACCAAGGCGGCTCCGACAGTAGTTGCGTCGAATCCGGATTTTTCGTTCACACCGAACCTGTGGGAGCCGGCTTGCTGGCGAATGCGGTCTTTCAGTCAATCAGCCAGTTGCCGATCCACCGCATTCCCCAGTGAGCCAGCTCCGACACGGATGGCATTCAAAATCACAGACATACGCCGTACGACAGATTCCCCTCAAGCCACAGCGGACGATTCGAGGAAGTCTTGAGCGAAGCGCTGCAACACGCCGCCCGCTTCATAGATCGACACTTCTTCGCCCGTGTCCAACCGGCAGGTCACCGGCACCTCCAGGCGCTGACCATCCCTTCGCTGAATCACCAGTGTCAGCGTGGCGCGGGGGGTGCGTTCGCCGATCACGTCAAACGTTTCGGTGCCATCGATACCCAGCGTGGTGCGATTAGTGCCCGGCTTGAACTCCAGCGGCAACACGCCCATCCCCACCAGATTCGTCCGATGGATGCGTTCGAAGCCTTCAGCGACGATGGCCTCGACCCCTGCCAACCGCACGCCCTTGGCCGCCCAGTCTCGCGACGAACCTTGGCCGTAATCCGCACCAGCCACGATGATCAGCGGCTGTTTGCGGTCCATGTACGTCTCGATGGCCTCCCACATCCGGGTCACCTTGCCTTCCGGCTCAATCCGCGCCAGCGAACCCTGTTTGACCTTGCCGTTCTCCTGAACCATTTCATTGAACAGCTTCGGGTTGGCGAAGGTAGCGCGCTGGGCCGTCAGGTGATCGCCCCTATGGGTTGCGTAGGAGTTGAAGTCCTCTTCCGGCAGGCCCATTTTCGCCAGGTACTCGCCCGCCGCGCTGTCGAGCATGATCGCGTTGGACGGCGAGAGGTGGTCGGTGGTGATGTTGTCTGGCAATACCGCCAGAGGGCGCATGCCTTTGAGCGTGCGCTCGCCCGCCAGTGCGCCTTCCCAATACGGCGGACGACGAATGTAGGTACTCATCGGGCGCCAATCGTACAACGGCTCGACCTTCGGACCGGTGTCGTCATGCACCGCGAACATCGGGATGTACACCTGCCGGAACTGCTCGGGTTTGACCGACGCCTTGACCACTGCGTCGATTTCTTCGTCGCTGGGCCAGATGTCCTTCAGGCGGATTTCTTCGCCATTGGCGCCAATGCCCAGCACATCTTTCTCGATGTCGAAACGGATAGTGCCCGCGATGGCGTAGGCCACCACCAGCGGTGGCGAGGCGAGAAACGCCTGTTTGGCGTAGGGATGAATCCGCCCGTCGAAGTTGCGGTTGCCCGACAGTACAGCGGTGGCGTAAAGATCACGATCGATGATTTCCTGCTGAATCACCGGGTCCAGCGCCCCGGACATGCCATTGCAGGTAGTGCACGCGAACGCCACCACGCCGAAGCCCAGTTGTTCCAGTTCGTGAGTCAGCCCGGCTTCGTCGAGGTAAAGCGCCACCGCTTTGGAACCCGGTGCCAGCGAGGATTTCACCCACGGTTTGCGCGTCAGTCCGAGCCGATTGGCATTGCGCGCGATCAACCCCGCTGCGATCACGTTGCGCGGGTTGCTGGTATTGGTGCAACTGGTGATGGCGGCGATGATGACCGCACCGTCCGGCATTTGACCGGGGGTTTGCTCCCATGCGCTGGCAATACCCTTGGCTGCCAGATCCGAAGTCGCCACCCGGGCGTGCGGGTTGGAAGGCCCGGCCATATTGCGCACCACGCTGGACAGGTCGAAGCTCAGCACCCGTTCATATTCCACATCCGCGAGGCTGTCGGCCCATAGCCCGGTGTATCTGGCGTAGGTTTCCACCAATTTCACCTGCTGATCGTCACGACCGGTCAGGGTCAGGTAATCGATGGTCTGCTGATCGATGGAGAACATCGCCGCCGTCGCGCCGTATTCCGGAGCCATGTTGGAAATGGTCGCGCGGTCGCCGAGGGTCAACGCACGAGCGCCTTCGCCGTAAAACTCAAGATAAGCGCCGACAACCTTCTGTTTGCGCAGGTACTCGGTCAACGCCAACACGACGTCGGTGGCCGTGATACCCGCTTGCGGGCGGCCCGACAGTTCAACGCCGACGATGTCCGGCAGGCGCATCCATGACGCCCGGCCAAGCATGACGTTTTCCGCTTCCAGCCCGCCAACGCCAATGGCGATCACGCCCAGTGCGTCGACGTGTGGGGTGTGGCTGTCAGTGCCCACCAGCGTGTCAGGAAACGCCACGCCATTGAGGGTCTGAATGACTGGCGACATCCGCTCCAGGTTGATCTGGTGCATGATGCCGTTGCCCGGCGGGATCACCTCGACGTTCTTGAACGCCTGCTTGGTCCAGTTGATGAAGTGGAAGCGATCTTCGTTGCGCCGGTCCTCGATGGCGCGGTTCTTGGCGAAGGCATCCGGGTCGTAACCGCCACACTCCACGGCCAGCGAATGGTCGACAATCAATTGCACCGGCACCACCGGATTGACCTGCGCCGGGTCTCCGCCCATGTCAGCGATGGCATCACGCAAGCCTGCCAGATCCACCAGCGCGGTCTGGCCGAGAATGTCGTGACAGACCACACGGGCAGGAAACCACGGAAAATCGAGGTCACGCTTGCGTTCGATCAATTGGGTCAGCGAAGCCTTGAGGGTCGCCGGATCGCAGCGGCGCACCAGGTTTTCAGCCAGTACGCGTGAGGTGTACGGCAAGGTGGCGTACGCGCCCGGCTTGATGGCATCGACGGCCTCACGGGCGTCGAAATAATCCAGAGACGTGCCAGGCAATGGCTTGCGGTATTCAGTGTTCATCGTCAGAACTCGGTCACGGTTGGTTCAAAAAAAGCCGGGGCCTGAAGCCCCTCTCTCGTAGGAGCGCGCCTGCCCGCGATTGCGTTCTGCCTGATACAGAAGTGTTGAATGACACCACGCAATCGAGGGCAAGGTGGAACGCCACCCCGGACGCTCCTACAAGCGGCCGTCACCCTGGTCTTACTCAGCGTTGCTCGATTGGCACGAACTTGCGCTGTTCAACGCCGATGTACTCGGCGCTCGGTCGGATGATACGGTTGTTGGCACGCTGTTCGAACACGTGAGAGGCCCAGCCGGTCAGGCGCGAGCAAACAAAAATCGGCGTGAACAGCTTGGTCGGAATGCCCATGAAGTGGTACGCCGAGGCATGGTAGAAGTCCGCGTTAGGAAACAGTTTCTTCTGCTCCCACATCGTCTTGTCGATGGCCTCGGAGACCGGGAACAACACCGTGTCGCCCACTTCGTCAGCCAGTTTCTTCGACCAGCCCTTGATCACCTCATTGCGCGGGTCGTTGTCCTTATAGATCGCGTGGCCAAAGCCCATGATCTTGTCCTTGCGCTCCAGCATCCCCAGGGTGCCTTTCACGGCCTCTTCGGCAGACGAGAACTTCTCGATCATGTCCATCGCCGCCTCGTTGGCACCGCCGTGCAGCGGACCGCGCAGGCTGCCGATGGCGGCCGTGATGCAGGAAAACAAGTCCGACAGGGTCGAGG
This sequence comes from Pseudomonas sp. Pseu.R1, assembly GCF_045764065.1. Classification (NCBI taxonomy): domain Bacteria; kingdom Pseudomonadati; phylum Pseudomonadota; class Gammaproteobacteria; order Pseudomonadales; family Pseudomonadaceae; genus Pseudomonas; species Pseudomonas sp. Pseu.R1. Next base: position 6,249,739 of record NZ_JBJGEE020000001.1, on the reverse strand, counting down.
CGCACACCCGAGCGGTGAAGGTTGAGGCGTTGAATTCGTGCTCGGCGTAGAGGATCAGCGAAACGTCCATGACTTTGCGGTGCAGTTCACTTGGAGTCTTGTCCAGCAGCAGTTTAAGGAAGTGACCACCGATGGAAGCCTCGTCGGTGACGCAGTCGATGCGTTTGCCGTCGTGGCTGAAGCGATACCAGTAGCACATGATGGCCGGGAACGCCGCCAGCAGGCGGTCGGTGGAATCGCGTTGCTGGTCAAAACTGGTTTCAGGTTCCAGGTTGCCGAGCATCGAGCAGCCGGTGCGCATCACGTCCATCGGGTGCGCTTCGGCAGGGATGCGTTCCAGCACTTCCTTCAGGGCTTGCGGCAGGTCGCGCAGGCCCTGGAGTTTTTTCAGGTAAGCGTCCAGTTGCGCTTGCGTCGGCAATTCGCCGTACAGCAACAGGTACGCGACCTCTTCAAAGCGCGCGTCGGCAGCCAGCTCGCGCACGTCATAACCACGGTACGTCAACCCGGCACCGGCCTGGCCCACGGTCGACAAGGCAGTCTGTCCGGCGACCTGACCCCGAAGGCCTGCGCCGCTCAATACTTTTCCTTCAGCCATTGCTCTCTCCAATCTTGTAGTTTTTGGGGTATCGGCAATTCGTTAAGACCCACGCATACATCAGAACGGTGGCGATCCTGTGGGAGCGAATTCATTCGCGAGAGGCCGGTACATACGACATCGATTCCGTAGATGTACCACCGCATCGTCGGAGTGCCGCCCAGAATGAATTCGCTCCCACGGGGTTCGGTTATCACCCCATGATCCGGCGTGAATTTCAGCCCTTCTTCTGCGCAAACAGCGCATCCAGTTTCTGTTCGAAAGCGTGGTAATCGATGCGTTCATACAACTCCATGCGGGTCTGCATGGTGTCGACTACGTTCTTTTGCGTGCCGTCACGGCGAATCGCGGTGTAGACGTTTTCCGCCGCCTTGTTCATCGCGCGGAAGGCCGACAGCGGATAAAGCACCATCGCCACTTCGGCTGAAGCCAGTTCATCGGTGGTGAACAACGGCGTCGAGCCGAATTCCGTGATATTGGCCAGAATCGGTGCTTTCACCCGCGAGGCGAACAGTTTGTACATTTGCAGTTCAGTGATGGCTTCAGGGAAGACCATGTCCGCGCCTGCCTCGATACAGGCCGCCGCGCGGTCCAGCGCCGACTCCAGCCCTTCGACGGCCAGCGCGTCGGTGCGCGCCATGATCACGAAGCTGTCATCGGTGCGCGCATCGACGGCAGCCTTGATGCGGTCGACCATTTCCTGCTGCGAAACGATTTCCTTACCCGGACGATGGCCACAGCGCTTGGCGCCCACTTGGTCTTCGATGTGCATGGCCGCAGCACCGAACTTGATCATCGACTTGACGGTGCGTGCCACGTTGAATGCCGAAGCACCGAACCCGGTGTCCACGTCCACCAACAGCGGCAGATCGCACACATCGGTGATGCGGCGCACGTCGGTCAACACGTCGTCCAGCCCGGTGATGCCAAGATCCGGCACCCCCAGCGACCCCGCCGCCACACCGCCGCCAGACAGATAAATCGCCTTGAAACCGGCGCGCTGGGCGAGTAGCGCGTGGTTGGCGTTAATGGTGCCGACCACTTGCAGCGGATGCTCGCTGGCCACGGCGTCACGGAAGCGTTGGCCGGGAGTCGTTCTTGAAGTCATTGTTCACCTCGGTCAGAAGCACTTTGATAGCGCTGTTCGATGTTGCGTTTAGACGCGCCGATGTGGCGACGCATCAGCAGTTCCGCCAGCTCGCCGTCACGGTCGGCAATGGCGTCGAGAATACGATGGTGCTCGGTAAAGGCCTGACGTGGCCGATTCGGCGTGGTGGAGAACTGGATGCGGTACATGCGCACCAGTTGGTACAGCTCGCCACAGAGCATTTGGGTCAGCGTGCTGTTGCGTGCGCCGTGAATGATCCGGTAGTGGAAATCGAAGTCCCCTTCCTGCTGGTAGTAACCGACCCCGGCCTGAAACGCCGAGTCACGTTCGTGGGTATCCAGCACGTTGCGCAGTTCGTTGATTTCTTCGACGGTCATGCGCTCGGCGGCCAGGCGGCAGGCCATGCCTTCCAGCGACTCGCGAATTTCATAGAGTTCCACCAGCTCGGCATGACTCAGCGACACCACCCGCGCGCCAACATGGGGAACGCGCACCAACAGGCGCTGCCCTTCCAGCCGGTGGATCGCCTCACGCAACGGCCCACGACTGATGCCATAGGTGCGCGCCAGTTCAGGCTCGGAAATCTTGCTGCCAGGGGCGATCTCGCCTTTGACGATGGCAGCCTGAATGCGGCGGAACACGTTCTCGGACAACGTTTCCGAATCAACTGGAGCTGTGGGTGCAATCTCTGCGGCATCCAACATTGTCGACACCTTTTGCTTTAATATTCGTAAAGCTAGCGAAGGAAAGGCACTTTCGTCAAAGACATTTTCAAGACTGTCGACAATCGTCTAATAACCTCTCGGCATGAGACGTTTTCCTACGCATCAAGTCGGCACCACCGTTCGCTGGCGCCATAAAACCTTCATGCTAGAATGCCGACCGCATTTGCCTGCCCAGGCAGGCCCTTAAGGAAGTCCATATTGGTCTTGGCTCTTGGCGCGAACCAGATCCCCAAGCTGACGTCAAAGCCGCTCCTTGTATTCATTCACCACGCCAGGACCTATGAGCCGTCATCCCCTTTTCTGCCTTTTGTGCCTGTATTTGCCGGGCCTGTTCTTCAGCGATCTGTGCACGGCTGCGGGCAAGACCGTGTACGGCCTGAACGAGTACGCCGATCTGGCCGGGATCGATCTGCAAGTGGCGGCCAAACTCGACACCGGGGCCAAAACCGCCTCGCTCAGCGCCCGCGACATCAAGCGTTTCAAGCGCGATGGCGAATCCTGGGTGCGCTTTTACCTGGCCATCGACGATGCCCACGAACACCCTATCGAGCGGCCGCTGTCACGGGTCAGCAAGATCAAGCGCCGGGCGGGCGACGTCGACCCGGACGACGAAAAGAAATACACCTCACGACCGGTGATCAGCCTTGACGTGTGCATGGGCACGGTTTCTCGCACCATCGAAGTGAACTTGACCGACCGAAGTGCATTCCAATACCCACTTTTGATTGGCTCCGAAGCCCTCAAGCACTTCGACGCACTGGTCGATCCAAGCCTTAAATATGCTGCAGGCAAACCGGCCTGCATCACCGATGCTCAAACCGCAGAGTAACCAAATGCGCTCTCTCACCCTCCATCTGAAAATCCTGATCGCCACCCTGGTGACCCTGGGCATCGCGATCACGGCCTATCAGATACTGGTACTCGGCATCCCGGTGACCGAAGACGAAACAGACGACTTGTGGAACATCGACGCCAAGGTCGAGTTCGTCGCCAACCCGAAAGACTCGGTCAAGGTGCAGATGTACGTGCCACCGCTCTCGCGGGACTACATCAGCCTCAATGAAAGCTTCATTTCCAACAACTATGGCGTGAACGTCAACCGCGCGGACGGCAACCGCAAGGTCACCTGGTCCGCTCGCCGCGCCACCGGCAATCAGACGCTGTACTACCGCCTGGTACTGACCAAGCGCTACAGCGCCGAAACAGCCAAGGTCAAAGGCCCGATCTTCCGCGACAGCATCGCGGTCGAAGGCCCGGAAAAAATTGCCGCCGACGCCCTGCTCGCCCCCATTCGCCAGCACTCGGCGGACGTCGAGACCTTCGTCAGCGAAGCCATCCGACGTGTCAACAATCTGAGCGACGATAACGTCAAACTGCTGCTGGCGGGCGATCCTTCAGTGCAAAACAAGGCGCGGGTGACCGAAATACTGCTGTCCATCGCCCACGTGCCCGTGGAAAAGGTGCACACCATCCGTCTGGTCGCCGACCAGCCCCAGACCCCGGAGCTGTGGCTGCGCAGCTTCAATGGCAAGGACTGGCTGTATTTCAACCCGGAAACCGGTGAAGCCGGACTGCCTCAGGACCGTCTGTTGTGGTGGATCGGCGACGACAACCTCATCACCGTCGAAGGCGGCAAGAAGGCCATGGTCAGTTTCAGCCTGAACAACAGCGAGATGAATGCCATCCGCCTGGCCAAGCTGACGGACGAGAACACCGACGCCGATTTCCTTGAATACTCGCTGTACGGCCTGCCGCTACAGACCCAGCAGACCTTCATGATCATGGTGATGATCCCCATCGGCGTGCTGGTGATCCTGATCCTGCGCAACCTTGTCGGCCTGCAAACACTGGGCACCTTCACCCCGGTGTTGATCGCGCTGGCCTTCCGCGAAACACAGCTGGGTTTCGGCATCGTGCTGTTCACCATCATCACGGCGCTGGGCCTCTCGCTGCGTTCCTACCTTGAGCACCTGAAACTGCAGATGCTGCCGCGCCTGTCGGTAGTGCTGACCTTCGTGGTGGTGTTGATCGCCGCCATCAGCCTGTTCAGCCATAAACTCGGCCTGGAGCGCGGGCTGTCGGTGGCGCTGTTCCCGATGGTGATCCTGACCATGACCATCGAACGCCTGTCGATCACCTGGGAAGAGCGCGGCGGCGGTCATGCCATGAAAGTGGCCATCGGCACGCTGTTCGCCGCGTCGCTGGCGCACATCATCATGACCGTCCCGGAGCTGATCTACTTCGTGTTCACCTTCCCGGCCATTCTGCTGATCCTGGTGGGCTTCATGCTGGCCATGGGACGTTATCGCGGCTATCGCCTGACCGAGCTGGTGCGTTTCAAGGCCTTCCTCAAGGAAGACGCCGAACGGGAAAGCGCTCGATGATCGGCTGGTGGAAAACCTGGAAAGCGCTGGAAGCCAAGGGGATCATGGGCATCAACCGGCGTAATGCCGACTACGTGCTCAAGTACAACAAGCGCAGCCTGTACCCTATCGTGGATGACAAGATCATCACCAAGGAACGAGCCATCGCGGCGGGGATTCACGTCCCCGAAATGTACGGAATCATCTCCACCGAGAAGGAAATCGAGAAACTCGACGACATCATCGGCGGACGCAGCGACTTCGTGATCAAACCCGCTCAGGGCGCGGGTGGCGACGGTATTCTGGTGATCGCCGACCGCTTCGAAGAGCGCTTTCGCACGATTTCCGGCCGTATCATCAGCCATGACGAGATCGAGCATCAGATTTCCAGCATCCTCACCGGCCTGTACTCCTTGGGTGGGCACCGCGACCGGGCGTTGATCGAGTATCGGGTGACCCCCGACCAGATTTTCAAAAGCATCAGTTATGAAGGCGTACCCGACATCCGCGTGATCGTGCTGATGGGCTATCCGGTGATGGCCATGCTGCGTCTGCCGACCCGTCAGTCGGGTGGCAAGGCCAACCTTCACCAAGGCGCCATCGGCGTGGGCGTGGATCTGGCCACCGGCCTGACCTTGCGTGGCACCTGGCTGAACAACATCATCAGCAAACACCCGGACACCACCAACGCGGTGGACGGGGTGCAACTGCCCAACTGGGACGGCTTCATGAAGCTGGCCGCCGAATGCTACGAGCTATGTGGGCTGGGTTACATCGGCGTGGACATGGTGCTGGATCAGGATCGTGGCCCGCTGATCCTCGAACTCAACGCCCGCCCCGGCCTGAACATCCAGATCGCCAACGACTGCGGCCTGACGCATCGCACCCAGGCCGTTGAGAGTCGATTGGAGGAACTGGCTGCCGAAGGCCGTCATGACAGCCCGGAAGAACGGGTGAAGTTCGTGCAAGAGTTGTTCGGGCACGTCTGAAACCCAAGTTTGAAACCGACACTCCCCCCATAGCAGTCCGGCTTACGGACGGTGTTGATCGTACCCATGATCCGCGTAGGCATGCAGCCTTGGACGCTCCGCGTCCAGTGACGCGGAGCGTCGCACGATTCATTCCCACGCAGAGGGATCCTCGACTCACCCGTGTCGCATTCAGCAACAAGCGGCGCACAATCGCCGAATTCCGACATCCCCCTAGGAGTCAGGCCACCGGGGGACTACAATCGCCGTCCGCGCCACGACTGACCGTTTTCGCATGCCTATCTGCTCTATACACCCGATCGCCTATCACGCTGACCCGACCGGGTATTTTTCCCTGATTCGCCAGGCACCCGGAGCCGTGCTGCTGGACAGCGGCCGCCCGGAGGCGGACCGGGGTCGGTTTGACATCCTCAGTGCATGGCCTGTGAAAACGTTCGTTCCCGCTGCCAGCGAGTCAGGCTCCACCTTCCTGAGCCGCCTGCGCGCAAGCCTTGCGAATCTGGGCACCGCAACGTTACCGAACGATAGCCCCCTGCCATTCGCAGGCGGATTGATGGGGTATCTGGCCTACGATTTCGGCCGTTTGCTGGAGCCGATACCCAGTCACGCTGCCGATGACCTGCACCTGCCTTCGGCCCGCCTCGGGCTCTACAACTGGGCGCTGATCAGCGACCACCAGCACTGCACCTCGCAACTGGTCTTTCACCCTTCATTGGCCAGTGATGAACGCCAACGCCTGATCACGCTGTTCGCGCAAGCGCCCGCGACCGTCGACCCCGCGTTCGCCCTCACCCAACCCTTTGCCGCCGACACCAGCGCCGAACAGTATCGCCAGGCCATCGAACGCATCCACGCCTACATCCAGGCCGGTGATTGCTATCAAGTGAACTTCGCTCAACGCTTTCGCGCCCGTTACAGCGGCGAGCCTTGGGCCGCGTATCAAGCGCTGCGTGTCGCCTGCCCTACACCCTTCGCGGGCTATCTGACCCTGCCCGATGGCGACGCGATAGTGAGCCTGTCCCCCGAGCGCTTTATCAAAGTCAGCCAGCGCCAGGTGGAAACCCGCCCGATCAAGGGCACTCGCCCTCGCGGTCAGAACGCCGCCGAGGACACCGCCTACGCGAACGAATTGCTGGCCAGCAAAAAGGATCGCGCCGAGAACCTGATGATCGTCGACCTGCTGCGCAACGACCTGGGCCGCACGTGCCGGATCGGTTCAGTGCGCGTTCCCGAGCTGTTCAGCCTGGAGAGCTACCCCAACGTCCACCACCTGGTCAGCGCCGTGACCGGTGAGCTGGCCGAAGGGAAAGACGCGCTGGACCTCATTGGCGGCAGCTTCCCCGGTGGTTCGATCACGGGTGCGCCAAAAATCCGCTCGATGCAGATTATTGACGAGTTGGAACCGACCCGTCGTGCTCTGTATTGCGGCTCGTTGTTGTACCTGGACGTGCGCGGCGAAATGGACAGCTCCATCGCCATCCGCAGCCTGCTTGCTCAAAGAGGACAAATCGCTTGCTGGGGTGGCGGCGGCATCGTCGCCGATTCGGATTGGGAGGCGGAGTATCAGGAATCCATTACCAAGGTGCGGGTGTTGCTGCGCACGCTTGAGGCGTTATAACAAGATCGCGAGTGCAGCCCGCGCGCAAACGCAGGTTTCGGGCAAATCGACGACGGATTTTGTTACCATCTGCGCCATTACGAGCGCCTAAGCGCCACTCTTGATTAGGAAGCCGCCTGATGAGTCATCCGTTCGATGTCGCCGAAATCGCTGCGACTTATGCCAACAAGTCCGCTCAGGACATTCTCAAATTCGCCTTCCAGCACTTTGGCGACGAACTGTGGGTCTCCTTCAGTGGCGCCGAAGACGTGGTGCTGGTGGACATGGCGTGGAAGATCAACAAGAGCGTCAAGGTATTCAGCCTCGACACCGGCCGCTTGCACCCGGAAACCTACCGTTTCATCGACCAGGTCCGCGAGCAATACAAGATCGCCATCGACATCGTCTCCCCCGATCGCGAGAAGCTTGAGCCGTTCGTGAAGGAAAAAGGCCTGTTCAGTTTCTACAAGGACGGCCATGGCGAGTGCTGCGGGGTGCGCAAAATCGAACCCCTGCGCCGCAAATTGGTGGACGTGAAGGCCTGGGCCACCGGCCAGCGTCGCGACCAGAGTCCCGGCACCCGCAACAGCGTGGCCGTGGTGGAGATCGATGGCGCGTTCTCGACACCTGAGCGCCCGCTGTATAAATTCAACCCGCTGGCCCAGATGAGCAGCGCGGACATCTGGAATTACATCCGCATGCTGGAGCTGCCTTACAACAGCCTGCACGAACGGGGGTTCATCAGCATCGGCTGCGAGCCGTGCACCCGCCCTGTCCTGCCCAACCAGCACGAGCGCGAAGGCCGTTGGTGGTGGGAAGAAGCCACGCAGAAGGAATGCGGGCTGCATGCGGGGAATCTCATCTCCAAAGCCTGACGGCCAAGTCCCCCCCTTTGTAGCAGTCCGGCTTGTCGGCGGCAGCGATCTCAAGAACGCCACCGCCGACAAGCCGGACTGCTACAGCAATCGGGTGCATTCAGTCACACCAGCATCGCTCGGCCTATACAGCTACGCGCCGAGATCAATGCTCCGGCAGCACCACGCCCTCGAAGAGTTCTTCCAGCTCCTGCTTGTTATGGCACTGAATGGCCTTGGCCATGACGTCGCGAGTCAGGTGCGGGGCGAACTTCTCGATGAAGTCGCACATGAAGCCGCGCAGGAACGTGCCGCGACGGAAGCCGATCTTGGTTACGCTGGCCTCGAACAGTTCACTGGCGTCAAGCACCACCAAGTCGCTGTCCAGCGTCGGGTCCACCGCCATTTTCGCAACGATGCCCACCCCCAGCCCCAGGCGAACATACGTCTTGATGACGTCTGCGTCCGCGGCGGTGAACACCACTTTGGGCGTGAGGCCGCGATGGCTGAAAGCTTCGTCGAGTTTGGAACGGCCCGTGAAGCCGAACACGTAGGTCACGATCGGGTATTCGGCGAGGATGTCCAGGGTCAGCTTGGGCAGCTTGGTCAGCGGGTGCCCCTGTGGCACGACCACGCAGCGGTTCCATGTGTAGCACGGCATCATCACCAAATCGCCGAACAGCTCCAGCGCTTCGGTGGCGATGGCGAAATCCACGGTGCCGTCGGCGGCCATTTCGGCGATCTGCATCGGCGAGCCCTGGTGCATGTGCAGCGCCACGTCCGGGTATTGCTTGATGAAATTGCTGATCACTGGCGGCAGCGCATAACGCGCCTGGGTGTGCGTGGTGGCGATCGACAAGGTGCCTTTTTTCTCGTTGGAGAACTCTTGAGCGATCTGTTTGATGCTCTCGACCTTGCGCAGAATCTCGCCCGCCGTGGTGATGATCCGCTCCCCCGCAGGCGTAACGCGGGTCAGGTGCTTGCCACTGCGTGCAAACACCTCCACGCCCAGTTCGTCTTCAAGCAAACGGATCTGTTTGCTGATGCCCGGCTGCGAGGTGTACAGGCTCTGCGCCGTCGCCGAAACGTTGAGGTCGTGGTGCGCCACTTCCCAAATGTAGCGCAATTGTTGAAGCTTCATATGTATCCCTCAAAGCCGGTAGACGCCACGGGCATCAGCAACGGTATATAACTGGATTAATGGTCTGAAAGGCAAAGCTAGAACTTTTTATCATTTTTATTCGGTAATGGCACGCTGCTTTTAGCATCTGTCCCCATTTTTCCCCTGCACCCTTAGCGCCCGAATCGGTATTGCAGCATCGGCACCATGTACACCGGGACTTCCGAAAGCTGCAAAACCCGCGCAGCCGTACGACCAATCGGGGTGTCACCTTCAGCCCCATGACTGTGACTGCCCACCACCAGCAAATCGACTTCCAGCCGTTGCGCCTGCTCCAGAATCACGTTGGAGGGGTCCCCCTGCACCACGCGTACACTGCGAATCAGCTCAAGGTCCTGATTGTCCTCCCCCAACTCATCACGAAAACCTGCCAACACCCTTGATTCGATGCCCTCGATCACGGTGTTGACGCCCTCACTGTGCAGCTCGCGTAACACATCCTCGGCCAGATAGCTTTGCAGGACCGACTCGGCGAACAGCCCCATAGGCTCCACGACGTGAATCACGTGCAGTTCGGCGTTGAACGTTCTGGCGAGCGCCAGCGCATGTTGCAAGACAAACGGTGCATAAAGGCCGAGGTCCGTGGCGTACAGCATCGAGCGAATCATGTGACCTCCAGGCGACCCATGACAGGCGCAGACATCATGAGCGTAGCAGTGCGCAGACGATTCAGCCGGTTTGATACAGCTTTCCGGTCTAACGGTTCACGGTTTTAGCTCATTGCTGATGCCGTGAGGCACATGGCCAGTGGCGACGACCTCGCGAGCTTTCTCGCAATGGCCAGGCTGATCGTCAAAAAACACGTCTGCGGCGAACGCTTCCAAAAACGCGGCTTTGTCCAGACCGCCCAGAAACAATGATTCGTCCAGCCGAATGTCCCATTCGCGCAAGGTGCGAATCACCCTCTCATGGGCCGGAGCAGAGCGCGCCGTCACCAGCGCGGTACGAATCGGACACGCCTCTTCCGGGAACTCCCTCTGCAACAGGTTCAACGCGGCGAGAAACGGCTTGAACGGGCCACCGGGCAAAGGCTGCCGCGCCGCCTCACGCTCGCTGGCCTGAAAGGCCTCAAGGCCGCCCGTCTGGTAGATCCGCTCCGACTCATCGGAGAACAGCACCGCGTCGCCGTCGAACGCGATACGCAATTCGGCACTGGCCGCTCGCCGGGCACCACCAGACAGGATGGTCGCAGCGGCAAATCCGGCGTCCAGCGCGCTGCGCACGTCTTCGGCGTGGGTGGAGAGAAACAGATGACTGCCAAAGGCCGCCAGATAGGGAAAAGGGCTGCGACCGCCCACAAATGCGGCGCGAGAAATGTCCAGCCCGTAGTGCTGAATCGAGTTGAAGACACGCAGCCCGGTGTCGGCACTGTTGCGTGAAACCAGCACCACCTCGACGCGTGATGCCTTGAGACTGGCATTGAGGCTCAGCAGCTTCTCGACCAGCAGGAACGCATCCCCTGGCTCCAGCACCTCGTCTTCGTGGTCAATCTGGTACTTGCGGTAGGCCGCAACCCCGTCGGCCATGTAGATGGCGTGGCTTTCTCGCAGGTCGAACAGCGCCCGTGAAGAAATCGCCAGCACCAGCTTATTGCTGGCAGTTTTCAGGGTCAGGTCGTTGGCCATCGGTGATTTCCCTTTCCGGCGTCAGGTACAGCGCAGTGCTCAACGGTTGGCGCGATCAATGAACGCCAGACTCTGGAACAGGGCGCGAATCTTCGGCATGTCGCAGCCTCCTGCCAACGCTGCCGCCAGCGGACGGACGTAGATCGCGTCCAGCTCCAAAGGCCGCTTCTCGACGAAGTCGTGGTACATGCTGGGCCGATAGTCCGGCATCTTTTCGGTGATATTGAACAGATGCTGCGCATAGCCTTCCGGCAGTTCATGACCACAGGCCTCGGCACCTCGCACCACTTCAGCCATCAGCCCCTGAATCAGATCGCGGCTGTCGGGGTCAGCCATCAGCGGTGTGGTGCTGGCGCCGAGCAAGACCGACAGGCCGTTGTAAGGCACGTTCCACACCAGTTTCTGCCAGCGCGCTTTATCAAGGTTGTCCATCGCCACCGAATCGATCCCCGCCGCATGGAACAACGCAGCGCCCTCTTCGACAATCGCCAGACTGGCCGCCGCATCGGCTGCCGGGCCGCTGTAATAACCAATATTGACGGCGCCCAACGCCTGATGGGTGATCTGCCCCGGCCCGGTGCGATGAACACAGATAAAGCACAGACCGCCCAGCAAATGCAGCGAATCAGGCAGTAACGCGCGCAGCTCTTCCTCCACACCCAGCCCGTTTTGCAGGTTCAGCACTCTGGCGCCCGGCGCAGCGGCCTGAGCAATGGCGGGGGCTATGCCGTTGTTGCCGGTGGTCTTGGCACCGACCAACAGCCAGTCGCAAGGGGGCATGTCGGCCGCCGAGGAATAGGCCTGAACGTTATCGAGGGTCAACAAGCCATGGACATGACTGTCGATGCGCAAACCCTGCTGTGAAACGGTGCTGAACTCGCTGCGCAACAGAAAATGCACGTCATAGCCTGCGCGGGCCAGCATCAGGCCATAAAAGCCACCGATGGCGCCGGTGCCGATAATGCCGATGCGCGGTTGTTTAGGGGGTTCGCTCATGGATTCCTCATCAGTGACTGCAAGCAAGGTTCAGGGCAGATCGTCCGGGGCACGGCGCAGGGCCTGATTCAAGCCCTCATTGATAGCGTCTGCGGACAACTTGCTGCGCAACGCGCCATGGAACTGACCGTCACGGATCACGAACAACGACGGCAGATGGAAGACACTGTAACGCTGCACCGCACCGCCGTTCTCTTCGGCATCGATCCAGCACAAACGCTCGACCGGCAACCCCAGCTCCGGCAAATGATGGCGCGCCCAGCGGCAGCTGGAGCAACCCACGCTGGTAAAGATGAGCAGCGATGTGCCCGGCAGCGCCAGCAATTGCTGATCGACATCGAAATCCGTCAGTTGCAGTTGATCCACGCCGATCTCCCCAAGGTCTGGCACACACTATATCCGCAGATAGGCGCCGGTTTCCAAACTTCAGGCAGCCTCAGACATCCTTGAGGACCTGCACCCCGCCCCGCTGGGGGGACGAAAGCCACGTTTGCCCATTGTGGAAGTACGGGTTAACGCGCTAAGGTTCCGCTCCCCGCTGCCCTAACCCTGCTGGACCCCGACCTGAATTGGCGGCCAGCAACGTGACCTGATGAGTAACACGATGGCTGATTTACCGATTGACGACCTTAACGTCTCTTCTAACGAGACCCTGATCACTCCGGACCAGCTCAAGCGCGAAATTCCCCTCACCGCTGCCGCCCAGGCCACCGTGAGCAAGGGCCGCGAAGTGATCCGCAACATCCTTGATGGCAAGGACCACCGCCTGTTCATCGTGATCGGCCCGTGCTCGATCCACGACATCAAGGCCGCTCACGAATACGCGGAACGCCTGAAGGCACTGTCTGCCGAGCTGTCCGACACGCTGTATCTGGTCATGCGCGTGTACTTCGAGAAACCGCGCACCACTGTAGGCTGGAAAGGCCTGATCAACGACCCGTATCTGGACGATTCCTTCAAGATCCAGGACGGTCTGCACATCGGTCGCCAGTTGCTGCTGGATCTGGCCGAAAAAGGCCTGCCAACGGCGACCGAAGCGCTGGACCCGATCTCTCCGCAATACCTTCAGGACCTGATCAGTTGGTCGGCCATTGGCGCACGCACCACAGAATCCCAGACCCACCGCGAAATGGCCTCGGGCCTGTCTTCGGCGGTCGGCTTCAAAAACGGTACCGACGGCGGCCTGACCGTGGCGATCAACGCCCTGCAATCGGTGTCCAGTCCTCATCGCTTCCTGGGCATCAACCAGGAAGGCGGCGTGTCCATCGTCACCACCAAAGGCAACGCCTACGGTCACGTGGTGCTGCGCGGCGGCAATGGCAAGCCGAACTACGATTCGGTCAGCGTCGCCCTGTGCGAACAGGCGCTGGCCAAGGCCAAGGTCAAGCCGAACATCATGGTCGACGCCAGCCACGCCAACTCCAACAAGGATCCGGCGCTGCAACCGCTGGTCATGGAGAACGTTGCCAATCAGATCCTGGAAGGCAACGAGTCGATCATTGGCCTGATGGTCGAAAGCCACCTGAAATGGGGCGCGCAGTCGATTCCCAAGGATCTGGCCGATCTGGAATACGGCGTGTCGATCACCGACGCCTGCATCGACTGGGAAACCACCGAGAAAACCTTGCGCAGCATGCATGCCAAGCTCAAGGACGTGTTGCCCAAGCGCAAGCGCGGTTGATAAGGCCGGTTTGAAAACGACAACGCCGAGCATCTGCTCGGCGTTTTTCATTTCAGCGATGGAACAATCAGATCTTGGCGGCCTGGCGCTGGTGACGCTCCATGTAGCGCTCCACGTAGGAGCACGATGGAATCACGGTGTAGCCGTTGCTTTCAGCGAAATCGAGAGCCACTTCGGTGAGGGCCGCAGCGATGCCCCGTCCACGCAAGGCATTGGGAACGAATGTGCGATAGATGTCCAGGGTCTGCTTGCCCAGGTCCATGTAGGTCAGATAAGCACGATGACCGTCGATGTTGATTTCGAACTGGTGACCGGCCTTGTCATGGTGAATGGAAAACGCCTCGCTCATCACTACTCCTAGCGGGTCTTGGAATTGGACCCCTACCTTACCGATGTTTTCCCGGCGAAGGAACTGCAACGCCACCCCGTGCCTGATTTGGACACGGAGAAGGCCTCTGCTTCTCCCGCAAATGAGCACCTGCAAATAGTAGGCGCCATTTCCGGATCTGCTCAAGTGAATCAAGGTTAAATGCGCTGCCGCACATCTGACCGCTCTGTCCCGTTGAACCTGTCATCGCCGACGAATGTCCATTGAGACGCCGTCGGCTTGGCAAAGTCACTTAAAGCACAGCCGAACAAGCATCATCGCCGATCTTCGTCTATAAACAGAAAGCTGCAGTGTGGTTCATCCCGTGCAGGCGCAGCGGTGCAAAGGATGCGGTCAATGCGTTGCCTGGTGTTGAAAGCGTGCGCTTGCACTGAGCCTGCTCCCGACTCATTGGCAGACGTATTTGCCTGAGAGGGCTAGCTTTTCTCTGAAGAAAAAGCGTGAGGATTCGCACGGAACGCTTTCAAAGCAAAGAATTTTATGCGGTTCTTGCGCTTAGTCCGTTTACTTACTACAAACAATGGGTACTATGTACGCCGGTCATTTTCTCATTTTCGAGAGATGATTAACTTGAAAGAAGTCCTTTAAGGGGAACACGATGAACAACGTTCTGAAATTCTCTGCTCTGGCCCTGGCCGCCGTTCTGGCTACCGGTTGCAGCAGCGCATCCAAAGAAACCGAAGCTCGTCTGACTGCTACTGAAGACGCAGCTGCTCGTGCACAAGCTCGTGCTGACGAAGCCTACCGCAAGGCTGATGAAGCTCTGGCTGCTGCTCAGAAAGCTCAGCAAACTGCCGACGAAGCCAACGAGCGTGCTCTGCGCATGCTGGACAAGGCTAGCCGCAAGTAATAATCCCTCGGGGTTATTCATAAGCCGGTCCGATTTCGGACCGGCTTTTTTATTGCCTGCTTTTTGATGGACACCGATTCGGGGCAATAAAAAACCCGCTCGCAGCGCACTATTTCAAGCGCACAGCGAGCGGGTCTACCTCATGGAGCGATACGTTACTGCAGCGTCATCTGGGTCGCGGGCGCTGCCGGAGCGGCCACGCCAGGCACTGCGATCTCGACCGGCATGCCATCTTCAGCGGCGACGACGTCACGCACTTCATCCCAGTTGATGCGCAGGCTGTTGGCCAGGTCTTCGCGCTTGAGCAGCGCGTTGATCACGGCGGTGTGCTTGTCGACCACCGACGGGTTGCCGCTTTCATCCAGCGGTGTGTGAGCTTCCAGATAGACCTTGCCGCCACTGACACCGAATTTGTACGGCTCGTTGATGATGCGAACAGTGGTCCCCACCGGCACCATGTCGGCCATTTCCAGCACGTTATTGTTGTACATGCGGAAGCAACCGTGGCTGGTGCGCATGCCGATACCAAACTTCTTGTTCGAACCATGGATCAGGTAGCCCGGCAGGCCCAGCCCGAATTTGAACGGCCCCAGCGGGTTGTCGGGACCGGCTGGCACCACGTTGGGCAGAATGTCGCCATCAGCGGCGTGCTCAGCCTTGACCGATGCAGGTGGCGTCCAGGTCGGGTTAGGCGTCTTGGCGGTCACCTTGGTCGTGGAGATCGGCGAACCCCAGCCCTCGCGACCGATACCCAGCGGAAAGGTATAAACGACGTTCTTGCCTTTGGGGTAGTAATACAGACGGTACTCGGCCAGGTTGATTACGATGCCTTCGCGCGGGCCCGGCGGCAGAATGAAACGCGTAGGCAGGATCACCTGAGTACCGGCGCCTGGCAACCAGGCGTCGACGCCGGGGTTCGCTGCGATCATTTCCAGATAGCCCAGATCGTATTGGGTGCCCAGGTCAGCGAAGGTGTCTTCGTACTTGGCGGTGACAGTCTGGACCTGACCGATGATGTCTTCGCCGGGCGGCGGCAACGGAAACTCCAGAGCAGAAACAGGGCCGGCCGCACACAGTGCAGCGAGCGACAGACAGCGGGCGAAAGCTGGAATGCGCGACAACATCCGGGGAAATCCTTGGGTAAGCGAAAGGCAGGAATTAGCGCGATTGTACACGCCTGCCAGCGCCTTCGGGAGTAGGCGCGACGGCTTACGCCCCTGCGTGGATTTCCGGCCAGATCGGGTGCATGCCGCGACGTTGTGCGTCGATGATCGCGCGGCACAGCGGGCACAGCCGGTCATCCTGATAGATCGCCTGTTCAACCCCGGACCAGCGCGGTTGGGCGGGCAACAGCGTGCCGCAGAGCGTGCGGTCCGCAGAACCGGCTAGTTCCAGTTGCCGAGCGACCAGATGCACACGCACTTCCTGGCACGCGAACAGGTCCAGCTGCTCATCGGGCTCAATCAGTTGGTAGGCAAAAAGGGACCAGGCAGGGCGGCGCATCGAGGGGTTTCCAGAGAGGGGGCGCAACATTAGCGGAAAGGCGGCGTCTCGGAAAGAGCCGCAGCCCTTTAATTTTCAGGGTTTGGGTGTTTTTTTCAGGTTGGCTTTAGATCAGAGTAGCGATTCAAAACCGAACCTATAACAACCCCTTCAACACGGGCCAAACATTATCCAACAACCGCGGCTGCGCATTCGCTGCCGGGTGCAACCCATCCGCCTGCGTCAACTCAGGCACCCCTCCGACGCCTTCCAGCATGAAGGGCACCAGCGCCACCTTCTTTTCAGCCGCCAGATTGCCGTACACCGCTTTGAACGCGTCGGTATAACGCGCGCCGTAATTGGGCGGAATCTGCATTCCCAGCAGCAACACCTTCGCCCCAGCGGCGCGGGAGCTGTCAATCATCGATGCAAGATTTTGTTGCAATTGGGCGGGCGGCTGCCCACGCAGGCCATCATTACCCCCCAGTTCGAGGATCACCAGGTCCGGTTTGTGCGCTGCAAGCAGCGCAGGCAAACGCGCCAGGCCTCCGGCGCTGGTGTCGCCGCTGACCGACGCGTTGACCACTTTATCGGTGTAGCCCTGCTCTGCCATGCGCTTTTCCAGCAAGCTGACCCAGCCCACCCGGGTATCCAGGCCGAAAGCCGCGCTGATACTATCCCCAACAATCAGCACCGTGCCTGCCATCGCTCCTTGAGACAACAGCAGCAACCCCAGGCCAGTACTTAATAACCACGCACGCATCGGATTCTCCATGAGCGAAAGTATTCTCAGTGCCCGGAACCTCAGCAAAGTGGTTCCCAGCACCGAAGGCGACCTGACCATCCTGCACGAACTCTCGGTGGAACTGAACAAGGGCGACACACTGGCCATCGTCGGCGCCTCCGGTTCCGGCAAGTCCACGTTGCTGGGATTGCTGGCCGGGCTGGACTTGCCCAGCGCGGGTTCAGTCACATTGTCGGGGCGCAATCTGAGCGAGCTGGATGAAGACCAGCGCGCCCGCGTCCGCGCCGAGCACGTGGGCTTCGTATTCCAGTCGTTCCAGTTGCTGGACAGCCTCAATGCGCTGGAAAACGTCATGCTGCCCATGGAGCTTGAGGGCCGTAAAGACGCCCGGGAAGAGGCCCGTCATTTGCTGGAGCGGGTCGGACTGGGCAAGCGCCTGACTCACACCCCAAAACAATTGTCCGGTGGCGAACAACAGCGCGTGGCGATTGCCCGTGCCTTTGCCGCCGACCCCGACGTGCTGTTCGCCGACGAACCCACCGGCAACCTCGACAGCCATACGGGCGAGCGCATCAGTGACCTGCTTTTCGAACTCAATCAGGAACGTAATACCACCCTGGTGCTGGTGACCCACGATGAGCGTCTGGCCCATCGCTGCCGCCGCTTGATTCGTCTTGAAGGTGGCCGCCTGGTCACCCCCATGGAGCCTTGATGGCACGTCTGCCCTTCGTTCGCCTGCTGAGCCTGGCCGCCCGCCAGTTGCTGCGCGACGCCCGCGCCGGAGAGCTGCGGGTGCTGTTTTTCGCGCTGGTGGTCGCGGTCGCCGCGAGCACTGCCATCGGTTACTTCGGGTCACGGCTGAACAGCGCCATGCTGCTGCGCGCTACCGAGTTTCTTGGCGCCGACCTGATTCTCAGCGGCTCGACCCCGGCCAAGCCTGAGCAGATCGAGGCGGGGACGGCGCTCAAGCTCGATCACTCGCGCATCGTGATCTTCTCCAGCGTGGTCGCCACCGACAACGGCATCCAACTGGCCAGCGTCAAGGCGGTCGACGCGGCCTACCCGCTGCGTGGCGAGCTGAAAAGCGCTGCAGCGCCCTACCAGCCCGAAACCAGTGGCGGCGAGCCCGGCCCCGGCGAGGCCTGGGCGGAAACCCGCGTACTGGTAGCCCTGAACCTCAAGGTCGGCGACAGCATCGACGTCGGCTCGACCACCCTGAAACTCACCCGCGTATTGACCTACGAGCCTGATCGCGCCGGTAATTTCTACAGCCTGACACCACGCGTGATGATCAACATGGCCGATCTTGAGGCCACCAAAGTCGTGCAACCGGGTAGCCGGGTCTCGTTCCGTGACCTTTGGCGCGGCACGCCGGAAAATCTGGCCGCCTACCGCAAGGCCATCGAGCCGGATCTGGCGCCCAATCAAAAGATCGACGACGCCCGCGATGGCAATCAGCAAATTGGCGGCGCACTGGGCAAGGCCGAGCGTTACCTGAACATGGCCAGTCTGGTGGCCGTCCTGCTCGCCGGGGTGGCTGTGGCACTCTCGGCAGCGCGATTCGCGGTACGGCGTTTCGATGCCAGCGCCCTGTTGCGCTGTCTGGGCCTGTCACGCAACGAAGCGCTGGTGCTGTTCAGTCTGCAGTTGGCAATGCTCGGTATTGCAGCGAGCGTCACCGGCGCCCTGCTCGGCTGGTTCGCTCAGTTGGGCCTGTTCTACCTGCTGGAAAGCCTGCTGCCTGCGGCTGTCCCGCCTGGCGGCTGGCTCCCGGCACTGGCTGGCATCGGTACAGGGTTGGTGGCGCTGGCAGGATTTGCCCTGCCGCCATTGGCCGCGCTGGGCCGAGTACCGCCCTTGCGCGTGTTGCGCCGTGACATGCTGCCAATACCGGCGAGTACCTGGCTGGTCTACGGCGCTGCATTGTTGGCGCTAGGGCTGATCATGTGGCGTTTGAGTCTGGATCTGGTGCTGACTTTCGCCCTGCTCGGTGGCGGCCTGGTCGCGGCCACCGTGCTCGGTGGCATTCTGCTGCTGGCGCTGCAAAGCCTGCGTCGATTGCTGGCCGGGGCTTCGCTGCCGTGGCGCCTGGGTCTTGGGCAACTGTTGCGCCATCCCATGGCCGCTGCCGGGCAATCACTGGCGTTTGGCCTGATTCTGCTGTCCATGGGGCTGATCGCGCTGCTGCGCGGAGAATTGCTCGACACCTGGCAAAACCAGTTGCCCAAGGACGCACCGAATTATTTTGCCCTGAACATCCTGCCCACCGAGCGCGACCACTTCGCCCAGCGCATGAGCGAACTGTCCACCCACAGTGCCCCGCTGTACCCCATGATTCCGGGGCGGCTGATGAGCATCAACGGCGAGCCCGTAAGTAAATTCGTGACCAAGGACTCTCGTGGAGAAAACGCCACCCAGCGCGACCTCAACCTGACCTGGTCGGCCCACCTGCCCGAGGGTAACAGCATCACCGAAGGCCAATGGTGGAGCGACCAGCCGCCTGCCGCTGACGCGACTCCCGGCGTGTCGGTGGAAACCAAACTGGCGAAGAGCCTGAACATGAAGCTGGGCGACACCCTGAGTTTCGTGATCGGCGGCGCCAACCATGAGGTCAAGGTGACCAGCCTGCGGGACATCAACTGGGACACCTTCCAGCCGAACTTTTTCATGATTTTCCAGCCCGGCACGTTGCAGGACGTCCCGACGACTTACCTGACCAGCTTCTACCTGGCACCGGGGCACGATCAACAGATCGTCGAGCTGTCCCGCGCGTTCCCGGCGGTGACCATCCTTCAGGTGGAGGCCTTGCTGGAGCAACTGCGCAGCATCCTCGATCAAGTCACGCTGGCGGTTCAGTACGTGCTTCTCTTCGTATTGGCTGCCGGGTTGGCGGTGCTGTTTTCGGGCTTGCAGGCGACACTGGACGAACGCATTCGTCAGGGCGCACTCCTGCGAGCGCTGGGCGCCAACCGGGCTTTGCTGACCAAAGCGCGAAGGATCGAGTTTGGCCTGCTGGGGGCGGTCAGCGGCGTGTTGGCGGCGCTGGGCTGTGAGCTGGTGAGCTTTGCCCTGTACCGCTACGCGTTCAATCTGGAGTGGTCGCCACACCCGTGGCTGTTGCTGCTGCCGCTGATTGGCGCAGCATTGGTAGGTGGCGCGGGCGTGTTTGGCACTCGCCGGGCACTGAATGCAAGCCCACTGACGGTGCTGCGAGAAGGCTAGGGGTGAGCAGGCATCGCCGGAAAAAGGGCTTTCGGCGATGCCTCAATCAGCGACCTGATACTCGATCTTCGTCACCCACCACAGTTTTTCCCCGGCGGGCACGCGTACCGTCACCTCGTCGTCCACTTGCTTTTTGAGCAACGCACGAGCCATGGGCGAGTCGATGGAAATGTAATCCATGCGCCCGTAAATCTCGTCATAACCGACGATGCGAAAGCGCTTGGTCTCGCCTTCTTCGTCTTCGATTTCGACCCACGCACCGAAGAACACCCGCCCCTCCTGCTCAGGCGAGTACGCCACCACGCGCATGTCTTCCAGACGCTTGCGCAGGTAGCGAATGCGCCGGTCGATTTCCCGCAGCAGTTTCTTGTTGTACTGGTAGTCCGCGTTCTCACTGCGATCGCCTAGGGAGGCGGCCCAGGCCACTTTTTGCGTAATCTCCGGGCGATGTTCGCGCCACAGGTAATCCAGCTCTTTCTTCAGTGCTGCGTGGCCTTCGGTGGTGATGATTTTGGTGCTTGACTCGAACATCCGCAGCTTCCAGTTCACGGTGAGGCACAGGCCCGACTGAAGCGCCGGACCTGAAGGTGGCGCCCACTAAACTACACCGCCGCCCGGACGGCAACCCGTTGCCGGAAGAATCGTCGCGCTACAGCGTCGACGCCTCGCGCTCATGAGCGCGGCAGGTAGATCGACACCGTCGTGCCTTCGCCCACCACGGACTGAATTCGGACCTGCCCGCCTGACTGCTGAGCAAATCCATAAATCATCGACAGGCCGAGCCCCGTGCCTTTGCCAATGGGTTTGGGGGTGAAGAATGGCTCAAAGGCAAGGGCGATCACCTCAGGCGGCACGCCGCCGCCCGTATCGCTGACGCTCAGCCATCATCCAACGACCGCCCCCCATCACTCCGTGGTGCGTTGATGATGACTGGCGACAAATTGCCGGAAACGCTCCGTGGGCAGGCCTTCGAACAATTCATCGGGCGTACCCTGGGCGTCAATGAGTCCCTGCGCCATGAACACCACCCGGTTCGACACATGCCGGGCAAAGCCCATTTCGTGGGTGACCACCAGCATGGTTCGACCCTCTTCGGCCAACGAACGCATGACCCGCAAGACTTCGCCCACCAGCTCGGGGTCCAGCGCCGACGTGGGTTCGTCGAACAGCATCACTTGCGGGTTCATGGCCAGGGCGCGGGCGATGGCAACACGTTGCTGCTGACCACCGGACAGGTGCGCCGGGTAATAGTCACGACGGTCGTAGAGGCCAACCTTGTGCAGCAGTTGCTCGGCCTCTTCCACACATTCGGCCTTGGAGCGTTTCAGCACACGCATGGGGCCTTCGATGATGTTTTGCAGCACGGTCATGTGTGACCACAAATTGAAACTCTGAAACACCATGCCTAATTTGCTGCGCATCGCTTCGACCTGGCGCGTATTGCTCGGCAGCAAGCGCCCGTTGGCGTGATGCTTCATTTCGATGACTTCGCCATCCAGTACGATGCGCCCCTCGTCCGGCGATTCCAGCAGGTTGATGCAGCGCAGAAAGGTGCTTTTGCCCGACCCACTGGCGCCCAGGATCGAGATCACGTCGCCTCGGTGTGCCTCCAGCGAAATGCCCTTGAGTACCTGCACCGAACCGAAGGATTTACAGATATTGCTGACCGACAGCGCGGCCTGGCCTGGTTGATTCATGACTGTCTCCGCTGCATTCAAAGGGATGAAGGCGTTTCAGGGGCCGGATGGGCGACACGCTGCGCCGGGCGCTCGCGCAGGTGCGGCGAAAGCTGGTACTCGACCCATGCCATGAAGCGCACGATCAGGAAGTTGAGCACCAGATAAATCAACGCCGCGCAGAGGAACACCTCCATGGTGCGGTAGGTGCGTTGAATGATTTGCTGGGCGATGCCGGTGACGTCCCACACGGTAACAAGGCTGGCGATGGCCGTGGATTTGACCATCAACACCGCCTCGGTCGAATACGCGGGCAACGCCTGACGCAACGTGACCGGCGCGATGATCCGGCGCAGCAGCGTCCAGCGGCTCATGCCCACTGCCCGCCCGGCTTCGATCTGGCCGTGGGGGACGCTTTGCAGGCCGCCGCGAATGATTTCAGCGGAGTAACCCGCTGTGCACATGGCCAATGCAACGACAGCGCAGCCGTATGGCGAACGCAGGATTTCCCACATGAAGCTGCTGCGGATGGCCGTGAACTGACCCAGCCCGTAATAGATGAGGAACATCTGGATCAGCAACGGTGTGCCGCGAAACAGCCAGATGTAGAAACGTGCCGGGTAGCTAAGAAACGGCCAACGACTCACGCGCATAGCAGCGATGCCGATCGCCAGCAGCAGACCGATGCAGAGGCTGGAGAAAAACAGGCTCAAGGTGGTGGGCAGTGCCGCCAGCAGTTTGAGCATGGTGTCGCTGAGAAAGGCAAAATCGATCATGGGCGTTCCCCTCTCAGGCGTTCGGCGAGCGGCGCTGGGTGCGCTGCACGCGGCTTTCGGCAATGTTGAACAGGCGACCGGACAACCCGGTGAGTATCAGGTAGCAGGCGCCGCCGACGATGTAGAACGTGAAGTATTGCCGGGTGGAACCGGCCGCGACTTGGCTGGCGCGCATCAGCTCGACCAGGCCGATCACCGAGATCAGCGCCGAGTCCTTGAGGGTCATCTGCCAGACGTTACCCAGGCCCGGTAAGGCGTAGCGCCAGATTTGCGGGATCAGCACGCGACGAATTCGCATGCGCCTGGTCATGCCGATCGCCAGCGCAGCCTCCAGCTCGCCTTTGACGATCGCCAGATAAGCGCCGCGATAGACCTCTGCCTGATAGGAACCGGAAATCAGCCCCACCGCCAGCGCGCCCACCAGAAACGGTGGCGTATCGACGAAGCCTTCGCCGCCGAACCAGTGGTTGATCGCCCCCAGCACGGTGGCGCCACCGAAGTAGAATAGGTAGATCACCAGCAGCTCGGGAATCCCGCGAAACAGAATCGAGTAAGCATCGCCCAGATAACGCACCCCGCGACGTTTTGACAGCTTGGCCGCTGCCACGGCGCTCCCGGCCACCGCCCCCACCACCAGAGCCGACAGGGTCAGCAGCACCGTCATGCCCGCCGCCTTGAGCAAGGCTGCGCCCCACCCGTTGTTTCCGAAGCTGAGCAGTTGCAAGAGATCCATAGCGTTTTCCCGCCGCAAGCTGTGAAACGTCCGGCGCCTGACGGCACCACCCTACCCATACGTACTTGTCTGTACAAGCATATGCAATTTGATTGCCAGATCGTTTTTGAAATCTGAGAGGGCATCCGGAGAACCCTCTGTTCAGGCGATCCGCGCCAGTTAAGGTTCAATGGAATACCCGTGTAAGGTCGCGCTTGGATAGTTGTAGGACGCATCGCTTTGGGGCGGTGGGAAACATCCGACCCCATAGACGTGCGTTGCGCCGTAACAATCGCTCAGGCGTCGGTCAAGAGCGCAATGAGGCTTTGCACGTTGGCACGCTTGCGCTTTTCGGCGGGTACAAAGGCGCAATAGGGATGCCCGAGGGGCAAGGACCTCGACGACAGGACGATCAGCCGCCCCGCCGCCAGATCGGGTTGAGCAATGAGTTTCTGCCCCAGCGCAATCCCGCAGCCTTGCCGCGCCAGGGTGATCGACAGGCTGGACAAACCGGAGCGCCGTCCCAGTGCAGGGTCCGGTGGCGCTTGCCCCACTTCGCTGGCGTACCAGTCGCTCCAGGTCGGGTGGGACGCATAGTTCGCACCCCATTGCGTGTGAATGAACAGGCTTTGGTGAATCCGCGACAGATCAAAATCGCCGTTGCCGTGGCGATACCACAGTTCGGGTGCGCACAACGGCACCACATGATCGTGGGCCAACGGGATCGCCTCCAGCGCGGGGTAGTGGTAATCGCCGTAGCTGACGCGAATGTCGATGTCGTGCCGGGCCAGATCCACCGGGTCATCTTCGACACGCACGTCCACTGACAACTGCGGATGGCTCTCCAGCAACAGCGCCAGCTTCGGCGTCAGCCACACTTCGGCGAGAGAAAACGGCACGCTGACGATCAATCGCGTGCGCATCTCGCCCTCCAGCAACCGAACGGTCATGGCGGCAAGCTCACCAAGGGCGCGCGACGTCTGCGCAAAGACCGCCAGCCCGGCGTCGGTCAAGGACAGACGATTGCCGTTGCGCACGAACAGCTTCTTGCCGAAGTATTCCTCCAGATGGCGCACCTGCTGACTGACCGCCGCCGCAGACACCCCTAACTCCTTTCCAGCCGCCGCAAAGCTCGACAGGCGTGCAGCGACTTCGAAGGTTCGCACGGCATTCAGCGGCGGTAACGTGTTCACGGCGACCTTCCTTAAGTTTTGCTGTGGGGAGGCTAACAATTTTTGCCGTTGTTGCGAAGATTTACGCAGGTTAGGTTAATTCCACACCTAACAGGAGGCCAACATGGGCACCGTCATCAACCTGCAGCGCTATCCACTGGACCGACCTGACAGCGCTGAATGGCACGCGCTGGTAGAGGCGTCTCGCGCGGAACTGGCGCGCAATGGCATGTTCAGTCTTGAAGGCTTTATCCAGGCCGACGATGTCGCACAAGCCGCGCGACAGATTCAACCGACCATGGATGCCGAATCCCACACTCACAAGCGTTCCCACAACATCTACTTCAAACCGGACATTCCGGAACTCCCTGCCGGGCACCCCGCCTTGGCGAAGGTTGAAACGGTCAGCCACACCCTGTGTGCCGACCAGTTGAAGGACAGCCTGGTGACCGCGGTCTACGAGTACCCGCCGCTGGTGGCCTTTCTCAGCGCGGTGATGGACAAGCCCGCGCTGTACGTGATGGCCGACCCGTTGGCGCGGGTCAATGTGATGAGCTATCGCGAGGGCGAGACCCTGAACTGGCATTTCGACCGTTCGGAATTCACCACCACCTTGATGCTGCAATCGCCTGAAGCGGGCGGCGAGTTCGAATACCGCACAGACCTGCGCAGCACCGACGATCCCAATTACGACGGCGTGGCCGAACTGTTGCGCGGAAACGACCCCAAGGTGCAGAAACTGCGCCTGAGCGCTGGCACTCTGAATGTGTTTCGTGGGAAAAATACTGCGCACCGGGTGACACCGGTACAGGGTCAGCGGGAGCGCATGGTCGCGGTGTTTTCGTACTACGAGAAACCGGGCGTGGTCTTTTCGACCGAAGAACAGACCGGTTTTTATGGGCGCGCCGTGGCCCTGAGCACTGAAGAAACAGCGGCGTAACACATAACAATAACGCTCGGCTTTTGAGCTAGTTTGACCCTGCCAGTCCTTCCAAAACATGAATTGGGGAAACACATGGGCCACACCTGTAACGTCACTAAAAAAATCATCGCCTGTGCGGCACTGGGCAGTCTGCTGACCTTCGGCAGCACCGCATTCGCCAAAGAGTGGACGTCGGTTCGGGTCGCCACCGAAGGCGCTTACGAGCCGTGGAACATCACCCTCCCGGGCGGTGAAATTTCCGGCTTCGAGCCTGAATTGCTCAAGGATATCTGCGCGCGGATCAAGCTGGAGTGCAAGCTTCAGGCTCAGGACTGGGATGGCATGATCGAAGGCCTCAACCGGGGCAAGTTCGACGTGCTGATGGACGCCATCGTGATCACCCCGGAGCGTGAGCAGGTCGTCGCGTTTTCCATTCCTTACGCCAACACGCAAGCGGTGTTCGCCAGCGCCGACCCTGCGCTGATCAAGAGCATGCCCAGCAATGAAGTAATCAAACTCAGCGGCGATCCTGTGGCTGACAAAGCGGCTATCGACAAGATGAAGGCGCTGGTCAAGGGCAAGATTCTGGGGATTCAGTCGGGCACGGCCTACACCGACTTCGTGAAGAAGAACTTCGGTGACATCGCGGATATCCGCGAGTACAAAAAATCCGGTGAGCACTTGCTGGACCTGACCTCAGGCCGCATCGACTTCGCTTTTGACGACGTGACGTTCTTCACCTCCGCACTGGAAAGCCCCGATAACAAGGCCGTGCAGATGATCGGACCGAAAATCGGCGGGCAGATCTGGGGACCGGGTGAGGCGCTGGCGTTCCGCAAGGACGATAACGACCTGCGCGAAAAATTCAACGGCGCGCTTCAGGCGGCATTGGAAGACGGCACTGTGAAGCGTCTGTCGGAGAAGTGGTTCAAGGCCGATATCCGGCCTTGATGACTATCGACTGGCCAGGCGACTCAGTTCGCCAGGCCCGCCACATATTCCTGCCTGACACTGATGCCTTATGGGAGCGAATTCATTCGCGATAGCGGTTGTTCGGCCAGCAGATCTTCATCGACTCTACTGGCCGATCGCGAATGAATTCGCTACCACAGGACTTTGCCCGAACACTAAAACCGAGCTGCCACTGAATTTTTTCGTGTCGTTTTGTATCTGATCGAAAAGAACGATGCCATCACACCGACAGCATCGACGTCATGCAACACCGATCAGCAATCGAGTGACCCGAATGAAATCAGGCAAGAAAAAAGTCCAGCCCATCGGGCTGAAAGACATCACCATCGTCGACGACGCGAAGATGCGCAAAGCGATCACCGCTGCGGCGCTGGGCAATGCGATGGAGTGGTTCGACTTCGGCGTGTACGGCTTCGTCGCCTACGTGCTGGGTAAGGTATTTTTCCCGGACGCCAGCCCCGGCGTGCAAATGATCGCTGCACTGGCGACCTTCTCGGTGCCCTTCCTCATTCGTCCCTTGGGCGGTGTATTTTTCGGCGCGCTGGGAGACAAATACGGCCGACAGAAAGTCCTCGCCGCCACCATCGTGATCATGTCCCTGAGCACCACGGCCATCGGTCTGATCCCCTCCTACGCGTCCATTGGTATCTGGGCGCCGATTCTGTTGTTGTTGGCAAAAATGGCTCAAGGCTTTTCGGTCGGAGGCGAGTACACGGGCGCTTCGATTTTTGTCGCCGAATACGCACCTGACCGCAAACGCGGCTTTCTCGGCAGTTGGCTGGACTTCGGCTCCATCGCAGGTTTCGTCCTCGGCGCGGGCATTGTGGTACTGATTTCGGCAGTGATTGGCGAAGACAAGTTTCAGGAGTGGGGCTGGCGCCTGCCGTTTTTCCTGGCCCTCCCGCTGGGCATGCTCGGGCTGTACTTACGTAACGCGCTTGAGGAAACGCCTGCCTTCCAGCAGCACGTGGACAAACTCGAACAGGGCGACCGCGAAGGCCTGTCCGGCGGACCGAAAGTCTCGTTCAGGGAAGTCGCCACACAGCATTGGCGCAGCCTGATCACGTGTATTGGAATCGTGGTCGCGACCAATGTTACGTATTACATGTTGCTCACGTACATGCCGAGCTACCTGTCCCATAACCTGCACTACAGCGAGAACCACGGCGTGCTGATCATCATCGCGATCATGGTCGGCATGCTGTTCGTGCAGCCTCTGATCGGGTTCATCAGCGACAAGATCGGCCGCAAACCCTTTATCATCGTTGGCAGCATCGCGCTGTTCATTCTGTCGATTCCGGCGTTTCTGCTGATCACCAGCGGCAAGATCGGGTTGATCTTTGCAGGCCTGCTGATCCTCGCCGTGGTGCTCAACTTTTTCATTGGAGTGATGGCTTCCACCCTGCCCGCGATGTTTCCGACCCACATTCGCTACAGCGCGCTGGCCAGCGCCTTCAACGTCTCAGTGCTGATCGCCGGTTTGACGCCGACCCTTGCGGCATGGCTGGTGGAAACCACCGACAACCTGTACATGCCCGCGTATTACCTGATGGTCATCGCGGTGATCGGCCTGGTGACCGGCGTGACCATGAAGGAAACCGCCAACAGGCCTTTGCGCGGTGCGGCGCCAGCGGCTTCGGACATCGCAGAGGCCCGCGAACTGCTGCAAGAGCACCACGACAACATCGAACAGAAAATAGAAGATATCGACGCGCAGATTGCCGAGCTGGAAGCCAAGCGCAAAGAGCTGGCGCAGCAGCACCCGCGTATCGACTGATGCACCGTCGCACGGGCCACTTCATCCGGGTGTGCCCTGCGTCCCGTCGGGTTGGCGGCCAGGCATGCTGCGAAGGTTTCCAGGGTCTCGCGCTTGATCTGACCCCACACCCCGTCTTCGAAATCACATTGCCCGGCGACACCACGCTGACGCGAATACGGTCGCGGCATTGGGCATCGGCGGCCCGGCGGAGCATCTCCCGGTTCCACAGATGCCACGACGCGCCTCGTCCGTCATGCGCAAGCTGTTCGATGTCGCCAGGTGCTGAGCGGCTGTAAAAATCCAGCACAGCACCGAAGAGTTTTCTATCATGCGCTCCTGCCCACTCAACGAGACCGCCATGAATGCCCCCCTCTTCCGCACGGCTACCCTGGCCGACGTCGACCGCTGTTTCGAAATTGAAACCACCGCCTACGAAGGCGACGAGGCGGCCACCCGGGAAAAGATCGCCACCCGCATCGCGCAGTACCCCCAAGGCTTCCTGATCATGGCGCTGGAAGGCGAAGTGATTGGCTTCATCAACGGCGGCTGTGCCCATGAGGTGGTCATGTCCGACGAGGCGTTCAAGGAGCTGGTGGGTCATGACAGTGATGCGCCGAATGTGGTCATCATGTCGGTAGTCATCGACCCGGCGCATCAGGGCAAGGGCTACGCCAGCCTGATGATGCGCACCTTCATCGAACGCATGCGTGCGATGCACAAGCGCACCATTCACCTGATGTGCAAGGACCGCCATGTCGAGCTGTACGCGCGCATGGGCTATGAGTACGTGAAGCCTTCCGAGTCAGACCATGGCGGCATGGCGTGGCATGAGATGGTCATGACGCTCTGAAGCCGTTTGGCCTTATCGAGCAGCAGCGCCCAGCATGGCACTGATCGATTCGGCTTCTTGGACAATCGCCCGCACCTTGTCTGGCGGCACCGGCTGACGGGCGCGGGTGAAATCCTCCAGCGTCTGCTGCCTGCGCTTGAGCAGGCGCTGCCATTTGAGCAAAAACGCCGGGCTGCGAGACTTCAGAAGCAGCGGGCCGAAGTACAGTTCCTCGGCACTGTAGGTCACAGGCCCCGAACGTTCGGCAACGATGAGGTCGTAGTCGAAACGGTGCTCGTGTAGCACCTCCTCATGGACAATCCGATACCCATGATCCATCAGCCATTGGCGCAACGGCGGCTCACCTCCGTTGGCCTGAAGAATCAACGCTTCCTGCCCGCTCAAACGCTCTCGCCCACGGTTGAGAATGTCGCGAATGGTCTCGCCGCCCATGCCGCACATCGTGATCGCGTCGATGCGATCCCGCGGCTCGATGGCCGCCAGACCGTCGGCATGGCGCACAACGATTGACGTTTCAAAGCTGTTTTCGCGAACCGTGCGCAGTGCTGCATTGAACGGCGTCAGCGCCACCTCGCCTGCCACGGCAAATTCAATCAGCCCACGACGCATCAACGCCACCGGCAGGTAGGCGTGGTCGGAGCCGATGTCGGCAAGGCGCGCCCCCGCAGGCACGCGCGCGGCGACGCGCTCCAGGCGTGTGGATAAGGTGTGTGCGTTCAACGGCGATCTCTGACTGAAGGTCCGGCAAGGCGGCGGACCGGGGCGCGGAGTTTGGGTAACTTCCCGTGCTCGCGCAACCCTGCGATATCGACACGGTATTGATAATAATTATCAACAACTCTAGAGTCCCGCGCCTCAACCCTCTCGACGGACCTGTCATCAGACCCTTTTCTTTCAGGCGGCGCACCACCAGGATGAGGCTCTGGACTGGTTGCTGCGCTTGCAGCAGGCACCGGGGGACATGGCAGTGCGCAACGCATTCGAACAGTGGCGCGATACCGATGAAGCCAACGCCAAGGCCTTTCGCAAGGCTGAGCAGTCGCCATTCGCCGTTACACCCATGAGGTGATGACCGAGAACCTCGGGATCGACGGCACGCTTGGCTATCAGGAAACCCACCGCGCGACCCAGGATGGGTTCGCCCGGGTGTTCATGCGCAAGGCGTTGTGAAGCCTCGTTTGTAAAGTTGACCCTTTACTCAACTTTTACGGAACGCAGACCTTTCTTTACATCGATTCGGTGTTTCATAGCTCCATGGCGAACCCAAACACATCGCCTGAGGAGACACCATGATTTCGAAGATGACAAAAGCCTTGATCCTGTCCGGTTGCCTGGTCGCTGCGGGTGCCGCATCAGCCAGTGACCGCGACGTCGTTGTGCCAGTCATCGCCGGGGCCGCAGTGGGTGCGGTATTGGCCACGGTGATCAGCGGCGCGGGCCACGATCACCACCGCCCTGAGTATCGGGATTATCGACCACAACCGCGTTATCAGCCGGTGTATCAGCCCGTCGCTTACGTGCCGGTCCGTCCTCGCCACTACGCACCACCGCCTCCTCCACCACATGGCTATTACGACCGTGGTTGGGGCCATCGTGGAGAAGGTCGCTGGTAACCGCTCAGGCAGTGCCTCACAGACCGCCGTCCGCAATGACGGCGGTTTTTTTGCGCCTGAAAAGTCAACACGCCCCGCCTGAAATACGAAGGATTGACCAGCGGCCCTTGATTCACGTGCGCGCAAGCGTACGATTGCACTGCGTTGTACGATGACGTATAACGAATGCTTCGTATTGAGTTGCCCACCAACATTAATCACGAGCCTCTAATAAAAATGAAAAGACACACACCCCTCTCTTCTGCACCCTCAATCCAGCCTGATAACGCCTGCGCCCCGCGCTCTCACGGTTTCTCTCCGGGCAACTGACCGCGCCCATCGGCCTCATCTCGCCGGGCAACACCTCGCCCAAGCTTTTTGTGTCGTCATACAACGACCGCTCGCCGACCGGGCATCGGTTGCCCGAATCAGCCTTTCACGCCTTCCAGTAACGGAAACGGAGAGAACATGGACCCAAGAATAACAATCATCCTGTGCCTGACCGCAGGCTACTTCGTTGTCATGTCGTACATCGGTTATGCCGTTCGCAAACACGCCAAAAGTAGTGAAGGCTTCACCAGCGGCGGCCGCAGTTTTCCGCCCTTTCTGATCGGCGCCCTGCTGCTGTCTGAATTCATCGGCAGTTCGGTGAGCATCGGCACGGCGCAGAAAGGTTTTGAAGCCGGGATTTCCGCCGCGTGGAACCTGGTTGCCCTGTCGCTGGGCTTCCTGTTGCTCGCGCTGGTGCTGGCGAAGAAATACCGTGAGACCGGCCTGAACACGATTTCCGGCATCCTCGCGCAGAACTACGGCCAAGGCACCCGCTATGCGGCCTCAGTGCTGACCATCTGCGCCCTGAGCATTGTGTCGGTCGCGCTGTACGCCAGCGGCGGCGCCGTTCTGGCAGCGGTACTGAACATCGACAAGACCGTTGCAATCCTGCTGGTCGGCGTGGTCACGGTGTTTTACGTCAGCATCGGCGGCATGCGTTCGGTGGTCTACACCAACTTCGTGCACGCGGCGATCAAGTACATCGGCATTGTGCTGGCCTTGGCATTCGCCTTGAACGCCACGGGCGGCATCGGCGCCATGCAGGCCAAGCTGCCCGCCAACATGTTCGACACCACCGGTGTGGGCTGGGGCCAGATTTTCGCCTGGATGATCGGCGGCATCGGCTCGATCTTCGCCACTCAGTACGTGATTCAGGCGCTGGTAAGCACCCCGGACCACAAGACGGCCAAACGCGCCTGTTTCTACGTGTCGTCGCTGATGATCCCGTTCGGCATCATGGCGGCCCTGATCGGCATGGCCAGCGCTTATCTTTACCCCGGCATCAAATCCATCGACGCCTTCCCTGCGCTGATCGCTCACATGCCCACCTTCTCGGCCAGCATTGTGGTCATCGGCCTGGCCGGCGCGCTATTCGGTGGCATCTCGGCCAACACCATGGCCTCCGCCACGCTGGTGCTGAAGGACTTCTACGACCCCTTCTTCAACAAGGAAAAGAACGACCGCAAGTCGGTGATCTTCATCCGTACAGCCATCGTCGTCATCGGCTTCCTGCCGCTGATTCTGGCGCTGTTCGCCGACAAGATCCTGCTGATTGCCTTCCTCGGCAAAGCCCTGCGCGCCACCCTCGCGGTGATCGTGCTGATGTGCTTCTACGCACCGAAATTCGGCACTGGTCGCGGCGCGCTGGCGGGCGTGATTCTGTCGGTCATCTCCACCATCGGCTGGTTCCTGGCGGGTAACCCTTACGGCATCGACAGCTCGTACTTCGCGCTGTTCGCGCCCCTGCTGACCATGGCCATCGCCGAACTGCTCAAATCCGGGCGTTCCGAAGCCCAACCTGTGTTAAACAAGAACGGCTGACACGTCATTCGCGGCTGAAATCAAGGCGTGGTCCGATTGGCAGGGCCGCGCCGCAAGGAGGAAACAATGAGCGACAAGAAAGCCGAAGTGCTGGTCTGGGGCCCGATGCATGCCGCCCTGACCGAAAACCTGAATCGCGACTTCACCGTGCACAATCGCTGGGAAATCAAGGATATCGCCGCCTGGGCTGCCGAGCATGGCGCTAACGTGCG
This sequence comes from Pseudomonas sp. Pseu.R1, assembly GCF_045764065.1. Classification (NCBI taxonomy): domain Bacteria; kingdom Pseudomonadati; phylum Pseudomonadota; class Gammaproteobacteria; order Pseudomonadales; family Pseudomonadaceae; genus Pseudomonas; species Pseudomonas sp. Pseu.R1. The sequence continues at coordinate 6,216,821 of NZ_JBJGEE020000001.1, read as the reverse complement.
CGGCGTGGTCACCAGCGGCGTCTATGGCACCGACAACGCCGTACTGGATCGCCTGCCGAACCTGCAAGTGGTCAACAGCTTCGGCGTCGGCTATGACGCCGTCGACACCGCCTACCTCGCCCGGCGCGGCATCAAGCTGAGCAATACCCCCGACGTGCTGAACAACGCCGTGGCCGAAACCGCCATGGCCTTGATGCTCTGCGTCTCCCGCCGTATCAGCGAAGCCGAGCGCTTCGTCCGCGCCGGACAATGGGGCACCGGCAAATTCCCGCTGGGCAACGACCTGTGCGGCAAGACCTGCGGCATCGTCGGCCTGGGCAAAATCGGCAAAACCATCGCCAAACGCGTTGCAGCCTTCGACATGGACATCGCCTATTACCGTCGTGGCCAGGCGTATTCCGACGTTTCTTACACTCACTATGGCGACCTGATCGAACTGGCCAAGGCGTCGGACTACCTGATCGTCATCGTGCCAGGCGGCGCCGACACCCAGCACCTGATCAACCGTGACGTTCTCAAGGCGCTGGGGCCAAAGGGCTATCTGATCAACGTCGCTCGCGGCTCTGTGGTCGACGAACAGGCGCTGGTCTCCTCACTGCTGGAATCGGAAATCGCCGGAGCCGGGCTGGACGTGTTTGAAGACGAGCCGAATGTGCCCGCTGAACTGACTCGACTGGACAATGTGGTGTTGACGCCGCACATCGGCAGCGGCACGCATGAAACCCGTCAGGCGATGGCGGATCTGGTGTTTGCCAACGTCAGTCGGTTCTTTGATGAAGGTGGGTTGGTGACACCGGTTTCACTTTAAAGCTCGAACGCTCAGGCTGTGGCTGACTGCGACTGACTTGCCGATGGTGTTGGCTGGCCGATCGCTTTCGCCAGCAAGCCGGCTCCTACAACGATAGCGCCGGGTCCAGACCTCAGGTTCGACGCCTGACCTGTGGGAGCCGGCTTGCTGGCGAATACGATCTGTCATTCAGTCCATCTGTGACTGGTCCACCGCACTGACCACAGGTCAGCAACCTCCCCTCCCCGCCAACTTTTCGGGATAATGCCGGTCCAACCGCCCCGAACACGAGCACGGGAGAATCCTGTTTGAACATCGCTGGCGTCATTTTTGACTGCGACGGCACTCTGGTGGACAGCGAACGTCTCGCTGCCGGACTGCTGCGCGACATTTTGCAAGAACATCAGGTCATGCTGACCGTCGACGAGGTATTGGCACGCTTTCGTGGCGTACAGTTTGCGCTGTGCATGGAAGGCCTGTGCCGCGACTACCCGTGGTTGCCCAACATCGAGATCGTCAACAGTTTTCGGGCTCGCACGCTGCCGTTGCTTCAGGAGAAGCTGGAAGAAATGCCCGGTGCGGTGGAGTTCGTTCGAGGGCTGTCGCTGCCCAAGTGCGTGGCCTCCAACGGCCCACGCAGCAAGATCGAGACGTGCCTGAGCACAGTGGGTTTGCTGGATGTGTTTCACGGCCTGATCGTCAGCGCCTATGAAGTCGACGCGTGGAAGCCCTCTCCTGTTCTCATCGAACACGCAGCGGACCTGCTGGGCCTCAAACCCGATGAGTGTCTGTTGGTAGAGGACAGCATTCCGGGGGTTCAGGCGGGTCTTAGTGCGGGTGCTCAGGTGGCAGGTTATGGCGATACGGATTTTTCCGAGTTCGTCGATCACGCCAATTTTCATCCGGTGAAAAACTACGGCGAGCTGAGAGAACTGGTTCAGAGGATCAGTTAACGCCGCTGTCATCCATTCAATTGGCCCTTGTTCATCACGACCGAACTCGATACTGTATATAAAAACAGTATCGAGAAATGTCATGCAGCTGATCGACAAGCTGAGCATCCTCGCCGACGCGGCCAAGTACGACGCCTCCTGCGCCAGCAGCGCGGCCCCCAAGCGCAGCTCCGAAGGCAAATCCGGCATTGGCTCCAGTAACGGCATGGGTATTTGCCACAGCTATACGCCGGACGGACGCTGCGTTTCGCTGCTCAAGGTGCTGTTGACCAACTTCTGCCTGTACGACTGCCAATATTGCGTCAACCGCCGCTCCAGCGACGTGCCGCGGGCGCGTTTCAGCCCTGAAGAAGTGGTCACCCTGACCCTGGATTTCTACCGCCGCAATTGTGTCAGCGGGCTGTTTCTCAGTTCCGGGATCATTCGTTCAGCGGACTACACCATGGAACAACTGGTCCGAGTCGCCAGGCTGTTGCGCGAAGAGCATGAATTCCGCGGTTATATCCACCTCAAGACCATTCCCGAAGCGGATCCGGCGCTGATCGAAGAGGCCGGGCGTTATGCCGACCGGCTAAGTGTGAACATCGAACTGCCCACCCAGACCGGCCTGCAAACGCTGGCCCCAGAGAAAGAAATGGGGTCGATCAAACAGGCGATGAAGACCATCTACACCGGCCAGCAAACCGTGCTCAACGAGCCAAGAGCACCGCGCTTCACCCCGGCCGGTCAAAGCACACAGATGATCGTCGGCGCCGATGACACCGACGACAGCACCCTGCTGCACACCGCCGAGTCGCTGTACGGCGACTTTCGCCTCAAGCGCGTCTATTACTCGGCCTTCAGCCCCATTCCCAACAGTCCCAAGAGCGTGCCGCTGGCCGCGCCGCCGTTGCTGCGTGAACATCGGTTGTATCAGGCGGACTTTCTGCTGCGTGGGTATGGCTACAGCGCCCATGAACTGCTGTCGGGACCAGGGCATCTGGCGCTGGACATCGACCCGAAACTGGCCTGGGCGCTGGAACATCGCGACACCTTCCCGCTGGATCTCAACCGTGCGGAACCGGCGATGATCGCGCGCATTCCCGGAATCGGCATTCGCACCACGCAACGGCTGGTGGAATTGCGTCGTCAACGACGCATTCGCTATGAAGACCTGACCCGCCTGCGTTGTGTACTGAGCAAAGCCAAACCGTTCATCATCACCAGCGACTATCACCCACGTCAGGCGGAAACCTCCAGCGTGCATCTGCGCGAACAACTGCGGGACAAGCCTCAACCGCAACAGATGGCGTTGTGGGCATGATTACGCTCGATTGCGATGACCTTTTTGACACCTGGCGGCAACAGGCCCGATGGCTGCTGAGCCATCAGGTCAACCCGGATCAAGTCAGCTGGAGTGTGCGCGAAGACGCCGACTTGTTCGACAACGACGATCAATACCCGGCGCAGATGGGCCCATTCCAGGCGCGCGTGCCGCTGGCGTTACTGGAATTGCTGCAAAACGCCGCGCAGTATTGCGGCGCGCAACGCTGGAGCCTGCTGTATGAAGTACTGTGGCGGGTCAGCCATGGTGACCGCACGGCCATGTTGGCGGGGGACAAACTGGGCAGCGAGCTGCACCGACGCTTGAAACAGGTCAGCCGCGAAGCCCACCACTTGCATGCTTTTCTGCGCTTCATTGCCCTGCCCGTCGACCCCAACCCCAAAAATCTGGCGGTCAAGGCGGCATTGCTGGACATGCAGACGCTGCCCGAGTACGTCGCGTGGCACGAACCGGCTCACCACATCCTGCGCACCGCCAGCGAGCACTTTATCGGGCGTCTGGGGCGCCATCGCTGGATGATCGCCACGCCTGACGATGGCGTGTTTTACGACGGCCAGCAGCTCATTCACAAACGTCAGTGCCCGGAAGCGTGGAAAGCGCTGGCCCGCAATGCCGATGACCCGCATGGCGAACTGTGGCTGACCTACTACAGCCACATTTTCAACCCGGCGCGGCTCAATCCCAAGGTCATGCAGGGGCATTTGCCGACACGGTTCTGGAAAAACCTGCCGGAAGGCCCGCTGATCCCGGCGTTGATCAGCGAGGCACGCACGGGCAAGCAGCGGGATGGTCAGGCCCGGCAGATTGCCGAGCGGCGGGGCAAGGTGATTCGCAGGTAATTCAGCGCACGGTTTACTGGCGATGCAACGCCGTCTGCATGCCTGCGGTGTTCATTGGAGAGCCCAGCGCGGTGCCGAAAAACTCAACGGCGTCGTTGCTGAGGTTGCGGTGAATGTCTTCGCGGTCCACACCCATGGCGTCAGTACACAAGCCCGGCGTGGTCGCCCGTTGCATGTCATCGCACGGCGCCATGAACACGAAGTGCCCGGCTCCGGCGAGTAATTTGAAGTCAGTCACTTCCGGCAGCTTGCTTGCCAGCGCCTCGGCGTTCTTGTCGATGGCGAGGATTTCATCGCCGTCGCCGCTGTAGAGCAGCACCGGCACATGGATGTCTGACAGGGTATGGCGGCCGAACATCAGGCCTAGCGGCGCCATCAGCATCAGCGCACCGACCCGAGGGTCTGCTTGCGCATGCAGGTCGTCCCGGTCAGCCAGCAACTCGCCTTGAGTCTTGCAGGCATCGATATCCTGTGGTCGTTGCAGGCAGTAGTTGCGCAGCCGCTGCAGATCAGGCTGGGCGCCTGCGAGAATCAGCGCGGTCTCGCCGCCTGCCGAGTAGCCAATCACACCGACGCGCCGGGCACTGATGTAGGGCGACAGCATCGGATCGAGCAAGGCGGCACTGATCGCTTCGGAAATCTGCATCGGGCGCCCGTAAAGATTGCTCAGGCTGCCAAGACGGCTGTGGTCCAGGTAGTTGTCGCCGGGATGGAACACCGCCACGACAACGAAGCCGCGACGAGCGAGGGAAGTGGCAATATCATGCTGCGCCAAAGGCGTACCGGTGTTGCCGTGGGACAGCATCAACATCGGGAAACGGCCCATGGCGACGGTTGCATCTTCGGTGGCCTCGATCGGGTAGCCCTGAACGCGGGTGATCTTGTCCGGGTCCGTGGAAGGATAGAAGGCATAGGCGTGCATGGGCCGCGAATCCAGCGGATCGAGGAACGTCAGCTCATGAAACCCCACGTTCCAGTTCTGCCGTTCGCTGGCCTGCACCGAAATCAGGCTGCTTAACAGGCCAATCATCATCACTGCACAAAGACGCATCATTGCAATGCCCCTCACCCTTCCGATCCCTGCCTGCCCGTTCGGCCCCCATTGGCCTGAACGCCTTGTAAACCGTTGCCTGTGGCTATCTGACAACCCTTCATCGATAACATTCACAGCGCCACTTAGATCATTAGTGCACAAGACGGGCCAAACTCGAACACATCGGGAAAACTGGCCGAGCATCAAGCGACACTGGCTGAATCAGCGGCCATTTTACTGCCCTTCGCCAAAGGTTACGCGCAAAGTAACCGCAAAGCCTGTCGGCTGACTGAACACGTGTGAATCAATGCCCCGGAAAGCACGAAAGCCCCGTCACCTTTCGGCGCAAGGCCTTGGGTGACGGGGCTTTCGGTGTCACGGATCGCTACTGCTCACGCCACTCAACGGCTGGCAGGTGCGCCCGTTCGGCTCAGGCGAACAGGGTCTCTTCAATGTGTTTTTTCGCGGCACTCATCGCGTTGGCGCGAGGCTCGTCACCGTAGGCCAGGCCGTGGGCGAACACGAATTGCAGATCGGTCACGCCGATAAAACCGAACAGCACTTTGAGCAGGTCTTCGTGGCCGACGCTGGTCGGTTGGCCCTGATGCAAGCCACCAGCGGTGGATACGATGATCACCTTCTTGCCTTTGCACAGGCCTTCCGGGCCGCTTTCGGTGTAGCGGAAGGTGCGACCGGCGACAGTGATGCGGTCGATCCAGGCTTTCAACTGGCTTGGAATGGTGAAGTTGTACATCGGCGCGCCGATCACCACCACGTCCGAGGACAGAAACTCTTGCAGGGTGGCTTCGTTGGTTTCCACTTCCAGCTTCTGTGCTACATCGCGGCCTTCAGCCGGGGTGCCAGCGGCGGCCAGAGTGGCGGCGGAGAAGTGGCTCAGCGCATCGCTCGCCAGGTCGCGGTAAACCACTTCGGTGCCCGGTTGGGTGGCGACGAAAGACTGAACCACGCTGCTGCTCAGTTGGCGCGAAGCAGAGTGGTCGCCGAGAATGCTGGAGTCGATGTGCAAAAGTTTCATAACGTGCTTCCCAAGTGAGAATCGCCACGGGGCGATCAGATGGGGATCATCCTACCGTTCCAACCAATAACTGATTAGTCGGCAAAAATGCGATGCTTTGTCCTATCAGCAGGACAATCCAGTCTGCGCAGCCATGACACCTCATCGCAATGCATGGGCATCGATGCCCAGACGGATCATCTTGTTGTAGAAACCTCCCCGCGAAACATTGAGAATCTGCGCGGAAATGCGCACGAAGCGCTTGGATCGCACGCTGCTCACGCTAGCACCGCTTTTTGTCCATAATGGCGAGCCCCCCTATATTGACGTCACAGCGCTCTGGAATCCTGACCCGTGTCGAATGGCGACCCTCGAAACCTCAATGACCTGTTTTATTTCGCCAAAGTGGTCGAATCCGGCGGATTCGCTGCAGCAGGGCGTCTGCTGGGCATTCCCAAATCCCGGTTGTCCCGGCGTATCGCGGAGCTAGAGGAGCGCCTTGACACGCGACTGCTGCAACGTACGACGCGCAAGCTCCAACTCACGAGCCTCGGCGAGCGCTATTTGCGCCACTGCCAAGCCATGCTGCTGGAGGCGGATCTGGCAGACGAGATGGTGGCCAGCGCCGCCAGCGTGCCTCGTGGCCCGCTGCGCATCAGCAGCCCCGTCGGCCTGGCCAGCCAGTTTCTGACCCCGCTGGTGAGCGAGTTTCTGCTGAAATACCCGCAGGTCGAGCTGGATCTGCTGCTGGTGAACCGCCGCGTCGACCTGATCAACGAAGGCATCGATGTCGCACTGCGGGTACGGGAGGCGGAAGACGAAGAGCCCAACCTGATCACCCGACGCTTGCGTGAGGCCCGTACCGAAGTGGTGGCCTCTCCGGACTTCGCCGCGACGCTTGATTTGAAGCATCCGCGGGACTTGACCACGCTGCCCTTCCTAGGCGCGCTGGACCCGGACCGTTTAGCGCGAACCCGCCTGTATAACGACAACGGACAACGCTTTGAACTGGCCATGCCTGCACGGCTGGGGGTCGAGGATTTCGGCATGCGCAAGCACGCCGCGCTGGCCGGCCTGGGGTTTACCGTGCTGCCCATGATGTACTGCGAAAGCGAGCTGGCAAACGGCACGCTGGTACAGCTGTTGCCGGACTGGCACTGCCCGCCCGCCTGGCTGCAGGCCGTTTACCCTCATCGGCGTGGCGTATTGCCCGCCGTCAGGGCATGGCTGGAACACCTGGAACACGCGTTCAACCAATGCGGTGACCGCCCGCTCTAGGAAGAGGATAGCGACGCATTGGAGAGATCCAGCGGCGCAGCCCCGGTAAAGTGCCGATACAGCACCACTGAGCGCAGCATCAGGGCGACACGACGCTCGTAGGCACTGGGTGCGCATTTGGCGTACGCGTCCAGCTCGCGCCGGATCCGCCCTTCACTGTCGGTGACGACAGCCTGGGCGGCCCGGTCGGCGCAGGCAGGCAAGGAATTGCGAAGCCGCACGTTGATCAACAGCTCTTCCGCCATGCCCTCACCCGCAGGCACGACGGCCAGGCTTTTTTCCCAGTAAGTCTGTAACCAGGAGGCGAACAGCCAGCGCTGGCCAGCCTTGTTGCGCAACGCGACGCGAATCCAGGTCCTGAAGGTCTGCCAGTCCAGCGAGGTCAGCAACGGGTTACGGTATTTCTCGCAATAACCGACATTGTGCGAGTTGTTGAAGTGTTTGAAGGGTGCCCCTTCCAGATCGACATTGATTGCCATCGGCGCACAGAGGCCCGCCGCACGCAATTGGCCATAAATGCTATCGTTCCCCGGATACAGCGCCCGATCGGTCAGGCGCTGAAACGCAGCCTTGTGCTCAGTGGGCACCAGACCGCTGTTCAGTACATAGGCCATGAATGCAAACAGTTCATCGTTATCGATGTGCGCGATCCCTACACCACCGACCCCATAGCTCATCAGGTGCTTGCCCGTGTTTGCGCTGGTCTGGGCCTTCCAGTCGCTGCGCGCCGGATCGTCAGGCAGGCCCTGCGGGTTGTCGATCCCCCACTGTGCGACCCCCAACGTCAAGGCCAGCAGGCCCAAACCGAGTTGCGCGTTCCGGTCTTGAGGATGGTCGCGAAAGGCGAGCATCAGGTCTTTGACGAACCCGGCATCAAGGGACTCGCCCTGCGTATCGTCATCGGCAGTCGCCGACCAACGCCCTCGCTCAAGGATGTAGTCGAAAGCCGCGTCAGGGAGTGCCAGTTCCGCGGCACCCGCCTGCGGTAAAAGATTCACCCATTGCGCGCCTCGCCAGCTCAAACCGACAGCGGCCTCTGCCGCCCATGGCAGGCCCAGCGCTGCGCCGCCGAGAAGAATATCGCGTCGTGTCAGAGGCATCGCCTGTCTCCGGAATTCCTACTCTGTAGCGCCCCCTACACACGACATCAGTTGGCTCATTCGGGTGTATAGCAGAAGCTTCGAAGGAAAATACCGGGCTGTGCCATTCAAATGAAGGCAGCAGAGCAACACAGCGGGCCGGACAAGCGACAACGTCAGGTTTCTGTTAAAACGTCTCCACCAGCTGAACCTTATTCAACAGGATGCCGTATGGATATCGAGGACGTAGCGCGGTTTTGTCTGGCGCTGCCGGGAGCAAGGGAAGATTACAAATGGGGTGGTGTGCGAGTGTTTTCCATCTGCGAGACCAAGATGTTCGCCGTCATGGGTCTGGCGGGCAATGACCTGTCATTCAAAGTGGGGCCAGAGCTGTTTCTCGGTTACGTCGACCGCCCCGGCATACGCCCTGCCCCGTATCTGGCGCGGGCACACTGGATTACCCTCAGCGTGCCCTTCGCCATGGGGGACGAAGAGTTGCGCGGCCTGCTGACCCGCTCGCATCAACTGGTGGTGAGCAAACTGCCTAAAATCCGTCAGGTGGCGCTCAAGTTATGAGCGCACCCTCGATTTAACACAGGCGCATCTTCAGACACGCCTTAATAGAAGTGCCGCGCGAGAAAGTTGCCGCCCAACAGCACCCGGTCCAGCCAATACAACTCGTGCAATGACACGATCAGCCAGAACATCAGTTGATAGGACACTTTGCGGGTCTTGTGGCGAAACACTTGTTGCGCCAACAGCGCGCCGGGCCAGCCACCCAATACTTCCAGCCCGTGCAGCAGCTTTTCGGGCGTACGCGCCCCCTGCAAACGCGCCTGCTTCTTATCGTGGCCGTACAGCCCGAATGCGAGCAGGCTCATCACCGGGTACACCGCCAGCGCCAGCCATGAGCCGCCGCGCAGCGCATAAGCGATGACGCCGTACACCGGCAAGGCGCACAGCACGATCAGCACCGCCAGCTTGAATTTGAGAAACCGCACCGAGGTTTTCTCGCTGCGGCTTTGGGCACTGCCCTTGCGGTCAGGGCTATGGTTGAAACGTTGATTCATCGCCTCAGGCCTGCACGCTGGACCAGTCGACCCAACCGAAGCACCAGGTGGCAAGAATCAGCAGGCCGAAGGCAATACGGTACCAGGCGAACACGGCGTAGCTGTGGGTAGCGATGAATTTAAGCAGGCCGCGCACCGCAATCATCGCGAAGATGAATGAGGTGATGAACCCCACTGCAAACACCGAGAAATCCCCCGGCTGAAACAGATCGCGGTATTTGTAGCCCGAATAGACAGACGCGGCGACCATCGTCGGCATCGCGAGAAAGAACGAAAATTCGGTGGCCGCCTTGCGCGACAGGCCGAACAGCAAGCCGCCGATGATGGTCGAGCCAGAGCGCGAAGTGCCGGGAATCATCGCCAGGCATTGGGCGAAGCCAACCTTCAGCGCATCGCGCCAGGTCATTTCATCGACGGTTTCGGCATGAATCTCGTGCTCACGGCGCTCGGCCCACAGCATGATGAAACCGCCAATGACCAACGCCGCTGCAACCGTGATCGGATTGAACAGGTATTGGTGAATCAGATCGGAAAACATCAACCCCAACACCACCGCAGGCAAAACCCCGATAATCAGGTTCAGGGTAAAGCGCCGGGCCTGGGGCTGGGTCGTCAGTCCAGTGGTGACGCTGAGGATCTTGTTCCGGAACTCCCACATCACCGCCAGGATCGCACCCAACTGAATGATGATGTTGAACGCCATCGCCCGTTCACCACCAAAGCCGATGAGGTCGGCCACAATGATCTGGTGTCCGGTGCTGGAAATCGGCAAAAACTCCGTCAAACCCTCGACGACACCCAGTATCAACGCCTGTGCGGCGGTCCAAAAATCCATCATTCCCCCAAATGGAACCCGCTCATGGCAAGGCTCTCTTGATATGTTTCGAGCACTGTTCGGCGCACGATAAACCGTTGGATGTAAAAAACGCATGAACAGTCAAGACGACGTGCAGTAGCACGCAAGGGCGGCGATCCTACCAGACCGTCACAACGAAGGCTCTAGCACGGCCCCGGCCTCGCTGTCTTTGACCTTCGCGCCCCTCAGTGCGGCCACATTCGCCGCTGACAGGTCTGCGCCCGTCTTCGAATCCTCTCGCCACAACCGTGCATAAACCGCATACAATCGCCGCCCCAATACGTATCCCTTCACAGGAGTTTTCATGTCCGGCCTCGAACTGTTCGCCGCTGCACTCGGTGTGATTGCCGTCTGGCTGACGGTCAAGCAGAACCCGTGGTGCTGGCCGATCGGGCTGGTGATGGTGTTGCTCTACACCTGGATCTTCTTTGACGTAAAACTCTACTCGGACATGCTGCTGCAGGTTGTCTATGCGGTGTTGCAATTGTATGGCTGGTGGCAATGGACACGCCGTGGCGAGGTCGTCGACGGACGCCTGGTCACCTCGTTGAAGGGTGGCGCTCTGGCGCTGAGCCTGGTAATCGGCGCCATCGTCAGCCTGGCGTTGGGGGCAGCCATGGCCCATTTCACCGACGCTGCACAACCGTGGCTCGATGCCGCCCTGACCGGCTTCAGCCTCGTCGCACAGGTGTGGATGGCACAGAAACGCGTGCAGTGCTGGCCGCTGTGGATTGTGCTGGACGTCATCTTCGTGGGGCTCTTCCTTTATAAAGCCCTGTACCTGACAGCGGCCTTGTATGCATTGTTCACGCTGCTGGCCGTGCAAGGCTGGCGTGACTGGCGTGCAGACCCGGCACTGGCGCGCTGATCCCACATGAAAATTCTGGTGTTGGCAGGCCCCGAATCCAGCGGCAAGAGCTGGCTGGCCGAGCAGATTCAAACGCGCTTCGGCGGCGAACTGGTGAGCGAATACGTCCGGCATTTCATGGATCAGGAACAACGCGATACCTGCTATGCCGACATTCCGGTCATTGCACGGGGTCAACTGGCATGGGAAGACGAAGGCAGGTCCCATGCCCCTGAACTGCTGATTCTCGATACTCATCTGCTGAGCAACATCCTGTGGAGCCAGACGCTGTTCAACGACTGCCCGCCGTGGCTGGAAACCGAACTGCTCGCCCGCCATTACGACCTGCATCTCCTGCTCTCGCCGGACGGGGTCGACTGGGTTAGTGATGGCCAGCGATGCCAGCCCTTGCTGGCCGAACGTCAAGCATTCTTCAACGCCAGCCGGAACTGGCTGCAACGGCATCATCAGGTCTTTGAAGTGATCGACGGAAACTGGAGCTACCGCAGGGTCCGGGCATTTGAGGCGGTGGCGCGGTTGTTGGCTAGCCACACAACCTCATGATTGCTCTTGTGGGAGCCGGCTTGCTGGCGAATCCGGAAGATCAGTTAGCCAATCGTTGAATGACAGCCCCTTTCGCCAGCAAGCCGGCTCCCACAGAGATACGCGCTCAACTGGAACATTCGGCGCACGGAAAAACCCGCATAAGACGACTAGCGTATCTGATGCTTGTGCAACAACCGATAGAACGTCGGCCGTGAAATACCCAGTACCTTGGCCGCGACACTGAGATTGTCACTGTGCCGAGTCAACACATCGCACAGCGCCTGACGCTCGGCGCGGCACTTGTACTCATCCAGCGTGCCCATGCTGGAGCTGATCTCTTCTTCGCCCAACAACCCCAGATCGAACGCCTCGATTTGCCTGCCTTCGGCCAGCACCAGACCACGGCGCACGCGATTTTCCAGCTCGCGCACGTTACCCGGCCAGTCATGCTTGCCCATGGCCACCAGTGCATCCTGACTGAAATTGCGCGGACGACGCCCGGTTTCCTGGCTGTAGAAATGCGCGAAATGATTGGCCAGCAACGCCAGATCACCGTGCCGCTCGCGCAATGGAGCGGTTCCCACTTGCAGCACATTGAGGCGGTAGTACAGGTCCTCGCGAAAACGCTTTTTGCGAATGGCCGACTCCAGGTCGATATGGGTCGCAGCCAGAATGCGCACATCCACGGGCACTCGCCCCTGCGCCGTTTCGACGTGCCGGTCCTGAAGGAAACGCAGCAAGTTGGCCTGGACGTCCAGCGGCAGGTCACCGATTTCGTCGAGGAACAGCGTGCCCCCGTTGGCGGCCTCGATGCGCCCGGGCTTGCGTGGCTGGGCATCATTGAGGCTGTCGTCATCGTAACCAAACAGCTCGGCCTGCAATTGCTGCTCCGGGATGGCACTGCAATTGATCGACACGAACGGTTGGTTCCGCCGTTGGGATTGCTGGTGCAGAGTGCGCGCCACCAGCTCCTTGCCGGTGCCTGTTTCACCCCGGATCAGCACCGGAGACTCAGTGGGCGCCAGCTTGGTCAACAAGCGGCGCAATTCACGAATGGGTCGGCTCTCGCCCAGCATCTCGTGTTCAGGCCCGTTGCCATAACTGGCCCCTTGAGCGCGCAGTCGCGCCATGCCGTACGCCCGACCCAAGGTGACCTGCACGCGGGCGACGTCGAACGGCAAGGTGTGAAAATCGAAAAACCACTCACAGACGAAATCCCCGATCAGCTCCCGGCGCAGATCCTCAGCGGTCAGCACGGCGATCCATTCGGTGTTGCTGCGGGTGATCAAATCCTTGATGAGTTGCGGCTGCTCAAAATGCTGAGGCATCAGACGAATCAAACCAACGTCACAGGAATGAGACACTGCAACGTCCAGCGCGCAGCTGTCGACCTCCCAGCCCGCGATGCGCAGGCCGGGAATCAAACGCAGACATTCTTCGCACGGTTCGACAATTAACAGGCGACGGATCGATGCCAGTTCATGCATATGGAGTTCCTTGGCGCCAGGATTCGAAGAGTATTTCGCAGGGAAAATAGTTTTAGAAACAGTGTCTTGGCGACTCTGGTTGTTACATTAGCAAATATTTGACACGCGCTTGGACCGTTTCACTATAAGCCTAAGATCGAAACGTGCTTAGACCTGCCAAAAACGCATTAAAGAGGGAATCAAGCGGATGAATCAGCGCTGTAACACGTATTTGCGCCGCAACAGTGCAGTCATGGCGTGTCACGAAAGGCAGCGAAGATGTAAATAAATTGAAAAAAGTTGAAATCTCTTGTGACTTATCCCCCGGCGCAGGTCATCAGTACACGTATCCAACCGCTCGGGAAGCCCGCCGACGGGGATTGAATTGATACGGGCACTTGAGGACATTCCATGAACGCCCCTTTGCGCTTTAACGATGCTTTGCTGATCGCCGGTCACGCCTTCGAACCCTTCCAGTGCGTGGCATGGTCCCCACAGGATGGCAATGGCGAACTGAGCCTGACCGTGGTCGATCGCACCAGCACGCGTATTGGCCGCAAACAGATCCCGAGCAGCGCCTACTCCGATCCGAAGCAACTGGCTCATGCGCTGGAACAGGCCCGCGCTGAAATCAGTGACGAAGGCTACCGTCTGGAACCCTGGACCATGCCTGCCTGACTTGCCCTCTGCCTCGACGCGTCGTCCCTGCACCCGGCCGGGACGCGTCGTCAGAGCAGGTCGTCGATGTGCCGGTACTCGGCCTTGAGCTGATTGGCAACCTGCAACGCCCTGCCCAGCCTGATCGGCCCCCGCTCGATGTCGATCACCACGCTGAGGCTGCTCATCGGTTCGAGGGAGGGAACCTCCCTGACCCGGCCATCGGTGACGATCACCACGCGCTGCGTCTCACCGGGATATCGCGTGCGACGTTTGCCCAGCCACTGACTGGCCTGTTCGATGGCCTCGAACAACGGTGTTCCCCCACCAGCACCCAACGCTTCCAGCCAAGGCTGCAAGGCCGTCCCGGCTTTCAACCCCTGATGTTGCCAACGCGCTGCGCCGCCACTGGCCGTCAACAATGCCAATCGGGCACGCTGACGATAGGCATCGTCGAACAACTGCGCCAGCAGCCCTTTCGCCTGACTGAGCGCCTGATGACGCCGCGTTGACGCCGATGCATCGACGATGACCAGCCACAGCGTCTGCTCACGTCGGGTGCGGGGCTGCCGGGCCAGATCGGCACGACGCTGCGGGCGACCGCGCAACAGCGTTGGCAACCACGCGATCGCACCCTCGACGCCAGAACGGCACGCACCACTTTTACCGCCGCGGAGTCTGCCCGGTCGGGGACTGGCATCCGCCTCCTTCGGCTGGCGGGGGCGGATGCCTAGGGCTTTTTTGGCCAGACCGGCACTTCGCGACGAACGCCCGTACTCACGGCCTGCGCAGGCATCTCTCCCCATTGGCCCTCGCCCGGCGCCGACGATGAGGCCGGTGACGCTGACGGGCTCTGCGCAGGCGACGACGCGGGTGGCTGGGGCGCCTGCTCACGACGGCGGTGACGCAGGGCGAATTCGGCCACCGCATCGATATCGTCAAGGGCAATGGCCGACGCTCCGCGCCACGCTGCATGGGCGCGTGCAGCCCGCAGCCACACCAGATCCGCTCGCAGACCGTCGACACCCGCCGCAAAGCAGCGCTCAGTGATGATCGCCAGGCTCGTGTCATCCAGCGCAATACCCGACAACGCCCCCCGTGCGGTCTCGCAACGGGCCTTCAAGGCCTGCTGCTCGCCCGCCCACTGCTGACAGAACGCCTCGGGGGCCGCGTCGAAATCCAGCCGACGGCGAATGATCTGGCCACGTTCATGCGGCAACGTTTGCCCGCTCAACGCCACGTTCAGTCCGAAACGGTCCAGCAACTGCGGACGCAGTTCGCCTTCTTCGGGGTTCATGGTGCCAATCAGCACGAAACGCGCCGGATGGCGATGGGAGATACCGTCGCGCTCCACCTGATTGATTCCACTGGCCGCCACGTCCAGCAACAGGTCGACCAGATGGTCCGGCAGCAAGTTGACTTCGTCGACGTACAGCACGCCGCCATCGGCCTTGGCCAATACCCCCGGCGAAAACCGCGCACGGCCTTCGCCCAGCGCGGCATCCAGATCCAGCGTGCCGACCAGCCGTTCTTCGGTGGCCCCCAGTGGCAGCGTGACGAACGGCCCGCTGGCCAGCAGATCCGCCAGCCCTCGCGCCAGCGTGGACTTGGCCATGCCACGCGGTCCTTCGATCAGCACTCCGCCAATCTTCGGGTCGATGGCGGTCAGGCACAGCGCGAGTTTCAAGGCGTCTGCGCCAACGACTGCGGCAAGGGGGAAATGTGGGGTGTCGGTCATGGTTGGACTCGGTTGATGCATCATCAATCTGGGCTCACGCAGTACGCCTCTGCCTAAGCGGGCAGAATCGAACGAAGCGGCGCGATCTCATGTTTCTTCTATATCCAGCAGCAGGTTCTCCAGCGCCTGCCGGTACTCACCCGGCTCCTGCCACAACCCCCGCTGCTGCGCTTCGAGCATACGTTCGGTCATGTCCCGCAGGGCCTCGGGGTTGTGATGCTGGATGAACTCACGGGTTGAAGGGTCGAGCAAATAGGCGTCGGCCAGTAACGCGTACTGATGATCGTCAATCAGCTCGGTGGTCGCGTCGAAGCCAAACAGAAAGTCTACCGTCGCAGCCATTTCGAACGCGCCTTTATAGCCGTGACGCTTGACCCCTTCGATCCACTTCGGATTCGCCGCCCGCGAACGGACTACGCGGTTCAGCTCTTCCTTCAGGCTGCGCACCTTCGGCAAGTCGGGCTGGCTGTGGTCGCCATGGTAGCTGGCCACCTTCTCGCGGCCCAGGCTTTCCGCCGCCGCGAGCATGCCGCCCTGAAACTGGTAATAGTCGTTGGAATCCAGCAGATCGTGCTCGTGGTTGTCCTGATTCTGCACCACGGCCTGCACCTGGCTCAGACGCTTGGCGAAGTCCCGCCGAGCAGGCGTGCCTTCGTCCGCGGCGCCATAGGCATACCCCCCCCAATTCAAGTAGACCTCGGCCAGATCCTCGCGGCTTTGCCACAACCGTCCGTCGATCGCACCCTGCACCCCCGCACCGTACGCCCCCGGTTTGGCACCGAAGATCCGCCAGCCCGCCTGTCTGGCCGATTGTTCGGCGCTCAGCCCCTCGCGCGCGTATTGCTCGCGCTCCTGACGCACGCGGGCGGCCAGTGGGTTCATGTCATCGGGTTCATCCAGTGCCGCCACCGCTTGTACAGCGGCG
This sequence comes from Pseudomonas sp. Pseu.R1, assembly GCF_045764065.1. Classification (NCBI taxonomy): domain Bacteria; kingdom Pseudomonadati; phylum Pseudomonadota; class Gammaproteobacteria; order Pseudomonadales; family Pseudomonadaceae; genus Pseudomonas; species Pseudomonas sp. Pseu.R1. The sequence goes on along the minus strand of NZ_JBJGEE020000001.1, from coordinate 6,200,408 downwards.
TCGAAGAGACGAATCAGGTTGGCGAAGGCATCCCGGAAGAAACCGGACACCCGCAGCGTGACATCGACCCTGGGCCGGTCCAGCAGGCTCAGCGGCAGAATCTCGAAATCGTCGACCCGCTGGCTGCCCGTGGCCCACACCGGACGCACGCCCATCAACGCCATCGCTTGCGCGATGTCATCGCCACCGGTGCGCATGGTGGCGGTGCCCCAGACCGACAGGCCCAGCTGGCGCAGGTCATCACCGTGATCCTGCAAGTGCCGCTCCAGCAACAGGTTGGCCGACTGGAAGCCAATGCGCCAGGCGGTCATGGTCGGCAGGTTGCGCACGTCCACCGAGAAGAAGTTGCGCCCCGTCGGCAGCACGTCCAGACGCCCGCGACTCGGCGCGCCGCTCGGCCCCGCCGGGACGAAGCGCCCCTTCAATGCATCCAGCAGGCCCTGCATTTCGGCTGGTCCACAACCGTCCAGCCGGGGCGCCACGCTGTCTTTAATGGCCGCGACGATGAACGCCAAGTCAGCGTTTTCAAGGGAATCGACATCATGCGTGCCATCGAGCACGCGCTCGATCAAACGAGCGGCGTACAACTCCAATCGCTCGCGGGCATCCCCCAGCGTGCGCCAGGGATCCGCGCTGACGTCGCGTAAAACCTGCGGCTGATCGCCCTGCCACGGATCGCCCAGATTGCAGTCCAGCGGGTCGAAATCCAGCGCCAGCGCCTGAGCCAGCGCTCGCAACAGGCTCGCATTGGCGCCACGCCCATCCCCTCGGGGCACCCGCAAAATCGCCAGCAAGGTGTCGATGCGCAAGCGCCCGCTGGGGGATTCACCAAATACGTGCAGGCCATCGCGAATCTGCGATTCTTTCAGGTCGCACAAATAGGTATCGAGACGGGGCAACCAGATCGCCGCGTCAGTGTCGCTGTCGAGGTTTTCATCCAGCGCCAGTTCGCGGTCGATGTGGGTCTCGCGCACCAACGCCAGAATGTCCCGTTGCAGCTCGCGAGCACGCCGAGGATCCAGCAACTGCGCCTCGTAATACTCGTCGGCCAGCAGCTCCAGATTACGCAGCGGACCGTAGGTTTCGGCCCGAGTCAGCGGCGGCATCAAGTGATCGATGATCACCGCCTGCGTACGACGCTTGGCCTGCGCACCCTCGCCAGGATCGTTGACGATGAACGGGTAGACGTTCGGCAGCGGGCCAAGGATCGCGTCCGGCCAGCACTGCTCGGACAAACCGACGCCCTTGCCCGGCAGCCACTCCAGGTTGCCGTGCTTGCCGACATGAATCAGCGCATGGGCGCCGTAGCAGCGACGCAGCCAGAAATAGAACGCCAGATAGCCATGGGGCGGCACCAGATCCGGGTCGTGGTACATCGCGCTGTGATCGACGTGATACCCCCGCGCCGGTTGAATGCCGACGAAGGTCAGGCCAAAGCGCAGCCCGGCGATCATCATCCGGCCATTGCGGCACATTGGATCGTTATGCGGCAAACCCCAGCGCTCGATCACCGCATTGCGATTGGCTTCTGGCAACGCGTCAAACGCCGCGAGGTACTCGTCCATCGCCAGGCTTTGGTGGCACGGGCGTTGATCGAGGCTGTCGGGATCATTGGTGACACCGCCGAGCAAGCCGTGAATCAACGCCGTGCCGCTTTCCGGCAGCCCCTCGACGGGGTAGCCCTCATCCTGCAACGACCTGAGAATGTTCAGGGCCGCCGCCGGGGTGTCGAGCCCTACGCCATTGCCGATGCGGCCATCACGGGTCGGGTAGTTGGCCAGAATCAGCGCCACACGCTTGTCGGCATTGGCCGTGCGCGCCAGCAGCACCCAGCGCCGCGCCAACTCGGCGACGAAATCCATGCGCTCGGGCTGGGCGCGGTAGCACACCACGTCGGACTGGCTGCGCTCGCTGCGCCAGGCCAGGTCCTTGAAGCTGATCGGCCGACTGATGATGCGCCCGTCCAGCTCGGGCAGCGCGATGTGCATCGCCAGGTCGCGCGCGCCCAATCCTTGTTCGCTGGCCTGCCAGCCCGGTTCGTTGTCCTGGGCACAGATCGCCTGGATCACCGGGATATTTCGACGAAACGGTCGTAAATGCGGTGCCTCGGGCGTCGACTGGGCAAAACCGGTGGTGTTCAGGATGATTTCGCAGTCGACCTCATCCATCCAGTCCTGCACGGCATCGAGACAGGCAGGCTCTTTGAGGCTGGCGACAGCGATGGGTAACGGATTCAGCCCTTGGGCCATCAGTCGTTCGCAGAACACGTCGATGAACGCGGTGTTGGCCGCCTGCAAGTGCGAGCGATAGAACAACACAGCGGCCACGGGTCGACTGGCGTGCCATTCAGCCTGCCAGTCGCTGAGCGATGCATTGCCCTTACGCGGGTGATAGATCGCCACGCGGGGCAACGCCTGCGGCTCGTCCCAGGGGTACTCGCGCCCTAGCCACCGACTGGCCAGGCAATTGAAAAGCTGCAAGGCGTTGTACTTGCCGCCTTGGCGCAGGTAATGCCAGAGGCGCTCGCGGTCTTGCGCAGGTTCGGTGCTCAGGTCGCTGAGTTCAGGGTCCGGACGGTCATCACCGGGCACCAGAATCAGCTTGATGCCACGCGCGGCCAGTTCCACCAAGCGCTCCACGCCGTAGCGCCAATAACCGATCCCGCCGTGCAGCGAAATCAGAATGACCTTGGCATGACGCAGCACCTCGTCGACGTACAAATCGACCGAAGCGTGGTTCTGCACTTGCATGGGGTTGGCCAGGCGCAGACTGGGGTAATCGTCCGGCAACTGCTGCGCGGTCTCCGCGAGCAGCGCCAGATGGGAGTCACCGCTGCACAAAATAACCAGATCGGCAGGGGTCTGACCGAGGTCCGCGATGCTGTCGTCGGGGACGAAGCCACCGGGCTGGGTGCGCAGCAAATGCATGGGTTAACCCTGAATGGCTTCGCGCAGCTGGGCTTCGAGCACGGCGGCGTCCAGGTCCTGGCCGATCAGCACCAGACGGCTTTCGCGGGCCTCGTCGGCCTTCCAGGCGCGGTCGAAGTGCTTGTCGAAGCGCGTGCCGACGCCTTGCACCAACAGGCGCATTGGCTTGCCCGGAATCGCCACGAAGCCTTTGACCCGCAAAATGCCGTGCTGCACCACCGCCTGAGTCAGCGCATCGAGCAACAAGGCTTCGTCGGCTTGCGGCAGTGAGATGGAAATCGAATCGAAGGCGTCATGATCGTGATCGTCGTGGTCATCGCCATCGTGATGGTCGTGGTGAGTCTTGCGACCATCGATGTGCACTTCGGACTCTGCACCCAGGCCCAGCAATACGCTCAACGGCAACTGCCCTTTGCTGGCCTCGATGACTTTCACCGCAGGTGGCAGTTCTTCCGCGACCTCGGCACGCACGGCGGCCAGTGCATCGGCGTCCAGCATGTCGGCTTTGTTGAGGATGACCAGGTCGGCGCTGGCCAGTTGGTCGGCGAACAGCTCATGCAATGGCGACTCGTGGTCCAGGTTTGGGTCGAGCTTGCGCTGGGCGTCCACTTGATCCGGGAAAGCTGCGAATGTACCGGCCACGACGGCCGGGCTGTCGACCACCGTGATCACCGCGTCGACGGTGCAGGCGTTGCGGATTTCCGGCCACTGGAAGGCTTGAACCAGCGGCTTTGGCAGGGCCAGACCGGAGGTTTCGATGAGGATGTGATCCAGATCGCCGCGACGGGCGACCAGTTCCTGCATCACCGGGAAGAACTCTTCCTGAACGGTGCAGCACAGGCAACCGTTGGCCAACTCGTACACGCGGCCGGTGGCCTCTTCCTCGGTGCAACCGATGGTGCATTGCTTGAGGATTTCGCCGTCGATGCCCAACTCGCCGAACTCGTTGACGATCACCGCGATGCGACGCCCTTCGGCGTGGTCGAGCATGTGGCGCAGCAGCGTGGTCTTGCCCGAGCCGAGAAAGCCGGTGACGATGGTGACGGGAAGTTTGGCCAGTGATTTCATGGTTGCCCTCAGGCGCAGCGGCGGGCAAACAGGACGAGAACTGCAAGGCCGTCGCAGTCGACAGGCAAGCCGTTCGATTCGCCACCGGATCACCCCGCCCGGTTGTAATGAGAATACGTGGACGTGACGTCCGTTCGAGGCAGGTCTCCTGGCTCACGGTGGCGAATCGGCTGGCGGTTGCCAGTGATCACGCATTCATCGCGCCTTCCCGCTCGCGCAGTGGCTGTGCAATGAACATGACCGTTTACAGTTGCGGGGGCAGCTGTGGCTTGTACCACATTCCCTTCTTAGCGCCGACGCCTTGACAGAGCGGATCGGCGAACCTCAAGTGCGCAAGGCTACGCAGTGGCTTGACGAAGGTCAATGCGCAAGCGGAGCGAACCCGGCGCACCGCTAGTGCAATAACGCTTCAATCCCTTCGACCAGGCATTGCAGACTCACGGGCTTGTGCAGCACCACGGCGTCCGCCTGGCATTCAGCGCGCACCGATTCCAGGTCCGCATGGCCGGTGAGCAGCAAAATGGGCAGACCGGGCCTGATTTCCCGCAACACCCGAGACAACGCCACCCCGCTGAAATCTCCCATCGCGCAATCGCTGACCACGATATCCGGCGCGCGCTGGCGAATGGATTCGATCGCCTCAAAGCCACTGGACACCGACGCCACTGAATAACCTGCGTCGACCAACAGATGGGTCATGACCTCGCGCAAAGAAGCGTCATCGTCGACCAACAGCACGTTCGCACGGCTGGCCGGGATTTCGGTGCTGGCTTGCCCGGACGTCTGCACGATTGACTCATTCACGCCATCGCGAACCCTCAGCAGCAGGGTCACGGTGGTGCCACCGGCCATACCGCAATGGAGGGAAACGGTGCCACCCGCCTGCGCGGCAAAGGCTGACACCTGCGACAACCCCAGCCCGGTGCCCTTCCCCGCCTGTTTGGTTGTGAAGAAAGGTTCGAAGACCTGCCGGGCGATGGCTTCCGGAATGCCTGGCCCGTCATCTTCGACCGTCAATTGCAGGTACAGCCCATCGGCCAACGACTCATGCTCGGTCAGGGCCACCAGCGAAGTCGCCACACGAATGCTGCCCGCACCGCTCATCGCATCTCGCGCGTTGACCAGCAGATTGAGCACTGCGGCCTCCAGTTGCGTGGCATCGCACAAAACCAGCGCCGGCGCAGGCTCCAGTGCGAAGCGAAGGCTGACGTCCGGACTCAGGACACGGCCGAACAGCTCTTCGAGGTTGCGCAGTTGAGCGCTGACATCCAGCAACCTTAACGCCGATGAGTCCTCCCGCGTGAATGCCAGCAGTTGTGCGATCAGCGAAGCGCCCTTGCTCACCGCCTGAAGGCCCACCGAGGCCCAGCGGCGGACATCCGCGGGTTTTTCCGCCTTGCGTTCGACGAATTGCAGGCTGGCACTGATCGCCTGCAGCAGATTGTTGAAATCATGGGCAATGCCGCTGGTGAGCTGACCGATGGACGAAATCCGCTGGCTTTGACGCAGTCCGGCATGGACGTGCTGGTCATCGCCCAGCGCGTCGATAACCTTGCGACTCAAGCTGCGGGTCTGCTCGTCTTTCAAAAGGCTGAACTCACGCAACTGCATCAGCGCCGAGGTTTGCCGGGCCAGGGCTTTCAACGCAGACACCTGCCGAGCGTCCAGTGTGCGGGGCATCCTGTCGATGACGCACACGGTGCCCAACACGAACCCTTGATCCGTCACGATGGGCGCCCCGGCATAGAACCGTATGAACGGCTCGCCCAGCACCAACGGATTGTGGGCGAAGCGTTCATCCTGAGTGGCGTCCTCGACGATCAGCAATTGGTCGGGCTCAAGAATCGCGTGGGCACAGAACGCCTGGTCGCGGTGGGTTTCGCGCACTGGCAGGCCAACGCACGCCTTGAACCACTGGCGCTCTCGGTCGATCAGCGAGACGAGCGCGATGGGCGTGGCGCAAATCGTCGACGCCAGCGCAACGATGTCGTCGAAAGCCTGCTCCGGAAGGCTGTCCAGAATATGCAGACTCTCCAGTGCCTGGATACGTCGGGCTTCGTCAAGCGGTAGCGGCGCGGGGCGATGGGTCATGGGTTCACGCTGATCGGGGAAGTCTGGCGGGCGGCGGTACGGGATATCCGATCAATATTCGAGCAGCGGGTTCCGTACCGGATCGCATCATGCCCATTCGCCGCCAGTGCTGGCAAACCGGAGAAGTTCGGGGTCGATCCGTCGGCCACTCAGTGATTGATTCGACAGGCGCCATCGGTCGCGGAAAAAACAGCGCGCCCCTTTCGATAGAGCGCATCGATGAATTCATCGGAACAAGCGATTGGACGCTCTAGCATCGGATCGGTAGCTTGCTCATCAACTGATTACGTCTTTTTCGACGTTTCTGCGATGCGACCTGAAGTCGCACACCAACACCCTCAAATGGATTGGCGCCGTGCCCGCTGGCACGTTCGCGCATCAAGACCGGACGCTTGACCCCATCATTAATCGTTGCCTGACATGCGACCTCGTGTCGCGTTGTCGGCCATTGCGTGCGAGTTTGAAAACATGTCCATCAATACGCCCCAACAGATCGCCGAGATCACCATCGAAGCCGGGGTCAAGAAATCGCACTTGCCGATCGCCTCGATCCTGGTGCTGGGTTTCCTGGCCGGTGCCTTTATCGCATTGGGTTTTCTGCTGGACATCCACGTCAGCACCATGATTCCAGGTTCGTGGGCCTCGTTCGGCAACCTGCTGGGCGCGGCCGTGTTCCCGATTGGTCTGATCCTGACCATCCTGGCGGGCGGTGAATTGCTCACCGGCAACATGATGAGCCTGCCCACTGCGTTGTTCGCCGGGCGCATCACGCTGGGTGCTGTCGCCCGCAACTGGGCACTGGTGACCTTTGCCAACCTGCTGGGCGCGCTGTTCATCGCCTACTTCTTTGGCCACGTGCTGGGCCTCACCGAAGGCGCCTATCTGGCCAAGACCGTGGCCATCGCCAAAGCCAAGGCCAGCGCCGATTTTGGTCAGGCATTCATCTCCGGCATCGGCTGCAACTGGCTGGTGTGCCTGGCGGTCTGGCTGTCGTTCGCCAGCAAGGACGTGACCGGCAAGATCATCGGCATGTGGTTCCCGATCATGGCGTTCGTGGCCATCGGCTTCCAGCACGTGGTGGCCAACATGTTCGTGATTCCTGCGGCGATATTTGCCGACGCGTTGAGCTGGGGCGACTTCATCGAGAACTTCTGCGCCGTGTTCCTGGGCAACGCGGTGGGGGGTGCAATTTTCGTCGGTCTGGCGTATTACGTGTCTTATTCGAAGGCCGCACAGGCCTCACTGACCGGTGAAAACGCTGCTTCTGCCGAACAACCGGTCAGCCAGAAGATTTAACGATTCAGCGGCGAGCTTCGCCCTTCGTGAAGCACGCCATGAGCCTCTGCCACGCAACACGCTGCCGAGAACACACATGTCGAACCGGGTCCTGATTGACGGGTATTCACGCAAAGTCGATTACGTTCGGATGTCAGTGACTGATCGCTGCGACTTTCGCTGCGTGTACTGCATGGCCGAGGACATGACGTTCCTGCCACGCCAACAGATTCTCTCCCTCGAAGAAATCCAGCAAATCGCCGAGCGTTTCGTGGCGTTGGGCACGAAAAAGATTCGTCTGACCGGTGGCGAGCCGCTGGTGCGCGCCGGGATCGTCGGGTTGTGCAAAAACATCGCCGCCCTGCCCGGTCTGCGCGAACTGTGCATGACCACCAACGGTTCGCAACTGGAAAAACTCGCCGCCCCTTTGTTCGAGGCAGGACTCAAGCGCCTGAACATCAGCCTCGACAGCCTCGACCCCGCCCGTTTCAAGGAGCTGACCCGTACAGGGGATTTGAACAAGGTCATCGCCGGAATCGACGCGGCAAACGCGGCCGGATTCACCCACACCAAACTCAACTGCGTGGTGATGCAGGGCCGCAACGATCACGAGATCAATGACCTGGTGGCCTTCGCCATCGATCGTGGCCTGGACATCACGTTCATCGAAGAAATGCCGTTAGGCATTATCAGTGAACACAGCCGCGCCGAGTCGTTTTTCTCCAGTGAACAGGTGCGCGAGCGCATTGCCGAGCGTTACACCCTGGTCAACTCCGCCGAGTCGACCCAAGGTCCGTCGCGCTACTGGCGGCTGGCGGAAGCACCCGACATTCGCATCGGCTTCATCTCGCCTCACAGCCACAACTTCTGCGCCACCTGCAACCGGGTTCGGGTCACCGTTGAAGGGCGTTTGTTGCTGTGCCTGGGCAACGAGCATTCCGCCGACCTCAAAGCCGTGCTGCGTGCCAACCCCGGCCAACCGGAAAAACTGGAAAACGCCCTCATCGAAGCGATGAAGTTGAAGCCCTACCAGCACAACTTTGAGATCAGCGACGATGTGCAAGTGGTGCGGTTCATGAATATGACGGGTGGGTGAGCCCGCGTCACCTGCCTGCTTCTGATTCTGGGCGTAGCCCGTAGGAGCGTCGCTGCGCTCAGAATCCAAAGTCAACAACTACCCCAACAACTGACTCACCACCGCCCTCAACTTCCCCGGTTTCACCGGTTTGTTCAGCAGCGGCGCATTGAGCGCTTGCAGCGCGCGCCTACAGAGGTCGGTGCGGTCGGCGGTGATCATCACGCAAGGGATCTCGACAGCAAAGTGTTCGCGAAGGTTGGCCACGACGTCGCAGCCCAACACGCCATGGTCGAGGTGGAAGTCGAACAGGATCAACTCCGGCGCGCGTCCTCGCAGTACCTCCAGGCAAGAGACTTCATCAGTGGCGGTCAGCACTTCACACCCCCACTGCCCCAGCAACCCGGCCATGCTGTCGAGAATGCTGATTTCGTTGTCCAGCACCAGCAAGCGACGCCCCGGCAGCGGGTTGCCGATACTCGGCTGGTGCTGCACGACCACATTGACCGGCATCGGTTTTTCTTCGGACAGCGGCACGTCGAAGGCAAACACCGAGCCGCGGCCCGGCTGCGAGCGCACCTGCACGCGCCCGCCCAGAATACGCCCGATGCGCTCGACGATGGCCAGCCCCAGGCCCACCCCTTTTCGATCCGCGGCCCGCCCGACGTCCAACTGGTTGAACTCCAGAAAAATCGATTCCAATCGGTCGGCAGCAATACCGCGCCCCGTGTCCCAGACTTCAATCTGCAACCGCTCCCCACGCCTGCGCGCACCCAGCAGGATGCTGCCACGCTCGGTATAGCGACACGCATTGCTGAGGAAATTGCGCAGTATTCGGGTCAGCAGGCGGAGGTCGGTGCGAATCGCGAACTCACCCATGTGCGCGCGTAACGTGAGGCCTGCGGCGGCGGCCACCGGCTGAAACTCTGAAACCAGCGGCGCCATCACCTCGTCCAGCCGATACAGGTTGATGTCCGGCTGAATCGAGGCGCGGTCGAGCTTGGCGATATCCAGCAGATCGGTCAGCAGGTCTTCCGCGCCCTCAAGTGCCTGATGAGTACGTTCAACCAACACCCGCTCGGCATCCGGCAAGTGGCGCTCGCGCAACGTCGAAATCAGCAAACGCGCGGCATTCAGGGGTTGCAACAAGTCGTGGCTGGCGGCGGCGAGGTATTTGTCCTTGCTGTGGTTGGCGGCCTCTGCGGCGTCACGGGCATCACGCAGGTTGAGATTGGCTTCCAGCAGTTCATCGGTGCGCTCCGCGACTCGCATTTCCAGTTGATCGTTGAGTTCCTGCAACCGCTGTTGCGCCAGCTTGCGTTCCGTGATGTCGGCCACAAAGCCTTCGTACACCCCGTCTTCATCAGGCTTGAGCAACAGGTTCATCAGCACATCGACGTAACTGCCGTCCTTGCGTCGCAGGCGGGTTTCGTAGCCTTGCACGCTGTGTTCGCGCTTGAGCACCTCGGCGATCACGTCCATTTCGGCCTGCCCGCCGACAAACAACGTGCTGGCCAGATCATTGAGGGCCAGCAGTACATCGTGTGGGTCGCCGTAACCGAGCATGCGCGCCAGAGCTGGGTTGGCCGCCCGTACCCCCTCATGCAAGCGGGCCTGAAAAATGCCGTGCACCGCGTGTTCGAACAACCATTTATAGCGATTGCGCTCGTTTTCCAGCTCCGCCAGACGCAGGGTCAATTCCGGGTAGTGGCTCTTGCGCGTCGAGTGGTTGCCCAGCCCGAGCAGGGCCGTGAGCGCACCCTGGCGGGGATCAGAGGGCTTCGCCATACACCACTTCCACGTCACGCTGGCTGGAGGCACGGGGATTGGTCAGGATGCACGGATCGCCCATCGCATGCTGGGACAGAAACGGAATGTCACTGCTACGGACCCCATGCAGGCCCAGGGTTTGGTGGAAACCGATCTGATGCTTGAGCGCGATCAGGTGTTCCACCAACCGCTTGCTGATCGCCGCATGATTCAAGCCGCGGCAATCGATGCCCAGGGTTTCAGCAATCACTTTGAAACGGTCCGGTGCCGAGCTGTAGTTGAAGGCCACTACGTGCTCGACCAACACCGCGTTACACAGGCCGTGGGGCAAGTCGAGAAAACCGCCGAGGCTGTGGGACATGGCATGCACAGCCCCGAGAATTGCGTTGGAGAACGCCAGCCCCGCTTGCATGCTGCCGAGCATGATTTTCTCACGCAGGGCGATGTCGGCCGGATTGGCGATCATCTGCACCAGATTGCCGTTGATCAGGCGCATGGCTTCCAGTGCGTGGGGGTCGGTCAGCGGGCCATGACCGGTGGAGACGAACGCCTCGATGGCGTGAACCAGCGCGTCGATGCCGGTGCAGGCCGACAGGAACGGGTCCATGCTCAGGGTGGTTTCGGGGTCGATCAGCGCGACATCGGGCACCACCGCCTTGCTGACGATGGAAAACTTCATGCGTTCCTGTTGATCGGAAATGATCACGAACTGCGAAACATCCGCCGAGGTGCCTGCGGTGGTCGGGATCAGGATCAGCGGCGGGCTGGGCACACGAATGGTGTCCACGCCTTCGAACTCAAGAATGCTGCGCCCATGGGCCACGGCAATGCCGATGGCCTTGCCACAGTCCATGGGGCTGCCGCCGCCGACGGCCACGATCACGTCACAGCCGTGCTCGCGATAGAGGTCAGCACCGCGCATGACTTCCTCGACGCGAGGGTTGGGCGAGACCGCGCTGTACAGGAAGTAATCGAGACCTTGCTCTTGCAGACTGGCTTCGACATCGGCTACCCAACCGGCCCCGATCACGCCGGGGTCGCTGACCACCATGACTTTACGCGCGCCGAACGTGCGCGCGTAGTTGCCCACGCTGTGACGGCTTCCGGCACCGAAGATAATTTCCGGGGAGACGAATTTTCGCAGCAGGTTGAGGCTCTGGCTCATATCAGGCGCTTGCTTGTTTTTATTTGAATGAGAGCGCCAGCCTAGAGCATCTGCAAGGCAATGCAATACCACTTTGGTGCCCAAAAAGGCCGTACGCCAAATCCGTAGCATCATGGCTTGCCTGCGGCGGCATACGTGATGCCGCTGCTGTTGGCAAACCCTATGACTACAGCGGGCATGCGCGTCTAATTTTCCTGCCAGTTAAAAAACTTTCTAAATTTAGCTAGACGCGTCATTTTCTTTCGCCTATAAAACCTCCTTCGAGAATATTTAATTCCTGATGGGAATTTTTATTCACCCACGAAAACATCGTTCACCCCTGAATTTTTGCGCTGATCACCGCCCTGAACCGAACGGCCGCCACTTCCAGAGGAATTGCCATGCAACACGAAAAGAACCATTTCATTCTCAAGATCAGTTGCCCGGCCACCTCCGGCATCGTCGCAGCGGTCACTTCGTACCTGGCGGGCAACGCCTGCTACATCGGTGAAATGGCGCAGTTCGACGACGAATTCAGCGGCAAATTTTTCATGCGTGCCGTGTTCCGCTTCAACGACGGCCACACCGGCGACATCACCGCTCTGCAAAGCGGCTTCGAAGACGTCGCCAAAGCCTTCGATATGCAATGGGAGCTGCACGACACCCGCGAACCGATGCGCGTGCTGTTGATGGTGAGCAAGTTCGACCACTGCCTCACCGACCTGCTCTACCGCTACCACAAAGGCGAGATGGACATGACCATCACCGCCATCGTGTCCAACCACCTTGACCTGCGCCCCATGGCCGAGCGTGAAGGCATTCGCTTCATCTACCTGCCCGTGACCAAAGAAACCAAAGCCCAGCAGGAAGCGGCGCTGATGAAAGTGGTCGACGAAACCGGCACCGATCTGGTCGTGCTCGCGCGCTACATGCAAATCCTCTCGGACGACCTGTGCAAGCAGCTCTCGGGCCGTGCCATCAACATTCACCACTCCTTCCTCCCCGGTTTCAAAGGCGCCAAGCCCTATCACCAGGCTTACGAACGTGGCGTGAAGCTGATCGGCGCCACCGCCCATTACGTCACCAGCGATCTGGACGAGGGCCCGATCATCGAGCAGGAAGTGCAGCGCGTGGACCATGTCTACCTGCCGGATGATCTGGTCGCCACCGGCCGTGATACCGAAACCGTGGCGCTGTCCAAAGCCGTCAAATACCACCTGGAACATCGGGTCTTCCTCAACAACGACAGAACGGTGATCTTCCGGTGAACAGCTCAAAACTGATCGACGGCAAAGCCGTCGCTGCCCGCGTACTGGCGCAGGTCAAAAACGATGTGCAGGCGCTGAAGCGCGATGGCATCGAACCGGCGCTGGCGGTGATTCTGGTGGGTCAAGACCCGGCCAGTCAGGTGTATGTGCGCAACAAGATCCTGCGCGCCGAAGAGGCCGGGATTCGTTCACTGGAATATCGCTTGAGCGCGGACACCACTCAAGCGCAGTTGCTGAAACTGATTGCCGAGCTGAATGACGACGACAGCGTCAACGGCATCCTTCTGCAACTGCCGCTGCCCGCGCAGATCGAAGAAACCCGCGCCTTGCAGGCCATCGCGCCGGGCAAGGACGTCGATGGTTTTCACAGTGAAAACGTCGGCGGCCTGAGCCAGGGCCGCAACGTGCTGACACCGTGCACCCCCACCGGCTGCATGCAACTGCTTGAAGACACTTGCGGTGATCTGTCCGGCAAGCATGCGGTGGTCATTGGCCGCTCCAACATCGTTGGCAAACCCATGGCCGCGCTGCTGCTCAAGGCCCACTGCTCGGTGACCGTGGTGCATTCGCGCAGTGTCGACGCCCAGGCCTTGTGCCGTCAGGCCGACATCGTGGTCGCCGCCGTCGGTCGGCCACGTATGATCGACGCCCGTTGGCTCAAGCCCGGCGCGGTGGTGATTGACGTCGGTATCAACCGTATTGAAGAAGATGGCCGCAGCCGTCTGGTGGGCGATGTGGACTTCGACAGCGCCCTGCCCCACGTCTCGGCCATCACCCCGGTGCCCGGTGGCGTCGGCCCGATGACCATCGCCTTTCTGATGAAAAACACCCTGATCGCTGCCGTGCAGCAAGCCCACGCACAAGCCCAACCTGCGTCGTCGGAGGCCCCATGCCTTTCAATCTCCTGAAATACGGGCTCAGCGCGGAGTACCCGGTCGAGGTCGACCTGCCAGCGCCCAAAGAACTCAAATCCTCCTATGACGTGGTGATCATTGGCGGCGGTGGCCATGGCCTGGCCACGGCGTATTACCTGTCCAAGTACCACGGCATCACCCATATCGCGGTGTTGGAAAAGGGTTATCTGGGTGGCGGCAACACAGCGCGTAACACCGCCGTGATCCGCTCCAACTACCTGACCAGCGAGGGCGTGCGTTTCTACGCAGAATCGGTGCGGATGTTCGAAGGGCTGTCCAACGAGTTCGACTTCAACATCATGTACTCCCATCGCGGCCAACTGACCCTGGCTCACACCGACGCCACGGTGCGCTCGTTCCGCCAGCGCGCCGAAGTGAACAAGCATTTCGGTGGCCGCACCGAGATGATCGACCGCCAGCAAATTCGCGAACTGGTGCCGACCCTCAACCTCGACCCGGGCCACCTGCCAGTGATCGCAGGCCTCTGGCACATCGACGGCGCCACCGCACGCCACGACGCCGTGGCTTGGGGTTACGCCAAACAGGCCGCCAAGCGCGGCGTGGAAATTCATCAGCTCACCGAAGTGCAGGAACTGGTGATCGAGAACGGCAGCATCACCGCCGTGAAGACCAATCGCGGCACGATCAAATGCGGCTGCGCGGTACAGGCCGTCGCGGGCATGAGTTCGCAATTGATGAAGAAAGCCGGGATTCGCTCGCCGATCCAGACCTTCCCGCTGCAAGCCATGGTCACCCAGCCGTTCAAGCCGTTTCTCGACCCGCTGGTGAGTTCTTCTGCCCTGCACTGCTACGTGCAACAGACCAGTCGCGGCGAAGTCGTGTTCGGCGGCGGCTCCGACCCGTACCCGCTGTTCAACACCCGCTCCACGCTGGACTTGAAAGAAAGCCTGCTGGCCCACGCCATCGAGATGTTCCCGTTCCTGGCGAACGCCAAGCTGATGCGCCAGTGGGCCGGCATCACCGACATGACCCCGGACTACAGCCCGATCATGGGCCTGTCGCCGGTGAAGAATTACTACCTCGACGCAGGCTGGGGCACCTGGGGCTTCAAAGCCACGCCGATCTGCGGCAAGACCATGGCCGAACTGGTCGCCAGCGGCGGCACGGTGCCGGATCTGATCAAACCGTTCGGTCTGGAGCGTTTCTCGACCTTCCAGCAAGTCAACGAAATGGGCGCTACCGCGGCCAGCCACTGAGGAAAGCGGAATATGAAAGTCATGAATTGCCCGCTCAACGGGCCGCGCAACATCAGCGAGTTCACCTACGGCGGCGAGTTCAAGCAGATGCCTGATCCACAGACCTGCACCGACGCCGAATGGGCCGATTACGTGTTCAACAGCGAGGACATTCTGGGCGTGGTCCGCGAATGGTGGATGCACAACCCGTCCAGCTACTGGTTCCTCGCCGAACGCCACACCGGCAGTGACGAAATCCTGCGCACCTTCGACCCCAAAGAGCTGTTCACCGCTCGCGTCGACTTTACCCTCCCTGCCAGGGAGACCGCGCAATGAGCCGCCTCTCTGCTCCCATGGGCCTACTGATCGACCGCAATCAGCCCCTCACCTTCAGCTTCGACGGCAAGCCGTATCAGGGTTTTGCCGGGGACAGCATCGCCAGCGCCCTGCTCGCCAATGGCCGCTTTTTGCTGTCACGCTCGTTCAAGTATCACCGCCCGCGTGGCCCGTTGACCATGGCCGGGCAAGACGCCAACACCCTGGTGCAACTGCCGAGCGAGCCGAATGTGCTGGCCGACACACACCTGCTGGAAAACGGCGTGCAAGTGACCGGGCAAAACTTCAACGGCTCGCTGGACAACGACAAGGACGCCTACCTGGGCAAGTTCTCCAAGTTCATGCCGGTGGGCTTTTACTACCGCTCGTTCTACAAGCCCAAGGGCGCGTGGAAGCTGTGGGAGCCGATCATTCGCAAGAAAGCCGGGCTTGGCGTGCTGGACCTGAAATTCCAGCCCGAATATTACGACAAAGCCTATCTGTTCGCTGATCTGGCCGTGATAGGCGCAGGCCCTGCCGGTTTGCAAGCCGCGTTGACCGCTGCCAATGCGGGCGCGAAAGTGCTGCTGATCGAGCAACAACCGATTCTCGGCGGCTCGCTCACTTATGCGCGCTTCGACATCGAAGGCCAGCGCGCCGAAACCCTGCGTCGTGAACTGGTGGATGCCGTCGAAGGCCACGCCAACATTCAGGTGTTGAAAAAGGCCACCTGCAACGCCTGGTTCACCGACAACTACCTGCCGGTCATTCAAGGCAAGCGCATGTACAAGGTGCGCGCGACGCAATGCCTGATCGCGAGCGGCTCGTTCGACCAGCCGGTGATCTTCCGCAACAACGATTTGCCCGGCGTGATGCTGAGCAGCGCGGCTCAGCGCTTGATGAAGCTGTATGCAGTCAAGCCAGGCCGGCGCGCTGTGGTGTTGACCGGCAATGATGACGGCTATCTGGCTGCACTGGATTTGCATGATCAGGGTGTGGCCGTTGCTGCGGTGGTGGACATGCGCTCAGGCCCGTCAGACCGAGCGCTGTCGCCAGCCTTGGAAAAGCGCGGCATCCCTTGCCACCTCGGCAGCACGGTCTATGAGGCGCTGCACGAAAAAGGCATGCGCCACGTCAGCGGCGTCGACATTCGCAAAATCACCGGGCTGGGCCAGGTCGCCAACAGCGGCCTGATCCTCGATTGCGACCTGCTGTGCATGTCCGGCGGCTACATGCCGGTCTATCAATTGCTCTGTCAGGCAGGCGGCAAGCTGGCCTATGACGATCAACTGGCCGAGTTCACCCTGAGCGGTTTGCCGCAAAATCTTCGTGTAGCAGGCTCGGCCCATGGTTATCACGCGCTGGACAACGTGCTGGCGGACGGCATTCATGCCGCCGCCGAAATCGTCACCGCGCTGGATCTGGAACTGACCGCCAAGCCGCTGCCGATGCGCAGTGAAGCCCAAGTCAATTTCCCGTGGCCGATCTTCCCGCACCCCAAGGGCAAGGACTTCGTCGATTTCGATGAAGACCTGCAAGTGCGCGACATCATCAACGCCACCAAAATCGGCTACCGCGACGTGCAACTGGTCAAGCGCTACTCGACAGTGGGCATGGGACCGTCCCAAGGGCGCCACTCTGCCCTGCCCACCGCCCGGTTGGTGGCTTCGGCCACACAGCGCAGCGTCAGCGAAACCGGCGTGACCACCGCCCGTCCGCCATTCGAGGCCGAGAAGCTGGCCCACGTAGCCGGTCGCGCCTTCGACCCGTACCGCCAGACGCCGATGCACAAACGCCATCTGGACGCAGGCGCGAAAATGATGCCCGCCGGGATCTGGCAGCGCCCGGCCTACTACGGCAAGCCGAGTGAACGCGATAAGTGCATGCAGGCCGAAGCACTGCACGTGCGCAACAAGGTCGGCATCATCGACGTCTCGACCCTGGGTGGTCTGGACGTTCGCGGACCGGACGCCGCCGAACTGCTCAATCGCATGTACACCTTCGCCTTCCTCAAGCAGCCGGTAGGCCGCTCGCGCTATGCGCTGATGACTAACGAGCATGGCGTGGTGATCGACGACGGTGTCTGCGCCCGATTCGCCGAGAACCATTTCTACGTCACCGCCACCACCAGCGGCGTCGACCGCATCTACCAGCAGATGCTCAAGTGGAACGCGCAATGGCGCCTGAACGTCGACATCGCCAACGTCACCGCAGCCATCTCGGCAGTCAACGTGGCCGGTCCGGATTCGCGCAAGGTGCTGGAGAAAGTCTGCAGCGATCTGGACCTGTCCGCCGAGGGCTTCCCCTACCTGGCTGTGCGCCAGGGCACCGTGGCCGGGATCAAGGCGCGGCTGCTGCGAGTCGGTTTCGTCGGTGAGCTGGGCTATGAAATTCACGTCCCGGCGCGCCATGCACTGAACCTGTGGGACGCCTTGATGGAAGCGGGCAAAGCCTTCGACATCCGCCCGTTCGGTGTCGAAACTCAGCGCCTGCTGCGTCTGGAAAAAGGCCATGTGATCATCAGCCAGGACACCGACGGCATGACTCACCCGGCGGAAATCGACATGGGTTGGGCGGTCAGTCGCAGCAAGCCGTTCTTCGTCGGTCGGCGCTCGGTGGATATCCTCGAAGCCCAGCCGCAGAAGCGCAAACTGGTGGGGTTCGTACTGCCCAAAGCCAGCCCACAACCGCTGGAGGGGCACCTCGTGTTGAAGGGCCCGGACATCAGCGGCAATGTGACGTCCTGCGAATACTCACAATCCCTCGACCGCATCATTGGCCTGGCCTACGCCGCCTTCGATCAAAGCACGCCGGGGCAGCAGATTCCGATCCGTGTGGAAGATGGTGTGGTCGTCCAGGCCACCGTGGTGAAACTGCCGTTTTTCGACCCTGAAAACCAGCGCCAGGAGCTCTGACATGTCCAGTCTCAATACCGAACACCCTATCGCCCCGGCGCCGGTTCACGTCAGCTCGATGGCGCAATGCGTGCTGACCGATCTGACTGACCTGCCACGGGTTGGCTTTCGCGGCATGCAGAGCGCGGAGTACCTGCAAGGCCGCGGATTCGTTTTGCCAGACACGCCTAATCGGGCGGTGACGCAAGCCGACGGCAGCCACGTTGCGCGCCTGTCGCAGACTGAATACCTGATCCTCGGCAGCGTGCTGGACAGCGGCGAGCGCATCGCCGATGAAGAGGCGCGGTGGGAGCTGGACCACAGCGCCAACTATCTGCTGCCTCGACAGGACAGCCATGCCTGGCTGCAATTGAGTGGTGTGTGCATCGCTGACGTGATGGCCAAGCTGTGCGGCGTCGATTTGCGGCTCAAAGCGTTTGGGGCGGGTGCAGTGGCCCAGACCTCGGCGGCACGGATCAACGTGATCGTGGTGAATGTGGGCGGCGATTCGCAGCCTGCGTTCCAGATCCTGTTCGACCGTGCATCGTTGGACTACTTCAAAGGTGCAGTGCTGGATGCAATGGCGGAGTTTGGTTAAGCGCGAACGCCGTTGCCGTCGATTGTGATCCTGCTTTTGCTCTTGCTTTTGGGACGCGCCCTCGCAGTCGCCGCAAATCGCGACTTGGGTGCAGGCCGAGTGCAGGCGCCGCGGAGTGGGTCGAGCCGCAGGATGCGGCGAGAGCGCCGGGACAGGGACGTCCGTTTCGGCGCGTGCCCACGGAGCGGGGCCGGAGCGAGGGAACCCGACGAAGGAGGGCCAAACCAGGACCCAGACCTTTTGGTTACTTTTGGGGCGTTTGCCAAAAGTGACCCGCTGTAAGAGCGGAACCGATATCCGCACCGCCACTTAAACGGATATGCCCCCAATTTCGGTGTCGCCAACTACTCAGCTAATCGGTCCGAATTTCCATGGCGGATCCGTTCACGCGGTTGACGCTGATTCACCTTTCCGCCCTTACGGCGGGTCACTTTTTCCAGGAGCCGAAAAAGTAACCAAAAAGGCCCTGCTCCTGGTTGGGTTCCTCCTTCGTCGGAATACCCTTACTCCGGCCTGCACCCAAGTCGCGTTCGGCGGTGTCTGGACGTTTTGTGTACGAAGAGCAAAAGCAAGATCAAAAGCAAATGCGGCAGCGGCAGCGGCAGCGGCAGCAAAATTTGAGAGGGAATGCACCATGAACATCATCGAATCACCCGACAAAGACACCGACTACAGCGTCCCCGCCCTCGCCCGTGGCCTGAGCGTACTGGCCATGTTCGACGCTCGCACCCGCAGCCTGAGCATGCAGGAAATCGCCTCGCGCCTCGGCGTGACCCCCTCAGCGGTGTACCGCATTCTGTTCACCTTGACCGACATGGGTTACCTGAACAAACACAACACCCAATACGAACTTGGCGCCCGGGTGATCAGCGACGGCTTCAGCTACCTGGCCAGCCGCGACATCGTCGAGGTCGCCATGCCGCATCTCAACGACTTGCGAGACCGCACCTCACTGTCCTGCCACCTGAGCATTCGCGAGCAGACCGACAGCCTGTACCTCTACCGCGCATTCGCCGCCCAGCGCCTGTCGGTGAACATCCCGGTGGGCACCCGTATCGCCTGTCACTGCACGGCCATGGGCCGTATGTTATTAACGGCACTGAACGAGGCCGAATTGGGGGCGTTGTACCAGCACATCCGCCTGGATGACTACCCGACACCCGCTCCCCGAACCCTGCCCGAATTACAGGGGCTGATCGCCGAAGACCGGGCACAGGGCTGGGTGCTGCACCGCTCCGATTACTCGACCGCCATTGCCACATCGGTGAAAGATCACACGGGGTTGGTGACCGCCGCGATCAACCTCTCCGGCCCCGACGCGGTGATGGACCCGGACGGCGCTCGGGAGCGCTTTCTGGCGTTGCTGCTGGAATGCAGCATGAAGATCAGCCGGGATCTGGGCTTTCGCGATTGAGTACCGCGTTGCCCCTCAAAACAGTGAAGCCTGCCCTGCCTGTTCATTGCGACCACGTTTTTTCACTGGCTGCGGCATGCCCCCTTCCAGCGTCAACAACAACGCCTTGGCCTCAAGCCCCCCTGCGAATCCGGTCAACGAACCGGAGCTGCCAATCACCCGATGGCACGGCGTCACGATGGAAATCGGGTTCTTGCCATTAGCCGCCCCCACCGCGCGCACGGCCGCAGGATTGCCAATCTGCCTGGCAATGTCCAGGTAACTGCGGGTCTCGCCAAAGGGAATGGTCAGCAACGCTTGCCAGACCTGTTTCTGAAACTCGGTGCCATGAAAGTCCAACGGCAGATCGAACTGGTTGCGAGTACCCGCGAAATACTCGGCCAGTTGTTGCTCGGTCTGATTCAGAATCTCGCTGCCCTGATCCTCATCCATCTCGCCCAGCAGCACGCGGTCAGGCCGGTCGTTCTCCCAAAGAACAGCCGCCAGCGCCGGACCTTTGGCAATCAGCTTCAACTGCCCGACCGGGGAATCGATAAAACGGTATGTGAAGATCATGAACAGGCTCCTCTTGTCGCAATGGGAGCCATGTTACCGGGAGGTGGAGGGAAAGCCATCGGGTTCTTGCGGTGGAATTCTGCAACTGTCTACGCAGGACCGCTATTTTCTATCCGTCAGGCAACTGACCAACACATTGATCAAATATTTTTTTCGAGTCCCCGGTAATCACACATCACTGCCGCAACATTTGCAGGAATCCATTCACTCTCTTCGATCTGCCACCAGTCCACAGAAAAGCCGGCATTGATGATGATCTGCTCGAACAGAATCCGCTGGGCCCGCCCATTGCCTTCACGAAACGGGTGAATCACGTTCAGGTCACCGAAGGCTTCTGCAATACCGTTGATCAGCAACTCTCGCGAGCACCCAACGAACCAGCCAGACCTTTCCATTTGGCTGAAGATTTTGGTGGCTTCGGGAATGATACGATCGGGAGCGCAGAACAGCGTCTGGTCTTTGCGAATCTTCACCGATCGAATGTCACCGGCCCAGTCGTAAAGATCGGTAAACAGCGCTTGGTGAACGTGTTGAAGAGTCTCTAGCGAGTAGGGTGCAGGCTCAAAACCTATGGTGCTGGCAGCGATCTCAGACAGTTCACGCTCAGCCTGATCGAGAGTGGCCTCGTCTTTCAGCTCAAGCTTGTTTCGCAGAACAGTGGTACCTGGGTAGCAATAAGGGTCGTCCCCTACACCATACTTGTCAGTCATCAACCGGCTAGCTGGCGATACTTCGCCAACACCATTTCACGTGAAGGAAGCGGTTTGACCGCATCAGACGGCGCAGTATCGAACCCTTCCAGCCGGAGGCTGGCAAGGTAGTTGGAACGGCGTGCTTGCGCGTAACGTTCGCGTTTTTGCTGAAGGGTCTGGCTCATTGGATTGGCTCTGTGTGCGTCACGGACGGAGTGTAGCAGCCCCTCTCACGTCGGACACCCCACCGCGCCGTCGTTCAGGTTCTGTTTGTAATTCTCGTACTGCAGCGTGGCCTTGCCGTTGTTCCATTTCAGGGTCAGGACCAGCACGGAGTCGAAGTCGTCGCCGGTCCAGTCCTTCACCAGTTTCAAGTCCTTGCCCGAGGCCTCTCCGGCGACTTTATTGATCAGCTCGGGCAGGTAGCCGTGGGACCAGGCGGTGTAGATCGTGGCGTCGTGGTATTTGTCGCGCATCAGCTCGTCTGCCAGGTCGCTGGTGTCGTTGGCCGCAAAGTCGATGTTGACCGGCAGGCCGAGCTTGATCGCGCTGGGGCCGACGGTCATCAAGGGTCGCAGGTAGCTGTAGGAATGGTCGCCTTCCCCCTCTTCCACATGGCGGCTGGGATTGGCGGCGAAGATGAAATCGGCTTTGCCGAAGGTGTTCGGCAGCACCGTGGACAGGTCGATGGCGCGGTTCAAGCCCTGGCAGTTGAGTTGGCCGAGGCCCATGTCAGGTTTTTCCGCGTGGCGCAGAAACACCAGGGTTTGGGTGCCATTCTTGGGTTCGGCGTGCACGCCCTTGCCTGCTGCGAACCAGAACACCGCAGAGCCGAGCAGCAATAACGGCAGGGAGAAATAGGCAAGGCGTTGCAGAGGGGACGAGGAAGCAGCGGTTTTGAAAAAAGTCATGATGGCCCGGGTTCTGATGTGGAGAGCGTGTGCGCCCTGTGCAACATCCCTGTGAGCTGGCTTTTTGCTGGCGAAGGCAGCCTAGCGAAGCTTTATGTCCGTATGAAGAATGACCATCAGAGGGGAAATCGCTTGAGAGGTTGCATGCAACCCCATGATTTATCGGATCAATCGCCGAACGGTCGGTAAGCGAATGTTTCAGCAATGCTCATGCCGCGGCTTCGCTGGCCTTGTAACGGCTGCACACGATGGCGCTGATCACCACGGCAAGACCCGCCAGGCTGTACACCCACGACGGCGACGCCATGGGCAGCAAGACCCCGGCCAGCAACGGCCCGACACCCGCGCCAACATCACGCCAGACCGCGTTTCCCGCCAACGCCTGAACCCGCGCCGCGCCCGGGTTACGCTCAGCCACCAGAGTCGTTACCAGCGGCAATTGCAATGCCCGAAGAATCAACACACTTCCCGCGCCGATGATCAGCCAGTGGAAACCAAACGCTGTGAGCGCCAGCGTGGTCAACGCAGAAAACACCACCAGCATGCGCACAGCGCCATAAGCGGCAGCGGCGCGACCGCCCAGAGGACTCAACAGCATTTCCGAGGCGTAACGCAGGGCCAGCAAGACCCCGGCGATGAACACTGCGTTGCCCCCCAGAACCGACTGCGCCTGCAACGACAGACCGAAAATGAATAGCCCGTCCAGCGCGACGCCTTCAATGAATGACCACATGGCCACACTGTCCGGCGCCTTGAAACGTCGCCCGCCCGCACTGGGCATGGCGTGGGGAATGTTGGGCAAGCCTCTGGCGACCAGCAACGCAGCCAGCGAGAAGAACGCCAGAATCAGGAAAATCACCCGCGGGCCAAAATGCAGGCTGATCAGCGCCCCCAGCGGCAAGGCCAACATCGGGCCGATGGCAATGATGGCCCGGGACGTGCCCGATCGGCGTGCCGCTCCGCCCGGTTCGGAAGTCGCCAGCGCCTGAGTCGACAGGTTCAACGCGCCGAAGGTCAGGCCCCACCCAAGACGCAGGATCAATAACCACCAAAAACCCACGAAAAACGAGTTGCCGAAAGCGCACATTGCCGACACCAGCGCGGCCAGCATCACCGTAGGACGATCACCATGCCGGGCGTAGAAACGCACCACGTAGCTGTAGCCGAAAATACGCACCAGCCGGTTGGCCGCCAGCAGAATCCCCGCTTCCGGCAGGCTGATGCCGAATGCATCTGCATTCATGGGCAGCAGCAGGTACAACAGGACATCGCTGGGCAGGCACAGGCTGAGAACGGTCGCCGAACGGCGTGAGGCGGCGTCAGCATCTCGGGCAGTGGCAGACATGCGCAGAAAGGTCCTGTAACACAATTGAAAGATGCAGCATGCAGAACGCGGAGGGCTGCTGACAATGTTTATCTTGTGCGATTCCTGTAATCGTCCGACGTACCGGCAGCAGCGCTCTTAAGTACGCCACCGCAGACAAGCCATGCTGTTACATAAGGTCTACTCAGTGTTTGCCCAGCAACAGTTGCTCAGCAGATTGCTGTGTGAGCAGCGGCCGTTATTCGAAAAGCATCCCCAAATTCCCGCAAAGCACCGAAATTCGGTCATGGCACAGAGCCTGCAATATTCCGGTTAATGCAGGATGACTCGCGTTGACTGCTGATTTCGACATAAGCAGCCCTGTGCAGCTTCCGCCTCTCGACTGGACCTGATCATGACCGCGTTCCCACGTTTGCCCACCTCTCTGAAGCTTCTGGCCGGTGCGCTGGCCCTGACCCTGCAACCCTTTGCCCAAGCTGCCGAAACGCCGCCCGCAGAAGTGCACCTCGACTACGCCTACTACTCACCTGTCAGCCTTGTACTCAAACACTTTGGCTGGCTGGAAAAAGCCTTGCCCAACAGCAAAGTGACCTGGGTTTTCAGCCAGGGCAGCAACCGCTCGCTGGAATACCTGAACAGCGGCGGCGTGGACTTCGCCTCCTCCGCCAGCCTGTCCGCCGTGCTGGCCCGTGCCAATGGCAGTCCGATCAAGTCGGTGTACGTCTACAGCCGCGCCGAATGGACCGCTTTGGTGGTGCGCAAGGACTCGACACTTAAAACCGTCGCCGACCTCAAAGGCAAGAAGATCGCCGCCACCAAAGGCACCGACCCGTACCTCTTCACCCTGCGTGCCTTGCAGCAAGCCAAGCTCGGCAAGGACGACGTCGAACTGCTGCACCTGCAACACCCGGATGGCCGTATCGCTCTGGAGAAAGGCGATGTCGACGCTTGGGCCGGTCTCGATCCACACATGGCCGCCAGCGAGATTCAGGCCGGCTCGCGTCTGCTGTACCGCAACAAAGACTTCAACAGTTACGGCGTAGTTAGCGTCACCGAGCGCTATGCGAAAGAACACCCGGAAGCGATCAAAACCGTGCTCGGCGCGTACGAAAAAGCCCGCGAATGGTCGCTGAAAAACCCTGAAGAACTGGCGAAATTGCTGGCCAGCGAATCCGGCCTGCCACTGGACGTCGCCAAACTGCAATTGACCCGCACCGATATCAGCAGCCCGCAACTGACCGAGAAGGACGTCACCGCATCCAAGGCTGCTGCGCCGATTCTGCTGTCCGAAGAACTGGTGCGCAAAGGCACCAACGTCGACCAGGTCATTGATCAACTGATCGACCCGAGCTTTGGCAAGGCCGTTGTCCAGCCATGAGCAGCTCCCGCGTTGAAGCGCTGAAGACCAGCAATACAGAATCTGCCAGGCTGCCGGTCCGATGGCGCCCACGCCTCAAGGGCCTGGCCGTGCCGGTGGCGATTCTGGTGTTGCTGGAAATCGTTGTGCGCATCGGCTGGGTACAGTCTTATCAAATGCCCGCGCCCAGCGAAATCTTCAGCACCTTGACCGACCTCGCGAACGGGACGTTGTGGAAACACATCGGTGCCAGCGTGGTCCGGGTGTTCAGTGGCTTCGCCATCGGCGCGGGTCTGGGACTGCTTTTTGCCGCCTGGGTGGGCCTGAGTCGAGAAGCCGAAGCCTATCTGGAGCCAACGTTCGCTGGCCTGCGGTCGATCCCGAGCCTGGCGTGGGTGCCTCTGTTGCTGTTGTGGCTGGGGATCGGCGAGACATCGAAGATCGTGCTGATCGCCATTGGCGCATTCTTTCCGGTGTACTTGAACGGCGTCGCAGCCATTCGTGGCATCGACCGCAAGCTGGTGGAAGTGGGCCGGATGTACCGCTTCAGTCAGCGACAGATGATCGTCCACCTGTTCCTGCCTGCGGCGCTGCCCGGCCTGTTCACTGGTCTGCGCTCGGGGTTGAGCCTGGCGTGGATGTTTCTGGTGGCCGCCGAGCTGATCGCGGCCACCAAAGGGCTGGGTTATCTGCTCAGCGACGGCCGCGAAACCTCCCGCCCGGACATCGTGCTGGCGGCGATCATCGTGCTGGCCCTGCTGGGCAAGTTGAGCGATGGCGTGCTGGCGCTGCTGGAGAAACGCTTTCTGGCGTGGCGGGATACGTTCAAGGGCAACGCGTGATACCACGAACGCGATAACACCTGTGAGAAGTTGCCCGCTGTCCAAACACCGCGATAGCGCGCAGCAAACACCCTAGTCTGTGGGAGTGAGCTTGCTCACGATACGTTCTGGCCGTCACAACGGCAGCGACTGACCGAACGCTGTCGTGAGCAAGTTCACTCCCACGCATTGCTCCCGGCCACTACCCAGCATCTTACCCTCACCACCTTTCATCCGATCCCGAGTTGACGGCGCTCGTCGTTTGGTGTTTCCTGAAACCGGTTTCAGAGCAACGCATGCTCACCACCACACACGTGAAAAACGCCTGCTGACAACTCCAATAAGGGCCAGGCCATGAACAGCATTCCGACGCGCACCCGCGTTACCATGAACGACGTCGCCGACATGGCGGGTGTCTCCAAAGCCAGCGTCTCGCGTTTCATCGGCGAAGATCGCCAGCTTTTGTCCGAAGCCATCGCCCGGCGCATCGAACACGCCATCGAAACCCTCGGCTACCGCCCCAATCAGATGGCCCGCGGGCTGAAACGCGGCCGTACCCGCCTGATCGGCATGCTGGTGGCCGACATCCGCAACCCCTATTCCATTGCCGTGATGCACGGCGTCGAAACCGCCTGTCGCAAGCACGGTTACAGCCTGGTGGTGTGCAACACAGACCGCGACGACGAACAGGAACGCCTGCATCTGGCCGCTCTGCGTTCGTACAACATCGAAGGCCTGATCGTGAACACCCTCGGCCACCATCTGGACGAACTGCGCGAGCTTCACGACGAACTGCCCATGGTGCTGGTGGATCGCAAGGTGGATCAGTTGCAGAGCGATCTGGTGGGTCTGAACAACATCGGTGCCGTGAACCAGGCCCTCGATCATCTGCAACAGTCAGGCTACCGCGACATTCTCATGGTCACTGAACCTCAGGATGGCACCAGTTCGCGGACTGAACGCGTCGACGCCTTCAACGTCGGCATTGCCCAGCGCCCGAATCTGCGCGGCCAGGTGCGTGAGACCGGCGACGTGCTGGCCGACCACCTGCGCACCTTCCTCAACGATACCGGTCACGGCCCCAAGGCCCTGTTTACCGGCAACGGCGTCGCCACCCTCTGCGCGACCCGGCACTTGCACGATCTGGGCTGCCACCTGTTCGACGACATCGGCCTGATCGCCCTCGACGAACTGGACTGGTATCCACTGGTGGGCAGCGGTATCACCGCCCTCGCCCAACCGACTCACGAGATCGGCGTCACCGCCTTTGAGTGCCTGCTCAATCGCCTGCGCGGCGATCAGGAGCCGGTGCGGCTGTACGACTTCCCGGCTCAATTGATCGTGCGCGGCTCGACCCGCCAGCGATCCTGAATCTCTAACATCCCTACCGCAGGTCAGTCGCCCCGTCGATTTGAAGAACTTTGTTCGAACCCTTCATTCGAACAGAAATGAAACCGGTTTCAGAGGACAACAATAATGAACCGATTCCCCGTTGCCATCAGCCTGGGCGCCTACGGTGCCGACTTCGTCCGCGAGCGCGGCCAGGCCCATTTCATTCCGCTGCTCGCTGACGCTGGCGTGACTCGCATCGAGTTGCGCGAAGAGCTGTTCACCGGTCGCGAAGACTTCCCGGCGCTGGGCGAGGCAATTCGCACCCAAGGCCTGGAATGCCTGTATTCAGCCCCGCTGGAGCTGTGGCTGGAGGACCAGCATCAACCCAACCCAGAGCTGGAACCGACCCTGCAACGGGCGACCTTGTGTGGTGCGGCCTGGTTGAAGGTGTCACTGGGCCACCTCACCGACGACAGCGACGTCGCTGCGCTGGCTGATCGTCTGGCCCGTTACGACGTGCACCTGCTGGTGGAAAACGATCAGACCTCGCAAGGCGGCCGCATCGAGCCCTTCAGCCGTTTCTTCGCCCGGATCGACGCCCTGCAAATGCCCATCGGCATGACGTTCGACATCGGTAACTGGATGTGGCAGGCGCAATCGGCCAGCGCCGCCGCGCAGCAACTGGGACGCTACGTCGAGTACGTGCATTGCAAAGCCGTGGCGCGCAACGCGGCGGGCAAACTAATTGCCGTGCCACCGCGTCAGGCCGATCTGCACGTGTGGGAACAACTGCTCAAACACATGCCCGTCGGCTTGCCCCGCGCTGTGGAATATCCGCTGCAAGGCGATGACCTGCTGGAAGTGACCCGTGCTCAGGTCAACGCCCTCGCCCACCTCGGTCAGCCTCATATCCAACCGATGCAGGAGCTGAGCCATGTCTAGGATCGACATTCTGTCTTTCGGTGAAACCATGACCATGCTGGTGGCCGAGCAGACCGGTGATCTGGCCACGGTGCGCACCTATGAAAAGCGCATCGCAGGTGCCGACAGCAACGTCGCCATCGGCCTGTCGCGGCTGGGCTTCAACGTCGCGTGGCTGAGCCGCGTGGGCGATGACTCCATGGGGCGTTTCGTCACCGATAGCCTGCAAGGCGAAGGCGTGGATTGCCGTCATGTAACGGTCGATGCATCGCACCCCACCGGTTTTCAGTTCAAGTCACTGGAACTTGAAGGTGCGGACCCGGTGGTCGAATACTTCCGTCGCGGCTCGGCGGCCAGCCACCTGTCGGTCAACGACATCGTTCCCGAGCTGCTGAAAGCCCGGCACTTGCACGCCACCGGCATTCCGGCGGCGCTGTCCGGCACCTGCCGCGAACTGTCCCACGTGCTGATGACCCAGATGCGTGATGCCGGACGCAGCGTTTCTTTCGACCCCAATCTGCGACCTTCGCTGTGGTCGAACCAGACAACGATGATTCGTGAGGTCAATCACCTCGCCAGCCTCGCCCATTGGGTGCTGCCCGGCCTGGCCGAAGGCGAACTGCTGACCGGCTACGACACCCCCGGCGACATCGCGAAGTTCTACCTGGACGTGGGCGTTGAAGCCGTGGTGATCAAGCTCGGCGCGAAAGGCGCGTACTACCGCACTCACGACAACGAAGCCTTCGTGCCCGGCGTACCAGTGGCCAACGTCATCGACACCGTGGGCGCAGGCGACGGATTCGCGGTGGGCGTGATCAGCGCGTTGCTGGAAAACCTCGATTTCGCCCAGGCCACAGCCCGAGGCAACTGGATTGGTAGCCAGGCCGTGCAAAGCCGAGGCGACATGGAAGGCCTGCCGACCCGGGCCGCTTTGCAAGCAGCGCAAACCGAAGCCACCCAAGGCGCTGCGGCGCCGCGACGACAAACCGCCTGATTTTCCGTTAGTTGCTTGCACACACCCGTTCCATCACCTGCTGCGACAAAAACAACATGCTCAGGGAGCCCGATATGGACACACTCTTCAACACCGTGAAACACGCTGGCCTCAAACGCCGCTGGCTGCTGATCATGCCGATCGTGTTCATCACCTACAGCCTGGCCTACCTGGACCGGGCCAACTATGGCTTTGCCGCCGCCTCGGGCATGGCCGAAGACCTGCACATCACCCCCGGCATGTCGTCCTTGCTGGGGGCCCTGTTCTTTCTCGGTTACTTCTTTTTTCAAGTGCCGGGGGCGATCTACGCGCAAAAGCGCAGCGTGAAGAAGCTGATATTCGTCAGCCTCATCCTTTGGGGCGGCCTGGCCACGCTGACCGGTATCGTCTCCAACGCCTACATGTTGATCGGCATCCGCTTCATGCTCGGCGTGGTCGAAGCGGCGGTCATGCCCGCCATGCTGGTCTACCTCTGCTACTGGTTCACCAAGGCCGAGCGCTCCCGCGCCAACACCGTACTGATTCTCGGCAACCCGGTGACCATGCTCTGGATGTCGGTGGTCTCGGGTTATCTGGTGGCGCATTTCAGTTGGCGCTGGATGTTCATCATTGAAGGCCTGCCTGCGGTGATCTGGGCGTTCATCTGGTGGCGTCTGGTGGACGAACGTCCGGCTCAGGCCGACTGGCTGACAGCCGATGAAAAAACCGAACTGCAAGCCCGACTGGACGCCGAGCAGGTCGGCATCAAGCCGGTGAAAAACTACGCCGAAGCCTTCCGTTCGCCGAAAGTCCTGCTGCTGGCGGCGCAGTATTTCTGCTGGAGCATCGGCGTGTACGGCTTCGTGCTGTGGCTGCCGACCATTATCAAGAAAGGCATGCAGATGGACATGGTCCAGGCGGGCTGGCTGTCGGCCCTGCCGTATCTGGCGGCCGTGATCGGGATGGTCGTGGTCTCCTGGGCATCGGACAAGACCCAGAAGCGCAAACTGTTCGTCTGGCCTCCTCTGCTGCTGGCCGCCTTTGCGTTCTATGGCTCGTATGCGCTGGGCACGGAGCATTTCTGGTGGTCCTACTCCCTGTTGGTGATCGCCGGGGCCTGCATGTACGCGCCCTATGGGCCGTTCTTCGCGATCGTCCCGGAAATCCTTCCCGCCAATGTCGCCGGTGGCGCCATGGCCCTGATCAACAGCCTCGGTGCGCTGGGTTCGTTCGCCGGTTCCTATCTGGTGGGCTACCTCAATGGCGTTACCGGCACCTTGAGCGCGTCGTACCTGTTCATGAGTGGCGCGCTGCTGGTTTCGGTGGTGCTGACCCTGTTGCTCAAACCGGATGCTGCCGCAAAGCCCCTGCGCGATGAACCCAACGTTCGTCGCACACCTGCGCATTCCTGATCGGAACGTTTCTGATGAAAAAACACGTTGTGCTGTACAAATCCCTGTCCGCGCCGTTGATGGCGCGACTGGAGACCGTCGCTCGGGTGACCCTGATCGACAACCCGAAAACCGCCGATGGCATGGCCCGCCTGCGCGACGCCGTGCCTGACGCCGATGGCCTGTTGGGCGCCAGCCTCAAGCTGGATGCGTCGTTGCTGGACCTGGCGCCAAAACTGAAGGTGATTTCCAGCGTCTCGGTGGGCGTCGACAACTACGACATCGCCGACCTGACCCGCCGTGGCGTTCTACTGACCAACACCCCGGACGTGCTGACGCAAACCACCGCCGACACCGGCTTCGCGCTGATCATGGCCACGTCCCGGCGCGTGGTGGAGCTGGCCAGCATGGTGCGTGGCGGACAATGGAAACAGAACATCGGCCCCGCGCATTTCGGCACCGATGTGCACGGCAAGACCCTGGGCATCATCGGCATGGGCCGGATCGGCGAGGCACTCGCCCAGCGCGGGCATTTCGGCTTTGGCATGCCTGTGATCTACCACAGTCACTCGCCCAAGCCAGCCGTGGAAGCGCGCTTCGGCGCGCAATATCGAAGTCTGGAGGCGTTGTTGGGCGAAGCGGATTTCGTCTGCCTGACCTTGCCGCTGACCGCCGAAACCGAAGGTTTGATCGGCGCCAAACAGTTCGCTCAGATGCGTCCCGAGGCGATCTTCATCAACATCGCCCGAGGCAGGGTGGTGGATGAAAACGCGATGATCGAGGCGCTGCGTAACGGGCAGATTCGTGCGGCGGGGCTGGATGTCTTCGAACAGGAGCCGCTGCCTGCCGACTCGCCGTTACTGACGTTCGACAACGTGGTTGCTACACCGCACATGGGTTCCGCTACTCGCGAAACGCGAGAGGCCATGGCTCGGTGTGCGGTGGAGAACATGATCAGCGCGCTGAGAGGTGAACATCCCAAAGATCTCGTCAACCCTGAAGCTTGGCGCCGCGCCTGACCCTTCGGGAGACGCTATGATTGAGCGCATCGTTTGTGTCATGCGTGCGCCAGCTTTTGCTCTTCATATGCCCTTCATGCACAAGTAGCCCAGTCTGGACCATTGCGGATAGAGCAGGAGCAGGATCGGGCTCCATCAAGCCCTCCTACTCCTCTGCCGGTTTGTTCTGGCTCAAATACCGCTGCAACGTCTCATTAGGCGGGCTGTTATCACCTGCGGCTTGCCACATGTGCCGCTCGATCCCCTGCGCCACCAAATGCCCCACCGCCGCCTCGATCGCCGACAACACACACAACTGGGCAGGCTCGTTCGTGGTGTACCCCGCCTCCAGCTCCAACAACTTCTTGAACTCCACGAACTTGAACACCCCGGCGTTGTAGCTCGTCGAGTAAATGGTCTTGCTGGTCATCACATTGGCCAGCACCTGCCCGCTGCGCACATCGACAGCCCGAAGATTGATCGTCACCTGGTCCACCCGATACTCCTGAGCCCCCCCGATCCCCAAGTAGCGCGCGCCCTCCCCGCCGCTGCGCACGTTGGTGTCGTAGGCCACAATACCGCCTTCAAGCATCAGGTTGGCAGACTGCAACGGCGGCAGCTCGTTTGGCGACTGCACGGCGACCGGGTTGCCGTCAGGCCCCATGACTGCGGCCGGTTTCTTCTGCCCGGCGCGAATGATCTTGCGCTCGGTCAGCAGGTTCTGCAGCCCCTCGCGCTCCAGCACCACGAACCACCCGCTGGCCTGCATTGCGTCCATCAACATGCTCGCTGCACCCTGGGTGACGCTGGTGGAAAACGAACTGGCCGGCGTCGGTTTGTACTGCCCGGTCTGGTCGCGAAAACCATAGACCACCGCCACCAGACGCCCTTTGGGCCGGGGCATGGACAACAGGTCGTAATAGGTCGAGGCACGCGGCGTCAGGGTCGGGGTTTCCTTCGCCTGTTCGGCGGGCATGGGTTTGGTCACACAGCCCTGCAGTGCAGCGACCAGCATCAACAGCGCGATGCATTTGTTCATGGTCTATCGCTCCTCTGGAACTTCAGCAACCGTCAGTTGTTGATGAGTCCGTTGACGGTGACTTCCGATATTTCGCCGGTCGATCGATCGGTGATCTGAATGCTCAGGGCGCCGGAATCGTCGATCACATTGACGATGAAGGCGTCGGTGGTCAGGGTGCCGGTGTTGCCGTCACGGATGTTGGTCAGCACCTGGGACAGCAGGCTCGATTGCAGTTGCTGGCTGAAGCGCTCCAGCGCCGTGGTGCCCGTGACAGTGGATTTCTTCAGGCTCGGGTCTTTGAAGTCGTTCTGCGCCTGGGCCTCGTTGAGCAGCACGCTGCCATTGAGCGGGTTGCCGCCGAAGTTCGGATTGACCGGTGTGTAGACCAGCTCGGTGGCCTGACAGATCAGACTGAAACCGCTCAGGCACAGATAGGTCGAGACGGTGGTTATTCTTCTGTTCATAGTTCGTCCTTCCCCAGATCAGTGTTGTCCTGCAAGAGCACTTGCAGCTTGCGTTGAACCACGGCCGCACGAACCAGATCGGCAGCCTCGATGGCCAGGTCACGGGTTTGCGTGGCATTGGGCGCGATGAAACGGCGATACACGATGCGTTGGTCGTATTCGACCCAGATCAGGCTGCCCCAACGGGCGTCGGGCCGTTCACGCACCACCAGGTTGAAATCCAGCCGACTGGTGGCCCGCAGACGGTCGGTGAAGGCGTTGTAGAAGTTGTGGCCGACCAGCGAAATGCAGTCGTCGACGATAAAGCCCATCATTTCGTCTTCTTCGTCGGCGTGGCTGATGCCACGACTCAGCGCACCGATCAGCAACACGGCGCAAAGGTGTCTGAAAGCGGGGTGATGAGAGGCGTGCGCGTTCATTGGCTGGCGCCCCCCAGTGGCGTCCCCAATGAGGTTCCCGGCGAAACGCCAGACCCTGCACTGGGCGGCGCACCCGGCGTGCCGGGCGCACCTGCCGGACGATTGGAGGTCGACTCCAGAAAGGCTTTTTCGGCCACGAAACGCCAATCGGCGTAACGGGTCATGCTCTCGAACTCCTGCCATTGAGGCGGGAAGTTCGCGGTCTTCAGTGGGGTGTCTTTGGATAGGCTGTAGACTCCGGTGATGCGTCCGTCGACCGAAGTGGTCAGGCCCCAGTCGTCGCTGTTGGTCATCGGATCGGGGTAGAGCCTGCGGATGTGGCGCATGATCGTGGGGTAACGATGGTCTTCCAGCAGTTCATCCAGCGACTGCGGATACTGCGCCACGCCAGTGCCGCTGCGGTAGTAGCTGCGCAGCGCCTGAGCGTACTGAGTGCCGACCCAGATCAGTTGCAGCTCGCGCTCGCGCTTGCCCACCGTGGACCAGACTTGCCCCACCGCCGCCAATGCCGACCCCATCAGCACGATCAGCACCAGCGCGCCCATGTAGGTGAAACCCTGCTGGCGCCCGGAAAAACCGGCAATCGGGGCCTTACCATTCGCCGAAAAGACTGCCATCACGCGCCCTCCCGGTGGACCCGCTCTTGATGTCTGCCACCGACCCCTGCACGCCCTCTGGCGGTGGCACGATGACCCACATGTCGTTGCGCCCGGTGATCGGGTCTTGCGGCAACGCACGCAGATAACGGTGAGTGACCATGTCGTCCAGCGATTCCGGGTAGTGTCCGGTGTCGCCATAAAAGTGATCCAGCGCCTCGCGCATCACCGACAGGCTCTGACGCAGCGCGGTCTCCCGGGAGTTTTCCAGGCTGTTGAAATAGCGCGGCACGGCAATGGTCATCAGCGTGGCGATGATGGCCATGACCACCAGCAATTCGATCAACGTGAAGCCTTTTCCAGTGCGCTGCGTGCCCATGACTCACCACTCCGAATAGGCAATGCCGTTGAGGCCCTTGCCGCGCGTCTTCGAGTAGACATCGAACACGTCTTCGCCATCCCTCGGGTTCTGAGCAGGGCTGTCATAGGCGCGCAGTCCCCAGTCCTCTTCAGGCGCCCTTGTGGGCTTGGCGAACGGATCCCGAGGGATGCGCCGCAGGAAGTAAATCTTCACGCCCTTGGGGCTGCGCAGGTCGCGCGCGCCCTCCACCAGCACCTTGAGACTGGTCGGGTAGCCGTTGCTGGTGACCGATTTCTCGATACGCCCCGAATCCGCAGCCCGCTTGTAGGCATCCAGCGCATCGCGAATCTGGTACAGCGCGGTGCGCAGCTCCTGTTCCTTGCCCCGGCGGATCACCGTTTCAGTCAGCGGCGCGGCGATGCTCGCCAGCAGGCCGACGATGGCCAGGGTCACGACCATCTCGATCAGGGTGAAACCGCCGTGGCTGCGATAGACGTTCATGATCAAGGCTTCTCGACGACAGTTGCGGTGGCCAGCGGGGTCGATTTGCCACCGACCTCGACCGTCACCGGCACGCTGTCCGGGTTGACCGAGTTGATGTGCATGCTGGTCTCGGTCCCGGTGGGGAACTCCATGTCGCTCGGCGCCTGATACGGCAGATTGCGCACGATCCGGGGGGTGATCGACAGCACCAGCTCGGATTTACCGACCGAGTCCTTGTTGCTGCCGAATAGCCGACCCAGCCCCGGAATGTCGCCCAGCCCCGGAATCTTGTTGCCGCTGGATTGCGAGTCGTTGCGCACCAGCCCGGCGAGAATCTGGGTCTCACCATCGTGCAGACGCAGCGTGGTCTGGGCGTTGCGGGTGTCTACCTGAACCGGAATGGTGCCGTTGCGGGTCGCCTCCAGCGGGGTGGCGTTGCTCACTTCCAGCGCCACCTTGATTGCCACTTCGTTGTCCAGGTGCACGATGGGCGTCACCTCAAGCTTCAGACCGACATCCAGATACGTGATGCTTTCGGTGATGACCGGCCCTTGGGTGGACGGCACCGAGGTGGCGCTGATGATCGGCACCCGCTGGCCAATGTGGATACGCGCCTGCTCCCGGTTGCTGACGCGAATGGTCGGGCTGGCCAGGGTGTTGACGTCGTTGTCCTGGGCGTTGATTTTCAGTTGCGGCGAGGGCGAGAACGAAATCCGGCTCTGATTGATGCCGTGCAACTGGTTCAACACGCTGACCGCCGAACCGTCACTGTTGATGATGCCGAAGGTGCTGGGCCATTGCAGGCCAAGGTCCTGAATGCGCTGGCGTGAGACTTCCATCACCTCCACTTCCATCACCACTTCGGGGTTGGACTGGTCCTGGGAAAAGAACAGTTTCTCGGCCATGCGAATCACGTCCGGGGTATCGCGCATGGTCAGGGTGTTGAGGCGCTCGTCGATGAACACGTCGCGGGTCTTGAGCATGGTCTTGACCATGTTCAGCGCGGTGTTGGCGTCGGTATTGGTCAGATAGAAGGTGCGCATCACCAGCTCCTGATAATCCTTCACCTTTTGCGGCGAATCGGGGTAGATCAACAGGGTGTTGTCGTTCACCACTTTCTGGTGCAACTGGTTTTGTTGCAGCAGCAGGTCGATGGCGTCTTCGATGCGCACTTCGCGCACGAAGATGGTGGCCTTGAGGTCCGGGCGCAGGTCCTTGTCGAAGATGAAGTTCAACCCCGCCACTTGGGACAGCACCTCGAAAATCACCTTGAGGTTGGCGTCGCGAAATTCCAGGGTCACCGGTTTGTCCAGCCGGGTCTTGAGCTGCGGGTTGGACACCACGTTGCGCGCGCGCATCCGTTCGATGTCCTTTTGCAGTTGCTGCGCGCCCTCGTGCCGAGGGTCCATTGCCAGCACTTTGCGCGCCTGTTGTTCGGCGCCGGTCAGGTCGCCCCGGCGCAGGCTGGTCTGGCCCTGCACCAGCATGTCGTTGATGTTGCGCATCTGCTCCAGCAGGTACAACGCGTCGCGGGCGCGGCCGTTGTTCGGCTCGATGGCGATCACCCGCGAATAGTCGATGGCCGCACTGTTGAAGTCCCGCTGCGAGCGTTCGGAATCGGCCTTGGTCAGCAGGGTCTTGACCGCCCGCGCCTTGGCCGAGGTCAAGGCAATGCGCAGGGTCGCGTCGCGGGGTTTGGCATTGACCGCCTCCTGCAATTTGGCGATGCCCTCCTCGTAACGGCCATCGTCGATCATGTCTTGGCCGACGGCCCGGTTGATGTCCGAGGTACAGGACGCCAGGCTCACCCCCAGCATGACAGTGAAAGCCAGCAACAACGCGTTCAACGACAACCGCAGCGGACTCATGGTGCACTCCCCACAGACAAGGTCTGCGCAAACTTCATGGGCAGATAGACAAAGCTCATTTCAGTGGCCGAGATGCGATCGACCTTGTAGGTCTCATCGATCACATCACCGGCCCTAACCACATAGAGCCGTTCTCCGTTTTGCAGGAACACCTGCAACTGCTTGCTGTCTTCCAGCTTGCCAATGAACTGGAACGGAAGAGGCGGTGCAGTGGGCACCGTGGGGATCTCAGGCGCGTTGAGCGCGGCCTGCTGTTCAGCGGTCATCACCGGGGCGACGTACCAGCTTTGCGCGGCGAACAGGTCGACTTGCGGCACTGTCGCAGCAGTTGACGCGACGCTGCTTTGGGAAGCCGCGTTTTTGCCGGCGGCCACCGCGTCGCGCTGTTTGCTCGTCACCGGCCGGGCATCGCTGGCGACGTCCTGTGTCGGCTCACCGAAAAACTGCTCGGGCACCCAGGCGATCAGCCCACAAAGTCCGAGAAATGCCAGCCAGCCCACCACTCGACGGTTGTTCATGCTCATGACCTCGACAGGTAAAGGGTCATGCGGATGCGCCCGGTAAGCTCGGTGTCGGCGATTTTCTTGCGTTGAAAATCGACGTCTTCGAGCACCACGGCGGGCAACTCGGTCAGCAAGGCATGAAGAAAGCGCCGCAGTTGCGGGTAGCTGCCACGCACCGGGAGCAGAATCTGGTAGCGCGCCAGTTGGGTTTTCGGATCGATCCCCAGGGAATATTCGCCACGGGACAGGTTGATCTTCTGTTGACCGGCCATGGCGTAGATGCGGTCGATGGCGGAGGTGGCGTCAAGTTGGGTCGGCAGCGATTTATGGAAGTCATCCAGTTGCTGCGCGGGCATCACCGGCAAGGTCGCCGTGCCGTTGGCGACCTTTTCCAGAAACTCGCTGGCCTTCTGGCTGTTCTGCCGCAGGGTGTCCAGCGACTGCCAGTCCGGCAGCAGGCCAAACACGCCGTAGGCCAGCGCCAGCGCCAACAGCCCCGCGCCGCCCAGGCCGGGCCAGCCGGCCCGTTGCACATGCTCGCGCACAATCAGGCTAGGGACGGACATCGCTCACCTCCCAGGTGGCCAGCAGGTTGAACAGGATTGGTTTCTGCGGCGCGTTGGCGACGATTTCGTGGTTCACCAGCGAGACGTCGCGCAGCTCGGGGCTGCCTTGCAACTGCCGGTGGAACGCCAGCATCGCGTCCAGATCCCGCGCTTCGGCGCTGATGCGGATCTGCCCCTTGCGGGCGTCGGGACTCAGGCTAAGCAGCGCGATGTCGTTGCCGCGCAGGGTTTCCAGCGTTGCGAACAGCCGCTCCCAGGGGCGACGCAACTGAGCCGAAATCTGTTTCATCTCGCTCAGGCGAATCTCCTGTTCGCGCTGCTGAGCAGGCGTCAGGCCGGTGGTTGGCGCGGTGTGCACCTGCAACTTGCGCTGGGCGTGACCCAACTGCCCTTGCTGCTCATGAATGTCTTCACCGATGACATGGGCGGTGGCGGCCACCGACACGCCCAGCACCAGGCCGAGTCCGAGCAAGGCCCAGCCTGGTCGGCTGCCTCGGCGTTGCGGTTGAAATTCCAGATCGAGGGCGCGCATGTCAGTTCACCGCTCTGGCCATAAGGTGCAGCGGGTCCTGAACATCGCCCTCGACAACGGGCAGTTCCAGGGTTTGCACGCCGAGGATCATCGGGCCGTCGTTGTGACGAGCCGGTGCGTGAACGAACAGATCCACTGGTTTGTCGCCGTTCAGGCCATGCAGCTCGCTTTCCCGTGCAATCATCGAGGCCAGCGCCGCGTCGCTGTCGGCAATCCGCAACGAGCGCACCGCCGACCAGCGCCCTTCCCTGGCCAGCAACAAGGTGCTGCGACCGGGCTCGGCGACGACGAACAGAAAATCACGATCACCGAAGCTTTTCTGGAAGCGATTGAACGCCGCCATCAGGTAAGGCTGCACCGACACCAGTTGCAGGCCCAGCTCCTTGACCAGCGTGCGCAGGTGGTTGAGCAACGCTTGGGGCAAAGCAACGGCGATACGCGGCAGCCCGGCGTTTTCCGGCGACAGGCTCAAGGCCCACGCCTCACTGGATTTGCCGAACGTGTCGTCAAAACAGGCGCTGGCGTAGGCCTGCAATTCGGCCGGAGTGGTGATGTGCTCGCTCCACGGAATCAGCCCGAAGCGGCTGTAGTGGCTGGAAAACAGCACACTGAGCCGAGCGCGACGATGGATATGCTCGGCGAGCAGGCGTTGCAGGCTGTCCAGCGCCAGTGCGGGGGCTGACTGGCGGTCGGCGATGAACCCGGCGCTGCCCAGCCAGGTGCGGCCACGGGCGTCGCAGCGGGACAGGCCGACACCATTGGCGCCAATCACGGCCACATAATGCTCACGAAATGAAAGTGACACGATTGATCTCCTCCAGCGTGGTCCGACCGTCGCGCACCAGCTCCAGCGCCGAACCACGCAACAGGCGCAGGCCCCGGCTGCAGGCGTACTGCTTGATCTGGGAAATGGGTTGGCGCTCGACGATCATCTGGCGAATCTCGTCATCCAGGTGCAGGAGTTCGGCGATGGCGGTACGGCCGCGATACCCGGTGCCCCGACAACGCCCACATCCCGCGCCATGGACGAAGTGGTAATGGCTGCTGTTGTCCCGGGTCAGGCCGGACGCACTCAGCTCGGCGTCATCCGGGGTCACGCTGACAGCGCAGCCGCTGCACACCAGACGGATCAACCGCTGCGCCAGCACCGCGTTGAGCGCCGAGACGAAGCTGTAGGGGTCGACCTCCATCTGGGTAAAACGGCCAATCACGTCGAACACGTTGTTGGCGTGAATGGTGGTGAACACCAGGTGGCCGGTCAGCGCCGACTGCACGGCGATCTGTGCGGTGTCCGGGTCGCGAATCTCGCCCACCATGATCTTGTCCGGGTCGTGACGCAGGATCGAACGCAGGCCTCGGGCGAAGGTCAGGCCCTTTTTCTCGTTGACCGGGATCTGCAACACGCCCGGCAATTGATATTCCACCGGGTCTTCGATGGTGATGATCTTGTCCACGCCGTGGTTGATCTCGGTGATCATCGCGTACAGCGTGGTGGTCTTGCCGCTGCCGGTGGGACCGGTCACCAGCACCATGCCATACGGCTCGGCCGCCAGGCGCCGCAGGCTGAGCAAGGTGGCGTCTTCAAAGCCCAGCGCTTCCAGACGCACGCCGCTGACCCGGTCGGCCAGGTCCTGTTTGTCCAGCACCCGCAGCACGGCGTCTTCGCCAAAAATGCTGGGCATGATGGAAATCCGGAAGTCGATCTGCCGCCCGTTGATGCCAATCTTGAAGCGGCCATCCTGCGGCACGCGCTTCTCGCCGATGTCCAGTTCGGCCATGACCTTGATCCGCGAAATCACCTGATCGGCGAACTCGGCGCCCTGCACCTTGCTGATGTTGTTAAGCACGCCGTCGATGCGGTACTTGATCACCATCCCGCTGCCGGTCACCCCCAGATGAATGTCACTGGCGTGCATTTTCAGGGCGTCGTACAGCGTGGAGTTGACCAGCTTGACCACTGCGCTGGCGTCTTCGCTGATGCTGGTCAGCGACAGGGTCTCAAGGGTGTCGTATTCGTGGGCTTCGTCACCCTGGGTGTCGAGGGCGGCAACAGCGTGAAAACCCTCCTCCTGCCGCGCCAGGTACGCCGCCAGATCGGCGGCGTGGCACAGGTAGAGCCCGGCCCCTTGCAGGCATTCATCGATCCATGCCAGACGGGCATCATCGAAAGGGTCGGCGAACACCCCGATCAGGGCGTCCTCAAGGCGCAGCATCACGAATTCGCGCTTCAAGGCCTGGGCCAGGCTGACCTGATCGAATTCGGGGGTGCATTTGAACAGCGTCGCGGCGTCCAGCACCGGGTAGTGCAGGGTCACGCCGAGGGCGCGAACGAAGGCAAGGGGTTCAAGGGTTGAAAGGGCTTCGAGCGCCTCGACGGGGCGTTCGCCCTGTTCGTTGGCCCGATCTCTGGCGGCGGCCAGCAGGCTGCCGGGAAAACGTATTGGCAACTCGACTGGCTGCGCCAGCGGCGGTCTTTCGACTGCGAGCGTAAGACTTTCCATCGAATGCACTCCCGGACCCCAAAAAAGGAACCACACATTCGACGCGCCTGACCGTCCATGGCCGGTGTGCCGTTTCCAGCGTGATCAACACAGCCGTGGCGTGCTGATCCAGTCTGGTCCCGGCTAGAGTTTTCCCTCCCCATCCACAGTCACCGCATCGCTTTGGAGCGAGGGAGACTGTTTGTTGCCACGACGGTCGGAGTGAACCCAGGTACCGTCGTACAACTGCAACGGGAACTTCTCAGCCGGGCTGTGTCGCCGCTCGATGAACCCGGCCGCCTGTGGCGCCGAACCCGTCGACCGTCGCTCAGTACCCAACAAGTCACAGACAGCTCGGGCCAGTTCGGCCAGCGGAAACGGTTTGAACAGAATGTGGCTGACACCCAGATCGGTGGCCCGACCGCAGACTTCGCTGGTCGGATGGCCGGTCATCAGGATGAAGAAACAGTCCTTCTGTTTCCGTACCGCATCGAGTACCTGAAACCCTTCCATATCGGGTAAGCGAAAATCGAGGACTACCACGTCCGGCCCGAATCCTTCTGCGAGGTCGATGGCGCCAGCGCCATCGTTCGCGACCCGGACATCCAGACGCTTGGCCTCCAGATACGACTGAAGGTTCTGCGCCAGGATTTGCTCGTCCTCCACCACCAATACTTTGTTTAACAAGGGGGACTCCTGAAATCGGGACAGGTCCTGTGGCCCGGTCTGGGGATTATCGCCTTGCACAGGTACAAGAGCACTGTTCATGCCAGACCCTCCACGTCGAAAAACTCACGCCCATCCCACTGATTTTCTTCGACAAAACAGAAAATACATGGACTGAACCTCAACCCCACTGCTGGGGGCAGTTGCCATCGCTCACCGGTTTTGTCCCCACATTCGGGGAAAACCCGGGTCATCGCTCTGCCGCCCGTTCGATCAGGCTTGCCGCACGCAATCGCTGCAGAGCCGCTGCGGTCGCCTGCGCCTGGCGTTGCTGATCCAGCGCCCGACGCGCCATGGCCAACCCTTGGGCGTCGTCGATGACGCGGTCGGCCGCACCGTTGTCCACCTTGATCAGGTGCCATCCGTAGACGGTGCGGACCGGATCGCTGACTGCACCGGGTGCGAGGCTGAACGCGGCGTCGGCAAACTCGGACACCATGCTTTCACGAGAAAAATAGCCCAGATCGCCGCCTTCGGCTGACCGGCTGTCCTGAGAGTATTGCTGCGCAAGCCGCGAGAAGTCTTCCCCGGAGACGATCCGGGCGCGAAGTTGCAGGAGTTGCTGACGCACCGCTTCCACCACCGCCGGGTCTGCATTGGGGTCGACGGGCAGCAAAATGTGCCGCGCGTGGATGCGGGGGGACAGTTGCCGATAGAACGCCTCGACGTCCTTCTGCGTGGGGGGCTGCACCTGGCTCAGCTCAGCCAGCATGCGCTGACTGGTCAGCTCGCGGCGCAGGTAGTCGATGAAGGTGACGCTATTGAAACCCGCCTCCTCCAGACGACGATTGAAGACTTCATCCGAGGTGAACTCGGTGCGCAGGGCCGAATAATTGTCTTGAACGCTCTGTTCATCGACACGGATGCCGCGCTTGCCCGCCTCCTGCCACAGCAACTCTTTGTCGATCAGGTCATCCAGCGCGGCACGCCGCAGCCGGTCATAGGCCACCGGGTTGCGAATGGAACCCACCATCCGCCCCTGAGCCTGTAAATAATCGACGAAATAGTGCTCCAGTTGGAGTTGGCCGATCTCGACCCCATTGACCCGTGCCACGGCCATTTGCCCAAAGGTAGGCTCGGCCACGGCTTCGGTGCGGCCCACCGTCAGCAGCACGCCGGGTAACACGAACGCCAACATCATTAACATCAGCTTGAGCTTCATGGCGAATACTCACTTCAGTTAGCAGCACTGACCCGATTGACCTCGTTGTCAGTCCCAACCCGTTCGAAACGTTGTCGCTGCGCATCCACGGTCACCACTTGGGCGTCCGTCATCCCCACCCGTCGCCCGGGTCCGAACCCCAACATCGGGGTCAAGCCGGTCTGCACGTCATGCAATCCTTCCAGCGCCTGGATCAACGGCCCACGCGCCGGATTCCGACCGATCTGTCGCAACCCTTGTGCCAGTAGCAGCACCGAGCAATACGCATCGACCTGCAACACTGGGTATTGCCCCTTCAACCCGGTTCTTTCGCGGATACGGGCCAGAGCGCTTCTTCCCTGAGGCGTCCAGTCATCCGGCGTGAACGGGTACGCCAGAAACACCCGTCTGGAAAACGTGCCGGGGATGGACCATACATCCGCAGGCACGTGGGCCGAGGCGGCAAATACGTAGGGTGCATACGCAGCACCTTGCAATTGCAGTGCCCGAACCATGGCCCCAAAATCGGTGGGGCGACCCAGGAAAAACAGGGCTTTTGCCCCAATCATGGCGGTGTTGCCAGCCAGAGGGCGATCGGCCGGATAGCCGAGCAGCGAGACATCCCGCCAGCCTTGAGCGTTGAGGTCCTGTTTGAGTGTGTCGGCCTGATGCCGGTCGAGCGGGTTGTCCTGATAGACGATCAGCGTGCGTTGCCCTGACAGGTTCAGGCTGTTTGCGGCATAGCGACCCAACGTGCGCAATTGCTCGGCGGTGCCCGGCAACGGCTCGAACATCATCGGGCTGTCGGTGTCGCCGCCCAATAGCGACACCGACCCCACCAGCGGCACCTGAGCCTGTTCCAGCAACTCGCCCAGTTGCCCGTCCAGCGCGGGCACCAGTGGCGAAACCAGCGCAAACACCCCCTGCTCGCCGGTCAGCACTTGCAAGGCGGCCTTGGCGCTCTGGGCATCGGGACCGGGGTCGAGAATCTGCAGCTCCAGTTGGCGGCCATGAATGCCACCGTCTTCATTGATCCGGGCCAGTGAGCCTTTGAGGATGGCGGCGAGGGTATCGCCCAGTGCGGCCATCGGCCCCTGCGTGGGCAGCAGCGTGCCCAGACGCAGGGTCGAGGCGTGTACGCCGGGGTCGCGGTCGTCTTCCAGGCGTTTGAGGTAAGCGAGCAGATTGAGCTGATCCTGCGCCGACATCACAAAACGCGGCATCGCACTGTCGAGCCGGTTGCCGCCCGGATCGATGCCTTCGATGACCGCGTGAGACAGCGCGCTGTCGCTGTAAGGGGGATGGTTGCGCCCCCTGCTGAGTTGCTGACCGTAGGGCGTGCTGAGACGCCGCCAGGTAATGTCCGGCGGTCGCACGCCGCCTTCCGGTCGCCCACGGCCATCGGCGCCGTGGCAGCCGGCACAAGGCACGGTTGCGGCAGGCACGATCGCGCCGGACACCCCGATGCGCGCCGACACGTCCGCGCCACTGGCCGACAGGCCTTCGCGGTACAAACGTTTGCCTGCGGTTTCTGCCGGGGTCAGCTCGATGCCCTGAGCGATCCCGGTCAGGCAACACAACAGGCAAAACAGCGCCAGCGGCTTCATGGATGGCCCCCTCAACGTCCGGCAACCGGC
Organism: Pseudomonas sp. Pseu.R1; assembly: GCF_045764065.1. NCBI lineage: Bacteria > Pseudomonadati > Pseudomonadota > Gammaproteobacteria > Pseudomonadales > Pseudomonadaceae > Pseudomonas > Pseudomonas sp. Pseu.R1. Next base: position 6,156,387 of record NZ_JBJGEE020000001.1, on the reverse strand, counting down.
AGTGTCAGAAATTGCAGGCGCTGAGCGATGGCGTCCACCGGTGCGTCCGGACGAATCTTCGCCCAGCGTTTGGTCGCTACATCGCCCACAATCAACTGCGTGGAGTGCTGTTCGGGGCTCGGGATCAGATGCCCCAGGCGCCCCAACACCAAGTCCATTTGCGCCTGGGTGCCGGTGAGGAATCGCCAGTTCGGGCCATCGACGCCATGCTTGGCGGCGAAGGTTTTGAGCACCTCCGGGGTGTCGTTTTTCGGATCGCTGGTCAGGGTGATGAACACCACCTGTTTCGCAACCCCCTCGCCCATGGCGTCACGCACCTCCTTGAGTTTGCGGGTGATCAGCGGGCAGGCGTCTTTGCAATGGGTGAAGACCACGTTGAGCAGCACCAGCCGATCCTTCAATACATCGCTGTAAAAGCGCACCTCGTTGCCATCCTGATCTTTGAGCAGGGTGTCGGTGAAATATTGTTGGGCGTCGTGAGTGCCCGTGGTGGGCGGCGCCCCTTGCACGGAGGCGGCTGTGGCCAGGGTTGAGGATTCGTGGGCCTGGGCGGCCGTCATGAATAACGCCAACCCTGCAAACACCCCGCCCCACCTACGCCACATCCCCTGTAGGAGCGAGCTTGCTCGCGATGAGGCCGGTACAGCCGACACATCTGCGCCTGCCGAAAAAACCTTCCTGAGCAAGCTCACTCCCACAGGACGCTTAACTGCCACAGCATCGGCTTTCATGGCTGCACCTCCCCCATCACATACACCCCATGACGCCCGCTTTTGGAGGCGCGGTCGCCACGCAATTGCTCCACCCGTTCCACCAGCAGCGCGGGGTCGGTGAAGCCGTTGAAGCGGGTCCAGTGGCTGCTGCGGCCATCGCCCACCAGAATCAATGGCGCATGGTTCTGCGGGTCGGCGCTCCAGGCGCCCAGCCCCTTGAGCGTGGCATCGATGGCCTGTGGGGTGCCGGTCAGCCAGGCCCAGCCGGGACCGTGCTGAAACGTGCGCGAATAGCTCAACAACCGAGGCGCGGTGTCACGCAGCGGGTCGACCGAAATCGAGACGATCTGCACCTCGGTCCCGACCTTCGCCCCTAGTTGCGCCTGCACCCTGGCCATGATCGACGAAATCACCGGGCACACCGTGGTGCAGGTGGTGTAGATGAAGCCCATGACCACAATGCGGTCGCCCACCAAGTCCCGCTTGAGGTTGACCGGATCGCCATGCTGGTTGGTCAGCGACACGTCAGCAAAATGCACCACGGTATTTTCCTGGGTCACCGCTGTTTTAGGCTGCCCATGGTCGGCCCCGCCATGGGCCTGCGTGGCGTTCGACACACTCAACCCCACCAACGATGCCAACAGCGAGACTGCAAGGGCGTATTTCATGGCGTTGTCCTGTCGGAAACAGCGGGACTCTGGTTACTCAGGTGCACCGGGGAATTGTCCACCGGCATCACCCGCAGACTGGCGTAAGACTGTTCATTGGCACGAATGCCCAAGGATTCAGAGCGCGCATGCAGGTAATACGCACCGGTTTCGCTGAGGTCGGCCTGGGCCTCATAGATACCCTCGCCCACTTCCACCGCCAGCACTTCCTTGGGCCGTGAACTGGGGGCCAGGAAGTAGCGCAGGTAAACATCCCTGGCGCCGGTCATGGGGGTGTTGTTGCGCCCCTGAACCAGACGAATGCGGATCGGCACCAGCTTGCCGACCGGCTCGAAACGCCGCTCCAGCAGGAAGGTTACCCGAGGAATGGCCAAGCGTTTTTCCAGCGCAGGATTGACCTCGATCTGCGCGGTGAAACAGTGAATGACCTGAGGCTGGTTGAGCATGAACGCCACATCGAAGTTGCCCGCGCTGGGCAGGCGCACCCGTGAGCTGTACACACCGGGTTCGACTTCTCGCAAGCTGCGGTCGATCACCCGCACCGCCCTCGCCGCATTGCCGCGGTTGGGGTAACCGGACATCGGCGCGTTCATGCCTTCGGCGTAGAAATACGTGGTGTTGTCCACCGGGTTGACCACGAACACCGCATCGTTGTCCCGCGCCGGACTCAAACCCGCCGCCAGCGGCAAATCCCCCGCCAGGCGCGGCGCCGCAGGCCCGGCTTCGAAGGATTGCAGGATCGGCTTGCGGTCCCGGCCAAGGCTTGACAGGTTGACCATGGTCACCCGCGACGAGGCCAGGCCGCGAATGTAGGCGTAGTTCTGGGTGACGGTGACCTGAAACGGCTCGGGCGACACCTCCAGATCGTGCAGCACGCTGTCGCTGGCACTGTCGATCACCAGCGCGTGGCTGTTCAGGGTGTTGAGTACAAAACCGTAACGCCCGTCCTCGGTGAAACTCATCGGACCCAGTCCTTGCTGCGCCGCGATGACCTTGCGCACGTCCAGCGAATGCGCGTCGATCACGGTGATGGTGCCATCCCGACCATCCGCCACGTACACCGCGTCTGACAATGGCGAATAGGCCAACGACAGCGGATGACTGCCGGTCTTCAAGGTTCTGGCAGAGGCCAGGGTCGCCACATCGAACACCTCGACGGTCCCTGCATCGCGGCTGCTGACGAAGGCGAAACGCGAATTCTTGCTGAAGGCAATTTCATGGTGGCCAGGGCCGGTGGGCAGGAATTTCAGGCGTTTGAGCGATTGTGCGTCGATCACCGTGACGCCGCTTTCGCCTTCGTTCGGCGCGTTATTGCCGACCCACAGATAGCGTTCGTCCGGCTGCAACGCGACACGCAGCGGCTGGCTGCCCGCCGGAATATTGTCCAGTACCTGGAATTTCTCGCCGTCGATCACCGCCACCTCACCCGCCGACGGCATCGAGACAAATACCCGTTTGTCGTCGTTGGTGCTGGTCCAGTCCATGCCCGGCTGCCTGAGCGCGATGCGGGTCAGGGTGCTGGTGATGCCGCCCACCGACACCGTCGGATCGATCACCGTGGCGCTGGCGTCCTTGTTCAGCACCATCAGGAAATAGCTGTTCAGGTCCAGCAACGGCCGGGCGCCAATGGTGCTTTTCAGGTACAGTCCGACCCGCGACTTGCACTGGGCATCGCGGGAAGTGCCCTTGTCATCGGCCACCATCGGATCGAGCCAGGCACCGGGTGCAACCCCCGCCAACGGCTGACCGGTGGCGCTGTCGGTGACGCTGAAGCGCACGTCGGCGAACATCCCTTCCATCAACGGGCCGCTGTTGAGCGGGCGAGCTTCGAACTTCACGATCACGCCATTTCTGACCCATTGCTGTCGGTCACTGGCAAGCCCTGGAAACGTCTGCGGCCCTTCGGTATCGCCCAACGCCAGATTGGCGTTCTTCACCGGCTCACCGGAATGCCCCATGACCACCAGCGCCGCCGCCAGCGCACCTCCCGCGAACACGCCTCTGATCCATCCATTCACACTGCACCCCCTGTGGACCCGATGCGAGCATCAGGTCCGATGAGTTGTGTCAGGTCCGCCCGCCTTGTTGTTATAGGGCAAACCGCTGTTCTGGCTATTCGTCCCCTACGGCGTGGCCGCGGGCTCCGGGTCGTTAGTCACCCGCAGGATGCCCCACAGCCCCGAGAGGTTGCCGAACCCTGCGTAATCGCGGAACAGGTAGTCACCCGGCACGGCATTGGTGCCCCCTGCACTGGGCAGCATGAAGCTGAAGTGCGCAGCCGGCAGGACGCTTTCCTGGGCGCCCACGTACGTCGACATCGGGTTGTAGGCGAACTTCACCGACCCCACGCCCGACGGTCCCATCGGGTAGCCGCCGCTGTCGGACTTCTCGGCCTGGAACGGATGGGTCGGCCAGAGGTGTCCGTCGAGCTGGAACGTGGTGCCACGGCTGCCGCCGCCCGGCAAGGTCACGTGAGCGCGGAACGGCTGGCCCGGTTTGGCGTAGAGCACGGGCGTTTGTGGATCGCCGCCCACCAGCGCGTTGCTATAGGCCATGTGGGCATTCGGGACATCAGCGAGTCCATGGCCATCGGCGTGGCCGAACGGCGCATCAGGCGCCTTGGCAAAGCGATACCACAAAGGCTCGCTGCGATAGTTGATCGCCATGCTGGAGTTGTCCTGCGGATCGGCGGGCGCGCCATTGCCTTCTGCAGCGATATTGGGCACCGGACGGCCATTGGCCCAGCGCATGTTCAGCGACTTTTGCATCACCAGCATGAAGTCCCGGTAGGCGGTCTGTCCGCTCACGGTGACCGTCGCGTTGGCTCTGGAGCGGGTGTCCTCGGTCCAGGTGGCGCCGAACGGCATGATCGCCATCGCCCCGCCCAGGCCTTTCTGTGGCTGTTTGATCGGGTCAGACGGTATCAGGTTAAAGCCGCCAAACTCGATGGGCGTGGCGTCGATGTTGTCCACCGCGCGGCCCAGTTGCGACACCGGTTTGCCTTCGCGCTCCAGATGCCCGGCGTAATACTGATAGGTGCGGGTCGGCCACGCCCCCGAGCTGCCAGCTCGCGGTGCGACGGTCTGGATCGGGTTGATGCCGACGTTGGCGCCGTCCGACTTGCTGATGTCATACGCCACCAACTGGGCGTGCAGGCCCACGTGGGACGACGGCCGCATCAGGTTGTTGTTGAAGGTGGTCGAGCCTTGCGCGCTGTTGCGATCACGCTTCACGGTCCCGGCCATCACCGCCACGTTGGGCAGGTCCGGCATGGCGGCGGGCAAGCGGTTTTCCAGCGTCACGTTGATGCAATCCCCGGCAGCGGCACGCAGCACCAACGGCTCGACCGGCACGCCCACCTTGAGTTTGCCGGTGGTGGCGTCGAGATCGGCTTTGCGCACGTACAGAATCGCGGTCGGATCATGCAGCGGTCCGGACTGCCCGCCAATGGTGAAACTGATGCCGTCTTCCGGATCGGTCACCGTGGCCTGCGGGATGGTCACCGCGCGCTTGTTGAACACCAGCGTGCCACCCGCCGGATTCAGCGCAGCGCCCACATGCTGCCCCTGCCCGGCCGCATCACCGATAGTCAGGTTCAACGGGTTGCTCAGGATGTCGTTGGCCAGCGCCGCGACCACCTCGAAATTGCGCTGCACCGTGGGTCGGGTGCCGACGCCACTGGCGTTGGTGGTGTAACGCGGGCACACGCCGTCGAACGCCGTGGTGTTGCGGGCGATCACCGGTTTCGGGTTGTTCGGCAGCGGGAACAGGTCGTTGCGTTGCGCGCCGTAGTTGCGCATCACGCCCCACATACCGTTCCAGTAGCCCTCCAGCGCGGCGTCCATGGCGTACAAGTAGTCGCCGGTATCGCTGGCGTTGCTGGACATAGTGGCAACCGGCGCGTTGAAGCCCATCTGCTCGGAGATGCCGACCATCTGCGAGGATTTCCACCCCGAGTTGGAGCTGCTGCCGAAGCCGGTACCCGATTGCAGCCATTTCACCCCGTGCAAGGTCACGTTGTGCTCTTCCTCATGGCCACCGGCGTGTACTCGCAGCCGCACGTTGTCGCCCGTGTAGGTGCGCAGCATCGGTGTGAACGGGTCACCCGGCAGGTCGCCACCCCGGTTGATGTGCGGCGGGAACAGCGTCACGCCGCCCGTTGGCCCGGTGGCCTGGGTGATCGCGCTGGGCGCCAGGTTCAACGCCGGGATCGCCCGATCGGTGCGGGTTTGCAGGGCATACGACAGATCCCCCGCCAGCCCGTTGGCCTGCATCCCCGGCTTGCCGTCCGGCGCCGTGCGCAGCGGGTCGAAGATGCGCAGGCCCAGAGGCTCGTTGCGGTAGTTGACGACGAACATGCCGGGATCTTCCACCGAGATGGCCTGCGGGCAAGGCCGTTGCGGGCACTTCTCCATCACGCCCCCGGCCACTTCCAGCACCGACTCCAGCAGGTTGTCCGCGTCCTTGCGTCCCGGCGGATTGATCGCGTAGCGGAAACTGTTGGCGGTGGCCGGGTACGCCTGGCCATTGGGCACGCCGTTGGGGCCTGCGCCCACGTAAACCCCGGCCTCGTAGGCGTGCACGAAATCGCTGTATTCGAGGAAGAACTCGCGGTAGCTGTCGTTCTTGCCATCGCCATCCAGATCGCCGGTATTGATCACCGCTTGCCACGAGGTCGGGCCACCGTCCTGACGAGCACTGCTGTAGAGCTGCTGGCCGGTCTCGGAGTGGAACCAGGTGGAACCGGCCGGTTCAGCCAATACGGTCGCATACAGCCCCAGTTGTTGATGGGTCGAGGGACCAAGGTGGTCGTGGGTGAAGATGGTGCCCAGCCCACGGTCGATGCCACGGGTGTTGACCACCGGATCCGCGAACCAGCGTTGCATGGCCGTGCGCGCACCGAGCCAGTCGGCCCGCCCGAACTGGCCGAAATACGGGTGTGCTTTGGCTTTCGGGCACGTCGGGGTGCCGTCACGCGGGTCGGCTTCGGTGCACTGGTTGAAACTGCGGATCGCATGCACCCGCTCCACTACGGTCGCAGGCGAAAGCAGGCCATCTTCATAGTTCCAGCCGTTGGCCGAGCCGTCGGCGGCGGTCAGGTCCCACTTGGGCAGGTGAATGTGCTGGCCGATGACGTCGGTCGGGGTGCGAATCTGGTAGTCGTCCAGTTCGTAGTAATTGGGGATCAGGTTGGTCTGCTGGTACATCACGCAGTCGAAGGTGTTGATGCGCATCACCAAGGGCTCAGGCGGACGCTGTTTGTTGATCACCGGCCAGACGTCCTCCCACAGCGCCAGGATGCGCGCCTGCGGGAAGTGGTAACCGACCTTGTTGTAGACCGCGTCGAATTGCAGGTTGGCGGCCTTGTACAGTCGCGGCTTGTCGGCGGTGTATTGGGAAGACCCGGTAAACGACATGCCGCCGGTGGTCTCGCCACTGTTGAAGGTGCCCAGACCCGCCATCGTGGTCAGGCGCTTGCCCCGGTCGTCCATGCACGGCTCGTAGAACGGCGCACCGGCCACCGGCAATGCGCCGTTGGTGCGGAAGGCCTTGGCCACGACCTGACTGCCGGGCAACGTGGCGAAGCTGGGGTGATCGGGCTTGGCGTGGAAGCGCATCGCCGCCTGTTCCACGTCGGTGCCCTCTTCCGGCATGTACACGGCTTTGGCCTTGTGCACGACTTTCGACAGATCGGTGGCCGTGGTCACCGTTTCCGCCTCACCACCCGCCGCCACGCCGTCCAGTGCATGACGCGGCAAGCCGCCGTCCCAGCCGCCGGACTGCAACGGGTCGAGGTTGGCCCACAGGGCATTGCCGCTGTCACGCAGGGCCTGTGCCTTGGCGGCGTCGAGCATGTCCAGCGGCGGTGTGGGCGGGCGCTGGCCGACGGTGCTTTCCATCCCGCCGATCCAGAACGGATAACCGGGATTCTTCAACGAGCCGTCGGCGTTGCGGTTGGCGTCGCTGCGGTCGACCAGCACCACCGAACCGATGACTTTCTGGCCACCTTCATCTGGATGATCGTCATCCTCTACATCATCATCGTCGTTGGCGGCGACCAGTTCGCCCAATTTGGGCACCACCGCCACCTTGCCGGGCATGGGCGCCATGGCCTTGCCCGGCAGCGGAACGATGGCAGGGATTGGTGTGCCCGCAACGATTTCACCGTCCGGCAATGCGCGGGCACCCGCAGCCGGCTTGCCGTTGCGCAGGGCGAACGGCGTGGTGTGGAACCCGTCATTGCTGGCCTGTGAGACCTCCAGCCGGGTGCCCTCTTCGAAGACGTCGTGAATCCGCCACATGGTCCACATGCCTTGGGCGAAGTGCGGATAGAAGTGGCAGTGATAGATCGCATCGCCTGACACCCGGTTGCGGTTGCCCGAGCCGCCATTGGCGATTTCATAGGTGTAACCGACGCCCGGCCCGATGCCTTGAGCGTCCATGTAATCGGAGTTGTCGTCGTTGGGGTTGAACAGCCACTGGTGCCCATGCAGGTGGAAGATGTGCTGTTCCTTGCCGTTGTGGGTGTTGCGGATCTTTACCATGTCGCCGATGTAGCTGTGATTGACATTGGACGGCTCGCCCGGGTACAGGGCCATGCTGGCCTTGATGCCGGTGGCATCTTTTGGCGGCACCTGACCCGGTACGACCTGCTCCAACCCGACGTTGGCGGGCACGTCCACCAGCATGCCGATGTCGCCCACGGTGTGAGAACTGAGGAAAAACTCCTCATAAGCACAGGACAAGCAATCGTGCATCGGCCCCACGCCTAGACGATTGGCGATCACTTCAGCACCAATGGCGCCAGAACCGTAGTTGATCATGAAGGTGTCGCGAGTCGGTTGCAGCATGTGGCCGAACACGGGGTCGGCGAAGTAACCGGGGAACGCTTGAGTCACCGCCGTTTCATCGTTGAACACCGCCGCGAAATCGCGAAACGGCTCCAGGCGGTTCGGGATCGCCGGGTTGCGCTTGCCAATGCTTTCCAGCGGATAGGTCGAGGGCGGGAAACTGCCGTCGGTGTTCGGCCCCATCACTACCGCATCGGTTTCGCTGTTGATGATCTCGTTGCCGTTGACCATGTTGATGATCGGCATCCCTGCCTTGCCTTCGGTGATCCAGGGCTGGCGTTGCGGGTAGCGCGCTTCGTAATCGATGATCGGCTGGCCGGTGGGCGCACGGCCATTGCTGGCCAGGCGCATTTCTTCTTCGGTGAGCACATTGCGATAGGCCCGCGCGCCCTTGGGCAGCACCACCACCTGGGCGAACAAGCCGTTGGCCATATTGCCGGAGGTGCCTTCACTGCCGAAGGTCGCCGCCTGGCTGTTGGCGTTGAACGCCCCTTCGCGTTCGGCATACAGGGTGTACGAGCGCGTGGCGCCGGGGGCCAGGAGGAAATTGCCGTTCTTGCCGACGTTGGAGGACATGTCGGCGATGCTGTTGACCGCCTGCATGCCGTTGACCGCAAAGCCTACATAGCGCTCGGCGACCTGGTCGTTGACCACGAATTCCTTGGGCATGTTGGCCTTTGGCCCGTCGCCTTCTTCGCCTTCGATTTCAGGCCCTTCTGCTTCGCTGTTGGGGTTGGCTTGCAGCGCGAGCAGATTTTGCACGGTCACGGTCAGGCAGTCCCCGGCGGCCACGCGCAACACCATGGGACGCGGGCGCTTGTCCGGGCGCAGCGTCACCCTGCCCGGCACCGCCGCACCACCCTGAGTGAGCAACACGTTGTTTTCATCCACCACATCGCGGCGCAAGGCGTAGATCATGCCGTTGGCATTCTGCGCGCCGAGCCGGTTGAACATCAGGGGTTGATCCAGCGCCACGACGTTGGCCACCAGGTTGCGTTCGCAACGGGCAGCGGCTTCGACCGTGTCCTCGAAGGCGAACAAGGCACCGAAGGACAGGCAAAGGTTGAGCAGACGAGAGGAATGGGGCTTCATCGTGACGGGTCCTCCGTAACGGGAATCTCACACAACTGCGTATAACGGCTCTGAGCAATGAGCGTGCCATACCATCAGTCGTTTAAAATCAGCCAGTTAGAGAGGACAGCAAGGGGAATTGGGGAAAGTCACAGCCCCCGAAACTGGGGCAACCCCCCAACAGGGCATTGACGAACATGGAGGTGCTGCATCACCGCCTCGCCACCAAGGCGGCTCCCACACACTGGGCGCCGATCATGTTTCCAAGGCTCGGCGCCTACAGGTTTTGAGCGCATTCAGCCAAGAAGTCCGCTCACACTTTGAACCGCGTCACCATCGCTTTCAGATCCACCGCCAGACGCGACAGCTCATGGCTGGCCGCGCTGGTCTGGTTGGCCCCCGCGGCCGATTGCGCGGCCAGATCACGAATGTTCACCAGATTGCGGTCCACTTCCCGCGACACTTGCGCCTGCTCTTCCGAAGCGCTGGCGATCACCAGATTGCGCTCGTTGATCTGGGCAATGGCCTCGGTAATGAGCTCCAGCGCATCCCCCGCCGAACTGGCCAGACTCAGGGTGTTGCGAGCACTTTCGGTGTTACGCGACATCGACTGCACCGCGTCCCCGGTGCGGGTCTGAATGCCCGCCACCATCTGCTCGATCTCAGTGGTCGATTGCGCCGTACGATGGGCCAGCGCCCGAACTTCATCCGCCACCACTGCAAAGCCACGCCCCGCTTCCCCCGCACGCGCCGCTTCGATGGCTGCGTTGAGCGCCAGCAGATTGGTCTGCTCGGCAATGGCGCGGATCACGTCAAGCACCTTGCCGATTTCCCGGCCCTGCTCCGCCAACCCTTCAACGACCGCCGTGGTGGACTGAATGCGTTGGCTCATGTCCTGAATCGACCGGACGGTTTCCACCACCTGATCCCGGCCCTGATGGGCCGTGCGGTTGGACTGCTGCGAAGCCTCTGACGTCGACACCGCATTGCGCGCGACCTCTTCTACCGCAGCGGTCATTTCGTTGACGGCGGTCGCTGCTTGTTCGATTTCGTTGTTCTGTTGCTGCAAGCCACGCGAAGACTCTTCGGTCACCGCGCTCAACTCTTCGGCCGCCGAGGCCAGTTGCGTGGCCGAACCGGAAATCAGCTCGATGGTCTTGCGTAAGTTTTGTTGCATGGTCACCAGCGACTTCAACAGTTGCGCGGCCTCGTCTTTGCCGTCCACTTCAATCGGACGCGTCAGATCGCCGCCTGCGATTTCCTCGGCGGCACGCACCGCTCTGGACAGCGGGTTAACGATACTTTTGGTCAGCATCCAGGCCAACAAAATGGTCATGAATGCAGCGATCACCGACACCGCGATCACACCCACGTTGGCGCCATCGTATTGCTGTTTCGATAAAACAGCGGCCGCCGACGCGTTGGCCTTGTTAATGGTGATGAGTTGGTTGATCTGCACGCCCATCAGGTCGGTGGCGTCTTTCATCTTTGTATTGATCAAGTTGCGCATCTCTTCGACTTTTTCCTGACGGGACAAGTCGAGCACCTGCGATTGCACATCCAGAAAGGTCGCCAGCGTCGCCTCGAACTGACGGTACGTGGCCAGTTCTTCACCTTCAGCGGGCAAGGCGGCATAGTTCTTCTTGGCCTCTTGCAACTTGCTGATCAGTTCGGCAATGCGGGTATCCGTTTCGCGCAGCGCCGCAGGCTCGCGGTTGACCAGCGTGCGGAACGAGGTGATGCGCAAACGCAGCGTGTTCTCCAGCATGTTGCCCAGAAACCCCACGCTGGGGAGCTGGTTGGTTTCCATGTCGGTGGTGGCCTGACGGATCACCGCCATGCGGTTGAGAGAGAAGAAGCCCAGCCCGATCACCAGAACGGCAATAAAGGCGAACCCGAGGAATGCACGCGGCGCGATGTTCATGTTTCTAATCGACATGGAATGTCTCTCTTTAAAAATCCGGCAGAGTGCGTCCATGCGAAGCTCAAGCATCCAACACTTAGAGGCTGCTGACTGATCATTGAGGGCGACAACACCTCCCCTATGAAAGGCTTATTGCACTTGCTCTTTTATCGGCCAGCACTCTGTATTTATTCAGCGGGCTTTACTGTTTTTTTAAAACATTTGTTTTTACGGATCCAATAAAGGCTCAACGAACGCTTACCTGTTAACTGTGTGTTACACCCCGTAAAAAATCTGTGAATTTTTAGGGTTTTTCAACCACGCTTTATCATTACCCCCTTAGCAGTGGCAAAGCGCCTTATTTCGAAATAACGTTTAAGCAACAGTCACAAATAGCCTTAAAGAATAAACAGGTACGACAGACATCAAGGAAACGTAAAAATGTTTCGCTTGTAGGAATTTTTTCTCATCTCTGTAAGAAGTCGGTGCTACTTTTACCTGACTCGTGATCTGCGAGGCCTCGCTTCGACCAACGAAGGATGAAAACAAAGCCACGCCCTGCTCTGGCACGCGCGTTGCGACGTTCCTCGACGCGAGATAGCAGACACTGTTTTCCTGCCCTGCGGAGCTTTGGAATTGCTCGATTGAACGAGGTGGGTCCCATGAATAAAGTCACGTTCCCTAACGCCTGCCAGCTGATGCGCTGGCATTTTCATCCAGTGGGCTTCGAAGCCACCATGGATGCACCCGGCAGTATGGTTGCACGCCTGTTCGACCGCGCCAGCGGTGAAACGGTGATTGCCATCGCCGGGATTCCCTGTGCGACGGTGATGAACGCAGTCGACGTGGAGACCATCATCGAGGCCATCGAACTGGAACTGGAGACGTTCGTGCCGCAGCAGTTGTATCTGCATCGGGCGTAGCTTGGCTTGCCGCCCCACGCCGATCCTCGAAAAACACCTTGTCCCCGGCAATCCGCGCCGACGCCTTGGGCACGTTGGCCTCATCATTACCACTCGCGTCGATGAACCAATAGCAATGCCGCACAGCGCGGGTGATAGCTACGTACGCCAGGCGCAGTACCTCATCTTTCTGGGCGTTGTCGAAGGCTTCCAGATCCCCTTCCTTACCCAGCCCGGCCAACTGATAAACCTGGTTTTTGTAGGGCGACTGGGTCAGGTGCTGGCAATCCCCCAGCAAAAACACCGCGTCGGCCTGCAAGCCCTTGGCGCTGTGGTAGGTCAATTGCTTGAGGCGCCGCGCTTGGGGAGGGAGTGCGTAATCGGCGTTGATCACCGCCTGCAAGGCGTCAGGCAACTTGTTGCGTTCACTGCCCTTGCGGTACAACAACAGCACCGAATCACCTGCGTTGTAATGCTCGACGAGGCTCGCCACCAGTTGTTCGTCATCGCGATCCAGCACCGTCACCGGCAGCAATTCCTGAACCGGACCGCTGGCCCTGGCCTTCTTGCCACTGATGGCCGGTGCGGCGCGGACGATGTGCTCGGCAGCGTCGATGATGTGCTGATGGCTACGGAAGTTGTCGCTGAGCATGACTTTGGTGGTCGACGGCGAAGGAAACTCCTTGGGGAATTCCATGAAGAACTTCGGCGAACTCCCACGCCAGCCATAGATCGACTGCCAGTCGTCGCCCACGCACAATAATGACGAACGCTGAGCGCCACGCCCGCTGTGCAACGACGATCCGCGGCTGCGCACTTCACGCAGACTCGCACGAATCCATGAGACGATTTGTGGCGACACGTCCTGAAATTCGTCGATCATCAGATGCGACAGCGGGCGCAAGCCCTCGTCGCTGACCAGTTTGAGATTTTCCGGCGAGTGTTCACCGAACAGCGCGAACATCCGGTTGTAGGTCATGACCGGCGGTGTCTGCGCCAGCAGATGGTCTTCAAACGCCTTCCAGAACAGACTCAAGGCTTCGAAGAAGAACCGGTCCGGGTCCTGATCGGAAAAGCTCATGCGCGACACCGCATCCGGCACATCAAGGCCCAGGTTTTCGATGAACCCGGCGGCCGCGACAAAGCAATCCAGCAACGGCGCAGCGCTCAGTTCACCCTTGACCTTGTAATCGAAGCCTGGCCCCGCCACGGCCGCACCCGACAACGACTGCATCATGCCGCGTGACGCCTCGTAGTTTTCCAGCCAGATCACCGGTTTGCGGCAGAACGCCTGAAACAGCGTGCGTTTGATCACCCACTCCGCCCAGACCGGCAGTTTGGCATCGGGGCGGCGCAGGTGCTGATCTTCGCTCGGGTCGAAGCCCAACACGATCCACGCATCGAGTTCAGCGGCATAACCGTGGACGTGAAACGCCAGGCCGCTGACTTCAACCGTCTGGCGCATCGGCTCCACGCCTTGAATCGGCCACATGCCCTTGCGAATCCACAGGTCTTCGATGACATCGCACAGTTCTTCATCGCGGGACGAAGACAGCCCCATCACGGTGATGCGCTTCTGCACATCCGGGTGGTCGCGGTCCAGTTCCTTGAGCTGAAGGGAATGCCGATACAGCGGCGCCATCACTTCACGAAAGCGCGGGTTGGCCGCGTACAGGTCGCGGTAGCAGAGGTTCATCTGCTGACGTTGCGTGTCGTTGATACGCAGGTCGAACGGGTTGCTGTCAGCGCCCATGTCCTGCGATGGATTGCCGAACAGGTCTTCGCTCTGACTGCTCAGGGTTTCGAACGCCTGCAGTTGCTCGAAGCCTGGCAGGCTGCGCACCAGCGGCAGAATCCGGGAGTGGAAAGTACGCACCACGTCGCGGGCCTGACGCAGCGACAGATCATGGCCCCACAGGCCCATGATCTCGATGAGTTTGTTGATGAAGTCCTTGCGTGACTCGCGGGTGAAGGTCACCACGGTCATCGCGTCCAGTTCGAACCCCAGATAGTGATGCAGCAACAGCACCCGCAGCACCAACGAAGTGGACTTCCCGGCCCCGGCCCCGGCGATGACGTAGGTGGACGGAGTGTCGCTGAAGATCATCTTCCATTGCGCGGTGGTCGGCTGAGCGTGGGCGGCAAGCTTTTGCGCAACATCGGCCTTGACGCGCTTTTTCAGTTCGTTTGTCAGCGGCAAACGCCAGTCATCGAACAGGTGGTCGTCCACCCGCGGCCCGCGATGCTCCTGCGGCCGGGTGTCGCGAATCACCAGCACGCGGCGCCCCTCTTCGATACCGTCCAGACGCCCTTCCGCGTACCCCTCGTCCATGCCTTCGGCGTGGCCATTGAGGAAACCGTCGGCATGGCCCTGCCGCCACGAGGGCACGTGTTGCGCCTGAAGACGCGACAGACCGCCGCCGATCAGACGCGCCAGCAGGCGCTTGAAGAACGGCAAACGATCCGGCGTGTTCAGGTCAGGGGGCAGCTCGTGAGGTGGCTCGGCGGAAAAATCGTGCGACACGCAGGCTCCGGGTATCAGCGGTGAACGAGAAAGCGCCTATGGTCGCCCCAATCGGCGCCAAGCTCCAGCGAAATGCTTTGCGGTCATGGGGTTAGCCGATCAATTGCAGCCATAACGGTAAATTACCCACCCCAAATACATTTAACATTTCGATCATAACCACGCAAAACTTACGCTTTTTATCGATATCAAATTGATAGATCATGGCCCCATCAACTAACAGCGGCGCCCACCTCAACGGCCCGGCACTGCTAACGGAGGAACTGATCATGCTGCAACTTCGCCCTTTCAAATCCCTTGGCGGCGCTGACCACGGCTGGCTGAACGCACATCACCACTTCTCGTTCGCCAACTATTACGACCCCGGCCGCATGAGCTGGGGCCAACTGCGGGTCTGGAACGATGACGTGATCGAAGCCGGTACTGGCTTCCCTCGCCACCCGCACCGCGACATGGAAATCATCACCTACGTTCGTGAAGGCGCGATCACCCACGAAGACAGCCTGGGTAACCGTGGCCGCACTGAAGCCGGTGATGTGCAAGTGATGAGCGCCGGGACCGGCGTGGCGCACAGCGAATACAACCTGGAAGCGAAAGACACCAAAATCTTCCAGATCTGGATCATGCCGGACGAAGTCGGTGCTCCGCCTTCATGGGGCGCCAAACCGTTCCCGAAAGGCAACCGCGAAGGCTTCGTGACCCTGGCCAGCGGCAAGGCAGACGACGACATCGAACTGCGTATCCGTGCCAACGCTCGACTGGTCGCCGCCAACCTGAAGGCCGGTGAAACCGCTGAATACGCACTGGATGAAGGTCGCCGGGCATACCTGGTACCGGCGACCGGCAGCATCGAGGTCAACGGCCTGCGTGCCGAAGCCCGCGACGGTGTGGCAGTCGCTGAAGAGCGCGTGTTGCGGGTGACCGCCATCGAAGACAGCGAAATCGTGCTGGTGGATGTCGCTTGATCCATACGGACGCGTAAAAACGAAAGCCCCGATTTCACTCGAAACCGGGGCTTTTTTGTCCTGCTCAATCCATCGGGCGACGCAACAGGTAGGTGTCCATGATCCAGCCCTTCTCGGCCCTCGCCGCTTCGCGGGTTTGCCTGATGCGCTCACTGACCTCGTTCAGCGGTCCGGCAATCAGGATTTCATCTGGCGTGCCCACGTACGCCCCCCAATAGATGTAAAGCCTCTGATCGACGAAGCGCTCGAAGGTGCAGTGCGCGTCGAGCATCACCCAGACATTGTCCAGCGCATCGGCCGAACCCTGTGCCAGACGCCGCCCGGTGGTGATGCGGATCGGCTCGCCAATGCGATTGAGCGGTATCCGGTGCTGCGCCGCCAGTGCCTGCACGCTGGTGATGCCGGGAATCACTTCGTAGTCGAAACACTGCCGACCACGCGCCAGCACCCGCTCCAGAACACGCAGCGTGCTGTCATACAATCCTGGATCACCCCACACCAGAAGACCGCCCACGTCGTCATCGCCCAGCTCATCGGCGATCAACTGCTCGAACAACGCTGCTCGCTGCTCATGCCAGTACTCGATGCCCTGCTGGTAAGAAGCAGGGTCATCTTCCCGTCGAGGATCACGCACCTGCACCAAACGGTAATCATCGCCCTCGATATAACGCTCGCACACCTCACGACGCAGCCGCAGCAGGTCGTCATTGGCGTAGCCCTTGTCGAGGATGAAAAAGACCTTCGCCCGGTTTAACGCCTTGACCGCCTGAATCGTCAAGTGCTCGGGGTTTCCGGGGCCAATGCCGATGAGGAGGAGTTTTTTCATGGGAAAGGCTTCCGGCCTATTCGTGTAGTTCGCGCAATGCGGCAGTCGCCAGGAATCCGGAGCGGGAGCTGTAGCGCCGGTCGGTTCTGACCCGGGCATCAATGCGCTCCAGAAGAAATTCGGGCAGCGTGGCGTTGAATCGAACGGCTTTGCCGAAATAAGGCGTTACATCAAACTCCACCACCGCCCACACGCCGCCTTGGTAGTCGGGGTTGCTGATATGGGTATCGATGTCATGGACAGCAGGCAACGGCTCGCCATCGGCCACCAGCCCCTCGAAATGCAAGGCAAGTGCTTCCTTGACGTTGTCCAGAGCCTCGCCGACCGACGCGCCCGCCGAAAAACAGCCGGGGATATCCGGGACCGTGACACCATAGTCGGAGTCAACGTCCTTGTGCAGCACCACAGGTAATTTCATGCTCGCTTCCTTCCAGGCTCAACAGCCGCTGTTGAACTCATTTGAGCCCCGCCTGCTTCAGAATGTTGTGAATCGTCCCTTTGGGTAAATCATCCTTGGGATGCGGAACGGTGACACGGCCCTTCTTGATCGGGTGCTTGTATTGACGATGGCTGCCACGCACCTCAATCAGAACCCAGCCATCGTCTTCTATCCTTCGAATCATCTCCCTGCTACGCATCAGCCTACCCCTGAATTGACCGATGTGTATAGTACACACCAGAATTCAATGAACCCGGCTACAACGAATGGTTTTATCAGACTGGATGTAACACACGTCGAAATTAGTGCACATTACCCGTAGGCCATTCTCGAAATCCCGGCAACAGCATGACCAAAACAACAAAAATCACCGATCCTTCCTACGAACTGATGGACGACCACAATGGCCTGTCGATCATCTACCGCGAGCATGGTTTCCCTTGCCCATTGGTGCGCTGGCACTTTCACAAGGAATACGAGCTGCACTTGATCATTGCCAGTTCGGGCAAGGTGTTCGTCGGTGATTACATCGGCAATTTCCATCCCGGCACGCTGTTTCTGACCGGCCCCAACCTGCCGCATAACTGGATCAGCCAGATCGGTGAAGACGAGGTCGTACCCAAGCGTGACATGCTGGTGAATTTCACTGAGGAGTTGCTGGAAAGCGGCAATCAGGTGTTCGCCGAACTCAAGACCCTCACGCCGCTGCTGGAACGGGCGCAATACGGCATCGAATTTCGCTGCAAGCGCACTGTTCGTCAGGCCATGAAGCTGATGCAGAAGATCGCTGACTCCACCGGCATGACTCGCCTGGGGCACTTTTTCATTCTCCTGGAGCTGTTGGCGGCCAGTGATGATTTCCAATTGTTGTCGGGCACCACCGCCTCACAACTGTCGGATGACCACGCCGTGGAGCGCACCAACAAGGCGGTGGATTACATTTTCACGCATTACGCTCGGGAGCTGACCCTCGAAGAGGTGGCGGATCATCTGGGGATGAAACCGACTTATTTCTCCCGCGTATTCAAACAAGCGACCGGTCGAACCTTCGTCGAGTTCGTCAATCGGTTGCGCATCAGCAAGTCCTGCGAGTTGCTTGCCGATGGTGAAAAACCGGTGACGGACGTGTGCTTCGAGTCCGGCTTCAACAACATTTCCAACTTCAACCGGCGTTTTCAGCAACTCAAAGGCATGACGCCGTCCCATTATCGTCGGCTTGCGGTGCAGCGGCTGACCGAGCAAAACCTGTACTGATTCGCTCCCCTCTCGCCCCCATCGACTACGCTGGAACTGCGCCACACCATGCTGGAACGCAGTTCTGGTGCGTTGCCGTCTGAACTCTCAGTGCAAGAAAGTATCAGTTCAAGTGTGTCGCAGGATTTGTCATCGTCTGTGCGGGCCGTTGTAATCAACGGACTTCTTCCAGGTCTTTTGGAAGGAACAAAAACAATAAACCAAGCTTCTGGCGCCGCGAGGCTCAGAAGAGGAGAGATACATGAAGACCTCTGCAAACGTTCTGCTTGCTTGCGCCTCTCTGTCACTCGGCCTGACCCTCTGCAACAGCGCCTCAGCGGGCGAGGTGACCATCGCCACCGTCAACAACAGCGACATGATCCGCATGCAGCGGCTGTCCAAGACCTTCGAAGAACAGCATCCCGACATCAAACTCAAGTGGGTGGTCCTTGAAGAGAACGTCCTGCGTCAACGCCTGACCACGGACATCGCCACCAAAGGCGGCCAGTTCGACGTACTGACCATCGGCATGTACGAGGCCTCGCTGTGGGGTGCCAAAGGCTGGCTGAAAGAAATGGACAACCTGCCAGCGTCCTACGCGCTGGACGACGTGTTCCCTTCGGTACGTGACGGCCTGTCCGTCGACGGCAAGTTGTTTGCCCTACCGTTCTACGCCGAAAGCTCGATCACCTATTACCGCAAAGACCTGTTCAAAGACGCTGGCCTGACCATGCCGGAGCGTCCGACCTGGACCCAGATTTCCGAATTCGCCGACAAACTCACCGACAAGTCCAAAGAGCAATACGGCATTTGCCTGCGCGGCAAGGCCGGTTGGGGTGAGAACATGGCGCTGATCACCACCGTCGCCAACGCCTTCGGTGCACGCTGGTTCGACGAACAGTGGAAACCGCAGTTCGATCAGCCAGAGTGGAAAAACGCGCTGACTTTCTACACCAACGTCATGAAAAAAGACGGCCCACCCGGCGCCTCCAGCAACGGCTTCAACGAAAACCTCGCGCTGTTCAACAGCGGCAAGTGCGCCATCTGGGTCGACGCCAGCGTGGCCGGCTCCTTCGTGACCGACAAATCTCAGAGCAAGGTCGCCGATAACGTCGGCTTCACCTACGCGCCTCACGAAGTCACCGACAAAGGCTCGGCCTGGCTGTACTCGTGGGCCCTGGCGATCCCGACCAGCGCCAAGAATGACAAGGACGCCCGCGCCTTCACTGAGTGGGCGACCTCCAAAGAGTACGCCGCGCTCGTCGCCGAGAAAGACGGCGTGTCCAACGTGCCGCCAGGCACCCGCGCTTCGACCTACACCGATGCGTACAAGAAAGCCGCGCCGTTTGCCGACATCACCCTGGAATCGCTCAAGGCGGTCACGCCGAAAGCGCCGACCCTCAAGCCTGTGCCTTACGTCGGCATCCAGTTGGTGACCATCCCTGAGTTCCAGTCGATCGGCACCTCGGTCGGCCAGCAGTTCTCGGCGGCATTGGTGGGCACCTCCTCGGTCGATCAGGCCCTGACCAACGCGCAAAGCGTATCCGAGCGTGAAATGAAGCGCGCGGGTTACCCGAAAAAGGGCTGATCCCGCTCGTCTCCGGGCAGCGACCGGCCTGATCGGGTCGCTGCCTTGCTCACGCTTTTGCCCCGGTTCGGAGTCATCATGAACACCTCAACCATTCCCCCTCGCGCGGCTCAGGTCGCCGAAAAAGACCCGAAAAAAGCCAGCGTCACCAAACCTGGCTGGTTTCTGGTCAGCCCCTCGGTGGCCCTGCTGCTGGTCTGGATGATCGTCCCGCTGGGCATGACCATCTATTTCTCGCTGATTCGCTATAACCTGCTCAATCCGGGTGAAAACGAATTCGTTGGCCTGGATAACTTTGAATTCTTTGTCACGGATTCAGGCTTCTTTCCCGGTGCGATGAACACCCTGTTGCTGGTCGGTAGCGTGTTGGCCATCAGCGTGATCCTGGGTGTACTGATTTCCGCACTGCTGGAAGCCACCGAGTTTTTCGGGCGCGGCATTGTGCGCGTGCTGTTGATTTCGCCGTTCTTCATCATGCCCACGGTCAGTGCGCTGATCTGGAAGAACCTGATTTTCCATCCGGTCTCGGGCATTCTCGCCTGGGTCTGGAAGTTGTTCGGCGCCCAGCCCGTGGACTGGCTGGCCAACTACCCGATGCTCTCGATCATCATCATTGTGTCGTGGCAGTGGCTGCCGTTCGCCATTCTGATCCTGATGACCGCCATGCAGTCGCTGGATCAGGAGCAGAAAGAAGCCGCACGTCTGGATGGCGCCGGTCCCATCGCCATCTTCTGGCACTTGACCCTGCCCCATCTGGCGCGGCCTATCGCGGTGGTGGTGATGATCGAGACCATCTTCCTGCTCTCGGTGTTCGCGGAAATCTTCACCACCACCAACGGCGGTCCGGGTTTCGCCTCCACCAACCTGGCCTACCTGATCTACAACCAGGCGCTGTTGCAGTTCGACGTGGGCATGGCCTCGGCGGGCGGCCTGATCGCGGTGGTCATTGCCAATATCGCCGCCATCATCCTGGTGCGGATGATCGGCAAAAACCTCACCGAAAAATCCTGAGGGCACGGACATGATGACGCTCAAACAATCCCGTCGCCTGCAAAGCCTGCTGCTCGGCAGCCTGTCATGGCTGGTCGCGGCGCTGATCTTCTTCCCGATCTTCTGGATGGTGCTGACCAGCTTCAAGACTGAACTGGACGCCTTCGCCACGCCGCCGCAGCTGTTCTTCACGCCGACGCTGGAAAACTATCTGCACATCCAGGAGCGCAGTGACTACTTCCACTTCGCCTGGAACTCGGTGTTGATTTCGTTCAGCGCGACGATTCTGTGCCTGTTGATCGCGGTTCCGGCGGCCTATTCCATGGCCTTCTTCGAAACCAAGCGCACCAAACAGACTCTGCTGTGGATGCTCTCGACCAAGATGCTGCCGCCAGTGGGCGTGCTGATGCCGATCTACCTGCTGGCCAAGACGTTCGGCTTGCTCGACTCGCGCATCGCACTGATCGTGATCTACACCCTGATCAACCTGCCGATCGTAGTCTGGATGATTTACACCTACTTCAAGGACATCCCCGGCGAAATCCTCGAAGCCTCGCGGCTGGACGGCGCAAGCACCGGGCAGGAAATCTTCAAGGTGCTGATCCCGATCTGCAAAGGCGGCCTGGCCTCAACGGCGCTGCTGTCGCTGATCCTGTGCTGGAACGAGGCGTTCTGGTCGCTGAACCTCACGTCCTCCAGCGCTGCGCCCCTGACGGCGTTGATCGCCTCGTATTCCAGCCCTGAAGGGCTGTTCTGGGCCAAATTGTCGGCAGTGTCGACGCTGGCCTGTGCGCCGATCCTGATCTTTGGCTGGATCAGTCAGAAACAGCTGGTCCGTGGGTTGTCGTTTGGTGCGGTGAAATGAATCACGCCACGATCTCACTTCGTGGGAGCCGGCTTGCTGGCGAAGGCGTCAGCCCCGTCACGTCGATGTCGCCCGACAAACCGGATTCGCCAGCAAGCCGGCTCCCACAGAACCGTAGCTTCGCACCCTGATCCTTCACAGCGATTCATGAAGAACAAAACTGGAGCCCCACATGGCTAACCTGACAATCAGAAATCTGCAAAAAGGCTTCGACGGCCACCAGATCATCAAAGGCATCGACCTGGACGTCAAAGACCGGGAGTTCGTGGTCTTCGTCGGTCCGTCCGGCTGCGGCAAGTCCACCCTGCTGCGCCTGATCGCGGGCCTTGAAGACGTCACCAGCGGCAGCATCGCCCTCGATGGCCGGGAAATCACCGAAGTCACTCCGGCAAAGCGCGACCTCGCGATGGTCTTTCAGACCTACGCCCTCTACCCGCACATGACGGTGAGCAAGAACCTCTCCTTCGCCCTGGACCTGGCCGGTACACCGAAAGCCGAAGTCGAGAAGAAAGTCGCCGAAGCTGCACGCATTCTGGAACTCGGCCCCTTGCTGGAGCGCAAACCCAAGCAACTCTCGGGCGGCCAGCGTCAGCGTGTGGCCATCGGCCGCGCCATCGTGCGCAACCCGAAAATCTTCCTGTTCGACGAGCCACTGTCCAACCTCGACGCTGCGCTGCGGGTGCAGACGCGCCTTGAGCTGTCGCGCCTGCACAAAGAGCTGGAAGCGACGATGATCTACGTCACCCACGATCAGGTCGAGGCCATGACCCTGGCCGACAAGGTGGTGGTGCTCAACGGCGGTCGCGTGGAACAGGTCGGCTCGCCGCTGGAGCTGTACCACCACCCGGCCAACCTATTCGTCGCGGGCTTTCTCGGCACACCGAAAATGGGCTTCCTCAAGGGGAAAGTCAGCCGCGTCGAGGCCACTGGCTGCGAAGTCACGCTGGACGCCGGTACCCAGATCAACCTGCCCTTCACCAATGCCCAGCAAAGCGTTGGCGACGCCGTGACGTTGGGTATTCGCCCTGAGCATCTGGAGATCGCCAAGCCCGGCGACTGCCAGTTGCAAGTGGTGGCCGATGTCAGCGAGCGACTGGGCAGCGACACCTATTGCCACGTGCGCACGCAATCCGGCGAGGCCCTGACCATGCGGATTCGCGGCGATCTGGCCAGCCAGTACGGCGAAACCCTGAACCTGCACCTGGACAGCGCCCATTGCCACCTGTTCGACGCCCAAGGCCAGGTCATTCGCAAAGCCATGCAAGCCGCGGCCTGAGTCCGCCGCGCTCACAGAATCGGGAATGCAGTCATGAAACTGAACAAACAGAACCTGTCGAATTTGGGTGACGGCATTGAATTGCCCGCCTACGCCCTCGAAAACCGCCGCCAGGGCATCGCCCACATCGGCGTCGGCGGTTTCCATCGTGCTCATCAGGCGTTTTACACCGATGCCTTGATGAACCTCGGCGCCAAGGAACAGACCGGCGAAGGCCTGGACTGGGCCTTCTGTGGGGTCAGCCTGCGTGAAGAAGACCGCGCCAATTTTGAGGCCTTGAAGGGGCAGGATTTCCTCTACACCCTGTTCGAACTGGGCGACACGCCGGACACCGAAACCCGCGTGATCGGCGCCATGAGCCAGATGCTGATGTCCACCGACAACGACCTGGCCCTGATCGACAAGCTGGCCAGCCCGGACATCCGCATCGTTTCGCTGACCATCACCGAAGGCGGCTACTGCATCGACGACAGCACCGGCGAGTTCATGAGCCACCTGCCACAGATCCAGCACGACCTCTCCCACCCGGCCACGCCGAAAACCGTGTTCGGCTACTTGTGTGCCGCGCTGGCCAAGCGCCGTGCACAAGGCATTCCGGCGTTCACGCTGATGTCCTGCGATAACCTGCCGCACAACGGCGCGGTCACCCGCAAGGCACTGCTGGCCTTCGCCAAACTGCGCGATGCCGAGCTGCATGACTGGATCGCCGCTAACGTCAGCTTCCCCAACGCCATGGTCGACCGCATCACGCCCATGACCAGCGCTGCCCATCGTCTGCAACTGCACGACGAGAAAGGCATCGATGACGCCTGGCCGGTGGTCTGCGAGCCGTTCGTGCAGTGGGTGCTGGAAGACAAATTCGTCAACGGCCGTCCCGCCTGGGAAAAGGTTGGTGTGCAATTCACCGACGACGTCACGCCCTACGAAGAGATGAAGATCAAGCTGCTCAACGGCAGCCACCTGGCATTGACCTACCTGGGCGCGCTGAAGGGCTATCGTTTCGTTCACGAAACCATGAACGACCCGTTGTTCGTGAAGTACATGCGCACTTACATGGATCTGGATGTCACCCCGCAACTGTCGCCGGTGCCAGGCATCGACCTGACGGATTACAAACAGACCCTGATCGACCGTTTCTCCAATCAGGCCATCGCCGACCAACTGGAGCGCGTGTGCTCGGACGGTTCGTCGAAATTCCCGAAATTCACCGTGCCGACCATCAACCGGCTGATCGTCGACAAGGGCAACATGGACCGCGCCTCGCTGGTGGTTGCGGCCTGGGCGCTGTACCTGCAAGGCAACAAGAATGGCAACTTCAAAGGCGAGAACGGCGTCGAGTACAGGGTGGTCGATCCCCGCGCCGACTTCTGCAAGGCGCTGGTCGCTGACGACGTGCTGGTGACGCAACGTTTGCTGGAGGTCGAAGAAATCTTCGGCGCGGCGATCCCGAAATCCGCTGAATTCGTCGCCTCATTCGAGCACAACCTGAACAGCCTGAAGCAGTTGGGCGTCAGCAAGACCCTGGAAAACCTGTTGGCGAAAGCCGTCTGAGGTGAAGAGGTGAGCATGTTTCTCGGCATCGATTGCGGCACCCAAGGCACCAAGGCGATTGTTCTGGATGCCGTCAGCGGCAAGGTTCTGGGCGAAGGCTCAGGTGCCCATCGCATGATCAGCGGCGCCAACGGGCGTCGCGAACAGGATGTGCAGGAGTGGCTGACAGCGTTCGAGCAGGCCACCGCAGCAGCGTTGAAGCAAGCGGGCATTTCCGGTGCGGAGATTCAGGGCATCGGCGTGTCCGGGCAGCAGCACGGGCTGGTGATGATCGACGAACATGGTCAGGTGTTGCGCCCGGCCAAACTCTGGTGCGACACCGAGTCAGCGCCCGAGAATGATCGCCTGCTGGACTATCTGGGCGGCGAAAAAGGCTCGCTGGAACGGCTGGGCATCGCCATCGCGCCGGGCTATACCGTCTCCAAACTGCTCTGGAGCAAAGAGCAGTTTCCCGAGCTGTTCGCCCGCATCGACAAAATCCTGCTGCCCCACGACTACCTCAACTACTGGCTGACCGGGCGTTGCTGCAGCGAATTCGGCGACGCGTCGGGCACCGGCTATTTCAACGTACGCACTCGCCAGTGGGATCTGGACATTCTCAACCACATCGATCCGAGCGGTCGGCTGGTCAAGGCCCTGCCAGAACTGCTGGAAGCCCATGCGCCCGTAGGCAAAATCCTGCCCGCGATTGCCGATCGTCTGGGCCTCAATCCCGACGCCCTCGTCTCCAGCGGTGGCGGTGACAACATGATGGGCGCCATTGGTACTGGCAACATCGTGCCTGGCTCGATCACCATGAGCCTGGGCTCGTCCGGCACGGTGTACGCCTATGCGGACGCGGGTAACGTCAGCGCTCAGCCCTCGGTCGCCACCTTCTGCTCGTCCTCGGGCGGCTGGCTGCCGCTGATCTGCACCATGAACCTGACCAACGCCACCAGTGCCATTCGCGAGCTGTTCGCGCTGGACATCGGCGCCTTCAACGCCGCCATCGCTTCGTCGCCCATCGGCGCGCAAGGGGTGCTGATGCTGCCATTCCTCAACGGTGAGCGGGTGCCCGCCCTGCCCCACGCCACCGGCAGTATTCTGGGGCTGGACAGCACCAACCTGACTCAGGCTAATCTTTGCCGGGCCGTGGTCGAAGGCACCACGTTCGGCTTGCGATACGGGCTGGACCTGCTGCGCGACAGCGGGATCAAGAGCGCCAACATTCGTTTGATCGGCGGCGGTGCGAAGAGCGCGGTCTGGCGGCAGATCGTCGCTGACATCATGGACACCCCGGTCATCTGCACCACCGGTACCGAAGCGGCTGCCTTGGGCGCGGCGATTCAAGCGGCCTGGTGTCATGCCCATGCCACAGGTGGCAACGAATCGTTGCAGACGTTGAGTGAGCGATGTGTCAGCCTCGATTCGGGAAGCGAAACGCGACCCATCGCCGAGCATGTGGCCGCGTATCAACAGGTTTATCAGCACTACCGCAATCAATTGCAGGGCATCTGACGGATCGCCGTCAGCCCTTAACGGAGCACCTATGTACCTGGTCTGTGGCGAAGCACTGTTCGACTTTTTCAGTCAATCGGACGACAACGGAGCCAACTCCAAGAGCAACAAAATCGGTTATCAAGCCGTCGCGGGCGGGTCGCCTTTCAACGTCGCCATCGGCTTGCGTCGGCTGGGCGTAGACGCCGGTTTCTTTGCCGGTATCTCCAACGACTACTTGGGCAAACGCCTGGAAACGGTCCTTGACGAAGAAGGCGTACGGGATGACTTCCTGATTCACTTCGATGCACCGACCACCCTTTCAATGGTCGCGGTAGGCGCTGACGGCTCGCCGAAGTACAGCTTTCGTGGCGAAGGCTGCGCCGACCGCCTGCTGCTGAGCAAGCACCTGCCGACACTCGACGCCAAGGTGCGCGGCCTGCACGTCGGCTCGTTCTCGCTGGTGGTGCAACCGGTGGCCGACACCCTGATGGCACTGGTGCAGCGAGAAAGTGGCCAGCGCCTGATCACCTTCGACCCCAACGTTCGGCTGAACCCGGCACCGAGTATCGACCTTTGGCGCAAACAGGTGGCGAAATTCGCCGAGCATGCGCACATCATCAAAGTCAGCGATGAAGACCTCCACCTGCTCTATTCCGACACCGACCCTGAAACCGTGGCGCAAGGCTGGCTACAAAACAACTGCCAACTGGTGATCATGACCCGTGGCCGCCAGGGCGCCACCGTCTTCACCCGCGAACTGGGCCACTGGTCCGTCCCGGCCCGCGAAGTCAAAACCGCCGACACCGTGGGCGCAGGCGACACCTTCCAGGCCGCGCTGATCACCTTTCTCACCGAACGCCAGCTCGATACGCCAGACAGCCTGCCAACCCTGAGCCGCGAGACGCTGACCGAAATGCTGAATTTTGCCGTGGCCGCAGCGGCAGTCACCTGCACGCGGGTGGGGCCGGATTTGCCGTATAGGGATCAGGTGGTTTGATTCGTCATTCATACCTCTAGATACATCTTCTCTTCTTGATCTAACATCACCCTCTCTCCACCATCAGCCCTCTTGCACATCAAAGGGATACTGATGGTGAAGAGTAGAGAAGGAGGCGCGCATGGCTAACGCCGTCCGTACCGCGCTGACTCTTTCGCAGGAGCACACTATGCAATATCCCATTGCTATCGAGTGGGGCAACGAAACCACTGCTACCGGCATTCATATTCCGGACATTCCCGGTGCAGTGACTGCAGGCGATACCTTTGAGGAAGCCTATAACGCGGCCATCGAAATCGCCCACATCATGCTTGAGGAGCAAGTGACCAGCGGGCACCCCTTGCCAATGCCGACCTGCGTCAAAAACCATCACGATCATCCGGACTACGCCGCAATGGGCTGGGGCATGCTGGAAATCGATATCACGCCTTATCTGGGCAAGACCGAAAAGGTCAATGTCACCCTGCCCGGTTTCGTTATCCAACGCATTGACCGCTACGTTCGTGATCACAACATCAAAAGCCGGTCATCATTTTTGGCCGATGCGGCGTTGGAAAAACTGGCCCGTCCATGAATGTCATAAAAAGGGGCAGCCGGTCGACACCGCTGCCCCTTCTCATGTACCGCCCACATCACATCAGGCCAGTTCCGCCTTCGCCATGGCGATCTTGGTCTTGACCTCTTGCTCGGCAATTTGCTGGTCAGTCTTTTGCTTTTGCAACTCGGCGACTTTCTTGTCCACTGCAGCCTGCTGCTCCGGCGTCATGTTGTCGTACTCTTCCTTCGAAACGCCGGTCAGTTGCTGACGCACCTTCTCGGCATCGGTCTGGTTCATGTACGCCAGAAAATCAGCCTGGGCAGACGTGGTGGCCGACGAGCTTGAGTCGCTGCTGTCTACCGCAGCGATTTCTTTATCGACGGTTTTGGTCACACTGTCCGACGCCGCGACCTGCTTGTCGGTGCTGGATGAGAACGCCGCAGCGGCAGCCGCCTTGTCATCGTCCGTCACTGAAGCCGTGGTGTTGGCCAGAGCAGCTTTGAGGTTCACCATCATTTTGGCGAAGGACTCGTCGTAGCTCTGGTCGGTGCTGCTTTGGGTCGAACCGTCGTTGCTGTTCGCGATAGCCGCGACCGGCGCCGACGAGCCCGCCATCGCGGCGGTGGTGTACGCATCCTTGTCTGTCGTGTCGTATTGCGTGTGAGCAACCGCTTTGGACACGAAGTGCTGGATGGCACTGTTACCAATAATCATCTTTCACCTCCTTATCAGGTCATCGATGCATCGGCTTGCGCAGCAAAAGCAGTGCCACATGAGGTTACATTAACTGTAGGCCACGTCCTACAAGGCTTCGTGGCTCAGCGACGTTGGCGTATGAGGCGGCAAACTCGACAGAAGCTTGCCGCATGCGGCAGTCACTGGCCGCTTCTTGACGCCTCACCTCATTTCAAGAAGGCCTTGACTGCCTCATCGACCCTGCCCATTTCACAGACTGGCGCCATGTGCCCGCAGTCGTTGTCCAGTACCAGCAATTTCGCACCTTTGGCGGCGGCCAATGCCTTGGCAGGCGCCGGGTCCACCAGCCGATCCTGCTCGGACACGATCACCAACAGGGGCGCCTTGATCTTCTTCGCCAGTGCTGCCATGTCGCCATCGCGGACCAGATCGAAGGTGGTCATGGCCTGCAATTGCCGATACCAGTCCACCGCGCTGAAACGCTGGCTGGTCTGGGTGGCGTGCAGACGGTCTTCGGTCGCACGCTTGCCCGCAACGGCCTTGGCGGCGCGGTGTTCGGGCGTCCAGAGGGATTCAGTGTGCAACGCGGTGAGTTTCTTGAACGCTGTGCCCGGTGGGTAGTTGCCGCTGTTCCAGCCAGGATTGCTCTCGATAGCGGCCAGTTCGGCTTTCCAGACCTTTAGATCCCGCATCGAGGGTTGCGGTGTGCCCACGATGGTCACCAGATGGCTGACGTAATCGGGGTACATCACGCCCCATTGCAGCGCCTGCATAGCGCCCATGGAAAAGCCGATGATCGCGTGGGCGTGGTCAATGCCCAGGGTCAGTGCCAACAAGCGATGCTGGGCCTTGACCATGTCACGGATGCCAAACTCGGGGAATTTCAACCCAGGGTGGGTTTTGCTGTTGGAGGGCGAACAGGACACGCCATTCCCCACCGCGTCCAGTGCAATGACGTACCAGCGGTCCGTGTCGATCAACTTGCCCGGTCCGATGAGGTCGATCTGATCAGCGGTGCGGCCGGTCAACCACGTCGGCACCAGCACCACGTTGCTCTGGTCCGCCGCCAATGTGCCGTAGGTCCGATAGCCCAATGAACATTGCTTGATCTTGCCCCCTACCATGCTCAGCGAGCCAATACTCGCCAACTGTTGTTCAGCGGCATTCGCCAGGCACACGCCCGTTATTGCCAGCCACGCACACAGCGCCTGGCGCGCCCATCGGCACAGATTCATGTGTCTTCCCCCAGACGATCAGACTTCAGTGTTGCGGCCGAGGAAAACCATGTACGTCTGACACCATGCCGTCGCGCGCAGGAATGAGCGTAGCCGGTTGGTCTGGCGGCGTTGGACGAGGGGATGAAATGCAGAGTGGAGACGATGTCGCCGCAGGACTTGTGGGAGCGAATTCATTCGCGAGAGGGCGACACATCCGATACATCTTCATCTGATGCACCGGCGCATCGCGAATGAATTCGCTCCCACAGGGTGATCTGCGCCGCAACAGGCGTGGCAGCGGCCTACTCTGGCGGATTCTGCGCTTGCAGCAGCAACCCCCAGTCACGCAACGAGGCCACCACCGGACCGACTTCACGGCCCTTGGCGGTCAGCAGGTATTCAAGCCGCGGCGGATGTTGTTCGTAGAGACGACGTTCAATCAGGCCGTTGGCCTCCAGTGCCTTGAGTCGCGTGGATAGCGTGCTTGGCGCGCAGCCCTTGAGCGAGTCCTGCAGGTCTTGAAAACGGCGCGTTGGATTGCGCAGCAGGTCTCGCAGGATGAGGATCACCCAGCGTTCTCCGATCACTTCCAGCGCGGTGATCACCGGGCAAAAGGCGTAGGTGGGAAAGGGTTCTGGGGATTCGGACTTGGTCTTTGACATGAGCGCGAGTCTAGCAAGGGGCTGTAGCGAGTCAATCTGAAAATCCGCGCCGTCTCTGTCTTCACCTCCCGTTCGCCTTTGATCCTGCTCTTCGTGCAAAGAACAAGATCCGCAGTACGGGACCGCTCAAACCAACGCACTCAAATCCAGCTTCTGCTGCGGCACCGGCATCGAGAAGTAGTACCCCTGCGCCTGCCCGGCGCCCATTTCCCTGAGCAATTGCAGGGTGTCGGCGTCTTCCACCCCTTCGGCAACCACGCTCAAACCCAGCGATTCGGCCATGCGCACGATGGCCCGGACGATGGCGCGGCTGCGGGAGCTGGTGGTCAGTTCAAGGGTGAAAGACTTGTCGATTTTCAACCCACTGAAATGGTACTGGTGCACGTAACTGAGGGACGAGAACCCGGCACCAAAATCGTCAAGCACGGTGGAAACGCCATTCTCTGCCAAGTGCTTCATGGCCTGACGCGCCAGTTCCGGCTCGGCCACCAATGCGCCTTCGGTCAGCTCCAGGCAGATACGTGACGGCGCCACATCATGCTGGGCAAGCAGCCCCAGAACCTCGCTGGCGAATTCCGGTCGGCTGATGCTGTAACTCGAACAGTTCACGTGCACGGTCGGCCAGTGGGCGTGGCTGGGCTGGGCGAGCATCGCCACCACCTGTTGCAACATGTAGAAATCCAGCCTGCCGATCAGGCGCAAGCCTTCCAGTGCGGGCAGAAATTGCCCCGGCGCGATGATCCGGCCATCGGGCTGGCGCCAGCGAATCAGGGCCTCCAGCGCGAGAATCTTGCCCGTTGCCACGTCAATGATCGGCTGGAAATACGGCAGCAATTCGTCGGTGCGCTTGAGCGCATTACGCAACGCGCCCTCCTGCTCCATCTGATCGGACACCTCACGCCGCACTTCCTGGTTGAACACCGCGTAGCTGTCACGCCCGGCATTCTTGACCCGATACATCGCGGTGTCGGCATCGCGCAGCAGGTCGGCGGGTTCGGTGTGAAACTGCAGGTCCGCGGCCACGACGCCGATGCTGCATGACGAAAACACCGCGTGGCCGTCAATATAAAAAGGCGCATCGAAGGCCAGCAAAATGCGCTCGGCGATGGCCACGGTCACGTCCGGCGGCGCGGCGTAGGCCAGCACCGCGAACTCGTCACCGCCGAGCCGCGCCAGCAGGTCGCTGTCGCGCATGCAACTGCGCAGGCGGTCGGCCGCTTGAATCAGCAATAAATCTCCGGAGTGATGCCCCAGGCTGTCGTTGACCATTTTGAAGCGATCGAGGTCGATGAACATCACCACCAACTCACGCCCCTTGTCGCAGAATTCTTGCCAGGCAAGTTGCAGACGGTGTTGCAGGTGGCTGCGATTGGGCAGACCGGTCAGGGAGTCGTGGGCGTTTTCGTGTTGCAGTTTGGCATTGGCGTAATCCAGCTCGCGCGTGCGGTCCTGTACCCGGGCTTCCAGTTGCAGGTTGGCGGCATGAATGGCCTCGGCGGCACTGCGCCGCGACAGGGCGGTGTCAATGTGGCGGGACACAAAGGTCAGCAGGTCCTGATCGCGCAGCGAATAGCTGACATGCGGTGAGTAACTCTGCACCGCCAGCACACCGCGCACGGTGTCGCCGTCGAACAAGGGGATGCCCAACCACGAACAAGACCGGTTGACGTCGTTTTGCAAGGTGATTTCGCCATTGCCTTCCAGACGCCGCGCTTCGGCGCTGTCGATCAGACAGGGGCGGCGCTGACGGATCACGTACTCGGTGAAGCCGCGCTCGCCACGACGCGGGTCGGGACGGCGGGTCAGGCGTTCGTCGACGTAGTACGGAAAGGTCACCTCGCCCGTGGTGTCGTCGAACAGCGCAATGTAGAAATTCAGGGCAAACAGCAACTCGCCGACGATCCCGTGCAGGCGCTTGAACAAGTCGGCCATGTCACCCTGCTGGCTCGACAGTTCGGTGATCTGGAACAGCGCCGTCTGCAAATGCTCGGCCCGCTCACGGTCCGCCACTTCGTTTCTCAGGGCGTCATTGAGCCGGGACAGCTCCAGGGTGCGGCGCACCACGGTTTCTTCCAGGTGCGCGCGGTGCAGAATGCGGTCCAGCGCCATGGCCACGTGACGCGCCACCACCAGAAACAACTCCTGATCCTCGACGCTGTAGACCCGCGATACGTCATAAACCTGCATCGCCAGCATGCCGAACACTTCGTCCGTGGCATTTTTCAGCGGCGCGCCCATCCAGAACTCCGGCCGATGGCCCACGCAATGGAAACGCTCCGAGGCCCGGGCGCGCTCGATGCCCGCCGCGTCCACGAACAGCGGCTGCTCAGTGGTCAAGACGTAACCGGTCATCGAAAGGCGTTCCGGGTCGAGAAACTCCTGTGTTTCGGCCTCCAGTGCGTCCACGTCGGTAATGTCGATGTAATACGGATAGGTGATCTTGCCGCTGTGGCTTTCGTACAGCGCCAGATAAAAGTTTTCCGCGTCGATCAGCGTCGCCAGTTGTTGGTGCACCCCTTGCAGAAACGCCGAACGGTCCCGGGTCGAACTGGCCAGTGAGCTGATTTCATACAACACGCGTTGCGTCGCTTGCGCTCGGGCCAAGGCAACGGTCTGCAAGCGCAGGCCCAGGCGGTTCGCCAGGCTCAGCAGAAACGGGTTGCCGGACTCCCGCTCCGGCGTCAGCAGCCAGCCCAACGGCGCCTCGCCGTGCCCGGTGACCCAGCGGTGCAAGTCATGGTCGCGACAAAAGGCGTCGAACCCTTCACGGGGAATCAGCGTCGGCCATTCGGTGGAGGCATCGCCCTGCCCCAGCAAATGCAGATGTCGATTAGCACGGTAGGCGGCCCAGCTCAGTTGTGGGGCTGCCGCGCTGGCCGCTTTCAATAACGCATCAAGGGAATGTTCGTCGGTCATCGATGAGGCGTTTTCCAATCCTGTATCACCGGTCAATAGTGCCTGTCCGTCGGCAAATGGCGAGCGCTGGGAGGGGTTCGACACGTGGGAATTCATGGGCGCTCCAACACCAGCGTGGGACTGGGCTATCTTCATGGGGTCTGACAGATGGTTGCAAGCGCCATATTCGTTTTTACTGCCTGTAAACGACCGAAAATCGAGATTTCACGACATTTCACCTGACATCTGTCTCGTTATCGGCAGGTCGCCCTCGAAATGAAAGCCTTTCGGCGCACGCCGGTCAGATTGTCCGACATCGCTCCGTTCACACCGATGCCGATCGACTTGCACTGACCTTTCACACCATCCGCCTGTCTCTGAATGCTGTGACTGAAACCTTTTAGCTCAACGCAGAGGATCGCAACATGATCAAGACTTACAGCTACGCCGCACAAAAACCCACGGACCGGCTGGCACCGTTCCAGATCGAGCGCCGCGATCCGGGCGCCGACGATGTCCAGATAGACATCCTGTATTGCGGGGTCTGCCACTCTGACCTGCACACCGCCCGCAATGAATGGAACAACACCCTGTACCCCTCGGTGCCGGGTCACGAAATCGTGGGCAAGGTCACGGCGGTTGGCGCCAACGTGACGCACTTCAAGGTGGGCGATCTGGCGGGTGTGGGGTGCATGGTCGACAGTTGCCAGCACTGCGCGTCCTGCGCCGAAGGTGACGAGCAGTACTGCGAAAACGGCTTCACCGGCACCTACAACGGCCCGGTCTTCGGCGGTGAAAACACCTTCGGCGGGTATTCCGACAAGATCGTGGTGAAAGAGAAGTTCGTCCTGAAAATCTCCCACAGCGACAACCTGGCTGCCGTCGCTCCGCTGCTCTGCGCCGGCATCACCACCTACTCGCCACTGCATCACTGGAACGTCGGCCCCGGAAAGAAAGTCGGCGTGGTCGGCCTAGGTGGTCTGGGCCACATGGCGGTGAAAATCGCCCACGCCATGGGCGCGCATGTAGTGCTGTTCACCACCTCGCCGAACAAACGCGAAGACGGCAAGCGGCTGGGTGCCGATGAGGTCGTGGTGTCGAAGAATGCCGATGAAATGGCCAAACAAGCCAACTCGCTGGACTTCATCCTCAACACCGTGGCCGCGCCCCACGATCTGGACGCCTTCCTCAACCTGCTCAAACGCGACGGCACCATGACCCTGGTGGGCGCGCCGGATCATCCGCACCCATCGCCTTCGGTGTTCAACCTGATCTTCAAGCGTCGCAGCCTGGCCGGTTCACTGATCGGCGGGATCAAGGAAACTCAGGAGATGCTGGATTTCTGCGCCAAACACGGCATCGTTTCGGACATCGAAATGATCCACATGAAGGACATCAACGAAGCCTACGAGCGCATGGTCAAGGGTGACGTGAAGTACCGCTTCGTCATTGACATGGCCACGCTCAAAGAGGAAGCCTCGGCAGCCTGAGGCGTTCCAGTCTCCGGCGCGAAGGGGTCGCTCCTTCGCGCCGGATCCGCATCAGCGCACTTGCAGTCGTTCGAAACGCCCCGCCAGTACACCGTAGGCAAACACACCCAGCAGCCCATGGGCCGCAACGAACCACAGGGCAATATTGAACGAGCCGGTGGCCGCGACGATGTAGCCAATCACTACCGGCGTGACGATCCCGGCAATGTTGCCGATGCCGTTGAACACGCCGCCACTCAGGCCGACCATGTTTTTCGGCGCCGTGTCAGACAGCACCGCCCACCCCACGGCAGCCAGCCCTTTGCCGAAGAAGGCGATGGCCATGAGGCTGATGACGATCCAGTTGGCGTCGACGAAGTTGGCCAGCACCAGAATCGTCGACATGATCATGCCGATCAAAAACGGCGTCTTGCGGGCAATGGACGGGTGCACGCCGCGACGGATCAGCAGATCGGAGAGCATGCCGCCCAACACCCCGCCGGAAAATCCACAGATGGCTGGCAGCGCCGCGACCCAACCCGCTTCCATGATGGTCATGCCGCGGCCTTTGATCAGGTAGATCGGGAACCAGGTGATGAAGAAGTAGGTCAACGCGGTGATGCAGTATTGCCCCATGTAGATCGCCCACAGGGTGCGGCTGGTGAACAGTTGCTTGATCTCGGCCCATGTGGCCTTGTTCTTTTTTTCTTTGCGGTTGAGTTCCAGGTCTACCAGCGCACCGCCTTCGCGCATGTAGTCCAGCTCCTTGGCGCTCAGGCGTTTGTCGCTGTGGGGCTCGCGATAAAGGGCGAACCAGAACACGCTCAGCACCAGCCCCAGCGCGCCCATCCACAGAAAGACGTGTTCCCAGCCCAGGGCGTGCGTCAACCAGGCCATCAACGGGGTGAACAGCACCACCGCCATGTACTGCGCCGAATTGAACAAGGCCGATGCCGTGCCGCGCTCGCTGGTGGGGAACCAGCAGGAGACGATGCGGTTGTTGGCCGGAAAGGCCGGGGACTCCACCAGGCCGAGCATGAAGCGCATGGCGAACAGGCTCATCGCCGCCGAAGCACCCATCAGGCCGAACCAGCCAACCGTGCCCTGAGCCATGGTGAACACCGACCACAGCACCAGACTGCACCCGTAAACGCGCCGAGCGCCAAAGCGGTCGAGCAGCCAGCCGCCGGGAATCTGCCCCAGCGCATAGGCCCAGGCGAACGCCGAAAAGATCATGCCGAGCATGATCGGGTCCAGCCCCAGGTCCTTGACCACCCCCGTGCCCGCAATCGACATGGTCGCGCGGTCGGCGTAGTTGATCACGGTGACGATGAAAATCATCGAAAGAATGAGGAAACGGTGGCGGCCAACCTTCGCTTGCGCGTCGGCGTAATCCGCAGGAAGGGATTTGCTGAGCATGGTGTGTCTCCTGGCCGCTGCGTGGCGGGCCTTTTGTTTTTGTTGTCGTACAACTTACGTCATGATCATAGGAGCCGAGGTCGATTCAGGTCTAACATAGAGACTGTATGGATTGATGCGGATTTTGAATCGTGGAATTGCACCAGTTGCGCTGTTTCGTGGCCGTCGCCGAAGAACTGCATTTCGGCCGCGCCGCCGCACGGATGTACATGACCCAACCGCCGCTGAGCCGTCAGGTGCAGTTGCTCGAACGCGCGCTGGACATTCAATTGCTGGAGCGCAACAACCGCTCGGTGAAATTGACGGCAGCCGGTCAGGGGTTTCTAAGGGATGCGCGGCACATTCTTGCGTTTTCGGATCAGGCAGCCGAGGGCGCACGGCGGCTGGCGCGGGGTGAAGCGGGCAGTCTGACGCTGGGCTTCACGGCGGTCAGTGCGTATCAAATGATCCCGCGCTTGCTGGCACAGGCCGCTGAAGGTCTGCCGGGCCTGCAATTCACCCTCAAGGAGATGGTCTCTGGCGCGCAACTCGACGCCTTGGCCGCCCACC
Organism: Pseudomonas sp. Pseu.R1; assembly: GCF_045764065.1. Taxonomy (NCBI): domain Bacteria; kingdom Pseudomonadati; phylum Pseudomonadota; class Gammaproteobacteria; order Pseudomonadales; family Pseudomonadaceae; genus Pseudomonas; species Pseudomonas sp. Pseu.R1. The sequence continues at coordinate 6,120,101 of NZ_JBJGEE020000001.1, read as the reverse complement.
GCATCGACGTTGGCTTCGTGCGCCAGGTCAATGACCGTGACACGCTGGACGCACAGTTGATCAGCCGCGAGCCGTTACTCGTGGCCCTGCCCCACCGCCACCCGCTGGCTGGGCAGGACTCCGTCGCCGTGCGCGATCTGGACCAGCAGCCGTTCGTGATGTACGCCGCCGATGAGGGTCGTTATTTCTACGATTGCATCGCCGGGCTGTTCGCCATGACCGGGGTGACGCCACGCTACGTGTATCACCTCGGCCAGACCCACACCGTGGTCAGCATGGTCAGGGCGGGGCTGGGTGTGGCGATCGTGCCCGCCTCGGCCATGCAACTGCACGGCGACAACCTGGCGTTCCGCCCGCTGCGCGATGCCGAACTGCATGCCGAACTGTACATGGTGTCGCGCCAGGACAACGACAACCCGGCGTTGCCTGCGTTCAAGGGGCTGGTACAAACCGCGCCGGTTCCAGATTCTGGCGTAGACCTCTGTAGCAGTCCGGCTTGCCGGCGGTAGCGATTTCGAATCCGCCACCGCCGGCAAGCCGGACTGCTACAGAAATCGCGACTATCGTCTTAGCCCGCTATGGCCTACGACGATAGTCGCAATCGTCAAAATGAATTAACCGGTCAGTACATAAATATGTTTTCATGCGCCCCGCTTGTGAGCGCCCCCGCGCGTGCCCCTCTTCTGCCGACCTCGCCTTGAGAGAACGGTCTTTCGCATTTCAGGTTCATTGATGAGCAATCCTTCGCAACACCCCGCAGACTCCCGCGCGCGCCGTGGTCTTTCCACTGCACTGGTCATCGGTTCCGTACTGGCAATGGCCGCCTCCACACCGACGCTGGCTGACGACTGGCTCGACCAGTCGACCATGACCGGCGACTGGAATGGCAGCCGTAGCCGACTGGCCGCGCAAGGCGTGAAGATCACTGGCGACTACAGCGGCGAGACCGTCTACAACGCCCACGGTGGCAAGCAGCGCGGCACGCGCTACTCGCAGAACATCAAGCTCGGCGCACAGTTCGATCTGGGCAAGCTGCTGGACCTGGAAAGCGGCGGCAAGGTGCAATTGACCATCAACGATCGACGCGGCAACGACGGCTCGGGCGATCTGGTGGGCAACCGCCTGCCGGTGCAGGAGAACTACGGCGGCCTGTACACGCGCCTCACCGAGCTGAGCTACGAAAATACCCTGTTCACCCCGGCGTTGAATGTCAAACTCGGCTACATGGCCATGGGCAACGACCTGGGCGGTTTGAGCACCGGCATTCTGTGCAACTTCATGAACGCCGGTTTCTGCGGCCACCCGCTGGCAATGTCCGGCGGCAGCGGCTGGAGCAACTACCCGAACGCACATTTGGGCGGCGTGGCCAAGTACCGCTTCAACCCGAACTTCGCCGTGCAGGTGGCTGCCTTCAAGGTCGACGCCGCGAGCAACGGCGACTCCAGCCGCGCCTGGCACGTCACGCCGAAAGACAGTACGGGCAATATCCTGCCCATCGAAGCCATCTACAACGTGCTTGGCGACATGCCTGGCGAATACCGCGTCGGCTATTACTACGACACCTCGGACGCGCCGCGCATCGGCACCAATAAGGAAGTGTCGGGCCGCGAAGGCTCGTATTTCCTGATGGATCAGGCGATCTGGAATTCCGCAGACGTCAGCGGGCGCAACCTGCACATGTTCGGCCAGTTCTCCAACGCCAGTGCAGCGGCGGCCCCGTTCCGTCGCTGGTACTCCGCCGGTTTCGCGCTGAAGAAGCCGTTCGTGTCTCGCCCGAACGACACGATTGCCATCGGTTATGGCCGCGCAGTGTTCAACTCACGCAGCCGCGATGTTCAAGAGAATGCCGCACAGGCCCGAGGGGATGACTTCCCGGATCTGGCCAGCGGCGAAGGTTTGGTGGAGATGACCTACGGCGCGCAAGTGGCGCCCTGGCTGACGATTCGCCCTTCGGTGCAGTACATCATCGAACCGGGGGCGTTTTATGGTGAGGACATCGACAACACGTTGATCGTCGGACTGCAGGTTAAAGCAACGTTGTAAACGCCGCGTGTAATGACCGTGTCGGAAATTCTATGTTGGCTGGTCAACACCATTTGCCACCAAGGCCGCTCCCACAGTGATTGCGTCGAATCCAAATCGTGTATTCAACGCTGAAACTGTGGGAGCCGGCTTGCTGGCGAAAGCAGTGGGTCAGCTAAGTATGAGCTGACTGACAGACCGCATTCGCCACCAAGGCGGCTCCCACGGGGCATTATCCACCTCTCGAGCCCTCTCTAAACCGGCGGCAGATTCGCCAGAATCAACAACGCCCCCATCACCGTGATCGCTCCGCCAATCCGCGTGGAAATCTGCGCGAACGGCAGCAGTTGCATGCGGTTGGCCGCCGTCAGGATCGCGATGTCCCCGGTGCCGCCCAACCCGCTGTGGCAGCCGTTCACAATGGCGGTTTCAATCGGGTACATGCCCATCTTGCGCGCAATCACCAACCCGGTCAGCACCAGCGTCAACACGGTGGTGACGATGGTCAGCACGTTGCCGACGTGGAAAGCCGCTGTCAGCTCGCTCCAGTGGGTCACCGCGATGGAGTTGGCGAACAGCAGCGGATAGGTCACGCACGTGGTGAAGAACTTGAACAATACCTGCGCCCCGGCTTCCAGACGTTCGGGCACGGCATTGAACAGCTTCAGCAACACCGCCAGAAACAGCATGCACACCGGCCCCGGCAACCCGAATAGCGCGTGCAACAGCACTCCGGCCAGGTACAGAGTGATCGCGCACATCCCTGCCGCAATCACTTGATTGACGGTCTGCCCATCGAATCTGGTTTCTTTCTCAACACCGACCTTGTCGCCATCCTGCGGCACTTCCAGCCTCTGCAAACGGCCATTACCGGTCAATTGCGGATAGCGTTTGCCTAACAAGTCCAACGCGCCACAGGCCAGGATCGCGCAAAGGTTGCCGAGCAAAATGATCGGCAGCAGTTGCGCCAGGATTTTCCCCGAGTCCATGCCCAGAATTTCGCCATAGCCCACCGACAGCGGAATCGCGCCCTCCCCCAGACCTCCGCCCATCACCGGCACGATGACGAAAAACAACACCTGACGCAGCTCCAGCCCACAGAGCATGCCCACCGCCACACCGGCGAACAGCGCCAGCACCGAACCCACCAACAAGGGCACAAAGATTTTGGCGAAGCCTTTGATGATCAGGTTGCGGTCCATGGTGAAGATGCTGCCGACCACCACCGAGGAGACGAACAGGTAGATGAAATTGCTCGACTTGGTGAAGGTGGTCACCGGGGCAATGATGTCCTGCGGCACCCAGCCGACGCTGACCAGATAGGAAGGCAGAAACGCCGAAACGATGGCCGCGCCGCCTATCTTGCCAAAGAACGGCAGACGCTTGCCGATCTCGCCACAGGTGGCCCCGCCCAAGCCGATGATCGCGACCATGGTCGGCAAATCGGCCTTGAGTTCCTTGGTGAGCGACAGCCCGGCCACCAGCGCCAACAGCACCAGGTAGACCGGCAAGGGGATGAAGCTGATGCGGATGTCCATCAGGCGCCCGAACAGCGCGCCGCGGTCCGCGCCTGGCGTAGCCACCGAGGGCTTGGCCAGCGAATCGGCGTTGTGCATGTGAACCTCGTCTTATTGTTGTAGATCGGGTTTGAAGCGGATGAATCAGATACAGGTCATGAGGTCAGCAAACCCGCCTGACGCGCCTGTTCCAGCACGGCTCGCGCACGCACCACGAACGGCGCGTCGACCATCTGGCCATCGACCTGATACGCGCCAACACCTGCGGCCTCGGCCTCATCGGCCGCAGCCACAAAACGCTGGGCGCGGTCGATCTCATCAGCCGACGGCATGAAGGCCTCGTTGGCCATGTCGATCTGGGTCGGGTGGATGCAGGATTTGCCGGTAAAACCCAGGCTGCGGGCATAGCGGGCTTCGTCGCGGTAGGCCTCCGGGTCCTTGATCGCAGCGAAGGCAGCGTCATAGGCCGCGATACCGGCTTCTCCGGCGGCCAGCCGGACGCTCAGTTGAATCTGGCGAATCACACTGACGTCGCGACGGTTGATGCCCAACGGCTCCAACAGATCGGCGAAACCCAGTTGCAAACCCATGACACGTGGGTGAGCACAGGCGATCTCAGCCGCCAGACGCAGGCCACGGGGCGATTCGATGTTGGCGAGAATGCGGATATTCGCGGCAGACGGCTGTTGTTGCTCCAACCGCTCCAAATCCGCCCCCAATTGCAGAATCTGCGAAGCGCTCTCCACTTTCGGCAGGTTGATGATGTCCAGTCGGGTGCCGATCAGGGCGTCGAGGTCGGCCTGGTAATGAGGAGAATCCTGGCCATTGACGCGTACCACGATGGTTTTATCGGTAGCAGGAAGGTGCTGGAGGAAGTTTGCCAACACGCCCCTCGCGTCGGCCTTGGCGCTTTCGGCCACGGCGTCTTCCAGATCGAAGCTGATGCCATCAGCGCGGGATGCCAGCGCTTTTTCGAAGAGTTCGGGGCGGGATCCAGGAACGAACAGTTTGCTGCGCATGGGCGGTTCACTCGATGACGACGCTCGCCCTCAAGGCATGCCGCGTCGCGCCGGATGACAGGATCGAGCCCATATCCGGCATTGTTCTTGGAAGCCGGATAGGTGAACCCGGCGGTCTTGCAAGCGGGCCCATATTGCAAAAGCGAAAAAGCTAACTAAAGTGCGTATTTCTACGTTTAGAATCCAGAATTTTTGGACTATGGACACTCGCTATCTGGACAGCTTCCTGCAAGTCGCTGAACTGGGCTCCACCGCAGCGGCGGCACGCAAGCTCAACCTGACCCCTACCGCCGTGGCGCAACGGATCAAGGCGCTGGAACATGAAATCGGCCAGCCGCTGCTCAGCCGTACCGGGCGCAACATGCAACTGACCGCCGCCGGATCAGCCTTGTTGGGGCCTGCCAGCGAATTGCTGGTGCGTGCCAAGGACCTGCGCGCCATCGCCGCGCTGGACGCGGTGGCCGGCGAGCTGCGCATCGGCTGTATCACCACGGCCCTCGCCTATCTGGTGCCCGACGTACTGGCCACGCTCATCGCCAATTACGAACACCTGCGTCCCCACGTCGAACCGGCGTTTTCCACCGACCTGTACCGCAAAGTGCTGTCCGGCGAGACCGATATCGCGATGATGGTCGCCCCGCAATTCGAACTGCCCAAGGAGTTCATCTGGCGCCCGGTCCGCGACGAACCGTTCGTGGTGCTGGCGCCGCCGCACCTCTCAAACGAGCATCCTCATGACGTGCTGCGCAGCCAGCCATTCATTCGCTATCACCGTCGTTCCTGGGGCGGTGTGTTGGCGGATCGATACCTGTTGCACGCAGCCATTCAGCCCCAGGAACGCTTCGAAATGGATGCGCTGGACGCCATCGCGGCGATGGTCAAAGGCAATCTCGGTGTGTCGCTGGTGCCGCAATGGCGGCCGATGCACGCCCAATTGCATGAACTGGCGCAGATTCCGTTGCCGGGCGCCGGGCTGTATCGGCCGATCGGTCTACTGTGGAAACGCAACTCGGCCAAAGAGCGCTTGATCGACGTGTTCTGCAAGGTGTTGTTCGAACAGATGACGCAACGGTAAATCCAGTTTTTCTGGACTTTAAAGCCAGTCAAAACGCATTTTATTTCTCGATCCCGCTGACCAGAATGGCGCCATGTGCTGCATCGGCGCCTGCCTTGGCCCGATCCGCGATAACAAGATCGGAGAAACACCCATGCCCCATTCCCGCCAGCCCACCGGCCCGCTTGCCGGGATCACCGTCCTTGACCTCAGCGCCTACATCGCCGGCCCTTACGGCTGCTCGTTGCTGGCCGATCAAGGCGCCACGGTGATCAAGATCGAGCCGCCGACCGGCGACAACCTGCGCAAATACCCCTCCACGCTGGCCGCTGAAAGCCGCGCGTTTCTGGGCGTCAATCGCAGCAAATCCGGCGTGGTGCTGGACCTCAAATCAGCGGGCGGACTGGACGCATTGCTGACACTGGTCCGCGAGGCTGACGTGCTGGTGCACAACTTCCGACCCGGCGTGCCGACCCGTCTGGGCATCGATTATGAGCAGTTGAAAGCGCTCAACCCACGGCTGATTTACTGCGCCGTCACCGGCTACGGCGAAAACGGCCCGCTGAAGGCCAAAGCCGGCTACGACCAGGTGTTGCAAACCATGACCGGCATGTGTGCTTCGCAAAGCAAGCCCGACGGTCCGCCCGAGATTCTCTACGGTTCGGTGGTCGACTACTACGCCGCCTCGTTGGTGGCGGGCGGTGTGTCGTCGGCGCTCTACGAGCGTGAACGTACGGGGTTGGGCCAGGAAGTCGGCGTGTCGCTGTTGCGCAGCGCGCTGGCCATGCAATCGGCGCGACTGATCTGGGCCGACAGCGAGCCGCGCTCACTGGACCGCGACATGCGTTCCGGTGGTATCACCGGCATTCACCCGACCCGCGAAGGCCATTTGTACATTTCGGCGAATACCCCGCACTTCTGGAATGCCCTGTGCGAACTGACCGGCCTGAGCCATCTGGCCCGCGATGAACGCTTCGACAGCGTGCGCAAACGGGCGATTCACCACGCGATCATCGTGCCGCAACTGCATGAAGCCTTGGCGCAGCACAGCGCGTTGGAGTGGGAAGCGATTTTTGGCGAAGCCGTGCCTTGCGCGGCTGCGCGTAAGGTGGAAGACATGTTTGACCATCCACAGTGCGAGGCCGAATCGATGATCACCGAATTCGAGCACCCGGTGGTGGGCCGCTATCAAGGGTTCACCCGGGCCGTCACCTTCAGCCGCACCCCCGGATCGGAACCGTTCGCCGCACCGGTATTCGGCGCCGATTCGGATCGAATCATGGCCGACTACGGGTTTAGCGACGAACAGATTGCGCAACTCAGGGCCAACGGCGCGCTGCACTGACCGAACCAGCGCACCACCCCTGTGGGAGCGAATTCATTCGCGAGGTGGCGTGACACCCGACAGATGTGCTTCGGATGCAGCGGCCAATCGCGAATGAATTCGCTCCCACAACGAACACCGCTTTCAGCCGATAGATCGTTATCAGGCCCGTTTCCCACAAACACAATAAAAGGGATCACTCCATGACCAGCACCACACCCCTACTCCGTCCGCACGGAGGGCTTCGCCCATGAGCACCGCCCTCACCGCACCGCGCACCCTGCGCACGCGCTTCACGGACAGCACCATCAGCCTGTTCGAGCGCACCATTCCCGATCCGTTCGTGCTTGCGATTTTCATCACCGCCATCGTCGCGGCGGCCTCCTGGCTCGTCGCGCCGAATGCCTCATTCGATGCAATATTGGGCGGCTGGTACAAAGGTTTCTGCAACATCTTCACCTTCGCCCTGCAAATCACCCTGGTGCTGGTGCTCGGCCACGCCTTGGCCCATGCCCCGATCGTGCAACGTTTCTTCACCCGTCTGGTGGCCCTGGCTCGCACGCCAGCCCAAGCGGGGGCGATGATCTTTTTGTGCGTGGCAATCACCTCGTTTTTCAACTGGGGCTTCGGCCTGGTGCTCAGCGCCCTGCTCGCCCGGGAAATCGCCAAGCGCATGCGCGTGGATTTCGCCTGGATCGTCGCGGCAGGCTTCTCCGGTTGGGTGGTCTGGGCAGGCGGTCTGTCCAGCTCCATCGTGCTGGCACAGACCACGCCGGGCAACCCGATGAACGTGGTGCAGAAACTCACCGGCCAAGTGCTGACCCTGGGTGACATGGTGTTCGTGCCCTACAACATGGTGCCGACCATCGCCCTGCTGGTGATCATGCCGTTCGTGCTCGCGGCCCTGCGTCCGAAAGACGAAGACGCGGTGTGCCTGGACATCAGCAAACACCCGGACCCAGAGCCTGCCAAACGCCCGCAAGGCAAACGCAGCTTCGCGCAATTACTCGAATATTCGCCGCTGGGCAGCGTGATCATGGGCGTGCTGGGCATTGCCGTGTTCGCGTACTCGTTCACCGGCCAGTTGCAGTTGTCCGGGGTCAACGGCGTGATCGTGATCATGTTTACCCTGGGCATCATCCTGCACGGCTACCCGCTGGCCTACGCCAACGCGGTCAAGGCGGCAGCCAGGCAAAGCGGCTCGATGATGCTGCAATACCCGCTCTACGGCGGAATCATGGGCATGATGGAAGCCACCGGTCTGCCGGGGGTGATCGCCAAGGTGTTCGTGGCCATTTCCACCACCCACACGCTGCCGTTCTGGAGTTATGTGTGTTCGCTGCTGGTGACCTTTTTGATTCCCAGCGGCGGCGGTCATTGGGCGGTGCAAGGCCCGTTTGCGATTCCGGCGGCGGTGGAGTTGCATGCCTCGCTGTCCGCCACCACCATGGCCGTGGCGATGGGTGAGCAGGTGTCGAACATGATGCAACCGTTCTGGGCCGCGCCGGTCGTGGCCATGGCTGGGGTCGGTGTGCAGCGGGTGCTGGGCTTCACTTTCGTGACCTTTCTGGTTGCTGCCGTGGCCTATGGCGCGGCGTTGTTACTGTTGGTGTAAATCATGAAAAGCCCAAACCTGAAAACCCCGGCCAACACCTGCGACGCGCACATCCACATCATTGATCCGCGTTTCGCCCCGGCTGATCCCTCAACCCCTGTGGCGCACGGGCAATCAATGGCTGATTACCGCAACGTGCAGACCCGTCTGGGCCTGCGTCGCGCGGTCATCGTGCAGGCCAAGTATTACGCCACCGACAACCGCTGCACCCTTGACGCCATCGCGCAGATGAACGGCCAGGCGCGGGGCATCGCAGTGGTGGACACCTCGGTCACTGAACAGGAACTGATTCGCCTGCATGAAGGCGGCATTCGCGGCCTGCGCTTCAGCCTGTGGAATGCGGGCAATCAGGTGGTCAGCGTGGACATGATCAAACCGCTGGCCGTGCGCATCGCGGAGTTCGGCTGGCATGCGCAGATTCACATGGGTGCCGAGCAGATTCTCGACCAGCAAACATTGTTGGCGAACCTGCCGGTGCCGCTGGTATTCGATCACATGGGGCGTCTGCCTGCGGGTGCGAATGTAAGTCATCCCGCGTTTCGGTTCATCGCCCGGCTGATCGATGCGGACAAGGCCTGGGTCAAGCTAAGCGGGCCTTACCTGAATACGGTCGAAGGCGGCCCGCGGTATGAGGATGTGCGCTCACTGGCGCAGGATTTTGCCACACTGGCGCCGCAGCGCATGGTCTGGGGCAGCGATTGGCCCCACGTCACCGAGGCCCATAAACCTGACGATGCCGACCTGCTGGACCTGTTGCTGGACTGGACCGGCAGCGATGCCGCGCGTCAGGCGATTCTGGCGGACAACCCGGCGCAGCTTTATGGGTTTGAAGATTGAAACGCTGAGCCGGTCTAACGCCTATCCCCTGTGGGAGCTAATCTGACTGGATTTCAGCGGCAACGCTCCCACAGGTAGTGTGCGGTGCTTATCCGCAGGATCAGTGATTCAACAACGCAGCGACATAATCAACGAACACCCGCGCCTTGGCGCTGGTCATGCGCCCGGCGGGGAATACGGCCCACAGGTCAACGGGCGGCAATGACCAGTCGTCCAGTGCCGTCACCACCTCGCCGCTGGCCAGTTCCGGGGCGAACATCCACTCCGAGGCCATCACCAGCCCAAGGTTGGCTTTCACGGCCGCACGCACACCTTCTGCCGCCGAAACCCGTAATCGTCCCTCGACCGAAACGGTGTGCAGCGCATCGCCCTTGCGCATGTCCCAGGTGTCCCCGCCCAGCCCACGGTTGTAAATGATCGCCTGATGGCCCGCCAACTCGTCGGGATGGGTCGGAATGCCCAGGCACTCGAAATACGCGGGCGTTGCGATGATGCGTCGGCGCCCTTGGGCGATCTTCCTCGCGGTCATGGATGAATCCGGCAGTTCTCCCATGCGCAGGGACACGTCGATTCCCTCTTCCACCAGATCGACACTGCGATCATCCAGCACCACCTCGATGTTCAACTGCGGGTGCTGTTTGAGCAGCGGCCCCAGATACGGCACCACATGCAAACTGGCGAAGGTCACGGCGGCACTGACCCGCAGCCGCCCGGTAAACCCTGAACCGGCCCCCCGCACGGCGGCGTCGGCTTCATCGGCCTGATCCAGCGTGCGTCGGGCCGCTTCGAAGTAGGTCTGCCCGGCCTCGGTGGGCGTCAGGCCTCGGGTGGTGCGCAGTAACAGACGTGTACCCAGCACCTCTTCCAGCGCGGCAATGGATTTCGACACCGCAGGCTGGCCCACACCCAGACGCTTGGCCGCCGCCGAAAACGACCCGGTTTCCACGGCGCAGATAAAGGTTTCCATTGCGGCCAGACGGTCCATGGAGGCTCCTTGTCAGTCAGAGAATTCAACGCACAAAGCCGCCACTAAAAAGTGGCGGCTTTCTTCACAGGCGAAGATCAGCCGCGCAGTGCAGGCAGCAGATCGGTCGGCTCAGGGCGCTGAGTGTAATCCGGATTGACCTCGGCATACTTGATCAGTCCGTCCTGACCGATGACAAAACGTGCTGGCATCGGCAGCACCCAGGCCGGGTCGTCGTTGAAGGTCGGCAGGTCGTTGCCAAAACCTTTGTACAGATCGATCAGATAATCCGGCAGGTTGAAGCGCAGACCAAACGCATCCGCCACTTCGCTTTTCGCGTCGCTGAGAATCGGAAAGGTCAGGTTGTTCTGGCGTACCGACTTGCGGCTGTTGGCTTTGACCTGAGGCGAGATCGCCACCAGGGTCGCGCCCAGTTCCCGGTACTGCGGCAGGGCCGCTTCGAGGGCTTGCAGTTCCATGTTGCAATACGGGCACCACACGCCCCGGTAGAAGCTGATGACCAACGGCCCTTTGGCCAACAGTTCGGTGGAGGACACCGGGTTGCCGTCCGGGTCGTTGAGGGTGAAAACCGGGGCCTTGTCGCCGACGTTCAGCGTGCGCTGGGCCTGGCCCGACGCGATCAGTTCATCCGTGGCGCGCTTCATGATGGCGTGGACTTGCGGTGGCGCGTTGTAAGGCGGTTTACCGGCAACGAAATCGGCTTTGAAGGCGTCAAGGGTGGCTTGCAGGGTCATGGCGGTGTTCCTTTTAGTGGATGAGCGATTCAGTGAGCTCATCCTCTCAATACCCGCCCAGCCTCAGTAGACAGGGCCTGGCGATAACTGCCATGCCTTGGGGGAATGGCCGACGCAGAGGTGCGTTTTTCATGAAAGCATTGCAAAAAGCTGTCATCGCATTGCAACCTCCTGCGATTCTTCGGCTCAGACTATGTCGATACCGGTAAATCGCGCATCATGGCCGCAGTCCGTTCAAGGGAGATCTTCATGCGCTTCACATCATTCACTCGCCTGGCCACGCTTTCGTGGCTGCTGATGGCGACCGGGACGGCGTTGGCCAGCGAAGAAACGCAGTTGATCCAGTCCATCAACACCTATCGTAGCGAGGCGCAGCCCTGCGCCAACGTGGTGTCTCAGGAACTCCCACCGCTGAACACCGACCCGCGTCTGAACCTGCCCGCCAGTGGCGCGGTGGATTTGCAGCCGATGCTGTCCCGCGCGGCATACCCGATGGTCTCGGTGCAGGCCATCAGTCTGTCTGGCCCGCGTGACGCGCAATCGGCGATGAAGGCGATTCAGGAAAGTTTCTGTCAGGTGGTGCTCAACCCGCAGTTCGTCGATGTGGGCGTGAGCCGCAACGACCGCGACTGGCGCATCGTGCTGGCGCGTCCGTTGCTGGCCGGTGGACTGGGCAACTCGCAGGCTGAAGGCCAGAAAATGCTCGGGCTGATCAACGCCGCCCGCAGCGTGCCTCACCAATGCGGCGGCCAGCCGTATGACCCGGCGTCGCCGCTGACCTGGAACGAGAGCCTGGCCACCGCCGCCGAAGGCCACACCCGCTCCATGGCCAACAACAACTACTTCGACCACAAGGGCCGCAACGGCGGCACGCCTGGCGACCGCGCAGAACTGGCGGGTTACATCGGTCAGGCGATCGGCGAAAACATCGCCGCCGGGCAAGACAGCGCGCGCAAGGTGGTGGAAGGCTGGCTCGCCAGCCCGGGGCATTGCGCCAATATCATGAACCCCTCGTTCAAGGAACTGGGCGCGGCGTACGCGGTGGACCCAAAGAGCGATGCGGGGATTTATTGGACAGCGATGTTTGGGGTGCAGCAGTAGGCGTGAGGCAGGTCCGAACTTCATGCCCCCCTGTGGGAGCCGGCTTGCTGGCGAATGCGTCACGTCAGCTACATTGATGTCGACTGACAGGACGCTTTCGCCAGCAAGCCGGCTCCCACAAGGGATTGTGTACTCCAGGCATCACTTCGCCTTGCCATCCTTGGGCTTGTAAAACAGAAACTTCTCGGTCTCGGCGGTCTTGATGTACTCCGACGCCCACGCCGGCTTCACGTTGCGGTCGTGGAAATACATCGCGCCTTTGGTACGGTCGGTCAGTTGTTGGTTGAGCGCCTTGCGCGCGATTTCCTTGGACGCGGCGTAGCGGTCGTCTTCCTTGACCTGATCGGACTTACCATCACACCACCAGGAAAACTGGCAGGCCTTTTTCTCCGAGCCCTGCTTCACCACGGCGCAAATGGTGTCCGGATAACCCTCGTGCCCCAAGCGATTGAGCACCACGTCCGCCACCCCTTCCATGTCGGTATCGGTGCCGCCCTTGGCTTCCCAATAAATCGTTCGCGACAGGCACACAAGCGCATCATCAACCGCATCCGCACCTGCGGGATCGACGGCCTGGGCCTCGGATTTAGTGATGGTTTCGCTCTTGGGAACCGCAGGCGTGGGGCCGTCTTTCCCGGCGGCTTTTTCTTCCAGCACCTGGGCTTTGCTGACCACCGCTTCAGGGGCTGAAGCGGCCTCGGCCGCGAATGCCGGAGCGGCCAACAGTGTCATGATCAGGCAGATCGAAAGGGAAACAGGGCGCATCGTCAAACCTTCTGCGTAAAGAGGGAACGTCGAGCCATAACAGCGCCTGAAATATGGCTCGACGAACCCAGCATAGTGGCCTTTTAACTTTGCGCAACGGTGCTGCTGAGGCTACCCCTGAGAAACACGGCCCAACGCCGGTCGCAGCCCCGAGGCAGAGGGCGCGCTCGCAACCGGTTGGTTGTCGGAGGGCACGACCGGTTCCGGCTGCCCGTTAAGTGCCCGGTTCATCTTTTCGGTGTCCAGCGCCCCGACCCACTTGGCGATGGCCATGGTGCCGACACCATTGCCAATGGTGTTGGTAATCGCCCGCGCCTCGGACATGAAACGGTCGACGCCCAACAACAAGACCATCCCTGCCACCGGAATCGTGCCCAGAGAGGCCAACGTTGCGGCGAGAATGATGAAGCCTGAGCCGGTCACCCCCGCCGAGCCTTTGGAAGTGAACATCAGCACCGCCAGCACGATCAGCTGGTCGGTCAGGGTCAGCGGCGTGTTGGTGGCCTGGGCGATGAAAATCGCCGCGATGGTGTAGTAAATCGCCTGGCCGTCCGGGTTGAAGGTCAGCCCCGAGGGAATGATCATCCCGGCCACCGGCTTGGACACGCCGGCCTTTTCCATCTTGGCGATCATCTGCGGCAGCACCGATTCCGACGAACTGGTGCCCAGCACAGTGAACAGCTCTTCCTTGATGAAGCGCAGGAACTTCCACAGGCTGAAACCGCTGTAACGGCAGATCGGCCCCAACACGAACATCACGAACAGCGCGCAGGTCAGGTACACGCAGGCCATCAACTTGCCCAGAGAGAAGAGCGAGCCGAAGCCGTACTTGCCAATGGTGAACGCAATCGCGCCAAAGGCCCCGATCGGCGCCAGACGCATGACCATGTTGACGATGCGAAACATCCCTTGCATCAGGCTGTCCAGCGCGTCGACGAAGAACTTCCCGCGCGGCCCGACCTGCGCCAGCGCCACACCCAACAAAATCGAGAACAGCAGGATTTGCAGCACGTTGCCCTTGGCGAAGGCGTCGACGATGGTGTCAGGGATGATGTTCATGACGAAATCCATGAACGAGTCGTGCTTCACCGCAGCGGTGTAGGTGGCCAGGCTTGAGGTATCGAGCGTCGCGGCGTTGATGTTCATTCCCGCGCCAGGCTTGAACACGTCGACCACGATCAGGCCAACCACCAGCGCCAGGGTCGATACCACCTCGAAATACAGCAGCGCGCGAAAGCCTACACGCCCCAGTTCTTTCATGCTTTCCATGCGCGCGATGCCCGAGACCACGGTGAGGAAGATCACCGGCGCCAGCAGCATCTTGATCAGTTTGATGAAGGCATCGCCCAGGGGTTTGAGCGAGGCCGCCGTGTCGGGCACCAGCACCCCGACGATGGCGCCGAGAATCACGGCGATGAGCACTTGTACGTAGAGCTTGGAGAGCATTTTTTTCATGACAGGGCCCTGATTTTTTATTGTTGTCAGGAAATACCGGAAGGTCGGGCTCTGGCCCGCCTCCCGGCGATGTGCTGCATGACGATTGTGTACGGAATAGGCTCAGCGGTTGATCAACGCCAATACCGCATCGGTGATCTGGCGTGTGGTGGCGGTGCCGCCGAGGTCCGGGGTGTGCAGTCCGCTCTCGGTGACCGCTTCGATGGCCGCCATCAGTTCCTTGGCCGCGGCAGGTTCGCCCAAATGCTCCAGCATCATGGCGGCAGTCCAGAAGGTCGCGACCGGGTTGGCCACGCCTTTGCCGGTGATGTCAAAGGCCGAGCCATGAATCGGCTCGAACATCGACGGGAAGTTGCGCGACGGATTGAGGTTGGCGGTTGGTGCGATGCCCAGGCTGCCGGACAGTGCAGCAGCCAGATCCGAGAGTATGTCGGCATGCAGGTTGGTGGCGACGATCACGTCCAGCGTCGACGGCTTGAGCACCATGCGCGTGGTCACCGCATCCACCAGTTCCTTGTCGATTTTGACGTCCGGGAAGTCCTTGGCCACCTCGTAGAAAATCTCGTCCCACAACACCATGCCGTGACGCTGGGCGTTGGATTTGGTGACCATCGTCAGGTGTTTGCGTGGACGACTTTGCGCCAGTTGGAAGGCGAAGCGATGAATGCGCTCGACCCCGGCGCGGGTGAACACCGACACCTCGGTCGCCACTTCTTCCGGCAAGCCGCGATGCACGCGGCCGCCATTGCCCGAATATTCGCCTTCGGAGTTCTCGCGCACCACCACCCAGTCAATCTGCTCGCCGTTGTGCAGCGGGCTTTTCACCCCCGGCAGGACTCGGGCCGGGCGCACGTTGGCGTACTGGTCAAAACCCTGGCAGATCGGCAGGCGCAGGCCCCACAGCGAAATGTGGTCGGGCACGTTCAGCGCACCGACGGCGCCGAAGAAAATCGCGTCGAAGGTTTTCAGTTCCGCCAGGCCGCCTTCGGGAATGTAGTAGCCATTTTTCAGGTAATTGTCGGAGTTCCAGTCGAAGTGCTTGAAATCCAGCGCGAAGCCGGACTTCTTCGACAGGGCCTGCAACACTTCCACGCCTGCCGCAATGACTTCCACACCGATGCCGTCGCCTGGGATCGCTGCAATTTTGTATGCGCTCATGATCAACTCCACTCTCTCTGCATTTTTGTTGTGCCGCTTGAGACGGGCTGTTCAAGCGGGGTGTGAGCGGAGTATATGTAGTGAAACCAACACGATGATTGACTCAAAATCACTACATCCATAACTCTGAGTTACGAATGAATCAGTCTCTGGATTTGCAGTTTTTCCACCTGCTGGCCAAGCAAGGCAGCCTCGCCGCCACCGCCCGTGAGCTGGGCGTAACGCCTCCGGCGGTGAGCAAACGCCTGAGTGCGCTGGAGGCCCGGCTGGGGATTCGTCTGGTCCATCGCACCACTCGCTCCATGAGCCTGACCGCCGAGGGCGAGGTGTACTTCTCCCACGCGGCGCGGATCCTCACGCAAATCGAAGAAGTGGAACAACTGGTCAGCAGCAGCCGCGCCACGCCCAAGGGGCTGATCCGGGTCAACGCGTCATTGGGGTTCGGGCGGCGCTACATTGGCCCGGCGCTGGCCGCGTTTTTTGCCCGCTATCCGGAGGTGGAAATTCAGCTGGAAATCAGCGACCACCCGCTGGACCTGGCCACCCATGGGTTCGATCTGGGCATCCGCTTCGGCACCCTCCCCGACGCCGCCTTTCATGCGCGCAAGATCGCCTCCAACCGCCGCCTGCTGTGCGCCTCGCCGTTGTACCTGGAAAAGCACGGCGTGCCGACGCGACTGGCGGACTTGCAAGATCACAACTGCATTTTCCTGCGCCAGAACGAAACACCTTATGGCGTGTGGAGCTTCACCAACGGCGGCAAGACACAGAACGTCAAGGTGCGCGGCGCGCTGGGCTGCAATGACGGCGAAGTGGCGCTGAACTGGGCGTTGGAGGGCTATGGGATTTTATTGCGGGCTGAGTGGGACATCGCCCGGTATGTGCGCAGCGGGCGGCTGAGGCTGGTGCTGGAAGACCAGACCCCGACCCGCGCCGACGTATACGCGGTGTATCCGCAGCAGTTGCACCTGTCGGCACGGGTGCGCAGCCTGATCGATTTTCTGGTGGAGCGGTTCAAGCACATCGATCATCTGGAGGAGACGGTTTCGGAGCGGGAGTGATATCTGCGCCCTGGAGCCTGCAGTGTCCAACTGGGTGGAAAAGGGGTCAGGTCAGCCACATCGATACCTGATGAAAGGACGCTTTCGCCAGCAAGCCGGCTCCCACAAGGTTTGCGCCGAATCCAAATCTCGTTTTCAACGCCGAAACTGTGGGAGCCGGCTTGCTGGCGAAAGCGGTTGACTGGCCAGCAAAGACGCCCCACAGGTCAACATTCACTCAAGCCGCTTACAGACCATCCGCCGCATGCAAGGTGCGCAGTTGCAGATCCGCCGCGCTCTTCTTCTGCCACTCCGGCCAGTATTCAGCACGCTTGGCTTCGACGGAGTTCTTGTTGCTTTCGAACCAGTTCAGGGACTTTGTCGAATTGGTCACTAGTTTGGTGTCAGCGATCCAGTCCTTGAAATCGCTGGACTGCGAGCTGTATTCGGCCTTTGGATCACGGGCCACCGGCCACATGGAGAAACGCGCTTTCCACATGCCCATGCGCGGGGTGACCAATGAGTAGTAGGTCTTGCCGGGAGCGAGGTCCGCTTCGAGAAAATCCGCTGCTTCCGACACCACCATGAAGGTGCGATGGCCCGGCGTAGTCGGGTAGGCGACTTTGGTGCCATTGGCCATGATGCCGATAAAACGGGTTTCGCCGCCGGTCACATCGTACAGCGACGCATCGATTGCCTTGGCGGTAAACGCACTGCGCATGAACACGACTTGGGCGCCGTCCTGCGCGCTTGGCTGAACGGTCTGGTTCTCGACCGGTTGCATCATCGACGAACAGCCGGTCAGCAGCAACGTGCCCATCAAACCCGCGAGGCCCAAAACACCTGAAATACGCATCTACAGCTCCTTGATAAAAATATCCGGCCCGACAACGCGTCGGGCTCAGGGCTGTATCGGCGCAAACGGCTGACGCTTAAGGAAAAACCGAATCCGAGTACTGTCGCGCCTCTTCCGGCACCTGCTCAGTGAAATGTCGCAGATGAGCGAACGCCTGCCCCTGTCCGTCGAACAGGTGACAACGCGCTCCCGACACCCCCACCGACAGCGGCTGCCCAGCCACCACCTGAGACATGCCGTCGCCCTTGATCATCAAGTCATGGCCATCGAGGGTTTCGGCATGAATGAACGTTTCTCCGCCCAAATGCTCGACGACCAGCGCCTTGACCGGGATCTGGGCATCGCCCTGCCCACGCTCGGACAGGTGCTCAGGGCGCAGGCCCAGGGTCAGCGCATCCCTGGCCTTGACCCCCTCGCCTTTGACCGGCACCCGTAATCGCCCGCCGCCCGGCAGCTCGACCTGCACGCCCTCGGCGCTGGCCGCAAGCGCCTGTACCGGCAGAAAACTCATCTGCGGCGAACCGATGAATCCCGCGACGAAACGGTTGCGCGGATGGTGATACAGCTCCAGTGGCGAGCCGACCTGTTCGATGGTGCCCTTGTTCAACACCACGATTTTGTCGGCCAGGGTCATGGCCTCGACCTGATCGTGAGTCACGTAAACCATGGTGGCTTGCAAATCGGCGTGCAGCTTGGCGATTTCGATGCGCATCTGCACCCGCAGGGAGGCATCGAGGTTGGACAGCGGTTCGTCGAACAAGAAGACTTCCGGCTCGTGCACAATGGCCCGACCAATCGCCACGCGCTGCCTTTGCCCGCCAGACAGGGCCTTTGGCTTGCGCGCCAGCAAGGGTTCCAGTTGCAGAATGCGCGCCGCATTTTGCACCTTGGCGTCGATCTGATCCTTGGGGGTCTTCTGCATCTTCAAGCCGAAGGCGATGTTGTCGTACACCGACATGTGCGGGTACAGCGCGTAGGACTGAAACACCATGGCCACGCCACGGTCGGCGGGCTCCAGGTAGGTCACGTCCCGAGAGCCGATACGGATTTGCCCCTGAGTGATGCTTTCCAGCCCCGCGATGCAGCGCAGCAGCGTCGACTTGCCGCAACCGGACGGCCCGACGAAGACCACGAATTCGCGGCTTTCGATACTCAGGTGGATGTCATGCAACACCTTGATGTCGCCGTAGGCTTTCTCGACGCCACTCAAACTGAGCTCAGTCAAAATCGTGTCCCCTGGATTTATTGTTGTTTGGGTCTTGCCAACACCGATCACTGTAGGAGTGAGCTTGATACTTGACAGCCAATCTTTTCGCTCTACGATCATTTGTAATTCTAAAAATACAAATGTCAAGGAGTGCACTGAATGCGGGCGGCTTACATCCATGGCATCCGCGACATCCGCATCGGCGAAAAGCCGAAACCGGTGCCGGTGGGCGACGAAATCCTGCTTCGCGTCAGCGCCGTCGGCGTCTGCGGCAGCGACCTGCACTATTTCAAGGAAGGCGCCATCGGCCATGCCCGCATCACCCAGCCGTTCATCGCCGGACACGAATTCGCCGCCCGTGTGGTCGAGGACCATCCAACGCTGGGCCTCAAGGCCGGGCAACTGGTAGCCGTCGACCCGGCCAAACCCTGCGGTCATTGCGAATGGTGCCATCGCGGCCATGTGAACCTCTGCCCTCACGTGCAATTCCTCGGTTCTCCACCTCACACCCACGGCGCCATGACCGAGTACATCGTGGTCTCGCCCAGCCAGATTTACACCGTGCCCGACCACTTTACGCCGGTGCAGGCAGTGATGCTGGAGCCGCTGGGCGTGGCGATTCATGCGATGGACCTGGCGGGCAGCAAAAAGCTTTTCGAGACCGTCGCCATCATCGGCTGCGGCCCCATCGGCCTGTGCCTGCTGCAATTGGCGAAAAGGCTCTGCAAGAAGGCCGTCTACGCCATCGACCCGATCAACTACCGCACCGAAAAAGCCCGGCAACTGGGCGCCGATCAAGTGGCCGCCGATCACGCCGCGATTGCCGAATGGACCGATGGCCGGGGCGTGGATCTGGTGCTGGAAGCCACCAACTCCCCCGAAGGTTTCCAGATCGCCGCGCAATCCGCGCGCATCGGCGGCCGGGTGGTGTTGGTGGGCATTCCCGATGGCGATCAGTACGCCCCGCTCAGTGCCTCATTACTGCGTCGCAAGGGCCTGGACATTCGCCTGTCGCGGCGCATGGGCCATGTCTACGACCGGGCGATTCAACTGGTGGCCCAAGGCTGGGTGGATGTCGACTGTCTGGTGACCCACCGCTTCGATTTGCAACAGGCCACTGAGGCCTTCAGCTACCCCTCGGAATTTCTCGACGGCGCCTTGAAGACGATCATCTTGCCCCACCCGGACTGAACACGCGCGTCAGCGCAGACACCGCGTAACCCTCACCAACAACAATAAAGAGGTCACGTAATGAAAAAGCTGGTATGGAATGCCCTCGCCCTGTCGGTCGCACTGGGCACTGCTCTGGGGTCTGCTCCCGCTCAGGCCTGGACCCTCGAAGAGGCCTCGGCGCCGTACAAAGGCACGGAGATCAAGGCGATTTTCCTCGACCGTCCGGGCTATGCGGCTGCCATCAAGCTGCTGCCGGAATTCGAGAAGAAAACTGGGATCAAGGTCAATTACGAAATCATCCCTTACGAGAACACCCGCGAGCAGGAAGTCCTGCGTTTCAGCAGCACCGAGCCGCTGGACGTGGTGCTGACCGATGTGGTGTGGATCGGCGAATTCGCGGGCAACGGCTGGCTGGAGCCAGTTACCACGTTCACCGAAGACCCCAAGCTGGCCGACCCGGACCTCAAGCTCGACGGCTTCTTCCCGATTCTGCTGGAATCCTTCGGCGGCTGGGACGGCAAGACCTACGGCCTGCCGTTCGATAACTACTCGGGCCTGCTGTTCTACAACAAATGCATGCTCAAGGATGCAGGCTTCGACAAGCCGCCAGCGACCTGGGATGAATTGCTGAAGGTCTACGCGCCCAAACTCACCGACAAGGCCAAGGATCGCTACGCCTACGCCCTGCAATCGCGCCGGGGTGAGACTCAGTCGGCGGACAGCTTCATGCGTTTCCTCTGGCCGTTCGGCGGCTCGTTGCTGGACGCCAATTTCAAATCCAACCTCAACGCCAAGGCGTCGCAAGAAGGCCTGCAATTCCGTCAGGACCTGATGAAATTCATGCCGCCGGGCATCGTCGACTACGACCACAACGAGGCGGTCAACGCCCTCGCTCAAGGCAAGGTGGCAATGATCACCGAATGGTCGGCGTTCTACAGCACCCTGGCCGATCCTGCGAAATCGAAGATCACTGATTGCCTGGCCGTGGCCACAGAACCGAAAGGCCCAGCAGGTCTGAAGCCTGCGCTGGGTGGTTTCTCCCTGGGGGTCAACGCCAACTCCGGGGACAAACAGAAAGCCGCCGCTTGGCTCTTCATTCAGTGGGTGACCTCCGAAGCCATGGCCAGGCCGTACCTGGAAGCCGGTGGCGTCAGTGGCCGGATGTCGGTGTACAAAGACCCCGAGGTGCAGAAGAAATACCCGTTCGTACAGCCGATGGTGACCTCGTGGGAAGGCGGCGTGCCTGACTACCGCCCGCGCTTCCCGCAGTGGCCTGAAATCTCTGAAGTGGTGGGTGAAAACGGCACCGCGATCATGCTCGGCAAGAGCAGCGTGACCGATGGCGCCAAGGCCATCGGAACGAAGATGGAGGACATCCTGAAGAAGGCCGGTTACTACGACGGCAAGGTGAAACTGCTGAAGTAATGCACGCGGGATCATTGTGGGAGCCGGCTTGCTGGCGAAAGCGGCGTGTCATTCACCAATGAGGTGTCTGATGTACCACATTCGCCAGCAAGCCGGCTCCCACCGGGATCGCAACATCACCCTACTGTGTATCCGTTTCGAGACTGACCGGCATGCCCACCCCAAAAAAACCGCTGTTCCCCACCCTGTGGAACAACACCCGCGCCGCGTTTTCCTTTCTGGCGCCTGCCACCGTGGCACTGGCGTTGATCGGGATCTTTCCGACCGTCTTTGCGCTGGTCAATTCCTTCCGCCAGTACAACCTCGCACGTCCCAAAGATGCGACGCCCTTCATCGGCTTCGATAACTACCTCAGCGTGCTCAGTGACGCCTCGTTCTGGGCGGCACTGGGCAGAACGGGGTTGTTTTTGATCACCGTGGTGCCCATTCAACTGGCCCTCGGCCTGATCATCGCCCTGCTGCTGCACAAACCCGGCCTGTCGGGCTTCAAGTTGCTGGCACGCATGAGTCTGGTGATACCGCTGGCCACCGCCCCTGCGGTCGCCGGACTGATTGGCCGCTTGATTTTCAACCGCGATTTCGGTGTGGCCAACGCGTTACTCGCGATGCTCAACGCCGGTCCCGTGGAATGGCTGGGCGACACCACCAACGCCTTCATCGCCGTGGCCTTGATGGACATCTGGCAATGGACGCCTTTCTGCGCGCTGGTGCTGCTGGCCGGGCTGACGATGGTGCCCAACGAGATCGAAGAAGCTGCGCGTCTGGAAACCCGCAGCCGCTGGCAGATCGTGCGCTACGTGCAACTGCCGTTCCTGCTGCCCAGCGCCACGGTGATCCTGATCCTGCGCACTGCCGACATCCTGAAAATGTTCGACACCGTGTTCACCATGACCCGTGGCGGACCGGGCGCGGCCACGGAGCTTGTGAGCGTGTACATCCAGCGCGTCGGGTTTCGCGTGTTCGATCAGGGCGTGGCTTCGGCGCAGGCGATTCTGCTGCTGATCCTGACCATCGTGCTGGCGCGGCTGTACATCAAATTCGTGTACCGGGAGATCTGACATGGCCACTGTTTTCGCTGCAAAAATCACGGCCGCACCCGAGCGCGTCCGACCCCGCACGAAGGTCAACGCCTGGCATTTGGTGGGGCTGTTGGCGATCTTTTTGTTCGCTGTGTTTCCCTTCTACTGGATGGTCGCCACCAGCCTCAAGACCCAGGCCGAAGCGCTGGCCTCGCCCCCGGTGTGGGCCTTCACGCCGCACCTGGATAACTACATCAAAGTGTTGTTCGAGCGCGACGTGCTGCACAGCCTCGGCAACTCGCTGATCGTCGCGGTGTGCACCACCTTGCTCGCCGTCGGGCTGGGCACGCCTGCCGCTTACGCACTGGCCCGCTTCGAATTCCGGGGCAAGGAAGATTTGTGGTTCTGGTTCATCACCAACCGCATGCTCAGCCCGATTGTCGTGGCCCTGCCAATTTTCCTGATGGCGCGCAACCTGAGCCTGATCGACACCCATCTGGTGCTGATCCTGATTTACCTGACGTTCAACCTGCCCATCGTGGTGTGGATCTGCACCGACCAGTTTCGTGGCGTGCCCAAGGATCTGGACGAAGCTGCGCGCCTGTCCGGGGCCTCGCGCTTCACCATCTTTTGGCGCATTGCCCTGCCGCTGGCCATGCCGGGGGTGGCGGTGTCGGCGATCTTCTCGTTCATCTTTTCCTGGAACGAGCTTTTGTACGCGCTCGTGCTCACCCGCAACGTCGCGCGCACCGCGCCAGTCACCGCCACCAGTTTCATGAGCGGTTATGACTTGCCTTGGGGCGAGATCATGGCCACCGGCACGCTGATCGTGTTCCCGGTGATCATTTTCGCGTTGATGGTTTCCAGGCATCTGGTACAAGGTCTGACCATGGGCGCCGTTAAATAGGCGCTGCCGTTTTCAGCGCCAAGGACACTGCCGTGCAGAATCGCTACCCGGACTTTCTCGCCGACGCCGAACCGGTGAACGCCGAGGATCAACTTAACATTCGCATCGCCTGGTATTACTACGTCAACAACATGACCCAGCAGCAGATCGCCGACCGTCTCGGCATCACCCGCGTACGGGTCAACAAAGCGCTGGCGACCTGCCGCGAAACCGGTGTGGTGCAGATCCGCATCAACTCGCCGCTGGCCTCTTGCGTCGAATTGGAAGAGCGCCTGCAAGCGCGGTTTGGACTGGAACGGGTCACCGTGGTGCCTTCGCCGGACGACCCTTCGAGCATCTTCCGAGTGCTGGGCGTCGGCGTGGCGCCCAGCATCGAGGAATACCTCAACGACGGTTGTAGCATCGCCGTGGGTTGGGGTCGCACCTTGCGTCAGGCGGTGCGCGAACTGCAAGGTCGTCCGTTGCCGAACATGACCGTGGTCTCGCTGCTGGGCGGGCTGCATTACGGCTCGGCAAACAACACGGTAGAGATTGCCTCCAGCCTCGCCACCCTGTTCGGCGGCTCCTACTACTACCTCGCCGCCCCGCTGTTCGCGCCGTCGGAAGCCTATCGTGGGATGATTCTGGAAGAAGCCTCGGTGCAGAACGTTCTGGGCAAGGCGCAGCACGCCGATGTGGCGCTGCTGACCGTGGGTGACTTGAGCGAACGCTCGCTGATGCTGGAGTTGGGGCTGGTCAATCCAGAGGATGCTCGCTCTCTGCGCGCTGCCGGTGCCGTGGGTGATTTGCTCGGGCACTGGCTGGACCGCGACGGCATCGAGGTCAACCACCCGCTGAACCGGCGGGCGATTTCGTTAAACCCGGAAGACCTGCGCAAGATCAAGAAGGTGGTACTGGTGTCGGGCGGGCCGTACAAGGCCGAGATCATTCGCGCCGTGCTGTTGCGCAATGTCGTGCATGAACTGGTGATCGACGAGAGCGCCGCCCTGGAATTGCTCGATCACGACAACTGATACGCCTATGGAGCCTGCCCTATGGCCACACACGACTTCCTCGGCAAACGCATTCTGGTCACCGGCGCAGGCAAAGGTATAGGCCGGGAAACCGTGCAGTGGCTGACCCGCTGCGGTGCCGAGGTGATCGCCTTGGGGCGCAATCCAGCGGACCTGACGTACTGCGAGCAAACGCTGATCGTCGATCTCGCCGACGCAACTGCAACTCAGGCGGCAGTCGCGAGTATGTTGCCCATCGACCTGCTGGTGAACTGCGCAGGCGTGGTGGAGCTGGAATCGGTGCTCGACACCACGATCGAGACCTTCGATTACCTGATGGCGGTCAACACCCGCGCGCCGATGGTGATCGCACAGGTGGTGGCTCGCGATCTGATCAAACGCGGCGTGCCCGGCGCCATCGTCAACGTCTCCAGCCTCGCCGCTGCGGTCGGCACACCCCATCATCTGGCGTACTGCGCCTCGAAAGCCGCATTGGATGCGATGACCCGGGTGATGGCCGTGGAACTGGGGCCGCATGGTATTCGGGTCAACAGCATCAACCCGGTGGTGACCCTGACGCCGATGGCTGAAAAAGCCTGGAGCGACCCGGCCAAGTCGGCGTCGATGCTGTCACGCATTCCATTGGGCCGCTTCGTGCAACCGAGCGAAATCGCCTCGACCATTGCGTTTTTGCTCAGCGATGACGCGGCCATGGTCAACGGCGTGACCCTGACCGTGGACGGCGGCTTCAGCGCGGGTTGAGTTTTGCGAGCCGTGGATAAAGATCACGCAGGCGCGGGTACAGCTCGCGATACAGCTCCCGCAGTTCACGATGAAATTCACGCAGCGCAGGGTTAGGCACAAAGCGCTCGCCGTCCTGCGTCATGGCCTGTGCAGCGCTGGCAAAATCCGTGTACCAACCGGCCCCCACCGCAGCGGCGATGCCTGCACCGAGGCTCGATGCCTCTTGAGTTGCCGCGCGAATCACCGGGCGATCCGTGATGTCAGCGATGATCTGGCACCACAGCCGACTGGCCGCCCCGCCCCCAATCGCAACGAAGGTGTTCACCGGCTCGCCCGTGGCTTCAACCATATGCTGGGTGGCGACGGCCTGCTCCAGCGCGATGCCTTCCAGCACCGCCCGGTAGATCTGAGCGCGGCCATGATCCGGCGACAGGCCCAGCAGACAACCCCGGGCATCCTGATCCCAATAGGGGTTCATCACGCCGTTCCAGTACGGCAAGAGGATCAGCCCCGCACTGCCCGGCGCCACACGGGAAGCCTCGATTTCCAGACGCAGCAGGCTGTCGGGCTGCGCGACCACGTCGATGTCGAAGAACTGCTTGAGCAGGCTGTTGATCAGCAGCGTGCCGGAGCGCAACGAGGTTTCCAGCACGTAACCCTGACGGTCGATGGCGCACAGGGTGCGAAAGGCATCGTTGACCTGCGCGTGCTCGGCGTAGACCCCGGAGACAATCGCGGTGCCCAGATTCAGGTATGCCGTGCCGGGGCTGACCACGCCGATGCCCAATCCACCGGCCTGTCCATCGCCGCCACCTGCCACCACCGGCGTGCCTGCGGGCAACCCGGTCAGTGCCGCCGCCCGCTCAGTGACGACGCCAAGCGACGAACCGGGTGCAAAGGCCGTCGGGAAACAGTCGGGCCGTAACGGGATGGGCAAGGCGTCGAGCACATCTTCCGCCCAGCGGTGCTGATGAATGTCGAAGGCGCCAAAGGGATCGGCGCTGGCCCAACTGGTGACGAATTGCCCGGTGAGTTGGCGCACCAGCCAGGCGTGGGGTTCGTAGACATGACGAATATGCCTGAACAGCGCTGGCTCGGCATCGGCCAGCCACGCCAGGCTGTAAATGGCAGGCGCCCAGTCGTGGGGTTTGCCGGTGATACGGTGCAGACGGTCATGGCCGACGCGCTGGCAAAGCGCGGCGACTTCGTCCTTACGACGTTCATCCAGCCATAGAATTGCCGGGCGAAGCAGCCGATCCTCCGCGTCGGTGACCGCCACCGTTTCCCGCTGATTGACGACGGCGACCGCCGCGATGGCGTCATCGGCGATCATCGGCAGCAGATTTCTCAGTGACGTCTGTGCGGCCTGCCACCAGTCATGGGGGTCCTGTTCATAGGCATTCGGTGCCGGACGAGACAACGTCAAAGGCGCCCGCGCCTGCGCTACCAGCGTCCCGCACTCATCCCAGGCAATGGCTTTACAGGTGGTCGTGGAGAGATCGATACCGATTACCCGCTTGCGCATGCGCCCCTGCCCTGTCATCGCCACCGTCCGTGGCTGCCGTTGAATCGAAGGGCAAGACTAGCCGAAATCAGATAAAAGATCGCCGTCACGTCGATTTTGATTCTGCCCGCAGGGCGTAGGAGCGTGATCCGGTATGGCGCCTATGCACTCCCGCACCAGACGTCCTCGCCCCCCAGCAATGCCGAACCGTCGCTCACACGTCCGTGCCACAGGTCGTGGCGCCACGGGAAGGTCTGTATGATGGCACCAATCGCTTTCCATTCCGGTGCACCATCTCCTTGAGCCTGTCGCCATGACTCGCCTGTCGCCCAAGCTCAGTGGCACCCCGGCCGAACTTTTTCATTTCGAACTCAGTGAAACCAGCGGCTACGTGCAGAACTGGCACACCCATGATTGCCACATGCTGCTACTGCCACGCCAGCGCGTTTGCCGACGACCAGATGCCGGGCGTGATGGCGCCGAAGGTCGAGCACCCCTAAACCGGCGGCTGAACCACCGGTTTGGCGGGTGCGGCAATCTGCACTTTCGGATTGACCGGCGGGGTGTTCGGCGTGGCGTACTGCGGCTTCAGATGCCCGTCCTGATCCAGCAGCCAGGCATCGAGAATCTGCCGCACCACCGGCCCCGCAACCCGACCGCCCGCCTCGCCGTTCTCGATCATCACTGCCACGGCGATTTTCGGATTGGCCGCCGGGGCGAAACCGACGAACAGGGCGTTGTCGCGATGCCGCTCAAGGGTCTTGTCGCGGTTGTAACGCTCGCCCTGCTTGATCGCCACTACCTGCGCCGTACCACTCTTCCCGGCAATGCGGTACTGCGCTCCTTGCGCCGCCGCGCGGGCGATGCCTCGTGGGTCATGCATCACCGACTGCATGCCGTTGTTGACCTGATCCCACTCGCGCGGATCACGCAGCACGATGTTCGGCATAGGATGTTCATCGACCGGCGGCACACCACCGATGTCCTTGGCCAGATGCGGCCGATTCCACACGCCCTTGTTGGCGATCAGCGTCGTGGCCTGGGCCAGTTGCAACGGGGTGACCTGCATGTAGCCCTGGCCAATGCCGAGAATCACGGTCTCGCCCGGGAACCACGCCTGACGTCGGGTAATGCGTTTCCATTCCTTGGACGGCATCAGCCCGGCAGACTCTTCGAACATGTCCAGCGAGACCTTCTGGCCAATGCCGAACATGGTCAGGTAATCGTGCAGGCGGTCGATGCCCAGCTTGTGCGCCAGGTCATAGAAATAGGTGTCGTTGGAGCGCATGATCGCCGCGTTCAGGTCCACCCAGCCGTCGCCGCTGTGGTTCCAGTTGCGGTATTTATGGTCGAAGTCCGGCAACTGGAAATAGCCCGGATCGAACACCCGGGTCGAAGGCGTGATGATGCCGCTGTCCAGTCCGGCAATCGCCACTTCCGGCTTGATGGTGGAGCCCGGCGCATAGAGACCGCGCAGCACGCGGTTGAACAACGGCCGATCCACCGAGTCGCGCAGCGCCGAATACTCCTTGAAGCTGATGCCCGTGACGAACAGGTTCGGGTCGAAACTCGGCTTGCTGACCATCGCCAACACTTCGCCCGTGGCCGGGTCGATCGCCACCACCGAGCCGCGACGGTCGCCCAGCGCTTCTTCGGCGGCTTCCTGCAACTTGACGTCCAGGCTCAACGTGATGCTCTTTCCCGCCACCGGGTCGTGGTGATTGAGCACCCGCAGCACGCGGCCCTGAGCGTTGGTCTCGACTTCTTCGTAGCCGACGTGACCATGCAATTCGTTTTCGTAGAAACGCTCGACGCCGGTCTTGCCGATGGACTGGGTGCCGCGATATTCCACCTGATCCAGTTGGCTGGCTTCTTTCTCGTTGATGCGCCCCACATAGCCGATGGAGTGCGCGAAATGCTCGGCCAGCGGGTAATGGCGGACGAATTGCGCCTCGACATCCAGCCCCGGCAGGCGGAACTGATTCACGGCCAGCAGGGCGATCTGCTCTTCGGTCAGCTCATACAGCAGCGTCACCGGGACGAAGCGATGGGGCGAGTTCTTCATCGCCTTGTCGAAGATGATGCGGTCCTCGTCCGGCAGGTTGAGGATCTGCATCAGGGTGTCGATCACTGCGTGCCAGTCCCCTGCCCGCTCACGGGTCATGGTCAGGTTGAAGCTGGGGCGGTTGTCGGCCAGGATCACGCCGTTGCGGTCGTAGATCAGCCCGCGTTCGGGCGGAATCGGCAGCACGTGGACGCGGTTGTTTTCGGAAATGGTCGAGTGATAGGCAAACTCGACGACCTGCAGAATATAAAGTCGGCAGACCAGGGCGACGCTGAGCAGGATCACGAACACGGCACAGGCGATCAGGCGGTTATTGACCAGCCGGGTCTCCTTTTCGTGATCCTTTAAAGGTATGGGATCGGGCATTTCTACAGCTACTCGGTGAACGGATAAACGGTGCAGACGACGTTCGGCTGGCTTCGCTGAACGCAAATGGCGTGCACCTTACCAAGAAGCGCCCCGTTCCATGGGCCGTTCTTCATGAAAATCCTGTCATGTTGGCGAAAAGCGACGAAGGGCACCGTCTTTCAAGCAAAAAAACAACGTGGCGATAACGCTTCGTTTGTTGCGAAACAAAGACAAATCCCGTCCACACCTTCGCATCAGATAAGCCATTGAAAAGCGGATCAGTTTTGCACCGCTTTTCACCGTGAACCCACTCAGTACAGAGCAATGCGCTGAAACAGGCTTTGCAGCGCTCCATCACCGGTGAGCCGCAAAGAGGCAACACTTCTAGCACGTCGAGACAAAAAATCAGACTGTTGCAAAAACGGTAACGGTTAATTACTGATTTCAGGGTGATGCAATAGTCCGTAACACATCTATCATTGCGTTTCGCGTGGAAAAGATGAACAGCGAGTCATGGCGTTCCCCCGCCTAGCGTGCACGCTTTGCAGGCTGGTGTGCCAGAGACCGGATGTCACACCCGCCGCCGCACCCGTTCGACACCTCTGACTGTCGAGCCAAACCGTGAAACTTACGATGCCGCCGCCCTCGAGGACCCTGCTCGTCATGGTCCCTTGAACCGGCGTGCTGGCAGGAGCCTTGAATGACAGAAAAATCCAGAGGCCTGACCCGCCGCCAGTTGCTGAAAGGATCGGCAACGACCCTGGCCGTGGGCGCTGCCGCAACCGCCAAAGCGGCCACCGTGGCAGGCGTTCCCCAGTGGATCCCCTTCGACCACAACGGCCCGATGCACTACGACACACCCGGCTGGCAGTTCTTCAGTGACGCTGAAGCCACCGCCGTAGAAGCCATCGTGGCACGCCTGATTCCTGCCGACGACCTGAGTGTCAGCGGCAAGGACGCCGGATGCGCGGTGTTCATCGACCGCCAGTTGGCAGGCGAATACGGCACCTTCAGCCGCCTGTACATGCAAGGCCCGTTCGAGAAAGGCACGCCCATGCAGGGCGATCAGTCGGAACTGGTGCCTCGTGACCGCTACCGTCTGGGTCTGGCCGGTCTCGAGACCTACTGCCAGAAGCAGTTCCAGAAGGGCTTCAGCGCCCTGGCCCCCGAGGTGCAGGACAAAGTGCTGACCGGCCTCGAGAAAGGCGAGATCACACTTGATGGCATCGACAGCAAGCTGTTCTTCCAGCAAGTGCTGGGCAACACCATGGAAGGCTTCTTCGCCGACCCGGTCTACGGCGGCAACCGCGACATGGTGTCGTGGAAGATGATCGGCTTTCCCGGTGCACGCTACGACTACCGCGAATACATCGGCAAGCACAACCAGAAGCTCGATCTGGTACCGCTCTCCATCTCCGGCAGCGCCGCCTGGACCAAGAAGGGTTAATTCGACATGGCCAAAAAACTACCTTCCACGGATGTCGTGGTTGTCGGACTCGGCTGGGCCGGATCCATCATCGCCAACGAACTGGCTGACGAAGGCCTGAGCATCATCGGCTTCGAACGCGGCCCATGGCGCGACACCGCAGCCGACTTCAACGTCGCTTCGGCAGCGGACGAACTGCGTTACAACCGCCGCCAGGACCTGATGGTGAGAACGCGGCAAAACACCACGACGATTCGCAACAGCGTCAACGAGACAGCGCTACCCATGCGCAGTTGGGGCTCGTTCCACCCCGGTAACGGCACTGGCGGCGCGGGTAACCACTGGGCGGGGATCACCTTCCGCTTTCAGCCTCACGAATTTCGGCTGCACAGCCACCTGACCGAGCGTTACGGCAAAGAGCTGTCCCCCGAGTTGACCCTGCAAGACTGGGGCACCGACTGGGAAGAAATGGAGCCGTTCTACACCAAGTTCGATCGTCTGGCGGGCATCTCAGGCAAGGCCGGCAACATCAAGGGCGTGATTCAGGAAGGCGGCAACCCGTTCGAAGGCGCGCGCTCCGAGGAATACCCGAACCCGCCGACCGAGCAGACCTACGCCCCGACGCTGTTCGCCGAAGCGGCCAGAAACCTGGGCTACAAACCGTTCCCGGTGCCCTCGGCGCTGGTCTCGCGCCCTTACGTCAACTCGCTGGGTGTGGCCATGGGGCCGTGCACCTATTGCGGTTTCTGCACCAACTACGGCTGCGCCAACTATTCCAAGGCCAGCGCCATCACCACGGTCCTGCCTGCGTTGATCCGCAAGCCGAACTTCAAGGCGATGACCAACTGCGAAGTGCTGCGCGTGACCATGGACAGCAGTGGCAAGAAAGCCACTGGCATCGTCTTCATGGATTCGAACGGCGAAGAGTGGGAACAGCCTGCCGAGCTGGTGGTGATCAGTGCGTTCATCTTTGAAAACGTGCGCCTGATGCTGCTGTCCGGCATTGGCAAGCCGTACGACCCGGTCACCAACACCGGCACCACGGGCCGTAACTACGCCTACCAGACCGCCAACAACGTGCGGCTGTTCTTCGATGACAAGAACTTCAACCCGTTCATCGGTGGCGGCGCCATCGGCATGGGCATCGACGAGTTCAACAACGACAACTTCGACCATTCGGGTCTGGGTTTCGTCGGCGGTGGCAGCACCCGCGTGACGCCGATTGGCGCTGCGCCCATCGACTCGCGCCCTCTCCCGCCCGGCACCCCGACCTGGGGTTCGGAATGGAAGAAGGCCACGGTCAAGAACTACGCCGCGACCATGTCCATCGGCTGCGAAGCCAGCAGCTATTCAACCCGCACCAACTACCTGTCTCTGGACCCGACCTACAAGGATCCGTTGGGCCGTCCACTGCTGCGCATCACCTTCGATTTCCCGGAGAACGACCGCAAAATGGCGGCGTACGTGACCGGCAAGGTCGATGAAATCGCCAAGAGCATGAACCCGCGTCAGAGGGTCCAAAGCTCCCAGCAAGGCCACTGGAACAGCGCGCCGTATCAGTCTTCGCACATTGTCGGCGGCTTCATCATGGGCGCCGACCCGAAGAACAGCTCGGTCAACAAATACCTGCAAGTGTGGGGCGTGCCGAACCTGTTCGTGGTGGGTTCCTCGGCCTTCCCGCAGAACCCCGGCTACAACCCGACCGGCACCGTCGCGGCGCTGGCCTTCAAAGCGGCGGATGCCATCCGCACCCGCTACCTCAAGCGTCCAGGGGAGATGATCAGCGTATGAAGACTCTTCTGACTGTTTGTGCGGGCGTTCTCGGACTGTCCGTGTCCATGGCCCATGGCGCCACCGGCGCCGATTCCTACAATCTCGTGGAAAAAGGCCGCTACCTGACCACTCTGGGCGACTGCACGGCGTGCCACACCCTGCCAGGCAAACCGCTGTTTTCCGGCGGTGTCATTCTCGACACGCCGTTCGGCAAGCTGGCAGGCGCCAACATTACTCCGGACCCGGTCAACGGCATCGGTCGCTGGAGTTTCGACGACTTCCAGAACGCCATGTCCAAGGGCCACGGCCTGGACGGCAAACGCCTATACGGCGCCATGCCGTTTACCGCGTACACCAAGGTCAAGCGTGAAGACAACCTGGCGATCTGGGCCTACCTGCGCACCGTCGACGCGTCGGACAACCACGTTGAAACCAATCAGTTGCCCTTCCCGTTCAACGTGCGTACCAGCCTGATCGGCTGGAACCTGATCAACTTCAAGGAAGGCGAATTCAAGGCCAACCCGCAGAAGTCCGAGCAGTGGAACCGTGGCGCGTATCTGGTGGAAGG
This sequence comes from Pseudomonas sp. Pseu.R1, assembly GCF_045764065.1. Taxonomy (NCBI): domain Bacteria; kingdom Pseudomonadati; phylum Pseudomonadota; class Gammaproteobacteria; order Pseudomonadales; family Pseudomonadaceae; genus Pseudomonas; species Pseudomonas sp. Pseu.R1. The sequence goes on along the minus strand of NZ_JBJGEE020000001.1, from coordinate 6,087,468 downwards.
TCTGGGCCACTGTGGCACCTGCCACACGCCGAAAAACCTGATTGGCGGTGACAAGAACGATCAGTTCCTGACCGGTGCCAACCTGCAGAACTGGGTCGCGCCGAACCTCACCTCCACCGGCCATGACGGCCTGGGGGCGTGGAACGAAGACGACATCGTCAAGTACCTGAAGACCGGTGCCAACCGCTTCGACATCGCTTCAGGCCCGATGGCCGAGGAAGTCGAGCACTCGTCCCAACACTGGACCGATCAGGACCTGATGGCCGTTGCGGTGTACCTCAAGGACGGCGCCAAGCCGGTGGAAGCGCCGAAGCCGGTCGCCGCCAATGACCCGGCGATGGTGGCGGGCAAGGCGATCTACGCGGACCGTTGCTCGGCGTGCCACACGCCGAACGGTGAAGGCGCAGCGAACCTGTTCCCGAAACTGGCCATGGCCCCGCTGATCAACAGCAACGACCCGTCGTCGCTGATCCGCGTGGTGCTGGCAGGCAGCCGCGCAGGCGCAACCGACGCAGCGCCAACGGCCCCGGCCATGCCTGCATTCGGCTGGAACCTCTCGGATGAAAACGTCGCTGACGTGCTGACCTACGTGCGCAACACTTGGGGCAACGCCGCGCCTGCGGTGTCCAGCGCCAGCGTCAAGGACGTGCGCGAGGCGTTGACGCCGAAGTAACACCCACAAAACGAGCGAAAAAAATGCCTGACGCCTGTAAAGGGGTCAGGCATTTTTCATGGAGTATCCACGAGCTACATCGTCAAATACGCCTTGCGCACGTCTTCGTTGGCCGCCAGTTCGGCCATGCTGCCCTCGTAGCGAATCAACCCCTTCTCCAGCACGTAGGCCCGGTCCGACACCAGCCCGGCAAAATGCAGGTTCTGTTCGGACAGCAAAATGCTCGCGCCTTTGGCTTTGAGCGCGAGGATCATGTGGGCCATCTGCTCGACGATCACCGGCGCGACGCCTTCCGAGGGTTCGTCGAGCAAAATCAGAAACGGATTGCCCATCAGGGTCCGCGCCACGGTCAGCATCTGCTGTTCGCCGCCGCTCATCTGCCCACCGGGTCGGTCCTGCATGGCGCCCAGGTTGGGAAAGAATTCATAGAGCTGCTCCGGCGTCCAGTTCAACGCCTGCGTGCCATCCGGCCAGCGACGATCAGGCTGGCGACCGACTTCGAGGTTTTCGGTGACGGTCAGGTGAGTGAACACGCGACGGTCCTCCGGCACGAAGCCCAGCCCCAGACGCGCCAACTGAAAGGGCTGCATCCCTGCCACGTCTCGCCCCATGAAGCGAACATCGCCCTGACGTCGCCCAAGCATGCCCATCAGCGCCTTGAAGGTGGTCGATTTGCCTGCGCCGTTGCGCCCCATCAGCGCAACGACCTCCCCTCGTCGAACGTTGAGGCTGACGTCGTACAGCACCTGTGCGGCGCCGTACCAGGCGTTGAGGCCGTTGACCTCCAGCAAGGTGTCTGCCGTTGGGGTTGCCATGGGTGTTTGCGTTGAAAGCACTGCGCTCATACCTGCACCTGCGCGTCGGTCGGTTCATTTTCGAAGGTCTTGCCGCTGCCGAAGTACACTTCCTGCACCTTGGGGTGATTGCGAATGTACTGCGCGTCCCCTTCGGCGATCAGGCGGCCACGGGCAAGCACGATCATCCGGTCGGCGTAGGCGAACACCACGTCCATGCTGTGCTCGGTGAACAGCACGGCCATCTTGCGCTCCACCACCAGCCGCTTGGTCAGGGCCATCAGGTCGTTGCGCTCTTCCGGCCCCATGCCTGCGGTGGGTTCATCCATCAGCAGCAGTTTGGGGTCGTTGGCCAGCCCCATCGCCAATTCCACCCGTTTGACGTCGCCATAAGCCAGTTCGCTGCACGGGCGCTCGGCGTGGCGCTGCATGCCGACTTGCGCCAACAGCGCCATCGCCTCGTCGCGGTAGCGCTTGCGGGCCGATCCGAACAGCGAAAAGCCCTCGCCATGATGGGAAATCAACGCCATCTGCACGTTTTCCACCACGCTCAGCGAGGCGAAGGTTTCGGCGATCTGAAAGGTGCGCCCGACCTGCATGCGGCAGATGTCGCGGGGCCGCTTGCCAACCAGCTCCTGCCCCAGCAACCGAATCGAGCCGCCGCTGGCCTTGAGCTGGCCGCCGACCATGTTGAAGGTGGTGGACTTGCCTGCGCCGTTAGGGCCGATCAGGGCCAGCAACTCGCCCTCGTGCAGATCGAAATTGATGCCATCGACCGCGCGCACGCCGCCGAAGGACTTGCTCAAATCACGGACTTCCAGAAGCGTCATGCCTGTTTCTCCACGGCGCGGGTCATTGATTGCACGGGCGACGACGAACGCGACCGCCAGCGCCGCCAGAGGTCGCCGACCTGTTGAAAGAACCCGGCGATGCCTTGAGGGAACGCCAGCACCAGCACCAGAATCACCCCGCCGAACACGGCTCGCCAGTAATCGGTGGCGCGCATGATCGAGTCCTGCAGCACGCTGAACACACTGGCCCCGGCCACCGGCCCCAGCAGGTTCTGTATGCCGCCCAGCAGCACCATCACCAGACCGTCCACCGATTTGCCGACGGCCATGGCATCTGGCGAGATGCTGCCCTTGGAGAAGATATACAGCGCGCCTGCCAGACCGGCGAAGACCCCGGCGATCACGAACGCCAGCCACTGCACGCGCTTGACGTCGATGCCGATGGCGTCCGCGCGCAAGGCCGAATCCCGTGCCGCACGCAGGCTGTAGCCGAATGGTGCGAAGAGAATCCGGCGCACCAGAAACACACTCAGCGAGACCAGCACCAGCGTCAGGTAGTAATACGCCGTGCCGTCCAGCCAGCTCGACGGCCAGATGCCGGTGATGCCGTTGGAGCCACCGGTCACGTCTTCCCACTGAAAGACCACGGACCAGACGATCTGCGAAAACGCCAGCGTCAACATCGCCAGGTAGACCCCGGACAAGCGCACGCAGAACCAGCCAAACAATAGCGCCCCTAACCCGGCCACCAACGGCGCGAGGGCAAAGGCCAGCGGCATGGGCATGGTCAGCACTTTGAACAGGATCGCGGCACCGTAAGCACCGAGACCGAAATAGGCCGCGTGACCGAACGACGACATCCCGCCCGGCCCCATGATGAAGTGCAGGCTCACGGCGAACAGCACCGCCACCAGCACGTCCTGGGTGAGAACGCTGGCGTAAGGCAGCCAGTCCGAGAGCAACGGCAGGATCGCCAGCACCACGAACAGTGCAGCCATCAACCCTTTGAAGGACGCGGACCCCGGACGTATCGGCGCTTCCACAGGCGCGGAGTTGCGGCTGCTGGCCTGGGGCTTGCCCATCAGGCCCCACGGGCGAACCACCAGCACCACGGCCATGACCAGAAACTCGATCACCAGCGTCAGCTTGGAGAACGACACCGGGATGCCGAACAGCGTGGTCGAACCCAACCCGATGCACAGCGCCTTGATTTCCGCGATCAGCAAGGCCGCCACGTAGGCGCCGGGCAACGACCCCATGCCGCCGACCACGACGATCACAAACGCTTCGCCGATGGTGCGCAAATCCAACGACAGGCTCGCCGGTTCGCGGGGCAACTGCACGGCACCGCCCAACCCGGCGAGCATCGCACCCAAAGCAAATACGCTGGTGAACAGCCACGCCTGATTGACGCCCAGCGCGCCGAGCATCTCGCGGTCCTGGGTCGCGGCACGCACCAGCACGCCCCAACGGGTGCGCACCAGCAGCAGCCAGACCAACCCCAGCACCGCCGGGCCAACGATGATCAGGAAAAAATTATAGGTGGGGAACTGACGCCCCAGAATGTCGATGGAGCCGGTCAAACCGGGTGCCCGACGGCCCAATAATTCCTCGGCGCCCCAATACCCCAATACGGCGTCGTTGATCACCAGCACCAACGCGAAGGTGGCCAACAACTGGAACAGTTCCGGCGCCTTGTAGATACGGCGCAGTAGGACAATCTCGACCAGTGCGCCGATCACACCGACTGAAATGGCGGCCAGCGCCAGCCCCAGCCAGAAACCCGCCCCGCCGAGCGCACCCATGAGGTGCTCGACGACGGAATAGCCGATGTACAGCCCCAGCATGTAAAACGAGCCGTGGGCGAAGTTGACGATGCGGGTCACACCGAAAATCAGCGACAACCCCGCGGCCACCAAAAACAACGACGAGGCTTCGGCCAGGCCGTTGAGCAACTGTGAAAATAACGCTGAAAAGTCCATGACGCCCTCGATCCAGACTTGCCCAGTCAACGCCGAACCCGTGGGAGATTCTATGTGGGTCGATCAACCGTCTTCGCCACCCAGTCGGCTCCCACATAATCGGCGCCAAGCAAAAATCCATGCTTCGACACGCATTACTGTGGGAGCCGGCTTGCGGGCGAATGCGGCGTATCAGTCGACATTTCAATTGCCTGACACGCCCTTTTCGCCAGCAAGCCGACTCCCACAGAAACGCATTTCAACCCGCACGACAGGTTGTATCCAATACCGCCGGAATTACTCTGCAGGCCGCAACTTGCGCACTTCATCATCCGAAGGCAGCAACGTCTGACCCGGCTTGAACTGGTAATCGACCATCACGCCCGAACCGTCCTTGACCGCCAGCTTGCCAACGTACAAACCCCACGTGGCCTGATGGTCGATCTTGCGGTATTCCAGCGGGCCGTCCGGGGTTTCGACTTTCAGGCCACTGAACGCGTTGACCATCGATTCGGAGTCGGTCTTGCCACCGGCCGCCTTGATGCCTGCGGCAATGGACTGAATCGCCGAGTAACCGATGATCGAACCGAAACGCATGTTTTCGGTGCCGTACTTGGCGTGGTAGGCGTCAACGAAGGCTTTGTGCGCCAGGGTATCGATGCTGTACCAGGGGTAGCCAGTGACGGTCCAGTTCGGCGGGATTTCATCCTTGAGCGGCTCCAGGTATTCCGGCTGACCCGTGATGATGCTCAGTACCGGCAGTTGCTCGCCGAAGAAACCACGGGTGGTGCCCTCGCGAATGAACTTGGCCAGGTCGGCGCCAAACAGCGCGTTGAACAGACCGTCCGGTTTGGCATCCACCAACGCCTGAACCACGCTGCCCGCGTCCACTTTGCCGAACGGCGGGGCCTGCTCGGTCACGAACTCGACATCAGGCTGGCGCGCCTTGAGCAGGGTCTTGAAAGCACTGGCCGCCGCCGTGCCGAACTCGTAGTTGGGGTACACCAGCGCCCAGCGCTTTTTGTGCAATTTGACCGCTTCGTCCACCAGCGACGAAGTCAGCATGTAGGTCGAGGCGTCAAGGCGGTAGGTGTAGCGGTTGCCCGCACTCCAGACGATGTTGTCGCTCAACGCTTCAGTGATCAGCACAAAGCGCTTCTTCTGTTTGGCGTAGTCCGAGAGCGCCGTGCCGATATGCGCGTAGAACGCACCGGCCAGCACATCGACGTGCTCGCGGTTGATCAGGTCTTCGGCCTGGCGAATGGCATCGCCAGGGTTGGCGTTGTCATCGCGGGTAATCAGCTCCAGCTTCTTGCCATCGACACCGCCTGCGGCGTTGATCTGCTCGACAGCCAGCTCCATGCCCTTCTTGTAGCCGTCGGTGAACACCGGCTGGGATTTGTAGCTGTTGATGTCGCCAATCTTGATCGTGTCGGCCGACCAGGCCGCGCCGCTGACGATTACGGCGATGGCGCCTGCCAACAGGTTCGACTTCGTAAAACGTGCACGCATGTGGGTGTTCTCCAAGCTGATCAGGTGAATGACTTGCACAGCATCAGGGCGCTCCAGACTCGGATCACCGTTATTAAACGGGCAGTTAATTAAATAGCAACGCGTGTGCCAGACAGGCTTGTAATTGAATGAAATCGTGCGAGCTAGACGCCTCGCAGCAGTGCCAGCGCTTCGCTCAGCGGTTTGACCACGGCGTATTTCTGCGCCATGTCGAACAGGTTCGCCTCATGCGGCCCCAGCGCCCGGTCGCCCACGCAATCGCTAACCACCAGCGGGCGGAAACCGTAATTCATGGCGTCCAGCACACTGGCACGTACGCAACCGCTGGTCACCGCGCCCGCCACCAGCACGGTGCGCACGCCATGAAAGGTCAGCCAGGCGGCCAGATCAGTACCGAAAAACGCCGAGGGCAAGGTTTTGCGCACCACCCGTTCGCCCTGCCGTGGGGCCAGTTGCGGGACGATGGCGCTGCGCGGTGCATGTTCGGTCAGGGTCAACATCGACGGAACCTTGAGCGAAAACACGTTGGCATCGGCGCCGTCGTCGGCGAACACGATGCGCGAATGAGCCACCGGCCAACCCTGCTCCCTGGCATGGGCCAGCAGATTTTCGGTCTGGGCGATGGCTTGGGGAATGTTGCCGCCGCCAAAAATCTCGGGGTCAGCGAAGCCTTCTACCAGATCGATGATCAGCAGCGCATAGGGCGCGGGAAGGTCCATGTCTGCGCCGAAACCCTGCCGTTGGTAGCTGTCCAGATCACTCATTGCGCGCCCTCCTCGTTAACCACTTTTCCGCCTTTGACCACGACCTGCTCATCCAGCATCACGGTGCAGCCGCGCAACGGAATGTCGATGTGACACGCCGTCGTCCGCGAACCACCGGCTTCATTGTTCGGACCGAGCGAGAACAGGAAATTGCCCTCATACGCCCGCGCGTCCATGCCGATGTGCGCTTCGCGATCCAGCAAGCCAAGGGTCGACCAGCGCGCCCGAGGTTGCAGGCCCCAACCGATGTGCGAAATGGCGTAGGCCTCGGGGTCATTGAAGCTTTCCATGTAGTCGCGCAGCAACGCCGCCTCGACACCACCCTCGATCTGCGTGGCAAAACCCTTCTCGACCGTGAGCACGATGGGGTCCTGGACGTAGCTTTTGTGCGGCAGCAGAATGTCACCGCGGTCGATGACGATAGTGCCGCTGGCTTGCAGCTCGTTCGGCCAGGTCAGGACGAAACCGCTGGGCCAATGGTCCCAACGCCCCGGCGTATCGACAAAGCCGTATTCGCTGATGGCCGGAAATTCGCCCAACGGGCAAGACAACGCAGTGCCCGCAGGCGAGGTCACGGTCATGCGCCCTGCCCGTTCGATCTTCGCCGCCGCACGCAACACACGGGCGCGATCAGCCTCGGTCGGCACCATGCGCGCCAGAATTTCCGGGGGCTCGACCGCCAGCAGGATTTTGGTCCCGCCCGCGAGGATGTCGTGCTGCTCGGGGGAGAACAGCAAGGTCATCAAATCCAGCACCAGATCGCTGGCTTTCAGCGCAGCAAGGGCTGGTTTGTTGCCGGTCAACGGTGTGGTGCCGAGGTAGGCCAGCGGGTCGCGGCTCAGGGCACGCTCGCCGTTGACGGGAGAAAGATCGAGGCGGCTGATCACCAACCCCAGCGACTGACAGGCCATCTGTGCCGTGCGCAGGGTCTGCGGGTGGGTGTCGGCGCCGGTCAGAATCGTCACCGACTGCCCCGCTTCGACATTTGAAAGGCGCAGGACTTGAGTCCACGCCTCGAACATCGTGAAATCACTGACGGCCATGGTCTGCCTCCTTTTCAGTGACCGACGCGCCGAGAAAATCCCCCAGCGCGGCATAAAATCCGGCTTCGTTGTCCCACGGGATCATGTGCCCGGCGTCCGCCACACGGGTGTGCGCCAAGGTCGGCAGCAGCGTCTGCATTTCCGCCACGTCCTCGTCCTTGACCACATCGCCTCGGGCGGCCGTGATCAGCAGCGTGGGGCACGTGACATTGACGACGCTTTCGATCACTGCGTCTTCGTGAAAGCCATTGAAGCTGGCGAGAATCGCCCGCTCGTCACAGGTGTGCAGCCACTGCGCCCGCAGTGCCCGTTGTTCCTCGGTCCAGGTCGGGCAGAAGGCGCGCATGTCTTCGGCGCTCATGCCGTGTCGGGCCTGACGAATCGAGTCGATGTACCACGACAGTTGCGCCGGATAGGCCCGACGCCCTGGCCCTGATACAGGCGGATCGACCCAGACCATTCGGGCCACAGCGACCGGACAGGACTGCGCAGCGCGAATGGCGATGCGCGCGCCCATCGAGTGGCCCAGCACGCTGTAGCGTTCCAGCCCCAGCGCAGCAGCGAAGGCCAGCACATCAGTGGCCTGGGCGTCGAGGCTGTAATCCAGATGCTCGCCAGACTCCGACAGCCCACGACCGCGCACATCCAGCACGTAAACCTCGAAACGCGTCGCCAATTGCTCGGCGACAAAGCCCCAGGTCACCGCCGGGCTGGTAATCCCCGGCACCAGAATGACCGGATCAAGACTCAGGTCAGCCGACTCGAGCGGCCCATAGCGCAGGTAATGCTGACGAATCCCGTTGGCGTGCACCTGCGCGCCATAACGAAGACGACTCATGACGTGACCTCCAACTCAGGCGGGAATTTTTTCGGCGTGAGGGAAGCGGGTTTCGCAGTCCCGCGCGTCGTACTCGTAGACCCAGTTGGCCTGAATGCCTACCGCGTTCGGGTTGAGCAACTGGCGCCAGCGGTAAGCCATGTCGCGTTTGAGCTGCGACCACGCCGACGGCAGGTGGTAGGTGCGTCCACGTTCACGGGCTTCCAGTTGCACACGACTGGTACGCGGCAGGCGTTCCAGTTCGTAAGCGCGCAAGGCTGACTGCAATTGCGGCAAACCGTGGTACGCCAGGGACTGCGCCAACACGTAGCCGTCTTCGATGGCCATGGCCGCGCCCTGAGAAAGAAACGGCAGCATCGGGTGCGCGGCGTCACCGAGCAGCGTGGCGTTGCCTTTGGACCAGGTTTTCATTGGGTCGCGATCGAACAGGCCCCACTTGTAGACGGCATCCGGATCGGTGCGCTTGAACAGCTCGATCAGGTTCGGGTGCCAGCCTTTGAACCCGTCCAGCAGCTCTTGCTGCGTGCTCTTGGCGTTCCACGATTCCTCGACCCAGGCCGGGCTTTCGTTGACGGCCACGATGTTCACCATCGAGCCGCCTTTGACGTAGTAGGTCACCACGTGGCCTTTGGGTCCCATCCAGAAATTCGAATCAGGGCTCACGAACGGCAGCGGGTGTTTGTCGACATTGACCAGCGCACGCCAGCACATGTGGCCGGTGTAGTTGGCCGCCTCTTTGCCCCACAACTGCTCGCGAATCACCGAGCGCACGCCGTCGGCGCCGACGATCAGGTCAGCCTCGTATTCCGAACCGTCGGCAAACTGCGCGACGGCGGTGTGCGCGTGCTGTTTCAAACCGGTGCAGTGCGCGCCGAACGTGGCCTGCGCGGGTTTGATGTCACTGGCCAGCGCAGCGTGCAGGTCAGCGCGATGGACGTGATAGAACGGCGCGCCATACAACTCGGGGCACGATTCTTTCAGTGGCGTGCGGAACAATTCCCGCGCCGTTTTCCAATTGCGCCCGACCATGCCCTGGGGCAGAAAGCCGATGGACTTCAGGCGCTCGTCCAGCCCCAATTCGGACAGAACCTTGACCGCGTTCGGGGTCATTTGCACCCCGGCGCCGACTTCACCGAACATCGCTGCCCGCTCGAAAATCCGCGCCTCGATGCCTCGTTGTTCCAGTGCCCGCGCAAGGGTCACTCCGCCGATCCCCGCGCCAATGATGCCAACCCGCAACGCTCTGCTCATGGGTGTTTCTCCTGCCGTTCGACGGTCAGCCGTTCGGCTCTCTGTAATAATTAATCAACCAATTAATTGTTGATCCAAAAAAAATATCGACACGCCTTTCGTCAAAGGTCCAGTACCAACCCTTCGCCCACGCCCCGCGAACAACAGATCATCATGCTTTCACTGCGCTGCCGTTGGCTTGGGGTGAGCACGGTGTCACGGTGTTCGACTTGCCCCGCCAACACCTTCACTTCACAGGCGCCGCACACGCCCTCTTCGCAGGAATACGCCACGTCCACACCCGCCGCCTCGCAGACTTGCAGCAGACTCAGTTCCGCAGGAACGGTAAGGGTCAGGCCAGAGCGCTGAAGCCTCACGCGGAAACTGTCCCCCGGCTGCAACGCATCGGTGGTGGCACTGAAACGTTCGCGATGGGTGTTGGCTTCCGGTCGTTCAAGGGTCAACTGGTCAAACTCATCGACCATGCCCTGCGGCCCACAACAGTAAAGCTGTGCGCTGTGCGGCAGTGTTTTCAGCACATCCTTGAGGCGCGGTGGCGTGTCTCCACAGCGGGTATGAAACAGGTGAACGTCATCCTGCTCGTCGCACAACTGATCATGAAACAGCATGTGTTGCGCACTGCTGGCCCAGTAATACAGCGTCACCTTGCGCCCGTTGGCCTTCAACTGGCGGTACATGGAAATGATCGGCGTGATGCCGATGCCACCGGCGAACAGGTGAAACGCATCGTCGCTGGGCTGCAACGGAAAGTGGTTGCGTGGCACTGACACCTCGTACTCCGCACCGACCACCGATTCGAAATGCAGCTTGCGCGAACCGCCCTTGCCCACTTGCGCCAACTGCACGGCAATCCGGTACTGCGCCGGATGGCTGGCAGGCCACAACAGCGAATACTGGCGCAGGAGGTCCGGCCCCATCGCCACATCGACATGCGCACCCGGCTCGTAAGACGGCAGCGCCAAGCCATCCAGCGATTCGAAGGTGTAGAAGTTGATGCCCGGCGCGCCGTACTCGATGGCCCGCAAACGCACCTTGAACACGCCGTCAGATAACGCCATAGCGAATGCCCTTGTTGCGCAGCCAGGTGCGGTAGCGCTGGCCCATGAGGTCGGTGCGGTGGTGCAGCTCGTAACGCAACTCGACCGGAATGCGTTCCGGGCGCTGGCTTTCAACGATGTCGCGGTCCTGACCGAACACCACGTCGGCGCGGGCGCGAACGGCATCCGGATCAGGGCGCGGGCTGACGTTCATCGCCGCACACACGCGCACGATGCAATTCACGGCATCCAGCGGTTGAACAGTGAACAAGGTGGCGAACGTGTCGGATTGATCGCTGACGATGTTGCCGTCGGCGTCGGCGTCCTGAGTACGTTTGGAGAAATAGCCCACCAGCGGGCGAAACGCATGGTAGGTGTAGAACGCCATCAGCGGTTTGCCCCGCGCATCGCCCCACGGCTGGAACACCTTGACCTCGGAGGAACGCAGGCCAGTGTCCACCTCTTCAACGGTGTAGGGTTCAAGGCGATCCGGATTGTCCATCACGCCGTTGAGGCCCGCGTGAACGAACGGAAAGTGCGAGGCATCAATGAAGTTTTCAACGGCCCGGAAACCGTTGGCGGCGTAGTTGTACGGGCCGCTGTGGACCTTCATGAACACCTCGTCGTCCCATTCCGGGAACACCGGAATATCTGACGCGGGCTCGCCCAGACACGTCCAGACGAAGCCGTAACGCTCCACCGCCGGGTACGGAAACGCCCGGGCTTTCTTCATCGGTTTTTCATCGGGCGCGGCGGGCATCAAGGTGCACGCGCCTTCGCCGTTGTATTCCCAGCCGTGGTACGGGCAGACCACCGAATCGTTCTTGATCCAGCCTTTGGACAAACGTGCACCACGGTGAATGCACAGGTCTTCCCAGACATGCACCTCGCCATCAGCGCTGCGCCAGACAATCAGCTCGCGTTCAAGCAGGCGCACCGGATAGATCGTACCCTCGGCGAAGTCGGTGCTGTAGCCCACGACGTGCCAGTCGTTGAGCAGGACCGGGTCCTGGCAGCCGTCGGCGGCGGTGACCGGTTGATGAGATGAAACGGCAATCAGGTTCATCACGACTCCTCTGCTTTCTCAGGTTCGCTCACTCAAGAGCACAATTAATTAATCAACCTTTTAATTAACGAATAGCAGAAGCCGTGCCAAATACAAGAAATAGCCATATCCCTATGATTTATCTGATTTTTTATTTCCAGTGCGCTTTACGCCCTTTCACCGTTGCGCACCATCCTGGTGAAGCCTTCTCCAATCTGGTGCTATTCGGTGCCTCAGGCCGACATGCCACCGACCACGAAGCTGGTGACTTGCTGAATCAGCGAATGCCAGTCTTCCGGGTTGTATTGCCCGTCCGGCAGGCGCTCTTCCATGCGATGGCTGTCCGAAAACGCATACAGGTAGGTGCCGACCATCAAGGTGATGCGCCAGTTGGCGTCCAGATCGCTCAGCCCCGGTACGGCTTCTTTCAGGGCATCGACGTAACGCTGAGTCGAGGTGCCGTAGGCCTTGTCACGCAATGCGTAGGAAATATTCGGCGGCTCAGTGTGCAGACGCGCCTGCAGGCGCAGGAAGTGCCGCCCTTGAATCGAAGTGCGCAGCACCACGGTGGGTAGAAGAAACGCCTCGACGATGGCACGTACGCCAGGGATCTGCCCCTGGGCCTGAAGCGTGTCGAGGTTTTTCAGGCGCTCGTCGGAAATCGCGCCGCCCCGCCGCAGAAACACCTCTTCAAACAGCCCGTATTTGGAGCCGAAGTAGTAGCTGATCAACGCCTGAGTCACGTTTGCGTGCTGCGACACTTCGCGCATGGTGGTGCCTGCGTACCCCAGATTGGCGAACAGCTCTTCGGCCGCATCCAGAATCTCGTCCCGCAAATTGCTGGCACCCTCCGGGCGTCCCGGCCCTTTTCTGCTGATCTTGCCCTTCCCTTCGGCGGGAGCGGCCTTGCCACGACGGCCCGTGATGGTCTGCATGAATAAACGTTACCTTGTGGTTCAAACCCTTCGTCATCCGCGATTTCGCCATCGAAATGCGCGAAAAACAAATTAATTGATTAGCTCTTTAATTCCTAGCAGCGATCATGCCAGCCCGTCGCGTGACGATTACTTCAGCTTTCCGGATGCCCGCGACATACAACGCACCCGCCGCTCCTCCACCCGTTGAGCGAACCAGGCAGTGGTCAGCTTGCGGGTGATTTTCGGGCTTTCCAGCACAATGCCCGGCAGAATCGCCCGAGGCAGCGGTTTGCCTGCGGCCTTGTCGGCCAGTGCGAACACCTGTTTGTAGAGGTCGGTGCTTTCAAACTCTGCCGTTTCGCCCTTTTCCAGCGCGCTGCGAATCGTCGTGTTGCGCATGCCCAGTTGCCCATGAAGGCTGCGAACAGCCAGTTCGGTCTGACCCAACGACGGGCCGAAGCTGTAACTGATCAAATCCCCGTCCAGCGCCAGACGCTTGCCAGACAGCCGAGCCACCGCGCTCTGGAACGCCGCGTTACGGCTGGCGTACCAACCGGCGTTGAAATCAGCAAAGCGATACAGCGGTTTGTCATAGCTCACCGGATAACCCAGCAAATGCACGATGCCGAAATACATCCCGCCTCGACGCGTGAACACCTCGTGACGAATGGATGCGTCCACGGGATACGGATAGTCCCGCGCCTGCCGTTCGGCAAATTCGATGCTGACCTGCATCGGGCCTGCGGTGTGCACCGGGTTGAAGCTGCCGAACAGCGTTTTGCCCAAAGGCACCATGCCAATGAAATCATCGAAAATGCCGCTCAGGTCCTTTTCCGTTCGAGCGGCGGCCAGACGCTCGTTGTAGGTCTTGCCGGTCGGCGAGCGGATATCCAGTGCGCTGCGCACCAGCAGATTGGGTATGTGGGCCTTGCTGGCGCGGCGGTCGATTTCATCCTGGGCGATCTTGCCCATCCCCGGCACAGCGGGATCGACCTGAAAATTGGACTCTTGCTCGGTCACCGCCAGCACCGAACACAGGTTTTCGACGCTGGGGGTGATCTTTTGCGTGTCGAACGCGGTGTAAATATCTGCCGCCCAGCCTTGCCGGTCAGACACATTGGCCGGCAGCAAGCGCACGATTTCACTGCGCACACGATCCGCTGGCGGTGGCGGCGTCTGCGGTGGGGAGGAACTGCAAGCGGCCAGCAGTGACAACAGCGTCACGCCGATAAAAGGCCGGATAGAGTGAAAACGTCCGTTCACGGGTAGGCAATCTCGATGTTCACGTCGGGGAATGGCGATATGGACCGCACCGTTTACCAAGCGACTCATGGCTCATCCTCGGGGCGCCACGACCGGCGTGCCGACGCCGAACTTGCTGCGATATTCGCTGGGGGCCAACCCGGTGATCTTCCTGAACGTGGCGCGAAAGGCCGCCGGATCCTGATAGCCCACGGACCAGGCAATGTGGTCGACGGTGCCATTGGTGAACTCCAGCAACTCCCGAGCCTTGCCCACACGCAGGTGCTGGCAGTATTCGGTCGGTCTCAGCCCTGTCGCGGCGCGAAAACGGCGCAGAAAGGTGCGTTCCTCCAGCCCGGCCCGCTGCGCCATCTGCGCGACCGACACCTCGACGGCCCCCGTGCTCTGTAACCAGTGCTGAGTCCTGAGCACCGCAGCGTCGCCATGACCGAGAATGGGCGCGAAATTGCTGCCACACGCGGCGGCGCTGTCGCTGTGTTCGATGACCAGAAAGCGGGCGGTACAGGTGGCGATACTCGGCCCCAACAGACGATCGACCAACCGCAACCCCAACTCGGACCAGGCCATCAATCCGGCGGTGGTGATGATGTCGCCGTCATCGATGATCGGTTTGTCGGCGTGTACCTTGATCTTCGGAAAGCGTTCGCTCAGGGGTTTGGCTTGCGTCCAGTGCGTGGTGGCGGCCCGCCCGTCAAGCAGACCGGTCTGCGCCAGCACGAAAGCCCCCAAACACACCGTGCCAATGGTTGCCCCCGCTGCGTGTTGCGCCAGTACCCAGCGCGACAGCCCTTCCATCGCCTCGGTGCCCGGCAGCCCCATGATTGACGGCGGAATCAACACCGCCGTCAGTGCTCCCGGCGCGTGCGAGGCCGCGGTGTCGAACACCCGTTGCGGCTCACATCGCGCATTCACCTGCCAATGGCTGACCCGCAGACGCGGCAAGTTCACCGACGGCTGTGCATCGACCATGCGATTGGCCACCTCGAACAGATCGGTCAAACCATGAACCGCCGCCGTCTGGGCGCCGGGGTAAATCAGCAGGCCGATCTCGGCGACTGCCCGTTCAACACCCATTGTCAGTTTTCCCTCGGTTAATGTCGGTGCAGCCAATCCTAGGACTGCGGCATGGAGCTGATACTGACCCCACACACGTTACAACTCAACCGAGGAAACAGACATGCACACATCAGCGCTCATCGTCGTCGACATTCAGAACGACTATTTCCCAGGCGGCAAATGGCCTTTGGTCGGCGCCGACGCCGCGGCGGACAACGCCGCGAAAGTGATCGACGCCTTCCGCAAGGCTGGCGATCTGGTGGTGCACATTCGCCACGAATTCAAAGACCCTGCCGCGCCGTTCTTCACCGAAGGTTCGGACGGTGCGAAGCTCCATGCCAAGGTGCTGAATCAACCCGATGAACCGGTGGTGCTGAAGCACTTCCCCAACGCGTTCAGGGAAACCGGACTCAAAGCCTTGCTGGACGAACACAGGATCGAAGCGTTGGTGATCATCGGTTCCATGAGCCACATGTGCATCGACGCCACGACCCGCGCGGCTGCGGACATGGGCTACCCGATAAAACTGATCCACGACGCCTGCGCCAGTCGCGACGTGGCGTTCAATGGCACCACCGTCCCTGCGGCCCAGGTGCATGCGGCATTCATGGCGGCGTTGGGGTTTGCCTATGCGAACGTGATATCGACCGAGGCGTTTCTGGGCTGACCGGTCTTGCGTGAGCAAACGCTGGGGCCTGAACGCCCCAGCGCCTCGCCCTCACCCCCTGACCGTCCACCCCACCAATCGCACCACGATGGGCCGCACCACCCACCGAAATTTGAGTCTGTCACTTACTGCAGCGCCTGTTTACCCACCGTCGCCGTACGCTCAACAGGCGGCAAATCCTGGGCCACCGCCGGTGCCGTCTCGCGCATTTTCAACGCGCACAAGGTCGAGACCACACCCAGCGAACTGAACAGAATCGCAGGCCCCATCCAGCCCACCTGCGCATACAGCGCCGTGGCAATGAACGGCAACGTACCGGCGATCAGCGACGCACAGTTGTAACCCAGCGAAATCCCCGAAGAACGCACGTTGGCCGGGAACTGCTCGGTAAACCAACTGGCTTCCACCGCAAAGATCGGATCGTGGCTGAGAATCAACGCCATGGCCACCGCGACCACGATCAACGGCACGATGCCGGTGTTGATCATCATGAACATCGGAATACCGAACACAATGGTGAACAGCGAGCCAATCAGAAACACCGGTTTACGCCCGATACGGTCACTCAGCGCGCCATAGAACAGGTGGCTGCCCAGACCAATGGCCGAACCGATCATGGTGCCCCAGAGCACGTTCTGCTTGGTCGCGATACCGGCCAGCAACACGTAGGACAACATGAAGCTGGTCGCCAGGTAGTAACCACCCGTTTCCGCCAGACGCAACCCGGCAATCTGCAACACCTTGCGCCAGTCCTTGCGAATCACTTCCAGCGCAGGCTGTTTGACCAGCGTATTTTCCGCCTTGGCCTTTTCGAACTCCGGCGACTCGCTGACGCTCAGGCGAATCCACATGCCCACCGCCACCATCACCAGCGAAGCCAGGAACGGCGCACGCCAGACCCAATCCCCTTCGAACAGCATGGCCGAGAGCAGGAACGCACCGTTGGCCATCAGCAACCCCATGGGGATGCCGATCTGCGGCACCGCGCCGAAGAAGCCGCGACGATGAGCCGGTGCGTGTTCGCAGGCCATTAGCACGGCACCGCCCCACTCCGCACCGAAACCGATGCCCTGGATCATGCGCAACAGGATCAACAAAATCGGCGCGATCACCCCGGCCTGTTCATAGGTCGGTAAAGCGCCAATCAACACCGTCGCCCCGCCCATGGCCAGCAACGACCAGAGCAGCACGGTCTTGCGCCCCAGACGGTCGCCATAGTGACCTGCGAGGTAGCCGCCCAAAGGCCGCATGAAGAAACCCACCGCCATGGTCGCGAACGCGGCCAGGATGCCGACAATCGGCTCGGTGGTGTGAAAGAAAACCTGGCCAAACCAGCCTGCGGCGGCGGTGCCATAGATGAAAAAGTCGTAGCTCTCTACGGCGGAGCCGATCATGGAGGCGAAGGAGACTTTACCCGCTTTGTTCTCTGTTTGTGCTGACGCTGTCGTGGATTCGCGCATGGCAAACTCCGGATTTTTATTGTTGTTGTGCCGGGCAGACGGTCGCCTGCCCTTATGTTGAAACGACGTTGAAACGGTGCTACTTGCTGTATCGGTTACCCCTGCCAGGTCTCGATGACCCGGCTGTCGTCACGCTTGCCGAGTCCGGCCTCGGCGGCCTTGCAAAAACGGGCGTGGGCGATGTCCAGCAACGGCACCGCCGCCTCACAGCCTTTTGCCGCGTGAGCGACCAGGCCACTGTCCTTGACGAAAATGTCGACCATGCTGGTGACTTGGGTGTCAGTGCCTTCGAGCATGCGTGGCCCGCGGTCAGACAGCATCCACGAGCCACCCGCGCCTTTCTGCACCAGATCGAGCACCCGCGCCGGGTCCAGCCCCAACGAGCGGGACAGGCTCAACGCCTCGGCCGCCGCCACCAGGTGCACCGAGCACAAGTGCTGGTTGACCACTTTGATGGCTTGGCCGTCGCCCACTTCCAGCCCGGCGTCCCTCACCTCGCCCATGCTCCGCAGCACGGGTTCGACACGGGCGACTGCCGCTTGCGGGCCAGCGGCGAAAATCAGCAGGCTGCCGGTCTGCGCACGCGCCACGCCGCCTGTGACGGGTGCATCGACCACCTGCACGCCTTTTTCCAACAAGCGCGCAGCCTGCTCGCACACGGAAGCCGGGCCGACGGTGCTCATCACCACCCAGTGCTGACCGGGTTTGAGTTCGGTGCACTGGCTGACCAGTGCATCGAGCTGCGCAGGTGTGGCAACCATCACCACCACCACGTCCGCGTCGCTGGCGACACGCCAGTCGGCGCTGGATTCGATGCCGTGGGTCAGCGCAAGCGCGCGGTTCACTTCACTCAATTCAACGCCGACCACCCTGTGGCCCGCCTGTTGGATCTGCCGGGCCATGGGCAGGCCAATGGCGCCAAGACCGATAAATGCAACGTTCATCTTCGCGCTCCTTATGCCAGCCACTGGCGGATGTTGGCCGCCATGACATGAGTGGAAATGCCATAGCGGTCATGCAGGGTCGGCAACGCGCCGGCGTCGAGGTAAGCGTCCGGCAAGGCGATCTGCTGGAACGCCGGGCTGACCCGCGCCTTCAACAAGGCCAGCGCCACGGCTTCACCCAAACCACCGACGGTGCTGTGGTTTTCGGCCACGACAACCAGGCGCCCACTACGACGGCACTCCTCGATGATCGTCGCGTCGTCCAGCGGTTTGATGGTCGGCACGTGCAGCACTGCGACGTCCGCGCTGCCGTCGCCCAGCAACTCGGCGACTTCCAGTGCACGCATGGTCATGATGCCGCTGGAGATGATCAGTACGTCCTTGCCGCTGCGCAGCAATTTGGCCTTGCCCAGCTCGAATTTATAGTCGTATTGGTCCAGCACCATCGGCACTTTGCCGCGCAACAGGCGCATGTACACCGGGCCGTTGTGTTCAGCCATGGCGGCCACGGCCTGAGTGGTGTCCAGCGCATCGCATGGGTCGATCACGGTCAGGCCCGGCACCGCGCGCATCAGCGCCAGGTCGTCAGTGGCCTGGTGGCTCGGGCCGTAACCCGTGGTCAGCCCTGGCAACGCCGCGCAGATTTTGACGTTGAGGTTTTCTTCGGCGATCACCTGATGGATGAAGTCATAGGCGCGGCGCGTGGCGAACACGGCATAGGTGGTGGCGAACGGGACCAACCCCTCTTTCGCCATTCCGCCTGCAGCGGCCATCAGCAGTTGCTCGGCCATGCCCATCTGGAAATGACGCTCGGGGAACTCACGACCAAAGATGTGCAGGTCGGTGTACTTGGACAGGTCGGCGGTCATGCCGACGATGCGTGAGTCTTTCTGCGCTGCAGCGACCAGCGCGTGGCCGAACGGTGCGGTTTCAGTGCGTTGCCCTTCGCTGGCAATCGAGGCGATCATCGCCGACGTCGTCAGCCGTGGTTTTTGAGCGGTTGGCGTATCCATATCAGCAGTTCCCTGAATCGTAGTGGGCATCAAGAACCTTGATCGCGGCCTGCCACTCATCGGGCTCGACGCGAATGAAGTGGTTCTTCTCACGGGTTTCAAGGAAATCCACGCCTTTGCCCATCAGGGTGTCGAACAGGATCACGCGGGGTTTGGCATCTGTCAGCGCCATGGCCTGATCGAACGCAGCGATCACCGCCGCCAGATCGTTGCCATCGACACGTTGCACGTGCCAGCCGAAGGCCTGCCATTTGTCGGCAAGCGGTTCGAAATCGAGGATCTCGTGGGAGTTGCCGTCGGCCTGCTGTTTATTGAGGTCGACCAGCGCAATCAGGTTGCCAAGCTTGTGGTGCGCCGCCGACATCGCCGCTTCCCAGGTCGAGCCTTCGTCCAGCTCGCCGTCAGACATCGAGTTGAAGACCCACGCGGGGTTGCCTTTCATGCGCAGCCCCAGTGCCATGCCCACGCCAATCGGCAGGCCCTGGCCCAACGAACCACCGGAAATTTCCATGCCTGGCGTGTAGCTCGCCATGCCCGACATCGGCAAACGACTGTCGTCGGAGCCGTACGTCTCCAGTTCGCTTTCGGGGATGATTTGCGCTTCGATCAACGCAGCATAGAGAGCGATTGCGTAGTGCCCGTGAGACAGCAGAAAGCGGTCGCGGCCTTCCCATTCGGGATCATTGGGGTGCACGTTCATGGCGTGGCAGTAAGCGGTGGCCAGCACATCGGCCCAGCCCAATGCCTGCCCGACATACCCTTGCCCTTGAACTTCACCCATGCGCAGGGCAAAACGGCGAATGCGCCAGGCATGATGGGCGACGCGCTGCAACGACGTCATGCCCGCATCGGCACGTGGAGAAATGGTTGTCATGCTTGAGTCCTGCTTATTTTTATCAAGAGGCGATACATGATCGAAAGCAGGCTAACTACTAATGTTTCGAATTCATCAAACGCCCTGCATTCAATCTGCAATCAAGCTACCATCGGCAAATAAACCCTTACAAAAGACATTTTTGCAGCAATGACTGAACAAAATTCACTAATTCAGCAGCTCCGCCGGGTACCGCTTTCATCGTTGCGGGTGTTCGAATCGGCGGGTCGCTCGGGGTCCTTCATTCAGGCGGCACAGGAGTTGGGGATCTCGGCGAGCGCGGTCAGTCATTCGATCCGCAAACTCGAAGAATCCATCGACATTCAACTGTTCGAGCGCACCACTCGCGAGGTCAACCTCACAGCGAAAGGCCGATTGTTGATGGAGCACGTGCAACGTGGGCTGGAGGAAATGCAGCGCGGGTTCGTCCTGGCCAAAACCGAGGACCCCCCGCCGCTACGCCTGCACACCGCGCCGAGTTTCGGCATGCAATGGCTGATGCCGCGCCTGTCGCGCTTCGTCCAGGCCTACCCGAGCATCGATCTGCGCTTTTCAGCGAGCACCGATTACGCCCAGTTCGAAAACGACGATTTCGACCTCGACATCGTCTACGGCGAGCCTCGCTCCAGCCTGATCGAAAAAGTGCCGCTGGCGGTGGAGCACCTGACCCCGCTGTGCAGCCCTGATCTGGCCAAAAGCATTCGCACGCCACAGGATTTGTACGAGCACCGGTTGATTCAGTGCGACGTGCAGATGCTGCAATGGAAAGGCTGGTTCGAGGCCAATCACCTGATGTCGCCCCACCATTACGCCCTGCGTTTCGACCGCAGCATCATGGCGATCGCCGCGGCCACCAGCGGCATGGGGGTGGTGCTGGAATCCACGCTGCTGGCCCAGACCGAACTGGAAAACGGTACGCTGGTGGCGCCGCTGAGAGCCGCGACCCATGACATTCAGTACATCGGTCATTACCTCGTCTACCCGAAACGGCGAACGCGGCATGAGGCGGCGGAGGTGTTCAAGAAGTGGCTGCTGGATGAGCTGGGGTTGCGGCCAACGAGTGTGACCGCACAGCCATAGAAAGGCCCTGTCTTGCAACAAGGCCTCGGGAGTTACACCCGCTTACTCCACCGACTCGATGCGATAGTCGTCGTAGAAAAAGCGGTTCTTGTCCGTGCTGCCATGGAAGAAGTAGCCGTAATCGGACAGGTAGTAGTCGTGGGTCACACGCTCGTATTGGTCCAGCGCCATGCTGCACGACAGCGCCTTGGCCTTGCCACTGAGCGCCGGGTTGAGTTCGCTGGCGTTCAGCTCGCGCTCGACTTTGCACTGGGTGGTTTTGGCCTTGTCGCCATACGTGCCGACAATGCTGTTGAGCGTCTGCGTGGTGACGGTGTAACTCACGGTCTGGCCCACGGGCAGGTTGTTCCAGTCGCCACTGAAGCTCAACTGGCTCGTACTGCGGCTTTCGGCCATACCGCGCCCACCACCGAAGGTGGCCTTGGAGACCAGCGGAATCAAACCACGCCAGCTCACCGACTGGCTCTCGTAGCCTTTGCCACGCGCCAGAATGCCCAACTGCCCGCTCGGAGCGTCGACACTGATGAACAGCTCCTCACCCGCCGTCCCCGGCTTGCCCTGGAAGTTCGACGTGCCCGTGCTGCGCAGGTATTTGAATGTCCGCTGCGGCGGCGGCAGGTTGAGCTGGCTGATCGCCGACAGCACAACCGGATTGACCGACTGCAAGGTAATGCTGACCGGCGCCTTGTGCCGAGGCTTGAACGGCTCCAGCCGCGCGATGGCGTCAGCGCTGCCACAGGCCAGGGCGAACACCGCCTGGTAATCGGCGTTGCTGCCCGAAACCGGTTGCGCGGTCGCGGCCTCGTCGACGCGGCCATCCGACACCCGGTTGCGTGCGTCCAGGTCGTACCCCGCCAGCAGTTTATAGCTGCCCGCTGCACAGTTCAGCGCGAACAACTCGCGTTTCTGCCCGTAGGGTGCGTTGTAGGGCATGTCATTGAGCACGGTCGGGTTGTCGAAAGCCGCCCACAGGCGCGTCTCACCGTTGACTGTCCGCACACTGTTGCGATCCAGCATGACCCAGTTGTTGCGGTCATCGGTCTTGACCATGCGCCAGTCAGGCTTTGCCACTTGGGCACAGGCCTGCACGAAGGTCGGGTTCGCGGCCAGCGCCTCATGCAGCTTCGTACTCAGCTCGCGCGCCGGGGTGTACAGCCGGGGCGCGCCGGGATAAACGCGCTGTGCGCCATCCAGATACAGCAGATAGAGACCGGGCGAGGAGCAATTCGCCTCGAACTGCGCCGACATGTTCACACCGTTGCGAGGGTTGGGGACCGGCACCTGAAAACTCAGCGCATCACCTTCACGCATGACGCTGTCGGAGACCAGCGGCTGGGCCAGCGTGCTTTGCAGGGTATTGTCCAGCGCGCTGTTGGGGTTGGTTGCACAACCGGAAAGAACCAGTGCACTGACGACAAGCAAAAACGGGGGGATGAAACGCACAGGGGACCTCTTCGCATCCATTCATTGAAAAATGCGTGTCGGCCTGAAAAACAGAATCTTTAGCGCCAGGGTGCAACCGGGCGGCGGTCTTTCAGGTCGGGGCCAACAACCCAGCCAACATCGTGCAGAGCGGTGCCTATAATCAGGCGTACGGCCATACGGCAGCAACACGAACGCCTCCGTCACTCAGAAGTGAGCCCCATGATCGATTTGTCGCAACTGGTCGTCGCCATCGATACCCACCGTGAAGGCGCGGCGGTGACGATCCGCCCGCGCATCGAAAATCCCACGCCGTTGACCTTGCGCTATCGCATGACCGTTCGCCAGAACAGCGCGGCGGGCACCTCCAGCATCAATCAGCAGGGAGACTTGCAGACCGGCGCCACTGGGCCGTTCGTGCAACTGAGCATTCCACCCGAAGCGAAGTGCAACATTCATCTTGAGTTGTTTCAGGAGGGGACGCTGGTCAAGGCCGTCGATCAGCGTTGTGATGAGACGGCCAGCAACTAAAGCAGGGGCAACAGCGGGAGCAGGAGCAGCGGATGTGCTGTCCTTACGCCTTTGCAATCTCCGGCGTCAGCATCCATTCCGCGCTGTCGTTCCACACATCCATGCGGGTGATTTTGCCGTTGCGTACTTCAAAGCGATCCAGATAACGGTTGCCCGAAAAACTGCGCCCATCCGGCCATTCGCCGTACAGCGTGCCGTTGGAATACACCACGGTGTGGTCGCCACGGTCCATCCAGTCAAAATGACCCAACGCCTTTTTCACCCACGCGTAACGGGCACCGTTGAACGCGGTGATGGTCTGTGGATCGGGCATCGCACGGCCGCCCGTAAAGGTGATCTTCACGTCGTCGCTCATGAAGGTCGCCGCCCGGACCGGATCGGGTGCCATAGACGCCTCCAGAAAATTGCTAACAATCTGAACATCTTTATTCATCTCGGACATGGTCGTTCTTCCTCGTTCGCTGAAGGTTCGTAGAAGGCTCAATGCTTCCGCGTGGTGCAGCACGCATTGTTTTGGAGCGAAATAACGGGCCACCCTACGCGCAAACCGCGCATTCAGGGCTGCCATGGACTGGCATCCTACTTGCTAGCAATAAATTTACAAGTGCTAGCAATCAGGAGTGTCATCCATGCCCTTCCGGTTTCCAAACGTGCAACGCCTGCTGTTTCCCGTGGCAGCGGCTTTCTCCCTTCAACTGGCCATCGGCCCCGGCGCCCAGGCTGCCGAGCCACCGATCAAGGTCGGTCTGGTCGCGGCACTCTCGGGACAATCGGCCAAATCCGGTGAAGCCCTGACCCGAGGCCTGACCATGGCCATCAACGAAGTCAACGCCAAAGGCGGCGTGCTCGGGCGACCGCTTGAGCTGGTGCGTCGTGATGACGAAAGCAACCCGTCCAAAGGCATGCTCGCCGCCCGCGAATTGATTCAGCGGGAAAAAGTCACCGTGCTGTTCGGGGGACTCGACACCCCAGTGTCATTGGCCATCGTGCCACTGGCCAACCAGTTGAAAGTGCCGTTCATGGGCATTTGGGCAGCGGGCACCAAAATCACTGAAAACGGAGCCGCAGATAACTACGTGTTCCGCGTTTCGGCCGTGGACGAATTGGTGGACGAAGCGCTGGTGAAATACGGCGCGGCCCAAGGCATGAAGAAGCCCGGCATGATCCTGATCAACAACCCGTGGGGCGAATCCAACGAAGCGGGCTTCAAGCGCGCACTGGAAAAACGCGGGCTGGAAAACGCCGGTGTCGAGCGTATTCAGGACAGCGATCTGGACGTGGTCCCGCAACTGACCCGCCTGAAAAACGCAGGTGCCGATACCCTGTTGATGGTCGGCAACGTCGGCCCGTCGGCGCAGGTGGTCAAATCCCTCGACCGCATGGGCTGGGACGTGCCGGTGGTGTCGCACTGGGGACCGGCAGGTGGCCGCTTCGGTGAGTTGGCCGGCCCCAGTGCCTCGCGCGTGCACTTCATTCAGACCTACGTGTTCACCGACCACAACAACCCGAAAGGCGACGCCCTGCTCGCTTCGTTGAAAACCGCCTACCCGCAGATCAAGACCCTCGCTGACGTGACACCTGCCGTCGGCATCGCCAACGCCTACGACGCGCTGCACCTGAGCGCGCTGGCCATCGCCAAAGCGGGTAATACCGATGGAAAGGCCGTGCGCGACGGGTTCTACGGCATCACTGAATACGACGGTTTGATCAAAGATTACAAACAGCCCTTCACCGCGCAGAAGCACGACGCACTGGGGCCTGACGACTACGTGTTCACCCATTTCGTGGGTGATCAGATCGTACCGCTCAAGCCCTGAATCACGCCGTCTCTTCAATCGTCAAGGTTCATCAAGGATCACGCCAATGTTCACCGCCGCCATCGTCACCGGCCTCGGGCTGGGCAGCATGTACGCCCTGCTGGCCCTGGGGTTTCACCTGACCTATGTGGTTTCGCGCACGGTCAATTTCGCTCAGGGCAGCGCCATGATGGTCGGCGCGGTGCTGGGCTACACGCTGTGCATCACCTGGGGGCTGTCGCTGTGGTTGGCGTTGCCGCTGACACTGTTGCTCAGCGCAGTTTACGGGTTGGCGATCGAGCGCTGGCTGGTGCGACCGTTTCACAGCCGTGGCTCGCAAGCATGGCTGCTGGCGACCGTGGCGGGCGGGATTCTGGTGGACAACCTGGCCCTGTTCACGTTTGGCAAGGAGCCACGTCAGTTCGAAAGCAGCCTGGTCAATCTGAAGGTTGAGTTGTTCGGCAACGGCATCGGCGCGCTGCAACTGCTGATTCCATTGGTGGGTGCGGCCATTGCGCTGGCCCTGTTTCTAATCCGTCGCTACACACGGCTGGGCAAGGTGCTGGAAGCCTGTGTGCAAAACCCCAAAGCCGCGATGCTCATGGGCATCAACGTCAACCGGGTGGTGGCCATCGCCTTCGCGTTGTCGACCGTGTTCGCGGCGGTCGCCGGTCTGCTGATCGCACCACTGTTCAGCGTGAATGCCGAGATGGGCATGCTGTTCGGCCTCAAGGCCTTTGCCGTGGCGATTCTCGGTGGCATTTCCAGCGCAGGCGGCGTGTTTGGCGCCGGGTTGCTGTTCGGCTTGACCGAAGCGTTGATCACCCTGTATTTCGGCTCGGCGTTTACCCAGATCTTCACCTTCGCCCTGGTGATTCTGGCCTTGGCGATCCGTCCCAACGGCCTGTTCGGTCGCGCTGCACTGGTGAAAGTATGAAAGACATGAAAACCCTGCTCGGCCCCGTTTCCATTACAACGCTGGCGCTGGTCAGCATCGTCGCCGCCTTTGTACTCGACAGCTATTCGCTGCTGGTCTTCACCCTGTGCGCACTGGCCGCCGTGGTCGGTGTCGGCCTTAACGTGTTGATCGGTTTAAGCGGCCAGATTTCGTTCGGCCACATCGCGTTTTATGCCATCGGCGCCTACCTCTCGGCGCTGATGACCCTCGCCGGAACGCCGCTGTGGCTGGCCGTCCCGGTGGCCGGTATCGCGGCGGGCGGCATCGGTGCCTTGTTGGCGATCCCCGCCTTGCGAGTGACCGGGCCGTACCTGGCGATGATCACCATTGCCTTCTCGTTCGTGGTGCATCACAGCCTGATCGAGTGGCGCGACGTGACCGGCGGCTCCAATGGCCTGATGGGCATTCCGCTGCCGGAATTCGCCGGGCTTGACCCTTCGATTTTGCTGGCGTTGATCGCCACAGCGCTGATGATCGGTGCGCTGGCGTTTTACCAGCGCCTGCATCACAGCGGCTGGGGCAAGGCAATGCGCGCGGTGAAGGCCTCAGAAATCGCCGCACGCTCGCTGGGTTTCAACCCGGTGCTGAGCAAAACCCTGGCCTTCGCCCTCTCGGCACTGCTGACGGGCCTGGCCGGTGCGTTGCTGGCGCCGCTGCTGATGTTCATCAACCCGGAATCCTTTCCCTTTTCGCAATCGATTCTGTTCGTGCTGGCGGTGATCGTCGGCGGCAGCGGCACGCTGTTCGGGCCAGTGCTGGGTGCGTTGTTGATCGTACTGGTGCCTGAGTTGCTGTCGGACTTCGCGGAGTACCGTCTGCTGATTTTCTCGGTGTTGCTGCTGGTGGTCTTGTGGATCGCCCCCAATGGCCTGCTGGGTGCCCTCGCCCGTCGCTGGATCAAACCTGCGCTGCTGACGCCGCCCAGCCAGATCGATCACGCGCGGATCGCTAAATATCTGAGCCAACGCACACACCGCGATGGCTTGCACATCCGCGACATCGGCATCCGCTTCGGTGGCGTGCAGGCGGCACAACACGTCAACTTGCACGCGCCGTCCGGCAGCATCACCAGCATCATCGGCCCCAACGGTGCCGGTAAAACCACAGTGCTGAACATGATCAGCGGGTTCTACAGCCCCGACAGCGGCCAGATCGAACTGGGCCAGCCATTGGCCGGTCTGCCCGCGTGGAAAACCGCTCGCGCCGGGATCGCCCGCACCTACCAGACCACCCAGTTATTCGGCGAAATGTCGGTACTGGACAACGTCCTGGTGGCGATGCAACAGGGCCGACTGGGCGGCATCTTCCGTCTCTGCACGAGTGAGCAACGCAGCCTTGCCCTGAACCTGCTGGCGTTGGTGGGCTATCGCGGCGCAGTCAACATTCCCGCTGATGATTTGCCCCACGTCGACCGGCGTCTGGTGGAAATTGCCCGGGCATTGGCCACCGCTCCGTCCGTGTTGTTGCTGGACGAACCCGCTGCGGGCCTGAGCCGACGGGACACCGATGCGCTCGCGGTTCTGTTGCGGCGACTGGCGGCGTTCGGCCTGACCGTCATCCTCGTGGAACACGACATGGCGTTGGTGATGGCCGTTTCCGAACGCCTGCTGGTACTCGACGCGGGCAAGCCGATCACCGTGGGCACGCCTGCCGAGGTTCAGCAGGACGAGCGCGTCATCGCGGCGTATCTGGGCGGCACCGAGTATCAGGCCACACCTCGCGATCAAGCGTGGGACGGCAGCCACGATGCGCGCCTCTACGTGAAGGATCTGGTCATCGACTACGGCGCAGCGCCCGTGGTGAACAGGGTCAATCTGGTGGTGAATCCGGGGGAACTGGTGGCGATTCTCGGTGCCAACGGCGCAGGCAAATCGAGCATCCTGCAATGCCTGGCGGGCCTGCATCGCGCGTCGGGGGGCAGCGTATTGCTGGACAACGAAAGCATCGAGCAGGCCAGCGCCAGCAGCATCGCGGCGCAAGGCCTGGCGCTGGTGCCGGAAGGACGCCAGGTGTTCCCTTACCTGAGCGTGCGCGACAACCTGCTGCTGGGCAGCTATTCCCGTCGCGACGCAGTGGATGCGGATGCTGAAATCGACGCCATTCTGCGCCGCTTCCCGCGCCTGCGGGATCGCATCGACAGCCCAGCGGGCCTGCTGTCCGGTGGCGAACAACAGATGGTCGCGGTGGGGCGCGGGCTGATGGCGAAACCGAAAATCCTGCTGCTGGATGAACCGTCTCTGGGCCTCTCGCCGTCGATGATCGGCGAGCTGTACGACGCCCTCGCCGCCTTGCGCGACGAAGGCGTGACCCTGCTGCTGGTGGATCAGATGGCCAATCTTGCCCTGCAAGTCGCCGACCGCGCCTATGTGCTGGAAACCGGTCAGGTGATCAAATCCGGCAGCGCGGCCGAGTTGCGGGAAGACAGCGATCTGGCAGCGGCCTACCTCGGTGAAGGGGCCTGCGCATGAGTGCCCTGATCATCCGCAATGCCCGGATGGGTAACGACGGTGCGTTGACGACGCTGCATGTCGAACACGGGCGCTTCGTCGAGGCGTTGAGTCGCAATGCCATCGTCAGCGAGACACTCGACCTCGAAGGCAAGCTGCTGCTCCCCGGCCTGATCGAAACCCACATTCATCTGGATAAGGCCTGCATCATGCAGCGCTGCCAGTTGCAGGCCGGAACGCTGGCCGAAGCGGTGCAGCAGACCCGCGCCGCCAAGGCGGAATTCACTGAAAACGACGTGTACCAACGGGGCTCGCGGGTGCTGGATAAAGCAATCCTGCAAGGCACCACTCACATGCGCACCCACGTTGAACTCGACCCGCAGATCGGCCTGATCGGTTTCAACGCCATTCGCCGTTTGCAGGCCGACTACGCGTGGGCGATCACTCTCGATATTTGCGTGTTTCCCCAAGAGGGTTTGCTCAACAATCCCGGCACCGAGGCGCTGTTGCGTCACGGGCTGGAGAACGGCGCGACGGTGCTGGGCGGTTGCCCCTACACCGACAGCGATCCGTTGGGGCAGATTGATCGACTGTTCGAACTGGCCGTCGACTACGACTGCGATCTGGACCTGCATCTGGATTTCGACCTCAACCCACAAGGCATGACCGTGGACCACGTGGTGCAGTGCACCGAACGCTACGGTTGGGCTGGCCGCGTGACCATCGGCCATGTGACCAAACTGTCGGCTTTGCCGATGGAGACGTTGTTAGCGCTGGGAATTCGACTGGCCGAAGCGGGCGTGCAGGTGACTTGCCTGCCGAGCACCGACCTGTTTCTGACCGGGCGCGAGCACTTCCACAACAAACCTCGCGGGCTGGCGCCGCTGGCGCATTTGCACGCCTGCGGGGTGACCTGCTCGCTGTCGACCAACAACCTCGGTAACCCGTTCACGCCCTATGGCGATGCGTCGCTGGTGCGTCAGGCCAATCTGTTCGCCAACGTCAGCCAGCTCGGCACGACCGCAGAACTGTTGCAATGCCTGGGCTGGGTTTCTCACGAATCAGCGCGCATGTTGCGTCTGCCCAACTACGGCCTGACGCCCGGCTGCCACGCCGATTTCATCGTTTTCGACGCCCCCTCACCCGCCGCCGTCATCGCCGAAATCAGCACGCCGTTGATGGGGTACAAACGGGGGAAGCGGACGTTTGAAAGGCCGGTCGGCAGGTTGTTGTGCCCTGATTGATCTTTTCAACCTGGCAAACGATGAAACCTTGTGGGAGTGAACTTGCTCACGATAACGGTGCGTCAGTCACGTTCAATGCGTCGGTTTAAACGCGTTCGTGAGCAAGCTCACTCCCACACACTGGGCATCGAACACATCAATCACTCAACGCCTGCCTGAGATTGAATTCCGCGGGCGCCTCGGCCTCCAGCGCCAACTGCCCTTCCAGTTCGTCCAGGTGCTCGATCATCACTGCCACGGCCTTCTCATGATCACCCTCCTCCAGCGCGGTGATGATCTGCTGGTGCTCATCCGACGCACAGGACGGCACGTCGTTGCGCTGGTACAAGGCGACGATCAGCGAGCTTCGCACCATCAGGTTGCCAAGGATGTCGCTCAGGACGGTATTCCCGCAAATCGCGCCGAGCATCAGGTGAAACTCGCTCAACTCGCGGACGATGGCCCGACGATCCGTGTCATTGGTCGCCTTGCGCTCGTTATTCATATGGGTGGCGATGCGCTGACGTTGCTTGCGCATGATCGCCGGGGTGATGGACTCGACGATCGCCCGCTCGATGGCCCGACGTGCGCTGAAAATATCCCGCGCTTCCTTGGCTGTCGGCTGCGACACCATGGCCCCGCGGTTGGCTTCGATGGTGACCACCTTCTGCAACGCCAGACGCTGCAACGCGGCCTGCACATGATTGCGGTTGGCACTCAGGGTCTCGACGATCTGCGCTTCGATCAAACGCGTGCCCGGCGGCAGGCGATGCTGCGCAATGGCCTTGTACAACGCATCGACGATACGTTGCACCTCCTGCTGTTTGGCGGTGACAGTGCTCAAGCCCATCCGGTCCTCGTTCTCGCAATCAATCGTTCACTGCCCGTGCAGCAAGGTCTGGCGGGCAACGGGCGGCATTATCCGCCAGCGCCCGAGACACGGCAAACCCGACGTGAAGCGTTTCAGTCACGCAGCCCCAACCCCAGGCCTTCGCCACGGGGATCGTGCATCGCGTGCAGAAAACCGTCGCGGTCCACGCTGATCACCCCGGCATGCCCGGTCATCGGGCTTAGCGATGGAATCATTTCCACTTCGTGGCCCAAATCAGCCAGTCCCACTGCAGTTTCAGGGCTGATGTCGCCTTCCAGCTTCAGGTTGTCAGTGCTGTCGAAAAAGCTGCGCCCCAATAGGAAACGCGGCATGCGCAGCGCCCGGTCGACGGGTTGACGGTAATCGATCAACTGGCTGGCCAGCACCATCTGGGTTTGCGGCTGACCATCGCCGCCCTGGGTGCCGAAAAAGAAACGGCGACCGTCGTCGGCCAGGTAGCAGGAAGGGTTGAGTGTGTGGGCCGGACGCTTGCCCGGCGCCCAGCCGTTGACGTGCGCAGGATCGGCGTTGAAACCGGCAGCGCGGTTCTGCCACAGCACCCCGGTGTCGCCCAGAATGCAGCCCGAGCCGAAGTCGTGAAACAGGCTCTGAATCAGGCACGCCGTGCGCCCCTCAGTATCGGTGGCGGCCATCCAGATGGTGTCGGCGGGTCGCCCCGGCTCGTTCCACGGTGCAGCGCGTTCATCATCGATGTGCGCGGCGTAACCTGCGAGGGCTTCGGGTGACAGGCTCGCAGCAAAATCCCAATCGGCACGGGCCGGATCGCACAGCTCGGCGTTGCGTCGCAACAGGCCCTGCTTGATGGCCTCGACCAGTCGGTGATAGTACGCCGCGCTGCCATTCTCGATGCCGTCGAACGGTTTGTGCTGCAACGCCCCCAAGGCCTGCAACGTATAGAGGCCCTGACTTGGCGGCGCGACGTTGAATAAGCGGCCCTCCCGATAACGCACGGAAATCGGCGCCACCTCTGGCGCTTGCGTGGCGCGCAAGTCCGCCGTGCTCAAACCACAACCCAAACGCACGAAAGCTTCGCCAAAGGCACTCGCCAGTTCACCCTGATAAAAGTCCCCCACGCCATGGCGCGCCAGGTGGCGAAGCGTGTTGGCCAGCTCCGGCTGACGCAGCACATCGCCCTCGCGCATCCAGCGTCCGTCGACTCGGCACAAGCGGTACACGTCCGGCAACTGCTCGATCAACGGCTGACGCAAGGTCTGCCAGAACAACTGCGACTGCGAAACCGTCACACCTGCATCGGCCACCTGCGCTGCGTCGCTCAACAGATCCGCCCAGCCGAATCGCGAACCCCACTGGTGCCGACTGATGTTCGCTGCTGTTTGCCAACTGGCCAAGGCGCCCGCAGTGCTAGCCACCGAACTCGGCCCGCGCACGCCAATGCTCCCTGCTTCAGGCAAGCGCATTCCCGCCTGCCCGATCCCCACGATGGTGCGTACTTCGCGCTCATGGATCATCCAGAGGGCATCGCCGCCCAGGCCCGTCATGTGCGGGAATACAGCACTCAGCATCGCACTGGCCGCCAGCATCGCATCGATCGCCGTTCCGCCCGCCTCCAGAATCCGCAGCCCGGCGGCACTGGCTTCGGTGTGAGGAGTGGTGATGACGGCGCGGCAGGACGTGGCGATCATGATTAGAGGTTCCTCTTTATATTGCTAGCCAAATAAAAATTATTAGCTAGCAAAGCAAGAGCTATGCCTAACCCGTTTGCGATAACCCACCGTTATCTATGGGTCGCAAATACTCATTGGTTCGACCTGACCACGCCCGCCATAGTGGGGCCATAACAACAAGTCAGCCATCGAGGCCCTTTCCATGCCCCGCTCTCCTTCTCGCACCGCTGCGTGCAGACCATGAACCTCGACCGCCGCGATCCGCGGGCCATTGAGGTGATCGACGCTCATCACCATTGTTGGGACTTGTCCCAAGGCAATTACCCCTGGTTGCAACAGGGCTATCTGGGCGAGCGTTTTTTTCTCGGGGCCTATGCACAGCTGCGACGTAATTATCTGCCTGACGATTATCGCGCCGACACCGAGGGTTATCGAATCGTCGGCACGGTGCACATCGAGGCCGAGCGCGCTCGGACACAACAAGTGGACGAAACCCGCTGGCTGCATCAGTTACGGTTGAGCAGTGGCCTGCCATCGGTGCTGGTCCCTCATGTCTCGTTTCTTCAGCCCGATCTGCTGGATGTGCTGATCGCGCACACCGCCTTTGCCGAGGTGCGCGGCATTCGCTCCAAGCCGGTGACGGCAGCCGATCCGGCGGGTTCGGTAAAAGGCCAATCCGGCTCGCTGCAGGACCCGGCCTGGCTTGACGGGCTGGCGAAGCTGGAGCGGTTTGGCTTGTCTTGGGATTTGCGTGTGCCGTTCTGGCACCTGCAGGAAGCCGCTGAAGTGGCGAAGCTGTTTCCCGGCATCGCGATCATGCTCAACCACACCGGCCTGCCACTGGATCGCTCCCCGTCAGGGCTGGCGCTGTGGCGCAAGGGCATGGAGGCACTGGCGGACGCGCCCAACGTTTACGTCAAGCTGTCGGAGTTGGGCCTGCGCGGCGGGCGCTGGGACCCGATTTCCAATGCTCAGGTATTGCGCGAGGCGGTGTCGATCTTCGGCACCGAGCGCGCAGTGTTCGCCAGCAACCTGCCGGTGTCCGGACTGAGCGCCTCGTTCGACACATTGTTCAATGGGGTACTGGCCGCCGTGAACGATCTGGACCAAACCGCCGTCGACGCCATTTTCGCCCACAACGCGCGCCGCTTTTATCGGATGTGACACTCCTCGCTCGCGGGATGCGAGCTTTCGACGCCCAATAACGCCAACAATAAAGGTCAAGACATGAACACCACACAAAGCGCGTCCCCCACCGTGGGGACGGTGGCCGGTGCTGCCACCTACGAAGACAGGCTGTTTCGCAAAATCGCCTGGCGCCTGCTGCCGATCCTGATGCTCGGTTATCTGGCAGCGTCGATTGATCGGGTCAACGTCGGTTTCGCCAAACTGCATATGGCTCAGGAGCTGGGCTTCAGCGATGCGGTATACGGGTTCGGCGCCGGGGTGTTCTTTCTCGGCTATTTCTTCTTCGAAGTCCCCAGCAGCGTGATTCTGCACAAGGTCGGCGCGAGACTGTGGATTGCCCGGATCATGGCGACCTGGGGCATCATTTCTGCGCTGACCATGTTCGTCAGTTCGCCGTGGCAATTCTATGTCGTGCGGTTTCTATTGGGGGTCGCCGAAGCGGGCTTCATCCCCGGCGTCATTTATTACCTGACCCTCTGGTTCCCGGCCCAGCGCCGTGGCCGGATCATGGGCGTCTTCTACATCGCTCTGGCGCTGGCCGGGTTCATCGGCGGGCCGGTGTCCGGCCTGATCCTGCAAACCATGCAAGGTGTCTGGGGCCTGGCCGCGTGGAAATGGCTGTTCATCATCGAAGCCATTCCCACCGTGCTGATCGCCGGGCTGGTGCTGACCAAGCTGGACAACAACGTGCAATCGGCCAAATGGCTCGACCCGCAAGAACGGCAGCACGTGCAAGGCCTCATCGATGCCGAGTCCGGTCAGAAGAGCCACATGCCACTGCGGGTACTGTTCGCTAACAGGCACGTGCAGGTGCTGAGCCTGATTTTCTTCTGCGACATCTTCGCGATGTACGGTCTGGGCTTCTGGATGCCGACGCTGATCAGCAACATGGGCGTGCACAACGACCTGACCATCGGCCTGATGTCCGCGTTGCCGAGTATTTTTGCCGTGATCAGCATGGTGCTGGTCAGCCGCAGTTCCGATCGCACGGGCGAGCGCCGCCTGCATCTGGTGCTGCTCTATGCGCTGGGTGCCATCGGCCTGGCGCTGTCGATCACTTGGCAGAAGGACCCGGTGCTGGGCATTCTGGCGCTGTGCATCGCCAACATGGGCATTCTCGCCACCCCGGCGTTGTTCTGGAACCTGCCCACCGCGATGCTGGGCGGCGCTGCGGCAGCGGCGGGGATTGCGCTGATCAATTCATTCGCCAACCTGGCCGGTTTTCTCGGACCGTATCTGGTGGGCTATGCCAAGCAGTTGAGTGGCAATACGGAGTCGGCGGTGTGGTTGATGGTGATTGTGTTGGTGGTGGGTGGGGCGTTGATTTTGACGGTGCCTGCGAAACTGGTGAATAAAGCCCCGGCACTGTGACGGGGCCGAAAAAGCTAACGTAGGCTCCAGGCACAATACGTGTGAGCAGGCTCCACAGTGATCGGGGCGGATCCATTCCATTCCTTTTGTTTGACACCGCACTTGTGGGAGCCGCCTTGGTGGCGAAGGCGGTGGGTCAGGCAACGCACTGATAACGCACCAGACGCTTTCGCCAGCAAGCCGGCTCCCACAGGGTTGCACAAATTTAACATTCGCTTCTGCTTCTGCTCTTGCTTCTGCCCTTCATACACAAATAGCCCAGACACCGCCGGACGCGACTTGGGTGCTGGCTGAGCGCTGGTGTCGTGGAGTGGGTTGAGCCGCATGGATGCGGCGAGAGCGAGGTGGCCATGGATGGCCATCCCTCGCGTGCCCACGGAGCGGCGCCGGAGTGAGGGGACCCGGCGCAGCCGGGCCAAACCAGGAGCAATGGTTTTTGGTGACTTTTTTCCGAAAGAAAAAGTTACCCGCTGTAAAAGCGGAAAGGTGATTAAGCGTCACCTACGCCAATGGATATGCCCCCATGCAAGGACCAAGTTTTTGTCAGCCTGCACCCAAGTCGCATTCGGCGGTGTTTGGGCTATTTGTGTATGAAGAGCAGAAGCAAGAGCCAAGCACCAAGCGCCGACTAGAACAACCCCATCTGCCCACCAATCAACGTACCGAAATCATCGTCGACAAAGGGCAAAATCGCATCCGCAATGGGCTGTAATTGCCGGGTGATGTAGTGGTCGTAATCGATCTGCGCGCTGCGGCATTCCAGCGGTTCGGGGCCCGCTACGGTGATGACGTAGCTGATCCAGCCCCGGTTCTGGTATTGCAGCGGGCGGCCCTGCTGGCGGTTGTGATCGTCGGCGATGCGAGCCGCGCGCACATGGGGCGGGACGTTGCGCTCGTAGTCGTCCAGCGCCCGGCGCAGGCGCTTGCGGTAGACCAACTGGTCGTCCATCTCCCCGGCCAACGTCTTGCGCACGTAATCGCGCACGTAATCCTGATAGGGGCGGCGCTGGAAGATGCGCTGATACAACTCCTTCTGAAACACCTGGGCCAGCGGCGACCAGTCGGTGCGCACGCTTTCAAGGCCCTTGT
Organism: Pseudomonas sp. Pseu.R1; assembly: GCF_045764065.1. Taxonomy (NCBI): domain Bacteria; kingdom Pseudomonadati; phylum Pseudomonadota; class Gammaproteobacteria; order Pseudomonadales; family Pseudomonadaceae; genus Pseudomonas; species Pseudomonas sp. Pseu.R1. The sequence continues at coordinate 6,051,943 of NZ_JBJGEE020000001.1, read as the reverse complement.
AGACCATTTCGTCCTCGCCGTTGGCGCGGGTGACCAACCCCGCATAACGCTTCTTGCTGCCCTCCTCCGCACCACGAATGGTCGGCATCAGGAAACGTTTGAAGTGGGTCTCGAATTGCAACTCCAGCGCGCTTTCCAGACGGTATGTGTCACGCAAGTGCTCGCGCCACCAGTCGTTGACGCCCTTGACCAACGCTTTGCCAATCTGCGCCGCTTCGTCCTGGCCGTGGGGTCGTTTCAGCCAGACAAAGGTGGAATCGGTGTCGCCGTAAATCACCTCGTACCCTTGTGCTTCGATGAGTTGGCGGGTCTGGCGCATGATCTGATGCCCGCGCATCGTGATCGACGACGCTAAACGGGTATCGAAGAAGCGGCAACCACTGGAACCCAGCACGCCGTAAAACGCGTTCATGATGATTTTCAGTGCCTGCGACAACGGCGCGTTGCGTTCACGCTTGGCCGCTTCGCGCCCTGCGGCCACCCGCGCGACGATGGACGGCAGGCAATGCCGGGTCCGGGAGAAACGACCGCCGCGAAAGCCTTCCACCGAATCGCGGTCGTCGGGGTGCTTCAGGCCCTCGATCAAACCCACCGGATCAATGAGAAAGCTGCGAATGATCGAGGGATACAGGCTCTTGTAATCCAGCACCAGGACCGACTCGTATAAACCAGGCCGCGAGTCCATGACAAACCCACCGGGACTCGCTTCCGGCATCCGCTCGCCCAGATTCGGCGCGACGAAGCCCTGGCGGTGCATCAGCGGCATGTACAAATGCTCGAACGCGGCCACCGAACCGCCGCTGCGATCGGCGGGCAGGCCGGTGACCGTCGCGCGCTCCAGAAGAAACGTCAGCAGTTCGGTCTTCTCGAAAATCCGCGTGACCAGCTCGCAATCCTTGAGGTTGTAGCGCGCCAGCGAGGGTTTGTCCTCGGCGAACATGCGATTGATTTCGTCCATGCGCTGGTAAGGGTTATCGATGGACTTGCCCTCGCCCAACAGGGTTTGCGCGACATTTTCCAGACTGAAGGAGGGAAAGCTCCAGGTCGCCGAACGCAAGGCCTCGATGCCATCGATGATCAAACGCCCTGCTGCCGAAGCGAAGAAATGGTTATTACGCGCCCCATGCTCGCGCCAGCCCATGGCCTCGCCATCGCGCCCCAGACGCAAGGGCACGTTGAGGCGTCGAGAATGCTCGTGCAGCACCCGCAAATCGAACTGCACGAGGTTCCAGCCGATGATCGCGTCAGGGTCATGCTGGGCCATCCAGTCGTTGAGGCGTTCCAGCAACGCTGCGCGGCTGTCGCAATAGTCGAACGAGAAATCTACCTTCGATGCATCGCCGTTAGGCGGGCCGAGCATGTACACCTGACGCTCGCCACAGCCTTCCAGAGCGATGGAATACAGCTCGCCGCGCTCGGTGGTTTCGATGTCCAGCGAGACCAGTTTCAATCGAGGGCGGTAATCAGGCGCAGGCTTCAAGTGTGCGTTGAGCCAGACCCCGCTGGCATCGGGCTGGCCGCTGAACTGCACGGGTGCGGTGATGAAGCGCTCCATGAGATAGCGCTCGGGCGGCCGCACGTCAGCCTCGTAGACATCGACGCTGGCTTTGCGCAGCTCTCGCTCCAGATTCATCAATTGCCGGTGCTGTCGGGTGTACAGCCCCAACACCGGCCGATGGCGGAAGTCACACAATTGCAGGGGCCTGAGCTCGACATGGCTCTCCTGACGCAACACCGCTTCGGCACGCTCGCGATGTAACGCCGGAATGAACGCCGTCGACGTCTGAAGCGGCAGGCGGACATGCCGCGGGCCGTCATCGGTGGCCAACCAGAAGTCGACCTCCGTGCCCGCGTCCGTGTCACGCCAATGCCGGGTCAGGACAAAGCCCTGCTGTACATCCACTGCTGCCGCCTCGAAAACTCAATCACCGAGGCGTGATTCTACGGGGATCGGCTCAGGAAAGCCCGCTATGTGCCTGAGCCGGGTCACTCGCCACTCGGTTGCACCATCAACTCGGGCCGCACACGACGGTCATACTCCTGCGCCGTCATGTAGCCCAGCGCCACCGCCGCCGCTTTGGGAGACAGCCCCTCATCGGCGGCCTTGCGGGTGATTTGTGCGACCCGGTCATAGCCCAGCACCGGGTTGAGCACCGTGGCCATGAGCAAGGCGTTTTCCACGTTCTGCGCGAGCTGGCGGCGATTGACCTCAAGCCCCTTGATCAGCTTCTCGGTGAAGATGCCGACGCAATGGGCCAACACGCCAATGGACTGCAGCAGGTTGTGAATCAGCACCGGTTTGGCGACGTTCAGCTCAAACGTGCTGGACGCCCCGGCGATGGTGATGGTCGTGTGATTGCCCATGACCTGCATCGCCGCCTGTACCAACACTTCGGCGAGGGTCGGATTGCGCTTGCCGGGCATGATCGACGAGGTCAGGCCATCGTCCGGCAACAGCAATTCGCCCAAACCGCAACGAGGGCCGGAGCCCAGCAGGCGGATGTCGTTGCCAATCTTGCTCAGCGACACCGCCAGCACGTTGAGTGCACCCGACACCTCGACCAACGCATCGTGGGTGCCCATGCCTTCGAACTTGCTCGGGTTGGGCGTAAACGGCTCGCCCGTGACGCGACTCAGCTCTTCACAGAACGCCTGATCGAACCCTTTCGGCGCATTGAGGCCCGATCCCACCGCCGTTCCACCCTGGGGCAGCACTCGCAGGCGAGGCAGACAGGCTTCGATACGCTCGATGCCGTGACCGATTTGCCGCGCGAAGGCATCGAACGCCTGGCCTTGGGTCATCGGCACCGCGTCCATCACGTGGGTGCGACCGATCTTCAGGACCTGCGCCCACGCCTCTGCTTTCTCAGCCAATGCCTCGTGCAACCCGGTTAGCGCGGGCAGCAGCCGGTCGCGCAGTTGCAACGTCGCCGCGACATGCATCACGGTGGGAAAGCTGTCATTGGACGACTGCGAACGGTTGACGTGGTCGTTGGGATGCACCGGGTGCTTGCTCCCCAACTCGCTCCCCAACGCAAGGTTGGCCAGGTTGGCGATCACTTCGTTGGCGTTCATGTTGGTCTGGGTACCAGAGCCGGTCTGCCAGACCGTCAGCGGAAAATGCGCGTCGAACGCTCCTTCACTGACCTGCACGGCGGCCTGCTCGATGGCCAGAGCAAGCTCATTGGGCAGCGTGCCGAGGCGCTTGTTGGCTCGCGCTGCCGCCAGCTTTTGCAGACCAAAGGCGTGAATCAGCCCCGGTGTGAAACGCTCGCCGTGTTCACCGAAGACCTCCAGCGCCCGTTGCGTCTGCGCCCCCCAATAACGCTCGGCGGGAATCTGCACCGGACCGAATGCATCGTGTTCCACACGCACGTCACTCATAGCGCGGCCCCCGGCGCACGGCCCAACTCGCGGCGGTATTCTTCGCGGGCGGTCTGCTCGGAGAACTCCCCTGCCCACTTGGCGACCACCACGGTGGCGACGCTGTTACCAATGGTGTTGCAGGTGGCGATGGCCATCGACATGAAGCGATACACACCGAACAGCAAGGCCAAGCCCTCAGCGGGCAACACGCCCACCGCTGTCACGGTCGCGGCGAACACCACGAAGCTGCCGCCCGACACCGCCGCTGCGCCCTTGGACGTCACCAGCATGATGGCGATGATCCCCAGTTGATGCTCCCAACTCAGCGGCACGCCGTAGGCATTGGCGATGAACAGGACGCACAGGGACATATAAATAGACGTGCCATCCAGGTTGAATGCATAACCGGTGGGCAGTACCAGGCCAACGCTCTGTTTGGAGCAGCCGAATTTCTCCAGCTTTTGCAGCAGACGTGGCAACGCGCTTTCAGAGGACGCGGTTCCCAATACGATGAAAATCTCGTCCTTGATGTAGCTCAGGAAACGCCACAGGCTGAAACCCGCCAGACGGCAGACGATGCCCAGCACCACAAAGATGAAGAAGAACACCGCGACGTAGAACATCAGCACCAGATTGGCCAGTGACATCAGTACCGCCGTACCGTTACTGCCCACTGCGTAGGCCACCGAGCCGAATGCCCCCAGCGGGGCGAACTTCATGATCAGGTTGATGAACTCGAAGAAGCATTCAGAGATGCGACTCAGGCCCTCTTCGATCACGGCACGTCGCTCAGGCTTGAGGGCCAGCAGCGCGAAACCGAACAGTACGGAAATCACCAACACCTGCAACAACTGACCACCGGCAAAGGCGCCGACGAAGTTGTCGGGAAAGATGCCGTAGATAAAGTCCATCGTCGAGGCCGGACCATGCCCTTTGGCGACGGCAGCACTGGCCGCAGCGGCTGTGGCGCTGCTCGGGTGAGCGTCGTGCATGCTCGAACCGATCTGCAGCACATTGCCCCAGATCAGACCGATGGCCAGAGCCACCGTGGACAGCACTTCGAAGTAGATCAAGGCGCGCAGGCCAACCTTGCCGACGCGCTTGATGTCGCCTGCCGAGGCGATGCCGTGGACCACCGTGAAGAACACCAGCGGCGCTACGGCAGTCTTGATCAGTTTGAGAAAGATATCGCCCAGGACCTTGAAGCTGGCCGCTGTTTCAGGGGCGATGAAGCCAAAGGCGATCCCGAGGAACATGGCCGCGACCACCTGAAAGGTCAGGTCGCGGTAAAACGGTTTTTTACCGGTAGAAGACATGTGTGCGCTCTCGTTGTTTTTATGAGGCAGAAGTCGAGCCGTTAAACAAGTTGTGGAAGATTCTATGTTGGTGGGTCAACCGCATTCGCCACCAGAGGCGGCTCCCACAATGATCGCGGCGAATCCAGACCTCTTGTTTAGCCACGGACCGGTGGGAGCCGGCTTGCTGGCGAATGCGGTGGGTCAGTCACCCAAGTTGTGGCTGATCTGACGCCTTCGCCAGCAAGCCGGCTCCTACAGGGTCTTGCGTGTGGCGCAATGAATCAGCGTTTGACCGAGCCTTCCTGGGCCAAGGCGCGATCAACCATTTGCGGCGCCAGGCCCAGGTAGTTGCACGGATCGGTCAGACGCTGCAGTTCGGCCAGATCAAGGCGCTCCGTGACCGCGCCTTGCGCGACCAAGGCGTCCAGCAAGCTGATGTTTTCGTCGTTGGCCACGCGGCAGGCGGCGTACACCACGTCGTGGGCCAACTGACGACCCAGTGCAGGTGCAAGCCCCATCATCACGGCTTCAGCGACGATCAGGCCCTGGGTCATGTTGAGGTTTTTCAGCATGCGCTCCGGGCGCACCTCCAGCCCGGCGAGCATGAATTTCGCCTGACCCAGCGAGGCAGCGCTCAGGGCGAAGGCTTCCGGGATGGCGATCCATTCGGCCTGCCACGGACCGGTGGAGCGCTCGAAGTCCTGAATCATGGCGTCGAGCATCAGGCCCGCCTGTTGACGTACGCCTTTGGCGGCGGCGTACATCAACTCGCAGGAAATCGGGTTGCGCTTCTGTGGCATGGTGCTGCTGGCGCCGCGGCCTTTGACGAACGGCTCGTAGGCTTCACCCAACTCGCTGGTCATCATCATCATGACGTCCAGTGCGACCTTGCCCAGCGACGCGGTGACCAGCCCGAGGAAGTTCAGGGTTTCAGCCAGACCGTCACGGGCCACGTGCCAGGTGGCTTGCGGCACGCCCAGGCCCAGTTCGGCCATCAACGCTTCCTGCACTTCCAGGCCTTTGTCGCCCAGCGAAGCCAGGGTCCCGGCGGCACCGGCGAACTGGCCCACCTCCACCCGTGGGCGCAGCTCCACCAGACGCTCGGCGTGACGGTCGAACATGCTCAGCCACACCGCGCACTTGTAGCCGAAGGTGATCGGCAAGGCGTGTTGCAGGTGGGTGCGACCCGCCATCGGCGTGTCGCGGTATTTCTGCGCAAGCCCCGCCAATAGTCCACGAACGGCCTGCACATCACGCTCGACCAGCTTCAACGCAGCGCGCACTTGCAGGACGACGGCGGTGTCCATGATGTCCTGCGTGGTGGCGCCCCAGTGCACGTAACGCCCGGCTTCGCCGCAGGTTTTCGACAATTGCTCGACCAGCGGCAGGATCGGGTAACCGACGATTTCGGTCTCGTGCTGCATCAGCGCCAGATCCAGCGATTCGAAGGTGGCCTTGGCGGCGATCTGTTCAGCGGCCTCGGCCGGGATCACGCCACAGCGGGCTTCGGCGCGGGCCAGCGCCACTTCGACTTCGATGTAACGCTCGATCAGCGCCTTGTCGGAGAACACGTCACGCATTTCGGCGGTACCGAACATGTCGCGGAACAGCGCAGAGTCAAAAACGGTAGTGGACATGGAAAGGGTCTCAAATGTTGTTATTGGCCGTACATATTAATTATGTCCGTACATAATTATTACCCGCTGCCCTGATACACTGTCAACTCGCTGTGGGGAGAGCTCGATGGAAGGCATCAATCAAACGCGTTACGCCGCGGTCGCCAGTGACCTGATGGAAAGGATCAGCAGCGGGCGCTACCCGGTGGGTTCCTTACTGCCCACGGAATTCGAGCTGTGCGAGCTGTATGACGTCAGCCGTCACACCGTGCGCGCGGCGATCACGCAGTTGCAGAATCAGGGAATGGTGTCGCGGCGCAAGCGGGTCGGCACCCGCGTCGAGGCCGCCACACCCAGCGGCGGCTACTCGCAATCACTGGCCTCGGTGGCCGATCTGGTGCACGTGGCCGAAACGCACATTCGTGACATTCAGGAGGTCCGGCATTTCGTCGCTGACATCGCCCAGGCGCGGCGTCTGGGGCTGGAACCGGGGTCGCACTGCTTTTGTATGTCGAGCATCAAGGTCGACGTGGGTCAGCGCAATGCGCCGTTGTGCTGGACCGATGTGTATGCCGATCAAATGTACGCCGAGGTCATTCCCCTGGCTGAGCAGTGCCCCGGTGAATTGATCGCAGCGTTGATCGAGCGGGAATTCGGGCGACGGATCGATGCGGTGGACCAGCAGGTCCGGCCTGTGCAACTGAATGGAGAATTGGCGGCGCGCTTGAATGCCGCAGCGGGGTCGCTGGGACTGAATATCGTGCGCCAGTATCGGGATGATCAGGGCGGGTTGATTGCCGTGTCAGAGACGGTATATCCGGATGACCGGTTTACCTTGGTGATGCAGATGAAGCGTGAGAAGCGTGGCGTATCGCTGGACCTGTAACAACCCGATGGCTGCTTAGATGTGTGGAAGATTCTATGTTGCCAAACAACTCAGTTGGCTCCCACAATGACCCGGTCGGACCCAAAAAATGCGCGGGGTGTCATTCACCCTCATCGCAAATGACTCATCGCTTTCGCCAGCAAGCCGGCTCCCACAATAATCGAGTGGACCCGAAAACGCCGGGGTCACCCTTACCGGATTATCAAAGGTTAAACACCGTCACCAACTTGGTGTTCAGATACGCCTCGATCGCTTCGGTACCCCCTTCCGAGCCATAGCCCGAATCCTTGATCCCGCCGAACGGCACTTCCACCAAACCAATGCCCTGGTGGTTGATCGACAGCATGCCCGCTTCGATGCGCGTACTGAGAATGTGCGCGGTTTTCATCGAGGTGGTGAACGCGTACGACGCCAGACCGAACGGCACACGGTTGGACTCTTTGACGGCGTCCTCAACGGTGTCGAACGGCACGATCAGCGCCAGCGGGCCAAACGGCTCTTCGCTCATCGCGCGCATGTCGGTGGTCAGGCCGCTGAGTACGGTCGGCTGGAAGAAATAACCAGGACCGTCCACCGCTTTGCCGCCCACTTCCAGTTTCGCGCCCTTGTCGCAGGCGTCCTTGACCAGTGCCGTCAGCGCCGGAGCACGGCGTTCGTTGGCCAGTGGCCCCATGGTCACGCCCTGCTCCAGACCGTTGCCGACCTTGACTTCATGGGTCAGGCCGACGAACTTCTCGATGAATTTCTCGTACACACCGCGCTGCACCAGAATCCGCGTCGGCGATACACAGACTTGCCCGGCGTTGCGGAATTTGGCACCTGCCAGCGTGCGCGCGGCCAGGTCCAGATCGGCGTCGTCGAACACCAGTGCCGGGGCATGGCCGCCGAGTTCCATCGTGGCGCGCTTCATGTGCTGACCGGCCAGCGCGGCCAATTGTTTGCCCACCGGGGTGGAGCCGGTGAAGGTGACTTTCTTGATGGTCGGGTGAGCGATCAGGTAGCTGGAGATCTGCGCCGGGTCACCAAACACCAGGCCGATCACACCGGCCGGAACGCCCGCATCGACGAACGCACGAATCAGTTCGGCAGGCGAGGCCGGGGTTTCTTCCGGGGCCTTGACGATGATCGAGCAACCGGCGGCCAGTGCCGACGACAGCTTGCGCACCACCTGGTTGATCGGGAAGTTCCACGGTGTGAACGCAGCAACGGGACCGACCGGCTCCTTGATCACTTTCTGTTCCACCGAGACATTGCGCGACGGCACCAGACGGCCATAGGCGCGACGCCCCTCTTCGGCCAGCCAGTCGACGATGTCGGCGGCAGACAGGGTTTCCATGCGCGCTTCGGCCAGCGGCTTGCCCTGTTCCTGGGTCATGATGCTGGCGATGCTGTCGACGCGCTCGCGCAGCAAGTTCGCGGCTTTCTGCATGATTTTGTAGCGATCATAGGCCGGGGTGTTGCGCCAGGTTTCGAAGCCGCGCTCGGCAGCGGCCAGGGCCTTGTCCAGATCGGCGATGTCGGCGTGGGCCACGTTGCCCAGCGTGTCGCCGGTTGCCGGGTTGATCACGTCAAGGGTGCGGCCGTTTTCACTGGCACGCCATTGGCCATCGATATACAGCTGAACGTCTGGGTACATAAAGAAAACTCCGAGTGCGCCTGCAGAAGACGGGAGAATGGGAAACGCGAGGGCAGCCAATTTATGGGCATATGCCAGTAAGGGTCAAGGCAATGTCGTACGATGTCTTATACATATAATTTAATAACGCAATCAGGCATTCATATCTGCATCAGTTGCTGCGCGTAGCGACGCAAGGTGTCGCGCTGAATCTTGAAACTGGCGTACTTGCCTTCGCGCAGCGTGGTGATCAGCCCTGCCCTTTCCAGCTCTTTGGTGTGATGGGACACCGTCGCGGCACTGACCGGGTGCACCTTGAGGATTTCTGCGCAGGGAACCGCTTCATGACTCGCACCGATCTGCATCAGGATCTGATAGCGCCGCTGGTCTGCCAGCGCCCGGGAAATGGCTGCCACTTGCAGATCAGTCATCGGAATGGGTTGTGCCGTGCTCATGTCAGGTCGATTCGCCTCAGTTAAAACCTCCATGTCTGAAAACAGACCCGCCGCGAACGGGAGTGCGAAAAACACGCGCCAGTTTCGACGCCCTTCGCTGTACGAAGGTTCACCGGCAACAGGATAAGCGTCTATCGCAGACCAACGAAACATTTTCTGGCATTCTGCGCGGCCTTTTTCAGACTGCTCGGCGCTGCGCCCATGCCTGCCTTTTGTACACAATTTTCAAATGAATTGTTTTTCATCCTGTCGACATGCTGTACAGTCGAAAAACCTGACCTGTTAGACAGCTTTTGTATACAGGTCAGCACCGCTTCAACTGCAAAGCCCATGACCGAATAAAAACAATTGGCAGGCTAAACATGACAACACCCCAAAGCAGTTCCTCAGCGCGTGCCGCTGCGCGCAAAACCGATCTGATCTACGGCCTCAACGACCGGCCGCACTTCACCGCCGCGATCTTCGCCGCCCTGCAACACGTGCTCGCCAGCTTCGTCGGCATCATCACCCCGACCCTGATCGTGGGCAGCGTGCTGGGACTGGACAGCGAAGTGCCCTACCTGATCAGCATGGCGCTGTTCGTGTCCGGGCTCGGCACCTTCGTTCAAGCCAAGCGTTTCGGGCCGATCGGCTCGGGATTGCTGTGTCTGCAAGGCACCAGTTTTTCCTTCCTCAGCGTCATTCTCAGTGCCGGTTTTCTGGTGAAGAGCCGTGGCGGCGGCACCGAGGAAATCCTCTCGACCATTTTTGGTGTGTGCTTCTGCGCCGCGTTCGTCGAAGTGGTGCTGAGCCAGTTCATCGGCAAACTGCGCAAGCTGATCACCCCCGTGGTCACCGGCACCATCATCACCTTGATGGGCCTGTCGCTGCTCAAGGTGGCGATGACCGACATGGCCGGTGGCTTCGGTGCGCCAGACATGGGCTCGGCCACGAACCTGGGGCTGGCCGCTCTGGTGCTGGGCACCATCGTGATCCTCAATCGTTTCAACATTCCGTTACTGCGCCTGAGCGCGATCATCATCGGCCTGACGCTGGGCTTTCTCGTCGCCTGGTACATGGGCCGCGTGGATTTCGCCCACATGCCGCAGGTGCCGGTGATGAGCATTCCGGTGCCGTTCAAATACGGATTTTCCTTCGATCTTTTAGCCTTCATTCCGATCGCGGTGATCTTTCTGGTCTCGCCGCTGGAAGCCGCCGGTGACCTGACCGCCAACTCGATGATCTCGCAGCAGCCAGTGAGCGGCCCGACTTACATTCGCCGGATCAAATCGGGCCTGCTCGCCGACGGCCTGAACTCGGCCATGGCCGCGACCTTCAACAGCCTTCCGATGGTGACCTTCGCCCAAAACAACGGGGTGATCCAGTTGACCGGCGTGGCCAGCCGCTTCGTGGCGTTCTTCATCGCCGGGATTCTGGTGCTGCTGGGGCTGTTTCCGATCATCGGGGCCGTGCTGCAACTGATGCCAAAACCGGTGCTCGGCGGCGCCACGTTGATCATGTTCGGCACGGTGGCGGTGGCCGGGATCAAGATTCTGTCCGAGGCCGGACTGCATCGGCGCAACATGCTGATCGTGGCCATCTCCCTCGGCATGGGGCTGGGCGTGGCGGCAGTGCCAGAGGTATTGCGTGAACTGCCCAAGGCGCTGCACAACATCTTTGAGTCGCCGATCACTGTGGGTGCGTTCTGCGCGATTCTTCTCAATATCTTCCTGCCAGAAGAGGCGATGGAAGAAGAACTGACCGAGTTCGATCCGGAAGCCTCCACCGTCAAGGTATTGCAAGATCCCGAGACCGAACCTCTGGCAACCCGCGCGGTCGCAGAACTGAACCGCTAGGCTTCAGAGGCAGGGGCCATTTCGCGCCCCTGCCCGACCTGGCCATCGGAGCACATTCATGCCGCGACACCCGATCCGTTTTCTGTTGCTCAGCCTGCTGATCCTGGCGCTCGGTGCCTGCGCCCTCTTCCCCAACCGTGACCCGCTGAACATCAACGTGGTGGGTATCGAGCCGCTGCCGGGGCAGGATCTGGAGATTCGCTTCGCCGTCAAACTGCGCCTGCAAAACCCCAATGACACCGACATTCAATACGACGGTGTCGCGTTGAATCTGGACGTCAACGGCAAGCTTCTGGCCTCAGGCGTCAGCGATCAAAAAGGCACCATCACCCGGTTTTCCGAAGGTGTGCTGACCGTGCCGGTCACCGTCTCGGCGTTTGCGGCCTTGCGTCAAGCGGTTGGGCTGACGGAGAAACAGAGCCTGGACAATCTGCCCTACGAGCTACACGGCAAGCTCGCGGGAGGGTTGTTCGGCACCATGCGGTTTCACGACAGTGGAACCTTGAGCCTGCCGCAGCCGGCAAGCGGAAGTTGGTGACACGCTGTAGCAGCACGGCTTACCGGCGGTGGCGATTTCACGGCCCCTGCCGCCGGCAAGCCGGACTGCTAAAGTGCATCTGCGATGTCAGTCTTTAACGAACCGCACCCCCGGCTTCACCCGTTCATCCACCACCAACTCGAACACATCCGGTCGCGCATAGTGACCAACCACATCAAAGTCATAGCGCGCACGCACCAGCTCATCCGTGTCGATTTCCGCTGTCAGCAACCCTTGCTCGCCCACCAAAGGCCCGGCCAGAACCTCGCCCATCGGGCTGACGATCACACTGCCGCCGTTGATCAACGGACGGTCGGATGGCCAATTCGCCACCTCAATACCCAGCGCTTGCGGTGATGCCTGAACCTGACAGGCGCTGATCAGAAAGACCCGTCCCTCCTGCGCGATGTGGCGCATGGTGCACTGCCACATTTCCCGCTCATCCACCGTCGGCGCACACCAGATTTGCACGCCCTTGGCGTACATCGCCGTGCGCAGCAACGGCATCTGGTTTTCCCAGCACACCGCCGCACCGATGCGCCCTGCCCTGGCGTCGATAACCGGCAGCGTCGAGCCATCGCCTTTGCCCCAGATCAGCCGTTCGGTGCCGGTGGGCATGAGTTTGCGATGTTTGGCGACCAGGCCGCCCTCCGGCTCGAAGAACAACACCGTACAGAACAGGCTGCTGCCCGAGCGCTCTATCACGCCAGTCACCAGACTGGCGCCGGTACGGGCCGACAATTGCGCCAACGCATCGGTCTCAGCACCGGGTACGTCGATCGCGTTCTCAAAGTAACGAGCGAACGCATCGCGCCCTTCCGGCAGCCGATAACCCAACTGCGTACCAAACATCTCGCCTTTCGGATAGCCGCCCAACAGCGCTTCGGGCATCACGACAACGCTGGCGCCCGCGTCGCGAATGGCCGACTCATAAGAGAGGATCTGCGCCAGGGTGTCGGCCTTGCCGCCGGGGAGCGCGCCAATCTGCAATGCGGCAACGATGGATTTGGCCATACGGGAAGCTCCTTAAACATGGTGTGAAGTGGCTGTTGCGGATTGTCTCCCCACCGGCCAACATGAATAAAGCCCGATTCAGTTGTGAATGATATGAACCAAATGAATATCGCAAACATCGACCTCAACTTGCTGAAAGTTTTCGAAGCCCTGCACGACGAAGCCAGCGCCAGCCGCGCCGCACTGCGTCTGGGGGTGACGCAGTCGGCGGTCAGCGCGGCGTTGCGGCGTTTGCGTGATGTGTACGGCGACCCGTTGTTCTTGCGCACGGGACGAGGGCTGGCGCCGACCTTGCGCGCCGATCAACTGAAACCGGTGATCACCGAAGCCCTGAACAAATGCCGCCAGAGCCTGGCGATGCTTGATCCAGCCGGTGGGCATTTCGAGGGACGCTCCATCGCCATTGGCCTTTCCGATGACTTTGAGATTGCCTTCGGCCAGCGCCTGATCGAATCGATACGTCAGCGTGCGCCGGGGTTGCGGCTGATTTTTCGCCAGACCCATAGCCAGATCGTCGGCACCGCGCTGATGGAGCGCAGCATCGACATCGCGATTGCGTCAGGCGGGTTTGCCGACCGCCTGCTGAGCCGACGGGTATTGGGGGAAGGCCATTATCTATGCCTGGCCGACCCGGCCAGTCTGAAACCGGATCAGCGACTGTTGAGCCTTGAAGAATTTGTGGCCCGCGAACAGATTCTGGTCTCGTCCGGGGGGTTCATTGGCATGGTGGATGAGGGCCTGTCGAGTCTGGGGCTGACACGCAAAGTCTGCGCTTCTACCACCCATTTCGCCGCCCTGCCCCATCTGCTCAAGGGGACTGACGCAGTGTCGACGATTCCAGGCCATGCGGCCGAGGCCATCGCGAATCTGACGGGGCTGGCGCTGTTGCCCTGTCCGCTGCCAATGCCGCGTTATCCGATCGAACTGGGCTGGCGAACACTGGCGCAAATGGACCCGGCGGTGCTGAAAGTCCGCGAGGCGATCGAGGCGCTGTTCCAGGCAGCGCCGTAGAAAGGCTCAGCCTCGGGCAGCGGCGACCAGGCGATTCACTTCGGCACGCACCATGTTGGCGTATTCGGGGGGCGACATCGCGTCCAGTTCCGCGCGCACCCACTCCGACCATTTGCCCTTGCGCTTGGCGCGCTCGCCCATCAGCCGGGCCGCCTCTCCCTTGGCCTTGCCCAGATTGCTCTGCCACAGTTCGAAGAGACGGGATTTTTCGTCTTCGATGGCGGCGCGCTCGGCAAGGGACTTGTTGGCCAGGTTGAAACTCATGACGTTACCTCTGTGTACAGGACGCGGTATGCAAAAACGGACGCTTCGTGACAGGCCGCAGCCCGCGACGAAGCGTCAGCATCTTACACCCCTCGCCCCGGATCCCCGATCACATTCGTCGCTCTTTTTGCGCCGCGCTGGAAATACGCTGCAACTTTTTCCGATCCGTGCGACTCCATTGCTCACTGCCATCATCAACTGAAAGGAAATTTGCCATGGCTCGTAAAACCGCTGCCCAAAACGCCGCCGAACAGATCCAGGATCAAGCATTCAGCGAATTGGCCGCCCTGATCGAAGAGTCCGACAAACTGCTCAAGGACAGCGCCTCGCTGGTAGGCGAAGAGGCAGAAACCGTGCGCGCGCAGCTGAGCCTGAAACTGAAGCAGGCGGTCGACTCGCTGGGCAGCGTGCGCGACAAGACCAAACCGGCGGTGCAAGCCACCGAAACCTACATCGGCGGCCACCCGTGGCAGACCGTTGCTGTCTCTGCCGGGTTTGGTCTGGTGGTGGGATTGTTGCTGGGACGTCGTTGATCTCCAGGCTTTAAACAGATCCAACAGTGTGGGAGCAGGCTTGCTGGCGACTGCGTCGAGTCAGTTGCAACATCTGTTACTGGTCCACCGCTTTCGCCAGCAAGCCGGCTCCCACAGGTTCAGCGTTCAACACGAAATTTGGATTCGACACGATCTTTGTGGGAGCCGCCTTGGTACGGGCGGCGTTCCGACGAATGCAGTCGACCCGACATCATAGAATCTCCCACAGGCCCGAGAGCCTCTCAGGATTTCGGCGCAATCACTTCCAACTGTGACAACCGGTGCCCCTTGACCAGCGCAGCATCGATGTCAGTCTTGGCTTTCTCGGCCGCTTCCTGGGACTCGAACGGCCCGATCATCACCACTTCCTTGCCCTCGACCTTGACCACGTAGGACGGGTAATGGTGTTCGACCAGCCAATAGGCCATGTCGCTCAAGGCTTCTTTCAAGTGAACGCGAATGGTCCACTGTGACGATGCCTGGGTCGGGGCCTCCGCGACCGAATCTGCGGCCGACACCTTGTGCGCCGGGGCCGGTTTCCCGCCATCGCAGCCTGCCAGCATCACTACCGCCACCATCATTGCCATCTTGCGCACGTCTGTCGCTCCTCGTTTGAAGTGGCGGGAGTCTACCACTGCGCGTCATGGCGAGTTGTAACGCAACTTGTCAGCGTAGCCGGACGGCCCGCGAAAATCCGCAGGCAGCCCACCTTTGCCCTTCAGACCTGCGACTTTCCGACGCGGGCTGTATTCAACGCTTCAGGGTTTCTTTCACCGCCTGCGCTCAGCGTTGCCAATTCTCGCGCCGCCTTGGCTTGGTCAAACGACCCGTCCCACTTGGCCATCGCGATGGTGCCAATACCGTTGCCGATCAAATTGGTTGGCGATGCCGATCAGCACTTGCACGTAGAGCTGGGAATACCAGCGGGTCGAAGCCTGTTCCATGGGATGCCTCACTGTTGTTTTTGTATGAGGGGAAAGGACTGTTCGTGACAGAAAAGTGATCTGTAGGAGTGAGCTTGCTCGCGATGGCGACGTAACAGTCATCACATCAGGTGTAGATACACCGTCATCGCGAGCAAGCTCACTCCTACAGGGGCCAACGGGACTTAGGCGCCCTCACCCAGCTCGCGCATCACCGCATACAGCGCCGACTTGGCTTCGAAGCCCACGCCCGGGATGTCCGGCAGGCCGACATAACCGTTCTCGACGCGAATGCCGTCGGCGAAACCGCCGAAAGGCTGGAAGACGTCCGGGTACGACTCGTTACCCCCCAAATGCAGGCCGGCTGCGATGTTCAGCGACATTTGATGGCCGCCGTGAGGGACGACGCGACGCGAGGACCAGCCCAGTTCCTTCATCACGTCCAACGTGCGCAGGTATTCCACCAGGCCGTAGGACAGCGCGCAGTCGAATTGCAGGAAATCGCGATCCGGGCGCATGCCACCGTGACGCAACAGGTTACGGGCGTCCTGATGGGAGAACAGGTTTTCTCCGGTGGCCATTGGCAAGTCGTAGTGGTTGGCCAGTTCCGCTTGCAGCGCGTAGTCCAGCGGGTCGCCGACTTCTTCGTACCAGAACAGGTTGTACGGCTTGATCGCTTCGGCATAGGCAATGCCGGTTTTCAGGTCGAAACGGCCATTGGCGTCCACCGCCAGGCGCTGACCATCACCTACCACTTCCAGCACCGCCTCGATACGGCGGATGTCTTCGGCCAGCGGCACGGCGCCGATTTTCATCTTCACCACGTCGTAGCCGCGGTCCAGGTAGCTCTGCATTTCTGCCTTGAGCTTGCTCTGGTCCTTGCCGGGGTAGTAATAGCCGCCCGCCGCGTAAACCCAGACCTTGTCGTCCGCCACACCGTCGCGATAACGGTCGGCCAGCAGGCGATACAGCGGCTTGCCTTCAATCTTGGCCACTGCGTCCCACACGGCCATGTCGATGGTGCCGACCGCGACCGAACGCTCACCGTGACCACCCGGCTTTTCGTTGGTCATCAGGGTCTTCCAGATGGCGAACGGGTCGAGGTTGTTGTGTTCCTTGTCGATCAGCGATTCAGGATTGGCTTCCAGCACACGGGCCAGGAAACGGTCGCGCATCAGCGCGCCTTGACCATAACGGCCGTTGGAGTTGAAGCCGTAGCCGATCACCGGCTTGCCGTCGCGAATGACATCGGTGACGACGGCGACCACCGAGCAAGTCATCTTGGAAAAATCGATGTAGGCGTTGGCAATGGGCGAGGCAATGGAAACCGTCTTTTCGCGAATATCGACGATACGCATGGGTGACTCCTGTGGTTTTTGGTAGAGAGGTGCAGCGCGTGCTGGGGCTCACTCTAGGGCTGGACCTTTCGCGGCGGCCAATGCTAAAAACGCGGCACTCAATGCGCGGACGGCATCACGATGGAACTGGTTTGGCTGGAAGACTTCAACGCGCTGGCGCAGAGCGGCAACTTCTCCCGCGCTGCAGAATTGCGCCACGTGACCCAACCGGCGTTCAGCCGCAGGATCCGCGCGCTGGAGACCTGGGTCGGGGTCGACCTGTTCGAGCGCACCACTCAGGGCGCGACCTTGACCGACGCCGGGCGGCACATGCTCGACAGCGCGCAGGAGATGACCCGCCGCCTGTATCAGATGCGCCATGAAGCGCGAGAAGTCGCCGGAAAGCAGGCACGTTCGCTGCATTTCGCCGCCACTCATTCGCTGTCGTTCACTTTCTTTCCAGGCTGGGTCAGGGCTGCCGAGCGCACCAGTCCGATCGAGGCGATACGCCTGCATTCGGACAACATGCGGATCTGCGAACAGATGCTGCTGGCGGGTGAAGTGCAGTTTTTGCTGTGCCATCAACACCCGGACGTGCCGCCGCAATTTCCGGCCGAATCCTTTCATTCCAAAGTGGTGGGCAGCGACCTGTTGATCCCGTTGCAGGGTCAGTCCGCCGAGATGACCGGAGCATCTGCCGAGTTGTCGCTGCTGGGCTACACCGCAGAATCGGGACTGGGGCGGATCGTCTCCGCGCGATTGCGCAAAGAAGCGCAGCCACCGAATCTGCACACCGTGTTCAGCTCACACCTGGCGGCGGTGCTGCTGTCGATGGCGCTGGAAGGAAAAGGCGTGGCCTGGCTGCCGAAGACGCTGGCGGAGCCGGAGATTGCCAGTAGCAAGCTGGTGCGGGCGCTGGATGCGCACTGGGACATTCCGGTGGAAATCCGCCTGTTCAGGCCGACCATGGCGCTGAGTGAGTTTGCCGAGGACTTGTGGGCGAAGCTCTAAAACGATGCTCTGTAACGGCCCAGCTTACCGGCGATGACGATCTTGAGAACGCCACCGCCGGCAAGCCGGACTGCTACAGATCGGATTGTGTAACGCACACTATTTTTCTCAGCAGCTAGTCTGAAGTTTCACACCCACCGCAGATGTCACTCCACATGCTTGGGTTACCAAAACAATAAAAAAGGAGATGCTTCATGTCGTTGCAGCGTTCAGAACAGGGGCCGACCGACCTCAAGGCGTTCGTCGGTGACTACTTCCCGGACCGCAGCCTCCCTTCCGACGGCCTGATCGTTCAGTCGTGGTATCGCAGCGTCGTAGAGCACGGTCTGGAACCTGCCGGGCGGGGCAACAAAGTGATCCTCAGTGCCGCCGAAATCCATCGGCATCAGGCTTTTCATCACGATTACATGTCCATCGCAGGCCAAGGCATCAGCGGGCTGGCCAAGCGCGTCGGCCAAGCGGGCTTTGCCGTGCTGCTCAGCGATGAACGGGGCATCACCCTGGACTCCCGCGTGCCCACCACCGGCAGCGATTACGTCGACTCGGGCCTGATCATCGGCTCGCGCTGGGATGAATCGCTGGTGGGTACCAACGGCATCGGTACGGGCCTGGCCTCGGGCAGCCCGTTGATCATCCATCGTGATGAACACTTTCTGCGCGAAAACGACCGCCTGAGCTGCTCGGTATCCCCCATCTTCGATTCCCTGGGCAACGTGCGCGGCTGCCTGAACGCCTCGTGCCTGAACAGCAACGGCCCGAAAGAGGCGCAATACCTGACGTTGCAACTGGTGATCATGTACGCGCGGATGATCGAAAACGCCTACTTTCGCCACAGCCATCGCAACACCCTGACGCTGATGATCAAGCCCTGCGAAGAGATCAGCGACCTGGCCAACGAACAATTGCTCGCACTGGACGATCAGGGCCGGGTGATCGGCGCCAACCGTGCCGCCTTCGTCGAACATGAAACCCATGGTCATGGCCTGTTGCTGGGGCGCAGGCTGAGTGAGCTGTTGTCGGTGGACGTCGACGAACTGCTGCGCCTGTGCAACGGCGGCGCCGATGCCACGCGGCTCGACAACGGGCAGCGGCGGGTGGAAATCGGCCTGCGCATGCCGGTCAAGGTAGGCGCAACCTCCACCGCCGAACCTCGCCGCGTTTCAACCGCGCATCCCGCGCCCACGCTGGACCAGCTCAGCGGCGCCGATCCGCGTCTACAACAGAGCGTGGCGCGCGTGTACAAGGTGCTGGACAAGGATTTGCCCATTCTGATCAACGGCGAAACCGGGACAGGCAAAGAGGCTTTCGCTCGCGCGATTCACCTGGCCAGCCGACGCCGCACAGGCCCTTTCGTGGCGCTCAACTGCGCGGCAATTCCAGAGACACTGATCGAAAGCGAGCTGTTTGGCTATCGCAGCGGCAGCTTTACCGGTGCCAGCAAAAAGGGCATGAAAGGCAAGCTGGAAATTGCCAATGGCGGCACCCTGTTTCTCGACGAAATCGGCGACATGCCCGCGCATTTGCAAACCCGCCTCTTACGCGTGCTGGCCGAACGGGAAATCTCTCCGTTGGGCGCCGATGCGCCGCTGCCGCTGGACATTCAGGTGATCTCTGCCACCCACCAGAATCTGGGACAGATGATCGCCACCAAGGCGTTTCGTGAAGACCTGTTCTACCGCCTCAATGGCATGAACCTGCACCTTCCTGCGCTCCGTGAACGCAGCGACATTCGCCAGGTGATCGAAGCCGTGCTGCGCGACCAGCCCGGTGGAGAAGATTGTCGTCTCGACAGTGCGAGCATGGGCTTGCTCAGTCGCTACCGCTGGCCAGGCAACATTCGGCAGTTGATCAATGTGCTGCGTTACGCCGTTGCATTGGCCGAGAACGGCTTGATTGACAGCGATTGCCTGCCTGCCGAGTTTCACGACCAGACGCTCTGCTCCACGAACGAATCGGCGTCTTTGATCGAGCGCCCGCCGCTGGCGCAACTGGCGGCAGACGACGAAGGCTTACGCCTGCTGGAGATGCTGCGTCGTCACCAATGGAACATCAGCGCCGTGGCCGACGAATGCTCAGTGGCGCGCTCGACCCTGTATCGGAAGATGAAGAAGTACGGGATCGTGCAGCCTAATCTCATGAATTGATCCGACAAGGACGCATCGTTGGAACTCCCCTTTTCCAATCGTCGTTGTGGGGGATTTTGTGGTGGCTGGTCAACTGCATTCGCCACCCAGTTGGCTCCCACAAGGTTTGCGGCGAATCCAGATCTTGATATCGACGCTAAAACTGTGGGAGCCGGCTTGTTGGCGAATACGGTCTGTCCGTCAACGTGATGTATCTGACCCGATGCTTTCGCCAGCGAGCCGGCTCCCACAACTGCGACGCTCACTTCATGAACCCCTCCATGAAATCCGCGATCCCGCTGGCAATCTTCCGTCTCCAGACCGGCGTCGCGGGATTGGCCAGCGTCTGATCTTCACTGACAAAACTGCGGATGATCGCGTTGTAGCCCAGCCAGCGACACGGCTCAGGCTCCCAGGCTTTGAGCCGATTCAGGCCGCCCTCGCGAATCACCCAAGGCTGATGAACCAGAGGGCTGTCGCGCTCCAGAATCAAGTCGGCCAGCGTGCGGCCGCCCAGGTTGCTCGCGCCAACCCCCTCTCCACCGTAACCACCCGACAGGGCAATCCCGTTGACCCGATCACAGAGCATGTGAGGATGGAAACGTCGCGACATGCCCAGGTTGCCGCCCCATGAGTGGGTAATGCGCACGTTCTTCAATTGCGGGAAAAGCTCACCGAACAGGTAGCGACGCAGTTGAACTTCACTGTCGGTCAGGTCGAAGTTTTCCCTCAGGCGCCCACCCAACTGATACCCCCCGCGCGCGCCGAAAATCAATCGGTTGTCCGCCGAGCGCTGACCATAGGTCACCTGTCGACTGCTCTCGCCGAACGCCTGGCCGTCGTTCAGACCGATTTCATCCCAAACGCTGTCCGACAATGGCTCTGTCGCGACAATCAGGCTTTGCACCGGCAACTGATAACGGCTCAGCGCAGGCATTGTCGCGGCATAGCCCTCGACAGCAGGAACCACCCAGCGGCAACGAATCTGACCCTGCGCCGTCGTCACGCGCCCTGTAGCCCAATCCGTCGCGGGAGTTCGTTCATAAATCGGCACGCCCACCTGCTCTACCGCCCGCGCCAGCCCCCGGACGAGCTTTGCAGGCTGGATCGTCGCCAAATGCGAAAAATGAATCGCGCCGTACGCTTTGGCAATGCGCAATTGGGTCCCCAATTGTCCGGGCGTCAGCCATCGGTAATCGGCCTCGGTCAACCCCTGCTTGTAGAGTTTTTCGAGGTACTCGCGCAGACCCCTTTCCTGCTCGGGGTATCGGGCCGCACAGTACAACGCCCCGCCTTTGCGGTAATCGCAGTCGATACCTTCACGGTCGATGACGCGCTTCACCTCATCGGGAATGTCGAACAGCAATTCATAAGAGGCTCGACGCGCATCGGCTGCCAATCCGGCGAGCAGGCGCTCATCGCCCAGCAGATTGCCCATTACCCAGCCGCCATTGCGCCCGGACGCGCCGAAACCTGCGGTCTGTGCTTCGACGATCACGACGTTCAGATTCGGGGCGTGCTGTTTGAGGTAGTAGGCGGTCCACAGCCCGGTGTAGCCCGCGCCGATGATGGCCACGTCGACATCGAGGTCGTGCTGCAATGAAGGCCGGGGCAACAGGGGTTCATTGAGTCGATCCATCCATAAACTGATCGTTTCCCACGCTGGCATCGCCACCCTCCATTGACCTCGGTTGAGGGTGTCGATGCTAGTCGGTAGTGACAGCATGTGAAAGCCGACGCATCAGTATCGCTTGGCGTAGCGTAATCGCGAATGAATTCACTCCCACATCGAGGGACTGAGTCGCTGCCATCAAATCTGGATATACACCACATGGGTATGGGTGAACTCATACACCCCATGCTTGCCATCCGCGCCGCCGATACCGGACTTTCGGATACCCGCGTGGAAACCCTGCATCGCTTCGAAGTTCTCGCGGTTGATGTAGGTTTCGCCGAAATCGATCTCGTTGCACGCCTTCAGCGCCGCGTTGAGGTCGCGGGTGTAGATCGACGACGTCAGGCCGTATTCGCAATCGTTGGCCAGCGCGATGGCTTCATCCAGGTCGTCGATGATCTGGATCGGCAAGACCGGCCCGAAGATCTCCTGACGCATGATGTCCATGTCCTGGCGGCAGTTGGCGAGCACCGTGGGCTGGTAGTGAAAGCCCTTGCCGCCCTTGTCCGCGACCGCGCCACCGGTAACGATCTGCGCGCCGCTGCCCACAGCCGTCTTCACCATCTGCGCCACTT
The DNA here is from genome assembly GCF_045764065.1 of Pseudomonas sp. Pseu.R1. NCBI lineage: Bacteria > Pseudomonadati > Pseudomonadota > Gammaproteobacteria > Pseudomonadales > Pseudomonadaceae > Pseudomonas > Pseudomonas sp. Pseu.R1. The sequence continues at coordinate 6,029,868 of NZ_JBJGEE020000001.1, read as the reverse complement.
TGTCGAGCCCTGCCTTGTTGACCAGCGGCCCCATGTCCAGCCCGTCTTCAGCCAGGGGGTCGCCATATCTGGTCGCTGCCATTGAGGCACTGACGCGCTCGATGAACCGATCGGCCACCTTGCGCTCGACGTACACCCGCTCGGCGCAGTTGCACACTTGCCCGGTGTTGATCACCCGCGAAGCCGTGATCGCTTTGACGGCCAGATCCAGATCGGCATCCGCCAGCACAATGGCCGGGGCCTTGCCGCCCAGTTCCAGATTGAGCTTGGTAATGTTGTGTGCCGCAGCCGCCATGATGCGCTGGCCCGTGGCAACGCTGCCGGTGAAGTTGACCATGTCCACGTTCGCACTGGCGCTCAAGGCATTGCCCACGGTGCCTCCTTTACCTGACACGATGTTGACCACGCCTTTGGGCAGATCGGTTTCGGCCAGCAATTTGGCGAACTCGAAACAGTTGATCGGGGTTTCTTCGCTGGGCTTGATGACGATGGTGTTGCCGGTGATCAGCGCCGGAGCGAGTTTGCGGGCGATGAGGAAGAACGGGAAGTTCCACGGCAGAATCCCGGCGACCACGCCCAGCGGCTTGCGGAACACGAAGATGTTTTCGCCGGGCCGGTCGCTGGTGAGGATTTCACCTTCCAGGCGGCGCCCCCACTCGGCCATGTAATCCAGATAGTCGGCGGTGAAGTTGACTTCCACCCGCGCCAGCCCCAGTACCTTGCCCTGCTCGGCGGTGATGATGCGAGCCAGACGCTCGGCGTTGTCACGCACCTTGCTGGCGATGCGACGCAGGTAACCGGCGCGTTCGTTGGCGGGTTTCTTCGCCCAGGTTTTCTGCGCCGAGCGCGCAGCGGCGATGGCCCGCTCGACCTCACTGAGGCTGGTTTCCGGCACTGAACCGAGCCGTTCGCCGTTGGCCGGGTTGAAGACGTCGATCAGGTTGTCGCCGGGAATGAACGCGCCGTCGATATAGCTTTGGTAGATCGGGTTTGAATCGCTCATGGGTACGCCTCTGCTGATAGATGTTCGTGAGCACAGTGTTTCTGAGGCACCTGATAATCCCTGTGGGAGCCGGCTTGCTGGCGAATGGGTTGGGTCAGTCACAGCAGAGTCGACTGACACGCCGCATTCGCCAGCAAGCCGGCTCCCACAGGTTTTGCACCACGGTTTTGTGCTGTCGCAATTGGATGCCTTTACTGATTCGCTGCCGTCCTCGCCGATGCCATCTCTTTCTTCAGGTCATTGGCGCGTTTGATGATGTACTGATGCACCAGCTCCACCTCCTCCGGCTTCAACTCCTCGGCAAACGACGGCATGCCATCATTGACCCGGCCGCCATAGACGATGCCAAGGAACATCTGGTGGTTTTCCTTGCTGAGCATGCGCAGATCCGGCAATACGCCGCCGCTGATGGCGTTGATGCCGTGACAGGTGTCGCAGTGGCCGTTGAACAGCGCGCGGCCTTTGTCCACCTGCTTTGTACGTTATTTGTATTTCAGGTCTGGCAGCTTCGCGGTGCCGCCGAGCTTGTACGTCAGCACTTGCGCGTTGGGCTTGACCCCGGCGCGCAACGACAAGGCCCCGGCGAAGGTCGAAAACGCCCCGCCCCACCCGGCCATGAACGTCACGTACTGCTCACCATCGACCTCGTACGTCACCGGCCCCGCCATCACGCCGGTGTTGGCCGGTTGCTCCCACAACACTTTGCCCTTGTCCGCCGAATAGGCGACGACGCGCCCGTCGGCGGTGCCCTCGAACAGCAGGTTGCCCGCCGTGCTCAGGGTGCCGCCGTTGAAGATGGTCGAGTACGGCACTTCCCAGCGCGCCTCTTGCTTGAGCGGGTCCCACGCGATCAGCTTGCCCGTCCAGGTGTCCGCCAGTTTGCGCAGACCGTCGGGGTCTTCGGGCATCATCCCGGTGTTGACCTGCAACTGGTACATGCTCTTGAACTTCTTGCGCGGCGGTTGGCCGTCGACGTCCTGATACAGCGCCGACATGATGTGCGCCGGGATATAGACCAGCCCGGTCTGCGGGTTGTAGGACATGGGCTGCCAGTCGTGGGCGCCCCAGAATGCGGGCTGCACCAGCAGCGCTTTCTTCTCCGGGTCGCGCCAGTAGACCGCCGCTTTCTCATCGACGATGGGCCGTCCGGTCTTCATGTCGACACCCGTCGCCCAGTTGATCGGGACGATGTTCTTGGCCGACAGCAATTCACCGGTCTTGCGGTCGATGACATAGAAGAAGCCGTTCTTCGGCGACTGCATCAGCACCTGGCGCACTTTGCCGTCGATCTTCAGGTCCGCGAGCATGATGTGGGCGGTGGCGGTGAAGTCCCATGCGTCGCCTGGCGTGGTCTGGTAATGCCAGACGTATTCGCCGTTGTCCGGATTAATGGCGACGATGGACGACAGAAACAGGTTGTCACCCTTGCCTTCCGAGCGCAGACGAGGATTCCACGACGAAGCGTTGCCGACGCCGATGTACAACAGGTTGAGTGTGGGGTCGTAGGACATCGAATCCCAGACCGTACCGCCGCCGCCCTGTTCGACGAACTTGTCGCCATACCAGGTCTTGCTGGCGATCTCCATGGCCTTGTTTTCCGGCGGCCGTTTCGGGTCACCCGGCACGGTGAAGAAGCGCCAGTCCTGTTTGCCGGTGTTGGCATCGTAGGCAGTGATGTAGCCGCGCACGCCGTATTCGGCGCCGCCGTTGCCAATGATCACCTTGCCTTTGACCACCCGAGGCGCGCCAGTGATGGTGATGCTGCGGTTGGGATCGGTGCGGGTGTCCACCGACCAGACCTTCTGCCCGGTCTTGGCGTCGATGGCCTCAAGGCGCCCGTCGAGCACGCCGACAAACACTTTGCCCCCCCACACCGCCACACCCCGGTTGACCGCGTCGCAACAGGCCTCGCCCGCGCGGCTGCGGTCAGACTGCGGATCGTACTTCCACAGCAGCTTGCCGTTGCGGGCATCCAGCGCGTACACCACGGAAAACGGCCCAGTGGTGTACATCACCCCATCGACCACAATGGGCGTGGCCTCCACGCCCCGGTCAATGTCCAGCTTGTAGGTCCAGGCCAGGCCCAACGTTGAAACGTTTTGATCGGTGATTTTTTTCAGCGGGCTGAAACGCTGTTCGTCGTAGGTTCTGCCGTGGCTCATCCAGTTGCCAGGCTCCTGATCGGCGGCACTGATGCGCGCACCATCCACGGCGGCGGTGTCGGCGGCATATGTCTGAGGCGCCAGGGCGATGCCCAGCGTCAGGGCCGTGAACAACAGCGAAGGGTGAGGAAGTCGAAGATTCAGACCAGATCGGTTCATGGGGCTCTCCGTTTCTTATTAGAACCGGACGCGTCTGTGCTCCGGCTGGAAAGCCTGAGAGCAAGCGCTGTGCCACGCCAATGAAACGTCGACTTTTCAGGGGTTTGTGCGTTTTTTCCCACACGCACATCTGGTTTATCGCGCTACACTTGTCGCGTTTTCAGCGACACACGTCGCAACACCTCATACACCGACGCCACAACAAACGTGCTTTCATTCAGTTGTTTTGCCTGACTCCTCGCTCAGCACCGAACGCGATGCTGGCATTGTGGTCAATGTCCTGACACGCACGCCTTTGAAGCCAGACTATCGTGAACACGCCCACCTCCCCGACGACGGCGCCGATGAGCAGTCGCCCGACACCGCTGACCGATCCTGCTCAGTGGATCATCTGCGAGCACTGCGATTCGCTGTACCACGCCCAGCCCCTGAACAAGGGCGAATCGGCCTATTGCCTGCGCTGTGCCGCCGTGCTGGATCGCGGGCATCGCATGAGCATCGAGCAGATGCTGGCGCTGAGCATTGCGGCGGGCATCATGTTCATTTTTGCCAACGTGTTCCCGGTGATCAGCATCAGCATGAAAGGCCTGCACAACGAAGTGACGTTGTGGGGGTCGGTGGAGGCGCTGGCTCAGGGACAGATCACGCTGATCGCACTGGTGGCCGGGCTGGCGATCATTCTGGCCCCCGCGCTGCAAATCGCCCTGCTGTTCTGGGTCTTGATCCACGCCCACCGCAACGAAATCGCCCCCGGTTTCAAGACCTGCATGCGCACCCTTGAACACTTGCGGCCCTGGAGCATGCTCGAAGTCTGTTTGCTGGGCATTCTGGTGGCCATCATCAAACTGGCGGGCATGCTCGACGTGCACCCCGGCGTGGGTCTTTGGGCGATGGCGATGCTGATGGTGTTGATCGTGCTGATTGCAGGCAAAGATATCCGGCGCCTGTGGAATGAATTGGGGGTAGAGCCGGAATGAACGGCATTCCCTATGCCCGCGAGCATAACGTCACACTGTGCCATGTGTGCAGTTACGTGTGTCCCGAAGACGCTCATGACTGCCCGCGCTGCGACTCCCCTGTTCACACCCGAAAGCCCGACAGTCTGGCCCGCACTTGGGCGTTTCTGATCGCGGGCCTGATTTTCTACATCCCGGCCAACGTCTTGCCGGTGATGTTCACCACGCTGCTGGGCAGCGCCAGCGAGAACACCATCATGAGCGGGGTCATCGAGTTCGCCGAAAGCGGCTCGTGGGACATCGCCATTCTGATTTTCATCGCCAGCGTGCTGGTGCCATGCATCAAGTTCGTGGTGCTCGGCATGCTGCTGGTGACCTGCCAGCGCCGTAGCCAGTGGGCCATGCGCGAGCGCTCGCGGCTTTATCGCTTCATCGAGCTGATCGGTTATTGGTCGATGCTCGATGTGCTGGTGGTCGCGTTGGTGGCGGCGCTGGTTCAGTTCCGCGGTCTGAGCACCATCGAGCCGCGTCTGGGCATTCTTTTTTTTGGTTTGGTGGTGGTGATGACGATGCTCGCCGCCATGAGTTTCGATCCCCGGTTGATCTGGGACGCAGAGGTTGAAGATGTCTGATAGCACCCTACCCCCATCGGCGCCCGAGCCGGTACGACCGAAGGTCAAGGCCCGAAAGGCGCGCATTTCACTGGTCTGGCTGGTGCCGATCGTCGCCGGTGTGATCGGCCTGTCGATGGTCATCCACGACTTTCTCAATGTCGGCCCCAAGGTCGTCGTCAGCTTCCTGACCGCCGAGGGTCTGGAAGCCAAGAAGACACAGGTCAAGTACAAGAACGTAGTGATCGGTACGGTCACCGACATCGCCCTGAGCGACGACCGCACTCATGTGCTGGCGACCATCGAACTGAATCAGTCGGCCGCCCAATTCACCCATGCGGATACGCAGTATTGGGTGGTCCGTCCACGCATCGGCGCCCACGGCGTTTCCGGGGTCGACACCCTGTTGTCCGGCGCTTTCATCAGCGCCGACCCCGGCAGTTCCGACAAGACCGAAAAAAACTTCACCGGTCTTGAAACCCCGCCACCAGTAACCTACGGCGACAAAGGTAAGCGGTTCATTCTGCACAACGACGACCTCGGCTCGCTGGACATCGGCTCGCCCGTGTATTTCCGCCGGATTCAAGTCGGCCAGGTGGTCGCCTATGAGCTGGCCAAAGATGGCAAGGGCGTCGATATCGAAATCTTCGTCAATGCCCCCAACGACGCGTTCGTGCTGACCGATTCGCGCTTCTGGAATGCCAGCGGCGTCGACGTCAGCCTGGGCGCAGCAGGACTGAAGGTTTCGACCCAGTCGCTGACCTCAATTCTTTCTGGCGGTATCGCCTTCCGCGAACCCAAGTACAGCCCGGACGCCAAACCGGCCGAGGCCAATACCGAATTCAAGCTGTTCGAAGATCAGGCCACCGCTCTGGCCCCACCCGATGGCGAACCCAAGTACATTCGCATGCGTTTCAACCAGTCACTAAGGGGATTGGTGGTCAACGCGCCGGTGGACTTTCTGGGCGTGAACATCGGCCGCGTAGTGTCGGTAGATTTGGATTACGACCCGGCCACGGGTACATTCCCCGGCGTCGTCGGCGCGGTGATTTACCCGCAACGTCTGGGAGCGGCCAACGACAAACTCAGGGAGCAGGCCGGGAGTGGCGATGAGGAAGAGCAAACGTCGCGCATTCTTGGGCGTTTCGTCGAGCGCGGCCTGCGGGCGCAGATCCGCACCGGCAACCTGCTGACCGGCCAGCTCTACGTGGCCATGGATTTCGACCCCAAAGCGCCAAAAATTGCTTACAACGCCAAGGCACGCCCGATGGAAATTCCGACTATCGCGGGCAGCTTCGACAAATTGCAGGAACAACTTCAGGCCTTCGTCGACAAACTGGGCAAGATCCCTATCGATGAACTGGCCAATAACCTCAACGGCAGTTTGGTCGAACTTCAGAAAACGATGAAAAACGTCAACGGCCAAGTGCTTCCGCAAGTGACCGGAACCTTGCAACAGGCACAGAAAACACTGGGCAACGCCAACGCTACACTGTCGGACGATTCGCCGGCCCGCCAACAATTGGGCCAAGCCATGGAGGAAGTGCAACGCACCGCCCGTTCAGTACGGGTGTTGACCGACTTCCTCAGCCGCCACCCAGAATCACTGATTCGGGGTCGTACCGGCGATGCAGCGCCCGGTTCGTATAAAGGTTCGTCTTCTTCCCGTGAAATTGCCCCGGAGCCCGCGCCATGACCGTGCGTACCCATCTTCTGACGCTGGCCTGCGCACTGGGCCTGGCCGCTTGTGCATCCACGCCGACCCACTACTACACCTTGATCGCTCCCGCCACTCAGGCACAGCCGTTGGCGGCGCAAGCGCCCTTTCAGTTCGAGATGCAGCCTGTGCTGATGGCAGTCCAGGTCGATCAGCCTCCGCTGGTCGTGCGCCAAGGCGACGGCAGTCTGGCAATCCTCGAAAATGAACGCTGGGGCGCGCCGCTGGGCGACGAGTTCCATGATGCGCTGACCGGCGAACTGGAACGCCGTTTTGGGACCCGCGATCTGGCGGGACTGCCCAAACAGGCCGATCAGCCAGTGCTCTCGATCCGAACGGATGTGCGGCGCTTTGAATCGGTGCTCAATCAATATGCCTTGATCGATGTGGTCTGGAACCTGAGCCTGCGAAGCAACGGCGCCCAACGCCAGAACCTGACCTGCAGCAGCGTCATACGTCAGCCTGCCGGGACCGGCATGGAAAATCTGGTACTGGCCCATCAGAAAGCCGTTGCGAGCCTGGCCAATACCATCGCTAAAACCGCCACTGACTGGAGCCATCAAACCCACTTGCGTTGCCCTTCCTGAATCCTTTTCCAATAACAGGGATTTAACAAGTTGAGGCATCTGTATACAGGTGCCTCAGCATGTATTACCCACTCAAATAACAACCCTCAATTGAATAGACCCCTAGGATAACCTTGTACATCTTTTTCGAACCCGTCCAGTTTTCGCCTTCCAAGTCATACAACTGTTTAATAGTAATTCAATCTCAATCGATTGGATCCCTTCCCACCCCAATCGGATATTCGCTATTGTCACGCCCATTACAGAACCTCCTCGCCGGGGGGGATGTGGTAATAACCAGGTGTTTGGGTTAATTGTTCATTCAGTGAAAGTCAGGGTGTGGTGTGGCGGCAGGGCGACAAGAAAAAAGGAGGCACACATGACAGGGATTGGTCCAAGACTCAGAGAAGAGCGCACACGCCTGAAATTGTCTCAAAGCGCATTGGGCGCAATCGGGGGTGTTGAAACCAATGCGCAGGGTAATTATGAAAGTGGGGCACGGTCACCAAAAGCCGATTATTTACTGCGTATCACGGGGGCTGGCGTAGATATCAATTATGTATTGACCGGTGTGCGCCAACGGGAAAATGATGGCACTTTGCCTTCGACTGTTCCTCATGATGCTGTTCACCATGAGCACTTTGAGAAAGTGACCCACCAACTGCATCGCAATCTCCATGGACTCATTGACGCGCTGTACCAGATGGCGCTGTTGATTGAACTGCGCGCCAACGACACTCAGGATGAGACCACGAAAACCGAGCTCGAAACGGTGCGTGCACAAGCACAAGAACTGGCCCAGGCTTCCGTACGATTGATTTTCGAGACCTCAAGACTGACCTGAATACCCAGCGGCGTCGACGATCAACAATACACGCGGGGTGAATGATTTCCTGAGTGAAACCACCCCCCGCCCCACTGCACCGCTGCCTAGCGACGCTTCAAACGGTCAATGATCACCGCCAACAACAGAATCGTCCCGCGAATCACGTACTGGTAGAACGTGTCGATATTTTTCAGGTTCATCGCGTTTTCGATGATCGCCAGAATCAACACGCCCGCGATTACGTGGCGAATCATGCCGATACCGCCGCTCAGCGAGACGCCACCCAGTACGCAGGCCGAGATCACGGTCAACTCGAAGCCCTGACCGATCATCGGTTGGCCCGAGGTCATCCGCGAAGCCAGCACCACGCCCGCCAGAGCACCGATCAGACCGTGAACCGCGAAAATGATGATCTTGGTCCGGTCGACGTGCACCCCTGCCAGCAGGGCGGCTTCCTGATTGCCACCGATGGCCAGCGAATTGCGGCCGTAGGTGGTGTAGTTGAGCAACCAGCCGAAGAACACGAAGCAGACGACGGTGATCAGAATCGGTACCGGCACGCCGAACAACTGACCGTTACCAAACACGAAGAACCCCTCGTCCCCTACCCCGACGGCCTTGCCGTTGGAGAAGATGTACGCCAGCCCGCGAACGATCTGCATGGTAGCCAACGTCGTGATCAGTGCGTTGATGCGCAGCTTGGCAATGACGATCCCGTTGATCAGGCCGACCAGCAGCCCCATGGCCAATGCGGCCGAAACGCCAAGAAACACGCTGTCGGTGTCGCGAATCACGATTCCGGCAATTACGCCAGAGCACGCCAGCACTGAACCGACCGAGAGGTCGAAATGCCCGGACGCCAGACAGAACAGCATGGTGCAGGCCGCAATCCCCACGGTGGAAATCGCCAGCCCCAGGCCGCGCATGTTCAACGGCGACATGAAGTTATCGATGAGTAAGGCACAGAGCACGAAAATGCCCAGTGCGGCCAGAAGCATGGCCCAATCGTCGAAGAACCGACGCAAGTTCATACCCTGACGGGGGGCCGTCAGACGGCTGGTTTCGGTAGACATACGCACCTCGTTTTTGTTTTTCACGTCGCTCACTAGGCTCGACTGACTCGTTTCAGCCGCGCGTGCGCGGCAGTGCCAATTGCAACAAGCGTTGTTCGTTGGCCTCGTCGCGAGACAACTCGCCGGTAATGGCGCCTTCGCTCATGACCAGAATGCGGTCGGAAATGCCCATGACTTCCATCAGGTCACTGGACACCACAATCACCGCGATGCCCTCTGCCGCCAGGTTATGGATGATCTGATAGATCTCCGATTTGGCACCGATGTCGATGCCCCGAGTCGGCTCATCCAGCAACAGCACTTTCATCGGCATCGACAGCCAGCGACCGAGAATCGCCTTTTGCTGGTTGCCACCGGACAGGAACAGCATCTGTTGTTCCGGCGACGGGGTTTTCACATTCATCGAGCGAATCTGGTGCCGGGCGTTTTCCCGCTCCCAGCGGCCCTGAATGAGACAGCCCAAATGTACGTGACGAGGTCGGGCGCCGATGTTGATGTTCTCGGCGACGCTGGACAGCGGCACGATGCCCTCTTTCTTGCGGTCTTCGGGGCACAGCAGAATCCCGGCGTCGATGGCGTCTCGCGGCGACCTCAGGCTCAGCGGTTTGCCGTCCAGTTGCAGGGTGCCTGCCTGGCTGCGAGTCAAGCCGGACAACAGGCGGAACAGCTCGGTACGCCCTGCACCCACCAGGCCAAAGAAGCCCAGCACTTCGCCCTTTTCCACAGCAAAACTGACCGGTTCCTGCAATCCCGGCCCCAACAATCCGGTCACCCGCAGGCTCGGCCCCTGTTGCTGGCGTGGACGGTAGTTGTAGATGTCCTGAATGTCGCGGCCGACCATGCACGTCACCAATCGGTCATGGTCCAGCTCAGCCATGTCTTCAAAGGTACGCACGAAGCGCCCGTCCTTGAACACGGTGACGGCATCACACACACGGAAAATCTCCTCCATGCGATGGGATACATACAGAATCACCCGACCTTCATCGCGCAGCTTGACGATAATCGCCATCAAGCGATCGATCTCCCGGGCCGACAGGCTGCTGGTGGGTTCGTCGAACGCGATGACGTGCGCGTTGCGCGACATCGCCTTGGCGATCTCCACCAGTTGCCGCTGGCCCAGCGACAGGTCGCCCAGCCGGGTGTTGGGGTCGATCTCGTCCGCCAGGCCCTTGAGCAGCTCGCGAGCGCGACGCACCATGGCCCGACGGTTGACCATGCCCCAGCGGTTGGGCATGTGACCCAGCAACAGGTTTTCGGCCACGGACATGTCCGGGACCAGATGCAGTTCCTGGTGAATAACCGCCACCCCCGCCGCGATACTGTCTGCGGTGGATTTGAACGCCAGGTGCTGATCGCCGATCTGCAGGTCGCCACTGTTGGGCTGGTAGGAACCACCGAGGATTTTCAGCAGGGTCGATTTCCCCGCGCCGTTTTCGCCCATCAGTGCATGAACACTGCCCGGCCGAGCTTCGAAATGGATGTCCGACAGCGCTTTCACGCCCGGAAAGGTCTTGCCGATGCCGTTGAAACGCAGACTGCCCCCTGCTCGGGGTCGCTGCGCCAGGGTTGCTGAAGCCTGTTGCATGAACCACCTCCTCCTCGCCCTACCCTGACGGTGGAGCGAGGCCTTGCCGATGTACGCTGCGGGTTACTTGTACAGACCGATCTTGGTCAGCACGTCCTTGAAGTTCTCGCGGGTGATCAGGGTCACGTCATCCATGGCGGTGTACTTCGGCGGTTCCTTGCCAGTGGAGATCCATTCGTACATTTGCAGTGCAGTGTTGTAGCCCTCTTTATCCGGGCTGGGCAGCATCGAACCGAAGAAGCCGCTTTTGGGCTTTTTCAGTTCGTCGATGGCATCGGTGCCATTGATGCCGATGCCGATCACGTTGTCCGGTGCGAAGCCTGCGCCTGCGGTGGCGCGTACGCCGCCCAGTACGGTGTTGTCGTTCATGCCGCCGACAATGAGGTTTTTCGCGCCGCTGGGCAGTTTGGGCAGGGCAGCGTTGGTGGCGTCCATGCTGCCCGGCACGTCGAGGGTTTTCTGTGGGGTGAAGAGGATGTGGTCTTCCGGCAGACCGGCCTTCTTCAGTGCATCCACCGAACCGTCCGTGCGCTTCTTGCCCGTGTCCAGCTCGTTGTAGGTGTTGATGATCGCGTAGGTTTCTTTCCAGTCCCACTTGCGGTTCTGGGCTTCGGTGGCCATGGCGGCGCCTTGTTTCTGGCCAACTTCGAAAGCGGCCATGCCCAGATACGGCACATCCTCCATGAACTTGCCTTTGGCGTCGACGAAGCGGTCGTCCACGGCCATGACTTTCAGGTCGTTAGCCTTGGCCTTGGCGACGATGGCCGGGCCGAGGGACACGTCAGGCGGGCAGATGACAAAGCCCTTGGCGCCATTGGCGGCCAGGTTGTCGATGGCGGTGAGGGTTTTCTCGCCGTCCGGTACGGCGATCTTGATGACTTCGAAACCGTGGTCCTTACCGGCCTTCTCGGCGAACTGCCATTCGGTCTGGAACCAGGGTTCTTCGGCCTGTTTGACAAGGAAACCGATCTTGACCGTGTCAGCGGCAAGGGCGCCGCCGCTCATTCCTACGATTGCAGTGGCAACAGCAGCACAGCACAGGGAGCGAATCCCGTGGCGACTCAACATAGCTAACTCCTTATTTTTATTGAATAGCTACAGCGTCCAGCAGTGAGTGTCGTGACAGCCTGAACGTGGAAGACGCGACAGGCTGATCGACTGAAAACAGTCATATCATATTATCAATGCGACCTATGTAACCGAGTGTCACACCCTCTCGAAGCATTAGCCGGCAAAGCAGTGTGAGGTCGTTCCACGAATGCCCGTTTCCGCTTGCAGCACCGCGCCGTCCAGCGGCAGGGCATCGTTCGACGGCCGGGCACTGGTGACGAACAGGGTGGTCATGCCCGGACCACCGAATACACAACTGGTCGGATGACTGACTGGCAATTCGATGATCCGATCGACGCTGCCATCCGGCGCAAAACGGATCAGACAGTGGCCGCCCCAACGGGCATTCCACACATAGCCTTCTGCGTCCATCGCCGAGCCGTCCGGCACGCCGCGCACATGCTGAGCCGCCCAGATACGGCGCTCGCCCAACGAACCGTCGGTTTGAATCGGGTAGCGATAAATCACGCCATCGAGGCTGTCGGCAGTCAGCAACGCAGCACCGCCGTCGGCCCAGAGCATCGTATTGACGATCCCTTGCCCGCCCAGCAACGGCGTGACATGAGCATTGGCGTCCACGCGAAACAGCCCCCCGGAGCGGCGCTCCAACGGCAAGTCCCCGCCCTCGGCGTCCAGATTGTTCTGCATGCTGCCCAGCCACAGTCGACCCTGACTGTCGCAACGGGCCTCATTGGCCCGATTGCCCTGGACAGGGTCGGCGATACACAACAACGACAGCGACGGGTGATCCGTCGGAGAATCAAGGTTCAGGCGATACACACCACTGGAAAGGGTGACAAGGGCATCCCCCCTGACGGTAGGAATGAAGGCGGAAACCGGCTCGTTGAACTGCCAGTGCCGCACCTGGCACTGTTGCCAGCGCAATGCGCGGAATCCGGCGATGTCCACCCAGTACAGGCCGTGTTGAACGTCGTCCCAGAACGGCCCTTCGGCCAATTTGAATCGCTGGTCGCTGACCGGCTGCCACTTCATAGCGAATATCCTGTTTTTTATTGTTGTTGGGGTTCAATGCCCCGGTGGTACTGGGTTTAGCTACTCGGTTTTACTGCGCCAGCGAACGGGAAATCACCTCGCAGGCGTTTTCAATCAGGCTCATGCAGGCCCAGACGCCACGGGCCGAATCCCGTGTGGCAATCGCGTCAGCCAGGTCCTTGTGCAAGGGCAACGTGCGCCCCAACTCTCCCGGCACGGCGGACGACACTTCGAACGAAATCGCCAGCAACGCCCCCATCGCCGGGAGCATTTGCTCGATGAACTGGTTGTGACTGGCCGCCAGCACTGCTTCGTGGAAACGCTGGTCGGCGTGGTTGTAATCCCCCTTGTCCGCCACACTCGCGGCCAACTGTTGATAAGCCGCCTGAATCTCGACGATCTGATCGGGGGTCGCCCGCTCACACGCCCAACGCACCGCCATCGGCTCGATGGCGCGGCGCAAATCCAGCAAATCCATCACAAAGCCCTTGGACAGCCCCTTGGCCGCCAGCCAGCCGACCACCTGCGGATCGAACAGGTTCCAGCCACGAATCGGCAACACCCGCGTCCCCACCTTCGGCCCGACTTCCAGCATGCCTTTGGCCACCAGTGTCTTGATGGCCTCGCGGATCACCGTCCGGCTGACGCCGAATTCCTCACACAGCGCGGCTTCGACCTTCAACGATTGACCTGGCGCCACATTGCCGTGAGCAATCCAGGCACCCAGACGATCCACCGTTGACGCGTGAAAACTGTTGCTCATTCATTCGCCTCTTTTTGCGGTGCTTTGCGCAAATCGAGGCTAATGATCATATGAATGAGAGTCAAACCCCTGTACAGCTACTCAAAGCTGGGCTACACCTCTTGGAAAACGAGCTGCACGGCAAATCTTTCGCAAATAGTATTACGATTAAATTCTAAATCGAGCTATTTTTCAAAAAAATATACTAAATAAGACAAAAAGCCATAAATTAGTAAGACCAAATCACCCATAGCGCCACTCATAACAAAAAAGGAAGGAAGTGATGAGAAAGACATTGGTCCCTGCCATCGGCCTGGCCGTATTGGCAACCGCCCTCCAGGCTCACGCCGCTACCGGCCTGACCAGCGAACAGGCCGCGTTTGGCCAGATGCCGGACGGCACTGCGGTTCAGAAGTTCACTCTGCGCAACAGCCACGGGATGCAAGCCTCGGTCATTACCTATGGCGGTACGCTGCAATCGCTGTTGGTCCCGGACAAGCACGGTAAGACTGAGGACGTGGTGCTGGGGTTCGATGATCTGGCGGGCTACCTCAGCGGCACCTCCTACTTCGGCGCCACCATCGGCCGCTTCGGCAATCGCCTGGCCAGTGGTCAATTCACCCTCGATGGCAAAACGTATCAAGTCCCGCAGAACGACAAGACCAATGCCCTGCATGGCGGCCCCAAGGGGTTCGACAAGCAGGTTTGGAAAGCCGAGCCCATCAAGGACAAGGGTTGGGTGGGCGTCAAGCTGAGCTACGTTTCCGTCGACGGCGAAATGGGTTTCCCTGGGACGTTGAAAACCGAAGTCACCTACAGCCTCAACGAGAAGAACGAGCTGCGCATTCAGTACCACGCCACCACCGACAAACCGACGGTGCTGAACCTGACCAACCACAGTTATTTCAACCTCGCGGGCGCGGGTAACGGGGACATCCTCGATCAAGTCGCCATCGTCCACGCCAGCCACTACACGCCGGTCAACGAGAAGCTGATCCCGACGGGTGAGCTGCCCTCCGTCACAGGCACGCCGCTGGACTTCCTCAAACCCGTGGCGTTTGGCAAACGCATTCGCGAGGACAATCCGCAACTCAAATTCGCCGAGCCGACACAGGGCGGCTATGACCATAACTGGGTGCTGGACAACAAAGGCAAAGTGTCGAACCTGGCAGCCGATGTCGTCGATCCCAAGTCAGGTCGCCGCCTGCAACTGTTCACCACCGAGCCGGGCGTACAGCTCTACACCGGCAATTTCCTGGACGGCACCGTGAAAGGCAAAGCCGGGAAAATCTACCCTCATTGGGGTGCGTTCACCTTGGAGACTCAGCATTATCCTGATTCGCCGAACCAGCCAAACTTCCCGTCGACACGCCTGGATCCGGGCAAGGCGTATAGCCAGACGACCGTGTTCAAGTTTTCCAGCCAGTAAACGCGACCGAGTCAATCCCGAAAAACGCCGAGCTTCTACTTCCGCCCTTGATCTTGATCTACGCGAAAGCCCAGACACCGCCGACCGCGACTTGCGTTCAGCCTGCACCCAAGTCGCGGTCGGCGGTGTCTGGGCCTTTTGTGTATTAAGAGCAGGAGCAGAATGTTGGCGGGCTCAGGCAACATCCGGTCGGCTCACCCTAGGCTTCGGTCTCAGGTGTTTGC
Organism: Pseudomonas sp. Pseu.R1; assembly: GCF_045764065.1. Classification (NCBI taxonomy): domain Bacteria; kingdom Pseudomonadati; phylum Pseudomonadota; class Gammaproteobacteria; order Pseudomonadales; family Pseudomonadaceae; genus Pseudomonas; species Pseudomonas sp. Pseu.R1. Next base: position 6,014,709 of record NZ_JBJGEE020000001.1, on the reverse strand, counting down.
ATGATCCGCAGCGGGCAAATCTGCTTCGCTCGTGCCGCCAGCGCCTCCCGCAACCCCTGCATCTGGGTAATACGCTCATCGAGCAAGGCGATTTTTTCGGCGAACAATCGCGCCAGGACCTCAGTGGAGGCCGTTTGATCGTTCCACAACAGCGGCAGATTCTCTCCCATTTCCGCCAATGAAAAACCCAGTTGCTGGGCCAGTTTGATGTACCGAACCAAGTCAACGGTCTGCGCGGGGTAGAGTCGATAGCCATTGGCCGTGCGCTGAGGCTTGATCAAGCCTTTCTCTTCATAAAAGCGCAACGCATCCACGGAAACACCCGTGTGTTTCGCCACTTCGCCGATTCTCATACTCATCCTCGTTCACCTTGACTCTGGACCTTGCTCCAGGCTTTAGCCTGCCGGTTCAAACTGTGAGGGATCGACATGCTTAACGTAAACCGCAATTTGCGCATCGTCCGCGCCAGCGCCCTGTACGACCTGCTGGTCACGGCCCCCTTCATGACGCCGTGGACAGCAGCGCTGTGCCTGCAAGGCTTCGCGACACTCTCGAACGCGCTGGCGCTGGAACGCCCGGTGCCCATACCGGATGTCACGGCGATGCTTTTCGCCAATCTGTTGGGCAGCATTGTGGTGGTCTGGTCGATGTGGCGGCTCAAACAGCCGAGTCGACAGGTCGGGCTGTTCGACGCGGCAGCGCGCGTCCTGTTTGCGCTCTGGCAACTGTACGCGGTGAAACAAGGCGCGAGTTTTCTACTGCTCGGTTTCACCTTTTTCGAGGTGATATTTGCCGTGGCGCAGGCGCTCCCCATCCACACTGCGTCGACACGACAATCGGCCTCAGCGCCGTTGTCTCAGCCCTCTTCCGTCACCTGAATACGAAACTCTCCGGGTGCGCTACGTCGCACCCGCCCCTCCGTTCGAAGGGGTCGTGGAATTATTTTCACGCTATTCGACTACTGGCATTTTCATCATTCCCCCCAAGGACGCATTGCTGCTCAGTGAGTTGCAATCGCTCATTATCGCGTTTTGCCGAAACGTCAAAACCCCTGCATTGAACTCGCATGGATCCAAACTAAGGTTGGGGAATCCAACCGCATACAGGGGCAGGTACGCGCCTGCTTCGGCTCAACAAAACGCCGTTGGACGCAAGCGGTTTGCCGCTTTTGGAACACACCAACGCCCAAAGAATTGTCGCGTCGATGTTTCTTGAAAAAGCGAATAAAAAAGGGATTTGGAAATGGACAACATCGTCGTCGCGGACAAGATAACCTCTCAAATCGATGCCCGTGCCTGGGGCAATCTGCAACTCAAAGACCCCGCCGTCGTGCAAATGCCCGTGTCGCCCAGCCAGGTCGCGTCGGTCAGCCGCAACGGTCAGGACCTGATCGTCAACCTCAAGAATGGCGAGCAGATTCAGGTCTCCAATTTCTTCGTCAGAAACCCGCAAGGACTCACCAGCGATATGGTGTTTCAGGGAGAAGACGGGACGCTTTGGCAGGCGCAGTACAGCGCACAGTCGTTCAGCGGGTTCACGTTCGACGAAATCACCTCGATTGACGAATTGATTGCAGGGACTGGCGTAGTCAGCGGTGCAACGTCCGCTTGGGCGATCGCGGGCCTGGGCTTGTTGGGCGCGGGAGGTGCGGCAGCGGCGACGGGCGCCGCGAGTGGCGGCGGTGGTGGCGGCGGCGGCGGCGGAAGTGGCGACACGCCGAGCGACACCACAGCCCCGAATGCACCGACGGATCTGCTGATTTCGAGCAATGGCCTGTTGCTGAGCGGGTTTGGCGAAGTCGGCGCGCTGGTGACGATACGAGACGCCAACGGCAATGTGATCGGTACAGGTACAGTGGGCAGCGACGGCCGTTTCGACGTCCCGCTCAACACCCCGCAGACCAACGGCCAGACCGTCAACGTCACCCTCACCGATGCCGCCGGGAATACCTCCGCACCCGGCACGACGACCGCCAGTGACACCACGGCACCGGACGCCCCCGGCAACTTGCAGGTCAATGCCGACGGTACACAGCTCACCGGGACCGCAGAGCCGGGTGCGACCGTTCAAGTGCGCAGCGCCGACGGTACGCTCCTCGCCAGCGGGATCGTCGCGGCGGACGGCACGTTCACGCTGACCCTGAACCCCGCGCAAACCGACGGTCAGACACTGTCCGTGAGCGCCACTGACGCCGCTGGCAATCTTTCGTCAACGGCCCAGACCCAGGCTCCGGACATCGATACGCCGACCACGCCAGACCAGAGCCCTCCCGACGCACCGACAAATGTCGCGATCAACCACGGCGGCACACTGATTACCGGCCACGGCGAAGTCGGCGCCACAGCCACGGTCATCGATGCCAACGGCACCGTTCTTGGCACCACGGTCGTCGGGCAAGACGGAAATTTCAGTGTCACCCTCACCCCGGCGCAGGTCGGCGGCCAGCTGCTGCAAGTGACCCTGACCGACGCAGCGGGCAATGTGTCCCCCAATGTCGCGGTACAGGCTTACGACCTCGCGCCTCCCTCGGCGCCAACGGATCTGACGCTGTCGGCTGACGGCCTGACGTTGTCGGGTCATGCCGCCGCAGGGGTTCGGGTGTATGTGCGCAACGTGGCCGGCCGTGTCATCGGCGTAGGCCGCGCGGACACCCAGGGTAACTTCAGCCTGACGCTCGACTCACCGCAGATCAACGGTGAACATCTGGACGTCAGTGCTACCGACGCATCCGGCAACAACTCAGCGTCGGTGGTGTATACCGCCAACGACTCGCAGCCTCCGGCCGCCGTCAGTAACGTGGTGATTAGTGCCGATGGCTTGCAAATTTCGGGTCATGGCGAACCGCTCGCTACAGTCACTGTCGTCAGTGCGAATGGCACCCCGCTTGGCACCGCTATAGTGGCCGCTAACGGGACGTTCCAGACCACGTTGAACGCCGCTGTCAGCCCCGGTGACACCGTTGTCGTGACCCAGACCGATGCTCAGGGCAATCCGTCGCCGGACACACCCGTCATCGTGCCCAGCACTGCAGGCCCGGCCACACCGGCCAATCTGGCACTGGATGCCAGCGGTACCCACCTCACCGGCACCGCAACCCCCAACTCCACCATCGAAGTGCGTGACGCCAGCGGCAACGTCATCGGCAGCGCGACCACCGCACCCGATGGCTCGTTCACCGTGACCTTGTCGTCTGCACAGTTGGACGGTCAGGTCATTGACGTGGTGTCAATCGGCACCAACAACGTCAGTTCGGTCACCGTTCCGTTCACCGCAGCGGACATCACGCCCCCTGCCGAGGCCACTGATCTGGCGGTCGCCAACAATGGGCTGACCGTTTCTGGACGCGGCGAAGCGGGTGCGACGGTGACGGTCACCGACGCTCAGGGCAACGTGCTCGGCACCGCCATCGTGGCGGTGACCGGGAGCTTCACCGTTACGCTCTCCGCCGCACAAACCAACGGCCAGCCGCTGACCGTGGTGTTGACGGACACCGTGGGTAACGCATCGGCGGGCACCGGGGTCAGCGCACCCGATCTGGACGGCCCACTGCAGCCGGAAAATCTCAGTGTCAGCAGCAACGGTCTGGTCCTCAGCGGTCAGGGCGAAGCGGGTTCGACCATCACCGTCACCAGCGCTTCCGGCACCGTGCTCGGCACCGCCACCGTGGGCGCGGATGGGCATTTCAGCGTCAACCTCAGCAGCGCGCAGAACAATGGCCAGACTCTGCTGGTCAACGCCGCCGACGGGGCAGGTAATGCCGCGCCTGCGGTCAGTTTCATCACCCCCGACACCCAGGCGCCCGCGCCATTGACCGGCCTGGCGCTGGACGCGGCGGGCGTTGTCCTGACCGGTACGGGCGAGATCGGAGCGATCGTGACGGTACGCGATCCACTGGGCACCGTCATCGGGACCGGCCAAGTGCTGAGCGACGGTCATTTCTCAGTGACGCTCACCACGCCACAGACCGAATCGCAGATTCTGCAGGTGACCCAGACGGATGCAGCAGGCAACGTGTCCCCTTCCGCTGCTGTTGCGGCGCCCGACTTGTCGACGCCTGATCCGGTAACCGCCGTGACCGTGTCAGCCAACGGCCTGGTGGTCACCGGTAATGGTCAGGTGGGCGCTACGGTCACAGTCAGGGACGATCAAGGCCATGTGCTCGGCTCGGCAGTGGTGGGCGGCAATGGACGTTTTGAAGTCACGCTGACCGCCGCGCAAACCAACGGCCAGACCCTGAGCGTGAGTCAGGCAGATGGTGCGCCGGACAGCTCGGCCCCGGTGACCCTGACCGCACCTGACCTGCAAGCCCCTGCTGCACCAGGCAACCTGACGCTGAACAGCGCAGGTGACACCTTGAGCGGCACGGGCGAACCGGGTGCGACGGTGCATGTGTATGGGCCTGGGGGCGCGCTGTTGAACAGTGCGTTGGTGGACAGCACCGGGCACTTTTCCGTTTCACTGGGCTCGGTGTTCAACGATGGCCAGCTGCTGCAAGTCAATCAGAGCGACCCGGCCAACAATGTCTCGCCCAATACCCCATTCACCGCACCTGATACCACCGCACCACCGGCCTTGACCAACGTGGCCATCAGCAGCAATGGCGCTGTGGTCACCGGCAATGGGCAGGCGGGGGACACCGTCTCGGTGCACGACGCCAGCGGCAATCTGTTGGGCACCGCCGTGGTCGCCGCCAATGGCACGTTCAGTGTGAACCTGAGCACGCCCCAACTGGACGGCCAAGTGCTGAGCGTCACTCAGACCGATGCGAGCACCCTCTCCTCTCCGGTGAGCAATGTAACGGCACCGGACGTCACGGCACCGCCTACCCCCACCGGCGTCATCGTGGACGCCACCGGCACGACCGTTTCGGGTACGGCTCAGGCGGGCAGTATCGTTCACCTGCTCGACGCCAGCGGGACCGAACTGGACGTCGTCACCGTTGGTGCGGGTGGCACCTTCAGCTTCACGTTGACTCCCGCATTGACCAACGGTGAAACGCTACAGGTCGTGGCTTCTGACGGGGTCAATACGTCGCTGCCCTCGACGACGACCGCTCCAGACACCACTGCCCCCCTTCCCGTGAGTAATCTGGTTATCAACCCGGAAGGCACTAGCGTATCGGGCACCGCCGAACCCGGCACGACCGTGACCGTCCGCGACGGCAGCACCGTGCTCGGCAGCGGCCCCGTCGGCGCCGACGGCACGTTCGTCATCACCCTCACAACGCCTGCCGCCAACGGCAGCTCGCTGAGCGTGGTCAGCACCGACACGGCGGGCAACGGCTCACCGCCCGTCACGCTCCCTGGCCCGGACGGCACGCAGATCGCCACCCCGACCAGCCTGGCGCTGAGCACAGACGGCCTGACCCTGACCGGCGTCGGCACACCGGGCAGCACGATCACCGTCGTGGGCAGCAGCCCGGCCGAAACCGCCACCGTCGACAGTACGGGGCATTTCAGCATTCGCCTGAACTTCGCCCGACTGAATGCCGAAACCCTGCATGTCACCGCCAGCGATGGTGCTGGTCACACCTCGGTGCCTGCCACCGTCATTGCCGTTGACACCACGGCGCCGGACGCCTTGACCAACGTCACCCTCAATGGCATTGGCAGCGTAGTCTCGGGCCGAGGCGAAGTCGGTGCGACGGTGAGCATCACCAACAGCGCCGGGACCGTGCTGGGCACCGCGCTGGTGGCCAGCGATGGCAGCTTCAACGTGACGCTGAGCAGCCCGCAAAACAACGCGCAGGTACTGGTCGCGACCCAAAGCGACCCTGCCGGAAACGTGTCGCAACCCGTCAGCCTGATCGCACCGGATCTGATCGCCCCGCTTGCCGCAACCGGTTTGAGCATCAACGCGGTTGGCACTGTCGTCAGCGGCCTGGGCGAAGCCGGTGCTACCGTCACCCTTCGCGATGCGGCGGGCACGGTGCTTGCGACCGGGACGGTGGACCTGAGCGGCCATTTCCAGGTCACCCTTCCAGCAGCCCAAACCACGGGCGCGGCGCTGCACATCACCCTGACTGACGCGGCGGGCAACGTCTCGCCCGATGCCAGCCTGCTGACCACCGACAGCACCCCACCTACAGTGGTGCAGATCAGTCAGATCAGTGGCGACGGCACCAGTCTGAGCGGCACCGGGGAAGTCGGCGCCACGGTGAGAGTCACCGACACCAATGGCACATTGCTGGGCACGGCAGTGGTCGGCGCCGACGGGCATTTCATCGTATCGCTCGCGCCGCCACCGAATAACGGGCAAACCCTGGATGTCAACCAGACTGACCCAAGTGGCAATGTCTCACCGTCGATCACCGTCACGGCACCCGACATCAGCCCCCCAGCCACGCTCACCCAAGTGGCCGTCAACGCGGACGGCATCACCGTGACCGGCCATGGCGAGCCGGGGGCAACGGTGTCCGTGCGCAGTGTCGACGGCACCCTGCTGGGCACTGCCCAGGTGGCCAGCAACGGCGCCTTTACCCTGACCATGAACGCACCACAGCTCAACGCGCAGGTGCTGACGGTCACTCAGGAAGACCCACCGGGCAACGTCTCCACCGCCGTTACCGTGGTGTCCGTGGACCTCACGCCACCTGACGCGCCGGTCTCGCTACTCCTCAACGGCACCGGCCTGCAGCTGAGTGGCAGCGCGGAAGCGGGCAGCACCGTGACCGTTCGGGATGCGGCGGGTAACCTGCTGGGCACCGCCACCACGGCCACCAACGGCACCTTCCAGGTGACCCTGAGCAGTGCACAGCTCAACGGCCAGACCCTGAGCGTCACCGCCACTGACGCCGCGGGCAACCATTCCCCCGCCACAGCGATTGTCGCCGCAGACACCACCGCCCCGCTGGCGGTCAGCGACCTGGCGATCACCGCCGACGGCGCGACCCTGGCCGGGCATGGCGAGGTGGCTGCCACCGTCGTGGTACGCGATGCCAGCGGCAACGCGATCGGGACCGGCACCGTGGACGCCAACGGGCTTTTCAGCGTGACACTGTCACCCCCAGTCGCCACCGGGGTCGCGGTCAGCGTGATCCAGACCGACGCTGCCGGAAATGCCTCTCCGAGCGCATCGGTCACGGCCCCCGGCACCCTCGCCGAACCGGCACCGACCAACCTGACTCTGAGCGCCGACGGCCTGACCCTCACCGGCAACGCCACCGTTGGCAGTACCGTCACCGTGCGCAGCGCTTCAGGCGCGATACTCGGTAATGCGCTGGTGGGCAGCGACGGCATATTCGCTGTCACTTTGGGTGCGGCGCAGCTCAATGGCGAACACCTCTCGGCCATCGCGACGTCCAGCGATGGCATTCGCTCCATCGCTACCGGTTACGATGCGGCGGACATCACGCCGCCGTCTGCTCTGAGCAATCTGGTGCTGGCAGCCAATGGCCTCACCTTGACCGGGCGCGGTGAAGCAGGCGCCACCGTGACCGTCTCCAGCACTGGCGGCGTGGCCTTGGGCACCGCTGTGGTGGGCAGCAACGGCACGTTCACCGTGACCCTCGGCACCGCGCAAATCGCAGGCCAGACGCTCCACCTCAGTCAGACCGACGCCAGTGGAAATGAATCGCCCAGCGTGAACCTCACCGCGCCCGATCTTGTCGCGCCCAGTGCCCCGCTGGCACTGGCGGTCACCAGCGACGGTACGGTGTTGTCCGGTACCGGCGAAGCGGGGGCAATCGTCAACATCTACAACCCGGCTGGCCTGCTGGTGGGCACCGGGGTCGTGCGCATCGACGGCGGGTTCTCGGTCACCCTGACCACGCCACAGGCCAACGGCCAGATGCTGTCGGTGACCCTGACCGACGCGGCCGGCAACACCTCGGTGGCGGGCAACCTGACGTCGGTGGACACCACCGCCCCGACAGCGCTGACCCAGCTCGCCATTTCCAGCGACGGCCAGACCCTGACCGGGCACGGCGAAGCCGGCGCGACGGTGACGGTCACTGACAGCCTGGGCAATGCACTGGGTACGGCGACGGTCAATAGCACCGGGACGTTTACCTTGGTCCTGCCCACTCCACTGACCAACGCGCAACTGCTGACCCTGGTTCAGACCGACGCCGCGGGCAACGTGTCCCCCAGTGCAACCCTCAGCGCGCCGGACACCACCGCCCCCGACCCACTGAGCAACGTGGCGATCAACGGCACCGGCCTGACCGTCACCGGCAACGGCGAACCGGGGGCCACTGTCACGGTCAAGGACGCCAGTGGCACTCTTTTGGGGACCACGCTGGTGCTGGGCAATGGCACCTTTAGCGTGACCCTCAGCTCGGCCCAGCTCAATCATCAGGTGCTCAGCGTTCAGCAGGCCGATCCACCCGGCAACATCAGTGCACCGGTCACCGTGACCGCGCCGGACCTGACCCCGCCTTCAGCCGCTACCAACCTGTTGCTCAATACGGCGGGGGACGTTATCAGCGGCTCGGGGGAAGTGGGCGCAGCCGTGCGGATCACCTTGGCCGACGGCACCGTGATTGGCACCGGGACCGTCAGTGCGACGGGCACTTTCCTGATTAACCTGACACAAGGGCAACATAACGGCGAACAGGTCAACGTGGTGCTCACCGACGCCGCCGGGAATGCATCGGTTGCGGCCAGCGTGACAGCCCCGGACACCACCGCGCCTGCCCCGGTGGCACAACTGGCCCTGGACAGCACGGGCCTCATTCTCAGTGGCACGGGCGAGGTCGGCGCGCGCCTGCTGATCACCAACGCGGCGGGGGTGACCCTCGGCACCGGTACGGTCGGCGCCAATGGCAACTTCGTCGTCACCCTGAACACCGCCCAGCTCAACGGTCAGGTGCTGACCGTGGTGCAAAGCGATGCGGCAGGCAATGCCTCGTCCGCTGCCAGTGTGACCGCCGCCGACATGACCGCACCCGACCGGCCAGTGGTCACGCTGTTGACCCCTGATGGCCTGACCTTGAATGGCACCGGGGAAATCGGCGCCACGGTCCGCGTAACCAGCGCCAGCGGCACCCTGCTGGGCACCGCTACGGTGGGCATCGACGGCACGTTCAGCGTCAACCTGTCTTCCGCTCAACTGAACGGCCAGGTGCTGAGCCTGACCCAGACGGATGCGGCGACCAACCGCTCCGACATCCTCACTTACACCGTTCCCGACGTCACCGCGCCAGTCGCCGTGACCAATCTGGCGGTCAGCCTGAACGGCCTGACCCTGACCGGCAATGGCGAAGCGGGCGCCACGGTCACGGTCACCGGCCCGGGCGGTGCAGTCTTGGGCAGCGCAACCGTCGCCGCCAACGGCACGTTCAGCGTGCCCCTCTCCAGCGCCCAGCTCAACGGCCAGTCGCTGTCGGTGGTGCAAACGGATGCGGCGCTCCATGTTTCGCCCGCCACGCCGGTTCTCGCGCCGGACACCACGCCACCGGCACAGCCAACCAATCTGTCATTGACAAACGGAACGACGCTCACAGGCAACGCCGAAGCGGGCAGCAGCATCACCGTGACCTCGGCCAGCGGCGCGGTAATGGGCACGGGCAGCGCTGATGTAAACGGGTCATTCAGCATTACTCTCAACCCTGCGCAGGCAAACGGCGAACTGCTGACTATCGTGGCCAAAGACGGCGCGAACAACACATCGCCAATCCTGACGTATACCGCGCCTGACATCACCGCACCCGATGCCGTGACCGGGCTAGTGATCAACGCCGCGCACACCCAACTGGTGGGCCATGGCGAAGTCGGCGCGACCGTGCTCGTCACCGCTGGCGGCCTGCCGGTGGGCACAGGCACCGTCGGCGCCGATGGCACGTTCACCATCACCTTGACGGGCACCGTGAGCGCCAATCAGGTCCTCACGGTGATTCAGACCGACGCGGCCCTGCATGCCTCGCCAAGCGCCACCCTGACCGTGCCTACGACCCCAGCGCCGGATGCGCCTACCAACGTGGTGCTGTCCGCCAACGGCCTGACCCTCACCGGGACCGCAGCGGCCAGCACCGTCATCAATGTGTACGGCAGCGGCAATACCCTGCTCGGTACGGCCACCACCGACGGCACCGGGCACTTCAGCGTGACGTTGGGTACGGCGCAAACCAACGGCCAGAGCCTGCAAGTGACGGCAACGGCCACCATTGGCGGTGTCTCACTGCCGACCACCGTGGTGGCGGCCGACACCACACCGCCCGCAGCCCTCACCGATCTTGCAGTCAATGCCGTCGGCACACTGGTCACCGGGCGCGGTGAAGCCGGCGCGACTGTCACCATCAACGCAGCCGGCGGCGCGGTGCTGGGCACGGCCGTGGTGGGCGCCAACGGCACCTTCAGCGTGTTGCTCAATTCGCCGCAGATCAACGGCCAGATTCTCAGCGCGCACCAGACCGACGCCGCCAACAACGTCTCCGCTACGATCACCGTCCCCGCCCCGGACATCACCCCGCCTGCCGCGCCGACTGCGCTTGCGCTCAATACAGCCGGTCTGCTGCTCAGTGGTCTGGGTGAAGCCGGTGCGACAGTCACGGTCCGCAATGCTAGCGGTGCCAGTCTCGGCACCGCGCTGGTTGCGGCCAACGGGACCTTCTCGGTGAACCTCAGCGCGGCGCAGCTCAACGGCCAGGTCCTGAGCGTGACGCAAGCGGACGCAGCCGGAAACCTCTCGGCCGCCACCAACCTCACGGCAACCGACATCACACCGCCTGCCGCGCTGAGCAACCTGACCCTGACCGGCGCAGGGCTGCTCGTCAGCGGTACCGGCGAGGCCGGTGCAACCGTCAGAATCACCAACGCCGCCGGTACGTTGCTGGGCACCGCCGTGGTCAACGCGGCTGGCACCTTCACCGCCACCCTGAACAGCGCCCAGCTCAACGGCCAGGTGCTGAACATTCAGCAAAGCGATGCAGCGGGCAACTTGTCGCCCGTCGCTCACCTGACCGCCGGCGATGTCACCGCCCCGCTTGCTCCGACCGCGCTGTTGCTGGCCGCCAACGGCCTCACTCTGAGCGGGGTTGGCGAGGCCGGTGCGACGGTCAACGTGTACGGCCCGACCGGCACATTGCTGGGCACCACCACTGTCGGCCTGACCGGCACGTTCAGCTTCAACCTCAACAGCGCGCAACTCGATGGCCAGGCCCTGACCGTCAAGCTGGTGGACGCCGCAGGCAATGTCTCGGTGGCAGGCACTCTCACTGCACCGGACACCACGGCTCCGGCAGCACCGACTGGCGTTACGGTGAACGCCACCGGCACCGTGCTCACCGGCACCGGCGTCGCAGGTTCCACCGTCAGTGTGCGCAGCGCGGCAGGTCTGGTGCTGGGCACCGCAACCGTGGCCGCCAATGGCACCTTCTCGGTGGCCCTGTCGACGGCACAAATAAACAACGAAGTGCTCACCGTCACCCAGGCCGATGCGGCGGGCAACGTCTCAGTCAGCGCCAGCGCTACTGCACCGGACCTGACGCCACCGGCGGCGGCTGCGACACTCGTCGTCAGCGGCGATGGGCTGACCCTGAGCGGTACCGGCGAAGCGGGGGCAACGGTCACGGTCAAATCGGCCACTGGCGTGGTTCTGGGCACGGGCGTCGTCAGCGGGACCGGCGTCTTCAGCGTCACCCTGAATGCCGCGCAGATCAACGGCGAGAAACTGGTGGTCAGTCTTACTGACACCCATGGCAACGTCTCGGTAGGCGCCAACGTCACGGCCCCCGACATCGACGCCAACGCCCCCGTGACCGCCAGCGATAACCTCGCCGTCGCCACGGTGAACATTGCCCCGGCAGTCACGGCGCAGAACTACACCGATTCGTTCAGCTCACTGCTGCTGGGCGCGACCAAAACCTACAGTTTTACGGTCAACGCAGGAACCAGTGTTGACCCGACACTGTTCTTGAATTCGCCAAGCCTGGTCGGCGTGCTCAGCTCGCTCACCTACACCTTGCAAGTCAAGAACGCCAGCGGTGTCTGGGTCACGCTCGGCACCGGCGGCAGTGGCGGGTTGCTCGACGTCATCGGTCTCGCAGGCGTTGGCGTGCGCGTCAACCTGCCAGACTTGCTGAGCGGGGATTATCGACTGGTCGTCTCCAATACCGGGGTCAACATCCTGACGACGGTCAATACCACGCTGGAACTGGATATCACCAGCCTGACCCAATTCAACGGCACAGCCGGCGTCGCGACCACTGGCAACGTCATCACTGACGTTGGCACCAACGGCCAGGCCGACCAGACCGGTCCGGACAATGGCGCCGTGCTGCTGATCATGAAAGGCGGCAGTTACGTGGCGGCGGGCAGCGGCACCACGGTGCAAGGCCTGTACGGTACGCTGACCATCGATTCCACCGGCCATTACACCTACACCAGCAATGGCAGCGTCAGCAGTGTCGGCAAAGTCGATGTCTTCAGCTACGAATTGCTGCACGCCAACGGCCTGAGCGCGACCGCCAATCTCTATGTGCGCATCGACAGCCCGCAGGCCACCGAGATCTGGAGCGACAGTAACCTCGCCAGCCCTGCCAAGCTGGTCGACGCCACCGATGACGTCGCGCACTCGGCCATCACCCTGACCAACCTGGTCACCACCACCAACTCGACGCTGGGCAGCTTCAGCGTGTTGCTCGGCGGCGGCAGTGGCACCTACACCACCAGCGTCGCGGCCAACACCACCAGCAGCCTGACGGTGGTGCTCAACGCCAGCAACCTGTTGAGCCTGCTCGGCTCGATGACCATCGGCCTGTACAAGCTCAACACCACCACCGGCCAGTACGTGCTGGTGAAATCCTACGGCGGCGGTTCCCTGTTGAGCCTGGGCAGTGGCAACTACGGCATTAACTTCGACGGGCAAACCAGCGGGACCTATCAGGTGAAAGTCGTGGTCGGCGGTCTCGGCATATTGAGCACCGTCAACACCAGCCTGATCAACACGGCGACCTCCACCAACCAGTTCGTGGTCGGCAGCTACACACCGGTTGCAGGCAACCTGCTGACCGACACCGCAGGGGGTGGCGTCGACATGCTGGGCTCGCCGTACACCGTGCTCAGCGTGCTGGTGGCGGGCAGCTACGTGACGCCGGGCTACAACGGCACAACGATCACCGGAACCTACGGGTCGCTGCTGGTGCATGCCGACGGCAGCTACACGTACACCCTCAACAGCGGCCTGACCAGCGCTGTCGTCGGGCACGCCGACGTGTTCACCTATCAACTGACCCACCCTAACGGCACCACCGACACCGCGACCCTGACCATTGATCTCGATCAGGCCAGCGCCGTGGCGACCACGTCCTTCAGTGCGCTGTCAGCAGTCGCCACGACCACCACCGAGGATCACACCACCGCGCTGGTCGCCGCCACGACCACCAGCACCGAGACGATCCACGGCACCAATGGCAACGACACGCTGGACGGCTCCCACGGCGGCGCGATCACCCTCGACGGCGGTGCGGGCAACGACACGCTGATCATCGCCGACCAGACATTCGTCTCGGTGGACGGCGGCACCGGGACCGACACCCTGCTCTGGGCCGGGGGCGATGCGGCGATCAATCTGGGGGATCTGCAAAGCCGGATTCACAACATCGAGATCCTCGACCTGAACCACACCAGCTCAGTGGCGTTGACACTGAATCTGGCCGATGTGCTGGCCATCACCTCTTCGGACAACAACACCCTGGTGATCAAGGGCGACAGCAACGACAGCGTGCACATGACCGACACCTGGACCACCGACGGCACCCACCAATTGGATGGAATCGACTATACCCAATACAACTCACAGGAGGATCCGAGCCACCATTTGTGGGTACAGAACGGTGTACACGTCGTTTAAAGCAACGGACAGCCAGCAACCGACAGTAAGGGAATGATGTGAAGTCTGCTCGTCGTCGCACCTGGCCGTGGGTCGTCCTGACCCTCGGCCTGTATCAGGGAAGCATTACTGGAGCCTTGGCCGAGGATTACATCGATCCGGCATTGCGCAGCATTAGCCCTTCCCGGCTGCAAAGCCAGCCGGACAAGGCCCACGGCAACACTGTAAAGAAACGTTCGACAGCGGCCAGCGCCCCCTCGGTGTCGGGCAATGACGTCACTGGGCAAGGCGATGAAACCCTGGGGCTGCAACAGGCCGTGCGTCTGGCCGTGGACTGGCACCCGAGCATCGCCGAGGCCATCGGCACTCTGTACCAACAGGCCGAGGGCATCAACGTCGCCGAGGCCGGTTACTACCCGCAGATTTCCGGCGGCATCAAGGGCGGCTACAGCAGCGGGTACGGCAGCGATGCAGGGAGCCAGTCGGTGAGTATTTCCCTCAAACAGATGCTTTACGATTTCGGCAAGGTGTCCAACGCCGTAGAAGCGGCAAAGGCCAAAGCCGCGCGCAGTCAGGCGAGTATCCTGCTGGCCATCGACCAAGTGGGCCGCGACACCGCGTTCGCCTACATCGAAGTGCAACGCTACCAACGCCTACTGGACATCGCGCGGGAGCAGATCCAGGGCGTCGGTGACATCGTCGAGCTGGCCAAACAGCGAAGCGACATGGGCGCTAGCACCCGTTCCGACGTGGTTCAGGCGCAATCTCGGGTCGATGGCGCGATCGCCACCTTGCAGGAATACAAAGCGCAATACGCGCGCTGGCAGCAGACCCTGTCCAACCTGCTCGGGCGGCAGAGCACGCCACGGGTGACGGATGATTTCGCCACCTCGCTGAACCAGTCGTGCAACGCCCCGGTGATTACCGACGCCCTGCCGGGCGTGTTGCAAGCGGTGGCACAGCGGACCCAGGCTCAGGCCGAACTGGCGCAGGCCAAGGCCGAAGCTTATCCGACGCTGTCCTTGCAGCCCTCGCTCAACCAGTACCTGGACAACAACTACGACGACCAGAACCCGGCCATCGATCGCACTCAGGCGGCGATCTTCCTCAATCTGGAAGTGCCGATCTATCAGGGCGGCGCCATCAGCGCCCGCAGCCGCGCCGCCGGTTATGCCCTGACCGCAGCCGACTCCGCCGAAGACGCCGCCAAACTGCAAGCCCGTCAGGGGCTGACCGAAGCTCAGGCGCAAACTTCGGGTCTGACCCGTCGTCTCAACTCGCTGGAGTTTCGGCAGAACAGCATCACCGAAGCCCGCGAACTGTACGGCAAACAGTACCTGGAACTGGGCACCCGCCCGCTGCTCGACCTGCTTAACGCCGAGCAGGAAATCCACCAATCGCGTTTCGACCTGGCCAACACCCAGGCCGACCTGCGCCGCCTGCAAATCGATTGCCTCTACAGCAGCGGCGGCTTGCGTCGGGCCTTCGGCATCGACCACAGCACCATTCAGCACGTGGAGATCCTGCCATGAGCGATCCCATCGTCATCCCCCACGACGCCGCCAAAAACGGCAGCGCCCGGCAGGACTTCGCACCGTGGCTGGAGGCCGTGCTCAAGGTCGCCCGCCACTATCGACTGGACGTGTCGCCGGAAAGCATTCGTCTGGCCTCGTTGCAAAACGAAGGTCGGGTCGAAGAAGTGGTGCGGTACATGGCCCGTCAGGCCGGGTTGAGCGTGAAGTTCGCCACCTACGATCACAAAAGCCTGACCCGCTGGCGCACGCCGCTGGTGGTGCAGATGCGCGACGGCCAGGTCGGGGTGATCGAAAGCATCAGCGAGGCGGGCGAACTGGGCATCGCGTTCAGCGGCGATCAGGGCCTGCAAAGCAGTATCGAGCCCGCGACCCTGGCCGAACAGGCGCTGCGCACAGTGATTCTGCGCCCGACCCAGCCGCTAAGTGATATTCGCACCAACGACTACATCAAGCCCTACGACGAGCACTGGTTCCGGCGCATCGTACTCAGCGACCTGCGCGCTTACACCCACGTCATGATCGCCTCGCTGGTGGCCAACCTGCTGGGCATGGCCGGGGTGCTGTTTTCCATGCAGGTCTACGACCGGGTAATTCCCGCCGAATCGCTACCGACCCTGTATGTGCTGTTCGGCGGTGTGCTGCTGGCACTGCTGTTCGACTTCGTGATGCGCATCATGCGCCTGCGCATGACCGACGTGCTGGGCAAGCGCGCCGACCTGCGCGTGTCCGATCTGGTGTTTGGTCACGCCCTGCGCCTGCGCAACTCCGCTCGGCCGAAATCCACCGGCTCGTTCATTTCGCAGTTGCGGGAGCTGGAGCAGATCCGCGACCTGATCACCTCCAGCACCGCGACCGCGCTGGCCGACATGCCGTTTTTCCTGCTGTTTCTGCTGGTCTTCTATCTGATCGGCGGGCCGTTGGTGTTAGTGCCGCTATTGGCGGTGGTGCTGATGATACTGCCCGGCATTCTCTCGCAGCGGCGGCTGGCGCGACTGGCCAACGCCTCGATGCGCGAGGCGGCGCTGCGCAACGCCATGCTGGTGGAGAGCATACAAGGGCTGGACGACATCAAGGCCTTGCAGGCCGAGCCGCGCTTCCAGCAGCAATGGAACCAGTACAACGCGGCCTCTGCCGACAGCAGCCTGCGCCTGCGCACCTTGACCAACAGCCTGGTGGCCTGGACCCAAAGCGTACAGGGCGGGGTGTTCGCCGTGGTCATCGTGTTCGGCGCACCGATGGTCATTGCTGGAGACCTGACCACAGGCAGCCTGGTGGCAGCATCGATCCTGTCGTCGCGAATGATGGCGCCGCTGGCCCAAGTCACCCATGTACTGACCCGCTGGCAACAGGCCAAGGTGGCACTGGAAGGCTTGAACCGCATCATGCAGATGCCGGTGGATCACCCCGAAGGCAGCCAACGGGTGCACGTACCGGCGATTCGCGGCGAATTTCAACTGCGTCAGGCCGGCTTTCGCTACAACGAAGAAGCGGCGCCAGCGCTGAGCGACATCAACCTGAAAATCCGCCCCGGCGAGCGCATTGCCATTCTCGGTCGCAACGGCGCGGGCAAATCCACACTGCTCCACGCACTGGCCGGGGGCATGGACCTGGCCACTGGCGAAACCACGCTGGACGGTATCGCCCTCGCCCACCTTGACCCCGCTGACCTGCGCCGCGACGTCGGCCTGATGGCACAACAGGCGCGGCTGTTTCACGGCACCCTGCGCGACAACATCACCCTCGGCGCGGGCCAGGCCAGTGATCAGGAAATCATTGCGGCGCTGGCGGTCACCGGAGCCTTGGACTTTGTTCGCCAGTTGCCCAAGGGCATGGACCATCTGGTGCTCGAAGGCGGCCTTGGCCTGTCCGGCGGCCAGCGCCAAAGCCTGCTGCTGTCGCGGCTGTTGTTGCGCCAGCCGCAGGTGCTCTTGCTGGACGAACCCACCGCTTCGCTGGACGACATCACCGAACGTTTTCTGCTCGAAAAACTGGCGACCTGGTGTCAGGGCCGCACCTTGATCGTCGCTACACACCGGGTCAGCGTGCTGCAACTGGTGGAACGGATCATCGTGCTGGACAACGGCCGCATCGTCATCGATGACCACCGCGACGCCGCCCTCGCCCGGCTGCGTCAGCCACAGGGAGCACCGGCATGAACGCTGTGATCATCGACCAGACCCCGCGCCTGCCCGATCAGACTTCTTATCTGGATGGCAGCGACCAGCGCAGTCTCGTCGGCGGAACGCGAGTGATCTGGGGCTGCGCCGTGATGCTCGCCTGCTTTTTCGTCTGGGCCGCTTTTTTTGAGGTGGTGGAAGTGTCGACCGGCACCGGCAAGGTCATTCCCAGTTCGCGGGAACAGGTGATTCAATCGATGGAGGGCGGGATCATCCAGCAGATGAACGTCACCGAAGGCGCCATGGTTGAGCGTGGTCAGGTGCTGGCGCAACTGGACGCGGTGAAAAACGAATCCAACGTCGGCGAGAGCGAAGCCAAATACAAAGCTGCATTGGCCAGCGTCAACCGCTTGCAGGCGGAGGTCAGTGATCAGCCGCTGAAATTCGACCCGGCGCTGAACGATTCACCCGAGCTGATTCGCGCTGAAACCGAGCTGTACAAGACACGCCGCAAAGGGCTGGACGACACGCTGGCAGGCATTCAAAGCTCACTGAAGCTGGTGCGCAGCGAACTGGAGATCACGGAAAACCTGGCGAAGATCGGCGCCTCCAGCAAGGTCGAAGTGCTGCGTTTGAATCGCCAGCGTTCGGAACTGGAACTGAAAGCCACAGAGGCCCGTTCGGATTACATGGTGCGGGCGCGGGAGGATCTGGCCAAAGCCAACGCTGAAGCGCAGATGCTGGTGGCGGTGATCCGAGGACGCAACGACTCGCTGTCGCGTCTGACCCTCCGCTCGCCGGTGCGCGGCATCGTCAAGGACATCAAGGTGACCACCATTGGCGGCGTCATTCCGCCCAACGGCCAGTTGATGCAAATCGTGCCGCAGGACGAACAGTTGCTGATCGAGACCCGCATCTCGCCGCGGGACATCGCCTTCATTCATCCCGACCAGGCGGCCAAGGTGAAGATCACGGCCTATGACTATTCGATTTACGGCAGCCTCGACGGCAAGGTGGTGACCATCTCCCCGGACACGATTCAGGACGAGGCCAAACCGGAAGTTTTCTATTACCGGGTGTTCATCCGCACCGATTCCGACGTGCTGCGCAACAAGGCCGGGAAGACGTTCGCCATCGTCCCGGGGATGATCGCTACGGTGGACATCCGTACCGGTGAAAAAACCGTCCTCGACTACCTGATCAAACCCCTCAACCGCGCTCGCGAAGCCCTGCGCGAACGCTGATCGGCCGTGAGTGGATCAACGGCTGGCGAGGTGAATCGGCTCAGGCGTCGCGGGCTTGGCCTGGGCCAGATAACGGTTCCACTCGCGGTTGATCTCGGCGTAAGGCATGAAGATGCTGACCCGCGGCTGGTTGGCCAGGTCCGGACGCTTGATAGCGGCCAGATCGCTCTGGGTCAGAAACGCCACGGTGATCCCCACCACCTTGCCGTCTTCGGCGAACACCGGCCCGCCTGACATGCCCTTGGCCGTCGGGCCATCATGGGTGCCGTACATCACGTTGCCTTCTTTGGTGTCCAGACGCACCATCGCCGACATCGCGTGACCACTGCCCTTGACCGACATGTACAGCGAGTTGTAACCCACCGCCGTTACCGCTTCACCAGGCCGATACGTGCGCCACAATGGCACGCCATTGGCCTTGTGACGGAAGAACTGAACGTCGCCCTGGCCCTGAAAAACTGCGCCGGGAACGTAAGGAATGTGCTTGACGGTGACAGCGTAATCTTCGTTCCACTGCACGGCCGTGCCCATCAGCATATAGGGCAAGGGTCCACCCGAATGGATGAGGATGGCTTGATCGTAAACGGGGTCCTGGGTAAACGCGGTTGGCACTCCATTGCACCCGCTGAGCAGCGCACAGGCTGCAACGAGAGACAATATGGGTCGCATTTTTGCACACGGAGGGGCAGTGAATGACGGAGGAAATATGTCATTGTGATATCACCTTTTCAATAGACTCACACTACCGTCCGTCTAGTGGCGATGGAGTGAGCTTATTGGATCCAAGGCTAGGTTTAGTGGCCTCTGAGTCATTAAGCGGACACGTCTCAAGGCAATCGCAATGGCGGTTTCGCCGATGAAGTCGTGATCGGTCCGGTGGGGATAACCGGCAGCGCGAAACGAAAAGGGGCGACCCTCTCGGATCGCCCCTTTTCGTTACCGCCCAGCAGAGCGGATTTGTTTGGTAGGCACGATTGGACTCGAACCAACGACCCCCACCATGTCAAGGTGGTGCTCTAACCAACTGAGCTACGTGCCTGCTGTGGGGCGGCATTCTACGGATATTCAACAGCGTGTCAACCGGCTATTTTTCATAACCCACTGAAAATTCTGATCTTTTACAATCTCGCCCAACCAACCGATAAATATCTAAGACACCCACTCTCTACGATTCCGCTGGTGGCCGCGTTTTATCTCGGGTAGCATCGGCGCACTCGTCAAGAATATTAAACAAGGGCCTTCAGGATGACGAACACCGCATACCCGCAGTCTTATTACGCCGCATCAGCCAATCCCGCTCCTGCTCGCCCTGCCTTGCAAGGTGAGGTCGAAACGGATGTGTGCATTATCGGCGCCGGTTACACCGGACTGTCGAGCGCGTTGTTCCTGCTGGAGAACGGCTTCAAGGTCACGGTGCTGGAAGCGGCAAAAGTCGGTTTCGGTGCATCGGGTCGCAACGGCGGACAGATCGTTAATAGCTACAGCCGCGACATTGATGTCATCGAGCGCACCGTCGGCCCGAAACACGCGCAGTTGATGGGGCAAATGGCCTTTGAAGGCGGGCGCATTATCCGCGAACGCGTGGCCAAATATCAGATTCAATGCGACCTGAAGGAGGGCGGCGTATTTGCCGCGCTGACCAGCAAGCAGATGGGCCACCTGGAGTCGCAGAAGAAGCTTTGGGAGCGTTACGGTCATACGCAATCGGAACTGCTGGACCAACGGCGCATTCGTGAAGTGGTGGCGTGCGATCAATACATCGGTGGTGTGCTCGACATGAGCGGCGGCCATATTCACCCACTCAACCTTGCACTGGGCGAAGCCGCTGCGGTGGAATCGCTGGGCGGTACGATCTACGAGCAATCAGCGGCGATCAAGATCGATCGCGGCGCCAACCCGGTGGTGCATACCGCGCAAGGCAAGGTGCGGGCGAAATTCATCATCGTCGCGGGTAACGCGTATCTGGGCAATCTGGTGCCGGAACTGGCCGCCAAGTCGATGCCCTGCGGAACTCAAGTGATTACTACTGAGCCGCTGAGCGACGAACTGGCTCGCACGCTGCTGCCACAGGATTATTGCGTCGAGGATTGCAATTACCTGCTGGACTATTACCGCCTTTCGGGTGACAAGCGTCTGATCTTCGGCGGTGGCGTGGTCTACGGCGCGCGCGATCCGGCGAACATCGAGTCGATCATCCGTCCGAAAATGCTCAAGGCGTTTCCGCAGTTGAAAGACGTGAAAATCGACTACGCCTGGACCGGCAATTTCCTGCTGACCCTGTCGCGCCTGCCGCAAGTAGGCCGTTTGGGCGACAACATCTATTACTCGCAGGGTTGCAGCGGCCATGGCGTGACCTACACCCATCTGGCGGGCAAAGTGTTGGCCGAAGCCTTGCGCGGCCAGGCTGAACGGTTCGATGCGTTTGCCGGGTTGCCGCACTACCCGTTCCCCGGCGGCCAATTGCTGCGCACGCCGCTGACAGCATTGGGTGCGTGGTATTACAGCCTGCGGGACAAGTTGGGGTTTTGATTCTGCTGGTCAGCTACATTCAGCACACCCGCTGACTCCCGCAAATTCGGTATCGAAAACGAGATATGGATTCGGTGCTACCTCTGTGGGAGCCGGCTTGCTGGCGAAAGCGGTTTACCTGTGACATATGATTCGACTGACACTCCGCATTCGCCAGCAAGCCGGCTCCCACAAGGATTGAACCCGACGTGCAGCGTCGCACGAGCCGCCTCACCGTCCGTTATTGATCGCCTTCACCGCCTCGCCCGCTGCTTGCTCCTGACCGGCCTGGGCCAGATCATTCGCGGCCTTGAGCCAGCGCTCGCGATCCACAGGAGCAGGTAGTTGACGTGGACTCTGAACCAGCACCGCCCAATTACCCGCGCTGTTCCAGTCCGAGGTGAACTCATCGAAGCTGACCGTCAACCGACCCAACCCGCTGTAGATCAACACGGTACGCTTGTTCTGGTTGAAGCCGACCAACACGCCATAACGCTGCTCTTTCCACCATAGCGACCCGTCGTTGAAACGCACCAGCACGGGGTATCCGGCGGAGACCTGGGCCAGCAGGTCGGTGAATTGATGATCGACCGGGTAGACCACAAAGCCATATTCGCGGGCCAGATTCGGCATGCTCTGGTCGAGTTTGTCTTCGGCGCCCGGCAGTTTCAGCGGCTTTTCCAGTAACCCCGGCGTTGTTTGTACGCCGTGGACGGTCAGCATGCTGGCCAGCGCGTTCGGCGCGCTCTGAAAGTCCTTACCGCGAAAAAAAGGCACTGCGTTGATTTCGACCCGGTCCGGCAGGCTCTTGTACTGCGCCGGGTAACCGGGCTTGTAGGCGTGAGGATCCGCACACCCCGCCAACATGAGCGCCATCGCCAGCGCGTACCACTTCCGTTTGGTTCCAGAGAGGCCCAATCGAGACATTCTTCACTCACTTGTCTGGTGCCGGGCAACGCGCGACCCGGTCTGGACGCCGATCATAGAGCGGTCCTCACCTGCGGTATAGCCTCAATGCGCAGTTCGGTGCGCGCAATAGAACAAAACAGTCATGCTTTTATACCAACGGTCAATTTTCAGAAACATCCGACAGACTAGACTGTCGGTTACAAAGAGTACGAAGCGCGAAGAGCCGGAGGAACGTATGAGCCTCGGAATGACCATTGTGATGTTGATCGCTGCCTGGCTGGCCGTTGCCGGCGCCATGTTGTGGGGGGTGATGCGAATTTCCCGTCGTCACCATCCGCACTATCGGACCACCGAAACAGCGAAACCTGTCCGGCCCCACGGCCGTAAACAGCGTCATGCCGCTGCGCACTGACGCTTCTCACTGAGACAAAAAACGGTCGGTGATGGTGATCCCATTCCCGACCGTTTTCATGTGAAGCGTTGCGTCAGCCTTTTTGTGTACTCTCCTCGGCCGCCAAACGCTTTTGCTTCGAACGTCGGGCCATCATGTTCAACACCTCGATCAAGGCCGAGAACGCCATGGCGGTGTAGACGTAGCCTTTCGGTACGTGAGCGCCGAAGCCTTCGGCGATCAGGGTCATGCCGATCATGATCAGAAAGCCCAGCGCCAGCATGACCACCGTCGGGTTGTCATTGATGAATTTGGCCAAAGGCTCGGAAGCCACCAGCATCACGATCACCGCCGAGATCACCGCGATCACCATGATCGGCAAGTGTTCGGTCATGCCCACGGCGGTCACGATACTGTCGATCGAGAACACCAGGTCGAGCATCAGAATCTGACCGATTGCCGCCGCCATGCCCAGCGCGACAGTGTTGGAAACGGCCTTCTCCTCTTCACTCTTGGTGTCCATGCTGTGATGGATTTCCGTGGTGGCTTTCCACACCAGAAACAAGCCGCCGGCAATCAGGATCATGTCCTTCCAAGAGAACATCTGGCCGAAGACCTCAATGACCGGCTCGGTCAACTGGACGATCCAGGCCACCGTGGTCAACAGGCCCAGACGCAGGATCAACGCCATGCTGATACCGATGCGACGCGCCTTGGTGCGCTGATGCACGGGCAATTTGTTGGTCAGGATCGAGATAAAGATCAGGTTATCGATACCCAGGACGATTTCCATGACGACCAACGTCGCAAGAGCAATCCATGCCGTAGGGCTTACCGCCAGTTCTAAAAGGTATTCCATGGGTCGGTGATCCAGCGTCGTATTGGGGAGATAAGGCGGCATTCTAGAGACGGAAACACTTCAGTAAAATTCGTATTTTTCAGGCGTATACTTCGTTTTTACCGAAGTGTTTAAGCACGAGACCATCATGCTCAACTACCGACAACTGCACTATTTCTGGGTCGTGGCAAAGACCGGCAGCATCGTGCGCGCCTGTGAGCAACTGAACCTGACGCCACAAACCATCAGTGGTCAGCTTAGCCTGTTGGAGCAAACCTATGGCGTGGAGCTGTTCAAACGGGTCGGACGCCAACTGGAACTGACCGAAATGGGGCGCATTGCCTTGCCCTACGCCGAGCAGATGTTTCAACTGGGTGGCGAACTGGAAGCCCTGTTGCGTGCGCAGCCGGACGAACAACAGGTTCTGTTTCGCGTCGGTGTGGCGGACGTGGTACCCAAGTCGATTGTCTACCGACTGATCGCGCCGACCATGGAACTGAGCGAACCGATCCGCATTACCTGCCGTGAAGACCCACTGGAGCGTTTATTGGCGGATCTGGCGATCCAGCGGCTGGACCTGGTGATTTCCGACAGTCCCATGCCCTCCCATCTGGACATCAAGGGCTACAGCCAGAAACTGGGCGAATGCGGGATCAGCTTTTTTGCCACAGCCGCGCTGGCGCAAACCTACGGGCAGGATTTTCCCCATGGCATGCAAGGCGCACCGCTGTTGATCCCCGGCCAGCAGACCGTGGTGCGCGCCCGCCTGATGCGCTGGTTCGCCGAACAGAACGTACAGCCGAAGATTGTCGGCGAGTTCGATGACAGTGCCTTGATGAAAGCCTTCGGCAAGTCCGGCAGCGGCATTTTCATTGCGCCGAGCGTGATTGCCGACGAAGTGATGGCGCAATACGACGTCGAGCTGATCGGCCAGACCGATGCAGTGACCGAGTCGTTCTACGCCATCTCCGTGGAGCGCAAGGTCAAGCACCCCGGTATCGTCGCCATCGCCGAGGGCGCACGACGCCAGTTGTTCACGGATTAGGCATTACAGGCTGGCTGACGGGGTCTGGCGGCCATCAACATCAACGCCAGCAGGATCGACAGCAAGATGATACCTGCGGCGGCAAAGCCCAGATTGCCCAGCCCCAAATGATCGATCACCCGCCCACCGATGATTGCGCCGATACCGATGCCCAGGTTGGCGCCAGCGATGTTCAGCGAAGCGGCAAACGCCGGAGCCTGAGGCGCGGCTTTCATCAAACGCACATGACTGACCAGAAACAAGGCGGCCTGCGTGACGCCCCACACCGTCAACGCCAACGCCAGCGCGGGCAGCGAATGCATGCTCGGCACCACCATCACCATGCCACCGATCATGAAGGTGCAGAACGTCAGACTCGCGATCAGCGGATGCCGGTCCACCAGACGACCGCCCAGCGAGTTGCCCAACAAACCGACGGCGCCGAAACCCATCAGGCACCATCCCACTACCGTACCGTTGAAACCGGCCAGACGCTCGAGCATGTCCGCCAGATAGGTGTAGGCCGTGAACATGCCACTAAACACAAGCACCGACAGCAGCACATGGCCTTGCATCAACCGGCTGCGCAGGATGCCGAACTGGCTGCTGAACGAGGCCTGATGCTTGTGCACGCTCTGCGGCAGATAAATGAACAGCAGCAACGCCTTGGCGAAGGCCACCACCGACAGAATGGCAAACGCGCTGCGCCAGCCGAACGCGTCGGAAATCAGCGTACCCACCGGAATGCCGAACACCGTGGCGCAGACGATGCCAAAGCCGATTTTGGCGATGGCGCGCCCGGCGTGGTCAGGGCCGACGATGTCCACTGCCGTTTCGCTGGCCAGCGCCCAGAACACCGGTAAGCCCAGCGCCGGGATCAGCCGGGCAATGGCCATCACACCGATGTTCGGCGCCAGCGCTGCGACGGCGTTGGCCACGCCGAACATGATCAACACCGAAATGAACAGGCGCTTGCGCTCGAAGCGGGAAAAATACGCCGTCAGAAATGGGCCGAAGCAGGCCACGGTGAAGGCGAACAACGTCACCAACAGGCCCGCCTGAGGGATGGTCACCGCCAGATCACGGGCAATGGCAGGCAACAGGCCGACGATGACGAACTCTGTGGTCAGGACCGTGAAACCGGCGGCTGACAACAGGTAGATGGGGAAAAACATGAAATCTCCAGAGAACGACGAAACGACCGGTCCTTGCGGAGCGGCCAATCGGGGTGCATTGAGCGAGGGACGGATGGTAACAGACAAAGGGCGTTCGACTGCCCTTGAAAGCGAAACCGCCGTCCGAGCCATTCGGACGGCGCTGTGAATCAGGCGTTCATTCTTATCCGACGATCAGCCCGTCGCGATCGGAACATGCCGATCAGAAACTGCCGATGTAGTCGCGCTTGCCGACTTCTACGCCGTTATGGCGCAGCAGGTCATAAGCGGTAGTGACGTGGAAGAAGAATTGCGGCAGGGAATAATGCAGCAGATAGGCTTGGGTGTTCAGGCGCTTCTCTTTATCCGTGCCCGGACGCAGCACGATCTCACGGTCTTCGTGGCCGTTGACCTGCTCAGGCTGGATGGTGTCAAGGAAGGCCAGAACCTTGCTCAACAGCGTTTGCAGCTCGGCAAAGGTGGTTTCGGTGTCTTCGTATTTCGGCGCCTCGATACCCGACAGACGCGCCCCCGCGCCTTTGGCGAAGTCGACAGCGATCTGTACCTGACGCACCAGCGGGAACATGTCCGGGTACAGGCGCGCCTGCAGCAATGCATCAGGCTGGATGTTTTTGGCGGTGGCGTGGGCTTCGCCCTTGGCCAGCACGGCGCTCAGCGCGGTAAGCATTTGTTTGAAGACAGGAATCGAAGCGGCGTACAGAGAAATGGTCATGGCAGTTCCTGATTGAGTGAGTCGCATTGATAGGCATGATGAGCATGCGAACGCGGCTTGTCTTTTACCTCATCCAGCCCCTACCCTCATAGCCTTTTCAACACGTAGGGATAGGTCATGTCCACCGAGCTGGATTCTGATAACAATGGCGAGAACAACGCCGACAACGAAGACACCCTGCAACTGAACAGCACTGAAGTCCGTATTCTGGGCTGCCTGATCGAGAAACAGGCCACCAACCCCGAAACCTATCCCCTGACCCTCAATGCGCTGGTACTGGCCTGCAACCAGAAAACCAGCCGCGAGCCGGTGATGAACCTCACACCTGGCCAGGTCGGTCAGAGCCTGCGGGCACTGGAAAGTCTGGAACTGGCGCGTCTGGTCATGGGCAGCCGTGCCGATCGCTGGGAACAACGGGTCGACAAGGCACTGGAGCTGGTTCCGGCGCAGTTGATTCTCACCGGACTGTTGCTGTTGCGCGGTCCGCAGACAGTCAACGAACTGCTGACCCGCAGCAGCCGCATGCACGATTTCGACGACGCTGATGCCGTGGTTCACCAGCTTGAACGGCTGATCGGGCGCGGCTTGGCGGTGCTGATTCCGAAACAGGCCGGCCAGCGTGAAGACCGTTACACTCACGCCATGGGCGATCCGGCCGACCTCGAAGCGATTCTGGCAGCGCGACAGAACCCGGTCGAGCGCTCCAGTGGTGGCAGTTCGGCGTTGGCTGAGCGGGTTGAGGAGCTGGAGGCCAGAATTGCGGCGCTGGAAGAGCGGTTGGCGAGATTGGAGGGGTAATGCCCCATCCCTGTAGCAGTCCGGCTTGCCAGACTGCTACAGGCCCAGTGTGAATCTCTTAACCTCGGGCAAACGCTGCCGCTGCCTGGTATTGCTCTTGGGTCGGCGTCACCCCGGTGTACAGAATGAACTGCTCAAGGGCCTGAATAGCGGCCACTTGGTCGCCTGTGATCACACGCTTGCCGTGTTTCTCGGCATGCACGACGAACGGTGTGCGCGCAGGCGTTGCGACGACGTCGAACGCGGTGTCGGCCGCTTCGATCGCCGATGCTTCGAACGCCAGCGTATCGGCCTGATCGCCCGCCATGCCCAACGGCGTCACGTTCACCAACAACGGCGGCTTCTCTGCGCCCAAGTCAGACTGCCACTCAAACCCACAGGTTTTCGCCAGCGCCCTGCCTGCCGCTTCATTACGGGCAATGATCAAGCCATCGGTAAACCCGGCATCACGCAGGGCGCAGGCCACGGCCTTGGCCATGCCGCCACTGCCACGCAAAGCAAACCGCGTGCGAGGCACAGCATGGGTTTGCATCAATTGAGCCACGGCGATGTAGTCAGTGTTGTAGGCCTTCAGATGGCCGTCGGTGTTGACGATGGTGTTGATCGACTCGATGGCCGCTGCTGAGGGGTCCATTTCATCAATCAAAGGAATGCAGGCCTCCTTGAACGGCATCGAAACGCCACAGCCACGAATGCCCAACGAGCGCATCCCGGCGATCGCCACTGCAAGATCACTCGGCGAAAAGGCTTTGTAATAGAAGTTCAGCCCCAATTGCTGATACAGATGATTATGAAAACGCACACCAAAGTTGCCAGGGCGTCCTGCCAGGGACATACAAAGCAGGGTTTCTTTGCTGGGTGTCACGAACATGAAATCTCCCGAACGGTATTAGGTAACGCCCCGAGAAAGGCGTAGAATTCAGGTGCTTGCGGCTGTAAGCGCAGCCATCTTCATCAAAATTATCGAATACCTTACACAAAATTTACGCAACGGCTTCGCAGATTTCCGAAATTCGTTGTCTGATCAGTTATCCCGTGGCAGTGCCTGAGCGTAACGCAGGCCCGCGACAACGGGACTGAACACCGAGGAACAGTCATGATTCGTCACATCCCCAAGGTTGCCTTGTTGTTAGGTGCCCTCGCCCTCGCAGGCCAGGCTGAAGCCCATGGCGGCGGTCCAGGCTGGGGTGGAGCGGCAGTAATTGGTGCAGTCGTCGGCGGCGTAGTGGGTGCGGCCGTGGCTTCCGGCCCGACTTATGTGGCACCGGCTCCGGTGTATGCGGCGCCCGCCCCGGTATACTACGCACCGCCACCACCACCGCCCGTGTACGTCCAACCGGCTTATGTGGTTGAGCGTCCAGTCGTGTACGGCCCCCGCTACTATGGCCCGCCACGCTACTACGGCCCACCACCAGGCTACTACCATGGTGGCGGTCGCTGGTAACAGCAGGCCTTGCCTGAATCCACTGAATAAAAAACCCCGCTCAACAGGCGGGGTTTTCGTTTGGGACTCACACTCGTCGCCTTGACGGGTTTCTTGAGGCCGAGACTGCTCAGAATATGAAGCCCTGAACACTTCCTGCCTTTTTTCCGTGCAAAACCCCAACCCCTGCACCATCAATGACGACTATCGAGAGCAGTGATTTCTGCCCGTTGTCATCGCGCCGTAAAGTAGCGCCATAGATTGATGGAGGCACTTATGACCAAGGTTCAAATCATGTCGGTAGTCGGCAGCGCAGTCCCCGCACAGCTTCGTGAGCGCGGCCTGCTGGCATGCTGGTATCTGATGCAGGACGGCGAACCGGTCAGCGGTCCTCTGTCGTCGCTGCCAGCGGCCCAGGCCCTGTCGCAGCAGCTGGAATCCCGCAAATTCAACAGCTGAGACCCTATTCGCTCTTCCCTGTAATCGTGCGTTGCTCCGCACTTCCCTTTGCCCGCATCCCCTGACGCGGGCTTTTTTTTGCCTGCCGTCAGCCCTTGCTAGATCCGTTCGGCCTGAGTGGCGTTAACCTGGCAACGATGGGCCAGTTTCTGCAGACGCTTTTCCAAAGCGCCCAGCACCACGCGATCAGAACGGCCGCTTTCCAGCTCTTCAATCAAGTCGTTGGCCACCAGACGCAGCTCATGCGCGATCACCACACGATCATCGTTCTGGTCCAGTTTGTGGGATTCGAACAGTCGGTGCAGATAGTCTTCCAGCGTGCGCTGCAAACGGTGCCGGTCGGCGGCGCGCAGGTGCACCAGATTGACCGTGATCTTGGCCAGCAATTCGTTGAGCTCACCGCACAGGTATTGCATGCGTCGCGCATAACCGGTTTCACGATCGCGCACCTGCTTTTGCTGAAACGCCAGGTCCTGACGTTTTTGAACGGCGGGTACGGCAATCGCCATCATCAGGCCGACGATCAGGCCAATCGCCTGAATCCAGCCGGCCCAGTCCGAGGGCCGAACGAACAAGCCCGCCACGAGCAAGAGCACCGCAACGACTGCCGCGACGAACACCACCGAAGCGTAGTCCTTGCTGATAAACCCTTTGGGCATTGCGCAACTCCTAGGTCAATTCAAATGAAGGGTATCGATGGCGTGGAATGCTAATCGGTGGCGGGTCGGAGTGCTATGAATATCGACACCACCCATTTAAATACAGGCTTTTTGGATCTTTAACCTGAACGAATGCCATACAAGCTGCTTTTATTACGGAAACGTCCTACAAACCCCATCGACACGCCTAGAAACATGCTCCTAAAATGCGCCGATCTTGTTGTCGTTCTTGAAGAAAGCCCGACATTCCCTGCGCTATTTAATCCATAAGTGAGCTTTGCTCTTGAACATTCGCACATCCCTCATCAGCCTGTTTTTTGCCTTCGCAGGCGCGGCACTTTCCACCGGTGCCCTTGCGAACGAAGCTGCCGCTTTCAATCGTGACCCGGCCAATCTTCATCTGGCCTCCGGCAGCGCCATGATTACTGACCTGCAAACCGGCCAGGTCCTCTACTCCAGCAACCCGGACGTCGTCGTGCCCATCGCCTCGGTGACCAAGTTGATGACCGCCATGGTCACCCTCGACGCCAAGCTGCCGATGGACGAGATGATCAAGGTCGACATCTCCCAGACCGCCGAAATGAAAGGCGTGTTTTCCCGAGTCAAGCTGGGCAGCGAGCTGAATCGTCACGACATGCTGCTGATCACCCTGATGTCCTCGGAAAACCGCGCGGCCGCCAGCCTGGCCCACAGTTATCCGGGCGGCTATCCGGCGTTCATCAAGGCCATGAACGCCAAAGCCAAGGCGCTGGGCATGAGCCATACCGTGTACATGGAGCCTACGGGCCTTTCGGTGTACAACGTTTCGACCGCCCGCGACCTGACCAAACTGGCGCTGGCGGCACGCAACTACCCGATGCTGCGCGAACTGAGCACCACCCCGGAAAAGACTGTGACCTTCCGCAAACCCACCTACACCCTGGGGTTCAGCAACACTGATCATCTGGTGCGTAAATCCAATTGGGACATCAAGCTGACCAAAACCGGCTTCACCAACCAGGCCGGCCATTGCCTGGTGCTGCTGACCAGCATGGCCAACCGTCAGGTGTCGGTGGTGATTCTGGATGCTTTCGGCAAGTACACCCACTTCGCCGACGCCAGCCGCATGCGCCTGTGGATGGAGACCGGCAAAAGCGGCCCTGCGCCGGAAGTCGCGTTGCAATACAAGAAGGAAAAAAATCTGGTGATGAAACAGAAAGGCCTGCAAGCCTCGGAATGACCCTCGCCTGACTGTCCCCCGGCTGGCCATCCATTCAGATGGCCAGCCCTCCGCTCCCTGACAACAGTTTCATCCTTGCCACACAGCAGAACCCCGACGACCCGCTAAGCTTGCAGTGTTGACGCTCGCTTCAGACACGCTCGGGGGAGTTGAACCATGGTCGTCAAGTGGATACTGGCTGCGCTGCATTTACTGGCTTTCGGCTTTGCGTTGGCGGCGATTTTGGCTCGGGGGCGAGCGTTGCGGCGGTTGCGCACGGACGACCCGCGCTCGTTCCGCGATGTGTTCGTGGTCGACAATATCTGGGGCGTTTCAGCAGGGATTCTGCTGATTACCGGCGCCTTTCGCGCGTTTGGCGGGTTTGAAAAAGGCTCGTTCTACTACCTGCATCAGCCCCTCTTTCACCTCAAGATGACCGCGTTCGTGGCGATTCTCGCCCTGGAAGTGGTGCCAATGTTCGCCCTGATCAAATGGCGCATCGCGTTCAAGAAGCAACAGACCTTCGACACCTCCCTCTCCCGCCGCTTTGCGCGGATCAGCCACATGGAGGCGGCGTTGATGGTGATTATCGTCGTCGCCGCCACGGGTATGGCGCGGGGGATATTGATTAGCTGAACGAAGCCATGAACCCAACGCAGTGAGTGTGGGAGCCGGCTTGCTGGCGAAGGCGGCGTGTCAGAAACATACAGGGTGGCTGACACACCGTTTTCGCCAGCAAGCCGGCTCCCACAACATCGAGAGCGTTTGCCTCACATCACCCAGAACACCATCAACGTCACGTTCGCTGCCGAGATCAAGCCAAACAGCCCCCAGGCCAGCACCTTGGTCACGGTGTTGTTGGCGAACGGCCCCATCAACTGTTTGTCACTGGTAAAGCGAATCAATGGCCACAGGGCGAACGGCAGTTGCAGGCTGAGCACCACCTGGCTGAGCACCAGCATCTTGCCCACCGCCCCGTCGCCGAACCAGATCACCCCGACCAACGCCGGGATCAATGCCAATGCTCGGGTAATCAGGCGGCGCTGCCAGCAGGGGATCTTGGCATTGAGAAACCCCTCCAGCACCACCTGACCGGCGATGGTCCCGGTGAACGTCGAACTCTGCCCCGCCGCCAATAGCGCGATGCCGAACAGCACACTGGCCAAGGCCCCGCCCACCAGCGGATCGAGCAAGTGATAAGCGTCCTGGATTTCCACCACATCCGCGTGGCCCGTGCCATGAAAAGCAGCCGCCGCAAGAATCAGAATCGCCGCGTTGATCACCAGCGCCATACTCAGGGAGGCAATGGTGTCGATCCGCGCGTAGCGAATCGCGCTGGCCTTGCTTTCTAGGGAAGTGCCATTGACCCGCGTCTGCACCACCGAGGAATGCAGGTACAGGTTATGGGGCATGACCGTCGCGCCGAGAATACCGATGGCGATGTACAGCGGCTCCTGCTGGCTGAGCACGTCCCACGACGGTTTGAGGCCCGCCGCCACGTCCGGCCAGAACGGTTTGATCAGCACCAGCTCAATGAAGAAACAGGTGGCAATGGTGGCGATCAACCCTAGCACGATGGCTTCCAGACGCCGAAAATTGGCGCCTTGCAAGGCGAGCACGATCACCGTATCGAAGGCGGTCAGGGCCACCCCGGTGGTGATCGAGACACCGAGCAATAAATGAAAAGCCAGTGCCGCCCCCAGCACTTCAGCAAGATCGGTGGCCAGAATCGACAATTCGGCAAGGATCCACTGCCCCATGCCCACCCGATGGCTGTAGCGCTCGGCGGACAGTTGCGCCAGATCGCGCCCGGTAGCGATGCCCAGCCGTGAACACAGGTTTTGCAGGACCATGCCCGACAGGCTCGCCAGCACCACCACGAACAGCAACGCATAACCAAAGCGCGACCCGGCCTCGATGGCGGTGGCCCAGTTGCCGGGGTCCATGTAGCCGATGGAAATCAACAAGCCGGGGCCTACGAACAACATCAGCTTGCGCAGGAACGAGGCATTGGCCGGAATCGCGACACTGTCGGTCACGGCAGAGGGGCAGAACGGCGCGGTGGCCGTGGTCGGGAGTCTGTATTTCACGGAAATCCGGCGGGTGGTTGCGAACAGCCATGAAGCTTAATCGCATGGAAATATTTTGTCTTGAATCTCTGCAAAAGCTCTACCATGCGTCGTTCCTCGCCAACGGAAAACAATAATGTCCTCGCTTTCCCCTACGACTGACGCCCCGCTCGACGGCGTCGACCCGCTCCGCGCCGCGCACATTTCCGCACGTATTGACCGCCTGCCCGCTGTTGCCACGATCTGGAAGCTGGTGGCGCTGTTGTCGATTGGCGGCTTTTTCGAGCTCTACGACCTGTTTCAGACCGCCTACATCAGCCCCGGGCTGATTCGCGATGGTCTGTTCGCCACGGGTGCGCAGGGCGTGTTCGGGTTCTCCGATCAGGCCGCATTCGCCTCTGCGACCTTTCTCGGTCTGTTTCTCGGCGCCAGCCTGCTCAGTCCGATTGCCGATCGCTTTGGACGCCGCGCGATTTTCACCTTCGCGCTGGTCTGGTACACCATCGCCACTGTCCTGATGGGCCTGCAAACCTCGGCGCTGGGCATCATCTGCATGCGCTTTCTGGTGGGGATCGGCCTGGGCATCGAACTGGTGACCATCGACGCCTACCTCTCGGAACTGGTGCCCAAGCGCATGCGCAGCTCGGCGTTCGCCTTCGCGTTCTTCGTGCAATTTCTCTCGGTGCCGTCGGTGGCGCTGATGTCCTGCTGGCTGGTGCCACAGGACCCATTCGGCGTTGCTGGTTGGCGTTGGGTGGTGATTGCCAGCGCGGTGTTCGCACTGTTCATCTGGTGGCTGCGCTCTCGCCTGCCTGAATCACCACGCTGGCTGGCACAGCACGGACGTTTCGCCGAGGCCGAGAAGATCATGGACGACCTGGAGGCGCGCTGTGTAAAGGACCATGGCAAACCGCTCGACGCGCCGCAAACCCATGATGTGGCCGTCGAAGGCAAAGGCCGCTTTGCCGACATCTGGCAGCCTCCCTATCGCCGCCGGGCGCTGATGCTGATTGTGTTCCATGTGTTCCAGGCCATCGGCTTTTTCGGCTTCGGCAACTGGCTGCCTGCGTTGCTGTCGGGCCAAGGGGTCAGCGTCACTCACAGCCTAGCCTACGCGTTCATCATCACCCTCGCCTATCCGCTGGGGCCGCTGTTGTTCGTGAAATTCGCCAACCGCTTCGAGAACAAATGGCAGATCGTCGGCTCGGCCCTTGGCGCGATGATCTTCGGCACCCTGTTCGCCCAACAGAGCACCGCTGCGGGTCTGATTGTCTGCGGAGTGATGATCACATTCTGCAACGCCTGGCTCAGCTTCAGTTATCACTCCTACCAGAGCGAGTTGTTCCCCACCAATATCCGCGCCCGAGCGGTGGGTTTCTGCTATTCGTTCAGTCGTTTGTCGACGGTGTTCAGCAGCCTGCTGATCGGCCTGTTCCTCGACCACTTCGGAACCCCGGGGGTATTGACGTTCATCGTCATCAGCATGTTGATCGTGATGATCACCATCGGCGGGTTCGGGCCGAAAACGCGAAATCTTGCGCTGGAAGACATCGCCCACCGCTGACGCCCTCACCTCGCCAAAGGCAAAACGATGTGACCGACGGACACATCGTTTTGCGCCACCGAAGCAGGCTGTGCTCCCGCGTGTTCTCGGCGCGCTCGCCTGAATTGTTACCAATCCCACAACAGTGTTTATCCTTTCTGTCGCAGGACAATTTGCCGCAGCGACGGGATTTTTTGGTATCGTTGCGCAATTAACTAACTGGTTAATTACGTATTCGACAGTGCCGCACTCTCTGGCTTGCGGGACCGTCGTTTGGCAAACCGTTCTTTCCCACCCACGCCACGCGTTCGCACAACGTTCGGCGTCAGCAGGATCACGCAACATGACAACGTCTCGACCTACGGCATCCGTCAGCCGCTGGCCCATTTGGGTCGTCGCGCTCGGCGTGCTGGTTTTCGGCCTGTTTTTCGCAGCGGGCGGCGGCTACCTCGTCACCCTCGGCGGCAGCTGGTACTTTCTGCTCGCAGGCCTGGGGCTGATCGCCTCGTCCGCCCTGCTCTTCAAACGACGCCTGATCGGCGCCTGGCTGTTCACCGCCGTCATGGTGCTGACCCTGATCTGGGCCATCGTCGACGCCGGTCTGGTGTTCTGGCCATTGGTGTCCCGCCTGTTTGCCCTCGGCGTATTGAGCCTGCTGGTGGCGCTGGTCTACCCGACACTGCGCAAGGCCAATGGCCTGGCAGCCGGTCGCGGTGGCTACGCCCTGAGTGCCGTGCTCGCAGTGGCCATGGCCGCTGGCTTCTGGGGCATGTTCCAGCCCCACGCGTCGGTCTCGCCAACCGGTAACGGCCCGGAGCTGACCAAGGTCGATCCGGCCAAGGCGCAAAAAGACTGGGCGCACTACGGCAACGACGAAGGCGGCGGCCGCTTTGCCGCGCTGGATCAGATCAATCGCAGCAACGTGTCGAAGCTGGTGCCGGTATGGACCTATCACACCGGTGACGTCGCGATCAGTGACGGCAACGGCGCCGAAGACCAGATGACCCCGCTGCAAATCGGCGACAAAGTGTTCATCTGCACCCCGCACAACAACGTCATCGCACTGGACGCCGACACCGGCAAACAGCTGTGGAAGCACGAGACCAACGCCAAGTCTGCCGTCTGGCAGCGCTGCCGTGGTCTGGCGTACTTCGACGCCACCGCCGCCGTCGCCCAGCCGACGGATGGCAGCACCCCGGCGGCTCCGGTCAGTGTGCCTGCGGGCGCCAACTGCCAGCGTCGCCTGCTGACCAACACCATCGACGCGCGCCTGATTGCCGTCGACGCCGACACCGGCGAGCTGTGTCAAGGCTTCGGCAAAAACGGTGAAGTCGACCTGAAAGCCGGTTTGGGTAACGTGCCGGATTCTTACTATCAACTGTCGTCGGCACCGCTGATGGCGGGGACCACCGTTGTGGTCGGCGGCCGTGTGGCGGATAACGTGCAAACCGACATGCCTGGCGGCGTGATTCGTGGTTTCGACGTGGTGACCGGTGAAATGCGCTGGGCCTTCGACCCAGGCAACCCCGAAGACAAGAAAGCCCCGGCCGATGGCAGCACCTACGTGCGCAGCACGCCGAACAGCTGGGCGCCGATGTCCTACGATCCGGCGATGAACACCGTATTCCTGCCGATGGGCAGTTCGTCCACCGACATCTACGGCGTTGAACGCACCAAGCTCGATCACACCTATGGCGCCTCGGTGCTGGCGCTGAACGCGACCACCGGCGTACAGAAGTGGGTCTATCAGACCGTGCACAACGACCTGTGGGACTTCGACCTGCCGATGCAGCCAAGCCTGATCGATTTCACCAAGAAGGACGGCAGCAGCGTTCCAGCCGTGGTGATCGGCACCAAGGCTGGCCAGATCTACGTGCTGGACCGCCACACTGGTCAACCGCTGACCGAGGTCAAGGAAGTGCCGGTCAAGGCTTCGAACATCCCGAACGAGCCGTACTCGCCGACCCAACCCAAATCGGTGGGCATGCCGGAAATCGGCGCGCAGACCCTGACCGAATCGGACATGTGGGGCGCCACGCCGTTCGACCAGTTGCTGTGCCGGATTTCGTTCAAGAAAATGCGCTATGACGGCCTGTACACCGCGCCTGGCACGGACGTTTCGCTGAGTTTCCCCGGTTCGCTGGGTGGCATGAACTGGGGCAGCCTGTCGACCGACCCGGTACACGGCTTCATCTTCGTCAACGACATGCGTCTGGGCCTGTGGAGCCAGATGGTGCCGCAGCAGAAAGATGCCAAGGCATCGAGCGGTGGCGAAGCGCTGAACACCGGTATGGGCGCAGTGCCGCTCAAAGGCACGCCGTATGCGGTCAACAAAAACCGCTTCCTGTCGGTCGCCGGTATTCCGTGCCAGGCCCCGCCGTTCGGCACCCTGACCGCCATCGACATGAAAACCCAGAAGATCGCCTGGCAAGTGCCGGTCGGCACCGTGCAGGACACCGGCCCTCTGGGCATCAAGATGCACATGCAGTTGCCGATCGGCATGCCAACTCTGGGTGGCACGCTTTCCACCCAGGGCGGCCTGATTTTCATCGCCGGTACTCAGGACTACTACCTGCGCGCCTTCAACAGCGCCAACGGTGAAGAAGCCTGGAAAGCCCGTCTGCCGGTCGGCAGCCAGGGCGGCCCGATGACCTTCGTCTCGCCGAAGACTGGCAAACAGTACATCGTCATCACCGCAGGCGGCGCTCGCCAGTCTGCAGACCGTGGCGACTACGTGATCGCTTACGCGCTGCCTGACAGCAAGTAAAACGGCCACACCCAAAAAGCCGCTGCCACCTCATGGGGTGACAGCGGCTTTTTTTTGCCTGCCGGGATCCCGGCGAGTGCGTCGCGTCTCAGGGTTCCACTCTGCCCCGGGCAAGCGTATGTTGGCGCCCACAAATCCAATGTGCTCCTTGAACGAGGCCTGACTGACATGACCCAGGGTTCCGTGCTGAAAATCGCCGTGCTCGATGACTGGCAATCCGTTGCCCAAAACGTGGTGGACTGGACCGCCCTCGACCCGATTGGCAGCGTCAGCTTTCTTCATGACTACCCGGCCGACACCGCGACCCTGGTCGCGCGTCTGAAAGACTTCAACGTGATCTGCGTGATGCGCGAACGCACGATCTTCGACGACGCCCTGCTCAGCCAGTTGCCCAACCTCAAGCTGCTGGTCACTGGCGGCATGCGCAATGCGGCGCTGGACCTCAAGGCGGCGGCGCGCCTGGGCATCACGGTCGTCGGCACCGACAGCTATAAATATGCAGCCCCCGAACTGACCTGGGCGCTGATCATGGGCGTCACCCGCAACATCGTCGATGAAGCCAACTCCCTGCGCGCGGGCAACTGGCAGATCGGCATCGGCAGCGACCTGTACGGCAAGACCCTGGGCATTGTCGGCCTGGGCAGCATTGGCCAGAAGATCGCACGCTACGCGCTGGCGTTCGACATGAAGGTCATCGCCTGGAGCGAAAACCTCACGGCTGAACGCGCCGCCGAGCATGGCGCCACCTACGTCAGCAAACAGGAACTGTTCGAGCAATCGGACATCATCTCGGTCAACCTGGTGCTCAGCGACCGCAGCCGAGGGTTGGTGGACGCTGACTCGTTGAACCGCATGAAGCCCACCGCGTACCTGGTCAACACCGCGCGCGGGCCGATTGTCGATGAAGACGCGTTGGTCGAGGTGCTCAAACAGAAGAAAATCGCCGGTGCCGCACTGGACGTCTACAGCGTCGAACCTCTGCCCGCCGAGCATCCGTTCCGTACGCTGCCCAACCTGCTGGCCACGCCGCACGTGGGCTACGTCACTGAAAACAACTACCGCATGTTCTTCAGTCAGATGATCGAGGACATCCAGGCCTGGTACGCGGGCACGCCGATTCGGGTGTTCGCCTGATGACCGCGCCTCTCACTCGGCAGCCCTCTGACCCGCGTTCAGTTCTGCTGGTCATCGACATGCAGTACGACTTCATGCCTGGCGGCGCGCTGGCGGTGGCAGAAGGGGATGCGTTGGTGCCGTTGATCAACCGGCTGGGCGCGCAGTTTCGCAATGTGGTCATTACGCAGGACTGGCACCCGGCCGGGCACATTTCGTTCGCCTCAAGCCATGCGGGGCGAGCGCCGTTCGACAGCATCACGCTGCCCTACGGCCCGCAAACCCTCTGGCCGGACCACTGCATTCAGGGCAGTCATGGCGCTGAACTGCATGCCGATCTCGACCTTCCCCATGCGCAGTTGGTGCTGCGCAAAGGCTGCAACGCCGGGATCGACAGCTACTCGGCGTTCGTCGAAGCCGACCGCACGACCCAGACCGGGTTGGCGGGCTACCTCAAAGAGCGTGGCATCGACAGTGTGTTTGTGGTCGGTCTGGCACTGGACTTCTGCGTGGCCTGGTCCGCGCTGGATGCGCGGGCGGCGGGGTTCAACACCTGGATCATCGCTGACGCCTGCAAAGCCATCGACCTGGGTGGATCGCTGGAGAAGGCGTGGCAGGATCTGGCGGCAGCCGGTGTCGTGCGCATCGATAGCGCCGATCTGACAGCCTGACCGCCGAGCCCTTGTAGGAGTGAGCTTGCTCGCGATAACGGTACATCAGCGCCGCAGGTGTTGACTGACACACCGCCATCGCGAGCAAGCTCACTCCTAAAGGGAATCGTGGTTAGACCTACCCATCGAACGACCGCCATCGCCGCGTGTCTCAAGCATCAGCACGACACTGCGCGAGATCCCGCCATGAGCATCGAACACGAAGACGGCAAGACCCCCGGCCTCACCCCCGAAGAAGAGCGCGACATCGACGAAAACCAGCCCCCTCGCGCTGCGGTGTTGCACGAGACCATTCGCATGCAGGGCGATCAGGAGCTGGAGCGCAACGTGGCGGCGCTGTTCTGGTCGGCGCTGGCCGCCGGGTTGACCATGGGCCTGTCGCTGATGGCCATGGGGTTGCTCAACTCCCGACTGCCCGATGGCGAAGCGTTCAAGGTGATTGCCAGCGTCGGCTACAGCGCGGGCTTTCTCGCCGTGATTCTGGCCCGCCAGCAACTGTTCACCGAAAACACCCTGACCGCTGTTTTGCCGGTGATGACCAAACCGACCCTGAACAACTTCGGTCGCCTGCTGCGGCTGTGGACCACGGTGCTGGTCGGTAACCTGTGCGGCACGCTCCTAGTGGCCTACGTGATGCTGGAGCTGCCGATTTTTGACACAAAAACCGACGCAGCTTTTCTGGAAATTGGCCGCAAGGTCATGGAAAACGACACCACCCAGATGTTCGCCAAGGGCATCGTCTCCGGCTGGATGATCGCGACCATGGTGTGGATGATCCCGTCCATGGAAAACGCGAAAATGTGGATCATCCTGATGATCACCTACCTGATGGCCTTGGGGGACTTCACCCACATCGTCGTCGGATCGGCCGAGGTCTCTTATCTGGTGTTCGCCGGGGAACTGACCTGGCGCGAGTTCTGGCAGGTGTTTGCCGGGCCGACGCTGGCGGGGAACATCATCGGCGGCAGCTTTATCTTCGCGCTGATCAGTCATGCGCAGATTCGCAGTGAGAGCGGGGTGCCGAAGAAATCAGGCGATACACGTACACCTGCTGTGGGAGCGAATTCATTCGCGAAAAATCGTATACCTGACAGAAATGCGTCTGAAATGCCTGCCAATCGCGAATGAATTCGCGCCCACAGGAGATTCGTGCATGAGTCGGTTCCAGCGGCGAAGCAAACCCCACGGGGGCCACAACCGTGTGCACGAATCAAAGCAGACGGGTGTACTTAAA
This sequence comes from Pseudomonas sp. Pseu.R1, assembly GCF_045764065.1. NCBI lineage: Bacteria > Pseudomonadati > Pseudomonadota > Gammaproteobacteria > Pseudomonadales > Pseudomonadaceae > Pseudomonas > Pseudomonas sp. Pseu.R1. The sequence continues at coordinate 5,974,552 of NZ_JBJGEE020000001.1, read as the reverse complement.
TTATTTTTAAGAAATTCCGGCTAAATTTAAAGGCAGAATAAAGTCTCCCGCCGCAACATGGTTCAGGTAATCCAATGACCCGAATTCTGACAATCGAAGACGATGCCGTCACCGCCAAGGAAATCGTCGCCGAGTTAAGCAGTCATGGCCTTTCCGTCGATTGGGTCGACAATGGCCGCGAAGGCCTGGTACGCGCCGTCAGTGGCGATTACGACCTGATCACCCTGGACCGCATGCTGCCGGAAGTCGACGGTCTGGCGATTGTCACCACCATGCGCGCGCTGGGCATTGCCACGCCGATCCTGATGATCAGCGCCCTGTCCGATGTCGACGAACGCGTTCGCGGCCTGCGCGCAGGTGGCGACGATTATCTGTCCAAACCCTTTGCGTCCGACGAAATGGCCGCGCGGGTCGAAGTCCTGCTCCGCCGCAGCAACCCTGTCACCCAGGCGGAAACCATGCTCAAGGTCAGTGACCTGGAACTGAACCTCATCACCCGCGAAGCCAGCCGTGCCGGTCAGCCACTCAATCTGCTGCCCACCGAATACAAATTGCTGGAATTCCTGATGCGCAACAGCGGGCAGATCATCACCCGCATGATGATTTTCGAGGAAGTCTGGGGCTATCACTTCGACCCCGGCACCAACCTCATCGACGTGCACATCGGCCGCTTGCGCAAGAAAATCGATCCCCCTACCCTGACGCCGCTGATACGTACCGTTCGAGGCTCAGGTTATGTCATTGCCGAACCCGTCTAAGGGCTGGCGCTCCTCCAGCAGCCGTCTGCTGGCGCTCTACAGTTTCTTGTTCGTTGCCTGGAGCAGCATTCTGTTGGGGGTGCTGTATTGGGAAGTCACCAGTTACCTCAACACCCTCGCCCGCCACTCGCTGATGCAGCGCCAACAGTTGTTTTCGCGCTTCGAAGGCGCGCAACTGGATGACGCCCTGCGCACCAGCGACAAGTTCGACATCCGTTCGGTCGATGCCTACGGCCTGTTCGACAAGGACCTCAAGCCCATCAGCGGGCCGGTGCGCGAGATCCCGGACGGCATGAAGCTGACCGGGGAAATTCAGGAACTGGACACCTGCATCGACACCGACGATCCCAGTCTGCCTCGCGCCAGTTGCGACGCGGTGGCCATTCATACCCTCGATAACCGCTGGCTGATCCTGGTGCGCGACAATGGCTCGCTGTTCGCAGTGACCACCCTGATCCTGCGCGCGCTGTTGTGGGGCATCTCGCTGACCATCATTCCCGGCGCCTTCGGCTGGCACTTGCTACGTCGTCGCCCGTTGCAGCGCATCGGTGCGATTCAGGCCAGCGCCGAAGCCATCGTGACCGGCGATCTGACCAAGCGCCTGCCGGTGTCGGACCGTCGGGACGAAATCGACATGCTGGCGGACATCGTCAACGCCATGCTCGACCGCATCGAACGGCTGATGAATGAGGTCAAAGGCGTCTGTGACAATATCGCCCATGACCTGCGCACACCCCTGACCCGCCTGCGCGCGCAGCTGTACCGCATTCAGCAGCAATCGCCGGAGGACTCGCCGCAAGGGGAGCAGATGGCACAGGTCATTGCCGACGCTGACACATTAATGGCGCGCTTTCGTGGGCTGTTGCGGATTTCCGAACTGGAAGACCATCAACGGCGCTCTGCTTTTGGCCAGCTTGATCCAAAGCCCTTGCTGCAAGAGCTTCACGACTTCTATTTGCCATTGGCCGAGGAAGGCGGTGTTTCGATGCAGTTGAAGGTCGCGGATGACCTTCCGCCACTGGTGGGCGACCGGGCGCTGCTGTTCGAAGCACTGTCGAACCTGTTGAGCAATTCGATCAAATTCACCCCGCCGGGCGGCCAGGTCCTGATGATCGCCCGCGCCGAGGGCGACACCACGTTCCTGGAAGTGCAGGACACCGGTCCCGGCATCCCAGACGCCGAGCGCGAAGCGGTGTTCAAACGGTTCTATCGCAGCGAAACCGGCAACCAGCAAAGCGGTTTCGGCCTGGGATTGTCGATCGTTGCGGCCATCGTCAACCTGCACGGGTTCAAGCTGCGCATCGGTAACAGCCCTTCTGGCGGCGCGAGCCTGGTGCTGGAGTGTCGGCAGGTGTTGGCGCTGGGGTGAGTCGCAGGCTGTCGATTCTGCCCAACGAACGCAGGAGCGTGGTTTGCCCGCGATCTGGTGTGAAGCGCCAGCAACGGCCACCGCAAGCGTTTGACACAAAAAAAAACCACGGTCTTTCAACCGTGGGCTTCAACAGAAGACGTTGATGAAGGGAGGTTCGGTTCAACCGGGCATGCAGGTGAAATCCTTGCTGTGGCCCAACTGATGGCCCTGAGAGTCCTCAAGTTTCACGCTGTACTCTTCGCCCAGGCTCGATTCCACCAATTTGTAATGCTCGCCCGCCTTGAACTGGTTGAACTTGATGCCCGCCTCACAGTTCATCTGCCCATCATCACCGCTGCCTTCGACGATCAGATCGACATCGAGTTTATGAGCGCCAGGTTTGACGTCGAAATAACGGCCGTCATTCAGGCGGTGACCGTCCACGTCTTCGGCCATCAACACCCCGGACGGCTCTTCTTGCAAGCCGATCCACGCTTCGGCGGGGTCGGCTTTGGGCATCGGGCCTGCGCAGGCCGACAACACGGCGACTACCCCCAACATGGGTACCAGCAATAACGATTTGGCGTTCATGACACGATCCTCAGCGAGTTGAAAAGATCCCCGTTATGCAGGGTGGTTTTCGATGGATTCAGCGTGCGCCCGCCCCAGGTGAACAACAAATGAATCCCCCATGAAAGCTCCTTGTGCACCTCACTAACGATTTGTTCATTTAGGTGAAAGCTGCCTGTTATGTCCCGGCCCCAAGACTGCCTCTCATTCGAAATAGGAGGCTGTCGGCATGCTCGGGCTGGTCAAGACTGCATTGCTCAAACCATATACGTTCATCGTGTTGGCGATTTTCATCTGTATCGTCGGGCCATTGGCGGCGCTCAAGACGCCCACCGACGTGTTTCCGGACATCGGCATTCCCGTGGTAGCAGTGGTCTGGCAGTACGCCGGGCTGTCACCGGACGCCATGGCCGGGCGTGTGATCTACACCTATGAGCGCTCGCTCAGCACGACGGTCAACGACATCGAGCACATCGAGTCGCAATCGCTGCCCGGCATGGGCATCGTCAAGATCTTCTTTCAGCCCGGTGTCGACATCCGCACCGCCAACGCCCAAGTGACGGCGGTGTCACAAACCGTGCTGAAACAGATGCCCGCCGGGATCACCCCACCGTTGATCCTCAACTACAGCGCCTCGACCGTGCCGATCCTGCAAATGGCCTTCTCCAGCCCGACCCTGTCGGAAGCGCGGATTCGCGACCTGGTGCAAAACAGCATTCGCCTGCCTTTGAGCGCGGTACCGGGCCTGGCCATGCCGACGCCGATGGGCGGCAAGCAGCGCCAAATTACCCTCGACCTTGACCCGCAGGCGCTGGCCGCGAAGGGCCTGTCCGCGCAAGATGTCGGCAACGCGCTGGCGGCGGGCAACCAGATCATCCCGGTGGGCACCGCCAAAATGGGCACCGACGAATACACGGTGCTGCTGAACAACAGCCCGCAGGCCATCGACGAGCTCAATGACCTGCCGATCAAGAACGTCGACGGCGCGCTGATCACCATCGGCCAGGTGGCGCACGTGCGCGACGGCTCGCCGCCGCAGACCAACATCGTGCGGGTCGATGGGCGTCGTGCGGTGCTGATGCCTGCCCTGAAGAACGGCAACATTTCCACCCTGTCGATCGTCGATGACATCCGCAACATGCTGCCGCTGATCAACGAAACCCTGCCGCCGGAGCTTAAAACCTCGCTGCTGGGCGATGCCTCGGTGTTCGTCAAGGAATCCGTGGGCAGCGTGGCGCGGGAAGGCATCATCGCAGCCCTGCTGACCAGCGTGATGATCCTGCTGTTCCTCGGCAGTTGGCGCTCGACGTTGATCATCGCCGCCTCGATTCCGCTGGCAGTGCTGTCAGCGATTGCCCTGCTTGCGCTCACCGGCCAGACGCTTAACGTCATGACCCTCGGCGGGCTGGCGCTGGCGGTGGGGATTCTGGTGGACGACGCCACGGTGACCATCGAGAACATCAACTGGCACCTGGAACAAGGCAAGGTAGTGAAGGACGCGATCATGGACGGTGCGCGGCAAATCGTCGGCCCGGCGTTCGTCTCGCTGCTGTGTATCTGCATCGTTTTCGTGCCGATGTTCATGCTGCAAGGCATCGCCGGTTACCTGTTCCGGCCGATGGCGCTGGCGGTGATCTTCGCCATGGGCAGCTCGTTCCTGCTGTCGCGCACCTTGGTGCCAACGCTGGCGATGTTTCTGCTCAAACCCCACGGCCTGGAAAGCGGCCCCGGCCATCACCCGGAAGACGCCTTCATCAACCACCATGAAGGCGATCAGCATGATCGCCAGCGCAATCCAATCCTGCGCGCGGCGTTGAGTTTCCAACAGGGTTTCGAAAAACGCTTCTCGGCCATTCGCGACGTGTATCACGGGCTGCTGGGGCTGGCGCTGAAACGCCGTAAAGCCTTCCTGCTGGGCTTCCTCGCCTGCGTATTGGCCAGCTTCGCGCTGCTGCCGAGCCTGGGCGAAGACTTCTTCCCGGCCACCGACGCTGGCGCCCTGTCGATGCACGTGCGTCTACCGCTGGGCACACGCATCGAGGAAAGCGCCGCCGCGTTCGACCGCATCGAGCAACGCATCCGCGAGATCATCCCGGCCAATGAACTGGACACGGTGATTGACAACATTGGCATCCCGCTCAGTGGCATCGACATGGCCTACAGCAGCAGCGGCACCGTTGGCCCACAGGATGGCGACATTCAGGTGACGCTCAAAGAAAGCCACGCGCCCACCGCCGATTACGTCAAACGCCTGCGCGAAGCCCTGCCGCAAAGCTTCCCCGGCAGTCAGTTCGCGTTCCTGCCTGCGGACATCAGCAGCCAGATCCTCAACTTCGGCAACCCGGCGCCGCTGGACGTGAAGATTTCCGGCCACGACGATGCCGCCAACCGCGCTTACGCGCTGGAATTGCAGCGCCGTCTGCAACACGTTGCCGGGATCACCGACCTGCGCATTCAGCAGTCCACTGGTTACCCGTCGTTGCAAGTGAACGTCGATCGCCTGCGCGCCAAACAACTGGGCATCACCGAAAAAGACGTGACCACCAGCCTCGGCGCCTCGCTCGCCGGGACTTCGCAAGTGGCGCCGACCTACTGGCTGAACCCGAAAAACGGCGTGTCGTATTCGGTGGTCGCAGCGACCCCGCAATACCGTCTCGACAGCCTGCCGACGCTGGAAGCCCTGCCGATCACCGGCAGCGATGGCCAGTCGCAGATCCTCGGCGGCCTGGCGACCATCAAGCGGGTCGACAGCCCGGCCGTGGTCACGCACTACAACATCCAGCCGACCCTGGACCTGTTCGCCAACGTGCAGGGCCGCGACCTCGGCGGTGTGGCCAGGGACGTGCAAAAGGTCATCGACGGCATGGCCCACTTGCGTCCCAAAGGCGCGGTGATCAGCCTGCACGGCCAGATCGATGCGTTGCACGAAGCCTTCAGCGGCCTGAGCTTCGGCCTGCTCGGCGCCGTGGTGCTGATTTACCTGCTGATCGTGATCAACTTCCAGTCGTGGATCGATCCGTTCGTGATCATCACCGCCCTGCCCGCCGCCCTGGCCGGGATTGTCTGGATGCTGTTCCTCAGTGGCACCTCATTGTCGGTGCCTGCGCTGACCGGCGCGATCCTGTGCATGGGGGTGGCCACCGCCAACTCGATTCTGGTGGTGAGCTTCTGCCGGGAGCGTCTGGCCGAACACGGCGACGCTCTGCTCGCGGCACTGGAAGGCGGCTATACGCGCTTCCGTCCGGTGTGCATGACCGCGTTGGCGATGATCATCGGCATGCTGCCGCTGGCCCTCTCTCAAGAACAAAACGCGCCGCTGGGCCGTGCGGTGATCGGTGGGCTGATTTTCGCCACCACCGCCACCCTGCTGTTCGTGCCAGTCGTGTTCAGCCTCGTGCACCGTCATTCGAAACCTCAAGCTGCCGCCACACGTGCAATGGATGGAGAAACACCCCATGTCGTCTGAAAACACCCCTTCGCGCAAACGCCTGATGCTGACCGGCGTCGGCGGCCTGACCCTGGCGGCGCTGCTGGTCGCCAACGGTCTGGCGGCACGCACCCGTCATAGCCACGACGTCGCGGCCTGGACCGAAAGCCAGTCCGTGCCGGTCGTCACCGTGGTCTCGCCATCACAGAATGCCCAAGGCGATACGTTGCAACTGCCCGCCCGTCTCGACGCCTGGAGCAAGGCATCGATCAACGCCCGGGTCAGCGGCTACCTGAAAGACTGGACTGCGGATATCGGTACACAGGTAAAGGCCGGCCAGGTCCTGGCCCACATCGACAGCCCGGAACTGGACCAGCAACTGGCGCAGACCCGCGCTCATCTGGCCCAGCAACAGGCCAACGCGCGCATCGCCCAGACCACCGCCGAGCGCTGGCAACACCTGCTCGCCACGCACTCGGTGTCACAGCAGGAAGTGGACGAAAAAGTCGCCGCCGCCACTGCGGCGAAGGCGAATGTGCAGGCCGCCGAAGCGGACTATCAGCGCCTGACCGATCTGGCTGCGTACAAGACCATTCGCGCACCGTTCAGCGGCACCATCACCGCGCGCAACACTGACATCGGCCAGTTGATCAAGGCCGACGATGGCGGCGGCACGCCGTTGTTTAGCATGGCCGACACCCATCGTTTGCGGCTCTATGTACCGATTCCGCAGAACTACGCCAGCGTCATTCATCCCGGCATGTCGGTGCAGTTGAGCGTACCCGAGCACGCGGGCCAATCCTACAAAGCCACGCTGCTGGGCGATTCCACGGCAGTCGATCCGCGCTCGGGCACACTGCTGGCACAGTTCGTTGCCGACAATCCCGATGGCGCCCTGCTCCCCGGCGATTACGCCGACGCCACCTTGCCGGTCGCGGCGGGCAGCCACGGTGTGAGCATTCCGGCCAGCGCGCTGATTTTCCGGGCCAAGGGCACGCAGGTCGCAACCATGGACAGCAGCGGTCACGTGCACCTACGTAACATCCACATCGCCATGGATCTGGGCGACCGGTTGGTGATTGATCAAGGCCTGCAAGCGGCGGACAAGGTGATCGACAACCCGCCCGATGCGCTGCGTGAAAACGATCCGGTGCAACTGGCCGATGCCGGAGGTGCCCATGCGCCCAAGGCTTGAAGGTTTGGCGCTCGCGCTGGTCATGGCGGGCGCACTGACGTTGCAAGGCTGCTCGCTGGCGCCAACGTACAAGGTGCCCGCCGTGCCGATGCCTGAGCACTTCAAGGAAGACCCCGGGCCGTGGCATCCGGCGAAACCTGCTGATCAGTTGCAACGCCAATGGTGGAGCGTGCTTCAGGACAAACAGCTCAATGACCTGCAACAGCGCTTGCTTAAGGCCAACCCCGATCTCGCCGCCGCGCTGGCCCACTACGATGCGTCGGTGGCCTACGCCAGCCAGTTGCACGCCGGGCTGTTCCCGCAGATCAACGCCAGTGTCGCGCCGGTGCGCCAGCGCCAGTCGGATCGCAGGCCATTACGCGGCGACACTCAACCGTCGGTGTACAACAGCGACACCGCCGGTTTCAGCCTGAGTTTCGACCCGGACCTGTGGGGGAAGATTCGCAACCAGGTCGCCGCCGGAGAGGCACAGGCCCAAGCCTCGGCAGACGATCTGGCCGTCGCGCGCCTGAGCCTGCAAAAGCAACTGGCGACGCTGTATGTGCAGGCGCGCGGATTGGATGCCCAGAGCCGGATTCTGCAAACCTCGCTGGACGACTACACCCAGGCCCTGCAACTGACCCGCGACCGCTACGAAGGCAAGATCGCCTCGGAACTGGACCTGACCCGTGCCCAGAGCCAACTGGCCGAAGCCCAGGCGCAACTGGACGACGTGAAGGCCCAGAGCAACCTGAGTGAGCATGCCATCGCCGAACTGGTGGGCGTGCTGCCGAGCGATTTCGCTCTCGTCCATGACGCCGAACCCTTGAAGCAGCCGGACATTCCCCAGGCACTGCCCGGCAGTCTGCTGCAACAGCGGCCCGACGTCGCCGCCGCCGAACGTCGCATGTTCGCCGCCAACGCCAACATTGGCGTGGCAAAAGCGGCGTGGTATCCCGATTTCAGCCTGACCGGCCTGCTCGGCGGCCAGACTCAAGGCAGCGGCAACCTGCTGGCGGCGGCCAACCGCTATTGGGCGCTGGGGCCGCTGGTCAACCTGCCGATCTTCGACGGCGGCCGCCGCAGCGCCAACGAGCGTCAAGCCAAGGCCGAGTTCGAAGAAGCCGCCGCGCAATACCACAGTCAGGTGCTCAAAGCCGTGCGTGAAGTGGAAGACAACCTGGGCCAGTTGCGTGACTTGCAGCAGGAATCTCAGGACCAGCAAGCCGCCGTGGAGGCCGCGCAAAGCGCCGAACGCATGGCCACCAGCAGCTATGAAGCGGGTGCTGTGAATTATCTGGACGTGGTGACGGCGCAGACCAATGCGTTGCAGGCGCAGCGGCGGTTGCAGGAAGTCGACACCAGTCGGTTGCAGGCCAGCGTCGGGTTGGCGGTGGCGTTGGGTGGGGGGTGGAAATCCGGCGGTTGAATGAATTGATCAGCCTTGCGGAAGCCGGCTTGCTGGCGAAGGCGGGGGGTCAGTCAATGCAGCGATGTCTGACACACCGCCTTCGCCAGCAAGCCGGCTCCAACGGGCTTTTGCGTTGTTCGAGAGGTTTTATCTCAAGCCTCAACCACCGAAAAATCAAACAGCACCTGCGGCGATTCGATCAGCAGCGAGCGCATCACTTGCGGCGTGCAGCCCAACGCCTGCAACTGCTTGACCACCGATGTATAGGTGATTCGCTGTTCATGCTGGGTGTGCGGCCAGTCGCTGCCCCACACCAGACGCTGCGGCCCGAAGCTTTCGACCAGCAATGGCAACAGGTCACAGGCGAAGTCGAGGTTTTCCTGCTCGCTGCCTTCCAGCCGATAAATGCCCGAGACCTTCGCCCACACCTGACCGCCCAGACCCAGCTCCAGCATCTCGCGCAGGCCCGATTGATCGAGGCCCAGACGCGCATCAGGGCGACCGAAGTGGTCGATAACGATCTTCACGCCAAACGGCATCAGGCCGCGAATCAGGGTCGGGATGTCGGCCACATGGCGATGCAGCTCGACATGCCAATCCAGTTCAGCGATATGCCCGAACAGTACTGTCCATTCAGGCTCGGAAAAATCCGGCAGCGCCTTGCCCATCAGGTTCAGACGAATGCCGACCACGCCCGATCGATCCATCGCGTCCAGCTCGGCGCGGCTGATGTCACGCTCGACCACCACCACACCCCGTAACTGCTGCGGCGCCTGCTTCAACGCGTCGAGCAGGTAGCTGTTGTCGGTGCCGAGGAAGCTCGGCTGCACCAGCACGCCGTGGCTCAAACCGTGGCTTTGCAGGTTGTGCTGATACATCGCCAGGGTGGCGTCGTAATCCGGTGAATAGCGTCGTGCCGATGTCAGATCCAGCTCCCTGCTGAATACGTGTGCGTGGCCGTCGATACCGAGGATCGACGCGGGAAAAGTGTCGGACATGGGACTCATCTGTCGAGAAAAACGCGCGGAAGCCCTGGACTCCGGGGCCGCCGCGCTGGAAAAACATCAGGCGCTGGCGGTCTCGTTGCGCGAGGTCGAGCTCTGCGCCGCCGAGGCGCTGCTTTCGAGGCTGCGACCACGGGTTTCCGGCAGGCACAGGGCAGCGATCACCGCGACGCCGTAGGCAATACCGGCATCGATGCCGATGGCCGAACCGAGGGACATCGACTCGCTCATGTGGCCCACCAGGAACGGGAACACCGAGGACAGCACGCGGCCGAAGTTGTAGCAGAAGCCCACCCCTGCCCCGCGCACGTCAGCCGGGTACAGTTCGTTGAACAACGCACCGAGGCTGGCCGGAATACCGGCGGCGAAGAAACCCAGCGGGAAACCGAGGAACAACATCTGGGTGTTGGTCAGCGGCAGGAACACGTAGCACTGCACGGTGATCACGCAGCACAGGGCGAACAGCACGATGTTCATGCGACGACCAATGCGGTCGATCATGAAACCGCTGGCCACACAGCCACACCAAAAGGCGAAGATGATCACTGCCAGGTAGCCGCCGGAGTTGAGCACCGACAGGTTACGTTCGGTTTTGAGGAAGGTCGGCAGCCAGGTCATGACCGCGTGGTAACCGCCGTGGGCGCCGAGGCCCAGCAGGCCACCGAGCAGAGTCACACGCAGCAGTTCCGGACGGAAGATACCGGCCAGGGATTTGAAGAAGCTCTGCGGGATGGCGTTGTTCTTTTGCAGACGCTGGAAGCTGTCCGGCTCCTCGACGTTACGGCGCACCCAGATGATCAGCAGCGACGGCAACAGCCCCACCAGGAACATCACGCGCCAGGCGATATCGGCAGGCACGAACGAATAAATCAGGGTGAACACACCGACCGCCAGCCCCCAGCCCACGGCCCAGGCGCTCTGCACGGTGCCCATGACCTTGCCGCGGTATTTCGGGTTAATGGTCTCGGCCATCAACACCGCACCGGCCGCCCATTCACCACCGATACCGAAGCCTTGCAGCGCCTTGACGATCAGCAGCGGGTAAAACCCGGTGACGAATGCCGACAGGAAGGTGAACGCGGAGAACCAGAGGATCATCCATTGCAGGGTGCGCACGCGACCGTAGCGGTCCGACAGCGTACCGCCGAGCCAGCCGCCCAGTGCCGAGGTGACCAGCGTCACACCACTGATCAGGCCCGCGTCGCTTTTGCTCAACGCGAAGGCGGCGATCAGCGCCGGGATGGCCAGACCGAACATCTGGACTTCAAGGGCATCCAGCGACCATCCGCCGAAACAGGCCCAGAACGTTTTGCGCTCCTTGGGAGTGACTTGGCGATACCAATTGAACATGCTTCTTGTCCTTATACGTGTGTGCGGCAGTTGTTGTGAGGCCTGCTCTGGTTGGCGGGCTTGGCTGAATCTGTTCTTGCGAATACCGCCGCTCCCACAGGGGATCAGCGGCGGGCGATAAATCGTGTCGAGCTAGCGAATATCCACGCTGTACCGGAAATGGCTGGCATGCCCTCGCGAACGGCGCCATTCCAGCGGCTGCCCGGCGTAATTGCGGGCGAGGCGCTCGATCACCACCACCGGGCTGCCCACCGGCACTTGCAGCAGGCGCGCATGCACGTCGCTGATGGCTTCGGCGGTGAGGGTTTCTTCGGCGTAGGCCACGACCTGACCACACAGCTCTTCATAGATCGGGTACAGCAGCGGGCCCTGTTTGCTCAGATCGGTTTCCAGCAAGGTCTGGAACTGCACCTGCGGCAGCCAGATTTCTTCGGCGAGCACCGGCTGGGCATCGAGCAGACGCAGGCGAATCAGGCGAATCACTGGCGCATCCAGTGGCAGCCCCAAGGCCTGGGAGACAGCGGACGGCGCGCTGACCGGCTCGATGGACAAAATGCGGCTTTCCGGCACCTGACGCTCGCCGGACACGCTTTGAAAACGGAAAAAACGGAACAGCGAAGACTGGAACTGCGGACGGCGAATGAAGGTCCCACGTCCCTGTTGGCGCTCTAAAATGTTCTCGCTGACCAACATGTCGATGGCCTTGCGCACGGTGCCCGTGGACAGGCAATACTCGCTGGACAACGCAGCTTCGGTGGGAATGGCTTCGCCCGGACGCCAACGGTTATTGGCGATCTGTTCGGCCAATTGATCGCGCAAACGTTGATAAAGCGGCAGGCGGACATCGCTGGAGAGTCGGTTCATGTCGGTGCTTCGCTGTTGTAGTTATCTAGTCATCTATATGAATCTGAGCGAAGTATTGTCCCGTTACATTTGATCGTCAAGGGTGAGGAGCGAGGTTGTCTGATGAGCGGTGCCGCCCCTCACCTCTCTGTAGCTCTTGTCCGTAGCAGTCCGGCTTGCCGGCGGTGGCGTCCGTAAGGTCGCTGCCGCCGGCAAGCCGGACTGCTACAGAAACTGGGTTTACCGCATGGCCAATTTCCGTGCCATCGACGCCCCCACAATATGCTCCACCACATATTCCGCATCCCGCGCCACGCCCGAGAAACGCCCCGATCCCCAGGTGTACAGCCACGGCAGGCCCAGAAAGTACAAGCCAGGTTGTGTCGTGACCCCGCGCACATGGCCCGGATGGCCACGACCGTTGAACACCGGCGCATCGACCCAACTGAAATCCGGGGTGAAGCCGATGCACCAGATGATGCTGGTGATGCCCGCCTCAGCCAGATTCAACTCGCCGCGCTCTTGAGTCGGCGTCCAGACAGGCTCATAGCGTTCACCCGCAGGCGCGTCGATGCCCTGCTCGGCGATGTACTTGTCGATAGAGCCGTTGATCCGGTTGTAGACCGCATCGGCGCTGTCGAGGCTGTCGCTCAGGTTGCCAGAGAATTGCAGCACATCGCCCGAAAGCCCCTCCAGACGCCCGAACAACTCCATGCCCTCCAACGCGAATTTGCGCAGATCGATGTCGCGCCCGCCATCGCGCCCGGTGACGTAATGGTTGGTGTTATCCCGCACCCCTTCACGCAGCGGATGGGTATCGACGCCGATCTGGTAGTAGCCCATCTCGGCGAGCCAGTCGACCACGTCCTTGCCACGATAAAAACGGGCACAGCGCGGCGCGTCGCCCACGGCCAGATAGACCTTGCGCCCGGCCAGATGCAGGTCTTCGGCGATCTGCGCACCGGATTGCCCGGAGCCGACCACCAGCACGTTGCCTTGCGGTAGCGCCTGGGGATTGCGGTATTGCTCGGAATGAATCTGGGTGATCCCGGCAGGCAGACGTTCGGCAAGACGCGGAATGATCGGCGTGTGATAACCACCCGAGGCGCAGATCACTTGATCGGCGGTGAAATCGCCCTGGGAAGTATGCACCTCGAAACCACCCACTGCGCGCGGCACCACGCGCTTGACCGACACGCCCTCACGCACCGGGGCATTGACGGCTTTGACGAAGCCTGCGAGGTAGTCGTTGATTTCGTCCTTTTTCATGAAGCCGTGAGGGTCTTGGCCGCCATGCTCTTCGCTGTAGCGATAACCCGGCAATGCGCATTGCCAGTTCGGCGTGACCAGACTGAACGCATCCCAACGCTGGTTGCGCCAAGTGTGGGTGACGCTGTGTTTTTCCAGCACCAGATGGTCGACGCCCTGCTGTTGCAGGTAATGACTGGCCGACAGACCGGCCTGCCCGCCGCCGACGATGATGACGCTGTGGTGCGGGGTTTTGATGGGGGTGATTGAGCTGGGCATGACGAAGTCTCCGGTGGTGCATGCAGATAGATTTCTGTAGCAGCCCGGCTTGCCGGCGGTGGCGGTGTGTCAGCCATACATCAACACCTGATAAGCCGCTGCCGCCGGCAAGCCGGACTGCTACAGGGGGGTTCGCGTTTCAATGTTTGAATCAGTGTCGTGTCGGCGTTGAATCAAAAAGAACTCCACCCGGCCCCGGTCACCCGGCCACCGCCTTCGGTGCGCATACTGAGCACTTCCACCGCCCCCTCCTCCTGAACCTGCGCCTGGCCCTTGAGCATGCCGAGGGTGTCCATCGCCGAGCTGCAGTAGAAGCCTTTGACCTGCTTCACCCGCTCCGAGGCGTTGTTCAATCCGCCTTCCACACGCTGAAGGAAATCAGCCAGCGGGTAACTCGCACCTTCCTGTAAATGCTCATAGATCACGGTCGAGGGCGAGTAGCAGGCGGCCTCTTTGCCGTTGGGCCAGCGAATCCTGAAATTGACGGCGGGCATGTCAGTGCTCCTTGTGTGCGGACAAAGGTGAAAGGTCGAGATGGGAATAGCTGAATCCGGTGAAGGGCTGCGCGTTGAGATCCCAGAAGGTGCGCCGTTGCAGGCCATGTTGAACGCTGAGTTCGGCGCTGTCGGTGACCCGGCCGATGCGCTCGCAGCGCAGGCCTTCAAAGGCGAACGCGGCCTGCACGTTGGGCCAGTCGGCTTCGTCCAGAGTCATGAGGAAGCCGTAGCTGGGGAACACCTGAAGCCAGCGCGAAAGATCGGCGTCTGAGGGGCACGGCAGCTGTTGCAGATCGATGTCGGCGCCACAGCCGGTGGTTTCTAGCAGCATCAACAGGCTGCCCAACACTCCGGCGTTGCTGATGTCTTTGGCCGCGTGCAGCCACTGCGCCTCGGCCAGACGCGGCAGGACCTCCAGCTTGCTGCGCAGACGTTCGGCGGGCACGCCTTCGAAGGCTTTCCAGTAGGCGGTGTCAGCATGCCAATACCCTTCAAGGTCAACGGCCATGGCGATGACCTGGCCCGGTTTGACGTGCAGGGTCGACAGCAGACGGCTTGCCACACCCGTGATCGCCACTGCCAGCGCGGTCGGGTTCTGCGCCGCCAGACTGGTGTGCCCGCCCGCCAGCATCAGGCCGTAGGCATCACAGGCTGCGCGAATCCCGGACAGGATTTCCTGCGCCTGCGCGTCGTCGTGGTGCCAATAGGCGTTGACCACCGCCGTCGCCCGTCCGCCCATGGCGGTGATGTCGCTGACATTGGCCATTACCGCTGACCAGCCTGCGAACCACGGGGCGGCTTTGACGAAGCCGGGCAACATGCCCTCGATGGCCAGCAACTGGAAGTGATCGCCACAGGCAATCGCCGCCGTGTCGTCACCGGGCAAAGCGTAGAGTTCGGCCCGGGTCAGCGGCTTTTCAATCGCGCCAATGACCTTGGCGGGCTGCTGAATCGCCTGTTTGGACCGCATCGCCGGGGTGTTGCGCAGGGTGTCGAGCAGCGCATTCAGATCGATGACATCAGCCATGACGGGCCACCTTCAACGGGCGCAGCGACACTTGGCGGGGCATCAACGGGTAACTCGCCAGATCCGCCTGCATCAAGCAGTGCGGTTGGCCCAATAGCTCCAGTTGGTCGAGGGTTTGCCAGTGCAGGCCATGGAAATAGGCTTCGTTGGGCGCCTGCACGGTGGCACGGAAGGTTTCGCAGCCAAGGTCTTTGGCCCGCGACACCGCTTCGTTGACCAGTGCTTTGCCGATCATGCTGTGACGCCGGTACGCCTGAGCCACGCACAAACGGCCGCCGAACCACAGGCCCGGTTCCGGCTGGTAGATGCGCACGGCGCCCACCACCTGATCGGCCATCCCGCAACTGCCCGCCAGCGCAACAATGGCGATGGCCTGAAAGTCATGGCTGTCCTTGTCCTGGGGCAGCAGGTGTTGCTCATCGGAGAACACCGCGCGGCGCAAGGCAAAGTACGCCTGCTTCTCCCAGTTTTCCGTGGCCGGTTTGACCACCAGGTCACCGGCACGAAAGGGCTCGAAGGTGCTATCGACGAGGGCAAAGGCCAGGTTTTGCATGATCCGTCTCCCGTGAGCCAGAAGGCTCACTCATGATTCTTCAACGCGGAACACGCGCCGCATTTCGCACAGCCCGCATTGATGTTTTCCGAGTGCAACCCGTGGCGGCGCAGGCTGGCACCGATCTGCGGGTAGAGCCGAGCCATCATGGCGCTGTCGGGTTTGGGGTGATGGGCCAGTGGCGTGCCGTCGATGGGCACGAACGGCACCACGAACGGGTACACACCCATGGCACTCAGGCGCTCGCTCATGTCGGTGATCGCCTGTTCGCTGTCGCCCAACCCGGCGAGGATGTAGGTGCTCACCTGCCCCCGACCGAACACCTTGACCGCCGCTTCGAAGGCCTCGAAATAGCGACTCAACGGCACCTCGGCCTTGCCCGGCATGATGCGCTGGCGCACCTCGTCGGTGACCGCCTCCAGGTGCATGCCCAACGAAACGACGCCGCTGTCGGCTAGACGCTGAAACCAGATGTCGTCATCCGGTGGCTCGCATTGGGCCTGAATGGGCAGGTCGACCGCTGCGGTCACCGCCGCCGCTGATTCACACAGAATCGCCGCGCCCCGGTCCGGGGTCTGCGGGGTGCCGGTGGTCATCACCATGTGCTTCACGCCGTCCAGTTCCACAGCTGCCTTCGCCACTTCGGCCAGTTGCTGCGGGCGTTTGCGGGCGATGGTCTTGCCCGCCGCCAGCGACTGACCAATGGCGCAGAACTGGCAAGACGTGCTGCGATCATTGAAACGAATGCAGTGCTGCAACACCGTGGTCGCCAGCACATCGGCGCTGTGCAGCGTGGCGATCTTCCAGTAGGGGATGCCGTCGGCGGTGCTGCGGCTGTAAAAATTCGGCACCCCGGGCATCTTCACCTGACCGACTTGCAGGCCTTCGCGAAAGATCAACGCCAGACTGCCATCGGCGCTGGGTTGCGCCTGATAGGGCGAGCTTTGCGAGGCCTGATTGAGGATTGGCACCATCATGGTCCGACCGCCCACGGTCAGCGCCTTGTGATCCGACGGACCTGCCCCACCCTTGCGCGACAGGCCATTTTGCGCGGCGGGCCAGCGCACGCCGTGGCATTGCAGTTCGGCAAGCAGCTCATTGGTTTGCATGGGTCAACTCCTCACGAACCGGCAGCATCGGGTGTGCGCTGCGCTCATGCAGCGTGGCGGTGGGCGTGCGGTCGATCAGCAGGCTGAGCAATTCGGGGCGGCTGTAATGGCCGACCGAATCCATCATGCGTTTGCGTTTGTCGATGAGTTTCAAATCCAGATCGGCGATGACCCAGCCCTCACCCTTGCGCAGCGGCTCGCCCAGTAACTTGCCTTCCGGCGAGACGATGGCGGTGAAACAGCCACCGGAAATCGGCCCCAGCGCGCAGCCGGTGTCCTGCATGATCTGGCCTTGCTGATCGGCGTCGAGCCAGGCGGTGGCGTTGACCACGAAGCAGCCTGATTCCAGGGCGTGATGGCGAATGGTGACTTCGATCTGTTCAGCGAAAATGTCGCCCACCAGTGAGCCAGGGAACATCGCCACGTGGATCTGTTCGCCGTCGGCCATCAAGGCGTAGCGCGCTAGCGGGTTGTAATGCTCCCAGCAGGCCAACGAGCCGATGCGGCCCACCGCGCTGTCGACGGCGCGCAGGCCCGCCCCGTCGCCCTGCCCCCAGACCATGCGCTCGTGGTAGGTCGGGGTGATCTTGCGGCGGTGTTGGATCAGCGTGCCGTCAGCATCGAACAGCAGTTGCGCGTTGTAGATCGTGCCACCCTCGCGCTCGTTGACGCCGATGGAGGCGACGATGCCCGCTTCACGGCAAGCCTCGCTGATCTGCCGGGTCACATCGGATGGCACGACGACGGATTGCTCCAGCAATTGCAGGTGCTCCTTGCCCATGGCGAACGGCGCCTGAACGAAGGAAAAATAGGGGTAGTACGGCACCACGGTTTCCGGAAAAACCGCAAATTGCACCCCCTCGCGACCCAGATCGAGCAAGGTGCGGCACAGCTTGGCGACGGTGGCTTCGCGGGAATACAGCACGGGGCTGAACTGAACGGCGGCGGCGCGGATGGTGGTCATTTCGGGGTGTCCTGATAGTACGTTGATCGTTGGCACCGGGCGTGCATCGATGTGTCGCCGGACGCGATCGCTGTGGGAGCCGGCTTGCTGGCGAAGGCGGAGTGTCAGGCAATCAAGCAGTGACTGACCCACCGCCTTCGCCAGCAAGCCGGCTCCCACAATGGATATGCGTTAGCCTGCAGGGTCGGGGTTGAACACCTGCCTTACGCCGTCCAGGTATCGATGATCATCGCGCCCTCGCGGCGCATCAGCAGGCGCAGGTCCATCACGTCCAACGGGTTGATCGGGCGGATGCCTTCGATCAGGGCCTTTTCGGTCTGGCCGTACAGCGCCTGAAGAGCGAAGCGGCAGGCATACACCTCACCGCCTTCAGCCATGAACGCCTTAATCTGGTTATTGACGGCCAGATGGCCCGGAAACGCTTCGGCGCCCAGGGTCGGGAAGCCGCGCTGCACACCCAGTTGCACGCCCGGTCCGTAGAGCAGCACTTTGGTCTCGAAGCCCTTGCGCAGCAGGCGCTTGGCCTGAAGCATGTTGACCAGACCGATCGACCCTTCGAACGCGATGGTGTGAAAGGTCAGCAGGGCTTTCTCACCCGGCTCGGCTTTGACGTCCTCGAAGACCTTCTCTTCGTAATTGACCAGGAAGTCGCCGTCTTGATAGTGGTTGATGTCTACGCTTGGCATATCGTCGCTCCGTTCTAGGGTGTGTTCGGTGGTCTGAATCGATCACCGGGTGACGCAAGGACAGGAGCGAACGCCGTGCCAGAAATAAAAACTGTTTTGACTCAAAGCCTAACCTGTTGATTTCGCAGAAGATCATTATCTGATCCGGCTTTTTGGCGACCGTCTGATGCTTTGCGAGCACTACGCATTCCCGTAGAACTACGAATATTCGTACCGATAAACCACGAGATTTCGTAGTCATGAACGAACCGGACTCGCTGATTGGCTGGGCCGACCTGGCCTACTCCTCGCGGCACATGGTGTTCGAGCATTGTGCGGAAGCCATCGCGCTGCTCGACCCGTTCTCCGACCATTTTGGCGACCTCAACATCGCCACCTGCAAGCTGCTCGGCTACCCGCGTCAGGAGTTGCTGGAGTTGCCAGTGAGCAAGCTGTTCGGTCATCAACTGCCGGACCTGATCGTGTTCACTCAAGCGGTCATGGACAAGGGCCGCGGCTGGACCGATGACTTGAGCTGCAACATCAAGACCGGCGAGCGCATCGAGCTGGAAATTTCCGCCACCACCTTGCAGATCAAGGGCGGTCCGCAACTGATTCTGGTGATGCGCGAAGCCAGTCAGCAGAAATACCAGCAAGACCAGGCACACACCGAGCGCACCATGCGTGGCGGGCTGATCGAGTGGCGCAACATCCTCAACCTGTTCCAGGAGTCCGAGCGCGACAATCAGCTGCTGCTCAGCTCGGTGGGCGACGGCATCTACGCCATCGACAGCGAGGGGCTGGCCACCTTCGTCAACCCGGCCGGGGCGCGCATGCTGGGGTGGGAAGTGAAAGACATGATCGGCAAGAACATCCACCGCATTCATCACCATAGCCATGAAGATGGCAGCCACTACCCGGTGGAAGATTGCCCCATCTACAAGGCCGTGCACGACGGTGTGGTGCATGAAGGTCGTCAGGAAGTGTTCTGGCGCCGCGACGGCAGTTTCTTCCCGGTGGAATTCACCAGCACCCCGGTGATTGCCGATGGACGCATTGCGGGCGCGGTGGTGGTGTTTCGCGACATCACCGAACGGCGCAGCACCGAATCCCAACTGCAAACCGCGCTGGACGAACTGAAGGTGCTCAAACAGCGCCTGGAAGACCAGAACGCCTATTTGCAGGAAGAGATTCACATCGAGCACAACTTCCGAGAAATCGTCGGCCAGAGCGCGCCGATCCTGAAAATCATCAAACAGATCGACGTGGTCGCGCCCACCGACGCCAGCGTGTTGATCAACGGTGAGTCCGGCACCGGCAAAGAGCTGATCGCCCGCGCCATTCACCAGGCCAGCCGTCGCAGCGCGCACCCGCTGATTCGGGTCAACTGCGCGGCGATTCCCACTGAACTGTTCGAGAGCGAATTCTTCGGCCACATTCGCGGCGCGTTCACCGGCGCCGTCAGGGATCGCGTCGGACGCTTCGAGCTGGCCGATGGCGGGACGCTGTTTCTCGACGAGATCGGCGAAATCCCGCTGGAGCTGCAAAGCAAATTGCTGAGGGTGTTGCAGGAGGGGCAATTCGAGCGGGTGGGCGAAGAGCGTACGCGCAAGGTGGACGTGCGCATCATCGCCGCGACCAACCGCGATTTGCGGCAGGAAGTCGGGGCCAAACATTTTCGTGAGGACCTGTACTTTCGCCTCAACGTTTTTCCGATCCAGTCCCCCGCCCTGCGCGACCGGCCAATGGACATCGCCCCATTGGCGGCGCACTTTCTCAAACAGGTGGGCAAGCGCCTGAACATGCCGGGGCGGCGACTGCGTAACAGTGACATCGAGCGGCTGCAAAACTATTCATGGCCGGGCAACATTCGGGAATTGCAGAACGTGATCGAGCGCGGGCTGATCACCTCAACCGGCGCGGATTTGAACCTGGATTTGCCCGACGAGCCAAAAACCGCCAATGCCTCATCGGGCAGTTCCTTGCCGGGCGATGGCTTTCTCACCGAATCGCAGATGCACGACCTGGAAAGGAACAACGTGCAGGCGGCGCTCAAGGCCGCCAAAGGCAAGTTGTTTGGCAAAGGCGGCGCGGCGGAGTTGCTGGGCGTGAAGCCGACGACCTTGGCGTCGCGGCTCAAGCGGTTGGGGATTGAGGTGAACTGAAAACACCCACGGTCTGATTCATTGTTTCAAGGCAGCCAACACATGGACTGGATCATTATGGATGGCACGCAACAGCGCTTTGGCGGGCCCCTCAGGCTCTCGACGCCCCTGCTCCCAATTGCGCAACGTGCCTACCGCAACATCAATGGTTTGCGCGAAACGCGCTTGCGACAGGCCCGTGGCTTGCCGGATTTCCTTGACCTTGAGCGCATCGACATGGAATTCGCGAGAGGGCTGACGCTCGCCTCTGACGATCTCGCCCATCTCGGTCATGCTCTCGACCAGACGATTGAACAGTTCCTTCTCCATCATTCCCACCCGTTGTTCAATTCTTTCAAGACCTTGCGCTCGTGCGCGTCCAGATCATCCTTGAGGCCTTTACGGTAGATCAGGATCAGTCGGATCTGAGAAGCGAGCGTGACGTGGTAATAAATCACCCGTACGCCAGAACGCTTACCCTTGTCCTGACTCGACCATCTGATTTTCCGCAGGCCGCCGGTGCCCTGGATGACATCCCCCGCCAATGGATTGCGGGCAAGAAACACCTGAAAAGCGCTGTATTCTTCATCGTTCAATAATGCGTGGAGATCCTGCGTGAAAATCCGTGTCTCGATGAAGATCATTCCCTTCCCTAGTGCGCCAATGGCGCAGTCGATAGCGTAATCACACCCTAGGTCAGTTGCAATCGAAAAAAAAGAGCGCCCGAAGGCGCTCTTGGTTACACGGTATGACGAGGATCTAAAACCCCACACTCGCCTGCACAAAGAACGTCCTTGGCTGGCCCAGGTAAATCCCCGAGTTGTTGTCGCTGGAACGGGTGAAGTACTGGTGATCGAAGACGTTCTTCACCCCCGCACCCAGTTTCAGGTTGGACATCTGTTTGCCGAAGTCATAGGCGCCGCGCAGGTTCCAGGTGACGTAACCGGGAATGTTGCCGTACTGGCCATCGGCAGACGGTTCGGTGATGTAGTTGCCGTTGAAGCTGCCATCGGCGTTGGTGCCGGTGCCCGGTGCGCGTTGTTTGGACTGGGCGTAGCCGTCGATGTTGTAGGTCCAGCGGTCCACTTCATAACGCAGGCCAACCGTCGCCACCTGGCGGGAATAGAACGGCAGATCACGGCCTTTGAAGCCCGGAATATCACCCTCATACGTGGCGCGGGTGTAGGTGAACCCGGCGTTGGCGGTCAGACCGGCCAAACGCGCGTCCAGCGCACTCAGGTCGTAATGCGCCGAGGCCTCGATGCCCTGGTGTTTAGTGGCACCCAGATTGGTCCAGCCCACGTCGTTGCTGATGTATTGCAGTTCGTCGTCGAAGTCGATGTAAAACGCTGTCAGCTCGCCACCCCAGGTGCCGTTGTCATAGCGGGTGCCCAGTTCATAGGTCTTGGCCTTTTCCGGTTGCAGGCCGTTGGCGGTGTCATTGCCGATGCCGCCCTGTGCCACCTGGAAGTATTGAAGGCTGCCGAACGAGGTCTCGTAGTTGGCGAACAGTTTCCACTCGTCCGACAGGTGATACATCACGCTCAGCGCAGGCAACGGCTCGTTGTTGTTGACGCTGCGGTCCTTCTCCTGCACCCGCACGCCGTTGGTGCCCAGCACCGGGCGCTCGTGCCAGTCGGTGCTGATGCGCTCGAAGCGAATGCCCGGCGTGATGGTCCACTTGCCCACGTCGATTTTGTCGTCGATGTAGAACGCCGTGGCTTCGGTGCCGCCGGTACGGTCTTGATAGACATGGCCATCGGAACCCGGAATAGATACCGGCGTGTTGTTGACCAGCCCCAGACGCGACGCCTGTTCGTGCATGGCTTCTTTCAAGTAACGCGCGCCGACGCTGACTTCTTGAGTGGTCGGCCCCAGGTCCAGCACGTGGGACACACGCGGTTCAATGCCAAAGGTGTGGTAACTGCGCGGGAATGAGCCCAGGGTTTTCTGATCGCGGGCGGCGATGTTGCTGCCGCGGAAGCTGTCGGTGTAGTAGGTCAGCACTTCGGCCTGGGTCGATTCGTCGATCTGACGTTTGTACTTGATCGACACGTCCTTGCGGCGCCCGGTGAAGTTGTCGTAATCGCGATCCGACTGGTAAGGGTTGGCGTCGAACTGCTTCTGGGTCAGACCGCCCGGCATGTCCGCCGTGGCGTCGTAGTAGTGGAAGTTCACCGACAGGTCGTCCTGCTCGGTCAGCGCCCAGTGGGTCTTGAGCAGCACGTCGTCGATGTCGTTGTCATTGTTGCTGGAGCGATAGCCGTTGCCATTGACGGTGGAGTACAGCAGTGCGGCGCCAAGACCGTTGTCAGCGGTGCCGCCGATGAACATCGTCTCCATGTTCTTGTAACCACCGTGACGGCTGGTTTCGAGGGTGCTGGACAGGTCGCCCGTGAGTTTTTCCGGGATGGCGCGGGTCACGAAGTTGATCACCCCACCCACGTTCTGTGGCCCGTAACGCACCGAGCCTGCACCGCGCACCACGTCGATGCTGTCCAGGTTGCCCGAGGAAATCGGCGCCATCGACAACTGCGGCTGGCCGTACGGCGCAAATGCGGCGGGCACGCCGTCGATCAAGACAGTGGAGCGTGGCGACAGGCGCGACGTCAGGCCGCGCACGCCGACGTTGAGGGAAATGTCACTGCCACCGGTGCCGTTGGACTCCTGCACCTGCACGCCGGGCACACGGCGCAACACGTCGCCCACATTCTGCGCGCCCTGCTCGACCATCGCCTGACGGCGCACGACTGTCCGCGCACCGGGGTGATTCTGCACCACCGCCTGATCGGCATCGGCGAGCCAGTCGCCCACCACTTTGACTTCCATCGGTGCGATTTCAAGGCTGCCTGGCGTGGCCGACGCACTCACGCCCGCAGGCTTTAGCACCACGGTGTCCGCCGAGATTTCGTAATCCAGTCCGCTGCCCTTGAGCAGTGAGCGCAAGGCCTCTTCCGGCGACAGGTTGCCATCCACCGCCGGAGCCTGCTTGCCCGCGACCAGATCAGGGCTGAAGAACAATTGCAGGGAAGTCTGCTGGCCCAATTGACTCAACGCGGCGCCCAGCGATTGCGCCTGAATGTGAATGGCCGTTGGCGCGCCTTCGGCGTGGGCATGGCTGACGCCCGCACTGACGGCCAGGGCCAGTGCCCAGGGCAACCAGCGGGAGGAAGGCGGCAGCGTCTGGCTGACAGCCAGGGAGAGCGTGTTGAGTCTATTGTTTTTCACGTCGAGTCTTGTCCTGAGGGTTCCAGAATGCGGGCACTGCGTCGCTGTTCTGAATGCTAAGCAATCGCAGTTGGACAAGAAGACGAAGGGCTGACAAAAAACCTGAATCTATTTTGAAAAAATTTCCTGACTGCCATCCGGCAAGGTCCGCACGGCCACCGGCAAGATGCTCGGCAAGGCCCGGAGCAGCGCGTCCGTGTCGTCGGATTTGAACACGCTGGTCAAGCGCAGATTGGCGGTCTTGCCTTCCGCCACGCGCAGCGGCTTTTCACGGTAGCGAGACACTTCCAGCGCCACGTCACGCAGGGACGCGTCGTTGAACACCAGTTTGCCGCCGCGCCAGGCCGTAATGGCAGCGGTGTTCACGGCCGATGCCGGAGTCACCTTGCCGCTGACGTCGATGCTCGACCCCAGCCCGGCTGTCAGGGTGACCAGATTGCCCTGCTCATCCGCCTTGCCCTTGACCTTCACCGTCCCGGATTCCACCGCCACCAGCGTCCGGGTCGGGTCGCAGCGCACGTCGAAGCGGGTGCCGGTGACCGTGACCGAACCGTTGCCGGTCTGCACCACGAACGGCTTGGAGGTGTCGTGCTGGACGCTGAACATGGCTTCGCCTTCGACCAATTCCACTTGTCGACTGGCGTCGTAGAAATGCACGTTGAGGCGCGTGCGCCCGTTGAGGTCGATCACCGAGCCGTCCGGCAGCGCGACCTGGCGGCGCTCGCCCAGCACGGTGGCGAATTCGGCGCTGTATTCAGGGCCGCGCTCAAGGCCGAAGTAAAAACCACCGCCCACCATCATGGCCACCAGACTCGCCGCCACCGCATAACGCAGCAACGTCCGACGGACGGTGAACGGCGGTGCTTTCAACGGCGTCGCGGCGTCAGGTTCAAGCAGCGCCTCAAGGCGCGCCTTGGGCAGAAGGTCCGCGGCGCCCCAGAGGTTCTGGAGCAGACGGAATTCATGGGCGTGCTGGTCATGCTCGGCCAGCCATGTTTCAAAGTCGGCGCGCTGCGCGGCGGGCAGATCACTGTCCCGCGAACGGGCAAACCACAAGGCCGCCTGATCCCGTACAGCTTCGGTGCCACATGAGCATTCACGGTCCGTCGTCATGAAAATTCCTGAGCAGAAAGTGGGCGGGCCTGTTCCCGATAACGAAGCTTCATGGCGCCGAATCATCCAGTCGGTCGCGCAAATGGCGAAGCGTTCGAATCATATACTTTTCCACCATGTTCTTGCTCAACCCCAGGCGCTCGGCAATCTCCAGTTGCGTCAGCCCTTCGAGTTTCTGCCAGACGAACACCTTGCGACAATTGAGCGGCAACTCGGCCAGCGCACGCTCGATGGAATCAGCCAGTTGAACGGCATGCATGAACGCCTCCGGGTCACCCGCGTGGCCGGCTGTGCTGTCGATGGATTCGAGTTCAAGTTCCGCGCGGCGGTCTTCGCGCCGCCAGGTGTCGACGGCAATGTTGCGGGCCGTCTGGTGCAAATACGCCCGTGGCTGCTCGATTTCTGCCCCTCCCGGTGATTCAAGCACCCGCACGAAGGCATCGTGGGTCAGGTCCTCGGCCTGATGACGATTCTTCAGACGGCGGGTCCAGGTGCCCACGAGCTCTTCGTAATGATCAAGAAAGCCTTTGCTTCGCGGCAGCTTGAGCGACATGGGGAATGGGAATGAGGGGGGAAGGAGTCGCGAATAGTAATGATTCTTACTATTTGGCGCAATCTACCATCCCGGCTCAGCCGTCGCCCACATTTCAGGGGACGGCCTTACCGAACGAGTGCCCGCTGCGTCAGGCCACAGCGGAGGTAATCAAACGGCTATCGAGGGTCGCCTTGGCGAACTTGATGGCAATGAACTTCGAGGTGGGCGTGAAGGTACGGTCGCCGTAGCTGTCCAGCGGCACCAGCGGGTTGGTCTCCGGGTAATACGCCGCGGCCTGCCCTTTGGGAATGTCGTAGGCCAGCAGCGTGAAGCCGCTCACCCGACGCTCGCGCCCGTCGTCCCAGAGCGAAATCATGTCGACCTTGTCACCCGGCTCATACCCCAGGCGGCGAATGTCTTCCTCGTTGGCGAACACCACCTCACGCACGCCGTACACCCCGCGATAGCGGTCATCGAGGCCGTACAACGTGGTGTTGTACTGGTCGTGGGAACGCATGGTTTGCAGGATCAGGTCCGGGGTCTCTTTCAGGCTGCGAATCGCGGCGTTGACCAGCTGTTCAGGCAAACGGCTGGGGATGAAGCGCGCTTTCTGCGTAGTGGTTTTCCAGATTCGGTCAGCTGCACTGTTGCCCAGGTGAAAGCCACCCGGATTGAGCAGGCGCTGATTGAAGTTCTTGAAGCCGGGGATCACGTCGGCAATCAGGTTGCGGATACGGCTGTAGTCCTCGATGACCCAATTCCAGTCGATGGGATGATCGCCCAATGTCGCGTGGGCGATGCCCGCGATGATGGCCGGTTCCGAGCGCAGGTGTTTCGATCTCGGGCGCAACTGGCCGTGTGAGATGTGCACCATGCTGAAGGTGTCTTCGACGGTGATGCCCTGCGGGCCGGTGGCCTGCATGTCGATGTCGGTGCGGCCCAGGCACGGCAGGATCAGCGCGTCCTTGCCAGTCACCAGATGGCTGCGGTTGAGTTTGGTGGCGATGTGCACGGTCAGGTCGCAACGGCGCAGCGCGGCGTGGGTGCGTGGCGTGTCCGGTGTCGCTTGCGCGAAGTTGCCACCCAGGCCGATGAAGACCTTCGAGCGGCCGTCTTCCATCGCCTTGATGGCAGTCACGGTGTTGTGGCCTTCTTCCCGAGGCACCTTGAACGCAAAGCGGTTTTCCAATGCATCAAGCAGCGCCTTGGACGGCACCTCGTTGATGCCCATGGTGCGGTCGCCCTGCACGTTGCTGTGGCCGCGCACGGGCGACACCCCTGCCCCCTCACGGCCCATGTTGCCGCGCAGCAGTTGCAGGTTGATCACCTCCTGAATCGTCGGCACCGAATGGGTGTGCTGAGTCAGGCCCATGGCCCAGCACATGATCACGTTCTTCGCCTTGCAGTACATGCGCGCCGCCAGTTCGATGTCGGCCAGCGTCATGCCGGATTGCTCGACGATCTGCTCCCAGGGCGTGGCTTCCACCGCGCTCAGGTATTGCTCAAGCCCGGAGGTGTGTTCGGCGATGAAGGTGCGGTCGAAGACCGCTTCGCCGCCGGTGGCCAGCGCTTCCATTTCCCATTGCAGAACAAATTTGGCCATGCCGCGGATCGCAGCCATGTCGCCACCCAGCGCCGGACGGAAGTACGCGGTGTTGGTGGGTTCAGAGCCGTTGCTGAGCATTTCCAGTGGGTGCTGCGGGTGTTGAAAACGCTCCAGACCGCGCTCTTTCAGCGGGTTGAAAACAATCACCTGAGCGCCGCGCTTGACCGCTTCGCGCAGCGGTTCCAGCATCCGCGGGTGGTTGGTGCCGGGGTTCTGGCCGATGACGAAGATCGCGTCGGCCTTCTCCAGATCGTGAAACACCACGGTGCCCTTGCCCACGCCGATGGATTCGAACATCCCCACCGCGCTGGCCTCATGGCACATGTTCGAGCAGTCGGGGAAGTTGTTGGTGCCGTAGGCGCGGACGAACAACTGATACAGAAACGCGGCTTCGTTGCTGGCCCGGCCCGAGGTGTAGAACTCGGCCTGATCGGGTGAGTCCAGTTGCTTGAGGTGACGGGCGATCAGCGCGAAGGCCTCGTCCCAGCTGGTTTCCACGTAATGATCGGTGGCGGCGTCGTAGCGCATCGGATGGCTCAGGCGGCCTTGGTATTCAAGCCAGTAATCGGTCTGCTCCAGCAGCGCGCTGACGCTGTGTTTCGCGAAGAATGCCGGATCGACATGACGCCCGGTCGCCTCCCAGTTCACTGCCTTGGCGCCGTTCTCGCAGAACTTGACCATGCCGTTTTCCGGCGACTCGCCCCACGCACAACCGGGGCAGTCGAAGCCACCGTTCTGGTTGGTCTTGAGCATCGCGCGAATGTTCTTGAAGGCGTTCTTGCTGCCGACCCAGTTTTTGGTCACGGCAATCAACGCCCCCCAACCGGCGGCAGCGCCTTTGTAGGGCTTGTAACGTTCGACCTGGCTCATCTTGATTCTCCATGGCCACGGACATGTGCTCAACGCAGCCACTTTCAAAGGGATACATCACGGTAGGAATAACTCAGCGATATTCGAGAAATACGGAATATCTGCGGTGTGCCAAAAACACTAAGCCCCGTTGAAAAGACTGTCCAATCGCTATTAACGACCAGACGATAAGCGATATCGATCATCACCTGACACCTATACATCGGGATGAGTCGCTATATATAAATGTTTATATTGATAGCGTGATAGATGTTACTTATCGTCCAGTCATTCGTAGTGATTGGACGCGCCTGCACCCCCTGATTATTCTGAACGCCTGATCCATCTTTCCGGCATCACCGAGAGGCGGCCATGTCTCATCCCACGCTCACCGATACGTTCGCTCGCAAGGTCGACTACTTGCGAATGTCGGTCACTGACCGCTGCGATTTTCGCTGCGTGTACTGCATGGCCGAGGACATGACATTTCTGCCGCGCCAGCAAGTACTCAGCACGGATGAACTGTTCCAGGTGGCGCAAAGCTTCGTCGCACTGGGCACCCGCAAAATCCGTCTGACCGGGGGTGAGCCGCTGGTACGGCCGGGCATCGTCGAACTGTGCGAACGCATCGCCGCCCTGCCCGGCCTACAGGAACTGTGCATGACCACCAACGGTTCGCAGCTGGAAAAACTGGCCGGGTCGCTGAAAGAAGCAGGCGTCAAACGCCTGAACGTCAGCCTGGACAGCCTGAACCCTGCGCGCTTTCGCGAGTTGACCCGCACGGGTGACTTGCACAAGGTCATCGCCGGGCTGGACGCCGCGTGGGATGCGGGCTTCCGGCAGACCAAGCTCAACTGCGTGGTGATGAAAGGCCGCAACGATGACGAGATCATCGACCTGATCGAGTTCGCCATCGACCGACATCTGGACATCACCTTCATCGAGGAAATGCCGCTGGGCATCATCCACGAACACAGCCGTAAAGAAGCATTTTTCTCCAGTGATCAGGTTCGTCTATCAATTGAGCAGAAATACCCTCTGCTTGACTCCGCTGAAACCACTCGCGGTCCGTCCCGTTATTGTCGCCCTGCCGATGCGCCGCATATTCGAATCGGTTTCATTTCGCCCCACAGTCATAACTTTTGCGCCACGTGCAACCGTGTTCGTTTAACCGTTGAAGGTCGCCTGTTGTTATGCCTTGGCAATGAACACTCTGCCGACCTTAAACAGGTACTTCGCAACTTTCCTCATCAACCGGAACCGCTTGAGCGGGCGATCATAGAAGCCATGAAACTCAAACCGTATCGTCATGACTTCAAACTCAATGATGAGGTGCAACTGGTTCGTTTCATGAACATGACCGGTGGCTGATCCCGACACCCCGCGACAACTCCCCCCTTTCCAGACAGGCTCCGCATGGACATCAAACAGCTCAAATTCCTGCTTGCGCTGGAAGAGACGCGGCATTTCGGGCAGGCCGCTGCGCGCTGCAATATCACTCAACCGACCCTGTCCATGCGCTTGCGCAATCTGGAATAGGAACTGGACGTGGTGCTGGTCAATCGCGGCCAGCGTTTCGAAGGGTTTACCGAAACCGGTGAACGGGTGCTGGCCTGGGCGCGAACGCTGCTCGCCGCGCATGACGGCCTGTTCGCCGAAGTCGCGGCCTGTCGCGGGCAACTGGTGGGCAACGTGCGGATCGGCATGGTGCCGCTGAGCAGCTTCAACCCGACCGGCTGCATGCAACACCTGGCGTCGGTGTTCCCGGAGCTGACGTTTTCGGTGTCATCGCTGAGCAGCGACGAGATCATCGAAGGGCTGGCCAACAACCAGCTCGATCTGGGGATCTGCTACCTGGACCGGGTCAATCGCAACTACTTTGCGTTCTTCGAAGCGGGTTCGACCCAAGTGGGCTTGCTGTATGACCAGCGCCATTTCCAGTTCGAGGGCAACGAAATCACCTGGCAGGCCGCCGCCGAACTGCCACTGGGGATGATCACCGATGGCATGCACTACCGAAAATCCATCGACCTGAGCTTCCACAGCCGCAGTTTGCATCCGCGCGCCGTGTTGCAAAGCGACTCGACGTTCCAGCTGCTGCAAGCGGTGAGCGCGGGCTTTTGTTGCGCAGTCATGCCGATGGACAGCGGTATCGAAACCGGTGACAACCACCTGGCGTTCATGAAACTGCCCGACGCGGGCATTCTCACGCCGCTAGGGATCGTCATGCGCGCCACCGAACCGCGCTCGGCCATTGCCGAACAGTGCTATGCCGAGGCGCGCGCGTTTTACCAAAAGTGAAGCGCGTTCGGGTCCGTGCTCGTCAGCCCGGCGGAATGGTCGCCAGCAGGCCGATGGAGATGGTCAGCGCCAGAAAGCCCAGTAGAAACAGCGTCATCTTGCCCATGAAAATCACCTCTCAAGGTTCGCGATACAGACGACTCAATCGTCCGACTGCGTTGGCCCGCCTCGTGATTGAGGCTGGGGATGGCGTTCATTGTGGGCTTTCGGTCTGTTTCAATACAGCGCCAGATATTGGAGAAAAATACGGATCAGATGCCTGTTTGCCTCTCTGATCGGCGCACACATGACGCCGATCAGCGAGGTTCAGTGTTCAGCGCTTGACCTTGCGCCGCAGAATGCCGTTGAGCACCACCACGACGACGGCGATGAACATGGCGATGTACTGGAAAGTCTTTTGGTCCAGCACACCAATGGTTTGTAGGTGCGACAGGCCAAGCATGATCACCAGAACGCTCAGGGCGATGGCGATCGAATAAATAAGACGCTGTTTGTGGGTCATTGCGGGGTCCTGAAAACGGGTAAAGATCATTTGCACGAGGGCAAATGCGTGCGCCATCTTACGCCGTCACAAAGGTGATAGCACCCCGCTCATGCAGACCCGATACTGCGACGAAGCGTCTCGCCTGCGAAACCTTGACACATCGCCGTGGTTTAATACCGGCACATTACGCTTCACGTATGAAATTTCCCTGTCGTTGAAAGGAGTCCCCAATGCCCCATGAAGGCAGCCTGCTACAGGCCGCAGTCGTGTTTCTGCTCGCCGCCGTTTTGACCGTCCCGCTGGCCAAGCGCCTGCAACTGGGAGCGGTGATCGGCTATCTGATTGCGGGGGTCATCATCGGCCCGTCAGGCCTGGGTCTGATCGGCAACCCGCAGAGCGTCGCTCACATTTCCGAACTCGGCGTGGTCCTGCTGCTGTTCATCATTGGCCTTGAGCTGTCGCCGAAACGCCTGTGGGTGATGCGCAAATCGGTGTTTGGCGTGGGTCTGGCGCAGGTGCTGCTGACCGGATTGGTGATCGGCACCGTGGCCCTGCTCGGTTTTGG
The DNA here is from genome assembly GCF_045764065.1 of Pseudomonas sp. Pseu.R1. Classification (NCBI taxonomy): domain Bacteria; kingdom Pseudomonadati; phylum Pseudomonadota; class Gammaproteobacteria; order Pseudomonadales; family Pseudomonadaceae; genus Pseudomonas; species Pseudomonas sp. Pseu.R1. Next base: position 5,943,497 of record NZ_JBJGEE020000001.1, on the reverse strand, counting down.
CCAGCCGCTGAACAGCGCGGTGATTCTGGGCCTGGGTCTGGCGCTGTCTTCCACGGCGTTTGGCTTGCAGAGCCTGGCCGAGCGCAAGGAATTGAACGCGCCCCATGGCCGTCTGGCGTTTGCCATTCTGCTGTTTCAGGACATCGCCGCAATCCCGCTGATTGCGTTGGTCCCGATGCTTGCCGGTGGTGACCACGACGCGTCGTCCAGCGATTCGCTGCGTCACGGTCTGCAAGTGCTCGGTGGCATCGCGGTGGTGGTGATCGGCGGACGCTATCTGCTGCGCCCCGTGTTTCGTATCGTCGCCAAGACCAAGCTGCAGGAAGTGTCCACCGCCACCGCGTTGCTGGTGGTGATCGGCACCGCCTGGCTGATGGATCTGGTGGGCGTGTCGATGGCCCTGGGCGCCTTCCTCGCCGGTTTGCTGCTGGCGGATTCGGAATACCGCCATGAGCTGGAATCGCAGATCGAGCCATTCAAAGGCTTGCTGCTGGGCCTGTTCTTCATCAGCGTGGGCATGGGCGCCAACCTCGACCTGCTGCTGAGTTCTCCCGTGACAGTGCTGGCGCTGACGGTGCTGTTGATCGCGCTGAAATTGCCGCTGCTGTTCTTCGTTGGCCGCATGGCCGGTGGGCTGGGCGCGCAAAGTGCGTTGCGTCTGGGCCTGGTGCTGGCCGCGGGCGGTGAATTCGCCTTCGTGGTGTTCAAGATCGGTCGCGATCAGGGCCTGTTCGACGCCGGTCTGTACGACACGCTGGTGCTGACGATCACCCTGTCCATGGCCCTGACGCCACCTCTGTTGCTGATCATGTCGCGCTGGCTGAAACCCAAGCCGGTGGTCAAGGAAGTGCCCGACGAATACAAGGAGATCGAGTCTGACGATCCGCGTGTGGTCATCGCGGGCATGGGCCGGATGGGGCAAATCGTGGCGCGTATCCTGCGTGCGCAGAAGATCCCGTTCATTGCGCTGGACACCTCGGTGGAAACCATCGAGTTCACCCGCAGTTTCGGTAATGTGCCGGTGTTCTACGGCGACCCGCTGCGCCCGGAAATCCTGCGCGCAGCCAAGGTCGATCAGGCCGAGTACTTCGTGATTGCCACGGATGACCCGGACACCAACATCAAGACCGCCGAGCTGGTGCGCAAGTTGTACCCGCACCTGAAGATCATCGCCCGCGCCCGTAACCGTCAACACGTGCATCGCCTGATGGACCTGGATGCGCAAGCCGTGCGGGAAACCTTCTACTCCAGCCTTGAGATGACCCGTCGCACGCTGATCGGGCTGGGCCTGAGCGAAGCCCAGGCCGCGGCGCGGATCAACCGCTTCAAGCGTCACGACGAGCAGGTGCTCAATCGCCAGCACGTGATCTACGACGACGCCGCGAAGGTCATGCAAAGTGCGCTGGAGGCGCGCAAGGAATTGGCCGAACTGTTCGAGTCCGACCGCATGGACGAGGAAGCCGAGCAGGCCGCCAAAGGCTGACAGGCGTTTCGACCGCTCGGTCTAACGGCTGAGCGCGACGACAAACTCAAGAAACGCCCTCACCTTCGCCGGGGGCAAGTGCCGGGACGGGTACACCGCGTACAGCGCAAAGTGCTCGTCCTGCCAGTCTGGAAACAGCTCCACCAGACGCCCGTCGCGAATCGCCGCTTCCACGCCCAGTTCCAGCACCTGCGCCACCGCCTGCCCCTGCTCGCAGATGCGATGCATGGTGCCTACATCGTTGACCATCAAGCGCCCACGGGTGTTAACGAATAATCGCTCACTGCCGCGATGAAACTCCCACGCGAAGGGACGCCCGCTCTGCGGGTCACGGAAATCGATGCAGACATGCTCAGGGCTCTCCAGCTCGCTCGGGTGCTGCGGTCTGCCGTGTTTTTTCAAGTACGCCGGGGACGCGACAGTCAGCACACGGGTCTTGAGCAATTGGCGCCCCACCAATGACGACGAGGGCTGTTCACCAAAGCGGACGGCCAGATCGACCCCGTCGGCGATGAGGTCGCCCATCTGCTCACGGGTGATCAGGTCCAGCTCAAGCTCTGGGTAGGTCGCCATGAAATCCCCCAGCGCCGGGGCCAGGATCAGGCGTGAGAAATACGGATCGACATTGACCCGCAAACGCCCGCGCACCGCTGCGGCGCTGCCGGATGCCGACGTTGCGGCGTCCTCCAGCCCCGCGAGCAGAGGGGCGATTTGTTCGTAAAGACGCCGCCCTTCATCGGTCAACTTGACCGAGCGCGTGGTGCGATCGAACAGACGAATGCCCAACCGCGATTCAAGACGACTCACCGCGCGGCTGACCCCGGACGGGGTCATGTCCAGCGCATCGGCGGCCTTGGCAAAACTGCCCGTATCGACCACCGCCGACAGCACGCCCATACCACTGACCAAACGTCCATCGACACTCATTGATGATTCTCCGGCATGAATGCAATGACACTCATGCTATCGAAGAATCGTCAGTGCTGACGCACTCTTTCTGCAACGGCGACACACGGTCGCCTCAGACTGAGGAACGGGTTCATGTACACGATCATGGGTGTGACCGGACAGGTGGGCAGCGCAGTGGCGCACCAATTGTTGGCCGCGGGCAAGCCGGTGCGCGCGGTGGTGCGCAGTACCGAGAAAGGCCAGGTGTGGGCAGAACGTGGCTGTGAGGTGGCCATTGCTGACGTGAACGATGTGTCGGCGCTGACCGAGGCGTTTCAGAACAGTACGGCGATGTTCATTCTCCTGCCGCCCAATTTTTCCCCGTCCGAAGGTTTCCCGGAAACCCGTCAGGTGATCGCCCATCTGCACGAAGCGCTGGCCACGGCGCAGCCCGGCAAAGTGGTGTGCATTTCGACCATTGGCGCCCAGGCCACGCAGCCGAATCTGCTCAACCAACTGCAACTGCTGGAAAACAGCCTGAGCACGTTGGCATTGCCGGTGACCTTTCTGCGCCCCGGCTGGTTCATGGAGAACTGCCTGTGGGACATCGAGCCTGCCGTGCGCGAAGGTGTGATTCCCAGCTTCCTCCAGCCCCTCGACAAAGCCGTGCCGATGATCGCCACCGCCGACGTTGGACGGGTGGCCGCTGAATTGTTGCAGGAACACTGGTTCGGCAAACGCATCGTCGAACTGGAGGGTGAACACGTGACGCCGCTGCACATCGCCAACACCTTCAGCGAACTGCTGGGCAAACCGGTGACCACTGAAGCGGTGCCGCGTGAGACGTGGCAGGCGCTGTTCACGGCTCAGGGCATGAGCAATCCCTTGCCACGCATGCAAATGCTCGACGGTTTCAACGAAGGCTGGATTCGTTTCGAAGGCGTGCCCCGCCAGGGCAAGGTCGGCTTGAAGACCGTGTTGCAGGGCTTGCTGGCGCGACAGACGTGATCACGCCTCCCGCGACTGTTTTACGTGCTCGATGAAACGCATCACCACGGGTGCCTTTTCGTAACGGCGGTGGATCAGCGACAGGTAGGAGGTGGGCTGGCAGTCATCGATGCGCCGGTACAGCACGTTGCGCAAGCGGATGTGGTCGACCACCGATTCGGGCACCACGGCCACGCCCTGCCCCAGACTGACCAAGGCCACAACCGAGACCAGACTGCCCGGTTGTGGCCCCAGGGTCGGGGCAAACCCGCCCTGGGCCGCGACATCCAGCGTGCCGGAAATCTGCTCGGGCAGGATGAACGTCTCGTTTTGCAGGTGCACGGCGTTGATGCTGACCAGCTTGCACAGCCAGGACGTGTCCGGCAGCGCGAGGGCGAAGCCTTCGGTCAGCAGCTTCACGGCGCTGACTGAATCCGGCAGGGTCATGGGCGAACGAATGAAGCCCACGTCCAGCCGTCCCTCTTCGATCATCCGGGGCAACGACGGCATCAACTGTTCGGTGATGGCGAAATCCACGTCGGGATGGCGCTGGCGAAAGTCGCCGACCTGGCGCTGCAACACCCCGGAAAACACCGCTGACGCCACGTACCCCAATTCGATTTTCCCCGCTTCGCCACGCCCGGCGCGCTGCACGTTGTACTGCGCGGTCTCGAATTGGCGGACGGCCAGCTCAGCCTCGATTTGTAAGGCCCGGCCCGCGTCGGTCAAACGCACCTCTCGCTGCTCACGCACGAACAGCCGCGTGCCCAATGCACTTTCCAGGTCCTGGATCTGCCGTGTCAGCGTGGGCGGCGCAATGCCCAGCTGTTCAGCGGCACGGGTGAAATGCCGGTGTCGGGCGACGGCGAGGAAGTAGCGGAAATGGCGGATTTCCATGATGCGTTACCTTTCAGGTAATGAATTCGTTCAGGTCGGCTAACGAAGCATACGCCTTCCGGCGATATTCTGAAGCCTCAACAAACCCTCTGTAGGAGCGAGCTTGCTCGCGATCGCGATCGATCCGTCACACGTCTATCGACTGACACACCGCCATCGCGAGCAAGCTCGCTCCTACAGGTTTGCGGTTTCCATTAGTTTTGATCTAACGCTTGCCGGAGCCTGCCATGTCATCTCCTTCCCCCCGCATGACCTTGCTCACCGCCTCTGGCGTGTGCTCGCTGATCGTGCTCGACACCAACATCGTCGCGGTGACCTTGCCCAGTATCGCCCGGGACCTGGGTGCCGGTTTCGCCGACATCGAGTGGGTGGTCAGCGCCTACATGCTGGCCTTTGCTGCACTGTTGTTGCCCGCAGGCAGCCTGGCTGACCGCTTCGGCCGCAAGAAAATGCTGCTCACAGGCCTGGTGCTGTTCATTCTCGCGTCCATCGGCTGCGGGGCCGCGCCGAATATCCTGTTTCTCGACATCGCCCGGGCCATCAAGGGCGTCGGGGCGGCGTTGCTGTTGACCTCGGCACTGGCAACCATCGGCCATGTCTTTCATGACGAAACCGAGCGGGCCAAGGCCTGGGCGTTCTGGGGTGCGTGCATGGGCGTGGCCATGACCGCTGCACCCACCATCGGCGGCCTGATCGCTGAAGGGGTGGGCTGGCGCTGGATTTTCTTTCTCAACTTGCCGGTCGGTCTGGCGCTGTTGGGCCTGGTGATGCGCCACATCGGCGAGTCGCGTAATGAACAGTCAGCGCGTCTTGATCCGGCGGGCAGCCTGTTTTTCAGCGCCAGCCTGTTGAGCCTGATCTGGGGCCTGATCGAAGCCAACCGCATTGGCTGGGACAACCCGCTGACCTTCACCCGGCTGGCAGGCGGCGCACTGTTGCTGGGCCTGTTTGTGCTGGCGGAACGTGTGCAGCGTCGCCCGATGGTGGATCTGCACCTATTCAAATACCCGCGTTTCATTGGCGCCCTGCTGGGCATGTTCGCCTACGCAGGCTGCGCGCAAGTGATGATGACGTTGCTGCCGTTCTACCTGCAAAACGGTCTGGGTTTCAGCGCCATCGGTTCGGGACTGGGGATGCTGCCCTTCGCGATCACCATGCTGCTGTGCCCGCGCCTGGGGCCACGGCTGTCTCGGCATCTCTCGCCTGCGGCCATGATGGCGTTGGGGCTGACGCTGGTCAGTCTGGGCAATCTGCTGTGCGCGTGGGCCACGGCCATCGGCGGCTATCCCGCTTTTGCGCTGGCCATGGCGATCACGGGCGCAGGCGCCGGGTTGCTCAATGGCGACACCCAGAAAAACATCATGGCCTGCGTGCCTCGCGAGCGCACCGGCATGGCGTCGGGCATGAGCACCACCATGCGGTTCAGCTCGATCATGCTGGCGGTGGGCGTCTACGGCGCGCTGCTGGCCAGCCACACCCTCAGCGCGTTGAACGTCAATCTGCGACATGACGCGCCTGAATGGCTGGACCGCGCTGAATACATGGCCTCGCGGGTGGTGGCCGGGGACATGACAGCCGCCCTGCAAACCCTGGACGTCAGCGCTCGCCAGGTCGTCCAGCCACTGGCGCAGCAGGCGTTTGTCAGCGGTTTCGGTTCGGTGCTGTGGGTGGCCGGGTGTGTCGGCCTGCTGGCCGCGCTGGTGGTGGGGACGTTGATGCGCAAACCGATCCCTGTGGTGCGCTTGCAGGCCGCCTGATCAGTTCTGCCGCTTGAGCCACTCGCCGGGCGGCAGTCCCATTTCCTGAGTGAACGCCTTGCTCAACGCGGCCTGGGAGCTGTAGCCCACCGAAGCAGCGACGATCTTGAGTTTCACTCCTTGCTTCATCAAGTCCCGGGCCAGCTTCATGCGCCAGGCGGTGAGGTAGGCAATCGGTGAAACGCCCACCACCTTGAGAAACTGCGCGGAAAATTTGCTGCGCGACATGCAGGCCAGTTCCGCCAGTTGCTTGAGGGTCCATTCCTGATCCGGATTGAGATGAATGGCGTTGATCGCCTTGCCCAATTGCGGGTCGAGGATCGCGCTCAACCCGCCACGGGCGATCATGCCCTCTTCGATTGCACGCCGGACCAGCACAATCAAGATGTACTCAAAGAGCACGCTCAGTCCCTTGCGATGCCCCGCGCCCCGTGTGCGGTATTCGGCGAGCAATGCCTGAATCACCGGCACCAGCGGATCGATGTCCCGAAACGGGAACACCAGCGTGTCAGTGACGCCCAGCGGAAAGGAACGGCTCAGGCTCACACCGAACTCGAAGGTGGCGCAGATGATGTCGGCGCCCTGCTCGGTCGTGGGCTGCAACGCGTAGCGACAGGTGCTCGGACAGAGCAGCACGGTCGGCCCGTCCAGTTCGATGCGCGGGTGGCCGGGGCGGATCAGGTCCAGCCCGCCGTTCTCCACGATGTGAATGAACGCCGTGCCGTCCGGCTTGTTGATGTCCAGGGTGTCAAACACCGTCCCGGCGTAAAACAGTCGACCGTTCATGTGAATGCGTTCGAAAAACTCAGATAACGCGTCCATTGAGTCTCTTCAGGCAAAAAAGGCGGACGCCGGGACAAAACCGCATCGGCGCAAAGGACGAGGATAGCCTCACTTGCAGGCCACCCGGCGCACCCCGCAGGCCGCGCCCGCAAGAGATTATTCCAATCCGAGGAGCGTCACAATGAGCACCGATTCGAGCATCAAAGCGATTTATCGCGACCCTGAAAACGCCGTACTGCCTGACGTCGGCCTGAAGCTGGACCTGTCACGCACAGCGTTGGTGGTGATCGACCCGCAAGTGGATTTTCTCAGCCCCAACGGCGTGACGTGGGCATTGGTGGGCAACAGCGTCACAGAAAACGGCGTTGTCGGCCATCTGGGGCAGTTGTTCGAGGCCGCGAAAAATGCCGGCATTACCGTAGCCGTCTCACCTCATTATTACTACCCCTGCGATCACCAGTGGGAGCACGGCGGGCCGCTGGAAAAAATGATGCACGACATCGGCATGTTCGACCGAGTCTCGCCACTGGACCTGAGCGGGTTCGACGGCTCCGGCGCCGACTTCATGCCGCAGTACAAGCCGTTCATCCTCGATGGCAAGACCATCATCTGCTCACCGCACAAGGTCTACGGCCCGCAAACCAATGACCTGACCTTGCAGTTGCGCAAAAAAGGCGTGTCGCAGGTGATTCTGGCGGGCATGGCGGCCAACTTGTGCGTCGAGTCGCACTTGCGGGATCTGGTGGAACAGGGTTTCGAGGTGATCGTGGTGCGTGATGCGACGGCGGCGCCGCAGATTCCCGAGGGCGATGGCTATCACGCGGCGCTGATCAACTATCGGTTCATTGCCAGTGCGCTGTGGACGACTGAGCAGGTAGTGGAGCGGTTGCAGAATCCGTAACAGCCTTTGGCGGTTGACCATGCCTGTGGGAGTCGGCCGCTGGCGAAAGCGGTCTCTCAGCAAACAATGGCGGCGTCTTGCCCTACGCTTTCGCCACCAAGGCGGCTCCCACTGGTTAAGCGTCGAACAGAGGAATTGAACTCGATGCAATTCTTGTGGGAGCCGCCTTGGTGGCGAAAGCGGTTGCCAACCAGAATAGAATTTCCCAAAGGCTCTGCGCAGGACGTGGCCTGGCTGAATTTTCCAGGCCGAGGGAATAACCTTCCCCGGGCTTCGTCATACGGGCTCAAGAAAGTCATTGACCCGTTATGAGGAAGCCCACCATGAAAACCACCCTGATCGCCCTGACCCTGGCCGCCCTGAGCAGTGTTGCCCTGACCGCCCACGCCGGGACAAAAAACATGCCGCAGGTCGAGGAATACACCTACGGCAGCAAGGTCGACATCGCAGAAGTCACCAAGACCCCGAACCTGAACTTCTGCGGCGTGCGCCCGGTCGATCTCGGTTATGTCGATCATATGGGCAAAGCCCACACTTTGCGTTACGAAACCAGCGGCAACACCTGTCTGGGCGACAACTGATCAGCGCGCTGCCAGTTGCCACACCCGCGCCAGATCCCGCGCGCGGTCATGCAACAGCGACGCCGCATTCTGACAGGCCTGTTCCAGTGTCATTGGTCCGCTGGCCAACGCGAAGGCAGCACTGATGCCGTGCTCATAGAGCTCGGCATAACCGTCGCCCAACGTCCCGGCCAGCACGATCACCGGCACGCCCTTGCGACGAGCAATCTTCGCCACGCCGAAGGGGGTTTTGCCACGCAGGGTCTGAGCGTCGAAACGGCCCTCGCCCGTGATCACCAGATCAGCGTCTTCCAGCGCTTCGGCCAGCCCCGTGAGATCGGCAACGACCTCGACGCCGGGACGGAATGAAGCGTTGAGGTAAGCCTTGGCCGCAAAGCCCATTCCGCCAGCCGCGCCACTGCCAGGGTGTTCGCTGTCGTCCTTGCCCAGCACCTGGGCGGACACGTCGGCGAAGTGCCCCAGCGCAGCGTCCAGCGCCAGCACTTGTTCAGGGGAAGCGCCCTTCTGCGGGCCGAAGATATGCGATGCGCCTTGAGGGCCGCACAGCGGGTTGTTGACGTCGGCGGCGACTTCGAACTGCACGTCGCTCAAGCGGCTGTCCAGTTTCGTCAGGTCGATGTGCGCAACACGCGCCAGCGCCAGTCCGCCCGGTGGCAGTGACTGGCCGTCGGCATCCAGAAAGCGCGCACCCAACGCTGACAGCATGCCCGTGCCCGCATCGTTGGTGGCACTGCCGCCGATGGCGAGAATGATGCGTTGCGCGCCCGCGTCCAGCGCGGCGGCGATCAATTGTCCGGTGCCGTAAGTCGTGGTGATGGTGGCGTCACGCTGCTCCAGGGTCAGCATTTGCAGGCCGCTGGCCATGGCCATTTCGATGATTGCGGTGCGGGTGTCGGCCAGCCAGCCCCATTGCGCCTGAGCCGGCTGCCCCAGTGGGCCACTGACCGAATTCGTCATCCATTGCCCGCCACAGGCCGCCAGCACCGCTTCGATGGTGCCCTCGCCGCCATCAGCCATCGGGCACTCCACCAACCGCGCATCGGGCCAGACGTCGCGCAGACCACTGGCAATCGCCTGAGCCACCCCTTGGGCGCTGAGGCTGTCCTTGAAGGAATCCGGGGCGATGACGATATTCATGGTTATTCTCCTTGTTCGATAGTCGCGATCTTCGCACGGCTGTCGGGATTTTCCGCCAGCCCTTCGCACAATCGCACCCGCCACGGGTTGTTCATCCGAACAAAAACGCGGCGGGTCATGGACGGCGGTCGACGGTTTGGGCGCGGTTCTCTATAACGTCATCTGTGGCGCGGACGATTCAGCCACCTGCCCCGGCAAATATGACACTATATAGCCACTATTTTTTTAGGGTCTATGGCGATTGCGTGACCGCTGCCCACGTCGGTCGTCGCCCCTCATGATGAAAGCCGCAGTCCTATGCTTCTGAACGATCCGGTCACCCTGCTTTTCATCATCATCCCCTTCGGGCTCATGACCACGCTGATGCTGTGCCTGTCGTATGTGGGTACCCGCCGTCACCGTGCGCCGCTGCATTGGTGGATCGCCGGAGACCTGGTGCTGGCCGCCTATCGTGCCGTCGATCTGCTGCAACCGGGTGTCGTTTCCCCAGGTTATGAGTGGCTGGGGCTGCTGGCCCCGCAGACGGCGTTCATTGCCAACACGGGCGGCCTGTTGCTGGCCATCAGTTGCCATACCCTGGCGCTGCATCAATTGGCCAACCGCCGACGGAGCATCGCGTGGCACCTGCGCATGCTGTTGACGCCCGTGCTGGCCTACGCCATGGGTGCCAGTGTGCTGTTGCACAACGTCTACATGCTGTCGTGGTTCTTCCTGTTCTGCGTCTTGACCATCGGCCTGCAATGTTGCGTGACCTGGCCACTGCGTCGGCGTTTTCGCGGCGCCTGGGCGCTGTTGGCCGGGCATGTCGCGCTGCTGATTTTCCACGCCGACAACGCGATCACTCTCGCACTCGCCCCTCCGCCGCCCTTGAGCTTCGATGAACCGGACATGTTCTCCCTGCCCGCGCTGGCGATGGATTTCATGGTTTCGTTTCTCTTCACCCTGAGCTTTGCCCTGATGCTGCAAGAACAGTTGCGCCAGCAAGTGGTGCAACTGAGCATCACCGACACCCTGACCGGCGCGCTGAACCGGCGCGGCGCGGTGTCGACCATTCTTCAGGAAGAGCGGCGCCAGAGCGGTTCACAGCGTTACCCGCTGTCCGTGGCGATGGTCGATCTGGACAATTTCAAGCGCATCAACGATCAATATGGGCATTCAGTGGGCGACACCGCGCTGCAAGTGTTTGCCCAGACCGTGACGCGCCTGATGCGCAAGGACGATGTGTTCGTGCGCTGGGGTGGCGAGGAGTTTTTGCTGGTGTTCCCCGGCACGGACGTGCAGCAGGCGCAGGCCTTCATGAAGCGCTTGCGCGACGCCCTCGATAACCGGCCTCGCACCGCTGAGCTGCCCTTTCAGATCGGGTTCAGTGCCGGGCTCGTGCAAACCGCAGCCATGAACAGCCGCGAGGATTTCGAGACATTATTGCGCGCCGTCGACAAAGCGCTGTACCGGGCCAAGCAGGTGCGTGGCCGGGTTGAGGTGGTTGAGGCGGTGGACCTTTAATCTTTGCTTGAGACCACCACTGCCCCTGTGGGAGCGAATTCATTCGCGAAAAATCGTCCAGGCGACAGAGATGCATCGCCGATACAACCGCATCGCGAATGAATTCGTTCCCACAGGGTTGAAACCCGACCGCTACTGATAAAACGCTATCGCGGCATCATCTGCATCCCCAGATACAGGCGCAGCAACTCGTCCGTCCGGTAAGGATCACAACCGCTGAGTTCGGCGATCTTTTCCAGCCGGTAGCGCAAGCTGTTGCGATGAATGCCCAACGCGTCGGCGCAGGCCTGGCTCTCGCCGCTGTAATCGAACCAGGCGCGCAAGGTCTCGAGCAATTGCCCCTGCCCTTGCAGCCCCAGCAGCGGTTGGGCGACGCCTTCGGCCAGCCAGTCATGCCGGTTGCGCCAGAACAACACCGCCAGACGATGATTCGCCAGCCGCAGCAGCCGCTGTTGCGGTTGCACCTGACGGGCGTAATCCAGCAGATCCCGTGCTGCCGCGCAGGCATGGCGCAGGTCGCTCAAATCGCTGGACGGATCAACCGTCGCCATGCGCACCACCGGCCACCCCTGTTCGTCAAACTGATCCAGCAGCAACGCATCATCACGGTCCTTGCCCGCCGCCCGGCACCAGTGAATCAGACGAGGCTCGCACGACACGCACCAACTGTTGGCGTAGCGCCCGTTCAGCCACGCCGCCAACTGCCCGGCGTATGCGGCATCGTCAGGCAGTTCGATCAACACGGCCTGACGCGGCAAATGTGGCTGCAAGCCCAATTTCTCGGCCTCATCGATCAAATGCCCGGCGCTGTCACCCAACAACAGGCGCGCCAGCAAATCCTCACTGCGCTGATGCCGCCAATGCTGATCGGCCTGCTGACGACGATGCTCCATCAACATTTCGGCGGTCATCTTCACCAACTCGGCATAGACCCGCACCTGCTCCGGATCGCCGGTAATGCCCAGGACGCCGACCAGTTGCTGATCCAGCATCAACGGCAGGTTCACCCCCGGCCGCACGCCGTTCAGTTGTTTGGCGGTATGGGAGTCGATTTCCACCACCCGACGGTTGGCCAGCACCAGTTGCGCACCTTCGTGCCGGGTATACAGGCGCTCGGCCTCGCCACTGCCGATGATGATGCCCAGGTAATCCATCACGTTGACGTTGCAGGGCAAAATCGCCATCGCGCGGTCAACGATGTCTTGGGCCAGCGCGTGATCAAAGGCGAACATAGGGGACGTCCGAAAGCTGGGGAATAAGAAGAGGCATACACATCACGTATTGTTTTTTTAGGTAACGGGAGTCTGCCTGATTTTTGCGCTGGGTTCTCCCATGGCGATGGGTATGGTGATGCCCTGGTGACGCCCACAGGGTGAGCATTCGCTTTTTTTAGCTCCTGCTTTTGCTCTTCATACGCAAATAGCCCAAGCACCTGCTCTTCATGATTTGTGTATGAAGAGCAAAAGCAAGAGCGCGCGTGACACAAAAGCACGTTTCAATCCCCCGGCGCCAGCCGCTCGCGGCTGTTGCTCAGGTGGGTCCACATTGCCGCGCGGGCGGCGTCGGGGTCCTGGCGTCGGATCGCAGCCAGAATCGCTTCGTGCTCCAGATTTGCCAGATACGCGTGGTGGGTCAGGCTCGCCCCCGCCCGCTCGCTGGACGCAATGCGGCTGCGCGGGATCACCGCTTGCCCCAGGTTTTGCAGGATGTCGAGGAAGTACGGGTTGCCCGTCGCCTCGGCAATGAGCAGGTGAAAACGCCGGTCGGCCTCGACACAACTGTCCTCCTTGGCCAAAAGATCCTGGTAGTCATCAAGGGCCAGGCGCATGGCGGTGAGGTGCTCGGGCGTGCGCCGCAACGCCGCCAACGCCACGGCCTGGGTTTCCAGCCCCATGCGCAACTCGATGATGTGGCGCACGCTGAACACCGTTTCGACCTTCAAGTGCAACCCGCTGGATTCCGAACGCGGCAACACAAACGTGCCTTTGCCCTGATGCGTCTCCACCAGCCCCGACGCCTGCAACTTTGAAATGGCCTCACGCACCACGGTGCGGCTGACGCCGTGCTCGCGGACGATTTCGTTCTCCGACGGCAGCTTGTCCCCCACCGCGATATGCCCGGAAAGGATGCGCTGGCTCAGGTCTGTCACAAGGTCCGTGGCCAGGTTGTGCTGGCGTCGTTTGCTCGGGGCACGTGCAGGTGCCTGCATGGGGAAGTTGTCCTATCAGTGGTGAATGCCGAGGGTCGTCTTCGTCCATCGGCACTTGTATTTTTAGCCTCGACAGGTCGAGCGCTGCAGCCATCAATCGCATCAACGCAACCCGGATGCCCGCTTCATGCCTCGACAATTCCCGGCTTCGGTGAGGATAAACACACTCATCCAACTTGTCATACAAGCTAGCTTATGCTGCTGAAAATTTTCCTACAAGCCCAGCAAAACCAGTTGCGGACGTCATCATTACTTGTATGATGACTGGCAACAGGGTGCGACACCCTGTCACACACACAAGCAACAACCCGCATAAAAATAATCAGTGGGAGTCAACCAGAGTGAACACATCCTCATCACGAGTGGATGACGCCAGCGATTCCGTCTTGCAGTCGGCGGTGTCCAAGGTCAAACGTCATATCCTGCCCCTGTTCGTCATCATGTTCATCGTCAACTACATCGACCGGGTCAACATCGGTTTCGTGCGTAGTCACATGGAGCATGATCTGGGCATCGGCGCAGCCGCCTACGGCTTCGGCGCCGGGCTGTTCTTCGTTGCGTACGCGCTGTTCGAAGTCCCTTCCAACATCCTCATGCAGAAAGTCGGTGCACGGCTCTGGCTGACCCGCATCATGTTCACCTGGGGCCTGGTCGCCGCCGGCATGGCGTTCATCCAGACCGAAACCCACTTCTATATCCTGCGTTTCCTGTTGGGTGTGGCGGAGGCCGGTTTCTTCCCAGGCGTGATTTACTACTTCACCCGCTGGTTGCCAGGCGTCGAGCGCGGTAAAGCCATTGCCATTTTCCTCAGCGGCTCGGCATTCGCCTCGCTGATCTCCGGCCCCCTTTCCGGCCTGCTGTTGCAGATCGAAGGCTTGGGCATGCATGGCTGGCAGTGGATGTACTTCATCGAAGGCATGTTCTCGGTGGGCCTGTGCTTCTTTGTCTGGTTCTGGCTGGACTCAAAACCCCAGGACGCCAAGTGGCTGACTCAGGCCGAGAAAGATGCGCTGAACACCGCCATAGACGACGAGCAGCGTGCCCGTGAAGCGGCCAGTCCGGTGAAACTGTCCATCGGCCAATTGCTCAAGGACCCGCAGATCATCCTGTTCTGCCTGATGTACTTCTTCATTCAATTGACGATCTACGCCGCCACCTTCTGGCTGCCGAGCATCATCAAGAAGATGGGCGACCTCACCGACTTCCAGGTGGGTCTGTTCAACTCGATCCCGTGGTTCATCGCCATCGTGGCCATGTACGGCTTCGCTTCGGTCTCGGCCAAGTGGAAGCATCAACAAGCGTGGGTCGCCTGCGCCCTGCTCATCGCCGCAGCGGGCATGTTCATGTCTACCACGGGCGGTCCGGTGTTCGCTTTTGTCGCCATTTGCTTCGCGGCGCTGGGCTTCAAATCCGCTTCGTCGCTGTTCTGGCCGATCCCGCAGGGCTATCTGGACGCGCGCATCGCGGCCGGTGTCATCGCCCTGATCAACTCGCTGGGCAACCTCGGCGGCTTCGTGGCACCGACCGCGTTCGGCATCCTCGAACAACAGACCGGCTCGATTCAGGGCGGCCTGTATGGCTTGACCGCCACGTCAATCATCGCTGCGATTCTGGTGTTCACCGTGCGTACGACCCGCAAGCCGGGTGCCGTCCCTGTCACCAGCGCCGATGTCACCCACAGCCACTCCTGAACACTTCAGCCCCTACCTTTCATTCGGCGCTGCATGGCGGCGCCTCGTAAACGCAAGGATTGAGTCATGAGCACACAACATTCCGGCAGCACCCCCGTCATCACGGACATGCAGGTCATCCCGGTCGCCGGCCACGACGACATGCTGCTCAACCTGAGCGGCGCCCACGGCCCGTACTTCACCCGCAACATCGTGATCCTGAAAGACAACGCCGGTCACACCGGTGTCGGTGAGATCCCGGGCGGCGAGAAGATCCGCCAGACCCTGGAAGACGCCCGCTCGCTGGTGGTCGGCAGCACCATCGGCAACTACCAGAAGATCCTCAACGATGTACGCCGCACCTTCGCCGAGCGTGATGCGGGGGGCCGTGGTCTGCAAACGTTCGATTTGCGCATCACCATCCACGCCGTCACCGGCATCGAAGCCGCTGTGCTCGACCTGCTTGGCCAGCACCTGGAAGTGCCCGTTGCCGCCCTGCTCGGCGAAGGCCAGCAGCGTGACGAAGTGAAGATGCTCGGTTATCTGTTCTATGTCGGCGACCAGAAGAAAACCAACCTGCCCTACCGCACCGAGGAAGACGCCGACAACGACTGGTTCCGCGTCCGTCATGAGGAAGCGCTGACGCCTGAGCGTGTCGTGCGTCTGGCTGAAGCTGCGTTCGAGCGTTACGGCTTCGAAGACTTCAAACTCAAGGGCGGCGCACTGAGTGGCGATGCCGAAATCGAAGCGGTCACCGCGCTGGCCGAACGCTTTCCGAAAGCGCGCATCACCCTGGACCCGAACGGCGCCTGGTCGCTGAAAGAAGCGATCCGTCTGTGCCGTGACCAGCACAAAGTGCTGGCTTACGCTGAAGATCCATGCGGCGCCGAAAACGGCTACTCGGGCCGCGAAGTGATGGCCGAATTCCGTCGCGCCACCGGTTTGCGCACCGCCACCAACATGATCGCCACCGACTGGCGTGAAATGGGCCATTCGATCCAGCTGCAATCGGTGGACATCCCACTGGCCGACCCACACTTCTGGACCATGCAGGGTTCGGTGCGTGTGGCGCAGATGTGCAACGAGTGGGGCCTGACCTGGGGTTCGCATTCGAACAACCATTTCGACATCTCGCTGGCCATGTTCACCCACGCCGCCGCTGCGGCACCGGGCAACATCACCGCCATCGACACCCACTGGATCTGGCAGGACGGCCAGCGCCTGACCAAGGCGCCTCTGCAAATCGTCGGCGGCAACGTGAAGGTGCCGAAGAAGCCGGGGCTGGGCATCGAGATCGACATGGATCAAGTGGCCAAGGCCCACGAGCTGTACAAAGGCATGGGCCTGGGGGCGCGGGATGACAGCGTCGCCATGCAGTTCCTGATCCCGAACTGGAAGTTCAACAACAAGCAGCCTTGCCTCGTTCGGTAAGCGCGAGCTGCTTGAACAGAACCACGTAAATTGCCAACTGGCGACCGGCGCGTAACCCCTTGCGCGCCGTTTTTCTTCCTTCCGCTTTATTCATGACGCCGTGCTAGGCTCTGCCCATCTTCGTGCAGTGAAGCCCACCCATGACGCGCCTGACCCAGACCCACCCTCGCCTGACCATCGCCATCGCCCTGGGCCTTGTCGCCGGTATTGCCGCCGCCCTGCTCGCCCCCGCCATCACCCTGACCAGCAAATGCCTGATCGCCTGGAACGTCGCGGGCTGGATCTACATGGTGCTGATCATGTTGCGCACCACCAACTCCAACGCCGAAGACGTGCGACGCATTGCCGAGGTCGAGGATGAGAACGCCGGGCTGGTGCTGATGCTGGTGTGCGTGGCGGCGATTGCCAGCCTTGCGGCCATCGTGCTGGAGCTGGCGGGCATCAAGGACATGGCACCCAGTGACAAGGCGCTGCATTACGCGTTCACCGGCCTGACCATCGTCGGTTCATGGTTGTTGATCGGGGTGATTTTCAGCCTGCATTACGCGCGGATGTTCTACACGTGGGACGGGGAGGAATCGGCATTGCGTTTTGCCGATGGCGAGCAGAACCCGGATTATTGGGACTTTCTGTACTTCTCGTTCACCATCAGCGTGGCAGTACAGACGTCAGACGTGGGCGTGGCAACCCGCAACCTGCGCAAAGTGGTCTTGGCCCAGTCGTTGATTGGCTTTCTGTTCAACACGTCGATTCTGGGGTTTTCCATCAATATTGCGGCGGGGTTGTTTAACTGAAAGCACATCGGCGAGGCCATCTGATTGACCTCGCCTTTTTCGATCAAGCCAACAGTGCCCGTGTCAGTTGCCTGCTACTTGCGCCACTTCACCGGACGTCACCAGCGCTTTGAGTGACATGTCGAACTGTTTCAGCGCATCGACTTGCAGGTCGCGTTGCTGGTTGATCTGTGCCGCGATTTCAGGGGCCGCCTTGTCATGGACCCAGACCGAATTCAGCTCTTTGGCACCCAGGCCTTCGGCCTTGCCGATGTATTGCAGATTCGCGTCATAGAACTTGGCGACGAACCGCGCTTCGACCTTGTTATTACGTTGAGTCACCAGTTGGCTGTAAGTGTCCAGCATGACCACCACATCGGGTTTGGCCTGCATCAAGGCGTCGAGGTTGTCGTACACCGTGACCGAGGCAAATTCTTTGGCGATCGAGCCTTTGAGCCAGTCAATGGCCAGTTTTGGATCGGAGCTGTTGACGAAAGCTTCGCGAATCCGCGAGTCCAGTGCGCCATTCTTCACGCCTTTCAATGCAACCGCGTGGTACTGCTCCAGATACTGCAGGGTGCTGACGGTGTTTTCACTGTAGAGCACACCCACGGACTGCGACTTTCTCAGGCCCATGCTGCTGTCAGCCATCGGCATGAAGTGGCACACCGGCTCCTCGGCAGCGGAGGCGGCGGCAAAGGCAGGAGCAGCAGCGATGAGACCACCGGTCAGTACGGCGACAAGCGTCAGCAGGGTTGAAATTCTCATCGCGGGCGTCCTTCTAAAGCCAATTCGGTATGGCTCTATCCTGCTCCTTTACTGAAAAAAAAGAACTCTCGATTGATGATGTTAACTATCGATTTCACGAATGGTGTGTGCACCGAAAGAGTCCTTTACCGATTATTGAATAAAACAACTTTCCCATAGGCTTAATCCGACTAATTCAGCCCCCATAGTTACCAATAACCTGGCGGACTTTATGCAGCGCATCGTACAAGGTCACGGCGTCTACCGACCCCAGCGCCAGCCGGATCGCATGGGGGACAGGGTTTGAAATGGCAAAGGGTTCTGCGGTCGACACCGCGACATTCAGGGCCAGCAATTCCATGGCCACCTGATCGGCTCGGGCGTCTTCGGGCAGCACCACCCACAGGAAGTAAGAGGCGGGATGACCAATGATGCTCAGCCCGGCCAGCACCTTGCGCGCAAGTGTCTGGCGCTGCATGGCGTCCTGACGTTTTTCGGCCTCAAGCCGGGCCACAGTGCCGTCTTCGATCCAGTTGCACACCAGCGCCGTCATCACGCCCGGTGTATTCCAGGTGGTCGCTCTGATGGCGCGCTCGATGGCGGGCACCCACGGCATCGGCGCGACGACAAATCCCACCCGCAGCCCCGTGGCCACGTTCTTGGAAAAGCCAGACACATACACCGTCAATTCTGGCGCCAGCGTGCGCAACGGCGTCGGCGGTTCGCTGGCCAGAAAAGCGTAGGCGGCGTCCTCGATCAACATCAGGTCATGCTCCCGCGCGATGACCACCAGACGCTCACGCCATGGCAAACCCAGCACCCAGCCCATAGGGTTGTGCAAGGTCGGCATCGCATAAACCGCCTTGACCCGGCGCGTTCGACAAAGCTTTTCCAGCGCATCGAGATCGGGGCCTGCGTCGGTCAATGGGATGGGCAACATCTCCAGCCGGTGTGCTTCAGCGATCACCTTGAACCCCGAATACGTCAGCGCGTCGACGGCGATCACATCACCCGGTTTGAGCAGCGCAGAGGCCGTAACCGCCAGACCGTGCTGTGCACCGCTGACAATCAGCAGCTCATCTGAATTGACCTGCAACCCACGCTCCCGCACATGCCGGGCCATACAGGCCCGTTCATGGCCGCGTCCCGCATGGGGCTGATAGCGCAGCAGGGCCTCCAGATCGCCTGAAAGCGCCAGTTGACGCAGCCCGGTGCGCAGCGTTTCCGCCTGCCCCGGCAACGCGGGGTAATTGAAATTCAGGTCCAGCACGCCTGCGACGGCCGCTTGCTGATCGACGCCATGACTGAGGGGCAAGGCGATTTCTCGCACGAAGGTGCCTCGCCCGGTTTCGCCACTGATCAACCCCATCGTCTCCAGTTCGGCGTAGACGCGGGACGCCGTCACCAGCGCCAGCCCCTCCTGCTCGGCCAGTTGCCGGTGAGTGGGCAAGCGGGTGCCGGGCGGCAGCGCCCCCGAGGCAATGTCGTTGGCGAAACGGTCGACCAGCGTCTTGTAGCGCGCACGGGGCATGCTGAATGTATCCATGACAATTCTTTGATTGTCTTGATTCTGCGCTCTAGGATTCGCTCAACGCAACGACTGGA
The DNA here is from genome assembly GCF_045764065.1 of Pseudomonas sp. Pseu.R1. Taxonomy (NCBI): domain Bacteria; kingdom Pseudomonadati; phylum Pseudomonadota; class Gammaproteobacteria; order Pseudomonadales; family Pseudomonadaceae; genus Pseudomonas; species Pseudomonas sp. Pseu.R1. Next base: position 5,924,145 of record NZ_JBJGEE020000001.1, on the reverse strand, counting down.
CGGACGCAACGCCATGGAACACACCTCGCCCCTGCTCCAACGACACGCTGCCAATGGCTGGCTCAATGGTCTCATCGGCGTGGTGATCTTTAGCGGTTCCCTGCCCGCGACGCGCATCGCAGTACAGGACATCGCGCCGCTCTTCCTCACCGTCGCCCGCGCCTCCATTGCCGCAGTTGTGGCGTTGTGCTTGCTCTGGCTACTCAAAGAACGACGCCCGACCCGCGCTCAGCTATGGCCGCTGTGCATCGTCGCCCTTGGCGTCGTGATCGGCTTTCCACTGCTCACGGCACTGGCTCTGCAATACGTGACCTCCGCCCACTCCATCGTCTTCGTCGGTCTGCTGCCACTGGCCACGGCCACGTTTGCCGTGTGGCGCGGCGGTGAGCGGCCTCGCCCGGCATTCTGGATGTTCTCGTTGCTGGGCAGCTCGCTGGTGGCGGGCTTTGCCGTGTCTCAGGGCCTGAGCGCCTCACCGATGGGCGATCTGCTGATGCTGCTGGCCATTCTGGCGTGTGGCCTGGGTTACGCCGAAGGAGCGAAATTGTCCCGCACATTGGGGGGCTGGCAGGTCATCTGCTGGGCGTTGGTGCTGGCGCTGCCGCTGATGCTGGGGCTGACGTGGTTCAGCGCCCCGCCCTCTTTCGCTCACATCGGTGTACCGGCGTGGATCAGCCTCGGTTACGTCTCGCTGTTCAGTATGCTGATCGGCTTCGTCTTCTGGTATCGCGGGCTGGTGCAGGGCGGGATCGCAGCGGTCGGTCAGCTTCAGTTACTGCAACCGTTCTTCGGACTGGCGCTGGCCGCGTCCCTGCTGCACGAGCAGGTCAGCATCGGCATGCTGGGGGTGACCCTGGCGGTCATCCTGTGCGTGGTGGGCGCGCGACGGTTTTCTCGCTGATGGCGCCCCCGCCGTCACTCCGCCACAGCTATCGGAGGACGCTTGAGGTAAACCAACAGCCCGCTCAGGCAAATCAGCGCCATGCCCAGTGTCGACGACAACACGGGGTAACTGTCGAAAAACAGCACCCCGTACACCGCCGCGAAGAGGATCTGCAGATAGCCCAATGGCGCAAGCACCGAGGACGAGGCATAGACATAGGATTTGGAAATCAACAGGTGCGCTGACATGCCCATCCCGCCCAGCACCAACAACATCCCCCACTGAAGCAGCGTCGGTGAAGCCCAGTAGAACGGCACCACCAGGCTCAGCAACGCGGTGCTGAACACACCCACGTAAAAACTGCACACCGACGGGCTGTCCGATTCTCCGGCCAGTTGTGTCAGTAATTGATAGACCGCAAAGCAGAACGCCGAAGCGAGCGGAAACAGCATCCACAGCGAAAAGCCGTCGCTGGTCGGGTTGATCACCACCAGCACACCGATGAAACCGACGATCACCGATAACCACTGCAACCGGTCTGCGCGGATGCCAAACAGCAGCGGCGACAGCAGGGTGACGAAGGCCGGGGCTAGAAACACCAGGGCGGTCGACTCTGCCAGCGGCACGTGGGTCAGGCCAAAAAGAAAGGTCAGGCTGTCGCCCAGCAGAAACACCGCCCGCAGCAGGTGCAGCCAGGGCCGCTGGGTGCGGAAGGCATTTTCGCGTTTTTCCCGAACGATCACCCGCGTGACGATCACGGTATGAATCAGATAGCGCGCCCAGGCCACGAAAATGACCGGCAGCGTGAGAATCAGGGTTTTCGACAACGCATCATGGCTGGCGAATACGAAAGCCACACCGACCATCAGCCACATGCCGATCACATGGCTGTGGGAACGGGAAGAAACACTCATGGGGTTATCCGGTGACGAGGATGAAGGACAACAGGCACGCCGCGCAGTACAGCACAAGTTGCCCTCGCCTCCAATGTGCCGGTGCGACGACGACAGCCCCAAGCGCGCCGCCGAACGATGAAACTACGACGGGCTCGCTGCGTCACCAGAACGCCCAAAGGGTGACAGACTCAAAATGCGTTGATCCTGATTTTGATCTTCCAACGCGGTGTCTGGACTGTCGCGTATGAAGAGCAAAAGCAGGAGCGAGAGCGAGAGCGAGAGCGAGAGCACACATGATAAAAACGGGGCGCTCGACCATTGACTTCTAATGAGCCTTGCTCACCCGCCACACCTTGTTCCCCACATCATCAGCCACCAGCAACGCACCCTGCTGATCGAGGATCACCCCCACCGGACGCCCCTGAGCCTCACCGTCCTTGTTCAGAAAACCGGTAAGAAAATCAATCGGCATGCCCGTCGGCTGCCCGTTCTCGAATCCGATGAACACCACTTTGTAGCCCGATTGCGGGTTGCGATTCCACGATCCGTGCTCGCCGATGAACACCCCATTGGAGAAGTTCTCCGGCATGCCGCGCGCATCGGAAAACGTCAGCCCCAGCGGTGCGACGTGCGTACCGAGCGCGTAATCCGGTGCAATCGCCTTGGCCACCTTGTCCGGACGCGGCGGCTGTACGCGTACGTCGACATGGTTGCCGTAATAGCTCCATGGCCAGCCGTAGAACGCCCCATCCTTCACCGACGTCAGGTAATCCGGTACCAGATCGCTACCGATCTCATCCCGTTCGTTGACCACCGTCCACAGCTCGGTACTGCCCGGTTTCCAGGCCAGACCATTCGGGTTGCGCAGCCCACTGGCAAACAGGCGTTTCTGCCCGGTTTTCGCGTCAACCTCCCAGATCGCCGCCCGCCCCTCTTCGGCTTCCAGACCGTTTTCACCCACGTTACTGTTGGAGCCTACGGTCACGTACAGCTTGCTGCCGTCGCTGTTGGCGATGATGTTCTTGGTCCAGTGATGGTTGAGGCCCGCAGGCAGGTCCGTCACCTTGACCGGCGTGGCCGTGATTTCGGTCTGGCCCTCGCTGTACGGCACTTTGACCACCGCGTCGGCGTTGGCGATGAATAAATCGTTGCCCACCAACACCATGCCAAACGGTGAAGTCAGCCCGCTGATGAACACCTTGTGGACTTCGGCCTTGCCATCGCCGTCAGCGTCACGCAGCAATGTGATGCGGTTGGCACTCTCCGCCTTGGCGCCCGCGCGGCTCATGACGATCCCCGATGCCGTGCGTTTGGCCCACGCCATCAACCCCGTGCCGCCATCGGTAGCGCCCTCGGGCTTGGGCGGCGTGTTGCTTTCGGCCACCAACACATCGCCGTTTGGCAGCTTGTACAACCAGCGCGGGTGTTGAAGGTTCTCGGCCAGGGCCTGAACCTTGAAGCCCTCCGGGGCTTTGGGCATGTCGTTGCCCGTCCAGCCCACTGCCTTGGAAATCTTTAGCGTCGGAATCAGCGTCGTGGTCGGTTCTGGCAATTGCGGCTTGGGGCCCACACCGGCCTGAAACGGCAACTTGGAATTTTCACCGCAGGCACTGAGCAAGGCCGCGGCGGTCATCAGCAGGGCAACGCGTTGCAACACCATCATTGTTCTAACCTCGTGTCAGCCTTCCATGGGCCGAATCTGGACACACAAAAATCGTCGAAATTATCGATGTGTCGCCCAACGCCGAACAGCATGGCAGGCACAAATGACCTTTGTTCTGCGGGCACGAATTAACCGACCGTCGCGGGCGTTCAAGGTTTCAATCAAACGGGATTCGGGGGAACGGCAACAGGCAACCTGAGGTCAGGTTAGCCAAAGGGAGGGAATCAGCATGACGAGATTGAACAGGCGCCATCTCATCAATGGAGCATTGATCATCGGCGCAGGCGCACTGATATTGCCGACCCATCGTGCAGAGGCCAACACCATGGAATCACCCAGAACACTGCTCCTGCAACGCAATGGCTGGGTGCCCAACAACCCGCGCCTGCCCGTGCTGCATTACCGCGACGTGATCACCGAGGGCGACGTTGCGTCGGCCGTGGAAGCGCTGTTCACGCAGAATGGCTGGAAACCGGCCTGGCGCGACGGGGTGTTCGACTATCACCACTACCACTCCACCGCCCACGAGGTACTCGGCTTTGCCGCAGGCAGCGTGCGTTTGATGCTGGGCGGGCCGAATGGGCATGAAGTCACTGTTAAAAAAGGCGATGTGGTGCTCCTGCCTGCGGGAACCGGCCATTGTCGTCTGTCGGCCAGCAGCGATTTTCTGGTGGTGGGCGGCTACCCGCCGGGTCAGAACTGGGACATCTGCCGAGAAGCCCCCACCGAAGCCATGATCGAACGCATGGCCACATTGCCCTTTCCGGAGAGCGACCCGGTGACTGGGCGCCATCCGCCGTTAACGACGTATTGGCCTAAGGGTTGAGGGGACGCTGGGAGGAAACGCCAGACGTTGCTACTACAGCGTGAACACCCCACTCCCGTAGCTGTCCGGCTTGCCGGCGGTAGCGATCTTTCGTACGCCACCGCAGGCACGTCATACGGCTACAACGAGGGCACCGCGTGAGCGCTCACGTCCACGCAAGCGTGATGCTGCTTTCAAAGGATCGCTCCTGGCCCGTCACCGGATCAATGAAACGCAAGCCCTGCGCCAGCAGTTTGAGTGGCTTGTCATAATCATCGACCGCATCCCTGACCACGTCGGGGTAAAACGGATCGTTACAGATCGCGGCCCCGAGCGCTGCCATGTGCACCCGCAACTGGTGCTTTTTGCCCGTGACGGGATAAAGCCCGTAGCGCCACAGGTCACCGTTGCGCTCACACACCTCGATCCGGGTTTCGGTATTGGCTGGCCCTTCCCCCTCTTGCATGCGAAAGAACGGCTCACCGTCCACCAGGCGACTTTTATGCACCCGCGCAAACTCAAGATCAGGCAATGCGCGGGCGATCGCCTCGTAGCGTTTATCGATCTGCCGGGTCGGAAACAGCGACTGATAAGCCGAGCGACTGTCCTTGTTGGCCGAAAACAGCACCAGCCCTGCGGTGTGACGGTCGATACGATGCAGGGGCACCAGATGCGGGTTGTCGAGCGTACGAATCAAACGCCGCAGCAGCGTCTGCTCGACGTATTCCCCTGACGGCGTGACCGGCAAGAAATGCGGCTTGTCGGCGACCACCAAATGCTCGTCGGCGTACAGGATCTGCTCCTGCACCGGAATCGGCTTCTCATCGGGCACTTCGCGGAAATAATGAATCCGCATCCCCTCGCGGTACGCCCGATCCAGCGCAACAGGCCGCCCTTCGCCATCCAGCACGCGCCCTCGCGCAAACCGGTCCACCCACTGATCGCGGCTGATGGCGCTGAAACGCTCGCACAGGCAGTCAAGTACCGTCAGCCAGGTGCCTGGCGGCAAATACAGAGTACTGGCCTGACTGTTGGCGGGAATGAAGGCAGAATCGGACATGGGTCACTCAGGGTCGGATGCAACAAGGACGGCATTATCGCTCAGGGTCTATTCGTGCGCGAGGAGCATGATCATGAGCGCGAAAGGCTCTGTTCCGGTCGTTACACGATCACGCGACGTTTTGTCGCACGCCACCGATGTACCAGTTGTCTGACATCTACATGACAGCAGTAGAAGCTGAAAATGATTTGTTCTAAAATGTTACGAAATCGGCAAGCAGGCGCGAATCCGAACCGACACGAAATGCTTCGTGATCGAACTCGAAAACGTCTGCCAGACCTGAACTCATAAAAAGAAAGCCCGTCCTCGACGGGCTTTTTTCGTTTTCAGCGTTTGTAACGCGCCTCCAGGCGCAATCGCCGGACATGCAACGTCGGCCCTGTTGGCGCGGATCAGCCCACGGCCCACGACAGATTTCGTTTTTCAAACTTGAGGTTACGCCATGCTGGTTCAACTGTTTCAATGGATCAAACGCCTGTCCACCGGCACCCCCGCCGAAAGCGAAGACAGCTATTCGCAATCGTTCTCGGATGACGAGCACGATGTCGGTCGCTGGACGTTCATGTCGGTGTTCATCGTTTTCACGTTGAGCCTGTACATCGTCGCGGGCCTTGGCTACTACGCCAAAGTCCACGTCTGGGACGGCATGACCGAAGCGCAGAAAGAAGCCGTCGCCAAAGCGATGGTCGTTGACACGCAATACCTCTGAAGACTGCGACTGCGCTCAGTCACACAAGAACGTCACCACCTGCCCGGTGTCGAACGGCCAGTCCAGTTCGGCCCCGGTGTCAGTGCGCCGCAACACCGGGATGCGCAACCCATAGGCATCGGCCAGCGCTTCACTCTGGGCAATATCCACCAGCTCGATCAGCAGGCCATGCTCGACCAGCGGCATCAACTCGGCTTCGGCCACCTCACATAAATGACACCCCACAGTGCTGAATAGCTGACATTCCGGCGGCATGGCGCAGACCTCCGTTGGCAGATTTCGGAACGTGCGGCCAGTTTAGGCCCGTCCGGAAATACCGTCGAGCCGGAAGCGGCGCCGGGAAAAATCGTTGGAGCGGTCCAGAATCGGCTTCTCGAAACAGCGATAGCCGACCCAGCCGTAACACAGCACAGCCATCATCATCAGCAACGCGAACAGCACGTTGTCCAGTAGGCTGCTTGACCAACTGCCGAACACCTGCCAGAAACGCCCGATTACACCCAGCACCAGCAGGTGCGAGAGGTACACGGTGTAGGACATATCGCCAACAGCGACAAGAAACGGCGGCATGTGCAAATAGTGGCGTCGCTCCAGTAACGCCAACCCCAGCACCAGCACGCCGAACACCGCCCCCACCGAGAACATGCGTACCAGCCCCTGGTCATCGAACAGCTGGTAGTAACCGATCAGCCCCACCCCTGGAATCAGCGCCACCGCCAGTGCCACGAAAATCATCGGCGTCGAAATCCGCGCGCAATGGCGGCTATAGAACAACAGCGCCAATGCCACACCGATGATGAACTCCAGCGAATAGGGATGAAGAATAATGCGTAACGCGGCGTTGTAGTCCTGCCAGTTTTCAACGCTATTGAACGCCACCAGCAGCACCGCCCAGAGCGCGAGAAACGCGGGCAACCAGCGCTCGCGGAACAGCATCAGCCCGGTGAACACCAAATAAAACCAAAGCTCGAACACTAATGACCAGGCCACCATCACCAGCAGCACCTTGTCATTGGGCAGCAACAGGAACGACATCAGCAGGTTTGACGAGCCGTGCGTGCTGTTGACCATATTTGGCTGCACCAGCACCACCGCCAGGGTCAGACCGTAGTACAGCCAGTAAGTGGGATAGATCCGCGATACGCGGTTGAACAGGAAGCGCTTGGATTCAGCGATCTTCCGGAAGCGACCACGACTGACGATCACCATCACGAAACCGCTGATGATGAAAAACAGATCGACCCCGAGCTGGAAGAAATCCAGCAATGGCGGCAACAGAATGTCACCGCCCGAATACTTGTGCTCTACGGCGGTCATGTGAAAAAGCACCACCCCTAGCACCGCCACGCCCCTCAGCCCCTGAAGGGAATAGATACGCTCCATCGACTTCTCCCACAGCAGACGTCGACCCAAGGGTGACGACAAGACAGGAAAGTCGAGGGGCATGCACAACGTCAGCCATGCCCACTCGGTTGCGAGTAAGCATAGCCAACGGTTGACGACGAATGAGGCCGGTCAGCAAGTTGCTAAAACCAGCGCCCAACCTGCATCACCCCTCAATCGTGGCTGACCGCCCCGATCTTGTGAATCGACAGGTCGGCGCCGTAATACTCCTGCTCTTGATTCAGGCGCAGGCCCAGGCACCGCTTGACCACGCCATACACAAGAAAGCCGCCCGCCAGCGCAATGACCACGCCCAACGCGCTACCTATCAACTGACTGATCAGACTGACCCCGCCCATGCCGCCGAACGCGGTCTGGCCGAAAATGCCACAGGCGATTCCCCCCCAAACGCCACAGAGGCCGTGGAGCGGCCAGACACCCAATACATCGTCGATCTTCCAGCGCACTTGCGCCGCCGTAAAACACCAGACGAACAAGGCGCCTGCGATCACGCCCGTCACCAACGCCCCCACCGGATGCATCAGGTCGGAACCCGCGCAAACTGCCACCAGTCCGGCCAGCGGGCCGTTGTGCAGAAACCCCGGGTCGTTGCGCCCGACAATCAACGCTGCCACCGTGCCGCCCACCATGGCCATCAGCGAGTTGACGGCCACCAGGCCGCTGACGCCATCCAGCGTCTGGGCGCTCATCACGTTGAAGCCGAACCAGCCGACGATGAGGATCCACGACCCCAATGCCAGAAACGGAATGCTCGAAGGCGGATAGGCAATCAACTTGCCGTCGCGATATCGACCATTGCGCGCGCCGAGCAACGTCACGGCCGCCAGGGCCAGCCAGCCGCCCATGGCGTGTACTACCACCGACCCGGCGAAGTCATGAAAACTTGCCCCAAAGGACTTGAGCAGCCAGGACTGAAAACCGAAATTGCCGTTCCACACCATGCCTTCAAAGAACGGGTAAATGAAAGCGACAATCAGCACCGTTGCACATAGTTGGGGGGCAAACTTCGCGCGCTCGGCAACACCGCCGGAAATGATGGCCGGAATGGCCGCCGCGAACGTCAGCAGGAAAAAGAATTTCACCAACCCGTAGCCGTGGTCAGTCGCTAACACACTGGCAGGCTGCAAAAAGCTGACACCATAGGAAATCCAGTACCCCACGAAAAAATACGCAAGGGTCGAGACAGCAAAGTCACTGAGGATTTTCGATAACGCGTTGACCTGATTTTTCTGCCGGACCGTGCCGACTTCCAGAAACGCGAAACCGGCGTGCATGGCCAGAACCATGACAGCACCGATCAGGATAAACAGGGTATTGGAGCTATGGACCAAGGTGTCCACCGCACTTTGCACATTTTCCATCGACGGGCAGGCCTGCAAGTGATGAAAAGCACCAAAGCAGGACAAGCCTTCTGACCGCTCACGACAAAAGCACCAAACAGGCGCAAGACGAGACTGCGCGAACCAATTTGGCGCACACAGACAGGCAGAAAAGCTGAACGCCTAGGCGTTTTTCTCGGTTTTATGGTTTTAGATCAAGGTTTCGGCGTGTTCGCCGACATGCACGCTCCGCATTGGAGCGCTCCGCCTCTCTGGCGCACCACTACAAAGCAAAACCTGTACCAGCCATTCCCGTCATCTGTTACAGCAATTGGAATGAACCTTCATTAATAGGCCATACTCGAAACCCATTATTGCCACCCCTACGGAGAACACCATGGCTCGCCCGACAGCAGAGAAAGCCCAGGACATTTTGATGGCAGACTTCCAGACACTGGTCGCAGACACGGAAAAACTGCTGGCGCACACGGCGTCTCTGGCCGGAGACCAAGCCGACGAACTGCGCGACCAGATTCAGGACAGCCTGTTGCGTGCCCGGGAAACCCTGGCCCTGGCCGAAGCCGCCCTGCGTGAGCGCGGCAAGGAAGCGGTGGTCGCGACCGAGGAATACGTGCAAAACAACCCATGGCAGTCGGTGGGCATCGCCGCTGGCGTGGGCTTCCTGCTGGGTCTGCTGGCTACAAGGCGCTGACTGATATGACGTTGGAAACAGGTCCGTCCGAGAGCGATCACACCTCATCGCCGCGCCGTCTGGGTGCCGCGTTTCTTGGGTTGCTGCACAGCCACGTCGAGTTGTTCGGTATTGAACTGCAAGAGCAGAAAGCCCGCACCGTCAGCCTGTTGCTGTTCGCCGGCCTGGCACTGGTCTTTGCCCTGCTTCTGCTCATCGGCCTTTCCGCATTGCTATTGATCGTGATGTGGGACAGCTACCGCCTGACGGGCATTATCGGGCTGTGCGTGTTCTATACCCTGGCCGCGCTGTTCTGCGCTCTGCGGCTGAGGTCCGCGATCTTCGATGAATCTTCGCCGTTTCATTCCACCCTGGAAGAACTGGCCAATGATCGTGAGCGACTGATGCCATGAGCCACCCTGATTCGCCTCAAACCCATAATCGCCGCGAGTTGCGCAAGGCACTGATCCGTCTGCGCATGGAAATGCATCGCCAAGAGATTCGTCACGAATCCGCCCAGCTGATGCGCCCTCTGCACCGCGTGCGCGGCATGGCCCACGATTTCCCCGGCTCGCTGGGCATCAAACACGCGCCGCTCTGGGGGATCGGTATCGTTTCGCTGCTGGGATTTCTCACCGGCAAAGGCGCGCGCAGCAAGCGCAGCGGCAGCGTCACACGGCTGATCAAACTGAGCGCAAGCCTCATGCCCATCATTAGATTGATTCTGCAAACGTCCGGTCGCCGCCCCTGAGCTGGCCATTTGGCTGCATTCTTGCAAACAAACCTGCCCGCGCCCTGACTCGATAGTCACACCGAGTCAGGGCGCGTTTTTTTGCTTGAACAACAAAGCCAATAATTTCTGAGGAGGCCATGTGATCGATGGGCAACCGCTAGCGTGCTTTCAGCCGTTCATCGATACCGCCACCGGCCGTATTGCAGGTATAGAAGCGCTGGGCCGCCTGTTTCAGGAGGACGGTCGCTTGCTGTCTGTCGGTCCCCTGTTCGCTGACCCCAAGCGCCCGGCCATCGAACTGCGCCGCCTGGATCGTCTGATTCGTGACGATGCGCTCAGTCGCTTGCACGAAGCACCGAGCGACTGGTTTTTAAGTCTGAATATTTCTCCACGTTGGATCAGCCGCCTGCGTCCGGGCCAATCGCTGCCCAGTCTCAAGCAGTTGCAACAGCATGGCATTCCCGCACAACGTATCGTGTTCGAGATCACCGAACTGGGCGGCGACAGCCAGCGCCTGAGCGACGTCGTTGCTCGCTATCGCGAAGCTGGCGCACGAATCGCCATCGACGACTTTGGGGCGGGGTACTCCCAACTCGATCGCGTCCTTGCGTTGCAGCCGGACATTCTCAAACTCGACATGCGGCTGTTTCAGGCCGCGGCCAGAGGCGGCCCCAGCAGCGACGTTGTCAAGGCGCTGGCGCAGATGGCCGAAAAAACCGGCTGCTGGATCATCGCTGAAGGCGTCGAGACCGAAGCCGAGCTGCATTTCGCGCTGGAGTGCGGCTCGCGCTATGTACAGGGATTCCTCTTTGCCCAGGCCGAGCAGGACTTTTTTGCGGCCGACGCGTTCGTCGACCGCTTCGCTGAATTACGCGACCGGTACGTGATGCAGAAAGTCGTGGAACGAGAGCGCCTGATGAACCTGCGCAAGCAGTTGAGTCAGCTCATGCATCGGCTGCAAGGCTGGGCCGAGGGCGAAGCTCCGCTGAGCGACTTGCCGGACGTGCAGGACTACCCTTGGTTGCTGCGCTTCTATCAATGCGATCGTCACGGCACCCAACTCACCCCCAATCTGGAGTGGCGCAACGGGGCCTGGCTCGCGGATACCCGCTATCTGGGCCACAACTGGTCATGGCGCCCCTACTTCTATCACCTGCTCGCCGAAGGCTGGCATGAGCGCCGCCTCACGCTGTCCAACACCTACCGTGATGCCACCAGCAACCAGTATTGCCTGACGGCAGGGCAGTTTTTCGACAACGGCAAACGCCTGCTGCTGATTGACGTTGACGCTGCAGGCTTTTGACGGCGCGAGACCGACATCTTCTGCTTGCAGCGCGCGGAGCTAAACGGGAAGCTAGGCCAGTAATCACCCGATGGAGTACCGGCCTTGGATTGGCAAACCCTGCTCACCCGCGAGCGCCTCGGCAAAACCCTGCACAGCCCAGAAGAACTCGGGCGCAGCCCGTTTCACAAGGACCACGACCGCATCATTTTTTCCGGTGCGTTTCGTCGTCTCGGGCGCAAGACGCAAGTCCACCCGGTCACCAGCAACGATCACATTCACACACGCCTGACCCATTCACTGGAAGTCAGCTGTGTCGGTCGCTCGCTGGGCATGCGCGTCGGCGAAACCCTGCGCAGTGCCCTGCCCGACTGGTGCGATCCCAGTGACCTGGGCATGGTCGTACAGTCTGCCTGCCTGGCTCATGACATCGGCAACCCACCGTTTGGCCACTCTGGCGAAGACGCGATCCGAAACTGGTTCAAGCAGGCTGCCGGGCGCGGCTGGCTCGACGCGATGAGCGACGTCGAGCGCAATGATTTCCTCAACTTCGAAGGCAACGCCCAAGGCTTTCGCGTGCTGACACAACTGGAATATCACCAGTTCGAAGGCGGTACACGCTTGACCTACGCCACGCTCGGCACCTACCTCAAATACCCGTGGACCGCTCGCCACGCCGACTCACTGGGCTACAAAAAGCATAAATTCGGCTGTTACCAGAGCGAGCTGCCCATTCTTGAACAGATCGCAACCAAACTCGGCCTGCCGCAAATCGAAGAACAACGCTGGGCTCGCCATCCTCTGGTGTACTTGATGGAGGCGGCGGATGACATCTGCTACGCGCTGATCGACCTCGAAGACGGCCTGGAAATGGAGCTGCTGAACTACCCGGAGGTCGAGTCGCTGCTTCTGGGGCTGGTGGGAGACGACCTGCCGGACACCTACCGCCAACTCGGGCCAGACGATTCTCGTCGCCGCAAACTCGCCATCCTGCGGGGCAAAGCCATCGAGCACCTGACCAATGCAGCCGCCCGGGCTTTCGTCGAGCAACAGGACGCCTTGCTCGCCGGCACCCTGCAGGGTGATCTGGTGGAGCACATGCACGGCCCGGCCAAGCGATGTGTCTTGAGCGCCAAGGACATGGCGCGAAAGAAAATCTTTCAGGACAAGCGCAAAACGCTGCACGAAATCGGCGCCTACACCACGCTGGAAATCCTGCTTAACGCGTTCTGTGGTGCCGCACTGGAGCAATACGGCGGACATACCCCGTCGTTCAAGAGCCGACGCATCCTGGACCTGCTCGGGAACAATGCGCCCGATCCCGGATGGCCACTGCACACGTCGTTTCTGCGGGTCATCGACTTCATCGCAGGCATGACCGACAGCTACGCCAGCGAGATGGCCCGAGAGATGACCGGCCGTTCAAGCCCAGTCTGAGCGAATTTACCTAATGCGACAGGCCCGAAATCCCAAGGGTGATCGGGCTTTTCTTTTCAGCGCTTCCGGAAAAGAAAACAGCATCTTCAGAAACGTCCTACACGCGACCAAGACAAGTCCTATCGCCCCCTCCGGGCCTCTAACGAATAATCCGCCCGTCCCATCGCGGCGCAGGCCCATCCGTCAACCGCCCAGCAGCCGCCCTTCACTGCATACGCCGAGCGCCTCACCCTGCACAAGCGCCCGGCCCTTTCGCCTCGCCTGGAACCTGCCGATGCCCAAAGACATGCTTCGAATTCTACTGGTAGAGGATCATCCCTTTCAGCTCATCGCATTGCAGATCCTGCTCAACAACCACGGATTGTACCGGGTGACCCCCGCCCTGAATGCCGAGGACGCCCTGACGGCCATGGAGCGAAGCGAACAGCCTTACGATGTGCTCCTCTGCGATCAGCGTTTGCCAGACATGAAAGGCATCGAACTGATCGAGATCGCCAGTCGACGCAATCTCGTACGCCAAGCGGTGTTACTCAGTGGCCTTGAGGACGCTCAATTGGTCGATATCCAGCGGGAAGCGTTCGAAAGAGGCCTCCCATTACTGGGGTGCCTGAGCAAACCATTGAATACACTTGAACTATTGCGGCTTATTTCATTCTCACCAAGTGACTGCTGAGTCCTGCCTGACATCTCATAGCCAGTTGCAATGCAACCGCGACAATTAATGATGCCTTTATTCCTAATAAAATGCCGTTAGCAGCGGCAGGGTTCATCGCATCAAAAAAACGCCGCGTTTATTACGTGTAGTACCAAACTGATGTAAACGTAGGAATATTCCCAATCGAAATAAACGCACTTTATCTTATAACTTTTTTCGCTCAGAATCGGTGCCGCTTTTTAAACACTCAGTGAACGGGCCGAGTATTGGCGTACGGCAATACTCTGATTTTTGTAGGATGTTTCCTATATATAACCACTGCATCGTTCTGCTCATGTGCACCTTCACGCTTCTGGGATAAGGTGCGCGTCTTCTTCGCTGCCTGCTATGGATTGAATTATGAACTCAGTTTTTATCATCGATGATCATCCTGTCATTCGCCTCGCGATCCGTATGCTGCTCGAGAATGAAAACTACGAGATCGTCGGCGAAACGGATAACGGCGTGGACGCGATGCAGATGGTGCGCGAGTGCATGCCTGACCTGATCATTCTCGATATCAGCATCCCGAAACTGGACGGACTCGAAGTACTGGCCCGATTTAACGCCATGAATCTTCCGTCGAAGATTCTGGTACTCACAGCGCAGGCGCCCAGTTTATTTGCAATACGCTGTATGCAATCGGGGGCCGCGGGATATGTATGCAAACAGGAAGATCTCAGCGAACTGGTCAGTTCGGTCAAAGCTGTCCTCTCTGGCTACAATTACTTCCCGAGCCAGGCACTGGGTGCGTCCGCACATCAGGGTGGCGACCCCAGCGAGCTGGAGCGTTTCAAACTGGTCAATGACCGTGAACTGATGGTCCTTCAGCTCTTCGCCCAAGGACGAACAAACAAGGAAATCGCCAAGGGAATGTTTCTCAGCAACAAAACCGTCAGTACGTATAAGACTCGCCTGATGCATAAACTGAAAGCCAGAACGTTGGTAGAACTTATCGAGATGGCAAAACGCAACTCGCTAGTGTGAGAAAGAGGATGCCGAAAGGGTTAAAGGACTACGGGACACTGGTCGTACTGGCATGTTTGAGCCTCGGCGCTCAGGCAGAAACCGGTGCGACCGAACGCTATACCCTGCTGAGCCGCTCCAATCCTGCGCACATGGAGGTGACGCTGGATCGGGTTCAGTGGCAGTGGGTACGCAGCAAGCGCGAATTGATTCTGGGCACTTCCGCACCGGATTATCCGCCGTTCGACATGACCCTGACCGGTCGCGATTACGAGGGCTTCACGGCTGATTACATCGGTATCGTCGCCCGGGCGCTGGATCTTCCAGTCAAGGTGCTGCGCTACGACACGCGAGATCAGGCCATCGAAGCACTGCTCAAGGGCGACATTGACCTGCTCGGCAGTGCCAATGGCTACGAAGCCGCCGCCCAGAAAATCAGGCTTTCATCACCCTACGCCGTGGATCAGCCCGTTCTGGTGACCCGAACCGGTGAAACGCGCGGACTGAATGATGGCCTCAACGGTCTGCGCCTGAGCATGGTTTACCATTACC
Organism: Pseudomonas sp. Pseu.R1; assembly: GCF_045764065.1. NCBI lineage: Bacteria > Pseudomonadati > Pseudomonadota > Gammaproteobacteria > Pseudomonadales > Pseudomonadaceae > Pseudomonas > Pseudomonas sp. Pseu.R1. The sequence continues at coordinate 5,909,051 of NZ_JBJGEE020000001.1, read as the reverse complement.
TTCCCCCCGAGGAGATCAGCACCCTCTATCCCAAGGCTCGACTTCAAACGTTCCCCTCATTTCAGAGCGCCATCAACGCTGTAGCATTCAATCAGGCCGACGTATTCCTGGGCGACGCGATTTCGACACACTATGTGATCAGCAAGGGTTACCTGAATAACGTACAGATGGCCAACTTCGGCAAACACGAACCCAACGGGTTCAGTTTTGCCGTGAAAGCCGATAACACCCAACTCCTGGACATCATCAATCAGGTACTCAAAGGCATCCCCATCGAAGAACGCATTGCGATCTCCAAACGCTGGGGTGCCGGTGCAGACATGTTGCTCACCGATCAGAAACTGCAACTGACCCAACGCGAGGAACGCTGGATCGCTCAGCATCCGACCGTTCGCGTGGTGATCAATGACGCGTACGCGCCCTTGACCTTCTTCGATGCCAGCGGCAACTTTCGCGGCGTGACAGCCGACCTTTTGGACCTGATCCGGCTGCGAACCGGACTTCGCTTCGACGTCCGCCATGCACCCAGCATGGCGGACATGATGAATCGGCTCAATCAGGGGCAAGCCGATCTGATCGGCGCCATGGTGCCCAGCGACGAGCGTGAAAACCGGTTCAGCTTCAGCCGCCCTTACATGGACAATGCCTTCGTCCTGGTGACACGCAAGGAACCTTCAGGCCCGTCCAACCTGGACCAACTGGAAGGCAAACGCGTCGCGCTCACCCTCGGCAGCCCGATCCTGGAAACCCTGCAACAGAACCATCCGCGCATTTATCCCGTGGAGGTAGACAACCCCGCCCAGGCCCTGGACATGCTCGCCCACGGACGAGTCGAAGGGGCAATTACCTCCTTGTTCAGCGCCAGCTACTTCATCGCTTCCCGTGCCGCGCAGGATACGCTGCAAATGCGTGTCACCGTGGGCCGTGACCCTGCCCGAATCGCCATGGCGACGTCCCGCAACGCCACCGAACTGAGCAGCATCATCGACAAGGCGCTGTCGAGCATTGCGCCGGAAGACCTCGCCGTCATCAACAATCGTTGGCGCACCTACATGCCCGCCGGTAGCGGCGCCTGGCAGGATTACCAACTGCTGGTCTATCAGATCGTCATCGGTGCCGGCCTGCTCCTGCTGGGTTCGCTGGCATGGAACGCCTGGATGCGGCGCCAGATCAAGCAGCGCGAAAAGGCCGAACGGGCGTTGAACGATCAGTTCGAGTTCATGAGCGCGCTGGTCAATGGCACGCCCCATCCGATCTACGTCCGGGATCGCGAAGGCCTGTTGCAAATGTGCAACGAGAGCTACCTGACCGCGTTTTCCGCACAGCGTGAAGCGGTGATCGGAAAAAGCATTCTCGATGGGGTCCTGAGTGATGCCCAGGAGGCCAGAGAATATGTCGAGGACTATCACCAGGTCATGGCCGACGGGGAACCACTGATTCTCGACCGTTCTCTCCACATCGGCGAGCGGTCGCTGACGATTTACCACTGGATCCTGCCTTTCAAGGATTCGCTCGGCAAGGTACAGGGCATCATCGGCGGCTGGATCGACATCAGTGAGCGCCGACAACTGATCGAGGAACTGCAAACGGCCAAGCAGCAGGCCGACGACGCCAACCGTGCAAAAAGTACCTTTCTGGCGACCATGAGCCATGAAATCCGTACCCCGATGAACGCTGTCATCGGCATGCTGGAGCTGGCGCTCAAGCGCGCCGATCAGGGCCAACTGGACCGTCCTGCCATCGAGGTTGCCTACAGCTCGGCCAAGGATCTGCTGGAACTGATTGGCGACATCCTCGACATCGCACGGATTGAATCAGGTCGCCTCACCCTAAGCCCCGAACGGGCCAATCTGCGACAACTCGTGGAGTCGGTGGTCCGAGTATTCGACGGATTGGCGCGTCAAAAAGGCCTGACGCTGCAACTGGACCTGGACAGCCGAATCAATCTCGACGTCCTGATCGACCCGCTGCGGTTCAAGCAGATCCTCTCCAACCTGATCAGCAATGCCATCAAATTTACCCCTAGCGGGCAGGTCCGCATCACGCTCCAGGCCGATGACGCTGCGACCGACCAACACATTCGGCTATATGTCGTCATCCAGGACAGCGGTATCGGCATCAGTCACGAGGATCAGGCGCGGTTGTTCGCCCCCTTTGCCCAGGCCGACCACGGCGGGCAACTGGCGCGAACCGGCGCCGGCTTAGGCCTGGTCATCTGCCGCAGCCTGTGCGAGATGATGGGAGGAACCCTGACCCTCGACAGCCAGCCTGGCGACGGTACTCGGGTAGAGATGACGTTCGATCTGACCTCACTGGAACCACTGGTCAGCACACCCGTCACGAAGGATCCTACCGATGACCACGAAGGCGCACTCGATATTCTGGTCGTCGACGATCACCCCGCCAACCGTCTGCTGCTGTGTCAACAACTGGAGTTTCTCGGGCATCGCTGCGAAGTGGCCGAACAAGGCGCTCAGGGGCTGGAGCGCTGGCAGGCGCGGCATTTCGATCTGGTCATCGTGGACTGCAACATGCCCGTGATGAACGGTTACGACCTGACGCGGGCGATCCGCGCACACGAGCGCCACATCGGGCAGACGCCCTGCTCGATACTGGGGTTTACCGCCAACGCTCAACCCGAGGAAAAACAACGTTGTCGCGAAGCGGGCATGGATGACTGCCTGTTCAAGCCCATCAGCCTGACCGCCCTCAACGAGCGCCTGTCTCGCATCGCACTCCTCCCCTCGAAAAAGGAGACCACCGTGACACCTTCCCCCTTTGAAATGGACAGTATTCTGGCATTGACAGGGGACAGGCCGGAAATGATCGAACACCTGATCACGCAACTGATCAGCAGTTGCCGAGACGATGCGAAAGAACTGGACGAGGTCATTGCACGCGCAAACCGTCAGGAGATCCACGACATCGCTCACAAGATCAAGGGCGCGGCACGGATCATCAGCGCCAACGAAGTCATCGAGTTATGCACGCAGCTTGAACAAGGGTGTGACAACGGCGTGCCTGCAGCTGTTATCGAGCAATGTGCGCAGGCGTTGAAAGCCGCCATGCTGACGTTGGAACAGGCACTGTTGCACAAGCCTCGTTGACCGGCACAACGCTCGTCAGCCCGGGTGGTTCAATGGTTAATGCATCATGTTGTATAGTCCCCCGAGAAATGCCTACTCCTCTCGGTGAACCATGTCCTACCCACTCGATGCCATCAATCACACCTATCTGGGTAGCAACGTATACGCCCAGTTGCGTAATGCGCTGATCACGGGAGGGCTCAAGCCCGACGACCGATTGCGCATTCGCGAACTGGCCAGCCAGTTGGGAACCAGTGTGACGCCGGTGCGGGATGCCATCCTGCAACTGGCCAAGGAAAAGGCACTGGTGCTGAAAACCCCGAAAGACATCCGCGTACCGGTGTTGGACAGCGCCGCCTATCTGGAAATCCGCACACTGCGTCTTAACCTTGAGGGGCTCGGGGCCGAAACGGCTGCCCGCACTGCGACCAGCGCGGACATTCAACGCGTCGAGTCCAACATCCAGTTGAACCTTGAAGCCATCAACAACAATGACCTGACCGAGGCGCTGCGCCTTAACAGCGATTTCCATTTCCTCATCGCCGATACCGCCCGCATGCCGGTGCTGCGTGGCTACATTGACAGCCTGTGGATGCGCGCCGGTCCCCTGATCGCCCAGGCTTACGCACACTTCTCGCTGACAATGGCCATCGAACACCATCAAGAAGTGCTTCACGCCCTGCGCAATCAGGACCCGGCGGCGGCACGGCACGCGATCCAGACCGACATCCTTGATGGCAATCAGAAGATGCTCGAATTCATCGCCGTCAGTCAGGAAGCCCTCTGCGAATAAACGTCCCCTTGCTCTACCCTATTGACACCGAGCACTTACAAAAAACATGATGCATCAAACTTCACAATCAGTGAGTGTGCTCATGAGCGACAAAAAGAAGCTGTTGCTGACCGGTGCCAGCCGAGGCATCGGTCATGCCACCGTCAAGCATTTCAATGCAGCAGGCTGGGAAGTGTTTACCGCTTCACGGCACGACTGGGTGAGCGAGTGCCCTTGGGCTGAAGGCTTGCTGAACCACATCCACCTGGACCTGGAGAACATCCAGAGCGTCAGCGACAGCCTCGCCGATATCAAGGAAAGGCTGGGAGGACGACTGGACGCACTGGTGAACAACGCCGGGGTCTCGCCCAAAGGTCCGGAAGGCAGCCGATTGGGTGTGCTGGAAACCGATTATGCGACGTGGGTGCAGGTGTTCAACGTCAACCTGTTTTCCACGGCACTCCTTGCCCGAGGCCTGTTCGATGAATTGAAAGCCACCAAGGGCAGCATCATTAACGTGACCTCCATCGCGGGTACAAAGGTCCACCCATTCGCGGGTGCCGCCTACTCCACCTCCAAGGCTGCCCTTTCAGCGCTGACTCGGGAAATGGCCTACGATTTCGGACGCCATGACATACGCGTCAATGCCATTGCCCCCGGCGAAATCGACACCTCGATCCTCTCCCCTGGCACCGCAGAGATGGTCGAGCGGCTGGTGCCAATGCACCGCCTGGGCAAACCCGAAGAAGTCGCATCACTGGTCTATTTCTTGTGCACCAGCGGTGCGTCCTACGTGAACGGCGCAGAAATCCATGTCAACGGTGGTCAGCATGTCTGAGACGGCATCATCGACACCCCATTGCACAAAGCTCATGACCACCGAAGTGCCGGAAGTCAGCCTCCAGCAAGCGCAGGAGATCGCCCTGACGCAGTACAGTCTGAGAGGTCCGATCAAGCAGCTCAATGGCGAGCGCGATCTGAATTTCCTGATCCGCGATGACCGTGGCGCCTTCGTGATGAAGTTCGTGAACCCGGCCGAAGCCTCCGAGGTGACGCGGTTTCAGACTGAAGCGCTGTTGTTCATCGAGCAGCACGGCAACCACTTGCCTGTTCCCCGCGTGCTGGCGGCACACACCGGAGCGTTCGAACCCAAGGTGCAAGTCGGGGAACAGATCCTTACGTTGCGAACGGTCAGCTATCTGGACGGCATCTCGCAAAATCTCGGCACCCCCAGCGTGGCGCTGATGCATCAACTGGGCAGCACGCTGGCACAAGTCAACCTTGCCTTGAACGGCTTTCATCACCCCGCCGCCCACCGATATCTGCTGTGGGACGTGGGCCACGCCGAGCGTGTACGCCCGCACCTGCAGTGCCTGGACGATGAGCAACGCCCACTTGTCACCACCCTCCTTGACCGCTATGAGGCGCAGATCAAGCCATTGCTGCCCACCCTCAGAAGCCAGGTGATTCACAACGATCTGAATCCGCACAACGTGATCCTCGACCCCGAGACCGGCACCCGCGTGGCCGCCATCATCGACTTTGGCGACGCACTGCATGCGCCGCTGGTCAATGAACTGGGCACTGCGCTGTCCTATCAGTTCGACGCCAGCGCGCCGGATCCGCTGTGGCAAATCAAGGCGTTCATCGCAGCCTATAACGCCCACATCCCGCTGCTACAGCAGGAGCTGGACATACTGGGCGACCTGATCGCCATGCGCATGGCCATGGCGATCACCATCGCCCAATGGCGCGCTTCGCTTTACCCACAGAACCGCGAGTATGTGCTGCGCAACCTGCCCGTCACCTGGCGCAACCTGCAACGGCTGATGGCCCTGCCGGACGGCGTGCTGACCCAAAGCCTGATCGATGCTTGCAAACCGGAGGCCCTGTGAACCCTGACACCACCCAGCTTCTCGCCCGTCGCCAACAGGCATTGGGCGCCAGTTATCGACTGTTCTATGAGGAACCGTTTGCGCCGGTCCGTGGCGAAGGGGTCTGGCTGTACGACCAACACGGCACCCCCTACCTCGACGCTTACAACAACGTGGCGTCCATCGGCCATTGCCACCCGGCCGTGGTGCAGGCCATCGCCGAACAAAGCGCGCAACTCAACACCCACACCCGTTACCTGCACCCGTCCATCGTCGATTACGCGGAGGACCTGCTCAGCGAATTTCCTGCGCCGCTGAACAACCTGACCATGACCTGCACCGGCAGCGAAGCCAACGATCTGGCGCTGCGCATTGCCCAGTGCGTGACCGGCGGAACCGGCGTGCTGGTCACCCGCTGGGCCTACCACGGCGTGTCCAGCGTGCTGGCCCAACTTTCCCCGTCTTTAGCCACCAGTTTGCCCACCGCGCCTCATGTACGGCTGGTGGATGCACCGGACGCGTATCGGGGCAACACCTTCGTGCACAGTGTGAAGTCGGCACTGGCCGACCTTCAGGCACACGGAATCAGACCCGCCGCATTGCTGGTGGACGGCATTTTCTCCAGCGACGGCGTGTTCAGCCCGGTCAACGGCGAGTTGGCGCAGGCCGCACAACTCATGCGCGAAGCCGGTGGGCTGTATATCGCCGACGAAGTGCAACCGGGGTTCGGTCGCACAGGGGCACAACGCTGGGGTTTCCAATGCGACACCGTGATCCCTGATCTGGTGACCCTCGGCAAACCCATGGGCAACGGCCATCCGGTCGCAGGCGTGGTGGGCCGCTCCGAGCTATTCGATGTATTCGGTCGCCAGCAGCGCTATTTCAATACCTACGGCGGCAACCCGGTGTCCTGCAAAGCAGCCCAGGCCGTGCTGAATGTGCTTCGCGAGGAAAACTTGCAAGCCAATGCACAAACGATTGGCGAATACCTCAGACACGGGCTGCGAACACTTGCCGCACGTTATCCGGCCATCGGCGATGTGCGTGGTCAAGGTCTGTTCATCGGCGTCGAACTGATCGACTCCCCCGCTACACGCGCTCCGGCGACCCAGATTACAACGGCCGTGGTCAACGGCATGCGCCGCAGACAGGTGTTGATCAGTGCCACCGGCCCGCGCGGCAACGTCCTGAAGATTCGCCCGCCACTGGTGTTCAACCGTGAGCACGCCGATCTGTTGCTTGAGCGGCTGGACGCGACCCTGACCGACCTGCACTGAACCCGCCCGCGCGTCCCGAACTGGGGCGCACGGCACAGCGGCGGTGCACGGCAACGACCGAAAACACCAAAGCAACGCAGATAACGACGCAAAAATCAGTGGCACAGTTCCTGCTTTAAACATGATGCATCATGTTTTTAAAAGCTAAAGGGGAGAATGTGAGATGACCCATAGCAGCGCAGACGCCTTTGTCAGTTTCCGGGGCGTGGAGAAAAGTTACGACGGTTTCAAGACCGTGGTGAAGCACCTCGATCTGGACGTGGCGCAAGGTGAATTTCTGACCCTGCTCGGCCCGTCAGGCTCCGGCAAGACCACCAGCCTGATGATGCTCGCCGGTTTCGAAAGCCCCACCCAAGGCAAGATTTACCTGGAAGGCAAGGCGATCGAGAGCGTCCCTGCCCATCTGCGTGGCATCGGCATGGTGTTTCAGAACTACGCACTGTTCCCGCACATGACCGTCGCCCAGAACATGGCCTTCCCGCTGGAGGTACGGCGGATGAATCGCCACGACATCCAGTTCAAGGTCAAACAGGCGCTGGAGATGGTACGTCTCTCGGACCTCGCCAACCGCTACCCCGCCCAGCTTTCTGGCGGTCAGCAACAACGCATCGCGCTGGCCAGGGCACTGGTGTTCGAACCCAAGCTGGTGCTGATGGATGAACCGCTGGGTGCACTGGACAAACAACTGCGCGAACAAATGCAGCTGGAAATTCGCCGCCTGCACCGCGAACTCGGCCTGACCGTGGTGTTCGTGACCCATGATCAGTCCGAAGCCCTGACCCTGTCCGACCGTGTCGCGATCTTCAACGATGGCGTAATTCAGCAGGTCGACACTCCACAGGCGCTGTACGAGCGCCCGGCCAACACCTTCGTTGCCACGTTCATGGGCGACACCAACGTCTTGCCCGGCAGCCTTGATTCGCTGGGCGCCGAACGCTGCCAGGTCAGGCTGGATGCCGGTCAGCAGGTCTTCGCCCGCAGCACGCCTGGTCTCGTAAAAGGCAACCGCACTTCGCTGTCGATCCGTTCGGAGCGGGTCATCCTCGACGGCGACACCCGTTATGACAGCCGCCTGCCCGGCCGCATCGAAGAATGCATCTACCTGGGCGACCACGTGCGCATTCGATTGCAGGTCGGCGACAACAACGATTTCAACGTCAAGGTCCCGATCGCCCAGATGCAACCGGTCTGGTGTGAAGGCCACCACCTTTCTGTCTGCTGGCATAGCGCTGATGCATCAGCGCTGGACGCCTTGCCTGCGTAAACCCTCAACCTCGATGCCTCAGGAAATTCGCCATGCTCAAGCCATTCGCTGCAATGACCGTACTGATCGCTCTCGGTGGCCCCGTGAGTGCTGCTGAACCGTTGACCGTTATTTCGTTTGGTGGCGCCGCCAAGGTCGCTCAGGACAAAGCGTTCTACCAACCCTTCAACGCCACCGGCAAAGGCACGATCCAGGCTGGGGAATACAACGGTGAGATGTCCAAGATCCGCGCCATGGTCGAGACCGGGCAAGTGAGCTGGGACGTGGTGGAAGTGGAAAGCCCGGACCTGGTGCGTGGCTGTGCCGAAGGCCTGTTCGAGCCGCTGGACTGGAGCAAGATCGGCGACCCTGCACAGTTCGAAAAAAGCGCCGTCAGTGAGTGCGGTATTGGCATGTACTTCTGGTCGACGGTGCTGACCTACAACGCCGACAAACTGAAAACTGCCCCCACCGGCTGGGCCGCATACTGGGACACAAAGAACTTCCCCGGCAAACGCGGGCTGCGCAAGAGCGCCAAATTCACCCTGGAAATCGCCCTGCTCGCCGACGGTGTGAAACCGCAAGATCTGTACACCGTGCTGGCGACCCCAGAGGGCGTGGACCGTGCGTTCAAGAAGCTTGACGTGATCAAGCACGACATTCAGTGGTGGGAAGCCGGCGCGCAGCCGTTGCAATGGCTGGTGGCCGGTGACGTGGTCATGACCACCGCCTACAACGGTCGCGTGACCAGTGCCCAGAACGAAGGTCACGCCTTCAACATTGTCTGGGACCAGAGCCTCTACGACCTCGACAGCTGGGCCATCGTCAAGGGCTCGCCTCATAAGGCGGTGGGCGAGCAATACATCGCCTTCGTCAGCCAGGCCGAGCAGCAGAAAGTGTTCTCGGAAACCATCCCTTACGGCCCGACCAACAAAGGCGCCCTGGCGCTGCTGGACGCAAACACCAAGAAGAACCTGCCGGACATCGTGAAAGGCCTGCAAGTGAGCACGCAGTTCTGGATCGACCACGGGGAAGAACTGGAACAGCGCTTCAACGCCTGGGCCGCTCGTTGATTTGTCCCTGACCGCCGTTGCCACAAGGAGCACCCCATGCCCGACGCTCTGACTCTGGACACCCCGGCCTCCGCCCCGCCGCCACGCGATCTCGCCTGGCGCTTGCAGGCCGCCCGGCGCGCCTACACTCGGCGCTCGATCATGCTTCTCCTGCCGCTGTTGATAGTGCTGATCGTGGGTTTTCTGGCGCCCATCGGCGGCTTGCTGACCCGCAGCATCGACAACCCGGAAGTGGCGACGGCACTGCCCAAGACCCTGCAATTACTGGAGCAGTGGGATGGCCAGTCAGTGCCGGGCGAACCTGTATTCGCCGCAATGGCCGATGACCTTCGTGAAGCCCGCAGCACCGGGCAACTGTTCGCTCTGAACCGTCGACTGGGTTATGAAAGTTCAATGCTGCGCAGTATCCCGACCGCTGTATTGAGTAAATTGCCACCGCGCGGCGAGCCGGTTCGTGAACGCTTGTTGAGCGGCATTCCCGCGCTCAACGACGTGCAAACCTGGACCACCCTCAAAACGTTGGGCAGCCCCTACACCAGCTTGTACTGGTTATCGGCGTTCGACCTGAAGATGGACGCCGGTCAACTCCACTACGTCGGCCCAGGCAAAGCGTTGTATCTGGATGTGCTGCAACGCTCGCTGGTCATCGCCGGGCTGGTTACGCTCTTCTGCGTATTGCTCGGTTATCCGCTGGCCTATTGGCTCTCCCGGCAACCGCCGCGACGGGCGAATCTGTTGCTGATTTTCGTGTTGCTGCCCTTCTGGACGTCACTGATCGTGCGCACTGCCAGTTGGATCGTGATGTTGCAATCCGGCGGCCTGGTCAACGACACGCTGATGAGCCTGCACATCTTGGAAAAACCGCTGGAACTGGTGTTCAACCGCACCGGCGTGTTGATTTCGATGACCCATATTCTGCTGCCTTTTCTGATCCTGCCGCTGTACGCGGTGATGAAAGGCATCGACCCGCGTTATGAAAATGCGGCCATTTCACTGGGCGCTCACCCACTCACTGCCTTTCGCCGGGTTTACCTGCCGCAGACCTACGCGGGTGTCACCGCGGGTGCCTTGCTGGTGTTCATCATGGCCATCGGTTACTACATCACCCCGGCGCTGCTGGGTGGTCCTGGCGACCAGATGATCAGCTACTTCGTGGCCTATTACACCAACACCACCATCAACTGGGGCATGGCCACCGCGCTGAGCAGCCAACTGCTGATTATCGTGCTGTTGCTGTACTGGGTGTACGCCAGAGTTTCACGCCCTGCTAACCGGCCAGCCTGAGGAGCCACTGATGAAGAACGTCGACCCGTGGGAAATGCGCCTGCTACGTCCGTTGCTGAGCGTGTACAGCCTGGCGCTGCTGGTGTTTCTGATCGTGCCGATTCTGGTGATCGTGCCGCTGTCCTTCAATGAAGGCTCGTTTCTGAGCTACCCCCTCAGTGGCTTCTCGCTGCGCTGGTACGAGGAGTTCTTTGGCTCTGGCGACTGGATGCAAGCCGTGGGCAACAGCCTGAAAATCGCCCCCGCCGCCACCTTGCTGGCGAGCGTATTGGGCACCCTGGCGTCAGTGGGTCTGTCTCGTGGCGAGTTCAAGGGCAAGGCGCTGGTGATGGCGATCCTGATCTCGCCGATGGTGGCGCCAGTCGTGATCGTGGCAGTCGGGCTGTACTTCTTTTTCGCCCGCCTGGGCTTGCTCAACACCTACGCAGGGTTGGTGATTGCTCACGCGGTACTGGGCGCGCCGTTCGTGCTGATCACCGTGAATGCCACACTGGAGGGCTATAACCGCAACTTCACCCGCGCCGCCACCAGCCTGGGCGCCTCACCGTGGTATGGTTTCCGCCGCGTCACCCTGCCCCTGATCGCCCCCGGTGTGCTGAGCGGTGCACTTCTGGCCTTCGCCACCTCTTTTGACGAAGTGGTGGTGACCCTGTTTCTATCGACACCGGCCCAGAAGACATTGCCCATTCAGATGTTCGCCGGTATCAAGGAGAACCTGAACCCGACCATCGCGGCGGCAGCGACCATGATGGTGCTCAGCGCCCTGCTATTGCTGCTGACGATGGAAGCATTGCGTCGGCGCGGCGAACGTACCCGGGGCCCGTGACCCCACTGCCACAGGAGACTTACATGCAAGGCCCGAGTCTGTTTTCCCCAGAAGAATGGGCGCTGCGCTGCGAACTGGCGGCGCTGTACCGGATGATTGCGCACTTTCGCATGACCGACCTGATCGACACCCATATCAGCCTGCGGGTGCCCGGTCCCGAGCCACGTTTTCTGATCAACCGCTACGGCGTCCTGTTCGATCACATGAAGGCCAGTGACCTGGTGCTGATCGACCATCAAGGCAAGGTCGTCGACCCTCGTGGGCACACCCACGAAGTCAATGCCGCCGGGTTTACCATTCATTCGGCAATCCACATGGCGCGCCATGACTTGAACTGCGTCATCCATACCCACACCGCAGCGGGTATTGCGGTCTCGGCGCAGGAACAAGGGTTGCTGCCGATCTCCCAGCATGCGCTGAAGTTCTACGGCAAGCTGGCGTATCACAGCTATGAAGGGGTCGCGCTGGATCTGGGTGAGCGCGAACGGTTGGTCGCCGACCTTGGGCCTCATCGGGCGATGATCCTGCGCAATCACGGCCTGCTGGCCGGTGGGCGCAACGTTGCTGAAGCCTTCCACGAGATCCATTTTCTGGAGCGCGCCTGCCAGGCCCAGGTGGCGGCGCTGGCGGGTGGCAGCAAGTTGATTTATCCGTCCGAAGAAGTCTGCCAACTCACGGCGAGTCAGTTCACCGATGACGAGGAAGGCCTGCGGGTGATCCAACTGGCGTGGGATGCGGCGCTGAAACTGATCGAGGGCCAGCGCGCGGATTATTGCTCGTAGCGATTCGCCCAACAGATGGCCGCCTTGATGAAAATCCCTGTAGCGGCTTGGTTGGCTGACGGCGGTGTCTTCGAAATTGCTGCCGCCGGCAAGCCGGACTGCTGCAGATTTCCCATACGCCGCGGGGGCGTTGCCAAACGCTGATCACTATGGGAGAGGCGATCATCGGGGTTAGCTGGTAGACTGCGCCCCGAAATTACCTAAGAGGATTGCTTCATGGCCACTAACCGCTCCCGTCGTCTGCGCAAAAAGCTCTGTGTTGACGAGTTTCAGGAATTGGGCTTCGAGCTCAATCTGGAATTCAAAGAGGGTCTGGACGATCAGGCCATCGACGGTTTCCTCGACGCGTTCCTGACCGACGCCATGGACGCCAACGGTCTGGACTATGTCGGCGGCGACGACTACGGCCTGGTTTGCCTGGCTGAGCGCGGTTCAGTCACCGAAGAACAGCGCGCCACTGTCGAAGCCTGGCTCAAGGGCCGCAGCGAAGTGACCAAAGTCGAAGTCGGCCCGCTGATCGACGCCTGGTACCCGGAAAAGCCGATCAACACGGCTTCCTGATTGCACGGCTGTACGTTGTCAATGAAAAACCGCCCTTTGGCGAATGCCAGTCAATCAAGACTGGCGTCATTGACGATTAGCCTGTAAACCGCAAAATCCGATGCCTGGAAACGAGCATCGGATTTTTTATGCGTCTGTCAAAAGCCTTGTCCCATCGGCGACCTGACAGATGAGGCCCCAGAGTGATGAAGCAGTAGCCTGCGGAGTATCCGACCCGAAAACAAAAATGCCAGTCGACTTGACTGACTGGCATTAGGCTCAGGCCGGCTGTTTAATCGCCGTGCGCGAAGCTTTCTGGTGTTCTCCCCAAGTGCTGTTTGCCTGATCATCCTTGAGCCGGTCAGGCAGCAGCACTACAGGGGAACGGGACAGATCCTACAAGCTCAATCCAGATTTCGTCACTTGCTCAATTGTGACTTTGTTCGTCCAGACGGTAGAACGCCCTACACCGAAGGGTACTCACCCGTTCCGTCAGGCCAGGGCGTGAGCAATTCGAAGCCCGTCTGGGTGACCGCTACCATGTGCTCCCATTGCGCAGACAGGGACTGATCCCGAGTCAGAACCGTCCAGCCGTCATCCAGCACGTGGGTCCCGGGCTTGCCGGCGTTGATCATCGGTTCGATGGTGAACACCATACCCGGTTTGAGCTTCAGTCCCTTGCCCGCCGCGCCGTAGTGCAGCACCTGAGGTTCTTCATGGTATTTGCGGCCAATGCCATGACCGCAATACTCCCGCACCACGCTGAAGCCTTCCCGGTAGGCCACGGTCTGGATGGCATTTCCAATGTCGCCCAATGTCGCGCCGGGGCGTACCGCATGAATCCCTGCCAGCGTGGCTTCATAAGTGGTCTCGACCAGACGTCTGGCCAGCGGACTGACCTCACCGACGTAATACATGCGACTGGTGTCGCCGTACCAGCCATCCTTGATGACGGCCACGTCGATATTGACGATGTCACCGTCCTTGAGAATGTCATCGGGAGACGGAATGCCGTGGCACACCACGGTGTTGGGCGATATACAGGTGGTCTTGGTAAAACCGTGATAACCCACGTTGGCAGGCGTGACTTTCAAGACATTGACGATGTAGTCGTTGCAGATGTCGTCCAGCGCCTCGGTGCTGACACCCGGTTTGACGTGTGGGGCGATCATCGCCAGCACATCTGCCGCCAGACGCCCCGCAACGCGCAGCCCCACCAGATCGGCTTCGCTCTTGATGCTGATGCTCATCGCGACACCGCCCGGACCTTGAGTTCATTGGTGTCCGACACGTCAGGCAAGGCCTCCAGTAACGAATCCCCCGCGGCTTCTGCACGAATCAGCAATTGACAAATGTCGCTGTAATTCAGGCCCGGATTAAGTTCGGCCAGCATGCCAACACGCATCCAGTGTTCAGCCTGCGCGTTGATCGAACGGCTCAGCGCAGCGCTGGCAGAGCGAATATTGGCGTGCATCTGTTCGGAAATCTTGACCAGCCCCATGGGTTGTCCTCGCTATGAATATACGAAGCATATACGTTTCATATATTCACTCGCAAGCCAGCCTTGATCGCCTGTCAAGCGGAAGCCTGCCCCGCGGCGTCCATGGCGCATTCCGACAGCGAATTGGCCAGTTGAGAAATCGCGTCCTGGTCGTCCTCGCTCAACGCGCGGTAATGAGTGATGATCGCCCGCTCGGCATCGTTAAGGGAGTCAGCCGCCATGGGTGTGCGTTTGCCCGACAGCACGTAAAGCACGTCGACGCCTTTTTTCTCCAGAGCGGCGAGGTAGTCGGAACGTGGAATACGCTCTCCGCTCTCATACTTGCCCTGGGCGTTGGCCTCAACCCCGCCAATGGCACCGAACTCCTGCTGGGACAGGCCGAGGCTTTTGCGTTCTTCCTTCAAGCGTGAACCGATATCTTTCATGAACAGGGGCCTCGAACGTGATCTGTTAAATGCAAGACCCCATCGGTCCGGGGGAGTTGCGATTCGACCGACAATTGTTCAAGATTCGCGCGTCAGGCCTCAGGATGCAGTCAACACGGCCGATAGATTCGGATGGAACGTTTGCCTGTTAACGGGCAACCCGATTGTGCAGTTCGGAGAACCAGACGTGATCACATTTATTCTGGCCTGGTGCGCTTTGTCGCTCGTGGGCACCCTGTTCGCACTCAGCCTGATCAGAACCGGCAAACAGCGTCAGCCTGACACCGATGAAACTCGGGCTGCCCCCCTGTCTGTGCCTGTCACGTACAAACCCTGATTCCGGCCGAAACCGCGTTTTCTCGGCTGTTCCTCAATCCGCGACAGCCTGTGGCTGCTCGCTGCCTGCACGCTGCGCGCCCAATACATTCGAAACAAAGTCCAATTCGGCCATTTCAAGGCTAAACTGGCGCACGCCTGCTGCCAGTGCCAGAAAATCCTCTCGCTGCATGGCGTTGCCCCAGATACTGTCGAACGTGACCTCTGCAACCTCGGCAGCGAATGAATGAGCGGTTTGAGCGTGATTTACCTGCATGGCCATTCTCTCTTTCTCGAATACTGTTTAAACATACAGTATTTTTATCCCCTCCCGAACGCAAGTGCCGTTTCGACGAACGGTCGCTCTCTCGTCGGTTTCCGAGGCAGACAGCATCAGGCAATTTCTCGACAGGAATGGAGTAACGTCGTTGTCAGCAGCGGACGTAGCCTGCGGTGATGGAGCCTCGACTCCCTCCCACTTGTGAGGCACGACCATGAAAACACTCATAGCCTTTTTGATCACGCTGGTGCTGGCCGCCATAAGTGCGAGTGCCCTAGCGATGCCCTGTGGACAGAAAACCCGGTCGACGGATGAAGCACAAGACAGCCAGCACCTGATGCGCCTGCACGTCGCCCGGCAGAATCCAGTGGGACTGAAACTGCCGGGAAGGCTTCCCAGGCTCGACGTTTAGCCGTTGGCGAGCGCGTTGAGATGTGCCAGATCCGCAGTTGAAAGCACGATACCTTCAGCCAGGGACTTTTCGCGCTGACGATAGCGGCGGTCTCCCGGCATCCGCTCCTGCCCTACACCTTGCATCTGCCGAACCAGTTCCTCACTGCGTTGCGCGAAGGACTGACCACTGCCCTTGTCAGGATCGATGACGATAATCATCTGACCAGTCCAGGGTGTCTGCGCGCCCGGCTTGCAGGACAAATCGAATTCGAATGAGAAGTTGCCCCCGGTCAGCGCGGCCGACAGCAGCTCGACCATCATCGACAGCGCCGAGCCTTTGTAGCCGCCAAACGGCAGCAGCGCGCCGCCATCGAGAATCGCCTTGGGGTCTTCCGTAGGCTGACCCGCCCGATCCACGCCCATGCCGGGGGGTAACATACGCCCTTCCCTCGCCGCGATCTGGACATCCCCATGGGCGATGGCGCTGGTGGCCATGTCAAAGACGATGGGTTGCCCGTCGGCACGGGGCGCGGCGAAGGCAATCGGATTGGTGCCGAACAACGGCTTTTGCGCATCATGAGGCACCACACAGGTCATGCTGTTGACCACGCTCAGTGCCACCAGCCCTTCTTGCGCGAAAGGCTCTACATCGGGCCATAGCGCCGCGAAATGGTGCGAATTGCGGATCGCCAGGATTGCGATGCCCGCGTTGCGGGCTTTCTCGATGAGCAGCGCTTTGGCGGCCTGCAACGCTGGCTGAGCGAATCCACCGCCCGCATCGACCCGCACAAAACCGGCACCGACGTCTTCGACCTTTGGCACTGCCTGGCCGTCCACCCAACCTGCCCCCAACGACGCCAGATAACCCTTGATGCGAAAGATCCCATGGCTGTGGGAGCCGTCGCGCTCGGCGCTGGCGCAGTTTTCGGCCAGCACCTCAGCCACTGCTGCCGAGGTGCCATGGCGCAGAAAAATCCGCCGCAGCACATCGGTGAGTTCGGGAAAGGAAATCGTTTGGGTGTCAGCGGGGTCGCGGGGTGAAGACATCTGAAGCTCCGGTGTGATTATTGGAGGTATGGAAGCCGAACAGAACGTGAATACGCGTCCGGAGATTACTGTGCGCGGCCCTTTCGGTAAACCGCACACCGGCTTGCATTCCCACCACTAGGCAAGTCTCGCGCCAACGACCCAAGCCAAATTCAGGCTTGCGCCGATGTCAGGCGTTTCTGAAAAAACAGGCGATGATGCCCAGGCGGATAGTCATCCAGTTGGCCGAACGCTTGATAGCCGTGCTTGCGGTAGAAATCCGGGGCCTGAAAATCGAAGGTGTCCAGCCAGACGCCGACGCAATCGCGCTCACGCGCGAGATCCTCGGCCATGGCCATCAATTGACTGCCCATACGCTGCCCTCTTGCCTGCTCGGGCACCACCAGCAGCTCGATGAACATCCAGCGATAGAGAATGCGCCCGTGCAATCCCCCGAGCACCGCATCGGAGTTCTCGTCACGCACAAAAAACGCGAATTTTTCTGACAGCCCATCGCCCGCTTTCTCGGCGTTGTAGGCCCTCAGCGGTTCCAGAATCTGCAGACGCTCATCTTCGCTGGGGTTGCTTTTGAACTCGATCCGCACGCTCATGCATCGCTTCCTGCTGACATGGAAAAGGATGGCAAGGGTGTCGGATTCGGCGAAATGAGTAAAGGGAGACATGAAGAAGGAGCGCTTCAATCAGCGCTCCTGATGGGTAGGAAAAATCAGTCTTTCTGGTCTCGCAGGATGTTGCCGGACGTGCCGTCGATGCGGAACTCATAGGTCAGGCTGTCGGCCTTGCGTCCTTCACCTTCCCAGTAGCCTTTGTCATCCGCCTCAATCTTGTAGATCTCCGTGTAGCCCGCCGATTTGGCTTTTTCGATGGCCTTCTCGATGGTGATCCAGCCCGGGCCGGGCTTGTCCGCGAGTGCGAACGGTGCGGTGGCCAGAGCGGCAGTGGCGAGGATGGCGGCAGTCAGTGTCTTGATCATTTCAGAACTCCTTTTCCCTGTGCGGGCTTTGTACGTGCGGGGTGTTGGAGCGCGCAGGAAAAACAATAGTTCAGACGAGCTTCTGTTACGAAGTGATGCGGTGGTGAGGGTCGTCAGCACATGAAGCCCTGTGGCTGGGCGACCCCACCCTCACGCACGCTGATTTCTCACGCCTGCCACCGGGTGCATGGCTGCGCCGGTTTGGGTGAGCCCACCCATGACAGATCCGAGGGGTGAATCAAAGGGGTGGACGCTGCAGATTCAACCATGCTTGCACGCTTGGCCGCTGCCACTGCCGATGGGCATAGCGCACCAGGGTTTCGGGCATCTCATCGCCATTGAGCACCAGACGATTGAGCATCAGCGCCAGATCGACATCGGCAATCGACCACGCTCCCGACAGGTATTCACGCCCATCCGCCAACAGCGCCTTGGCCGCAGCGATCAACTTGGCCGCAGCGGCTTTGCCTTCCGAGGTCAATGGCCCGACTTTCTTCCCGTAGAAAATCACCAGCGTAGAGCGCTCTTCCCGAATCGGCATCAGGTCGCTGCGCAGCCAGGCCTGTACCTGGCGGGCTCGGGCCTTCTGTCGCAGGTCCTGCGGGTAGACCGGCGTCTCGGGAAAGCGCTCTTCGAGGTATTCAGTGATCGCCGACGACTCCGACACGGCAAAGCCACCCTGCTCCAGCGTCGGCACCCGTTGGGTCAAAGACAATTCGGCATAGCCTTGCGCGTGCTGTTCCTGCGCCCCCAGGTTCACGGGAATCAGCTCGAAATCGATGCCCTTCTCTTTCAGTGTGACAAACACTGACATCGCATAAGGGCTGGTAAAACGGGCGTCGACATACAGGCGCAGCGGGGCATCGTTCACAGCATGATCTCCATGTTCAAGGGTGGGAAACGCCACGCTACGAGAATGCCCGGCACAAGGGAAATTCGGCTTTTTTATGGGGCCATTCCCGTCGGGAATGCGGCGTGTTCAGCCCAACAGTTCTCGTAGCCTGGGCGCGGCGAAATCCAGAAAGCAGCGCATCTTCAGCGGCATGTTTCCCCGCGAAGCATGAAGCAGATGAATCGGCGACGGGTCCAGCTCGAATGCCTCCAGCAGCGGTTGCAGCAGGCCGGCTTCGATGGCGTCCACCAGTTGATAGCGCATCAGATTGACCACCCCGACACCGCGAATCGCCGCCTGCAACGCGGCCTCGGCGGTAGACACTGCCAAGCGGGGCGCTATGGGAATCTCGACGACGCTGCTGAAGTCCGGCGAACGAAACCGCCAGCCTGGCGTCGGCACCGGCATCACCACGCGCACGAAAGGAAACCGTCGCAGGTCGTCCGGCACCTGCGGCACCCCATGCTGCGCCAACAGTTGCGGGCTGGCGCAGACCATCGAGCGCATCGAGCCAACGTGGGTGGCGTACATCGCGCTGTCGGGCAACTTGCCGATGCGCACCGCCATGTCCACGTGCTCGTCGATCAGGTGCATATTGTGGTCGACCAGCAGCAAACGAATATTGATCTCAGGGTAAAGCGCCAAAAAATCCGTGACCACTGGCAGCACATGCAGACGGCCGAAGAACACGGGCGCGGTAATCACCAGTTCGCCTTTAGGGACCTGAAATTCACCCGCCGCTTCACGTTCGGCATCGTCGACCTGCTCCAGAATTCTTCGCGCCGCCGCAACGTAGGCCACACCCGCATCGGTCAGGGTCAACTTGCGCGTGCCGCGAATCAACAAGCGTGTGCCCAATCGGGTCTCCAGATCAGTGATTTTCCGACTCAGCGTCGCCAGCGGCACGTGCAGTGCGCGCCCTGCGGCCGAAAGGCTGCCGTTCTCGATTGCCGCCACGAGCATTTCCATCGATTCGAAACGGTCCATTCACCCTTCCATTTTTTGGTAAGCCGGTTATCAAGATTACTGGATTCTGCAAATTAATGGATACCTGCAATATCGCTTTCAACGAGCCAGCCTGGCTTGAACACTTGAACCGGCCATCGCCGAACCTTTATTTGCAGGAGCATGACCATGACCTTGAATCGCTTGCTGGCCGCCACCGCGCTGACCGCCGCCACTCTCTTCGGCACATCCGCCCAGGCAGCCACTGCCCCGCAGCCGGCCGTCAGCCACCACTACGTTGATGTGCAAGGGGTGAAGATTTTCTACCGCGAAGCCGGTGATCCCTCGAAACCGACCGTTCTGTTGATGCACGGTTTCCCGACGTCCTCGTTCATGTACCGCGAACTGATCCCGAAACTGGCGGACCGCTACCACGTCGTGGCCCCGGACATGCCCGGTTTCGGTTTCTCTGACAGTCCGGACCGTTCGCAATACGCGTACACCTTCGACAACCTGGCGAAAACCATGGACGGCTTCACCGAAGCGCTGTCACTGAAACGCTACGCCATCGAAGTGTTCGACTATGGCGCCCCCGTGGGCTGGCGCATGGCCTCGGCGCACCCCGAGCGCATCACGGCGATCATCAGCCAGAACGGCAACGCGTACGAAGAAGGCTTGAGCAGCGGCTGGAACCCGATCCGGGGCTACTGGAATGAGCCGACACAAGCCAATCGCGATGCATTGCGCGACATGCTGACGCTGCAATCGATCAAGTGGCAGTACACCCATGGCGTCAAAGACCCGGATCGTGTCGCCCCCGAGGCCTATACGCTGGACGCCGCCCTCGTGGCGCGGCCAGGCAACGACGAGATCCAGTTGGACCTGTTCAAGGATTACGCCAACAACGTGAAACGCTACCCGGAATTCCAGGCGTATTTCCGTAAACACCAACCGCCGCTGCTCGCGGTGTGGGGCAAGAATGACCCGTTCTTCCTGCCACCGGGTGCAGAGGCCTTCAAACGCGACATTGCCAAGGCGCAGGTGTATTTCTACGACACCGGGCATTTCGCACTGGAAACCCATGTCGAGGAAATCGGCGAACAGATTCATCGTTTCCTGGACGCCAATGTTGCGCAGAAACACTGACACCGCAGCGGACCAAGGCCTCTCAGGAGGCCTGATTCCCCACTGTTTCAAACCGCACATGGCGCGACGTCAGCGCCCCCGTGTGGAAGCGAATTCATTCGCGATTCGATGTTTCAGGCGACGACGTTGTATCCTCTGTCACGCCGCCATCGCGAACGAGTTCGCTCCCACAGGAGGGGTTGCGTTATCGTCAGATCAACGCAGGTCGAACCGGTCCAGGTTCATCACTTTCGTCCAGGCCGCCACGAAATCCTTCACGAATTTCTCATGGGCATCGTCGCTGCCATACACCTCCGAAATGGCGCGCAGTTGAGCATGGGAGCCAAACACCAGATCCACCCGCGTCCCCGTCCATTTCACCGCACCGGTCTTGCGGTCCCGTCCCTCAAAGGTATCGTTGCTGGCCGAGGTAGGCCTCCACTCCACGCTCATGTCCAGCAGGTTTTTGAAGAAGTCGTTGGTCAGCACTTCGGGACGCGTGGTGAACACCCCATGCTTGCTCTGATCGACATTCGCCCCCAACACCCGCAGACCGCCCAGCAGCACGGTCATCTCCGGTGCCGACAGCGTCAGCAGTTGCGCCTTGTCCACCAGCAGCTTTTCCGCTGAAACCTTGTACGTGCCCTTGAGGTAGTTGCGGAAGCCGTCGGCAATGGGCTCAAGAAAGCCAAACGACTCAACATCGGTCTGCTCCTGGGACGCATCCACCCGACCTGGCGCAAACGGCACGGTCACGGTTTGCCCGGCCGCTTGCGCCGCCTTTTCAACCCCAGCATTACCGGCGATCACGATCAGGTCGGCAAGCGATAGGTGCTTGCCCTGCCCGCCATTGAACTCGCCCTGAATACGTTCCAGCACCTGCAATACGTTCGCCAGTTGTGCAGGCTGGTTGGCAGGCCAGTCTTTCTGCGGCGCAAGGCGCAAACGCCCGCCATTGGCGCCACCGCGCTTATCCGAACCACGGAATGTGGAGGCCGCCGCCCACGCTGCGGACACCAGTTGTGAGACCGTCAGCCCCGACTCCAGCACCTTGTTTTTGAGCGCAGCCACGTCGCTGTCATCCACTGATGGACCTTTCGGCGCAGGCAACGGGTCTTGCCAGAGCAGCTCTTCGGTCGGCGTTTCCGGGCCCAGATAACGCGCCAGTGGTCCCATGTCGCGGTGCGTCAACTTGAACCAGGCGCGGGCGAAGGCATCGGCCAATTGATCGGGATTGTCCTTGAAGCGTCGGGAAATTTTCTCGTACGCCGGATCGAAACGCAGCGCCAGATCCGAGGTGAGCATGCGCGGTTCCTGGCGTTTGCTCGGGTCGTGGGCGTGAGGAATGGTGTTCGCGCCTGCGCCATTTTTGGGCTTCCACTGATGGGCGCCCGCCGGGCTTTTGGTCAGCTCCCAGTCGAAATTGAACAGGTTTTCCAGGTACTCGTTGCTCCATTTCGTTGGGGTCGAGGTCCAGGTCACCTCCAGTCCGCTGGTGATCGTGTCGCCCCCCTTGCCGCTGCCGAACTTATTGCGCCAGCCAAAGCCTTGCTCTTCCAGCCCTGCCGCCTCCGGCTCCGGCCCGACGTTATCTGCCGGGCCTGCACCGTGGGTTTTTCCGAAAGCGTGTCCACCGGCGATCAACGCGACGGTTTCCTCATCGTTCATCGCCATGCGACCAAAGGTTTCACGGATGTCGAACGCGGACTTGACCGGATCGGGGTTGCCATCCGGACCTTCCGGGTTGACGTAAATCAGCCCCATCTGCACGGCAGCCAGCGGATTTTCCAGATTGCGCTCGCCATCCGTGCGGCTTTTTTCTTCGCCATGCTTGGCCGGTTCGGCGACCAGATCCCCCTGTCCGGGTTGCTCCATGTCCTTGTGCGCGCCGTAGCGCTCTTCGCCGCCGAGCCAAGTGGTTTCGGTGCCCCAATACACGTCTTGATCAGGCTCCCACACGTCCCGGCGCCCACCGGAAAAACCAAAGGTTTTGAAGCCCATGGACTCCAGCGCCACGTTGCCGGTGAGCACGATAAGGTCCGCCCAGGAAATCTTGTTGCCATATTTCTGTTTGACCGGCCAGATCAGCCGTCGGGCCTTGTCCAGACTGACGTTGTCCGGCCAGCTATTGAGAGGAGCAAAGCGTTGCTGCCCCGACCCCGCCCCTCCGCGCCCGTCCCCGGTGCGATACGTCCCGGCGCTGTGCCAGGCCATGCGAATGAACAACGGGCCGTAGTGACCGAAATCAGCAGGCCACCAGTCCTGCGAGTTCGTCATCACCGCTTCCAGGTCTTTCTTGACCGCCGCAAAATCCAGGCTCTTGTACGCCTTGGCGTAATCGAAGCCTTCGCCCATGGGGTCGGACAGTGAGGAGTGTTGATGGAGGATGTTCAGATTCAGTTGGTTCGGCCACCAGTCGCGGTTCGTCGTACCGCCGCCAGCAGCGTGGTTGAACGGGCATTTCGATTCAGTTGCCATGTTGATCTACCTTTGATCGGAATCATCCCGTTGCCGAGCCCACGCAGGATTCAGGCCGGAATGAAGGAGCTCAGGAGCACAGGGTGCTTATTGTTATCGCCTTATCAGGGTTCAGCGGCACGGCGTTCGCCGATGCTAGATCAAGGGTAGCCCTGATCGGCGCAAGGTCTAATAGGCGGAGCATTGGGGGGTGATAGACGGAGACTGTCAGCATCGCTGTTACAGCGTTCTCAATCAGCTCTGTTACCCTGCCGAATTCGCCAGACCACAGGCCTGCCCATGATCAACATTCGTGTCATGACGATGGACGACTACGACGCCGTTCTCGCATTGATGAGTAACACGCCCGGCATTTCAATTCGTGACGCCGACTCTCGCGAGGCCACCGCCCGCTACCTGCAACGCAATCCCGGCATGAGCTTTGTCGCCGAAAACGAGTCAGGCCTGTGCGGTTGTGTGATGTGCGGGCACGACGGGCGTCGGGGCTATTTACAGCATTTGCTGGTGTTGCCTGAGTTCCGGCAGATGGGGATCGCCAATGAACTGGTGCAACGCTGCCTGTCGAGCCTGGAAGCGCTGGGTATTGGCAAATGCCATCTGGACGTGCTCAAGGGCAACGAGACCGCCGCCCGCTATTGGCGAAACCGCGGCTGGCAGTTACGGCAGGACATCGATCGTTATTCGTTTACCCGGCCGGGAAATGAGAACGCTTGAGATAACGCCGCCGACTAGCGGAGCGCCGCCCGGCCGGACCGCTACAGGGGGTGGTGTTCTGCTCCGCTCAGCCCTGCCGCCGTTTCGATGAGCAACTGGCGCAACCATTGGTGCGCGGGGTCGTTGCGATAGCGCACGTGCCAGGCCATGTCCACGGGGAACGTACCCAGATCCACCGGCGCGGCCAGGACCTTGAGCCGTGTGTCTCTGGCGATCTGGTTGCAGATCAGCCGTGGCAATGTCGCGCAATAGTCGGTGGCGGCAATGATTTCGGGGACGGCCAGAAAATGCGTCACCGAAATCGCCAGTTCCCGACGCAGTCCTTGCCGTTCCAGCGCCTGAAACAGCCCCACCCGCAGACGCCCCGGCGGCAGCACGTTGACGTGGCGCAGCGCTTCGTATTGTTCGCGAGAAAGGCTGTCGCCGATTTCAGGATGGTCGGCGCGCACGACACACGCCAGGCCGTCATCCAGAACGTGTTGAAGGATCAGGTTATCAGGCGGATCGACGATACGTCCCAGCACCATGTCTGTGGTGCCCGACACCAGACCGGTTTCCGTCAGGTCGCTGCCGAACGGCACCAGCGAGACCTTGATCCCCGGCGCCAATTCACGCAGGCGGGCGATGACGCTGGGCATCAGCACGATTTCCACATAACTGTTCGGCGCAATCTGAAACTGGCGCGCAGACGTGGCCGGGTCGAACGCCTGCCTGCCAAGAATCAAGTCATCGAGCCGAGTCAGGGTCTCGCTGATGCCCGGTGCGATCTCCTCGGCGAACGGCGTCGGTTTGATGCCATAACGTTCGCGGATGAACAGTGGGTCACGCAGGGTGTCGCGCAGCCGGTTCAAGGCGTTGGACAGCGCAGGCTGGGTGATCCCCAGGCGCGCAGCGGCGCGGGTGACGCTACGCTCCTCCATCAGCGCAAGGAAAACGGGCAACAGGTTGAGGTCGTATCGCATGGCTCATAACGCTCTGTGAATATCTGAAATCAGATAAGTAAATTTCTCGAATATCTGGGCGTGGGGCAAAGTTACCCCAACCAACGGAATCCGCCAATTCAAGCGCCAACCCACTGTTACGAGGAACTTGCCATGTCGATCAAACACGTTCTGTTCATCCTGACCAACGCCGCTGAAATCGGCCCGAACAAACGCCCTACCGGCTATTTTTTCCCGGAAGTCGCGCACCCTTATGAAGTGTTCTCTGAAGCAGGTGTGGCCGTGGAATACGCCTCGCCGCTGGGCGGCACCCCGCCGGAAGACGGCTACGACGACAGCGACCCGGCGCAACTGGCCTTCCGCAACAGCAACGCCATTCGCCGCATGGCCCACAGCCGCAAACTGTCGGAAGTCGATGTGCTGGATTACGACGCGATTTTCTTCCCCGGCGGCCTCGGCCCGATGGTCGACATCGCCCATGATCCGGAAGTGAAACGTGCCGTGGAGCGCGCCTGGAATGGCGGCAAGATCGTCGCTGCTGTGTGCCACGGGCCTGCCGCATTCCTCGGCGCCAAACTGAAAGACGGCACCCCGCTGGTCAGTGGTCGCAAGCTGACCTCGTTCTCCAACGACGAAGAATCCGGTTACGCCCAGGCCGATGTGCCGTTCCTGCTGGAGAGCGCATTGCGTGAAGAAGGCGCGGACTATTCGTCAACGGATGTCTGGCAGGAAAAAGTCGTGGTCGATGGTCGCCTGTTCACGGGGCAGAACCCGGCCTCCGGTGGTCCACTGGCCAAAGCGATCGTCGAGGCGCTGCGCCAAGGTGCCTGAAACCAATGGCCCGGCCTTACTGCCGGGCTATTGCATCACCTAACCCCTTCAATCGATTCGATCAGGAGTTAAACATGTCCGCTTACGTGATTTTTATCCGCGACAACACCACCGACCCGACAGCGTTACAGCAGTATGCCGACATGGCGCCTGCCGCCCGTGCAGGCCATGACATCACGCGCGTGGCATTCTATGGCGCGCTCGACGTCCTCGAAGGCCCCGCTGCTGAAGGCGCGGCGATCCTGCGCTTTCCCGACATGGCCGCCGCCCGCGCCTGGTACGACAGCCCGGCCTATCAGGCAGCGCGTGAGCACCGCCTCAAAGGAGCGCAATACCGGATGTTGTTAGTGGAAGGCAGTGATGTAGTGCCTGTTTGAATCCGCGGAGCAGTGCGGATATGAAATGAAGCGATCGCTCGCGTAACTGTAGAAGCCGGCTGCTGGCGAGATCGGTGTGTCAGACGCGAAAAGGCGGCTGGCACATCGCATTCGCCAGCAAGCCGGCTCCCACAGATTCTCCGTCGATCCAAAGTCTTCTGTCCGGCGCGATCTTTGTGGGAGCCGCCTTGATGGCGAATGCAGTTTGTCAGCCCACATGGAATCTGTCGCAGCTTGAGTGCCTCCCTCAACACCTCGGCTGATCCAGCTTCACCACCGGTACCTGATGGCGCCGCGCTGACCAGACCACGCCGCCGACCAGTAAGAGGATCGATGCCACTTCCACGAAGCCAGGGAAATGCCGGGTGTAGATGAATCCGTAGACGCAGGCGAACACGGTTTCAAACACGATCATCTGCCCGCTCAGGGATGCCGCCATGCGCCGTGAACAGGCGTTCCACAAACCGTTGGCCAGCCAGGACCCGCAAAACGCCAGGAACAGGCACACCCAGAGGAAGGTTTCCCAACGGCCACTGTCGATGTTCGTCGGAATCAGGTTGGGGAACAGCATCAACGCCAGCAGGCCGAAGACGATAGCCACCGCGCCCGTGACGATCCCCAGCAAGGTCGACCACTCACTACTGTTGAAGCTGCTTTGCTTGAGATAGCGGCTGTTGCGGGTGGCGTACCAGGACCAGCTCACCACGCCAGACAGTCCGCAGGCCAGGCCGAGCATTTGCGACGACAGTGACATCCCGGTTGCAGGCTGGACCGCGTGCTGCAAACAGATCGATACGATCCCGAGGAATACCATCAACAACGGCAGCTTGAGTTTCGAGATCGGCAGCGAGCCTGCGTCATGGCGGCCCTGAAAGGTGATCGCAATCGGCATCATGCCGTTGATGAGTGCAGCCGCCGTCACCCCGGTGAGCTGGATCGAGGCGCCCAGCAGGGCGTAGTTCAAAACATTACCGGTCAGGGACAACCGCAGCAGCATGCCCAGGTCCGTGCGGGTCACTCGGGAGAACAGGCGAGACGCGAACGGCAGCGCAATCAGCAGCGATACCGCCCCGTACAGGGCAAACCGCGCACTGCTGATCAGCACCGCGTTGAACTCCGGCAACAAAGAGGGCGCCATGATCACCCCGGCCCAGATCGCCCCTGCCAACAGCGCGTACGCCATCCCACCGTTCATTTCATCGACCCCCTGATTGTTTGGCGAGATTCTAGCGATGGCCAATACTCCCCACATGCGATAAAAAGTCAGCGACCCATTCCCCAGTGGAATGTCGTACCACCTCTGAAGGAGAACCGTCATCAACCGCTACCTGCGCACCCTGCCCCCGCTGGAAACGCTGATCACGTTCGAGGCCGTCGGACGCCATAACAGCTTCACGGCTGCGGCCTCCGAGCTGTTTCTGACCCAGAGCGCCGTGAGCAAACAGATGCGCCAATTGGAGGACTGCGTCGGCGTACCGCTGTTCGAGCGCAAGCCCCGAGGCGTTGCCCTGACCCGTGCGGGGGAGGAATTGCTGATGACGGTCAACGTGATGCTGACGACGATGTACCAGAGCGTCACGCGCATCCGTAACGTGCACCAGTCCAACGCCGTCTCGGTACTGGCAACCCACGCACTGGCGCAGTTCTGGCTGTTCCCCAAGCTGATCGAGTTCAACAAGGCCTATCCGGACATCGCTGTACACGTCCACGCCATCAATGAAATCGACGACGCCAGCCTCAACGATTTCGACCTTGGCGTGCTGTACGGGGCGGGCGAATGGGCGTCACTGGACAGCGACTTCCTGTTGCCGGAAATCGTCTACCCCGCAGCTCATCCGGATTTCGACACCTCAGGTATCAAGACCCTGGATGACCTGGCCAACGCCAATCTGGTGCAGATCGACACCTCCGCCTGGCACTGCCTGGACTGGCAACAATGGTTCGATTACTTGGGCCACGACTATTCGCCCCCGGACAAAGCCCCGGTGTTCAACCAGTTGACCCTGGCCTACCGCGCCGTGCTGCAAGGCATGGGCATCGGCATGGCCTGGACCTTCATGGCCGACGAAGCCGTGGCCAAGGGCGAATTGCAGCGGGTCACTGATTTTCAGTGCATCACAGGCCTGGGCGAATTTCTGGTGTCGGTGAAGCACCGCCAGTTGTCGCCCTGCGCCGAGGTGTTTCGCCGGTGGTTGCTGGCCTCGGCGCAGGAAGATGCGCTTCGTTCGGGGTACAGTCGGGTTCAATGAAAGGCCCGGGTCGGGCGAACGGCGACTTCCCACAGGGTAATCACGGTGGACCGACGGACGCCGTTCGTGATTGCAGCCGACGCAGGTTTCTGCTGGGATTCCTCATCAGATTGACCACAGAGCCTCTCATCATGACCACCTATCAGGACCTCTTCGCCATCGGCCAGACCTTCGATGATTTCGTCAGCCATGGTCTGCCCGCAGAAATCGACGCAGTGCGTAGCATTCAGCAAAAACTGGCTGCGCCGAATGCGCTCAGCGCGGCCACACAGCAACGACTGGAAACGCTGAAAAGCCGTTTCCATCTGCTGGCCGCCGCAGAGATGTGGTGCCCCGATTGCCAGATCAATCTGGCTGCAATGGACGCGTTGCAGCGCCTGAATCCTTTCATCGATCTGGCGCTCATCACCAAAAGCCGCGCCGAGGACGCGTTGAAAGGCCCTTTGGCCCTGGAGCGGATTTCAATCCCGTTGGTGTTGGTGCTCGATCAGGATTTCCAGTTGATCGGCCGTTTCATCGAACGCCCACACGCAGTGGCGCAAGGTGGCGATGCGTTGAAAGCGGATTATCGAGCAGGTCTTTATCTGGAAAGCACCATTCAGGACCTGCTGGCAATTTTCGAAGCCCCCAACAACCAGAACTGACACCCCGCCCTGTAGCAGCATGGCTTGCCTGCGGTGGCGTCCGCCGTGCCGCTGCCGCCGACAATCCGGACCGCCAACGGGCTGATTGAAATACTTGGCGTTGCGCTTGTTTTTTTCTGGCGGTGAGCCTAACTGCATAGTGTGCGAAGCCGATCTGCGACTCGCGTCTCGATCACCGGAAATCGTCAGGAGATTCGGACATGGCCACTGCAAGCTCACTGGCTCCGCTGTTCCGCCAATCGGTGGGATTCGATCGGTTCAACGATTTCTTCGAGTCAGCGCTGCACAGCGAAACAGCCACGGGCTACCCCCCTCACAACGTCGAACGTTATGGCGACGATCATTATCGTGTGGTCATTGCCGCTGCCGGGCTGTCCGCCGACGACCTGGACCTGCAGGTCGAAAAAGGCGTGCTCACCGTCTGCGGCGGCGAGCGCGACACGGACGCAGGCGCGACCTACCTGCATCAAGGCATCGCCCACGGTGCGTTTCGCATGGTCTTTCATCTGGCGGACCACATCGAAGTGCAAGGTGCGACCTTCGAAAACGGCCTGTTGATCGTGTTTCTGCTGCGGGTCGTGCCCGATGAGAGCCAGTCTCGGCACATTCGCATTCACACCCCCGGCAGCGGGCCGGACCGACGGCAAGTCAATCGGCATTGAAGCGCGAGCAGCTTTTCCAACCTTAATCCGATGGAACTCCGCCGAGCAGCCTTGGCCCTAGTAGATGTACGACGCTGCAACAGAGGACAGGCTCTGGCAAACCGCCGGGCCGTGCAATCCATTCGCATACAGGTGATGCCGTGAATACATTCGTACCGTTGGAAAAACTCAAAAAAACCAACCTTCACGACTTCCACGAAGTCTGGCTGACCACTTCCGAAACCTGGCCTCAGGACCCCGAGACCTCGCAGCGCGAATGCCTCTGGCGGATGGATCGGGAATTGACCCAGGACGTCAAGATCGACGACGCCTACTTTCAGAATCTGCCTCGGTTGTGGCTGCTGGTCGATGATCTGCATGACCGAGCTGCGGTCAATGACATCGAGCAGGTCCTGACCCAGCGCTTGAGCGAGCAGCACCTCACAGGTGAATTCCACCCTGATGAAAAGCCGAAAATGCCCTGCGGTGACAAGAAGACTGATTTGAGAAGCTGACATTCGCACAATCGTGGCGGGCGGCGCTTCCGGCCGCCACGTTCTCATGCTTCACTCTCTCCCGACTGAACAGTTTCCCTGGGGTGCCTCCGTACCTCAGCCCGAATCCGCACCCGAGCCCATCATGATCGACCACCTTGATCACCTCGTTCTGACTACTGTCGACATACACGCCTGCAAAGACTTCTACGTGCGCGTCATGGGCATGCAGCCTGAAACTTTCGGCAATGGCCGTCTGGCGTTTCGTTTCGGCCAGCAGAAAATCAACGTCCATGAACGTGGCCGGGAGTTCGAACCCAAGGCGCACCTGCCGGTGCCGGGGGCACTGGATTTGTGTTTTATCGCCAGCATCGGCCTTGAAGCGGTGATCGAACGCCTGAACGCCGAGCAATGGCCCATCATCGAAGGCCCGGTCCAGCGCACGGGCGCTACGGGGCCGATCCGTTCGGTGTATGTACGCGATCCGGACTTGAACCTGATCGAGATTTCCGAATTGCTTGCTGCGCCCACACGCTGAGTTTCTGGGGCCAGCGACCTGATTGCCCGAGATTGATGAGCCTCACTCATGAGAGCATTCGCAACAACCCCATTATCAGGTTCGGCCTAGTCCCTTAGCCTCTCCCGCGTGCTAACCCTCCTCTCCAGCTTGCGGAGCCCCGAATGCACCTCAGCCGTGCCAATCTGGCAGACATCGTTTATTTCCTCGCCATCGCCCGGCATCGCAGCTTCAGCCGCGCGGGTCTCGACGTGGGGATCAGTGCGTCCGCCCTGAGCCACGCCATGAAGGGGCTGGAAGAACGACTTGGCGTGCGGTTGCTGAATCGCACCACCCGCAGCGTGACATTGACCGCCGCGGGCGAAGAACTGGAAAACCTGATCAGCACGCCAGTCCACGACATCGGCCAGGCGCTGGAGGCCCTGAACCGTCTGCGTGACGAACCGGCCGGACGCATCCGGCTCAATGTCCTGAGCGACGGCGCCGAATTGCTGCTGGGGCCTGTGCTGCCGGAGTTCATCGAACGCTATCCCGCCATCGAAATCGAGCTGACCGTCACCAACAAAATGGTCGACGTGATCGGCGACGGCCATGACGCAGGCATCCGCATCGGCGGTACGGTGCCAGTGGACATGATCGCTCAACGCCTGTCGCCGGACATTCGCTGGTCAGTCGTGGCCTCACCGCAATACCTGGAACGTTTCGGCACCCCGCTGCACCCCCAAGACCTCATGCAACACCGCTGCCTGCGTATTCGCCTGGGCAATGGCAAGACCTACCACTGGCAGTTCATGAAAGACGATGAAGTGCTGGAAGTCGACGTACCCGGCACCATCATGCTCGACGAAAGCCGCATCGGGCTGACGCTGGCAACACGGGGCGCGGGCGTTCTGTACGTCCCCGCCGCCGTCGCCGCGCCCTATCTGGCCGACGACAGGTTGCGTGAAGTGCTGGCGGACTGGGCCCATATCGATCCGGGGTTTCATCTGTACTACGCGAACTTCCGGCAACTGCCGGTCGGCCTTCGCCTGCTCGTGGAGCTGATCAGGGAATTGCAACCGATGGGGCCATTGCCGTGAACAGCAACAAACACGCAATCCTGCGGGGGATTCTATAGTTGCACACTCCCCGTGAGCGCGCGTCAGCGTGAGCCATTGAGCGCACCGCAATCGGCTCAATCCAGCAGCGACGGATCGGCGTCGATCATCAACTGCTTCATTTCCTCGAAATGACGACGGGAGAAGTCGGTGATTTTTTCCCAGCCTTTCGCCGTTTTTTCAGCCACCTCGTCTGACAGCACCCGCAGGGGCTGTCCAGTGGACCAGGCGGTGACGAGGATCTGGCAGGCCCGTTCCAGGGTCCAGATGTCGTCGAACGCTTCGCCGATGTCCGGGGCAATGACCATCACGCCGTGGTTGCCCATCAGCAGGCGACGCTTGCCATCCAGCAACCCGGCCAGGCGTGCGCCTTCGGCTTCGGTGTCCGCCATACCGCCATACATTTCATCCACTGCCACGCGATTGAAATAACGCGCGGTGTTCTGGTCCACCGGCAGCACTTGCGGCTTGGCCAGGCACGCCACGGCGGTGGTGTAGACCGGGTGCAAATGCAGCACCGCACGCGCTTCCGGCAGGCGTTGGTGAATCTGCCCGTGAATCGACCACGCGGTCGAATCCACATCAGGATGTTCGGCGCAGGCCGGATCATCGGCGTTCAGCAGCAACAGGTCACTGGCACGAATGCGCGAGAAGTGTTTCCACTTCGGGTTGATCAGAAACTGTTTGCCATCGGCTGAGACTGCCGCACTGAAGTGGTTGGCCACCGCTTCGTGCATCCCCAGATGGGCGACGATGCGAAAGGTGGCGGCCAGATCGATGCGCGCCTGCTCTTCAATTGATAACGCCATGAATCGCTCTCCGACGTGCCGCGCCTACTGAGAAGCCAGGCGCGGCACGCACTTCAGGTCCGGTCAGGGTTTAGGCATCAGCTCGGCGATGTCTGCATCGGTCGGGGCTTCGAAGTTGTACTTCTTCAGCAGCGCGGTGTATTCCGGGGTGGCCCGGTACTTGGCCATGGCGTCAACCAACGCGGCCTTGATGTCGTCGTTGCCCTTCTTCACGCCGAAGCCGTTGAGCACCGGGTAGATCAGGGTGTCGGAAGAAATCACCACGCGGCTGCCGAGTTTTTCGACCACACCACGGGCCACGGCGGCGTCGGTGATTTGCGCTTCAACCGCGTGAGCGAGCATCGCTTGAGTGGTTTGCGGGTCGGTGGCGTACTCGCTGATCGCGATCGGCTTCAGGCCGTTCTTGACGCAATACTCTTGCGACAATTTGTTCATCTGTGCCAGCCAGGAGGTGGCAGCCATGGAGCCGATCTTGTGGCCGCAGAAATCTTCAGGACGCTTGGGCTGGTAGTCGCTGCCCTTGACCGAAAGAATCGATTCGCCGCTTTTCAGGTACGGAATCATGTCGATGACTTTCACGCGCTCGGCGGTGATGTACATCGACGAGTTGGTGACGTCGAAACGACCGCCCTGAAGGCCAGTGATCAGGTTAGGGAAGCGCGTGTCGACGGTCTCGACCTTACGCCCCATGATCTTGCCCAGGCCCTCCATGTACTCGATGTCGAAACCGGCCGGGGTGTTATTGTCCATGTATTCGTAGGGGAAGAAGGTCACGTCGGAACCGGCGATGATCGTGCCGTCTTTCTGGAAAGCCGACGCAGCCAACGAGGTCATGGCGACCGCTGCGCCAACCAGACTCAAAGCAATTGGGCGAACAAACTTGTGCAACGCTGTCATGGTAAATCCCCGCAAGGTTAAGAGTAGTTAGGCAGAAGCTTGGTCTTGTCCGGCCTGTTGCACGAAGAAAGAGGCGCCACGCGGCTTTTGCGGCAGACGCACCTGATTGGCCGTGGAGCGCACGAGGCCACTTTCTTCACCGGCCACCATCAGGCCGGAATGCTCACTGGGCAGAGGGTTTTCGCCGAATGGCAGCGCGTCTTCCGCGGCGTAGACGCCGATGAACAGAGTGCGCGGCAGCTCGGTCTCGTTAGGGCTTGAAGCGTGCAGCAAACGGGTGTGCATGAAGCACACGGAGCCAGCCGGACCGAAGCAGGCAACCGGGGTCTGGCAATGCTCGGCGACCACTTGATCATCCACCGCTCCCGTAAAACGCTGGTCATGCCAGTGCGACCACAGCGGGCCTTTGTGGCTGCCGGGGATCACGTTCAGGGGACCGTTTTCCGGGGTCACGTCACTGACCATCAACAGCGCGGTGACGATGTCGTCGTTGCTGTGTGGGGTGAACAGGAAATCCTGGTGCCACTTCACCTGGGTCGCGGTGTGCGGCAGCTTGGAGTTGATCTTGCTGTGGTGAAAGCGCGTGCCGTTGCCACCGATCAACTGCGCGGCGATCTGCGCCATGCGCGATTGCAGCGCGATTTGGTAGTACGCCCTGGAAATTTCGGTCGGCGAACTGACCCGGCGCAGAGACGGGTGATCCGCACGGTGGTCGCCTTCAAGGTCAAAACGTGCGCGGCCATCGATGGTCTCGCCCCAGCCTTTTTCGTGGCTGCGGCTCTCTTCCACCCACTGATCGAAGTCGTGTTGCAGCGCCGCCACTTCCTCTGCCGAGAGGACCCCTTCCACCACCAGAACGCCGTCCCGGTGGAACTGCTCAATCTGCGCTTGCTCGATCATGTGCTTACCTTTTCCAAAACTTGAACAATGAGAGGGGTCACGCCAGCGAGACATCCTTGAGGAAGGCTTCGACGCGTGGGTTATGGCCGTTGCGCAGCACCTGGGGTTTGTCGTCACACACCACGCGGCCCTTCTCCATGAAAACGATCCGGTCGGACACCTTGAAGGCGAAGTTCATTTCGTGGGTGACGATCACCATGGTGATGCCTTCTTGCGCGAGGGCTTCGATGACTTGCAGCACCTCGTTGACCTTTTCCGGGTCCAGCGCCGAGGTCGGCTCGTCGAACAACATGATTTGCGGGCGCATCATCAACGCTCGGGCAATCGCCACGCGTTGCTGTTGGCCACCGGAAAGCTGGCTCGGGTATTTCCAGGCGTGATCGAGCATTCCCACCTTGTGCAGCAGCGCGTAGGCCTCTTGCTTGAGATCGGCCAGCGCGCCCATGCGGTGGTAACGCGGCGCCATAAGGAGGTTGTCGAGCACGTTCAGGTGCGGGAACAGGTTGAAGCTCTGGAACACCATGCCGATGCTCAGGCGGTGCTCGGCGTGTTCGATGTACTCGGCTTTCTGCGCGCCCTGCTTGTTCAGGTGAATGAACGGCTGGCCGTTGATCTGGATGTCGCCGTTGTCGATCTGCTCAAGGCCGTTGAGCAGGCGAATCAGGGTTGTTTTGCCCGAGCCTGACGGCCCGATCACCGACACCACCTCACCCGGTTGAATCTTCAGGCTGACCGCGCCCAACACCTCGACGTTGTTGTAGGCCTTGTGCAAACGGTTGGCCTGCAATGCGGGCGCTTCGACCCCGGCAGGCGCCTGACGCGGCTCGGCCTTGCGCGGTTGCGTGGCCAAGGCCAGTACTTCAGCGTCGGGCTTGCGCGAAACATTGCGCTGGTTGACGTCCAGGTACTTTTCCAGACGCTTGAGCAGGTAATCGAACACCGTGACGATCAGCACGTAGTAGAACGCGACCGCCGCCATGGTCTCCATCACCAGGAAATTCTGCGAGTACAGGCGCTGGCCGACCATGAGGATTTCGGTCAGCGAGATCACCGACACCAGCGAGCTGAGCTTGACGATGGAGATGTATTCGTTGGCCAGCGACGGCAAGGCCACACGCAGCGCCTGAGGAATGACCACCCGCCATTGCGTACCCATGAAGCGCAGGCCCAGCGCACGCGCCGCTTCGGTCTGGCCCTTGTGAATCGACAGCAGGCCGCCGCGATGAATCTCGGCGACGTAAGCGGTTTCGCACATCACCATCGCCAGCAGACCGGCCCAGAATGGGTCGCCCAGCACCACCGAGGCCGCCGGAAACGCCTGCGGCACGTTGTAGACGAAGATCAGCAGCACCAGCAGCGGAATGCTGCGGAACAACCAGATGTAGGCCCGCGCCGGACCGTTCAACACTGGGCGCTTCGACTGCTTGGCCAATGCCACGAAGAAGCCGAACACGATGCTGAGGATCCAAGTGGCAAAACTGAGCTTGATGACGGTCCATGTCGCACGCCAAAACTCGGCGTCGAGAAACAAACCAAACATGTAATTCCAGTCGAAGGTCATCGTCGCCGCGCTCAACTAATCAAATCTGAATGTGCAACCGCGAGAGGCCCGTTCGACCCCATTTCCACGGCTGCACCGTTGAAACGAGATTCATGGAGAGGGTCGCTCCCGGTCAATTAGGATTAACCGCGCCAGTGAGTAGGCAGAACCGATGCAAGGTCGCGCCGGGCCTGACCCGCACCACAAGAGTGCTCTGGCCGATCCGCAATCCGGCGGGCGCCACATTTCAGTGCGGCGTGTCCGTGGTCGTCCCTGGGTGTGTCCGATGGCTGCAGTCTGCAGGCCCGGTGCGGGCGGTTAAATTCGTTTCTGATTTACGACTGGGGCGAGAAAAACCGAAGCAGCGCTGGCCGCCACAGATGATCAACCGTGGTGCGCCGGCGTCACTGCGCCTGGGTGCCCGCCTTGACGGTATGGGGGTCGAAGAAGCTCGGCGCGGCCATGCCTGGGATGTATTGGTCCGAGACGAACATCCGGCAGCGCTCGGTGAAGGCCGACACCACCCGCGACAATTGCGCATTGCTGGCCGTGGCATAGCCCAGTTGCAAAGGGTGAAGGCCGCCTGCCATGCGAATGCGCACGAGGCGTTTACCGTCCTGAGAAATGTTGCCCTTGGGCCGAGCGTTGGCGATGGTGTAACCGATGCCGTTGCCGACCATGGCGCGCACGGTTTCCAGGTTGCTGGAGCGCATCACGATGTTCGGCGTGATGCCCGCGGGTATGAACAGGCTGAGGAAATACTCCCGGCTCCAGGGGATGTCGAGCAGCACCATGGGGTGGTTTTCCAGATCCTGCACACTGACTGCCGGAAGATGGGCCAGCGGGTGATGCTCGCCCACCATGACGTAGGGCGGAAGTTTCGCCAGCGGCTGGAAATCGATGTCGGGGCTGCTGGCCAGGTCGTACGTCAGTGCGATGTCAATCTCCGAACTGCGCAGCTTTTCCAGCAACTGCTCGTGGTCGCCTTCGACCTGGGAAATACGCACGCCGGGAAAGGCCCGACCGAAACCGAACACCAGTTCGGGGGTGATCATCGGCGCCAGCGAATGCAGGCAACCGACCCGCAACGGGCCACGCACGGTGTTCAGGGACTCCGAAGCAATGGTGTAGAGGTTGCTCATCTGTTCGAGGATGAGTTTGGCCTCCTGCATCACTTGCCGTCCCACCGCCGTCAGCGAGATGCCCTGGGCGTGATGGCGGACGAACAGCTGAATCCCTAACTCGGCCTCCATATGGGTGATGGCCGCCGAAATCGACGGCGATGACACGTGAATGCGCTCTGACGCTGCGCTGATGCTGCCCGCTTCTCCTGAGGCGACGAAATATTCCAGTTGGCGTTGGGTAATACGACTGAGCATCACGCCCTCCACAGCTTTGGCAGGTGAGCGAACAACTGCGCCCACCTTTTAAATAGCGACCGATGTCATCGGTTGCAGGGTTCATGCCGGTCAATGGCCGTCATCACACCCCTGCGACGAATTGCCATCATCGGGTTTCGGGCGCCGAAGCAGGGTTCGGTTTTTCCTAAGCTCTACGTTCAAAAAGCAGAATTCCTATACGAGACCCCCTTGAGCACACTGGCGCCGTGGATGAATGAAGTCGGCAAGGCGCCTGTGCCTTCGACTGCCGTCGGTGCATGGGCATCGACGAAACCGATCAGGGTCGATTCTCTTTAGGAAACTCAAATGGCAGTGGAAACAATCAACACCTTGGTGGTCGGTGCAGGCCAGGCCGGTGTCGCCATGAGCGAACACCTCTCGCTCATGGGCGTGCCGCATGTCGTGCTGGAACGAAACCGCATCGCCGAACGCTGGCGCTCCGAACGCTGGGACTCGCTGGTCGCCAACGGCCCGGCCTGGCATGACCGTTTTCCGAGCCTGAAATTCGAGAACATCTCGCCCGAGGCCTTCCCGCCCAAAGAGCGCATGGCCGACTATTTCGAAGCCTATGTCGACATGCTCAAGGCGCCCGTGCGCACCGGCGTGGAAGTGCTCAAGGTCGAACGTCACAGCGGGCGCCCGGGCTTCAAGGTCACCACTTCCGAGGGCGTGATCGAAGCGCGCAACGTGGTCGCCGCCACCGGTCCGTTCCAGCGTCCGGCCGTGCCGAACATCGTGCCGGAGCACGCCAACGTTCAGCAGCTGCACTCCTCTGCGTACAAGAACCCGAGCCAGTTGGCCGAGGGCGCGGTGCTGGTGGTCGGCGCGGGCGCCTCAGGTTCGCAGATCGCCGAAGAACTGCAACGCGCAGGCAAAAAGGTCTATCTGTCGGTGGGCGAACACTACCGCCCGCCCCGCGCCTATCGCGGTCGCGATTACTGCTGGTGGCTGGGCGCGCTGGGCCTGTGGGACGAAGTGCGCATCACCCCGAAAAAGAAACACGTGGCCTTTGCCGTCAGCGGCTATGAAGGCGGCAAGACCGTCGATTTCCGTCGTCTGGCTCATCAGGGCATTACCCTGGTCGGGCTGACCAAGACCTACAACGACGGCGTGATGACCTTCGAACCGGGCCTGGCTGAAAACGTGGCCGAAGGCGATCGCGCCTACTTCGACGTGCTGCGTGATGCTGACGCCTACATCGAACAGAACGGCCTGCCCTTCCCGCCCGAACCCTCGGCGTGGGAGCTGTTGCCCGACCCGGAATGCCTGATCGATCCGCTGCTGAGCCTCGATCTGCAACAGGCCGGTATCACTACGATTCTGTGGGCCACCGGCTTCAAGTTCGACTTCCACTGGTTGCAGGTCAACGCCTTCGATGACAAGGGCGAGCCGTTCCACAAGCGCGGCATCTGCGCTGAAAGCGGGATCTACTTCCTCGGCCTGCCGAACCTGGTCAACCGCGCCTCGTCGTTCATTTATGGCGTGTGGCACGACGCGAAATACATCGCCGACCACATCGTGCTGCAAAACGATTACATGGCGTACGAGCCGTCCTGATCCGGATACGCCCAGGACAGCCCATGGCTGTCCCGGCCTTCGGTTTTTCCTAATCACTACCCCACGCAAATGCTGGTTTATCCCGTCAGGGGCCGGTGTGAAGCTGGGGCAAACATTGTTCAAGAGGCTGTCACCATGCCGACCCACACCCGCATTCGCATGTTCAACACCAAGGAAACCTATCCCAACCAGTCGCTGGACAACGACCTCTGCCAAGCCGTGCGCGCAGGCAACACGGTCTACGTTCGCGGGCAGATTGGCACCGATTTCGCCGGCAATCTTGTGGGCTTGGGCGACCCTCGGGCGCAAGCCGAACAGGCCATGAAAAACGTCAAGCAACTGCTGGAAGAAGCCGGTTCCGACCTCTCCCACATCGTCAAGACCACCACCTACATCATCGACCCACGCTACCGCGAGCCGGTGTACCGCGAAATCGGCAAGTGGCTCAAAGGTGTGTTCCCGATTTCCACCGGCCTGGTGATTTCCGGCCTCGGCCAGCCTGAATGGCTGATGGAAATCGACGTGATTGCGGTCATCCCGGACGACTGGACTGCGGCCTGACCTCAGCGCCTGATCTCGCCCCCCTGCAAGCGGAGTGTCCATGGCCCCCTTCCCGATCAAGCCCATTGAAATCGCCACCGTGACGGCGTCGAGTGCGCCTGTCGCGATTCAACTGGACAAGGTGAGCAAGCGCTTCGGCGATTCGCAGGCCTTGCACGACGTCTCGCTGAAGATTCACCAGGGCGAGTTCGTGACCCTGATCGGGCCTTCAGGCTGTGGCAAGACCACCCTGCTCAATCTGCTGGCAGGTGTCGTCCAGTCCGATCAGGGTGAAATCCTGATCGACGGCCAACAGGTGGGCGGAACCTCCTCGTCAGCGTGCGAGGTCAGCCTGGTGAGCGAAAGTGCTTCGCTGGCCCGGGCGCTGTCTCATCGTCCCTACGTTCTGCTGCTCGACGAGCCTTTTTCGGGGCTGGAAAAAACGTTGCGCCTGGCCATGCAGGCCGAACTCAAAGACCTTCAACGCAGGCTGGACGTGACCACGGTGCTGGTGACCCACGACCAGAGCGAAGCGCTGAGCCTGAGCGACCGCCTGGTGGTCATGTGTGCCGGACGCGTGCATCAAATCGGCCCGCCCGACGCGATCTATCGTCATCCGCAAGATCCGTTCGTGGCCCGCTTCGTCGGTGACGTCAACGTGCTGCCGGGGCGTTACCTGAGCCGTGACGAGCGTGCCGTCGTGGCATTGGGCGGGACTGTCTTGCGCATGCCCAGTGATCGGGTCCAGGCCGAGATCGGCGCGCGCGTGGACGTCTATTTGCGCCCGGAGCATATCCAGCTTGAAGCCTTGGGACCTGACATCCGCCTCAGTGCAACCGTCGTTGCGCATGTCTTCCAAGGCGACCATACCGACGTTCACCTCGACGCACCGGCGCTGGGCCCTGATCGCCTGCGAGTTCGACTCCCCGGTGCCGAAGCCCTGACCCGTTGGCCCGTGGGCGCGGTCGCCGGGCTGCACATCGACAGCGACGACATCTGCGCCTTCGCCAGCGAGCTGTAACGTCAGCCGCAGGCGCCACCTCCTATCTGATTTCGAGACTGTCATGACCGCTTTATCCCGCGTTAACGCTCTGCCCGACACGACCCTTGCGATCATCGCTCGTCAACCCGGCGGCCCCGATGTATTGCAGTGCGTCGAGCGCCCGATGCCCATGCCGCAATCCGGTGAAGTGCTCATACGGGTCGACGCTGCGGGCGTCAATCGCCCGGACCTGATGCAACGCAGCGGCATGCCCTTGCCCTCTGGCGTAACTGACGTGCTGGGCCTTGAAGCGGCGGGTGTCGTGGTGGCCGTGGGCGAAGGTGTCAACGCGTTTTCCGTCGGCGACCGGATCATGGCGCTGCTCAATGGCGGGGGCTATGCGCAGTATTGCGTGGCACTGGCCGATCACTGCTTGCCAGTGCCTGCCGGACTGTCACTGGCGGACGCTGCCGGGGTGCCGGAAGCCGCGTTTACCGTGTGGCATAACCTGTTTGAACTGGGCCGCCTCAACGCCGGGGACGTGGTGCTGATCCATGGCGCGGCCAGCGGTGTCGGCAGCTTTGCCGTGCAGTGCGCCCACGCCGCCGGGGCACGGGTCATCGCCACGGCGGGCGGCGCGGAAAAGGTCGCGCTGCTGGAGCGTCTTGGGGTCTGGCGTGCGATCGATCGCCATCAGGAAGACTTCGTGGCGGTGGTCGCCCAGTGCACCGAGGGGCGCGGCGTGGACGTGGTGCTGGACAACGTCGGCGGCCCTTATGTGGCGCGCAATCTGGAAGCGCTGGCGTACGGCGGCCGTCACGTCAGCCTGTCGTTTCTGCAAGGGGCGAAGATCGAGCTGGACTTGCAGACCGTGATGCGCAAAAGCCTGACACTCACCTCTTCCACCCTTCGCCCCAAAAGCCGCGAAGAGAAGGCTCGTCTGGCGGCGTGCCTTCGCGAGCATCTGCTGCCTTGGCTGGCGAACGCGCAGGTACGACCGCTGATTCATGCCCGCTTGCCCCTGAGCGAAGCCGCCGACGCCCATCGTCTGCTGGAAAGCAACGCCAATCTGGGCAAGGTGCTGTTGATCATGGGGGCGGCATGATGGAAACCTTCAAGCTGTATTACGCATCAACCTCGCCTTACGTGCGCAAAGTGATGGTCGTCGCGCACTGCCTCGGACTGGCCGAGCGAATCGAAAAGCTCGACTCCGCTGCCCACCCGGTCAAACGCGACGAACGCATCGCCCGCTTCAATCCGCTGGCCAAGGTGCCTGCGCTGCAAACGCCTGAAGGTTTGGCGCTGTTCGACAGCCGGGTGATCTGCGAGTACCTCGACACGGCTTCCGGTGGCACGTTGTTCCCGCGTGAAGGCGAACGACGTTGGGTCAGTCTGGTGCGTCAGGCGCTGGGCGACGGCCTGCTGGACGCCGCGATGCTGGCCCGCTACGAAGCCGTGGCGCGCCCCGTCGACAAACAGTGGGATGACTGGACCGATGGGCAATTGACCAAGATTTACGCTGTGCTGGCTGATGTTGAACGGCAGGCAGCGACCTTCAGCGTCCAGCCCGACGACATCGGGCTGATCACCCTCGGCTGCGCGCTGGGCTATCTGGATTTTCGCTTCGCCCACCTCGACTGGCGCGCCGATCACCCGGCCTTAGCGGCCTGGTTCGCGATGTTCGATCAACACCCGGCGATGCTCGCCACCCGCCCCTTTGCATGACACTCAGGAGTCAACCATGCCGCGCACGGTCTTTTTTCTGAACGGCCCCAACGCCAACCTCTACGGGCTGGACAAGAACGGTACTTATGGCAGCGAGAGCTTCGCCAGCATCGAAACGGGTTGTCAGGCCCACGCCACCGAACTGGGGCTGGCGCTGGAGTTTCGCCAGAGCAACCACGAAGGCGTGCTGGTGGACTGGATTCAGGAGGCGCGCCTGCGGGCCGATGCGCTGATCATCAACGCCGCGGGCCTGAGTTACAGCTCGGTGCCGATCCTCGATGCACTGCTGGCCTTCGACGGCCCGATCATCGAAGCGCACATGAGCAACATCTGGAAGCGTGAGAGCTTTCGGCATCACTCGTATGTGTCCAAGGCAGCCACCGGGGTGATTGCCGGATTGGGTGCGCGGGGTTATCGGCTGGCGTTGACGGCGGTGGCGCAGATGCTGGAAGAGGCTGAGGAGGTCAAATCTCAGGCGTCGTGACCGGTGCCTGAGCGGCTTCGGCTTCCATCTTCGCCCGATCGGCTTTGCTGATGTATTTGGGTTTGTTGCTCTTCGGCGCCAGTTTGGCGTTGGCCTTTTTGGCATGAGCCTTGAGCAGTTGGACGATTTTCTTGCGACGGTTCATGGTTTTTACTCGTCTTAAACGTTAAATGCAGACCCAGAGATGAGCGCGCCCTGTAGGAGCGAATTCATTCTGGGCGGCATTCCGACGAGGGGCCGGGACATTCGATACACATGCATCGACCGAACGATTGCATTGCGAATGAATTCGCTCCCACAGGGCCCCTGCTATGCCACCCAACTACAGGATTGCCTTCGCCCGCGCCGCATGCAGCTTCTTGTAGCTTTCAATCAAACGCAGGTG
The DNA here is from genome assembly GCF_045764065.1 of Pseudomonas sp. Pseu.R1. NCBI lineage: Bacteria > Pseudomonadati > Pseudomonadota > Gammaproteobacteria > Pseudomonadales > Pseudomonadaceae > Pseudomonas > Pseudomonas sp. Pseu.R1. The sequence goes on along the minus strand of NZ_JBJGEE020000001.1, from coordinate 5,866,196 downwards.
ACGGTCCAGCCCTTCGAGCTTCATGCTGGTCGGCGTCAGGCCGTAGAAACGCACGCTGCCTTCCACCGAACCGATCGCCGCGTCCATGCGCTCGTTACCGAACATGCGACGGAAATTGACTTCGTAATCGGCCAGTTCCAGGTCCTCGTCCAGCTGCATTTCCAACACCACGTTCACCGCCTGATAGAACAGGCCGCGCTCGACGGTGTTGTCGTTGTATTGCAGGAACGCCTCCACCAGATCCTTGGCTTTCTCGTACTTCTGCAAGGCGAGGTAGATCAGCAGCTTGAGTTCCAGAATCGTCAACTGGCCCCACGCGGTGTTGTCGTCGAATTCGATGCCGATCAACGTGGTGATGTCGGTGTAATCGTCCAGTTCGCTGGCTTCCAGACCTTGCACCAGGTTTCTGAGGCCGACCTTGCTCAGGCTGTGCAGGTTCAGAATATCGGCGCGGAACTGCAAAGCCTTGTTGGTGTTGTCCCAGATCAGGTCTTCGACCGGATAGATCTCTGAATAACCCGGCACCAGAATCCGGCAGGCGTTAGCGCCCAGGTCGTCGTACACGGCCATGTACGCTTCTTTGCCCATGTCTTCGAGGATGCCGAACAGGGTTGCAGCCTCTTGAGCGTTGGCGTCTTCACCTTCGCTTGAGAAATCCCACTCAACGAATTCATAGTCCGCCGCCGCGCTGAAGAAGCGCCATGACACCACGCCGCTGGAGTCGATGAAATGCTCGACGAAGTTGTTCGGCTCGATCACCGCCTGACCTTCGAAAGTCGGCTGCGGCAGGTCGTTCAGGCCTTCAAAACTACGACCTTGCAGCAACTCGGTGAGGCTGCGCTCCAGCGCCACTTCGAAGCTCGGGTGGGCGCCGAACGAGGCGAACACGCCTCCCGTGCGCGGGTTCATCAGGGTCACGCACATGACCGGGAATTCGCCCCCCAGCGAGGCATCTTTCACCAGCACCGGGAAGCCCTGCTCTTCCAGCCCCTGAATCCCGGCGAGGATGCCCGGGTACTTGGCGATCACGTCTTGCGGCACGTCCGGCAACGCAATTTCGCCTTCCAGAATCTCGCGCTTGACCGCCCGCTCGAAAATCTCCGACAGGCACTGCACCTGCGCTTCGGCCAGGGTGTTGCCCGCGCTCATGCCGTTGCTCAGGTACAGGTTTTCGATCAGGTTGGACGGGAAATACACCGTCTCACCGTCCGACTGACGCACGAAGGGCAACGACACGATGCCGCGCTGGGTGTTGCCGGAGTTCGTGTCGTACAGGTGCGAACCGCGCAGCTCGCCGTCGCGGTTGAAGATCTTCAGGCAATAGTCGTCGAGGATCTCGCTGGGCAGCTCGTCATTCGGGCCCGGCTTGAACCAGCGCTCATTGGGGTAATGCACAAACTCGGCAGTGGCGACGTCTTCGCCCCAGAACTGGTCGTTGTAGAAGAAATTGCAGTTCAGCCGCTCGATGAATTCGCCCAGCGCCGAGGCCAGCGCGCTTTCCTTGGTCGAGCCCTTGCCGTTGGTGAAGCACATGGGTGAATGGGCGTCGCGAATGTGCAGCGACCAGACGTTGGGCACGATGTTGCGCCAGGAGGCGATTTCGATCTTCATGCCCAGGTCCGCCAGCAGGCCGGACATATTGGCGATGGTCTGCTCCAGCGGCAGGTCTTTACCGAGAATGTAGGTGTTGGCGCCGTCCACCGAGTCGGGCATCAACAGCGCCTGGGCGTCGGCATCAAGGTTTTCGACTTCTTCGATGACGAACTCAGGGCCGGCCTGCACCACTTTCTTCACGGTGCAACGATCGATCGAACGCAGGATGCCCTGACGGTCCTTCTCGGAAATGTCGGCAGGCAGCTCGACCTGAATCTTGAAAATCTGGTTGTAGCGGTTTTCCGGGTCAACGATGTTGTTCTGCGACAGCCGGATGTTTTCGGTCGGGATGTTGCGCGTCTGGCAGTACAGTTTGACGAAGTACGCCGCACACAAGGCCGACGACGCCAGGAAGTAGTCGAACGGCCCCGGCGCCGAACCATCACCCTTGTAACGGATGGGCTGATCGGCGATCACCGTGAAGTCGTCGAACTTGGCTTCAAGTCGCAGGTTGTCGAGAAAGTTGACCTTGATTTCCATGGGGGTACCGGCAGCGAGAAAAACGAATGGCGGCCATTATCCGGTTTTTCAGCGGAAAGTCTCGCGAGGCCGACAGAGTCACCCGATCGGCCAGTCCCCCCTCGCTCGCCTCAGTCGCCGAGCGAGGCCATGAAATCGGTCGATGGCACGAAGAACAACCCGCCGCTGACGGCCTTGCTGAAATCCAGCAAGCGGTCGTAATTGCCGGCCGGACGGCCGACGAACATGTTTTCAAGCATCTGCTCCAGCGGCTCGGGGGAGCGCGCGTAACCGATGAAATAAGTGCCGAACTCCCGTGCTCCCGGTCGGCCGAACGGCATGTTATGGCGCAGGATCTTCACTTCCTTGCCGTCCTTTTCGATGACGGTCAGAGCGCTGTGGGAATTGCTCGGTTTGACCTCGTCGTCCAGCTCGATGTCCGAGAGTTTCTTGCGGCCGATGACCAGCTCTTGCTGTTCAACGGTCAAGCGGTTCCAGGCGGCCATGTCGTGCAGGTACTTCTGCACGATCACATAGCTGCCACCGGCGAACGCCGGGTCTTCATCACCCACAATCGTGGCATCGACGGCGCGCTTGCCTTCCGGGTTCTCAGTGCCGTCGACGAAACCGATGATGGCGCGCATGTCGAAGTTGCGAAAACCATGGACCTCCTCGACCACCGTGACCGCATCGCCCAATGGCTCCAGCAACTGGGTCGCCAGTTCGAAACACAGGTCCATACGCTCGGCCCGGATGTGCATCAGAATGTCACCGGGAGTGGCCACCGCGCGCCGCTCCTCAGGGCCGAATTCGCGGAAATTGTGCAGCGCTGCGGGGCGCGTGGTGCCAAACAGCGAATCCCAGGCGTTGAAGCTGAAACCGCAGATGCAGGACAGATTGCCGTCGGGAATCCGCTTGCCCACCGAGCGCACCAGACCGGCAATGTCACCGCACCATGCGCGGACCTTTTCGGCAGCTTCAGCACCGGGGGCGATGGTCGCCACCATGAAAATCGCGCTGCGGGTGATCGGCGTGTCAATGCCCTGGGCGTATGGGGTGTCGTTCATCATGAAGCGGATTGATCCTTCATTTGTATTTTGATTCTGGTCACGATCAGTGTGGGAGCCGGCCGGGCGGCTCCCACACGTTCTATGTTGACCAGGAATACCGGGGGTGAATCAGCGAATATCCGCCGCCGAATGCCGCTCCGGCACCTGTTTGTCCTCATCGCCCCAGGTGCGGTTGACCCGCAGCCCGCGCACGACTGCCGGACGGTTGGCGATTTCTTCGGCCCAGCGCTGCACATGGGTGTAGCTCTTGGCATCGAGGAACTCGGCCGAATTGTACACGGTGCCCCGCACCACCTGACCGTACCAGGACCACACCGCGATATCCGCGATGGTATAGCTGTCGCCTGCCAGATACGGGCTTTCGGCCAGACGACGGTCCAGCACGTCAAGCTGACGCTTGGCTTCCATGGTGAAGCGGTTGATGGCGTACTCGAACTTCTCCGGAGCGTACACGTAGAAGTGGCCGAAACCACCGCCCAGGTATGGCGCCGAGCCCATTTGCCAGAACAGCCAGTTCAGAGTTTCTGTGCGGCCCGCCGGGTCGGTCGGCAGCAGCGCGCCAAATTTTTCAGCGAGGTACAGCAGGATCGAACCGGATTCGAACACGCGAATCGGTGGCTCTACACTGCGGTCCACCAATGCCGGGATCTTGGAGTTGGGGTTGATGTCGACGAAACCGCTGGAGAACTGGTCGCCTTCGCCGATGCGAATCAGCCAGGCGTCGTATTCGGCGTCGGTCTTGCCCAGCGCCAGCAGCTCTTCGAGCATGATGGTGACTTTCACACCGTTGGGGGTCGCCAACGAATAGAGTTGCAGCGGCTGCTTGCCCACGGGCAGGGTTTTCTCATGGGTCGGGCCTGCCACCGGGCGGTTGATGCTGGCGAACTGGCCACCGGAGGCTGCTTCGTTTTTCCAGACCTTGGGCGGAACGTATGCTTCTTTCGACATGAAACAAACCTCTAGAGTGAGTCACTGATGGTGATTCATGGCGCGCGGCCGTGTCGTGCCGCGGGTCATGACGGGACCTGCGTGATATCAGAACGGTTCAGGGTATGCGGTTACCTTGGGGCGGCTCAACCACATTTCAATTGCAGAGAAGACCATGCACCCTCCCTTTTCCGGCGCCAAGATCGCCTTGCTGTGCGACGACCAGGTGCTGATTTACCAGCGCGACGACACACCGACTATTCCCTGGCCGGGCCTGTGGGACCTGCCCGGAGGTGGCCGCGAAGGCGATGAAACGCCCGCGCAATGCGCCCTGCGGGAAACCCATGAAGAATTCGGCCTGACCCTGGACCCGGCGTGGATCGTTTGCCAGCGGGTCTACATCGGTCAGGGCATGAACGGGCTGGACACCTGGTTTCTGGTGGCCGACGTGCCGTCCGGGACGTTCGATCAGGTGGTGTTCGGCGATGAGGGGCAGCGCTGGCAGGTCAGCACGGTCAAGGCGTTTCTGGCCATGGACGACGCCATCCCGCGCCTGCAAGACCGGCTGCGTGAGTGGCTGACGTCCAGATCCGCTAGCTGAGCGGGGGCCGTGCCTCACGGACGAACAGCGCCGCCAGTTCCTCCGCTGGCAGCGCTCGGCTGAAGTGAAAGCCCTGCACTTCATCGCAGGGATGGCGTTGCAGGCACTCCAGTTGGGCCTGGGTTTCCACGCCCTCGGCGGTGACCGTCATGCCCAGCGAGCGCCCCAGATCGATCATCGCCTGCACGATGGCCTGATCGTTACCGCGCTCGGTCATGTTGGAAATGAAGCTGCGGTCGATCTTGATCCCGTCCAGCGGGTATTTGCGCAGATACGCCAGCGACGAAAAACCGGTGCCGAAATCGTCCAGACTCAAACGCACGCCCAGCGTTCGCAACGCCGTCAACGCCGACACGGCGCCCTGAGCGTGATCGAGCAGCACGCGCTCGGTGATTTCCAGCTCAAGGCGTCTGGCAGGCAGGCCGCTGCTGTGCAAGGCCTGCGCGACCACCGCCACAATGTCTTCATTTTCCGCCAGTTGCCCCGGTGAGAGGTTGACCGACAGGCCCACATCGTCTGGCCAGTTCATGGCTTCACGGCAAGCGGTCTCCAGCACCCAGCGCCCCAGCGGCTGGATAAGCCCGGTGTCCTCGGCCAGCGTGATGAACGTGTCCGGCGGCAACAGGCCGCGCTGCGGGTGTTGCCAGCGCACCAGCGCTTCGAAACTGCGCAGCGCGCCGCCGACGGTGGCGTAACGGGGCTGGTAATGCAGGCGCAACTGGTCGTGCAGCAAGGCCGCGCGCAGCTCGTGCTCCAGTTGCCGACGGGCCAGCAACTGAGTCTTCATGCTGTCGGCGTAAAAACGCCAGGTATTACGACCGGCCGCCTTGGCCTGATACAGCGCGATATCGCCCATGCTCAGCAAGTCGGCGGCGCTGTTGCCGTGGATCGGCGCCTGCGCGATGCCGATGCTGGTGCCGATGAAGACCGTCTGCCCCTCGACCTCGATGGGCCGACAGATGTCCGCGATCAGGCCATTGCACAACCCCACCACATCCTGCTCTCCGACCTCGCCCACCAGCACCACGATGAACTCGTCGCCGCCTAGCCGCGCCACCATGTCGCCGTCCTGCACATGGGTCTTCAGGCGTTGCGCCACGGTGTGCAGCACCTGATCGCCAATGGCGTGGCCCAGCGCGTCGTTGATCGGTTTGAAACGGTCCAGGTCCAGGCTCAATACCGTCAACGGCCAGGTCACCGGACGGCCCAGGTGCTCGTCGAGAAACTGATGCAGACGAAAGCGGTTGGACAGGCCGGTCAGCGAGTCATGCAACGACAACTGGCGAAAACGCTGTTCGCTGCCGCTCAACTCCTGCTGGCTGGTATGCAAGGCCTGAAACTGAGCGTCGATCTGCCGCGCCAGCGTCAAGGCATAACGCACCAGCATGGCCAACACGATGGCCAGCACCAGTACGCCTGAGATGAACAGCGGCAAGGTCTGTTTGAGCAAGGCCATGCCCGGTGTCGGCGGCATCCAGCTCAGCTGAATCGTCGAACCCAGTAGCGGCATGGTGTCGTAGCCGGGCTGCGGGCCTTGATACACGGCAATGTTCGGCAAGCCGTAGGTGTCGCTCAGATGAATGAGCTTGGCGGGGTCGAGAATCGTGACGAACATCATCACCGAGGCAGGGCCAGGCACAGGCTGAATGAGCGGATCGGTCTCGGGGCTGATGGTCGCCGCCGCCACCAGCGCTGGAACGCCCGCGACTTTGAAGGCGCGTACCAGGCCATCATTTTCCAGCGTCGATTGCCGCGCGTCGCTGATCAGGGCGTCCAGATCGCCTTCCAGCCAGTCGCTGGCCTGAATCATCGAAGGCTTGCCGTCGATCACCGCGTAGCTGGTCCGGTCCTGCGCGTCGATGACCAACACACCGTTGTAGCCGTACAACTCGTAGGGAATGGGGCCTACATTGCGCTGCTCGTCCGCCCAGACCTTGTCCACCGTCATGTGCAGGTGTTTATAGGCCTCGCCCCATTTGGCGTAGTTGATGATGTTGCGCCCCACCTCGTTGCGCACCTGCTCCAGCGTCCGCGCGATGAAAATGCGCGATCGCTGCTGAACGTCCCGGTCCTGATTCAACGCGTTCTGCACCAGCAGATAGCCGCTCAGGCCGATCAGCAACAGCAGCGCGCAAATCGCCGGAGAAAGGCGCAGGATCAACTGACGACTGCGTCGGGTCGCGGCCCAGTCGGCGAGGTTGGGTTTGAACATCAAGACACCTGATTGCGTCGGTAACAACAGCGGGTCGCAACGACCGATGATTGCGAATGGCTATCCTAACCGTCTGTTTATTCAGGGGCCAGCGATCATTCGGCGATTCCCGCCGGGCCGACCAGCTCTAGCCTGCACGCATCGAGAGCGCCTCCCACCTGCGTTTTCAGCACGTCGATGAAACGCTTGATCTTCGCATCGACAAACTGCCGGGAGGTGTACACCGCATACACATTACGCGCTTCGGTGAAGTAACCCGGCAACACCCGCACCAGCCGCCCGGCGCGCAGGTCATCGATGGCCGCGAACCCGGCCAGCAGACCGATTCCCGCGCCCTCGCGCAGCGCCACGGCCATGGCCTCCATGTCGTTGACGCTCAGGTGCGCACCTGTGGGACGAAAGCTCGACGCCCCCGTCTTGCTGAACAACTGCCATTCATCGGGGGTGTAATCCACCGTGCCCAGCCGCACGCACAGGTGATCGGCCAGTTCCTCGGGGGTCGACGGCGCGGGATGCTGCGCCAGGTAATCGGGGGATGCCGCCAGTACGCAGTGGCTGATGCCGATTTTCTGGCTGACGTACGCCGAGTCCGGCAGCGTGCGGGCGATCAGCACCGACACGTCGAGCTGGTCTTCCAGCAGGTTGGGCATGCGCTGAGACAACAGCAACTCCACGGTCACTTCGGGAAACTCGGCACGAAACGCCAGAATCGCCTGGGTCACCAGATGCCGCGCCAAGCCCGGCACACAGTGCACGCGCAAAGTGCCGCGTGGGGCGAGCAAGGTGTCTCGGGCCTCGGCCTCGGCGTTTTCCAGGTCCGCCAGAATCGAGGTGCAGCGCTCATAAAAGCGCCGACCGGCGTCGGTCACGCTCAAACGCCGCGTGCTGCGGTGCAGCAGCTTGGTGTTGAGCAGCTCTTCGAGGGTCGACACCGCCCGCGACACGTTGCCCACGGTGGAGTCCAGGTGATTGGCCACAGCGGTGAAGCTGCCCATTTCCACGACTTTGGCGAACACCGACATGTTGGAGAGTTTGTCCATGCATCCTTCCGGGGGCGCGTTGATCAGGGCGCCCATGATCCATGGCCCATTGGCATCGGGCAATCGCTATCCCGCCGATTCTCCCCCTGGGCACAACATTGATTGCCATTTGCACGGCTAAATCATCGAAGCCGGTCTCCATAGACTTCATCGCAACCGGTGTTAAGCAAAGTGGCTAAGCAACGTGGCTAAGCCCCGCACTTGACGCCAAAAGCCCTGCAAGTCCGAACGAAAGGTGACCCCATGAACGCTTCCTACGATTCGCTCTCCCTGTTCATCAACGGCCAATGGCTGTCCGCCGAAGGACGCGCCACCGCCACCGTGATCAACCCGGCCACCCAACAACCGCTGGGGCAAGTGCCACTGGCCAGCGAGGCCGATCTGGATCAGGCACTTGAAGTGTCCCGCCACGCCTTCGACGTCTGGCGCCACACCGTTCCCGCGGAGCGCGCCCGTGTTCTCAAGCGCGCTGCCGATCTGATCCGCGAACGCTCGGCGCATATCGCCACACAAATGACCCTCGAAGAAGGCAAGCCGCTGGCTGAAAGCCGCGATGAGGTGCTGCGTGCTGCCGAATACTTCGAATGGTTCGCCGAAAGCGCCCGCCGCATCGACGGCCGCGTGGTGCCGTCCAACCGACCCGGCGTGCTGCAACTGGTCAAGCGTCAGCCGATTGGCCCGGTGGCCGCGTTTACCCCTTGGAACTTCCCGGCCATCACCCCGGCCCGCAAACTCTCCGCCGCGCTGGCCGCCGGTTGCAGCGTGATCATAAAACCGGGTGAAGAAAGCCCTTCCACCGCACTGGCCCTGGCCCGCGCACTGGATGACGCAGGCCTGCCAAAAGGCGTGTTGCAAGTGGTGTTTGGCGTGCCGGATCAGGTCTCGAAACACCTGATCGCCTCGCCGATCATTCGCAAAGTGACGTTCACCGGGTCGGTGCCCATTGGCCGCCTGCTGTCGGCCCGCGCCGCCGAAGGCGTCAAGCCGATCACGCTGGAGCTGGGCGGCCATGGCCCGGTGCTGGTGTTCAACGACGCTGACGTGGAAAAGGCCGCGGTGGAAGGCGTTGCCAACCGCTTCCGGGGCACCGGTCAGGTGTGCATTTCCTCCACCCGCTTCCTGATTCAACGGGCGGTGTACGACACCTTCGTCGAGCACTTCGTCGAGGCCACACTCGCCCTGAAAATCGGCAACGGCCTGGACGCCGGGGTGCAAGTCGGCCCGCTGGCCAACCCTCGGCAACTGGCCAAGATGGAAGAACTGGTGGCCGACGCCGTGGCCTGTGGAGCGCGGGTGCTGGCCGGTGGCAAACGCATCGAGGGTGACGGCTTCTTCTTCGAGCCAACGGTGCTGGCCGATGTGCCGATGAACGCGCGTGTCATGCATGAAGAACCCTTCGGCCCGATTGCCGTGCTGATGCCGTTCGACACACTGGCCGGTGGCCTGGCCGAAGCCAATCGCCTGCCCTACGGCCTCTCCGCCTACGCCTTCACCTCAAGCGCACGCACCGCTATCGACGTGGCCGACGGGCTGGAAGCCGGAATGATCGGCATCAACCAATACCGCATCGTCGCCACCGAACTGCCCTTTGGCGGCATGAAGGAAAGCGGCCACGGCTCCGAGGGCGGCGTCGAAGGCATCGAGCATTACTTGACGAACAAATTCATCAGCCAGATCTGATCCCCCCTTTTTTGGAGAACACCCCATGAAAGCCATTACTTTCAAAGCGTTTGGCGATGCCGATGTCTTGACCCTCAACGAAGTGCCTGCGCCTGAAGTTCGCGCTGCCGACCTGTTGGTTCGGGTGTACGCGGCAGGCGTAAACCGCGCCGACCTCACCCACCGCACCGGCGGCTACGGCTGGCCGGACTTCGGTGACTCAACGATCATCGGTCTGGAAATCGCCGGGGAAGTGATCGCCAAGGGCAACGACGTTACCGGCTACGAGGTCGGCGACCGGGTCATGGGCGTGGTCGGCGGCGGTGCCTACGCCGAGGTGGCGCGGATCGACTACCGCATGGCGATGCCGATTCCCGATCAACTGGATTACGTGCATGCGGCGGCCATTCCTGAAGTGTTCGTCACCGCCCATGAAGCGATGATGCATCTGGGCCGCCTCTCGGCCGGCGACTCGGTGTTGATCCACGCAGCCGCAGGCGGCGTGGGTTCGGCGGCGGTGCAACTGGCCCGGGCGACTGGGGCGCTGGTCTTCGCCACCACAGAAGCGAGCAAGCGAGAGAAAGTCTCACGACTGGGCGCTGACGTGGTGATCGACTACAAGACGGAAGACTTCGCCCAGGTCATCGCCGACAAGACCGAAGGCCGGGGGGTGGATGTGGTGGTCGACTTTGTCGGCGAACCCTACTTCGCCCGCAATTTTGCCTCGCTGGCCAAGGGTGGGCGACTGATTCAGGTAGGGATTCTGGGCGGTGGCGGCCCGGTGACGGTGGCACTGGAACAGATCCTGTATCGCCACGTGCAAATCATCGGCACGGTCATGAAGTCCCGTCCTCAGGCCGAAAAGCACCAGATGATCAAGCGCTTTAGCGAGCACTGGCTGGAACATTTCAACGGCAGCGCGACGTTGTTGCCGGTGGTCGACAGCACCTTCGCCCTCTCGCACGCGGCGGATGCCCATCGGCGGATGGAGTCGTCAGCGAATGTCGGGAAAATCATTCTGACGATGGCGGATGGGGATCTCGTTTGATCAGCCAGCGCTCAGGCGTCTAACGAATCCCCAACCGCCGGGCCAATCGACTGAGGTTGGCCCGGTCCAGATTCAACTCCCGGGCCACGTCGGCCCATTTGCCCTGATGCCGACTCAAGGCATCGATGATCACGCCCTTCTGAAATCCGTCGACCGCCTCCTTCAGTCCTTCGCCCGGCTGGATCACGGAAGGAGACACCACCGCGACAGGCTCATGCCGCTCAGGGGTCGACGCGTTCTCATCGATCCCCAACGCCCCCGGTTCGATGGTCAGGATCTTCGGCCTCTCGGCCTGGGACGACAAGGCCTTGAGCACTGCACGGCTGATCAAATGCTCCAACTCACGCACATTCCCCGGCCAGGCATAACCCAGCAGTACCTTCTGCGCCTCCAGGCTCATGCGCAAGCTGCGCAGCCCCATCCGTGCACGGTTTTCCTCAAGGAAATAACCGGCCAACAGCAGCACGTCCTTGCCCCGCTCACGCAGCGGCGGCACCACCAGCGGATACACACTCAGGCGATGATAAAGGTCGGCGCGAAAGCGTCCGGCGCGCACCTCCTCCGCCAGATCACGATTGGTCGCAGCGATGATGCGCACGTCCACGCGGTGCTCCTGATCGGAACCGACCCGCTGCAACTGTCCGCTCTGCAACACCCGCAGCAGTTTCGACTGCACCGGCAGCGGCAGTTCACCCACTTCATCGAGGAAGATCGTGCCGCCGTCGGCCAGTTCGAATTTGCCACTGCGCCCGCTCACAGCCCCCGAAAACGCACCTTTGACGTGGCCGAACAGCTCACTCTCCACCAGCAAATCCGGCAACGCCGCACAATTGAGGCTGATCAACGGCTTTTGCGCCCGGGGCGACTGCATATGAATGGCCTCGGCGACGAGTTCCTTGCCCACCCCGGTTTCGCCAGTGATCAACACCGTTAGCGGGCTGTTGCCCACCAGTTGAATCTCCTGCTGCAAACGCCGATGCACGGCACTCTGACCAATCAACTCCCGAGGCCCGCGCCCGCCGGCTGCACGCTTGTAGACTTCCGCCAGTTGCCGCTGATCTTCGAAGCTGCGGGCCAGATGGTTGATCCGGTCGCTGGCCATGACGGTGGCCGCCGCCAGGCTGGCGAAGGCCTGCAGGTTGCCCAGGTCGACGCTGCCGAAGCGCGACGGGTCCAGCGAATCGAGGGTGATGACGCCCCAGAGCGTGTCTTGCACGTAGAGCGGACAGCCGAGGCAATCGTGTACTTCCAGATGACCGTGAACCTCATCCACCAGACCGTCGTAAGGGTCCGGCAGCTGGCAATCGGTGGAAAACCGCGTCGGCTCGCGGTTCTGCACAATGATGTCCAATCGCGGATGCTCGCCCAGCCTGAAACGACGCCCCAAGGTATCCGGGCTGAGGCCTTCGACCGAGAGCGGCACCAGCACATCGTCTTCCAGCCTGAGCAACGCCACCGCATCGCAGGGCAGCAACTGGCGCAGGGAACGCAACAGGCGCCGATAGCGCTCATCGTCCGGAAGGTCGCGGGAAAGGTCGGCCACCAGTGGCACCAGCGCCAAGAGCAAAGGGTGGGTCATGGAGGCTCCTGGTCCGTGAAAAGTGGTCATTATGACCACACATCAGGCGCAAGTGACAGCCTGCGCGTCAATGAAAGACCGCACAAAAACCGTCGCGCCAATTTTCGGTTCACGCCCCATCGCCAATTAACCGACAGCGGAATGTTTCAACCCTGAAACGGCGCACTTAAAAGTGCGCGCTTAGTTGCCTTGAAACTTCTGACGCCAACACGCCGACGGCATTGACCACGGCGTTTAATTTAAATGAAGTTGTGAAAATTTTATTTTGTTTATAGTCGAGTGGTCCCCGAAAGGAGCACTCGATATGGCAAGAATTCAGGGAAGAGTTCTCGAAACATTCCCCCCTCTGGTCGTGGATCTGGATGGCACGCTGTTGCGTTCGGACCTGCTGATGGAAACCGCCATGGCCTTCGTCAGAAGCAAGCCATTGCAGGTCTTCAAAATGCTGGGCTGGCTGCTCAAGGGCAAGGCCGCACTCAAGGAAGGTCTGGCGCAGGAGACCGAGATAGACGTCTCGGTACTGCCTTACGACCCGCAGATCATCGAGATGATCCAGGCCGAGAAAGCCAGTGGTCGGCTGATCGTACTGGCCACCGCCAGCCATGTCAGCCTGGCCGAACGCATTGCCGAACACTTGCAGTTATTCGACCTGGTGCTGGCCTCCAATGCCAATCGCAACTTGTCCGGTAATAACAAGCGCGACCTGTTAGTGGCCCACTACGGCGAAGGCGGTTTCGACTATATCGGCAACTCAACGGATGATTTACCGATCTGGAAAGTGTCGCGACAGGCTTATGTCGTGAATCCTGATTCGGGTGTCGAATCCCGGGTGCAGGCCCTCCGCCAGGTCGAGCCGACGATCCGCACCAACACCTCAAGTTTCCGCGACTGGCGCAAGGCCTTGCGCATGCACCAGTGGTTGAAAAACGCGCTGATTTTCGTGCCACTGCTGGCGTCTCATCGTTTCGTGCAAGTGGACTTGCTGCGCGACGGGGTATTCGCGTTCTTCTGCTTCGGCCTGTGCGCCTCCAGCGTCTACATCCTCAATGACCTGCTGGATCTCTGCGACGACCGCCACCACAAAAGCAAATGCCATCGACCGTTCGCCAGCGGACGCCTGTCGATCAAGGCCGGGCTGATTCTGGTGCCAACGCTGCTGTTCACCGCCTTCGGCGCGGCCCTCCTTTTATTACCCTGGCAATTCTCGGCGGTCATGGCGGCCTATTACGGCCTGACCCTCGCCTACTCGCTGCAACTCAAGCGGCTGATGGCCTGGGACGTGATCGCCCTGGCCATGCTCTACACCGCTCGCATCATCGCCGGGGTCGCCGCGTTCAACCTGACGCTGACGTTCTGGATTCTCGCCTTCTCGATGTTCATCTTCCTCAGCCTGGCCATGGTCAAGCGCTACGCCGAACTGCGCGACGCCCGCGCCCGGGAGGTGAACACCTTCGCCCGAGGGCGCGGCTATTACCCCGGCGATCTGGACATGATCGCCTCGTTGGGCGCCTCGTCCGGGTATCTGGCGGTGATGGTGCTGGCGCTGTACATCCAGGACGCCAAAACCACCGCGCTGTACGTCACGCCCCATGTGATCTGGCTGGCCTGCCCGCTGATGCTGTTCTGGGTCACCCGCGTGTGGATGCTCACCCACCGCGGGCAGATGAACGAAGACCCGGTGGTGTTCGCCATCCGCGATCGCACCAGCCAGTTGATCGGCGCGATTTTCCTGCTGATGTTCTGGATCGCCGCATGAGCACGCCGTTGTATTCCTGGGGACGGTTTCCTCATACCCCGCAGCGCGGTCATCGCTGCGTCTGGCTCGACGAGCTGCCCGCCCATCTGGATCGGGTGATCGACGCGCACCACAGCAGCCTGCCCTACGGCAACGGCCGCAGCTACGGCGACAGTTGCCTGGCAGCGAGCGATCAGGTGCTGCACATGCGCTCGCTGGATCGGCTGATCGAGGCCGACTGGGACAACGGCGTGCTCAAGGTCGAAGCCGGTATTACCCTGGCCGAGGTGCTGACCATCACGATTCCGCGCGGCTGGTTTCTGCCGGTAACGCCAGGCACGCAATTCGCCACGGTGGGCGGTGCCATCGCCAATGACGTGCACGGCAAGAACCACCACGTGCGGGGCACCTTCGGCCGCCATGTCCGCAGCTTCGGCCTGTTGCGCCATGGCCAGCCAGAGATCACCTGCTCGCCCAGCGTCAACGCCTCACTGTTTTGCGCGAGCATTGGCGGCCTCGGTCTGACCGGGATCATCCATTGGGCGCAGATTCAGTTGATGCCGATCCGCACCAGCCAGATCGACACCACGACCGTGCGCTTCGCGAACCTCGCGGAGTTTTTCGCACTGGCGGACGAACTCGATGAGCAGCATGAATACAGCGTGGCCTGGGTCGACTGTCTGGCCAAAGGCGCTGACACCGGTCGCGGCGTGTTCATCGTTGGCGACCACGCACAGTACGGCTCGCTCGATATCGGTCATCGTGCGAGGCTGAGCGTGCCGGTCACGCCACCGGTGTCGCTGATCAACAAGCTCTCTCTCAGTGCCTTCAACAGCCTGTACTGGCGCGTGCACCCGCGCCAGCGCACGAAAGGCCGCAGCGCCTATGAACCCTTCTTCTACCCACTCGACCGCATTCTGCACTGGAACCGCATCTACGGGCGGCGCGGTTTCCAGCAGTACCAGTGCGTGATTCCCAGCGCCAACGCCGAAGCGGCGATGGGTGAGCTACTACGGGCCATTGCCGAGGCCGGGCAAGGCTCTTTTCTGGCGGTGCTCAAGCGTTGCGGCGATGTGCGCTCGCCGGGCCTGTTGTCATTCCCGATGCCGGGCACCTCGCTGGCGCTGGACTTCGCGCAAAGCGAACACCTGGAAAACATCGTGTTTCCCCGGCTGGACGACATCGTTCGTGCTGCGGGGGGCCGCCTGTATCCGGCCAAGGATGCCCATATGAGCGGCGCCGACTTTCGTCAGGCCTACCCTGACTGGGAGCGACTGGAAGCGCTGCGCGATCCCTCTCTGATGTCCCGTTTCTGGAGCCGCGTGCTGTCATGACTACTCCCAGCGTAAAAAAAGTGCTGATCATCGGCGCGACTTCCGCCATCGCCACCGCCTGCGCCCGTCTGTGGGCCAGCGAAGGCAGTGATTTCTTCCTCGTGGGGCGCAACGTCGACAAGCTTCAGCAGACCGCCGCCGACCTCAAGGCCCGGGGCGCGAAAAACGTGACGTTGCATGAAATGGACGCCAACGACATCGACGCCCACCCGCTGATGCTCGGTCGCTGCCTGACCGCATTGGGCCAGATCGACATCGCCCTGATTGCCCACGGCACCCTGCCCGACCAGAAAGCCTGCGAGCGCGACGTGCACCTGGCCCTGCGCGAGTTCGCCAACAACGGCACCTCGGTGATCGCCCTGCTGACGCTTCTCGCCGGACAATTCGAAACCCAGCGTTGCGGCAGCCTGGCGATCATTTCGTCGGTGGCGGCGGATCGCGGTCGACCCTCGAATTACCTGTACGGCAGCGCCAAGGCAGCAGTCTCGACCTATTGCGAAGGCTTGCAGGCGCGGCTGTTCAAAGTCGGCGTGCACGTCACCACCATCAAACCGGGCTTCGTTGACACGCCGATGACCCAAGGCCTGTCGCTGCCCGCCGCACTGCTGGCGCAACCGGCGCAGGTCGCGCAACGCATCGTCAAAGGCATCGCGCAGAAGGTGCCGACCCTCTACGCGCCGGGCTTCTGGGGCCTGATCATGTTGATCATCCGCGCCATCCCGCAGCCCGTGTTCAAGAGGCTGAACCTGTGAATCCCGCCTTGAATGAACCGGTGCTGTTGTCCGGCTGGCGCTATCGGGCCGTGATGCTCTCGGTGGTCGGTTCGGCGCTGGGCTATCTGGCCTTCTCGCTATGGGGGGGATGGCACGCCGTGGGCGCGGCCGTGGGCGAGGTCGGGCTGGTGGGGATCGTCATCGCGCTGCTCATGTCTTTGGTGAATTACGGCCTGCGTTTTTTGCGCTGGCAGTCTTACCTCAAGGTACTGGGCCACCCGATTCCGTGGCGCCCGAGCCTGAACATTTATCTGGCAGGCTTCGCCCTGACCACTACCCCCGGAAAAGCCGGTGAGGCCTTGCGCGGCGTACTGCTCAAACGTTGGGGCGTGCCGTACCCGCAAAGCTTCGCGGCGTTCTTCAGCGAGCGCCTGTCGGACCTGTTCGCCGTGGTGCTGCTGACCTTGTTCGGTCTGTCGCTGTACCCCGAGGCGATGCCGATGATCGTGGTGGGCGTGGCGCTGGTGCTGGTCGGCCTGCTGGTGCTGTCCCAGCGTCGCTTGCTGGAACGCCTGATGGGCGCCGTGCCCAGCGACGGCGGCAAATTGATCGGGCTGTTGCGTCATCTGTTGCAGGTGCTGGTGCATGCCCAACAGTGCCACCGCTTGCGTTTGATGCTGGGCCTGACCGTGCTCAGCGTAGTGGCCTGGAGCGCTGAAGCCTTGGCCTTCGACTGGATTCTGGGCTGGATGGGCGCCGACATTCCGCTGACCTTTGCGGTGTTCGTCTACGCCCTGGCGATGCTCGCCGGGGCGATCAGCTTCATGCCCGGCGGGCTGGGCGGTGCCGAGGCGGTGATGGTCGGCCTGCTGGTGTGGAAAGGCATGAACAGCGCCGACGCCGTGGCCGCCACCGTGCTGATTCGCCTGGCCACGCTGTGGTTCGCGGTCGCCATCGGCGCGTTGATGCTGCTGCGGCTCAAGGGTGAAACGGCGTCCGGGCGCGAAGCCCTTCAATAACGTGGCTCACGAGAAAACAGGGACAGGAGTGCAGTTCATGGCGGCAGTGCATTATCGAGCTTCAGTGGTGATTCCCCTGCTGTTGGTGGTCGGGGCGATCCTGGCCAGCTTTCTGGCGTCGAGCGGGCCGATCCAGTGGATGGACAACGGCATGTTCCTGGCCGATGCCGCGCAGGGCCAATATTTCAGCCAGACCCTGACCCCACTGGACCATCCGCTCTACCTGTTCGTCACCACCGCGTTGTTCGCCGCGTTCGGCCCCCTTGTGCTGAGCTTCATGAACTCGCTGCTGCTGATCCCCCTGGCCTGGGCGATTTTTCGTCTGGCCCGAGGCGCGGGCGCCACGGTATCCCAGGCGCTGCTGGCCATTGCCGCTGCCGTGTTGTGCCATAGCGTGTTCTGGGTCTCGACCAAGGCCGAAGTGTACGTACTGCACACGCTGCTGGTGACGCTGGCCTACATGGTTCAGTTCAACGACAAACCGCGTTTGGGCGTAATGCCCGCGCTGTTCCTCATCGGCGTGCTCACCGGCATGGCTGCTGCGATTCATCAGCTGACCTTCATTGTGCTGTTCCCGCTCTACGTACAGATGCTGTGGCAACACAAGGCGCGAATCCTGATCACCCTGCCCGGTTTTGCCATGGGTTTTTCCGTGGCATTTCCGGGCATCAGCAACGAATTGCACAGCGGCATGAACCTGATCGACATCGGCCATCGCTACCTGATCGGCATCCCCGACACCTCCACCGAACAAAGCTGGCAGGGAGCACTGTTCCGCTTCGACGACATGTGGCACGAAAAGAACTCGGTGGGGCTGCTGTTGCTGTCGCTGATCGGCCCACAACTGGTCGGCCTGTTGCTGTTCCCGAAAAGCCCGACGCTGCGAGTGCTGTGGTGCGCGGCCATGATGAACTTCATCTTCGCGGTCTCTTACAACGTTACCGACCGCTTCACCTTCTTCCTGCCGGGCGCCGTGCTGCTGAGCATCGTCGGCGTGATCCAGCTTCAGGCCTTGTTGCCGCGCAAGGCATCAGGCCTTGTGACGGCGTCTCCCCTTGCCGCCCCGATGACCATACTCGCCGTCTACACCGTGTACGCCAGCGGCGCGATTCAGCTACCGGTGCACAAGGAAACCCTGCCCTTTCGCGACGACATCCACTACTTCATGGCGCCCTACCTGAGCGACCGTTCTGCCGAAGCCTTCGTGCGCAGCTACGAGCAATCGACGCCTGAAGGTTCGCTCATCATCGCCGACTGGACCCCCAACGGCGCCCTGCGCTCGGCCCAGGCCAGCGGTTTGCTCAAGGGCCGCACGTTTGAACTGTGCGAAGAGGTGCAAAACATCGACGGGTATCTGAACGGGCCGGGAGCCTATTTGGCGCGGACCAGTTATTGCGATGCGATTGGTGAGCGGTTTGCGCTGGAGACGCTGCCGTTGGGGTATGAGTTGCGGGTGAAGTAGTGCGCGAGTGCAAGAACGGCATGAATCCTCTGTAGCAGTCCGGCTTGCCGGCGGTGGCGTAGTTGAAATCGCTGCCGCCGACAAGCAGGACTGCTACAGAGGAACGCGCAAGGCTCGAAGACCGGCGCCGCTCCCACAGCGAATCCGCGTAAGACACGATGATCGACTCGAACACCTCAAGGCTGCCAAAGGGTCTGTTTCCCCTCCAACTTCCGATCCAGAAAACTTGCCGCACTGATCAGCGCCAGATGGCTCAACGCCTGGGGTGTATTACCCAGATGATGACCGTGAGTGTCGAACTCTTCGGCGTACAAACCCAAGGGGTTGGCATAGCGCAGCAGTTGTTCGAACTCCAGGTGGGCCTGTTCGACACGGCCTGCCCGGGCCAGGCACTCGACGTACCAGAACGAACAGGCTACGAACGCGCCTTCGTCGCCGTTCAACCCGTCGCCATAGCTGTCGTCGTTGCGGTAGCGGAAGACCATGCCGTCGCGCACGAGGGTGCGTTCGATCGCGTCAAGGGTCTGTAGCCATTTCGGGTCGCTGGCGCCGACGAAGCGCACCAGTGGCATCAGCAGCATGGAGGCGTCGAGGTTTTTGCTGCCTTTGTGCTGGACGAAATGACCCAGTTCGGGGTCCCAGAAATTCTCCCAGATGTCGTCGTAGATGGCCTGGCGTTCCTTGTCCCAACGCTCGAACGGCGCGGGCAGTGAACGTTTGAAGGACAGCCGCAGGGCACGGTCCAAAGCGACCCAACACATCAGCCGCGAGTGCAGAAAATGTCGATCTTCGCCACGCATTTCCCAGATGCCGACGTCGGGACTGCGCCAGTTTTCGCACAACTCGTTGACCAGCCGTGTCGTGTGTTTCCAGCCTTCGTGAGAAATCGCGTCGCCGTATTTGTTGGCCAGGTAAACGGCATCCAGCAGTTCGCCGTAGATGTCCAGTTGTGTCTGCTTGTACGCTTCGTTGCCGATGCGAACCGGGGTCGCACCACCATAACCGGCCAGGTGGGTGAGGTTTTCTTCCGGCAGTTCCTCGCGACCATCCAGTGCATAAAGTATCCCGAGTTTGTTGGCCTCTTCACAGCAATCGCCCATACGCTCGCGTACCCAGTGCATGAACGCGTTGGCTTCCTCGGTGTAGCCCAGACGCATGAAGGCGTAGACGGTAAACGAGGCGTCGCGGATCCAGGTGTAGCGGTAGTCCCAGTTGCGCTCGCCACCCTCTTCCTCCGGCAGGCCGAAGGTGGCTGCCGCGACGATGCCACCGTGCTTGCGCGAGGTCAGCAGTTTGAGGGCCAACGCCGAGCGATTGACCGTTTCGCGCCAGCGGCCTCGGTAGTTGGAATGGCGGCTCCAGTGTTGCCAGAAGTCGACGGTGCTTTTCAGGTCGCCGTCGCATTGGCTGGCTTTGACCTGTTCGTCGTCCGCACCGCCGAGCATGAATTCGACAGTATCGCCCTGCTTCATCTGGAACTCGGCAATGGCCGCGTGGCCTTCCAATGCCAATGCCGTGGTGGCCGACAAACGCAAGGCGGGTTGACCGACGGCCTCGAAACGCACGTCTTGGTTGTCCATGCTCGCGCGGGTGTCGGCGCGGCTGTAGTCGTGACGCACGCGGCAGTGCATACGCACCCTCGTCGTGCCGTGACGCGCATGAATGCGCCGCACCAGCCGCGGCAGGTCATCGACGTCAGAGGCAATGGGCATCAGGTCGGTGACTTCAACCACGGCCTCTTCGGCAATCCAGCGGGTCATCAAGACATTGGTTTCAGGCAGGTAAAGTTGCTGGCGCCGTGCATCGGGCAGGATCGGCGCCAACTGGAAGATACCTGCATCCGGGGTGTCGACCAGCGCACTGAAAATGCTCGGGCTGTCGAAATCCGGCCAGCAGCAGAAGTCGATGCTGCCGGTGTCTGCCACCAACGCGGCACTGCGCATGTCGCCAATGATGCCGTGGTTTTCGATGGCGCTTTGTGGCTCTGCTCGTTCAACCATTGTGACGAAACTCCGGATAGAGGCTCATGCCGCCGTCGATGAACAACGTGGTGCCGTGGACGTAATCCGAGGCATCGGAGGCCAGCCACACGACCGCGTTGGCGACGTCTTCGGCCTCGCCCACACGCCCATAGGGAATCAGTTGCAGCAGTTTTTTCTCGGCCTCCCCAGTGGTGGCCTTGGTATTGATCGCCGTGCGAATGGCCCCCGGCGCGATGCTGTTGACGCGAATCCGCTGCTCGCCGACTTCTTGAGCAATGCTGCGCATCAACAGATCGACCCCGCCCTTGGACGCGGCGTAGTTCACGTGCCCTGCCCAGGGAATGACCTGATGCACCGAACTCATGTGAATGATCTTGCCCAGCGCACGGGAAATTTCCGGGCGGACCTGCTGCCTGGCGAATTGGCGCAACGCAGCGCGCGCACACAGGAACTGGCCGGTCAGGTTGACGTTGATGACGGTGTTCCAGTCGTCGAGGGTCAGTTCGGCGATGGGGGCGTCTTTTTGTAAACCGGAGTTGGCCACCAGAATGTCGAGCCTGCCAAAGGCCTTGAGGGTCTCGGCGAACAGTCTTTCGACGTCTTCTTCTTTCGAAACGTCGGCGCCCACAGCGAGGGCCTGACCACCCGCAGCGCGGATCTCGTCGGCCAGTTGCTCGGCAGGTTCGGGTTGTGAGTGGTAGTTGATGACCACCGCAGCACCGGATGCGGCCAGGCCTTTGGCGGCGCCTGCGCCCAGGCCGGAGCTGGCGCCAGTGACCAGCGCGACCTGGCCTTTGAGGGAAATCAGCATGGGAAGTCGAGCCTCTGGATGAGCGTTTCAATGCTGACTGATGGGGGTTGGAGTAAGTTCAGAAAACCCCTCTCGACGCTCCTACGCCTTCGCAGAGGCAATTTAACCGCCCTGTCCACGAAACATCCGCTTACGCTGGACGTCAGACAATCGTGATCCATAAACTGTTGCCCATCATTTCTCAGGCTTTGAAGCAGGGTGACGAATGTTGGGCTACGGGGGCGACGCATGAACCGCAATGAACTGCGCAAGGCGGATATCAACCTGATGGTGGTGTTCGAGACCTTGATGCAAGAGCGCAACGTGACCCGTGCCGCCGAGAAGCTGTTCCTCGGGCAGCCCACCATCAGCGCCGCGCTGAACCGGCTGCGGGCGTTGTTCAATGACCCGCTGTTCATTCGCGTCGGCCATCGCATGGAGCCGACGGCGCGGGCCAACGAGATCATTCATCACCTCTCCCCCGCGCTGGACGCCATGTCGGTGGCCCTGAGCCTGACGCGGGAATTCGACCCCGCCAGCAGTGACATGACCTTCCGCATTGGCCTGTCCGATGACGTCGAGTACAGCCTGTTACCTCCGCTACTGCGGGCGATTCGCGAAGAGGCGCCGGGCATCATCATCGTGATCAAGCAGTGCAACTACTGGAATATCTCCGAGCTGTTGATGTCCGGCGAGATCACTGTCGGGGTGTGCCTGACCCGCGAGCTGCCCGCCAATGCCAAGCGCAAATTGCTGCGCAGCATTCAGCCGATGGTGGTGCGGGCCGATGATCGCGCCGAGCCTCTGACCCTCGACGAATACTGCTCGCGGCCTCACGTGGTGGTGTCCCACGTGGCAAACATTTCGAGTTTTGCCGATGAATGGCTGGCCGCAATCGGACGCAAGCGGCAGGCCGTGTTGTCAGTGCCGCAGTACAGCACCCTGCCCGCCTTGATGGCCGGAACGGATTTGCTGTGCAACCTGCCCGATCATTTGACGCTGGCGATGGGCAAGACGGGGTTGTTGCGAGGAGAGCCTTTGCCGTTCATCACGCCGAACCTCGAATTGTCGATGGTCTGGTTGAGCGTGATGGATACCGACCCGGCCGAGCGATGGCTGCGCAAGCGGCTGGAGCAGTTCATGGGGGATCACAGCACGATACCGCCGGTGCCGTTGGGTTGAGAGCCCCTTTCGCCACCCGGTTGGCTCCCACGAAAACTGAGGCAGACTGAGCATTCACGCCCAACGCAGAACACTGTGGGGAGCCGGCTTGCTGGCGAAAGCGTAGCGTCAGTCAACGGCGAAGTATCTGAACGGACGCTTTTGCCAGCAAGCCGGCTCCCACGGTTGTTACCGCTGCCAGCGGATCAACCAAAACGACCGGTGATGTAGTCTTCGGTCTGGGTCTTGGTCGGCTTGGTGAAGATAGTGTCGGTGTCACCGTGTTCGATCAGTTCACCCAGGAACATGAACGCGGTGTAGTCCGAGCAACGTGCGGCCTGTTGCATGTTGTGGGTGACGATGACCACGGTGAACTGCTCTTTCAGTTCAGTGATCAACTGCTCGATACGACCGGTGGAGATCGGGTCGAGTGCCGAGGTCGGTTCGTCCAGCAGCAGCACTTGCGGACGCAGCGCGATGGTACGGGCAATGCACAGACGCTGCTGCTGACCACCCGACAGACCCTGGGCGTTCTTGTCCAGCTTGTCCTTCACTTCATCCCACAACGCCGCGCCGCGCAGGGCCTCTTCAACACGGTCTTCCATCTCGCGACGGTTGAGCTTTTCATGGTGTTTGACCGCGTAGGAGATGTTGTCCTTGATGGTCATCGGGAACGGCACCGGCTTCTGGAACACCATGCCGACATGGCTGCGCAGGCGGTTCATCGAGTAGCCCGGCGCCAGGATGTTTTCGCCGTTGAGCAGCACTTCGCCCTTGGCTTCCAGTTTCGGGTACATCGAATAGATGCGGTTGAACACGCGCAACATGGTCGACTTGCCACAACCCGACGGCCCGATGATCGCGGTAATGCGTTTTTCGGGAATGGTCATGTTGATGTTCTTCAACGACTGGTGGCCGTTGTAGAAGAAGTCGAGGTTGCGTACCTGGATCTTGGTTTTTTCGTCGGCAAGAGAAAGATTGTTCATCAGGACGCCTTATTGCGCAGAAGAATGAGACGGGAGCTGAGGCTCAGCACCAGTACGAACAGAGTCATGATCAAAGCACCGGCCCAAGCCAGGGAATGCCAATCATCGAACGGGCTCATGGCGTACTGGAAGATCACGACCGGAATGCTGGCGATCGGTTTGAGCAAATCGCCGCTCCAGAATTGGTTACCGAAGGCGGTGAACAGCAGCGGCGCGGTTTCACCGGTGATGCGCGCCAGTGCCAGCAGCACACCCGTGACCACACCGGCCCGGGCGGCACGCAGAACGATTTGCAGGGTCAGTTTCCACTGGGGCACCCCCAGTGCCAGCGCCGCTTCACGCATGGTGGCTGGCTGCAGTTGCAGCATTTCATCGGTGGTGCGCACCACGACCGGAATCACCAGCAACGCCAAGGCCAGAGCACCCGCGAACGCCGAGAAGCCGACACGATGATCGGTCAGTGCACTGACCGGCAAAATCACGGCGGTGTACACGAACAGACCGAGCACGATCGAAGGGGCGGACAGCAGAATGTCGTTGATGAAACGAACCGCGTTACCCAGTTTGGTGTGGCGGGCGAATTCAGCCAGCCAGATCCCGGCCATCAGACCGATAGGCGTACCGATCACCAGGCCCAGGCCCGACATCAGGATGCTGCCGTAAAAGGCGTTGGCCAGACCACCCGCAGCGCCCGGCGGTGGGGTCATCTCGACGAACAGGCGCAGGTTCAGCGCCTCGAAGCCATTGATGATGGTGGTGATCAGAATCCACACCAGCCACAGCAGACCGAACACCGTCGCGCCACAACTGAGCACCATGGCGAGCTTGTTTTTCAGCGCCCGCATCCGGTACAGGTTTTCGTTGTCGACCTTACTCATACACCCTCCTTGCGCGACAGACGAGACAGCATCAGACGGGCGATTGCCAGCACGATGAAGGTGACGACAAACAACAGGAAGCCCAGCGCGATCAGCGACGAGCGATGCAGGTCGGTGTACGCCTCACTGAACTCGTTGGCGATCACCGATGCGATCGAGCTGCTCGGCATCATCAGCGAGGCCGAGAACTGGTGGGCGTTACCCAGAACGAAGGTCACTGCCATGGTTTCACCCAGTGCGCGCCCCAGCCCGAGGAAAATACCGCCGACCACCGCCGTGCGCGTATAAGGCAGGACGATGTCCCAGACCACTTCCCAGGTGGTGCCGCCCAGTGCGTAGGCCGACTCTTTCAGCGCCACCGGAACGGTGCGGAACACTTCGGTCATGACCGAGGTAATGAACGGGATGATCATGATCGCCAGCACGATACCGGCGGTCAGCATGCCAATACCCAGTGGCGGCCCTTGAAACACCGGACCGATCAACGGCAGCGCGCCGAGGTTGTCGTTGATCCACGGGGCCAGGTAGGCCGCCATGAACGGGCCGAACACGAACAGGCCCCACATGCCGTAGATGATCGAAGGGATACCCGCCAGCAGTTCGACCGCTGACGCGATGGGGGTGCGCAACCAAGGAGGGGCTACTTCAGTCAGAAAAATCGCGATGCCGAAGCTCACCGGAACGGCGATCAGCAACGCGAGAGAGGAGGTGACAAGCGTGCCGTAGATCGGGACCAACGCACCGAAATGGCCGTTCACCGCATCCCATTCGGTACTGGTAAGAAATTCGAAACCAAAGGTCTTGAACGCCAGGGCTCCGCCCCACAGCGTCGAACCGGCGATACACGCCAGCAACAGCAGAACCAACAAAGCCGCGCCCAGCATGATGCGCCGGAACCAGGCATCGTGTCGGTGATCGCGGGCCGCTCGTTTTTCGCTCTCGGATTCCACATCCGGAATGACAGCGGACATATATTGGGTGTTCTCAGTCATGTTGGGTCCACTCGAAAAGAAACCCTGTCACCGAGCGCTCGGTGACAGGGGTAAGCCGGATGACGTCGAGTCGTTACTTGAACTCGGCTTTCCAGTAAGTTTCGATCTTGGCAACCAGCTCTTTAGGCAGTGGAACGTAGTCCAGCGACTCGGCGTGAGCCTGGCCGTTTTCCAGGGACCATTTGAAGAAGTCGAAAGCAGCCTTGCTTTCGTCAGCCTTCTTCGGCGTCTTGTACATGATGATCCAGGTGGTCGCAGTGATCGGCCATGCTTCAGCGCCCGGGGCGTTGGTCATGATCAGGTTGAAGTCCTTGGCGCTGGCCCAGTCTGCGGTTGCAGCGGCAGCGGCGAAGGTCTTGGCGCTAGGCTCAACCACTTTGCCTGCAGCGTTCTGCATTTTGGCGTAGGCAATGTTGTTGGTCTTGGCGTAGGCGAATTCCACGTAGCCGATCGAACCTTTGATCTGCTTCACGTAGGCAGCCACACCTTCGTTACCTTTGCCACCCACACCGACAGGCCACTGAACGGCAGAACCTTCGCCAACGGCGGATTTCCACTCTGGGCTGACTTTGCTCAGGTAGTTGGTGAAGTTGAAGGAAGTGCCCGAGCCGTCCGAACGGTGAACGACGGTGATGTTGGTTTCAGGCAGTTTCAGGCCCGAGTTCAGCTTGGCGATCGCTGGATCGTTCCACTTGGTGATTTTGCCCTGGAAGATGTCGGCCAGGGTCTTGCCGTCCAGCTCCAGTTTGCCGCCTTCAACGCCTTCGACGTTCAGGACCGGAACGATACCGCCGATCACGCTCGGAAACTGGCCCAGGCCGCTGGCCTGCAGGTCTTCAGCTTTCAGAGGGGCGTCGGAAGCACCGAAATCAACGGTAGCGGCCTTGATTTGAGCGATACCACCACCGGAACCGATGGACTGGTAGTTAACTTTGTTGCCGGATTTTGTGCTGTACTCGGTCGCCCATTTGGAGATGACTGGGTAGACGAAGCTCGAACCAGCACCAGTGACGTCCGTAGCGTGTGCCATTCCGGTCAGGGCCATCGAAGCCAGCAGGAGCGACAGGCGTGTTTTTGTCAGCAGATTCACGGCAATACCTCAACAAGAGAGTGTGTGTTTGTGGTCGCAGTTGAAGACCCGATGCAGATTTAAAACCCCAAACATTTCTGTTTGATGACAGTCTCTAGACAGCCGCGAAAAACGACCGGGTTTTGCAGGTATCCGCCTACACGCTGTAAACGCAAAACCCCCGAATTCATTGGGGAATCCGGGGGTTGTCTACTTTTTCCGAAATTAATATCAATGCGCCACATCACGACTGAAAAAAGGCCTTCCCAGCCCGCTTTCAGCCTGTTTTGTGACAGTTACATGTCATACGGATCGCTGTTTCAGGCGCCAGCGCAATCATTTGACAGCCACCTCGCTCGCCTCATGTGTTTCGAAGTTTTGCACCGGTGCTTTCTCCTCTGTCACGAAGCTTTTCTGCGGCTGCATGGTGAAGGTCATCAACACGCCGAAGGCAAGTACGCCAATGGAGATCAGGAACGGCAACGCCCAGTTGCCGGTCTGGTCGATCAGGTAACCGGCCAGCACCGGGCTGATGATGGTCGCGGTGGCCGCCGTGCCGTTCATGATGCCGCTGGCGGTTCCGGCGCGATCCGAGGCGATGTCCATGGGCACGGCCCACATCGGCCCGACCGTCATCTCGTTGAAGAACAGCGCCATGGCCAGGAACACCAGCGAATACATCGGTTCGTGGAACATCAGCACCGGAATCAGCGACAACCCGGTACAGGCCATGCACACCGCGACCAGGTAGCTGCGGGCAATTTTCACGTTGCCGGTCTTGTGCAGCAGCTTGTCGCTGATCATTCCGCCGAGCAGGTCGCCCACCACGCCAGCAAAAAACACCCCGGAGGTGAACAGCACCGCGTTTTTGATGTTCATCTGGTAGTTGTGCATGAAGTACATCGGAATCCAGCTGAGCATCAGCCAGAGGATCCAGTTGTAGCAGAAGTACACGCTGGAAACCGGCAACATGCGGCGGAACAGTCGGCCATAGGTGCCCGGCGCATCGACACGACGGGGTTTGGGTGCAGGCAGTACCGCCAGTTCCTGTTGGGTGATACGCGGATGATCGGCGGGCTTTTCGGTATACGTGACGTACCACAACACCACCCAGCCGAAACTCAGCGCGCCCAATAGATAGAACGAGAAGCGCCAGTCGTAGGCCGTCATCAACGCCGCGACGATCAACGGTGCGCAGGCGTTACCCAACCGCGCCGCCGCGTGGGTGATGCCTTGCGCGAAACCGCGCCGTTCTTTCGAGACCCAGGCGGCCATGGCGCTGGTCGACGCCGGAAAGGTTGCGCCCTCCCCCAGCCCCAACAACATGCGGGCCGCCACCAGACTGAGGAAACCGCCCGCCATGCCAGTCAGCACCGTCGCCGCCGCCCATATAAAGGCACAGACGATGAGCGTGCGTTTGGCGCCATAGCGGTCACTGACCCAGCCGCCAATGAACTGAAACACCATGTACGGGTAAGCGAATGCCGAGAAGATGAAACCCAGTTGTGTGTTGCTCAAGCCCAGCTCGCTGCTGAATTGCCCGGCGGCCGTGCTGACGTTGACACGGTCGACGTAGGTGATGAAGTACATCAGGCACAGCATCGCCATGACGATGGTGGTGGCCTTGGGTTTTAACCTGTTCATGATTGCGGTCCTCAGTGTTCTTTTTGTAGTTGTTCACTTCACTCACGCGCGTATCAGGTTTACAGATCGAGAATCGCTCCCTCGCGATGCAATTCGGCGATCTGCCCAGCGTCGTAGCCATATTCCGCGAGGATTTCCAGGGTGTGTTCGCCCAGTAACGGAGACGGGCGATTGACCTGTTTGGGCGTCTCGGAGAAGCGGATCGGCAACGCGATGCTGCGCGCCGGGCCGGTGACCGGATGATGGGTTTCGACGATCATTTCCCGTTCGAGAATCTGCGGGTGCTCAACCGCCTGTGAGATGTCCAGCACCGCGCCCACGGGCAATCCGGCGACATCCAGCCGCGCGACCCAGTTGTCCGTGGTGTCTTGCACCAGGCATTCGGTGATCAGATCGACCAGCGCCTCGCGGTTGTTCATGCGCAGCACGTTGGTGGCAAACCGCGGGTCTTCGCTGATGTGCGGCGCATTCAGCACCTGCAGCAAACGCTCGTAGTTGCCTTGGTTGGCCGCGCCGATGTTGATCCAGCCATCTTGAGTTCTGAACGCCTGATACGGGGTGCTGGTGGAGTTGGCCGAGCCCATCTTCGGCAGAATCACGCCCTCGGAGAAGTAGTTCGCGGCGGGCCAGTACATTTGCTGAAAGCCCGCTTCCAACAACGAGGTGTCGACCACCTGACCCAGTCCGGTCTTCTGTTTATGGGCGTAGGCCGCCGCGATGCCCAGTGCGGCAAGAATACCGGCGTTGATGTCGGCGATCGGCGAACCCGCCTTGATCGGCGCCTGGCCCGGTTCACCGGTCGAACTCATCAGTCCCGACAGGCCTTGGGCGATGAGGTCGAACCCGCCCTTGTCCGCATACGGCCCGGTGCGACCGTAGCCGGATACCGAGCAATAAATCAGCCCCGGATTGAGCTTTTTCAGGGTGTCATAGCCCAGCCCGAGCTTTTCCATGGTGCCCTTGCGATAGTTCTCGGTGACCACATCGGCATCGCTGAGCATACGTCGCAGTACGTCTTTGCCGCCGTCGGTTTTAAGGTTCAGGGCGATGTCGCGCTTGTTGCGGTTGAGGATCATGAACGACGCGGACTCGCCATGCTCCAGGATCGGCGCGAAGCGGCGGCAGTCGTCACCGTCCATTTTCTCGACCTTGATCACGTCGGCGCCCATGTCGGCCAGCATCATCCCGCAGATGGGGCCGGACATGATGTGCGACAGCTCGATGACTTTCATGCCCTGCAATGGACCGGCCATGTCATTTGCCTCCGAAAACAGGGGTGCGTTTGGCCAGAAAGGCCTGGTAACCGATCTGAAAATCCTCGGTGGCGAAGCAGTCGAAAGCCTCGTCGTATTCCTCGGCGCTCAGCGGCGCGGGGTCGAGGCTGCGCTCGACGAACTGCTTGTGCCAACGGGCCACCCGCGGCGCGCCGTCAGCGATGCGGCGAGCGGCGGCCATGGCCTCTTCCTCGACATCGGCATCTGCCACGACCCGACTGACGATGCGTTTGTCCAGCGCTTCGGCAGCACCGAACACGCGGCCTTCAAGCAGCATCTCCAAGGTCACGTCAGGGCCTGCGATGCGTATCAGGCCGCTCATTTCATCGTGGGACATGGCAAGCCCCAGCTTGTTGACCGGCACCCCGAAACGACTCGACTCGCCGCAGATCCGCACGTTGCACAGCGACGCAATGCCCAACCCGCCGCCCACACAAATGCCATGAATCATCGCCACCAGCGGGTGACGACAGTGAGCGATGGTACGCAAGGCGCTGTGCATCACCGGCCCGTAACGCCGAGCCAGCGCCTGATTGCCGCGGTGGGTTTCGAATTCGGAGATGTCATTGCCGGGACCGAAGGCCTTGGTCCCGGCGCCTCGGATCACGATGCAGCGCACGCTGTCGTCGGCGTCGAGGCGGCTGATGGTGTCATCCAGCAGCTTCCACATCGACAGCGTGGTGGCGTTAAGTTTTTCCGGGCGGTTGAGAATGACCGTGGCAATGCCGCCGTCGCGCTGCAAAAGCACTTCCGGCGCAGGGGAAACCTGGCTGTTCATACGAGCACCTTATTATTTTTGGGATACCATTTTGTGTGTTTGGTATCCCAAATATAGGCGTCGATTTTTTATGTGCAAGCGGTTTTTGCAGAAAAATGACACGTCAGCCGAAATGAAGCAGGCGCCATATGCCCATAAATACGGAGCAAAAACCTAATAAAGCGCGTTGTCGTGGAAAAAAATCGGATTCACCCCGATAATCCAGTTCAGCCCGCACTGGCAAAGACGGGATACCGATGGAGAGGGACGGATGTCCGAGAACAACAATCTGACGAACATCAACGAAGCCGCGTATGCCGCCCTGCGCGAACGCATCATCAGCGGCGAACTGATGCCGGGCGCGCCGCTGTCCGAGCGGGCCTTGTGCGAAGAACTGGACGTGTCGCGCACGCCATTGCGGGAGGCGATAAAAGTGCTGGCCCGTGAAGGCCTCGTGGAAATTTCGGCCACGCGCCGGGCGCGAGTGGCCAGTGTCAGCCTGGAAGAAGCGGCGAACATGCTGACCCTGCTGGCGGCGCTGGAAGGCCTGTCAGGCGAACAGGCGTGTCAGAAAATTTCGGCCGCCGACATCGCCGAACTGGAAGCCCTGCAAGCGGCGATGCGCCTGACCCATGAACAGAATGACTTGAGCAGCTACTTCAACCTGAATCAGCAGATTCACTTGAAAATTCTGCAAGTGGCCGACAACCGGGTGCTGTCGGAAATGTTCAACAACCTCAACGCCCGGCTGCGTCATGTCCGTCGCCGCCTCAACCCGACACCGGGGCGCTGGCAGCAGGCGATCAACGAACATGAGCAAATGCTGACGTACCTGAAAAAAGGCGAGAGCAAAAAGCTCCGCGCGCTGATGGAAGACCACCTGCGCAACAAGATCGACGTGTTTCTGGCCACTATGCTCGAACACGGGATTGTGAGCGTACAGCGCTCGGCGTGAATGCTCGCGGTGAGCATTGACTTTGGGCGCTGTACGAACAGTTTGAAGACGAAAGTAAGCCTGTTTTCAAGTCAGCATGGCCGAGTATCAAGACTTTTCACTCGCCTGCTGCAATCAGGTCCATTTCCACCGTCGCATTCTTTGGCAGTTGATAAACCCCCACCGAACTGCGGGTGTGAGCGCCCGCTTCACCGAACACAAAAAACAGCAGCTCGGACGCGCCGTCCGCCACTTCGCTCTGCTGGGTAAAACTGTCGGTGCATTGCACGAACAGGGTCATGCGCAACACGCGCTTGATCCTATCGAGGCTGCCCAGACTGCGCTGCAACAGCGCCATGGCCCTCAGGGCGCTGATTTTTGCCCCCAGTTGCGCCCGTTCCAGCGTGACATCGGCCCCTGCCCGGCCTGTCACGACCACCGTGTCGCCCACCCGCGGGATTTGCCCGCTGATATACAACTGATCCTCATGGCGCACCAGTGGCACATAGTTGCCGCCGATCTTGATCTCGCCATCGAAGTCGTAACCCAACTGCTCACACGCCTGCTTGAAACGAACATCACACGACATTGCCAGCCCCTGTCATTGGAAATCATTGAGTGAGTGTCTGCGCAGTTTCCCCGCGTATTCAACAACCTGCGTTCCCGGCCGCGAGTTCCCCAAACCCCAATTGATAGCAGGCATGTCGGGTATCGACAGACAGAAATAGTGCACAGCGCCCGGCGCCCGTAAAGTTTTCTCAACCCTAAACAAATGAGTCGAGGTTGGAAATGTCCCGCGCCATCAAATTTCATCGCTTCGGCAAAGCCGATGTGCTCAGTTGCGAGGAGCAGCCTGACCGCTTACCCGGTCCACAGGAAGTGCTGGTTCGTGCCGAGGCCATCGGCATCAGCTGGGACGATGTGTTGTGGCGCCAGAACCTGGCCCTGGCCCCGGTGCAGTTGCCCGCCGGTATCGGCAGCGAAATGGCCGGTGTCGTCGAGGCGGTCGGCGCAGGCGTGACAGATCTGCACGTGGGTGACAAGGTCGCCAGCTTCAAGGCCATGAGCGCCAACGATTACCCGGTGTGTGGCGACCACGTCATCGTGCCGCGCAATGCCCTGACCCGCTACCCCGATGTGCTCACGCCCATCGAAGCCAGCGTGCACTACACGCCCATGCTGCTGGCGTACTTTGCCTTCGCCGACCTGGCCAAGGTTCAGGCGGGCCAGACCGTGCTGGTCACCGACGCCGCCTACAGCCCCGGTATCGCCTTCGTGCAATTGGGCAAGGCGCTTGGCCTGCACGTGATCGCTGCGACGCAACACGCCGAAGACCGCGAATACCTGCTGGCCAACGGTGCCGAACGGGTGATCGTGACGGAGGAAGACGACATTTGCCTGCGCATCCAGGCGTTGACCAAAGGCCAAGGCATCGAAGCGGTTTTCGACGGTTTTGGCGGTCGCCAACTGTCACTGTTGGGCGACGTGCTGGCGCCCCGCGGCAGTCTGGTGCTCTACGGCCTGCGCGGTGGTAACACCACGCCCTTCCCCGCCATGCAGGCGTTCAGGAAGAACATGCGCTTCTTCGTGCATTGCCTTGAGAACTTCACAGGCAAGCCCGAGTTGGGCATCGAGCAGGACAGCGCCGCGATGAAGCGTGCACTGGACGTCATCAATGATCTGACGGTCAGAGGACTGCTCAAGCCAGACATTCATCGCACCTGGCCGTTCGAACAGTTCGGCAAGGCGCACAACCACCTGGACGAAGACCCCGTGCGCGGTCGCGTGGTGCTGAGGGTCCGTTGACGATCGAGGGCATATTGAAACGTGACGTGTCGACAGCACGCTGTGTGCGTGATCCACAACCTCGCTGGCGTTTATTGAAACCGGAGGTAAACGCCTGACCGTGTTTTCTCCCTACATATAGGGTAACGGTTCACCTCGCGCGCCCCCATTGACCATGCCCGGACAACACGCAAATCTGCCTGCCGACGTCCGAAGTGAGCATTCGCAGAATGACGTCATTTGCACCGGCCTATTCACAGTCAAGGATTGACGCCATGAGTCATACGTCTCAACACCCCGACACGCCCATTCATATGAGATGGATGGCCGAAACAACCCGCCTTCAGCACCTGCGCATCGACGAACTGATCCTGCCCGGCGCGCATAACTCAGGCAGCGACAAGCAATCCCCCAATCTGGGATTGCCTCAGGAATGCGCTCAGGATGTCTCGCCTCACGAGCAACTTCGTCACGGCATCCGCGTGCTGGACTTGCGCATCGCATTCTACAAAAAACATCCCTTGGGCAGTCCGCAGCGCTTTCAGCTGTACCACCTGACCTCTTCGGGCAGAACCGTTGCGGTCGACGTCATTCAGAAGGTCCAGGCCTTCTATCGGGAACTGGAAAGCCACGGTGTTCCGGCAAAGGAAATCATCGTGCTGGATTTTCATCAGTTCGACAAATTTCCCCCCGAGGCCCACGCCGAACTGCAGGCGTTGTTGCTCAACGAGCTGGAACCCCGTCTGGTTCCCTATACCTTGCGCGGCCTCACGCTGAGTCGACTCTGGGCCGACCATCCCGGTCGCAACGTCGTCATCGCGTACAACCATGGCAGTGGGGGCTACGAGTTCTGGTATGGCGTCGATCAGCGCTGGCCGGGGGAGAACCTCTTCAACACCAACACCCTGAAAGGGTTCATTGACAAAACGGCGCAGGAGACCAAGACGCCTCATCGCCTGACAGCGGTGCAATGCGCCAAATACTCATTGCCATTCCATGCGGCCACCGACCTGTCAGACAAGATCAACCAATGGTTTGCTTCGGTGGACGAACAGAGCTACATCCAGAACTTCTACATCATCAACACAGACTGGTCGTTGCGCAGCGATCTTATCCAGCAATGCCGCCACGCCAACGATATCCGCGGTCAGCGCAAACTCGATCATCCCGAGGCGCCCTTACAGCCCGCGTTGCGCCTGATCAGCACCGAGTGATCAACCCCTGACGGGCGATGCGTGTGAGGTGGCGGATCACCGCATCCGCCCGTTCAGCGGAAGGTGCCTGCACGACGGCCAGGTCGAACTGGTCATTGCTGAAGCGCTCCAGCGACTCCTCGGCGGCGATGAACTGAATCAGAAAGGCATGGGGGCCGTGCTGACGACGAGGTCGTCCATCCAGATAACGCAACAGCGTCGGCTGATGGGAACCGGCGAGAAGAATCTTTGGGTTGCGACGATTGAACGGGCTGGCCAGGGGGCTCAGACGAATCAACGGGCGTGGGCTGGACGTGTTGCTCATGGTGCTTTTTCTCCGCCTCAGTGTTCCGCTGGGCAGCGGTGAGAGGCAACACCGAACCAGCGCTTTAGCGGTATTTCGGTGACGCATTCGTGACACCCGGCGCCCCGCAAGTAGCTGTTTAAATCGGCGCATGAGCGGCATCCTAGATAAGCGGCACCGGGCTTGTCAATTGGCGGCAGTCACCATGATCTGACGCAACGCCCGTCTCGGCCCCATAGTCCCCGTCCAGGAAACAATGAGTCCTCGTTTCACCTGATTGTTCGGCTCGTGATCTTTCCTTAGATTGATCGCCAAGCCTGCCATTCAGCGTTGCTGATGGCCTTCAGCGCACACCCGTTCAAGGACGCCATCCATGCCTTCCATTCACCGCTCCATGGCCCCGGCCCTCAGCTTCAACGGCGGTTTCGTCGACACCATTGGCTTTCTGGCCCTGCAAGGACTGTTCACCGCTCACGTGACCGGCAACTTCGTTACGCTGGGCGTAAGCATCGTTCACGGCACCTCAGGCGCACTGGCCAAGTTGCTCGCGTTGCCGGTGTTCGCGCTGGTCGTCGGCCTGACCCATATCGCCGCCGTGTCGATTCACCAGCGCGGCCTGGTGCCTTTGCGTCCACTGTTGATTCTGCACACGGTCCTGCAGGCTCTGTTCGGCGTGCTGGCCATCGAGTTGGGGCCATTCAGTGACGGCGACAGCACCGCAGCGCTGATCACCGGCATGACGGGCGTGGCCGCCATGGCCATTCAGAACGCGATTTCGCGTCAGCACCTCAAGGGCGCGCCACCGACCACCCTGATGACGGGCAATGTGACGCAAGGCGCCATCGACGTCTTCGCCCTCGTCGGACTGCGCGACGAAAAGGAGCGTGCGGCGATCAAGCAGCGACTCAAACCGATCGGCCTGAACCTGCTGGGTTTCACCGTCGGCTGTATCGGTGCGGCGCTGCTGTACCTTGCGGTCGGGCTGTGGTGTCTGGTGTTGCCAGTGCTGGTCGCGGTCTGGACCTGTGTGCGCACCTTTGGCTCGGACGAAAACCTCTGATCGCCAACACATCACATGGCCTCACTCTTCCTGCATCTCGAAGGAATAGCAGTTGCGGCCTGCACTCTTGGCCTTGTACATCGCGTGGTCGGCGTGCTGGATCAGCGTGCCGATGTCGTTGCCGTCACGCGGGAACAGGCTGACGCCCATGCTGGCGTGAATCTGCACCCGATGCCCGTCGATGAACAGCGGCAACTGGAAGCACTGGTGGAGCTTTTCCAGCAGGCCGACGATCTTTTGCGGGTCTTTCACGTCGTTGAAGCACACCACGAATTCATCGCCCCCCAGACGCGCGACGCAATCCGCGCCATCGCTGGCTGAGGTCAGCAACTTGGCCACGGCCTGCAACACCTGATCGCCGAAGCGATGGCCGTACTGATCATTCATCTCCTTGAAATGATCGAGGTCGACGAACAGCAACGCCATCTTCTGTCCCTTCGCCCGCGCGTCCAGCAACGCCTGTTCCAACACTTCGAAGCACATGCGCCGGTTGGGCAACTCGGTCAGCGGATCGTGACGCGCCAAATGTTCGAACGCCGCGCGGCTGCTGGTCAGGTCGTCGAGCTGCGTCAGAATTTCCTGCTTCATCGACTGGAATCGGCGCGCAAGCACGCCCAATTCATCTTCGCGAGGCGACAGATCGCTGATCTTGCGCTCACGGGAAAACAGCTCGACCGCGTCGGTCATGCTGCGCAACGGACGAATCAGCGCGCGC
Source organism: Pseudomonas sp. Pseu.R1 (assembly GCF_045764065.1). Lineage (NCBI taxonomy): Bacteria > Pseudomonadati > Pseudomonadota > Gammaproteobacteria > Pseudomonadales > Pseudomonadaceae > Pseudomonas > Pseudomonas sp. Pseu.R1. The sequence goes on along the minus strand of NZ_JBJGEE020000001.1, from coordinate 5,830,161 downwards.
GAGGCAATTACCGCCGCCAACAACGCCAACGCGCTGAACAGCAGCGCAATCTGCATGATGTTGGTGCCCGCCCGTGACGCCTGAGCCAGCACATGACTCTGTGGCTGCCCCAAACCCAGCACCACGAACGGCTCGGAGCCGTCGCTGTGGGACAACCTGACGAATGCGGCGACCAGACGGTCCTGCTGCCCCTGCTCGACGCTGCGGCTGATCAAGGCGTTCGGGCCGCTCTCGGCGAGCATGCGCGACACTTCGGGGAATTCGTCCTGCAGGAACAGACGGCGGCCCTGATCGAAGCCGAACGTGCGGCGGTGGTCCGGGTGCACCAGCAAATCGCCCCAGCGATTGCTCAGGTACACCTGATATTCCTTGGGCAGATCACTTTGCAACTGGCTGAACAACTGATCGAGGTCGACGTTGATCACCAACAGCGCGAATACCTTGCCCGAGGGGTCCGCCACTGGGGTCGACACGTGCAGCGTCGGCTTGCCCAGCCCCGAGTGCGCGCCTTGTTCATGGTTGATGACAATGGGCGAAATCCGCACCTCACCCGGCGCCAGACGCAATGTTTCGAAGACGTAGGCGTAGTGAGCTTTCTCTTGAAGGTCTTCGCCCTCGACCCGAACGATGTTCGGGCCATCCCGGTCCTGGCGCACCAGTTCCAGCCCATGATCGGTGGCGCTGATCAGACGAATCTGCATGTAATCGGGATGCGCCAGCAGCATGGCGCGAAACGACGCCGCGAGATTGCTTTGAACGGCGTTACGCAGTGCTGGATCATCGATATCGCCCAGCTCGTGGACCTGTGGGCCATTGGTCAACACCGCAGCATCCAGCGAAATATTGCGCAAACTGGCGTGCAGGTTGCGCCCCAGGACTTGCACCGACGTCAGCAAATCACGCTCGGCAGCGCGCAGGAGCATCTCCCGGCAGCTGTTGTAGATGTAATAACCCGCCAGCCCCGTGGGCAGCATGCCGAACAGGGCCATCAGACAGCCCAGCTTGAACGCGATACCGAATTTCACCGCGATTCCCCCAACGGCGGACGCTCACCGGACACAATGCGCTGCCACAACGCCGCGCGGCGTTCATCGTCCTCCACCGGCCTTAGCCAGATCAAGCGGCTGGACGGGCTGGCATCGGCCGGCTCCTGCAAGGTGTTGGACAGATCCTGCCGCTCGGTAATGGCCCGACTGACCTCAGGTTCAAGCATGTAATTGATCCACGCCGTGGCCAGCGCGGGGTCATGAGCCCCCTTGCTGATCGCCCAGCAGTCGAGCCACGCCAGCGCGCCCTCTTTGGGCACCACATAGCCCACATCGGCGCCCGCGTCACGCAATTGCTTGAGTTGCTGGCGGCCATAGTTGGCGAAAATCAGCGCCACCGAGTGGCTGCGAAACAGCTCCGCCGCCTCTTCTGGCAGCGAGTAAAACGTCAGGACATTACGCCGCAACGCCACCAGCTTGGCAGTGACTCGGGGGAAGTCATCGGGTTTGATATTGAACGGATCGCTCCCCATCGCCAGGCTCGCCAGGGAAAAATTGTGATTGCTGGTATTGAACGCCAGCACGCGGCCCTGAAACTGCGGGTTCCACATGCTTTCGACGGATTCCGGAGGCTGCGTGAATTGCTTGCGATCATAGATCAGCCCCATGTCGGACCAGACATAGGGAACGGCATACACCTGGCCGGCAACGACGATGTCGGGGATGCGCGAGTAATCGCGAAAACGCGGGAGTTGGCGCGCGGTGTTGGCGATACGTTCCGGCAACAACGGCTGTAACAGGCCCTGATTCACGTAGTTGTGAACCTCGGCGGTGTTGGCGGCGATCACATCGAAGTCGCCGCCCTTGTTCTCGGCCAGCTTGCTGCGCAGCACTTCATCGCTGCCCACCAGGGTGACCTCGACCTTGACCTTGTAGCGTTTCTCGAAAACGCTCACCAGATCGCTGTCCGCATACCCCGGCCACGCGAGCACGCGCAGCGTCTGCTCGGCCGCACTGCCCTGCCCGGAGACGAAGAGGCAGCAAATGACAAACCACAATGGGCACAGGAGCTTCATGGATAATGCCCAGTACAGGGGATCACGCCGCCACTATACAGATGGCGATGTGCCGTTGCTTGATCTCCTCGTTTCAGCCGCGATACCTCCGGTCGGAAACGTCGTTTGCATCACAGATCGTTCGCTCGGATAGAATCCTTGGCTCTCTCAACAAGGAGCGTGACCCATGCAGGTTTCAGGAGCCATTCCGTTGCTTCGTATCTTTTCCGAGGAACAGGCGAAAGCGTTTTATGTGGACTTTCTGGGGTTCAGGATCGAGTGGGAGCACCGCTTCGCAGACGATCTGCCGCTGTATGCCCAGGCCCGGCGTGGCGATCTGGTCGTCCACCTGACTGGTCATCATGGCGATGCCACACCCGGCTCGACGATTTTTGTCCCGGTGATAGAGATCGAAGCCTTGTGCGAAGAACTGAACGCCAAACGCTACAAGCACGCCCGCCCCGGGATTCAGGAGCAGGGTTGGGGCAAAGTGATGGAAATTGCCGATCCGTTTGGCAACCGGCTTCGATTTTGCGAGTTGGCACAAGACTGATCCATACCGACTCGCTCCAGCCCAGCCGTTGCTCTTGCTCTTCATGCGCGCAGGTCCAGACCAAGCCCCGCTAGCTCTGACGGACAGAATCAAGAGCGCCACTACAAACACTTCACTTCACCAACCGCTTTTCCTTCGACGGCCGATACCCGAAATACGAGCTGTAGCATTTGCTGAAGTGGCTCGGTGAAACGAACCCGCACGCCACCAGCACTTCGACCTGAGACAATTCGGTGTGCTGCAACAACCGTCTGGCTTCAGTAATGCGCAGTTCGAGGTAATAGCGCTGTGGCGTGGTGCCGAGTTGCTCCTTGAACAGCCGTTCGATCTGCCGACGTGAACGCCCGGCGTACACCGCCAGTTGCTCCATTTCCAGCGGCTCTTCAAGGTTGGCGTCCATGAGTTTGACGACTTCCTTGAGCGGCGCGCTGACCGAGATGTGGCGGCTGGGTTTGATCCGGCGATAGCGCGACTCTTCGAAGGACAGAATGTCTTCGATGCCTTCCACCAGCGCCTTGTCGTGCAGGCCCTTGATCCACTCCAGCGCCATGTGGAACGCGCCCGAGGGGCTCGACGCGGTCAAGCGATCCCGGTCCACCACGAACGGCTCACTGGTGACGTGGGTGATTTTCGACAGCTCCGCCAAGGCCGGGCGATGCTCGGGATGGATGGCGCAGCGATAACCTTCCAGCAACCCGGCCATACCCAGAAACCAAGCGCCATTCCACAACCCGGCCAGGACAATGCCCAGATCGGCAGCCGTGGTCAACAGCGCTGTCAGGGCTTCGTGGGTTTTGAGTTCAGTGCGATAACCGCCGCAGATGACCAGCAGATCGAGGTCTTTGAGGGTGGGCAATTCAAGTTTCGCGTCAGGCCGAATGACCAGCCCCAAGTCGCTGATGACCTCGCCTTCCTGCAAACCGAACGTGCGCGAGGTGAACAGTTTGGGTCGCAGCAAATTGGCCGTGACGATGGTGTCCAGCACTTGGGTGAAAGCAGGCAGGGAAAAGTGTTCGAGCAACAGAAACCCGGTCCGGGTCGTTGCACAGGGTGTGTTTTTATTGTCGTCCAGGTAGCGAAGGTTCTTGCCCTTCATGCCCCCACTGAACTCGCGTCTTTCGCTCAACGTTTGCCTCGGTCATTAAAAGTGCGGCCCCGACGCCTCATCGCGCATCCGGGCCGCCGTGCTACGCCAACTGAAAGCCGTGGGCGAGCGGGTCTCTGTCGTCTACAAAAATGGTGTTGTGGCCGGTCACCTGCGCCCAGCCGGTGATGCTGGGCTTCATGCCCGCAAAATCGCCAACGTGGGTCGCCGCCTCGACTTTGCCCTCGTAGAGAGTACCGATCAAACTCTCGTGCCGGTAGAGGTCACCCACCTTCAAACGGCCTTTGCCGAACAACTGCGCCATTCTCGCCGAGGTGCCGGTGCCGCCGGGAGAACGGTCGATGGCCTTGTCGCCGTAGAACACCGCGCAACGACCATGGGCCGTGCTGTCTTTCGGCTTGTCGCACCAGATGACGTGGTGCACGCCGCTGATCCGCTCGTTCTCCGGGTGAATCGGGTTGCTGACGTGGGCCAGCGCCTCGCGCAGTTTCACGCTCAGGCCGACGATGTCGGCGCTGCTTTGCCCTTCCAATCCCGGCCAGTTGACCTGAGGCTCAACCACGGCGTAGAAGTTGCCGCCATAGGCGATGTCGACCGTCAGGGTGCCAACACCTGGCACCTCAACTTCAACATCGGCACTGTGCAGGTAGCTGGCGACGTTGTGCAGGCTGACCGACGTCACGTGTTCGCCCTCCAGCGTATACACCACGTCAACGCGCCCGGCCGGGGTTTCGATAGCGAGCCTGCCCGGCTCCCGAGGCGTAATCAGCCCCTCTTCGATCACCACTGTCGACAACCCGATGGTGCCCGCTCCGCACATGGGCAGGCAGCCGCTGACTTCGATGAACAGCGCGCCGAAGTCGCAATCATCCCGCGTCGAGGGGTAGATGATCACGCCGGACATGACGTCGTGGCCGCGCGGTTCGAACATCAATGCCTTGCGCACCCAGTCGTGGTCGCGCACAAAGATTTCGCGGCACTCGGCCATCGACACCGAGGGCAACAGCGGCCCACCGCCTGCGACCACCCGCACCGGGTTGCCGCAGGCGTGCGAGTCGATACAGAAGAAACTGCGTCTCATCGTGGTAATTCCCTGTCAGACCATTTTGTTGGGCCTAAGCCAGCTTGTTTGAAGAGCGACGCTGCAACGCGCCGCGAGACAACCGGTCCAGCAACAGCGCGATGGCGACGATGGCCAGACCCGCACGCAGACCCAGGCCCATTTCCATGCGCGACAAACCGCGCGTCACCTCTGCACCGAGGCCACCCGCACCGACCAGCCCCGCCAGCACCACCATCGCCAGCGACATCAGAATGCACTGGTTCAGGCCCACCAACAGGGTCGGTGCAGCGGTCGGCAGTTCGATCTTGAACAGGATGTCCCGTGGCGAGGCGCCAGACGCCTGCCCCAGCTCCAATAGGTCTTTGGGCAATTGTTTGAACGCCAGCGTGGTCAGGCGCAGCATCGGCGGAATGCCGTAAACGATGGTGGCGATGATCGCTGGCACGCGGCCCAGGCTGAACAAAATCACCGCTGGAATCAGGTACACCCAGGGCGGCACGGTCTGCATGATGTTGAGGATCGGCAGGAAGGCGTCATCGACCTTCCTCACCCGCGCCGCCAACACACCCAGCGGAAAGGCGATGGCCACCGAAATCAGCACCGCCACCGACACCAGCGCGATGGTCTGCATCGACGCCACCCACAGCCCGGAGAACAGACAGAACGCCAACATCAGGGCCGAAAACACCGCCACGCGTTTGGTGGCAAAGATGAACGCGGCGACGAACACGATGGCAATCGTGACGTAGGGATGAGGCGCCAGCAGGGCCTTTTCCACCACGCCCAACACCGCTTCGACGATCTGACTGATGAACACGAACAGACCGTGCAGGTTGGCGTTCAGCCAATCGACGGCAGGCGCCAGAAACTCACCGGGGGAAAAACGGAAATCCGCGATCATTGCGCTTCTCCTGTGCGCGACCGAACGGCGCTCTGGGCCAGACGGTCGAGGATCATGGTCAGGATGACGATGGCCATCGCTGCGTTGATCGACTTGGCGATGTCCAGCGTGCGCACCGCGCCATAGATCGACTCACCCAAGCCGCCGGACCCGACGATCCCAGCAATCACCACCATACCGAACGCCATCATCAGGCTCTGGTTGACCCCGGCCATGATGCTCGGCATGGCGAACGGCAGGCGGATCTTGAAGAACATCTGCAAACCCGTCACACCGCTGGCATCGCCCAGCTCGATGAATGCTTTGGGCGTCATGCGAATGCCCAGTGAGGTCAGGCGCAACGCTGGCGGCAGGGCAACGATGAACGTCGCCAGCAGCGCGGTCGCCGGGCCATAGCCCAACAGCGCAATGGCGGGCAGCAGGTAAATGTAGGGCGGCATGGTTTGCACCAGGTCCAGGCACGGATCGACGACCCGATCGAAGGCCGGGGTCAGCCCGGCGATCACGCCCAGAGGAATGGCGACGACCAAGGCCAGCAGTGTCGCGGTCAGCACCAGCGCCAAGGTGCTGACCGTTTCCGGCCACAGCCCGATCAAGGCGCAGAACACCAGAGCCAGCGCGGCGATAATTGCAAAGCGGGTGCCGACCATCTTCCAGCCCAGCACCGCGATGATCAGCGCCACGACGTAATACGGCGGGAATGCGAGGCACCACAGCACCGCTTTGTAGAGCCCGGACAGCGCATCGTTGGCCGCGCTGAACAGGAAATCACCGTGGTCGGCCAGCCAGCCGAGGCCCGCGTCGACGGCCTCGTCGAACTGGCTGGAAAAGTCGGGAGTGTTCATGCCGAGGCCTCCAGCGCCGCGCCCGCTGCCGAGGCCGCGAATTCGTTGGGAATGCCTTGCACGCCGCGCAGCAGATCACGGGTGGTGACGATGCCGACCACCGCGCCGTTGTCGACCACCGCCAGTGCATCGCGCTCGGATTTCATGGTCAAACCGATCAGTTCATCGATGTCAGCGCCGGGTGAGGTCTTGATCAGGCGGCTGACGTCGCAACCTGGATTCGAAGCCTTGTACGCCTCCACCGGGGTCATCACCGAATGGGCCTTGACCAGATGCAGGCGGGAAATACCCGCGACGAACTCGGCGACGTAATCGTCCGCCGGGTTGAGGACAATCTCCTCGGCAGTGCCGACCTGGATGATCGCACCGTCCTTCATGATCGCGATGCGATCACCGATGCGAATGGCTTCTTCCAGGTCGTGGGTAATGAAGACCGCTGACTTGCCCAGTTCCTTGGTCAGTTGTCGGAATTCGTCTTGCAGTTGCCTGCGGATCAGCGGGTCGAGCGCACTGAACGGCTCGTCCATCAGGATCACTTCAGGGTCTGCGGTGATGGCGCGTGCCAGGCCGACACGCTGCTGCATGCCGCCAGACAGCTCACTTGGGTAACGTGACGCCCACTCGGTCAAACCGACCTTGGCCAGCGCACGTTCGGCCACCTGATAACGCTCGGCCTTGCCGACGCCCTGCACTTCCAGACCGAACGCGGTGTTTTCCAGCACCGTGCGGTTGGGCAGCAGGGCCACGCTCTGAAACACCATGCCGATGTGGCGGGCACGGACTTCACGCAGTTGCGCCGGGTTGAGCGAGGACAAGTCCTTGCCCTTGACCAGGATCTTGCCGGAGCTTGGGGTGATCAGCTTGTTGAGCAAGCGGATCAAGGTGGACTTGCCACTGCCGGACAATCCCATGATGCAAAAGATTTCTCCGCGGCGAACCTGGAGACTGACGTCCGAAACCCCGACCACGCAGCTGTAGTCTTGCAGGATCTGGCTCTTGGAAAGGCCCTGCTGAACCACAGCGTTCATTGCAGCAGGGGCGCTTTTCCCGAAGATTTTCCAGACGTTCTGGCAATCCACCAGCACTTCGTTTGTGTCTATTTTAGCCGTAGTCATTTCGTAACCCGTCGAGCCAGTTGTACTGACTTCTCTCATTGATCAAAAGGCGGCAGTGGCAAAGCTGAAACAGTCAGCGTGGAGCGCTTTATCAGTTCTTGACGTTTTCCCAACGCTTCAACAGGTCGGCATGGTTGTCGGTCCAGTCCTTGACGGCCTGATCCATGGTCTTGCCATCCTTCACTTCGGTGTTGATCGCAGTAATGTCCGGCAGCGGCACATAAACACTGGCCATCAACTCACGCGCATGGGGGAAGTCAGCCGAGAAGCCCTTGTGGCCGATCCAGTAGTAACCCTGTGGTGGCGGGAAGATGCCTTTCGGGTCCTTGAGGAATTTCACGTCGTATTTCTGCACCATCCACGACGGCTCCCAGACCGTGACGGCGATCGGCTCCTTGCGGTCCACGGCCGACTTCAGCGCAGCGGTCATGGCGGCGGTGCTGCCCTCTACCAGTTGCAGCTTGAGGTCATAGCCCTTGACCACGTTGGTGGCGTCTTTCATCAGGCCCGAACCCGGCTCGATACCGATGATCTTGCCGCCGAACTTGTCCGCGTTGGCGTTCAGTTGATCGACCGAATCGATGTCGACGTACTTGGGCACCGCGATGCCCTGATAGAGGCCATGGGAAACCGGGGACAGTTTCTCCAGGCGGTTCTTGTTCTTGTTCCAGTATTCGTTGGCAGCGTAGTCGGTCTGGGAGGCCAGCACCTGAACGTCACCTTTGGTCAGCGCGGCGTAGGCAATGCCCCACTCGGAGAACTCGACGACCTTGACGGTGTAGCCTGCGTCTTCCAGCACCTTTTTGGTGATACCGGTGATGGGCGTCAGGTCTTCCCAGTTCATGGTGCCGACGGTGATGGTCTTTTCTTCAGCATGGGCCGACAGGGTCATCATCCCCGCGACAGCCACAGCGCAAACGGTTTTCCAGATGTTCTTCATGGCGCTTCCCCGATCTACGTTTATGAAAATCAACTCGTGTGTGTTTTTTCCAAACCTGATGCGTGTCATGCCGGGTGACGAATCCTCACCCTTCTTTTCCTGCCCTCAATTCCTGCCAGCGAATGACCGAACTCACCCCCAGTTGGGTCAGCAGGCGCGGTGGCAGTTTGCTGGGTTCCGGCGACTGGCTGAAACGCTGCAAAAACGCTGACTCCGTACCCGTCGCCAACTCCGCAGCCATGACCCCAGCCAAAGTGCTTTTCACCGTGCCCAGACCGTTTTCGCAGCACGCCGCGTAGAGGTTGTCTTCCACTTCGCCGAAGGCCGGCACGCTGTTGCGACTCAGGCACAGACGCCCCGCCCAACTGAACTCGATGGGCGTGTCTTTCAGCTCAGGAAAGCGTGCGTCCAGCGATTGCCGTTGTTCTTCAGCGATGGCGGCAACTCGTTTGGGCGTGACGGTGATGCTTGGGTCGTAAGTGAACTTGGTGCGAATGACGATGCGTGACAGCCCGTTTTCAGTGATCTTGCGCACCGTGGCGCCCATCGGATCGGCAGGCAACAAGGCCCAGCGATCCTTGCCCGTGGCGGGGCGAGAAAACTGATCATGGCTGTAGGCAGCGGTCATCGAGGCGTAGGTGAAAACGTGCAGCAAACGCCCCTGAAAATGCCCGAAGTCTTCGATGTGGCCGTTGACCGCGAGAATCACTTTCGGCGCACTGACCTGCCCCGTATGGGACTTGGCGACCCAACCGGCCCCCGCCTTCGTCAACTCGACAATGGGCGAGCGCTCGTAGAGGCTGATCTTCTGCGCCAGACCATCGGCCAGATCGCGGATGTACTGCGCCGGTTGAATCATCACCGCACCGGGGGTGTACAACCCGCCGTGGTAGTAATGAGAGCCAGTGATCTCGCGCATCTGCGCCGCATCGAACAGCTCATGTTTCTCGCCGATCCCGGCCAGGGATTTGGCGTACTTGAGGTTCAGCTTCAAACCCCGCTCGGTGGCCGCCGCATTGATCTTCCCGGACGGGTCGAAGGTGTGCGCCGACATCCCGTACTCGGCGGCGGCGTGCGCCGCGAAGCCGATGGCGAAACGGTTCTGCTCGATTTCCAGTGCGGTGGCCGATTCTCCGGCCACCGAGTACTCGCCCGTCGAGAGGCTGTGGGGCACGTCGATCATGAAACCGGAGTTTCGTCCCGCCGGGCCTTTGGCGATTTCGTGGGCATCGACCACGACAATGCTGTCGTGGGGACGCAACTGGGACAGCCGACGGGCCGCCGACAGACCGGCAAATCCTGCACCGATGATCAGCCAGTCCGCCGACACGTTCCCATCAAGCATGCGCACCGGGGCAGAACGCGTGGAGATCGCCTCCCAGCCTGAAACACCGGTGTCGACCGGCAGACGCTTGATGGTATGCGTGTTCATTTTACGGTCTCGTCAACGGAGCGGTCGGACACGTCGATCCAGATGGTCTTGATCTCGGTGTACTGGTCGTGAGCGAACACCGACTTGTCGCGACCGCCGAAACCGGACTCCTTGTAACCGCCGAACGGGGTCGACGCATCGCCCTCGCCGAAGCAGTTGACGGTGACGATGCCTGCACGGATTTCCCTGGCCAGCTTGATCGCCTTGCGCAGGTTCCCGGTGTACACCGAAGCGGCCAGGCCGTAGGCGGTGTCGTTGGCCAGGGCGATGGCTTCGGAGATCGAGTGGAAGGTGGTCACCGACAGCACCGGGCCGAAGATTTCTTCCTGGAACAGACGGCTGTCGCGGTCCACGCCATCGATCACGGTCGGCTGGATGTATGCGCCGTCCTGAGTGTCGCCGCCGTACACCGCCTCCAGCTTGCTGGAACTGGCGTAGTCCAGGTACGACTTCACTTTTTCGAAATGATCGCTGCTGACCAGTGCACCGACGCGGTTCTGCGGGTCCAGCGGGTCGCCCATTTTCCACTCACGGATGTAGGCGCCCATGCGCTGAAGCAGTTCGTCTTTGACTGAGGCGTGAACCAGCAAGCGCGAGGTGGCCGAACAGTTTTCACCCATGTTCCAGAACGCACCGTTGACCACCTGCTCGGCGACCAGGTCCAGGTCCTCGGCGTCGTCCATCACCACCGCCGGGTTCTTGCCACCGCACTCCAGCACCACGCGTTTGAGGTTCGAATCCGCGGCGTAATGCAGGAAACGACGACCCGTGGCGGTGGAACCGGTGAAGCTCACCATGTCGACGTCTTTGTGCAGGCCGATCGGCTCGCCGACGTCCTTGCCGGTGCCGGTCACGATGTTCAGAACACCGGCCGGAATACCCGCTTCGAACGCCAGTTCAGCGACACGCAGGGTGGTCAGGCTGGTTTGCTCGGCCGGTTTGACGATCACCGAGCAACCGGAGGCCAGTGCCGGGCCGATTTTCCAGGCCAGCATCAACAGCGGGAAGTTCCACGGCAGCACGCACCCGACAACACCGATCGGCTCGCGAACCACCATGGTCAGGGCGTCATTGCCCACGGGCGCCGTGTGGTCGTAGAGCTTGTCGATGACTTCGGCGTGCCAACGCAGGGTGTGAACGGTGTCCGGCACGTCGACCAACTGGCATTCACGCACCGGTTTGCCGCTGTCCAGGCTCTCCAACACCGCCAGCTCATGGCGATTGCGCTCCAGCAACTTGGCGAACTCCAGCAAAACAGCCTTGCGTTCGCCCGGTGGCAGCAAGCGCCAACGCCCGTCGTCGAAGGCCTCTTTGGCTTTGCTGACGGCGTAGTCCACGTCTTCGGTATTGCACGCGGCGATGTCAGTCAGAAACGCGCCGTTGGCCGGGTTGATCGTGGCCAGCGTGTTACCGGAAATCGCCGGTTTGAACGCGCCGTTGATGAAGGCGTTGGAGGGAAACGACATCGACTGGGCGATGGCGGCGTATTCAGCCGCTGTAAGAAGATCACGCATGGCTGGCTCCGGAAGTGATGTGTGCGACGGTGCGTTTCAGAGTGGTGACAACGGTCTGGAAACTGCGCTTGTCATCCGCGTTCAGCGGACGTAGCGGTGCACGCACATCCCCCACTTTCAATCCATTCAATTCACAACCGAACTTGATGCATTGCACGAACTTGCCGCCGTCCAGTGCATTCATCATCGGCATCATTGCCGACATGATCTGACGGCCCTTGTCGAAGTTCTTTTCAACGACACACGCCTCATATAAAGCAACGTGTTCGCGCGGCAGGAAGTTTGAACCGGCACACACCCAACTTCTTGCCCCCCAGGCGAAGAACTCCAGCGCCTGATCGTCCCAGCCACAGGATAATGCGATGTGCGGATATTCACGCGCCAGAAGATGCACACGGCCCATGTCGCCAGAACTTTCTTTAATCGCCTTGACGTTCTTCGACTTACCAACGCGGGCCAAGTAGTCTTCGTTCATTTGCACACTCATCCGGCCCGGATAGTTGTACAACATGATCGGCAAGTTGGCGGCGCGGTCGATGGTCAACGCATGAATGGCGTTTTCCTGATCGGTGGGTAGCGCATAAGGCGGGGTGGTGACCAGAATGGCATCCGCCTTGATCCGCTTGGCATCCTCGGCGAACATCACCGCGTCTTCAGTGCGAATGGCGCCGGTTCCCACGATCAACTGCACGCGAGTGCCAATGACTTCCTTGGCATGGGCGGCCAGTTTCAGACGCTCTTCGGCGGTCTGGGCATAATATTCGCCCGTCGAGCCACCAATAATGATGCCGTGCACTTTCGCTTCGATCAGAGATTCAAGAACCTCTGAAAATACGCTCCAGTCGATTTCACCGTCAGGCGTATGTGGCGTGACGGCCGGTGTATAGATGCCTTCGAATTTCAAGACGTTTCTCCGGTGATGTATGGCGCATAAACTGTGTAAAAAAAGAATATTAAACAGCGTTAAAAAACATGCCTTTGTGCACTCGACATACCGGCCAGGTCGCAGAAAAACATTCAGCGATCAACAGACGCAGGTGTACCGCTCGCTCGAACCGAAAGAGGTGCGAGAGACGGAGGGACCGTGATCGTTAGAAACTGTTTAGTCGGGACAAGACCGCTATCAATAACGGGCGCTGTTCGACAGTGGGCAGAGGAAACTCAAGTGTGTTCATAGACCGTATCTGTCCCCATTGGCAGTGACGACGGTTTCTTGTTTTCAAGCGGTACGGAGAGGCCCCGTCCACTTTTTTGCACGTCTTGAACCCCCGATTCATGCCGGGGATTGCTTGCGGCTTGTGTGAAGATTACGTGTCGTTCGAGGGCAGGAACAAGAAACTTTTACGCTCATCAATCCATAAACTGATGTTATCGATCGAGGCAAAAACGGGGATTCACGATCGCTTTTGAAGGGCATCGAGGGGTGTTTCTGCCGTGCCATGGGGTGATGTCGCAAGCGTTGATCCAGATCAACGCCACTGTCACGCCCTGTTGAGAAACTACTGGCACCTTGCCTTATCACGTGCAATCACAGAAGAGCTTCCTTATGAGCCGCTGGTTGAGCAACATCTCGCTGAAGTACAAATTCTGGGCGGTGAACGCCGTCGCCTTCATCACCACCTTGCTGCTGGTGGTGTACGCACTGAACATCGAGCAGCAAAGCCGCGCCGAGGATGCCCATCTGGCTGCCCAGGCTCAGACGCAGTTACTGGCCGCATGGCCTGCCGGGCAACCGGTGCCAGCGTTATCGCCGCTGCCCGCCCCGCCCTCTTTCAATCAGTTACTCGCCGAGCACTTCACGCAGTACGCCTTCGCGGTACTGGTGTTGATGCTGGCCATGCTCAGCGCTTCGCAGTTGCTGATCCGCTTTCTGCTGACCCACCTGAACGCCCTCAAGGACGTCATGCTGCACGTTGAAAGCAGCGGCGATCTGTCCGCCCGGGCGCCCATGGCCGGAGAAGATGAGGTCGGGCAGATGTCCAAGGCTTTCAATGCCATGCAGGCCGGGTATCAACGAATCGTCGGCACGGTGGCGCAATCGGCGGCGCGGCTGGATCAAGGTGCTGTGCACCTGGCCACCGGCATGAGCGATGTGCGCGAAGGCATGCTGGGCCAGCAAAGCGAAACCGATCAGGTGGCCACGGCCATCAATGAAATGACCGCCACGGTCTATCACATCGCTCAGCACGCCAGCGCCACCCGGGACCAGTCACAAAATGCAGATGCCCTGGCGGGCAGCGGCAAGGACGTGGTGGACCGGGTGCAAGCCTCGATTGCCGGGCTGTCCAGCGGTGTGCAGCAGACGGCGGGGATGATTCAGCGCCTGGCCGAAGACAGCCAGAAGATCAACGGCGTGGTCAACGTGATTCACAGCATTGCCGAACAAACCAACTTGCTGGCCCTCAATGCCGCCATCGAAGCCGCCCGGGCCGGGGAAATGGGCCGTGGTTTCGCGGTGGTGGCTGATGAAGTGCGCAATCTGGCCAAGCGCGTGCAGACCTCCACCGACGAAATCACCACCATGGTCTCGGCGCTGCAAGCGGGCACGCGCGATGCCGTGGATTTCATGCAGGAAAGCTCTTATAAAGCTGACGATTGCGTGCAACATGCCCAGGAAGCCGGAGAGGCGCTGGCCGCAATCACCGAAGCCGTGGCACAGATGCGCGAGAGCAACACGCAGATTGCCGTGGCCGCGCAACAGCAGAGTCAGGTGGCAGAAGAAATGAACCGGGCGGTGGTGAGCATTCGTGACGTGACCGAGCGCACCGTGCGCCAGACCGTGGACTCAGCCAGCACCAGCGATGAGCTGGCGACCCTGGCCGGTGAATTGAACACCGCCATCGGGCAGTTGAAGCTTCAGGGCTAGAGCCTGCTGAGTTGTCACCCTGGATTCTGAATGGGCAACTCCATCTCATGTAGAAGAATCTATGTTGCCTGGCTAACTGCATTCGCCACCAAGGCGGCTCCCACAATAATTGTGTCGAACCCAGATTTAACGTTCGACGCTGAACCTGTGGGAGCCGGCTTGCTGGCGAATGCGTCGGATCAGATGATATTTGCGTTTCTGACACGCCGATTTCGCCAGCAAGCCGACCCCACAAGCGTTGCGCCGGTCCAGAGTGTGCTGATTGCCTCCAAGCGGAGAAGCCCCCGCAGGGGCGCGCCACATCCACGATCGGTGCTTTTCCTCACCGATTGCTTTCCCCCATCCTGGCTATCAATCCGATAGCAATCCTCCATTCGCCGTCCCGCGAACACAGGCCTATTCTGAACCCATCGAAAACGGTTCTTATTCAGGCATTACGGAGGTCATCATGCCCAAGTTCATTTCCAATCTTCACCTTGAAGACTTCTTCAGTGCCACACACAAATCCGGTCTGTCGTCGAAACTGGTGCTGTCGTCCATGGCGTTTCCGCTGTCGATCGTCTCTGGCCTTCTGCTGCTGGATGGCGCGTTCAACGCCAGCATCACCTCTGCCGGTATCGGCATTCTGGGGCTCATTGCAGCGCAGGCGATCAAAACCCCAGGCCAATAAGGTCTCGGGGCAGGTTTTCTCAGGGTCCAGTTTTCACAGAGCTTCGTTTTCTCAGGGCTTAGCCGAACACGGTCACCGTCTGACGGCTGATCGCCACCAACTGGCCTTTAGGCGTCCATAGCGCTGCCGCAACATGGCCATAGCCATCGCGGGCATGCTCGATCACCGCACGGTATTGCGTCCAGTCGTGGGTCGTCATTTCCGGCAGCGGCTGAACGAACTCGATGGTCCACGTCAGCGAACTGCCCGGCGCCGGTTTATTCAGGTGAGGCAATACCGCAGGCGGCCAGGTGTCGACCAACGCCAGCAGATGCGCTTCGGTCAATCGCTCCTCTGCCACATCCCGCAACCGTGCATAGCCGCCAATGGCAGGCGATTTCGTGTTCGTGTACGGCAAACCACCCAAGGCCCAGCGCATGTCGATATAGCGCAAGTATTCGGGCATCACGCCGGGAATGAACGGGAACACCGGCACCTCGTCGACCGGTTTGAATTCAGGCGCAGGCTCCGCCGCTACGGCAATCGTCGATTCGCGGGCCGCACCGAAACTGCCCTGAATCAGCGTCACGGTTTCGCCGTTCTGGATCGCCCGCCCCAAGACCTGGCTCACGGCCTTGCCTTCGCGCAGGATTTCCACTTCAAAGGCAATCGGCACATCAATGGCAGGCGGGCCGACGAAACACACCGCCAGCGAGCGAATCGGCCTGCCCGCCGGAACCTTCCCGCGCATGGCTTCGAACAGCAAGGCCGCCATCAGCCCACCAAAGCATGAACGCCCCTGCCCCCATGAGGCGGGAATGGAAACGGACGCAGGATTGTCGCGCACGGCGTCGAGCAATTCGGAAAAGGTCATCAGGCACTCCATGTGGCTCGGCAAAGACATGCCCGGATCTTAACCAGACGCCCTCTGCCGAACAGCGCTCATAACTGCCAATCCTGCGGCCTGATCGGGATCAAGGGACGGGGCGATCACCAAAACAGGCGTGGTGCAGACGCTCCAGCGCTTTGTCGGACTTCTCCTCGGCGCGCAGAATCCCCAACTCCCACCCTGCCACACACGGTGCCAGATCGGCTTGTTGCTCAGCCTGCGCCAACCATTGCAGATGATCGTGCCAGTCGCCCAAAGCGCCCTGCGCCGATTTCAAGCGCTTTTGCATGCCTTCAGGTTGATGACTGAGTTCGGGATACGCTTCAGCAGCATAACGCACGCGCTTGATCAGCAAACGCAGGCGATGGCGATCATGGGCCGGATCGGCCATGGCTTCGCGCAGTTGCTTCCACTGTTTGTCCATGCGTTTTTCGATGCGCTGGCGCAGGCGTTTCAACAGGCCGTGACGTTGCTGCGCGCGCAAAAACGAGGGCAACTGATCCAGCACGCCGAACAGGCGATTCAGTTCGGGCGACGTGGCGACCTGCGGACACGCCGCATCCAGATACGTCGTGCGCTTGAGCGCCGCCTGATTCATCCCCTGTTTGTTGAGAAAAACCGCCAACACCTGCATGTCGCGCAACGGCGTGGTCAGGTCGCCCACCCCTTTGGCGGCTTCTTCGACCTGATCCATTCCCGGCAGGCCACGCAATGGCCGCAGCACACTGCGCAGGCGCCGGACCGTGGTGCGCAGTGCATGCAGCGCCTCGCTGTCGGTCGAGGCGGCCAGTCGTGCATGGCACGCCAGCAGTTTGACGTTGAGGCTGAGAATCTCGGCGATCAGATGATCGACCATGGCAGACATGGAACACACTCCTTCATCATTTCAAGACGGCGATTTGTCTTTCGCCGCCGACAGGCGCCAGGGCAAACGACGGCGCACCTGTTTCAAACACCGACGCAACTGGCCGACCGAGCCGGGTTCACCGGCATAGCGTTGTGCTTCGAACTCTCGGGCAAAATCCTCGATGGCGTCGGCGTGGTCAGGAAAACGCTGTGCCGCACGCCGGGCAAACGCCTGAGCACCCTCACCGGGCTGACGTCTGAGACCTTGCCTGGCCAGCAATCGTTCGAATGCCGCAAACAGACGCAACTGGGAATCGCTTTCCCGACGCCACGGCTTGAACAGCCACAACGCCAGCAAACTCAGAATGACCACCGCCCCGCCCGCGAAGACCGGCGCCTGAAAGCCCGAAAACCAGCGACCCAGCACCTGCAACTGCTGCTGGCCCTGGTACCCCAGCACCCAGCGTTGCCAGCCGTAGTTGAGATTATCCCAACTCAGGCGAATCGAATTGAGCCAGGCCAGGTGTCTGTACCGCAGCGCCGACATGGGCGAATCCGCGAGGAATTCTTCATCCGGCGCCAACGCCTGTTCCAGACCCTGTTCAATTCGCGCTGGCGCTACGGCGGCGGTCGGGTCGACACTGCGCCAACCCACCCCGGCCTGCCAATATTCGACCCAGGCATGGGCATCGAGCTGACGCACGCTGATGTAATGACCGTCCGGATTGATCTCGCCGCCCTGATAACCGGCCACCACCCGCGCCGGAATGCCCGCGGCCCTCAACACGAATGTCATCGCCCCGGCATAGTGAGCACAGAACCCGGCGCGGCTGCCGAACAGGAAGTCATCGATACTGTTGGGTCCCAAAACAGGAGGCTTGAGGGTGTAATGGAATGGCTGCTCGGTGAAGTACGACAGCAGGCTGTCGACCATGTCGTCCGGCTTGGGATGACGACGATGCACGTCCGCCGCCCACTCGCGTGCCTCGGGGTTGCTCTTGGCGGGCAGTTGCAGGTTCTGCATCCTTGCGCCCTCACTCAGAGCGGTTTCACGCACCGCATTCGGCCATGAGTTGACCGCGTACAGCATCGACTGATCGATGGGCCGCCTGCGCTGCCAGCGAAAATCGCTCATCTGCCGCACACCATTCAGGTCGGGCACCCCCATGTCCAGCAACATCAGCCACGGTTTGCCGGTGGGCTCCATGACCACGCTGTAGCTGATCTTCTCACCCTCCTTGCGCCAGTCCGGTGCATCGGGCACCTGTGCGCGGGAGGACTGTGACCAGCGCCGACCGTCGAATTGCTCCAGCGTCAGCGCGCGCCAGTACTGCTGATCGCGAGAGGGAATCGGCCCGTCAAAACTGGCACGAAACACCAGTGCCGCCGATTTGCTCAACTCGGCGATATCACCCGGCGCCATACTGTCCGATAGCCCCGTGAGCGCCTTGTTGCTGGGCTGGGGCAATGACCAGAGCGGGTCCAGCCGGGGAAAGAACAGAAACAACAGCAGCATCAATGGCACGGCCTGCAACAGCAGCTTGGCGGAGAGCATCAAGGTGGCGGCAGGTCGCGTGGCCAGGCTCGATTGCTGCAAACCGATCAGCGCCGCCAGCAACGTGGCGATGGGCAACAGGGTAAACAGCCCCCAGAGCAGCGCATCCTCGAACAGATAGCCGACGGCGACGCAAAAGAACCCGAGGAAGATCAGCACCAGTGCGTCACGCCGGGTCTGCATTTCCAGCATCTTCAGGATGAATGCCGCGATCAGCAGCGCGGCTCCGGCGTCCAGGCCCACCAGGCTGCCACGGGCCAGAAAGATCCCGCCCGCCGTGCCCACCAACAGCCCGGATTTGACCCAAGTGCCCGGCATGCGCACCCGCATGCGAAAAATCTGGATGCGCCAGAAGCTGCACACCAGCCACAACACGATCAATGCCACAGGGATGTGCAATGAAAACGGCACGATCACCAGCGCCTGAGCGATCAGCAACCAGTTGAGGCTGACCCGTGGGATCGGCTTGCCCAGATTGGCGGAGGTCATGACTCGCGCTCACTCATGCCCGCACCCCGTACAGCGCCAACTGCCGTAAACAGGCCTCGCGATGGGCATCGCCAGTGTCCACCGCAGACAGAAAGCCCGGCAGGCGCAGGGCAAACGGCTGCTGACGCTGGGACAGCTCCAACACCCAGTAACACAGGCGCGACAGCCGCTCTTCGATATCCCCGCCCAGCGCCATGAAATCCAGGCACAGGTCATGGCCGCTCAGGTCGGTGAACTCCTTGACCATCAGGCCTTGACCGCGCGACCAGGCTTTCCAGTGCATGCGCCGCATGGAGTCGCCGGGTTGCCACACGCGCAGGCCTTGATAATCGTCGACACCTTGCCCTTGCGTCGCCTGCCCGTCGTCTTCGGCGTGGGGTTGCACCCCTTGCAACAGCGGCAGGCTGCCCGCCACCGGACGCGGATAAATGAGTATCGTCTGCTCCAGATCCAGCCAGCTCCAGGCGCGGAAAATACCCAGCGGAAACACACTCTCGACCCGCAGGCGCGGCGCCCGCAGCCAGCCTCGGTTAACGGCGGGCAGCGTCAAGGCGACCTCGACCTGACGCTGCGGATCGACATCGGTCTGCTCCAGTTGCTCACTGTCCCAACCCAGCGCAATGGCCTGATGACCGCTGGAAGCGCTTTCCAGCCGCAGCCGCAGTTGCACCGGCTCGCCGACGAACACCGAGCGTGCGTTGCTGGCGCTGAGGATCAGGCCGCTGAAATTGCGATAGGTGTGCAGGATGCCGAGGATGCCCACCGACAGCATCAAAAACGTCAGGCCATAGGCCAGGCTGTTCTGGTAGTTGATCGAGACCAACAGCAGTAAAAACAGGACAAGTGCGTAGGTGCCGCCGACCCGGGTCGGCAGGATGAAGATTCGACGGTGATCCAGCTCGATCCGCGACGCCGGGGGAATGCGACGCCCCACCCAGCGTTGCCAGAGCGGCTTGAACTGAGAGATCAAAGCACCGGCACCTCACGCAGCAGCCATTGAACCAACGCCCCGCCCCCATGCCCGGTCGGGTCGGTCCGGTCGCGCAGGCGATGGCCGACCACCGCAGGCAGAATCGCCTGAACGTCTTCAGGAATCACATAATCGCGCCCGATCAGCAGCGCCCAGGCCCGTGCCGCGGACAAAATCGCCAGACTGGCCCGCGGCGAGAGGCCGTAGGCAAACTGTGGCTGGCTGCGCGTGGCATCGACCAGCCGCAGGACGTAATCGACCAGCGCATCACTGACCCGCACCCGACGCGCTTCCTCTTGCAGAGCGGCCAGTTCGGCGTGGTCGATGATCGGCTCGATGCGCGGCAACAATTCACGACGGGACTCGCCCAGAAGCAGGGCTTTTTCCGCAGAGCGTGCCGGGTAGCCCAATGACAGGCGCATCAGAAAACGATCCAGTTGCGACTCGGGTAACGCAAAGGTGCCGCCCTGACTGAACGGGTTTTGCGTGGCAATCACGAAAAACGGATCGGGCAACAGGCGGGTGGCGCCTTCGATGGTCACCTGCCCTTCTTCCATCGCTTCGAGCAACGCGCTCTGGCTTTTCGGCGTGGCACGGTTGATCTCGTCGGCCAACACCAGTTCGGCGAAGATCGGTCCCGGATGAAAGGTGAATTGCCCGGTTTCCCGATCGAAAACCGACGTGCCGAGAATATCGCCCGGCAGCAGGTCAGAGGTGAATTGAATCCGCTGAAAGCTCAACCCCAGAATTCGCGCCAGCGCGTGGCTGAGCGTGGTCTTGCCCATGCCGGGCAAATCTTCGATCAGCAAATGCCCGCCGCCCAGCAGGCAGGTCATGGCCAGACGGACTTGAGGCTCCTTGCCCAGCACCACTTCATTGATTGCGTTCAGACACGCATCCAGTTTTCTGCCCATTGGAAAGCCTCCCCAGGCGACTGCTCTTGGCTAAACGGGACCGCAGACCATGCCAAACCTGCTGCCAGACATGCCGTCACTTTAAAGTCAGCGTAGGCGGTTTCGCCAGAGCGGAGGGAGGGATCGAGAGGATTTGTTGTGCACATTAGCCAACGTGATGGATTCGCCGAACGTGTGGGAGCCGGCTTGCTGGCGAAAGCAGTGTGTCAGCCAACTCATCTGTGACTGACCCACCGCGTTCGCCAGCAAGCCAGCTCCCACAAGGACCGCGTTGAGTCAACTCGGCAATTAGGGCGGTCTAGGCCCTTACTCAACGCCCCGCGCGGGACTCGCGAATGTAGAAGCGCGCCTTCTCGGCTTTTTCATTACAGCCTTCGAACGCTTCGAATTGCTGCTGGGTCTTGGCACCGGTCAGCAGTGACAGTGCCTTGGAGTAGCTGACAGTACCGGCAAAACCTTCGGCCTTGGCCAGATCCAGCTCGTGCCAGGCGGCGTCCAGATTGGTGGCGCAACTGTCGCGATAGGCGGTTTTACCGGCGCAGCCTGTGAGAACAAGGGCGAGCAGGGGCAGACAAATCCAGGCTTTCATCGGGTGTTACCTCAACAATGGAAATCGACAATGCGCGTTGGACGGTGTAGCGATGTAAAAGTGCCATAACCTGGACTCGCAGCGCATCGGTTTTCATTGTCTGCCCGTGCTCTTTCAGGCGTATTGCATCTCGCCGTTACCAAACGACCAGTTTTCCCGCTTGGTCTCGACCAGATTGATGAACACATCCTCCTTGCGCACGCCCGCTCGTTCATGAATCCCCTGCGCGACCGCCTGATAGAACGCCTTCTTCACCTCGGTCGTTCGCCCCTCGTTCCATGTCACCTGAATGAACACGATATTCGGCGTGTAGGTAACGCCCAGATACCCCGCCGCAGGGTAAATCAGTTCCTCGGCGGCATGGCGCTGAACGATCTGAAACTTGTCGTGCTCGGGAACATTGGCGGTGCTGCGCATCGCCTCATACACAACTTCACTGATAATCGCCAATGTGTCAGGCGAGGTGCGGTCGGCAACATCTATACGAACCAGAGGCATGGTGGTGTCCTTGCTTGAGGAGGCAGAGGCCCGGCGAACACATTGCCGGGAACAGGCCTTCACCCTATGCTCAGGAAAAAACCGCTTCAAGCGCATAATTAGCACCATTTACATGAGCATTTCGCATGCTATTTGAAGACCTCAAGGCGTTTGTCGCGGTGATCGAATGCACGTCGCTGACCAAGGCCGCGTCGCGCCTGAACCTGACCCAGTCCGCCGTCTCGCGTCGCATTCAGCATCTGGAGCAAGTGCTGGACGCAGAGCTGTTCGATCGCTCGACTCGTCCGCCTCAGCCCTCCGCCATCGGACGACGCATTTACCAGCGCGCCGTCGGTTTGCTGCACGACGCCGACCTGCTGCTGGCCATTCCCCAAGAGGATGCAGCGCCCAGTGGCACCTTTCGCGTCGGCTTTCCGCAGGTGATCGCCGACATCGCCGCGTTCGATCTGGTGTCGCGCATGAAAGCGGCATTTCCGCGACTGGACCTGCAAGTGATCACCGACTGGAGCTTTCTGCTGGAAAAGCGCCTGGCCCGTGGCGAATTTGACGCGGCTGCCCTCATGCGCCCTGCCCCCAGCCGTGCCCCGACCGGGTTCGAAGGCCAACAACTGGGCGCGTTCGAGGTGTGGGTGGTGCAAAGTCGCGCTCAACCGCTGGCTGACCCATCGTCGAGTCTCGCAGCCCTCGCCGAACACGAATGGGTGCTCAATCCGGAAGGCTGCGGCTACCGCGATGCCCTGGTCGCCGCCATCGAGGCCAAGGGCAAGAAACTCAAACTGGGCATCGACACCCACGGCACGGCGATTCAGATGCGCATGGTTGCCTCAGGACTCGGGTTGGGGCTGATTCCTCGGCAGTTCATGGACGACAGCCCGCTGGCCAGCGAATTGTCGGTCATCTCGGTCAGTGATTTCTCCCTGACCATGGACATCTGGGGCGTCATTTCCGGACAGCCGGGCAACCTGCGTCTGGCCCATGACTTGTTGGCGCAAACCGTTCGCGAGGGTCTGGCCGGGCGCTAAAAATCTGCACCCGGACAGGTGAATCGCAGGCGCCTTGGGCGTAGGGTAGAAGCCTTGCAAGGGGGAGTGGCGCATGAAAAAAAGAATCGCACTGGTCCTGGGCTCAGGGGGCGCCAGGGGGTACGCGCACATCGGCGTGATCGAGGAACTGGAACGACGCGGGTATGAGATCGCCTGCATCGCCGGCTGTTCGATGGGCGCGGTCATTGGCGGTATCTACGCCGCAGGAAAACTGCCGCAATACCGGGCCTGGATCGAAAGTCTGGACTACCTCGACGTGCTGCGGCTGGTGGACGTGAGTTTTCGCCTCGGCGCCATTCGCGGGGAAAAAGTCTTCGGGCAGATTCGCGAAATCGTCGGCGAGGTGAACATCGAGGATTTACGCATCCCCTACACTGCGGTCGCCACCGACCTGACCAACCAACAGGAAATCTGGTTTCAGGAAGGCAACCTGCATTCGGCCATGCGTGCCTCGGCGGCGATCCCCAGCCTGTTCACCCCCGTGGTGCAAGGCAATCGCACGCTGGTGGACGGCGGGCTACTCAACCCATTGCCCATCGTTCCGGTGGTGTCCAGCCATTGCGACCTGATCGTCGCCGTGAACCTCAACTCCACCAACCAGAAGCAATACCAGCTGCCGGTCATCGAACGCCCACCTGCAGTAAAAAAGCGTTTCGACAGCCTGATCAGTTCCATCGGCTCGCACCTGCCGTTCCGGCGCAAGCTGGACGTGGCAGGCGACGATGTCTTGCGGCTGGAACAGGACAGCCTCAAAGCCACTGCCGCCGTCCTGCCCAACCCATGGCTGGACAGCAAAGACCCGGAATCTGCCGACCCGCAAGGCCAGCAACCCGCCGCCGCCCCCACCAAGGCGGGAGCGCCGAAATCGGCCAGCGGCGCGGTGATCGTCGACAACGTCGGCCCGGCGTCGCTGCTCGACCTGATCAACCAGAGTTTCGAGGTGATGCAAACGTCATTGGCGCAGTACAAGATCGCCGGTTACCCGCCCGACATCCTGATCAACGTGCCCAAGCGGGTGTGTCGGTTTTTCGAGTTTTACAAGGCGCCCGAGTTGATCGCCCTGGGCCGTGAGATTGCGCGGGACACGCTGGATCGGTATGAACGCGAGCATTGATTCACGCATTGGTCTGCGCTACCGCATTCGTCGGAACGCCGCCCGCACCAAACCGGCTCCCAAGGATCGCGCCGAACCTAAACCTCGTGTCCGGCGCAAGAACTGTGGGAGCCGGCTTGCTGGCGAAAGCGGAGTGTCAAATCACAAAGGTTTCAACGCATACCGATCCCTGAGATGACGAACCAGCACCCTCCCCTCCGGCCCCAAGGTGGTGCCGAAGAGCACACACCCGCCGTCCTTGAGCTGCACGTCCAGCGCATAGTCCAGATGGCCAGGCAGCGTTTGCGGTAACAGCTCGATGCTCACTGCCGCCAGGCGCGGCTCATATTTGAGCAAGGTGGCCGTCATGGTCCCGATCAGCCTATTGGCCGTCGCTGGCAGTCCCTGCAAGACCACCCCCATATCGGGCAACCCATAATCCGGCAAGTGACTGAGGCTGCCCGCCCGGCTACCGAGGACGCGGCGAATGTTGTCGAGAATCGAGAGCGTGCGCTGTTCGGTTTCGTCGATGCGCTGTAAGTCCAGTTCGCCGTGAACATTCTGCAGGAGCATTTCGTACAGCGAAGGTGTCACGCCGTCCATGATCACGCCTCCGGCCGAGGGCGCAGACGCAGGCGGTCATCGCTCAGATCAATGATGCGTGGCCGGTCGGCGTCGAGCTCGTCCCGCGTCAGGGTGATGCGCCACGTGTTGGCCTGTGTATCCGGCGTGCGCAACAAGGCCACCACCGTGACGAATCGTGTTTCCGGCTTCAACGGCACATTCAGTTGCGCCCCCTCCCCGGGCTTCAGGAGCACAGCCTGCCTGTCCAGCAACTCGGCGCCCAGCAGGCTTTCGTCATCATTGAGCAGCCGCTCGTAGGTGCCCAGTTCGATCGATCGTCTGTCGCTGACTTGATAAACCCTGAGCACCGTCGGCACCGACAACGCGGTCATGTCACGGGCATCGGTGTTCAGTGCCCCCCGACCGTTGAAGTCCAGACTCAGGCGGGTGATCGGCGTGTCAAATAAAGCACTCATGGTGGACGATGTGGCGTCGGATACCTTCTGTGCCACCCCACAAGCGGTCAACGGCAGAGTAATGGCTATGCAGATCAGTGCGTTCCAGAGTGTTCGGATCATGGTGAAGGCTCCTTGCGTTCGGGTTATCGGGCAAACCTTGATAGCGGCCCAGGTTGATCGTGACGATGTCTTCATGACAGCGAATCTTGCCAAGTGCACTGCGTGGCACCACGCCGGTCATGCCCAGTCTCACCGCAGTCTGGCCCAGCACTGGCCTTGGTAAATCACCGATGGATAACGACAGCTGCACCTTCGCGGTGTAACGCCAGCCCAGATAGACGCGCAGCAACACCAGCAGGTCGGTGTGCAGCCGTGCATGAGGCAGCCAGCCCTGGGTCTCCGTTGGATCGCGGGTAGACAGGGTGATGAGCAACTGGCTATTGGCATCGAGGCCGACAGGTCCCAGTGGCGTGCCTTGAGACAGGCTCGCTGGATGAGCCCGCGACAGGCGCGCAGGTTCAGCCAGTCGAACCGACTGCGGCCAATGTGGCGTCACCCGCGTTTGGGTGGCGGGCGCCAACAGCGTGACCAGTGCCGCGATTCCCTCGGCATTGCGCGTGGGCAGGCGCATCACGCTGAGCAGCGCAAGGAAGCGCGAGACCGGCGTCGCGATGTGCCGCGCAGTGCCCGGAATGCCCAGACCAATCAGGCCAAGCAGGCACTGCGACGTAGCATCGGTGCCGCCCGCTTCGAAGGAAGCTGGGTACGAGTATTTGCGCCAGATGCGATAGAACTGGGTGAATATCCGGTGATTGAAAATGTCGAGAAACGCCTCCAGTGCCTCATGCCCCTCCCGACGCTGAGTGATGTCGTCGAGATAGGCCGTCGGCAAGGGCGAGTCGACGCCGTACAGCCCCAACAACCGCGTGCGCATCGTGGCACAACCTTCGGGATCGTCTGCGATCTCGATGGCTTTCAGTTCGGCCGCCGGAAAGCCCATGCCGGGGTCTGGCCGAAAGCGTACCGGGTCCTGTTGCGGGTGCTCGGTGCTGCCCAGAAGCGGATGACCCGGCAAGGCTTTTTCCAGCAACTGGCAGAAGCGATAGACGTGAGTCTGCGCCACCCGCCCCTCAAGCCTGCCCAGCAGGCCCGACGCGTTCAGCCGGGAATTCGCTGATTGTGATTTTCTTTCCATCGCACGCACTTTCCAGAAGGTTGCAGCACCAGGGTGAGTTGGTTGAACAGGTGAATGTCGGCATACAGCGCGAAGAATCGATTGAGCATTTCGCCGAACAGCCGCAGATCGCCCTCGCCGGCAAAGCCGTGCTCATCCAGCGTGACTTCGATGTCTACACCCCGCAGCAGAAAGCCTTTTTCGAAGCGCTGAATCAGGAAATGGCCGACATCCAGAATGGCGGCGAGACGGCGGCGATTCATCTCGCTGCCGGTCCAGTCGTACAACGCCAGGGTGCCTCGCAGCACTTCGGCGCTGTCCATCATCGACAGAAAGTTCGACCCCAGATGACTGAGCACCCGCCAATGAAACCGATCCCGGTCCGGCGGGTAACACGGCAACGTGGGCGCCGACAGATTACGAACACTCAGGCTGCTCTGAGTGGACCCGACGGCGCTGTCGAGCAAGGTACTCTGCAACGCCTTGCGCGGTAGCTGACCGTGGGTGCCGGTCAGGCGCAGCGACAGGCTTTCCTGTCGGTCCTGCGCGGCGTTGTCGAATCCGTCGCCGCCGAGAATCAGCCAGGTATCGTGCAGGCCGTTGGCGCCCCGCTTGAGGCGGGTATGGAAATAATGCTCGGGAGCCTCGTCACGCAACATCCCGCCCTTGTGGCGAAAACTGCTGAAAGGCACGTACTCATGCCGCGCGCCGCCCTTGGACGAGACGACGCTGTCCACCGTATATATTTCGGTGTGGCCGTCCTGCAAACGCATGGGCCGCAACAGGTACTCGGTCTGCAACGGTTCGACCGTCAGCGGATCGCACTCCAGCGAAAACAGATTGATCACCGGCACCGCGTGCAAACGAACGTGCTCGGCAGTCAAGGCGAACGTGTGCGGCCATGGCTCGCGCAACACCACGTCCACCTCGAACCAGGTGGTTTCCGGCGTGAGCTTCACGTGTTCAAGACCACACAGCGTCACGAACATGAATTTCTCGCGGAAGGTGAAGTATTCCAGCAACAGCTGATAGCCACTGAATGCACTGTCGCCCTTGGGCCACAAACGATCCTCTTCGCGAAAGCCCCTGGCGGCGAAGTGACCAGACAGTGGTTGCCGATCCTGCTGCCCGGACAACCGCACGTAGAGTTCCTGCGTGTTGATTGTCAGGGCCAGGTGCAAGGTGCTGGCCAGCGGCGCGGAGGCATTCAAATAGAGCGGCAAACGGCTCATATCCACCTGACGCCAGTCTGTCGACGCACTGCACTCGAAGCGAAAGCGCAACCGCGAACGGCCATCCGGCTCATGCCCCTGCTGCACACTCGCCAGCGCGATCGGCCGCAACACCAGGTCCTGAGTCGTGGTGTAGCGACAGCGCGTCTGCTTCGGCCCCAGGGGACGAGACTGGACCTCAAATCCCTTGGCAACGATTTCGCTGCCTTTCAACTGCATGGCATCGGGTGCCAGTTCGACGATGGCGAGCGACGGGATCGTGCGCAAATAGTGCGGCCAGAGCAGGCTGACCAGGCCTTCGGTCAACTCCGGTAAATCGTCGTCGAGCTTTTCCCTCAGGCGCCCCATGAGAAACGCGAACCCTTCGAACAGCCTGTCCACATACGGGTCCTGAGCGCCGGGCTTGTCCAGATTCAGGTACGCCGCCCGGTCGGGAAACGCGTGCGCAAACTCCTTGCCCGCTTCGCGCAAATAACGCATTTCGGCATCGAAGTACTGCAACGTGAGGTTGTCTTCATTCACTGAAAAACTCCTTGTAAATAAACATCAGGGGCACAGGGCCGCTGCGCGCACCGGATCGATGGCGACCAGCGCCGCCAGTAACGCGTCCATGCGTTGATGAGTGGGTCTGTCGGCGTCGTGACGTTGCGCTTTGTGTCGCAGCAGCTTGAGCAGGCGCGCCTTGACCTCGAAACTCAGCTCCGGCTCCCAATCGGCCAACGCCTGTCGCTGCCCGATGGCATCGAGTTCACTCAACAGGTGCAGCGCCAGATCGCCTTTGCCGTACTGCTCGGCAACGCGCGCCATCAACAGCCTTATGCGCCAGCGCTGGCGACCGCTTTGCTGCGCATCGGGCTGGGTGATCAGCCCGTTCAGCGCAAACTCCACGCCGTGGCTGCTCGCCTGTTCAAGCGCGTCGTTCTCCAGTGCGAGAAGGTGAGCATCCGCCGATGCCAGTGGCGCAGCGGGTGCTGTCAGCCATTGCCGGGAATCCCCCACCGCCATGCGTTGCGCGATCCACTCTCGCGTGGTCTGGTCGGCAAACGGGCTGCCGTCGCTCCAGCGCAATTCGTCCAGACCGGGCAGGCGCTCGATGAGCGTGACCAGATCCCGAGCGACAATCGGCGCCCAACTGTCCATCGGGGCAGGCTGCTTGCTGAGCGCCTGGAACAGGTACCACTGCACATCCAGCCAGAAGTGATTGACGCCCTCACTGAACACGCGCTGCGCCTGATCGATCAACTCGCTCCAGTACTGTTGCAGATACAGGCGCTTGAGCTGAGCCCGATAATCGCTGCGCGGCGGCGTCAGGCGGGTCAGTCCCCCCGCCTCCTGTAAAGGCGCGCGATGCACAGTGTCCCACCGCAGGCTTTTCATCAGTCGATGGGCCGCCAACCAGCCTTGAGGCTGGTCACACAGATAAGCCGCCAGTGTACGACCGCTGTCCAGCAAGTCGCGCCCGGACTTGATCGCACGTCCAGGCGCCGTCATCTCCGAGGCGGCGTCGTGGCTTGCGCTGTGTTGCGGCACCACGGCATCCACCCCGCCGGACTGGCTCAAGCGAGCCAACAACGCGGCATACAGCGCACCCAGTTCAGGGCGTTGCGCCTCCGGCAACCGACCCAGCCCATGCTCCAGCCAGACCAGCGCTGCCACAGTCTGCTCCGCTTCGCCTTTCACCACTTCCGGGTACAACGCCAGGCTGTCCAGCACCTTGCTGCTGGTCAGCCACTCCAGCGCCATTCGCCGACTGTTGGGGCGTGCGGGTAACACCGCATCACCGAATTGTTCCAACAACGCGGCGATCAGACTCAACCCTTCACTCAGCCCGACCTCGCCCAGCGTGTGCAGGCGCGCCCACAGGTAATACGACGCCACGCGCACATCTTTGCAGCGCTGTGTGAGCAGCTTTTCCGCGAGTTCAGCCACACGCTCGGCGTCGATACCCGACAGCTTGTTGACCTCCTCGCGCATGAACTGGAAATCGTCGTCATAACCGGGGTCTTCACCTACCGCGCAATCATCGTTGATCGGCTCCAGCAAGACCGCCCAGCGCTCGGCTTGCGCGCGTGCCAAGGCCAAGCCGTCACGCTCTCCCAGACACTGAGTGATCAGGGTTTGCAGGCTCATGACTCACCCCCATTGTGTGCGGGCTGGCGTGCGGTCAGAAAAATCTGCTTCGGCAACGTGAAACCGCGCAACTTCAGCAAGCTCATCGGCCCCGCGCCCAGTTCGGTGCGCAGGTACCAGGTCAGGCCCAGCCCGTCCGGGGCAGTGAGTACCACGCGAAAGCGGCTTTCGCTGTCGTCCAGTGGCGTGACCCTCGCCTCTTCCAGCAAGCGAATTAGCCCCCAGGTTCCTTGATAATCCCCATACAAGCGCTCGCCGGTGCGCACGCTGGTCCACGTCAGGCTCGCGCCGGGGTGCGCGCTGCTGCCCGGCCAGGCAAAGCGCTGCCAGCTTTCCTTCTGGTTGAAATAGTGATGGCGTTCGCCATTGAGGGTGAAGGTGGTCTGCACCACGTCGCGCACGGCCTTGCCTTGCAGCTCGAAACTCAGGCCCATGCCGCCGTCGGTGTACAGCACGTCCGCCAATTGGCTGAGTTGGTTGATCGCGGCGAGAAACTGCGGATTGATACGCAAACCCTGGCTGTGTTGCGGGTCGGCCACCCAGCGGTTGCCTTCCTTGCGCAGCACGCCGTCCAGTTGCCGTTGCAAAAACTGTTCGATGCGCCCGGAATCCGCTCGGATCAACTGGCCCAACAGGGGCAGCGAGGCATCACTGCCCGTCGCCGCGAACGGGTAGCGACCGACGAACGCGTCATTCCAGTGATCGACGATGGACTGTTGCCATTGCCGGTTCAGACTCGCCGCCGAAGGTTGCAGCACCTGCTGCCACGCCTGATCCAGCGGCTGCACGAACAGCGTCTGGCCAATGCCCGCCCATTCCGCGCCGAGGCTGGCAGCCAGCAGATGACCGTAGGCCTGAGTCTCGGTCAAATCGATGCCCTTGCCCTGAAACACCGTCTGCGCCAGGGCCTGGGTCATGCCCTGCGGGTCGCTGGCGTTACCCACCTGTTGCAGCTTCAGGCGCGCGCGGGTGACGCGGGTCATAAAGGCGTGCAGGCTAAGGCTGTCGTCACCCGCACCTGCTTCTTTGCCCATCAGGCTGAGCAGCGGTCCGAAGGTGGCGTCCAGCGGTCCGTGATGATCGGGCAAGGCCTGATCGATCCCCTGCGTCTTGTCACGGCCCACCAGTTTCTGCGCCGACTTGAGCAGTGAAGTGCTCAGGGCTTGCGTTGGCTGCCCGGCCTGCCCTTGCCAGGCGAGGTTGTTCATCAGCGCGATCAACGGCGACTGGCGCACGTCGCTCATCAGGCTCAACTGATCGATGACATCGCCCAGGCTGCCCGTGCGCTGCCAGCGCAGGCTGTTGAGAAACGCCAGCCAGGCGCTGCCGTAATCCTGAAAATAACGCGCCGTCAGACGCTCGCGCAGCGTGTCGGGAGTCAGGTCAGGTGCGATATCGCCTTCGCGGTCGCTCAGCACCCAGTCGATCTGTTCACGTCGCGCCTCGGCGATGCGCTCGATGGCGTCGCGCACCTGCCCGTCCCACGCCTGGCGGGTAAACACCCCCGGCACGCTGGCAGTGCTGCTGAACAGGCTGCGCGCGTCGGTCTCCCCCGTCAGGTCCTGCAGGTCCAGCGCCGCGTACTCATCTGCGGCGCTGTCCAGCACCTGACGGTACAGCGTGGCTTCGGCATTGCGATGGCCCAACTGGCCGATCAACACCTGTCGCGCCCGCGCCAACAGCGTCGGGTCGACCTCGATGCGCCACTCGGGATGGGACTTCAACTGGTCGGCGTAGAACTGCCATAGCGCAGGCGACAACCCCTGCCACAGCCCCGGCGAGACGCCCGCTCTCTGCGGCTCTGCCGCTTTCAACACCTTGCCCAGGAACGCCGCGTCCACTTTCTCTGGCCGGGCCATCATCAAATACGCCTTGAGTTGCAGGTACGCCGTATGGGCCTGCGCACTGCGCTCAGGGCTGTTCGGCGGCAAGGCGATCAACGCCTGCAACTGCTGCTCCAGCAGCGCGCTGGCCGGATCGCGCATCAGCCGATGATTGGCCTCCACATAACGCGGCCACAAGCGCTCCAGCAACACCCCGTTCTGGCTCAGACCGAACCGCCGAGACCACGCCTCGCCGTGCTGCGCACGCCAATCCAGCCGACCCAATTCACGCATCAGCTCATGCAACGCCAACACCTGCTGATCGGGGTCGCCCTGCGGCCGCACCGCCGCCAGATTGCGCTCGACCTCCAGCAACTGCGCGCGATTGCTGACAAACGACAGCAACAGCCCCGCGCCCCACAGCGCCGCCAGACTCAACGCGCACGCATACGCGATGCGCGTCTTCGGCCAGCCAATGCGCCGCGCACGACCGGGGCGGTCCTTGAGAATGCCGTACCAGGCAGGGTCCATCAGCCAGAACGACGAACGCACATCATCACGTACGGGGAGCACGGCCTTCAGCGGCGGACTGAACCACAGACCGCGCAGCGTCACGCCCGGTACAAAACGCCCGAACAGCGGCGACAGCGCCTTCGCCCACCGAGCGATCTCTCCCGCCTGCAAATCACGGGACAAACGCAACAGAAAATCGTGATGAAGGTTCTCCTGAACCTGCGCCCAGCCGCCCCGACGCAGCGGCTCGATCACCCCGCGCAACACCTCGCTCAAGGCCTTGGCAGAAGGCTGCGACGGCAACACACCGCCCACCGGCTGCGTCGCCCGGCCGTCCTGCCCCCACTCCCCGTCACAGACATGCCAGATGTGCAGCGGCAACTGCCAACGCAGCGTTTGGGCGAGTTCGCGGAGTTGGCGCACGCCCTGGCCCATGGCCTTGGTGTCGTTGCGTTGGTCGGCGGTCAACGCCCAGACCACGCCGTCGAAGGCGCGTCGATGGCAGAGGGATTTCCAGTGGGTGAGTGAAGGGTTAACCGCTGCCTTTTGTGCAGAGCCGCCCTGGATCAGCACAATACCCTCGCCTTCGAGCCATGGGTTGGTCGACAGGCCGGGGGCCAGGGCGTCGAGTTGGGCGGGTTCGCCGAAGACCAGGAGCAGGCGGAATTTCTGGCGCCAGAGGGGGCCGTGGATTTGCTTTAGCTGGGTTGCACACATCCCAATGGAGCCTGAGTCGAGCTCTCCTTTGGTAGAACGCAAATCGCCACCCGAGGCTGCGCGGAACCAGGACAAGAATTCCATCCGGCTCAGTGAACTGATCATCCATTGGTCAGCACGGTTAAAAAAAATCAGCAGCAAGCACGCCGCGACCAGCGCCGCTGACCACTTCCATTGTTCAAGCTCGGTTCTGTGCTCGACAACCGGGTTGTCGACCCAGATCAGCAGTGCCCCCGCAACAAGCAGACTGGCAATCAGAATCCAGCCGGCGATCCGTATTTTGTTCAAGATTCCATCCTCATCGAACGCCTCATCCAGGCTGAACAACGCAGGCTTGCGTTGAATGGTCATGCAGCAGAATCAATTGAGGCCTTGCCTCGACAAGCGCCTGCTCTGCGGCAACGATCAGCGTCGTGTTCCCAACCGCAGCCCCCGCCTTTCCGAACGAGCCGTCCAGCGAGTGCCAGGCGTCGGTAGGGGGAGACTGCCCAGATTCATGGAGGTCGACGCTGAGTACCCCGGTGATGCCCTCGGGTAACTGGCTGTGCCAAATGAAGAAATCTGCACTGTCCGGTGGGACCTTGCCCCAGAGCAGAGCCCGTCGAATGTCGGCCGCGCCACGGGTTAGCTTGACCGGTCTGTGAATCCACGACTGTGGGCGCAACCCTTTTTCGGCGCACCACCCGGTATGCGCCAGCAATATCGCTGAAACAGACTCGCCCTGACCGTCCCCGGGTTCTGAGAGCCTATTGATTTCCAGCGACAGACAGGCACGGGCTGGAAAGCCATCGTCCAGCCATGCATCCAGCCACAACAATCCGTCCTCCTGCACAGCGAACGCCACCTGATCACGGGCGCCCAGCGCTCCTCGGATAGAACGCCACAGGGCTTCAACCTCGTCCTGAGACTGCTCGACGCAATGACGAATCCGCACGTGCAGCGATGCGTCATTCAGCACGTCCTGCATATCGGCCTCAAAGCCTGCCAGCACGCGTTCAATGGACGTTGCCAACCGCAGGAGGTGTTCACCTTTCCTTCGCTCCCGCTCATCTTCCCGGGCAGGGCAGTCAAAATCCGCTTGCGGATTGGTCTCCTGCGCCGGAGAAACCTGTTGTCCTGCGCGCAAGGTCTGCGCCAACTTCGAACTGCCCGAATCACAAACATAAGAGGCGGCCAGCATCGCAATGGCTCGCTGTCCGCGCTCGATCAACTGACCTTCGTGCTCGTCATGACTGTCGTTCCAGTTCTGCGCATAATCGCGGCGCTGTTCATGCATCAGCAGCCTGATCGAAAACAGCATGATCCCGCCCAAGAGCGGCAATACCAGCACCGAGCACCAGAACCAGGTGGATGAGTAACTGTCCGGCGCCGACCAGAACACGGCCACCAGCGCGCCGCACAGCAGCGTGAACACAAGGATGAACAGCAGCCCGCGCCCTATCCTGGGAGATGCGGGCAACTGCATCTTTGCCGGAAGCGCATCGAGATCGACAGGCATCTCATGCCCTCCCGACCTGAGGCAACGAGGTGATCAACGTACAACCACACTCGCAACGGTGCCCGTGCAAAGCCATTGCGCGCCCCAGGTAGGTCGAACCTTTATCACCCTCCGCGATAGCGTTAGGCCCATGACCGGGCAAGGGGCAAATAACCTTATCGCCCACACAGGCAACAGCAGCACCGTTAATGATGATTTGGCGGGTTCCGGCAATGACGACCCCGCCCGATGACAGTAAGTCACCGGTGCGAATAACAGGTTTCATAGAGTGAATCCGATATGAAAAGTGGTTAACTTGCCGACGGAGGCAAGAATGAAATATCGACGTAATACACCTTCAAGTTACCGGGTTTGACGAAGACATTGATTTTGTCCTGGGTGACGTAAACCGTGGGATCGAACCAGATATGCTCGCTTTCAAAACGGTGCAAGGCATAGGTTTCCGGATTGGTCCACTCGCAGGTAATCACGTAGGGATGGCGCCCGTTGACTGAAAACCGGGCATTGCGCTCGACCGAAGTAATCGTTGCGCAAAGACTGGCACCGCGCCTCATGAGCGCCGCCTTTTTTCGGCGTTTTAATAGCCCCATCAAAAACATCGCAGCGCCTATGGAGAAAAAAACAACCCCCAACAACACTTCAACCACGACGTCCCCCCATAGAGAGAAAAAACTGTCTATTTTCGCCTCCTCGGGAGCATGAACCTTATACAGCACGTTGACAGATTCGCCTTTCTTATAGGCCGCTGGATTGCTGCCCACCGAAGACACAAAACTGTGTTCCCCACTGTCTGCTGCAAATTTTATGACAGGCTGGTAATAGACCACACCCTCCGATACTCGGGTCTTGAAGCCTTCGACCACACCCACAACAGACGCTGCACCTTTTAGAAACTCACTGTCACTCTTATAGCTGCTGACAGCCATCACCAGCATGCCAAGGCCTACAATAGAAAAGACCCATTTCAATATTAACAATATGACATTCATAATAATTCCTTTTATTCGGTTACTACAGGAGCAGGGCTATTGACGACGCAGCGGGCGGTTTTGTCGAACAAGGATGGCGAGCCATCTCTAGAGATACTCCCTAACGGATCAATCTTGGTTCTGAATACGTTAGCACCGCCACCCCACCACGGGTCCGCACCTCCCTGGCCGCGCAGCACTTTGGTGTAGCGACCAAATGCGTCTTTAATCATCGGCTTTTCAGGTCCTTTCGGATCTTTTAACGGCGAATACGAATAGTAATCCGGATCGTACCAATCACTGACCCACTCATAGCCATTGTCCGTCATGGAATACATGCCCAATGGATTGGGCGGAAACATAGCTACCGGTAACGGGGACATGTTCCCAGTTGTCCACCCCATCTCTTCGGCAAACGCTTCCACATTTCCAAAGCTTGAAATATTGATACCTCTGGGAAAATACTCCTCTGTGACCAAATCATAAGATTCAGCCTTGTAGGTGCCGTCGTCAGTGGCGACCATTAGAAACTGCCCTCTACTTCGGGCGGCATACTCCCACTGTGCTTCAGTAGGCAGCGCAAATGGGAGCCCAGTTACAACTGCTAGCCAATTGCAGTAGTTTTCCGACTCAAACCAATCTACATGAGCAGGTGTATCGGCACGACTGTTCATCTGATCCCATTCAGATTTAGGTGACGCACCATCGTCTCTGAGCTGAAGCGCACTCGCTCTCAGATAGAACTGAAACTCTGCGTTAGTCACTTTAAACTTGCTCATCGAATAACTGCTAAGCTCGACTTCATGCAAGGGACGACTGTGCTTTTTCATATCATAGGGTAAGTGTTCAGGAGCATACTCTGGGCCAAAGTCGCCCATCAGAAATTTACCACCTTCGACAAATACTAAATTGGCCTTTACTTTTTCGATGAAACCACGCAACTCATCGGCGGGCACTGCCGGAGAGAAAGATGTGTGG
Source organism: Pseudomonas sp. Pseu.R1 (assembly GCF_045764065.1). NCBI lineage: Bacteria > Pseudomonadati > Pseudomonadota > Gammaproteobacteria > Pseudomonadales > Pseudomonadaceae > Pseudomonas > Pseudomonas sp. Pseu.R1. The sequence goes on along the minus strand of NZ_JBJGEE020000001.1, from coordinate 5,794,196 downwards.
GAAGTACTTTCTTCATTGCAACCTTGCAGAGCCAACATCAGACAGATCCCACAAACCATATGATGATTGAAATTTACCAAACGCATATTCATGCCAGCTCACTCTTCGGCGTTAAAGCTGGGTCAAAATTGCATCGCGCCGGATAATGCAGATGAGTGTCGCACCGGGTGCGATAGTAGTAACTGTTATTCATTGACAGCGAATACCCCGTCGCGGGCAACTCTTTCAAGTTGCCATATATCGCGGTCAAGCCGTCACGTATTTCTCGCATGTCATCATCTCGATTACGCCCCTCTTGCAAAAAGCGAATCAAATGATCTTCTTGAGCTTTTGAGACTGTTAGCGAGTCCCCTGACAACCTGGAGCCATCATTCGTGATGCGGCACATCACCTTGTGCCACTCCGAAGTCGTTTGAATGCTGTTCAGAATTAAAATGACCGCTTCCTTACGACGATGATAGATATCTCCACCCCAAGAGCGATTACTCAAATCGACATGATCGAGTCTCCCGTGACGAGTCAGCAGATAGAGAAATATACCTTTTGCTTCTGGAGTAGAAACTAACAAATCTTCCCGCCATTCAATAACAATCTCAGCAATCTGATTTCGCCCGCTAGAATTATGAATTTCATCTACACTCTCACGCGCTATAGAGGCGACTAGCTTTTTAAGCTCAGCGCGCATTTGTTTTGGTGACTCAATGGCCCATGCAACACCTCGATACACCAAATTTTCCCCTTCTATCATTTTCAATACGCAATATTGCGAATACGCCCTAAACGCTTCTTCATTGAAATACTCAAGAATCCCATAATTATTCAAATACAGTTGATAAGCTACCCACCGCCCAAACTCAATAATGTCTTTAGCCCCCACCTCAGCAATAAACCCACCTTTCGCCCCCGTCCCCACGCAAAGACTCGCCGCAACATGCAAACAAAACTTGCCATTGATAAACGTGCAGTAGAACTTTCCACCTGCTCCGAGTCCGGTCATTCCCGCGATGCTGGAACCGATCGTGGCGAAGTCGACGTACTCTCCTGCATTTGCCTTGTCATCAGGCGGCACCTCTCCCGCGCTGTCCGGCGGTGGCGAAGGCTTGAGCCATTGCAGAGTGCTCTTGCCGAGCAGCTCCACCTTGGCGCCGGCAAATCCACCCGCGGTGATCGTCGCACCCTGGTCCTCGGCTTCCATGGCCTGAAAGAAATTTCGCCCTTGTTTTTGGCGTGTCCGAAAACTGGGCAAGCGGCCTGACTGACCTGTGATGACCTGCTCATCGCCTTTGACCATCACTTGCACCTGGCCCTCGATCTGCAATGAGGCACCGAGAAAGCCATTGATCTGCCCTGCGAGGCACACACGAATCAGCCCCAGGTCCAGGGTCTTGCCGCTGCGCGTCTGCATGGTCAACGGCCAGCCAAACCGGTCGGGAACGTAGCGTTCAATGTCGGCATAGCCCGACGCCAACGTCATGACCGTCTGGCTTTCAGCTTTGATGGCGGCGCTGCCTTTGTTGACATCAAACTCGGCATTGGCCCCCAGATTGGAGGTGAAGCGCATGAACTGCGCGGCACCCGACACATCGACGTTATCGGTCAGGCTACTCTTACCAAGCAGGCTGTGGTTCCAGCTTTCGGCCCAATCGAACAGGGTGACGTCTTTATTGAATGCCTCCAGATCAAGGTCCGAACCGGCCCACCCGAGGACATCCTTCAGTTCGAGCTTGAGTTTGTGCCACTCGAACGCGGTCAGTTGCTCCATCAATTTGGCGGCGTCTACCACAAGATTGCCGCCCGAATCACGACTGATAATGCTGTCTTTGCCGCGCTTGCCGCCCCCCTGTCGCAACGAGACGGCGTGAAGACGACGCTTGGCCTGTTGGTCAGTGAAGTAGCTCTGCTTGACATACGCATACGGCATGCGTCTGGCACCGACCTGCGCCGCCATCGGAATCAACTCGACGATGTTGTCGTAGCCCACGCCACTGGCTGTTCCGGCCAGTTTTTCCTTGATGGCTTCACGGGTGGCCTTCAGCTCGGCTTCCGCAGCATCGATTGCCGCCAGGCTCTTGCTTGTCTGATGCATGGGGGCGGTTGCTTTGACGCAGTCATCATAATGTTTCAATGCACCGGAGTACTTAGCCTGAGCCTGATGGAACCTGTCCATTTCATCGGCCATATCACGCCAATGCGTTTCGAATTCCCCTGCCTCTTTACCTGCGAGAAAAACGAACTCTTCGGTTTCCGGGCGAAAGTAACAGCGCAACGCCGAGCGCGGCACATTGACCACCGTGCCTTTTTTGCCCAAACGGTTTTCGGCGAGAGGTGACTGATCCTGGATCATCTATTTCAACTCCATAAATGATGAAATGGCTTCATGCCGGGTTTACTGACGGATATCTCTTCCAGGGCTGATCGCTGAGCAACGCTTACCAACTGCCATAAGGAATTCCGAATTGCTCGACGTAGGCCTTGTTTTCGGGTTCCAGAGGCACGTACTTGCCTTCGCTCTTACCGAGGTATGGGCCGCGGGGTTCGATTTCAGCTTGGTAGCGGCCGATTTCGAGGTATCCCAAGCACCCAGAACCCACCCAGACCTTGACGATGCCCCCCGGGGCCATGCCCAGCGTTATCTTGTCGCGATAAAGAGTGAGCACTTTCTGATCCGGTTTGCAAAATACGGTCTCGGGCTTGACCATCTCGTCTCGTACCCATTGAGGAATATGAATACGAAGCTTGTAGGCTTGCGGCTCAACCAGCGACTGCCAGCGCAGAAATAGACGCTCTGGGAGATCGACGTTGTTGATGGGCATTCCACCCGATCCTCCGTTGTGCCAGCCCTTAGCGCTACCCGTATAGCTCGCAACCCCTCCGGTCACATGGAAAAACGGCAGCCCTCGCTGGTCGATCACATCCACTGTCTCGACCCACACCTCCATGTGCTTGGGCGCAGCCAATCCCACATACCACGCGTAATAAGGCAGCTTGGGAGGCGGTATCGGTTGTGGACCACTGGCACAGGCGCAGAGGCTGATCAGCAGCCCAACTAGAAGCATCAGTCGTTTCATTGCGGATATCCCTTCTGCGGCTGATCGGGGTATACGTTGCGGCGGTTATCCGGTGCAGGCTTGGCAAGCATCACGCCCTTGGTCGGTGTCCAGTGCGCCGACTGGTGGATGTAACGCGAACGCAGCAATCGCTCTTGATCGGGATCAAGCACGACAGAAGAGCCCGCCAGCACCTGCTCGATGATGTGGTCAGCGACAGGCGCCAGATCGAAGGGCAGCTTGAAGCGCTGATCGCTGTCGCTGATCTCGTCAAACGGCACACCATGGCGCACGCCCAATTCGCGCATCACGCGCAACCCGACCAGCGCCAGTTCCCCACGAACGCTTCGCTCCAGCGTTACGGTGAGCCAGTAAGCCTGCGTGTCGTTGCCATCCCTGCGGTAATGAGCCTGAGCGGCCGCCCAGGCTTTGGCTTCGATACGCCCATCACCATTCAGGCCGCTGGCACTCAGCGGGAAAGCTGAGCAACGCTTACCAACTGCCATAGGGAATTCCATTTTTCTCGATCCATGCCTTAGCTTCTGGCGTGGGCGCGCGGTAGTACTCGCCCTTGTTGTTCAGGTATGGGCCGCGGGGTTCGATTTCAGCTTGGTAGCGGCCGATTTCGAGGTATCCCAAGCACCCAGAACCCACCCAGACCTTGACGATGCCTCCCGGGGCCATTCCCAGCGTTATCTTGTTGCGATAAAGCGTGAGCACTTTCTGATCCGGTTTGCAAAATACGGTCTCGGGCTTGACCATCTCGTCTCGCACCCATTGAGGAATATGAATACGAAGTTTGTAGGCTTGAGGCTCCACCAGCGACTGCCAGCGCAGAAATAGACGCTTTGGGAGATCGACGTTGTTCACGGGCATCATTTTTCCCCCACCTTTGTGCCAGCCTTTCACCTGCCCTGTGTAACTGGCTACCCCTCCGAACACATGAAAAAACGGCAACCCTCGCTGGTCGATCACATCCACTGTCTCGACCCACACTTCCATATGCCTTGGTGCAGCCAAGCCCACATGCCACGCGTAATAAGGCAGCTTGGGCGGAGGTATCGGTTGTGGACCTCTGGCACAGGCGCAGAGGCTGATCAGCAGGCCAACTAGAAGCATCAGTCGTTTCATTGCGGATACCCCTTTTGCGGCTGATCGGGGTATACGTTGCGGCGGTTATCCGGTGCTGGCTTGGCAAGCATCACGCCCTTGGTCGGTGTCCAGTGCGCCGACTGGTGGATGTAACGCGAGCGCAGCAGTCGTTCTTGATTGGGATCCAGAACGACCGAAGAACCCGCCAGCACCTGCTCGATGATGTGCTCGGCGACAGGCGCCAGATCGGTGGGCAGCTTGAAACGGCGATCGCTGTCGCTGATCTCGTCAAAAGGCACACCATGGCGCACGCCCAGCTCGCGCATTACGCGCAACGCCACCAGCGCCAGTTCCCCACGCACGCTTCGCTCCAGCGTCACGGTCAGCCAGTAGGCCTGCGTGTCGTTGCCATCCCTTCGGTGATGAGCCTGAGCAGCCGCCCAGGCTTTGGCCTCGATGTTTCCGTCACCATTCAGCCCGCTGGCGCGCAACCCCTCCGCCTGCGCGACCATGGCCAGCCATTGCGGATGCGACTCCAATGAGCGGCCCGCTGCGACCTCAATCCGTTTGGGCTCGACCAGCCACAGACGCTCCCGAGCATTAGGCAGGTAGCCTCCGCCAATGTCCGAATGCACGCCGGGAAGGCTGATTTGCAGGTGATGACTCAGTACGCCATTCAGTGCGAAATTGAGCCTGCACTCGTCCCGGGCCCCCAACTGAATCACTTCGCGGGCACAGCGAGGAGGCAAGTACAGGTTGACACCGTCGTTGTCGCTGTTGGCCGGACTCCAGTCGCCACGCTCAGGCGAAGAGATGGCCGCCACAGTGTCGAACAAACCGATCAGGTTGAGCTTCACACCCACCGCTGGATCAAAACTGTTCACCAACCCAAAGCGCCCGGGCTGAAGTAATTCTTTGAAAATCCCGCAGCCCGGTTTGAGGAATTCGTTAGCGCAATGGCGGGCAGCGGCGGCACCACGACTGAAGCCGAAAATGTCAACTTCGATGCGGCGAACTGCAATGCCAGGATTAAGAGATACAAATTCCCGAAGCTGGATTTGAATAGCTTCAGGTGCTTGCTGAACTTTCGCTACGACTCCCGTCTCGCCACGCCCCAGCCCCTGACCAATCACCGTGGCATCTTTGCCACCACTCCGCGTACCAATGCCCTCTACATAGACAGAGACAAAGCCGATATCCGCACTCTTTTTAAGTGGTGTTACGGCGTTATCCGGATACAGCTGATGCAAATACACCACATTACTCGGCGCATTCCCGTAGCTGTTATCCGGCGCCTGCGCAAACGCGCTCCCGGTAAACCCATCGAAGCCGTATTTGTTGCAGACCGACTGGATGCTTTCCAGATCCCGGGCGTCGTAGATCTCCAGGTCCTCCCGCCGACACTGTTCGGTGGCTGCCGCGTTGGCCATGTTGTTGCCGGTGCCATCGAAGAACAGGCCCAGACGCAGGGTGATGCCCTCTTCCAGTTCTTCTTCCTCTTCCTCCTCTTCGCGTGCTTCAGGGTCCAGCTTCACACCGGTTTCTTCCAGAGTGATCCGATCGGCGCCGTAGCCGTAGGCGCGCTCGGTCAGGCCTTCGCTGTCGGTGACGCCCTGCACGGTGCTGCCGTCGGCCAGGGTCATGCGGTAAGGAATGTAGGGCGCGGGTTTTCCGCTGTCCTTGTCGACCATGCGAAAGCCACCCTTCATCGGGTACAGGAACTCAGGGTCTTCCTGTTTCCACGGTTGCAGGGCCTTGTCCAGTGAGGACGCGCCGCCCCAGGTGATCCGATCATTCTTCAGGTTGATGCGGTTGGGGCAGCCGATTTCGACGCTGCCGTTGGCGATCTTGAGGTAGGCGCTGCCACTGACCAGGGTGATGCCGTTCTTCGCATTGAGGACAATTTCACCGTCAACACTTTCCAGGCTTAGCTCGGCCTTGGAGCGAAGGGTCATGGCGTCACTCTGCGCCTCGACCCGCACCGGGCCTCTGGCCGCCAGCAGCTTCAACCCCAGCCGATGGGCGTACAGGCTGATAGCCTCGCCCGCCGCGACGCTGAAGCGTTTGAAGACGCTCACGTCGGCGCTCTCGGCCGCGGTGACCGCAAGATTTTGCGCGGCCGACACTTGCAGGTTCGTCCCGGAGGTCAGCGCCATGCCTTCCGGCGCCGATGCCAGCAGCCCGACCTTGTCGAGGCCGGACAACGCGGCTTTCAGGCGCTTTTGCTCAGCCGCATCGGCGGGCAAGGCCCCCGACACCGCAGCACTTTGCGCCAACGCCTGCACCAGTTGCAGTGCATCTTCCAACTGCGCCAGCGCGGCGTTCATGCTGAGCACATCACCCTGCGCTTTCGGCTGGCGGTCGGCGGTAATAAACAACCCCTTGCCACCCCGAATCGCCCCCCAGCCATCGGTCCTCAGCTCAAACCCTTCCCCGCGCTTTTTCTTCTGCGCATCCACCAGATGCCCCAGGTTCAACTGGCTTTTCCCGCTGTGCTCGGTGCTGAGCTTCACATGCTCCTGTCCGCGCTCATCCTCCATGCGCAGTTTGTTATTGGCCGGGGTGCGCAGCACGTTGCGTCTGTAGTCGAGCCGCGCCAGGGTCACGTGGTCGGGGTGTTGGTCGTCGTGCAGGGCGTGGGCGATGTAGGGGCGGTCGGGGTCGCCTTGTTCGAAGGCGATGGCCACTTCGGTGCCGCAGATCAGCGGCAGGTGCAGGCCGTGGGTGTCGCCCGCGTAAGGTCGGGCCAGGCGCAGCCAGAGGCTTTCTTCGCCCTGTTTCCAGTCGTCGCGGTCGAACAGGAAGTTGACCTTGTAGCGGCCTTCCCTGTCGATGTGGCTGTAGGGGTCGTTGGCGCGGTTGCTGGTGACGCGGGCAGGCAGTGTTCCGGCGATGCGCGGTTTGGGCTGCAACGGCGGTCGGAAGCAGACGCGCTCGGCGTAGGGCATGGCGTCGAAGGTGGTTTGCAGGCTTGAATCGCGGGCGGCGTGCAAGGTCAGGCCGGTGATGACCGCGCCCGGTTTGAAGGCCTGCGGTGCGCCGCCGGTGATGTCCAGCACTTGCGCCAGATGAAGGGTGGCGCAGTTGCTGGTGCCGCTCAGGCCGGTCTGGGCGTTGAGGTAGCGTTCGTGGCGCAGGCGGGCGTAGAAGAAGCCGCTTTCGCTTTGCAGGTCTTCGTCCTGATCCAGTTTGTCGCCGAGTTCGGTGTAGGGCTCGGCGTAGTGATAGGCCTCGCCGTAGGTGGTGCGCGCGCCGCGGGTCTGGTCGACGTTGTCGTCGAGTCCGACACGGGCGTTGCGTGGGTCGTAGGCACGGAAATGGATGTTCTTCTCGACCACTTCGTGGCGGGCTTGCAGGTTCCACACGGCATCCTGAGTGCCACCGCTCAGGCCCGACGGAGGGCGGCATGGCAATGGGGTGCGGGGCCAGCGGTAGTGGCGCTGGTCGTCGTGGAATTCCACCACGTCGATGCCCAGTCGGTCATCGCTGACGAAGCGGTACCAGATGCCGACCTCGGCCAGCAGGCGGGCGATGAAGGCCAGGTCGCTTTCGTCGTACTGCATGACCTGCAAGCGTTGCGGGTACTCGCGCACGGTGTTGAACCAGAAATCCTGACCGAGCATGTCGTGGCGGCTGCGCAGGACGTGATCGACGATTTCCGGCACGGATTTGTGCTGATAAATACGGGTTTGTCTGCCACGCGCCAGCCGGGCCAGACGCGGTTGCAGGGTCACGGCGTAGCGCGCTTCGTCGTGGGAGCCGGACAGACGCCGAAAGCCGGTGATGACGCCGTTCACGGTGCGCAGTGGTTTGATCTCAGGCTCCGGAAAGCCGGGGAACGGCTTGTCCAGCGGGTCGGGCACAGCATGCAGGCTGAAACGGGCCTGACGGTTGAGCACGCGCTCGGCGGCGATGTCCTGATCTGACGAGGTGAATTCGATCTGGTAGGTGAACGGCTCGCTCAGGCGCTCGGTGCCGGTGAAGGTCAGGACGTCGAGGGTGGTGTCGAGGCTGCAGACCCAGAGGGTGTGGCGGGAGTGGTCGAAGAACAGACGAGAAGGCTCAAACATCGGCGCTCTCCTCGTTCAGCGATTCGGCGGTCGCGCCTTCGGAAAATTCAAGGGTGATGCCCTCTTCATCGCAATAGCTCAGCGTGACGCTTTGTGTGGGCTGGCCCAGCGCCTGACGCTGCAACAACTGCTGGCTCAGTACTGGCAAAATCTGCTGATTGAGCACGCTGTCGATGTTACGCGCACCGCTGTCTGGCAGCAGGCAGGCGTCGACCAATACATCGCTGAGGCGTTCGTCGATCTGGCCGTTCAGCCCATAGTGGCGACGCAGGCGCTGTACCACTTTGTCCAATTTGAGGGTGACGATGGTTCTGAGCGCCGACGCGTGCAGCGGGCGATAGATCAGGGTTTGGAAACGGGCCAGCAACGCGGGTTGGAAATGCTCGCGCAGGATGGGCCGCAGCCGTTCGTGCAACGTCGCGTCAGGCGCGTCGGGCTGTTGCTCAAGACAGGCCTGCAAGGCATCGCTGCCGAGGTTGGAGGTCATAACGATCACGGTGTTGCGAAAATCGATCTCTCGCCCTTCCCCGTCGCGCATGAAGCCACGATCAAACACCTGATAAAACAGATTGAGTACATCACGGTGGGCCTTCTCCACTTCGTCGAGCAGGACCACGCTATAGGGTCGCTGGCGAACGGCCTCGGTCAATACGCCGCCCTGACCGTAACCGACGTAACCCGGCGGCGAACCCTTGAGCTGGCTGACGGTGTGCGCTTCCTGATATTCAGAGAGGTTGAGAGTGATCAGCGAACGCTCGCCACCGAACAACTGATCGGCCAGCGCAAGCGCGGTCTCGGTCTTGCCGACGCCGCTGGTCCCCACCAGCAGGAAGACACCCAGCGGCGCATCTTCGCCGGTAAGGCCGGTTTTGGCCGCACGCAGCCGCTGTGCCAGCGCGCTCAGCGCGTGGTCCTGGCCGATCACGCGCTGCGCCAGTTGTTGCTCCAGCTCCAGCAGGCGGGTTTGCTCGTGCTTGAGCAGATTGCCCAGTGGCACGCCGGTCCAGTCGGCGACCACTTCAGCGACACTGCGCGCATCGACATCCAGCGAGACCAGGGGTTGTGCACCCTGAATCCGGACCAGCTCCTGGCGCAACAGTGCGCAGTCGTTTTGAGGGGATTCACCACGGCGCATGGCAAGCACGTCGTGACTCAGGCGCAACTCTTCGCGGTATTGCTGCTCAAGCGTTACCAGTTGTTCGCCGAGTTCGGCCTGACGTTGGGCAATCTTTGCCAGACGCCCCTGGGCCTGAATGCCGTGCACCTGTCGATCGGCTTCAAGCGCCTTACGTTCCACCTCCAGCGAGGCGCGTTCAGCCTTGAGCCGCACCAGTGCATGAGGTTCGCAATCGATGCTCATGCGCACCCGTGCGCTGGCGGTGTCCAAAAGGTCGACGGCTTTGTCCGGCAACTGGCGGCCGGTAAGGTAGCGGCGCGACAGATTGACCGCAGCTTCCACTGCCCCGTCAAGGATGTGCACGCCGTGATGCCGGGCGTAGCTGGCCTTGAGGCCGCGCAGCATGACACACGCCGTCGCATCGTCAGGCTCATCCACCTTGACCTTCTGAAAGCGGCGCTCCAGCGCGGCATCGCGTTCGAAATACTGGGTGTACTCGGCCCAGGTGGTCGCGGCGATGGTACGCAATTCTCCCCGCGCCAATGCCGGTTTGAGCAGGTTCGCGGCATCGCCACCCCCGGCCTGATTCCCGGCGCCGATCAACGTGTGCGCTTCGTCAATGAATAGCAGGATGGGCTTGCTCGACGACTGCACGGCCTGAATGACGTTTTTCAGCCGCTGTTCGAAGGCGCCCTTGACGCCCGCCCCCGCCTGCAACAGACCCAGATCCAGCGAATGCACGCGGACCGTTTTCAGGCTGTCCGGCACCTGGCCCTGGGCGATGCGCAGCGCCAGGCCTTCAACCAGTGCGGTCTTGCCGACACCCGGCTCGCCCACCAGGATCGGATTGTTCTTGCGGCGACGACTGAGGATGTCGATCACCTGACGGATTTCATCGTCGCGCCCGAACACCGGGTCGAGCTGTCCGGCTTCGGCTTTGGCGGTCAGGTCCTGAGTGAAGGCGTCGAGCGCTTCGTGGGTCGTATGAGAAGACGGCGTGGCAACGGGAGGCCCGGTCACCTCGTCCGTTGCCACATATGGCTGGATCAGGTGTTCATCCTGTCGAGCCTGTTGTGTTTCTTCAGAATGTTCGTGGAGAAAAGGCACGAGCTGTTCGAGCTGCACCCGGCTCAGACTGAGCAACGGCCACGCCGCTTCACAGGTCAAGAGTTCCGGCATCTCGATCAGAGCACCCAGCAGATGGACTGAGCGCAGCCGGTCATGGTCGCCGTCCAGTGACGCCAGCAACCAGGCATTTTCGATCAGTTTCTGTAATTTGCCGCACAACCGCGGCTTGTCCTGCATGCTGCGAGGCAGAGCGTCCAGATGATTCCACAGCCCTGTCCAGAGCGCCTCCATGTCCCATTCGTAGCGGCGCACGATCAGGGGCAGATCACCATTGGCCTGCCCTAACAGCTTGAACAGCCAGTGCTCGACGCTCACATGGGGGTGCGCGCGGGTCTGGCACAACGACGCGGCCGAACTCAATGCCTGAGCGCAGTAAGGGTTCAGGCGACGCAACAAACGGGTGGGGTTCTGTACCATCGGGCACATCCTTGTTCTGGGGTCAGGGGATGTCGGGGAAACGGCACACGTGGTCCACCACGCGTGCCGTGGCGGGTTATGCGCTCGGACGCTCGCTCCAGGCGTCGGAGTGAATGATGTTGCCGTCCTTGTAGGTCCAGATGATCTTTTCGTAGCGCAGCTCGATCATCTCCAGATGGTTGTGTTTCTCCTTCGAGGGGTCCTTGACGTCGTGCATCTTCGGCGCCACGCCGACCACCTTGACGTTCTCCAGCCGGGTGTTGAAGTACTCGACTTCCTGACCGGCATCGTCGATGCGGTACCACTTGAATTCGGCACTCTTGAGGGTCTGCCCGGAAGTCACGGCCTTGTACAGGTACGCGCTGGACGCATCGATTTCCTTGGTAAAACGAAACGGGGTGTGCACCCGTGCCCCGGTCAGCTTGCCGGTGTTGCTGTCGGTGGGGATGTAGACGTTGTGATCTTGGGCCAACACTTCGATGCTGCCTTCCCGGTTCTGAACGTCGACCGAACCTTTGATCTCTGCGCCACCATCGTCTTGCAGCCACAGATAAACGGGTATAGCCATGTGAAGCTCCTTGTTTACAGCGTTGTGTGCCGCGTCATGCGGCAGGGGTGGAAACGTCAGCGACCGAGCCGGAAGGCAAACAGGCCTCCGCTTCGGGCACCAGACGAATGTCGACACGGCGGTTCGCACGGCGACCGGCTTCGTTGTCATTGCTGGCGATCGGTTGGGTATCGCCGAAACCCTGCACCGCGAAACAACGGGCAGGGATGTCCCCCATGCGCTGCATCCAGTCCCGTACTGCGGCCGCACGGGAGCGGGACAGCAGCAGGTTGTGCTCGGCGCTGCCGATGGAGTCGGTATGGCCACTGATCACAATCAGCCAACCCGGCTGAGCCTTGATCCCCTGCAAAGCGTTGATCAGCACCTTGGTCGAATCAGGCCTGAGCTGGGCGCTGCCGCTGCTGAACAGCGACAGGCTGTTCAAGCGTATGGGGACGATCAGTTGCACCACTGGGTCATGGGGCGGTGGGTGGTGCCCGGCAATCATGGCCAGCAAGGGCGCGCGCAACTGCTCACCCCGGTACAGGCCAAACCCCAGCGACAGCGGCTCGCCATGCCGCCAGTAGTTGTCCAGCAAGGAAAGGTCTTCACGCAGGGCTTCGATGGCCTGTTCCTGACGCGCAAACTCCGGTTGATCACGCCGTTGTGCCGCCGTGATCACGGTGTATCGGTGTACGTCATCCGTGACCTGACGCAGCAACAACATGTTCTGCCGGTCGGAACTGAGCAGCGCGATGGCGGCAGCCGAGGTGAATGCCCACAGCGCAATCGTGAAGGCACGACGTCGGGCAGTACGCGCCACCGGCCTTGGCAGTAACGGAAGCAGTGGATCGGGCAGCGGCAATGCTATCCCGGGCACATCGGGAACCGCCTGCGCCAGTGCGATCTTGCCCTGGAGCCACTGTTGCCACAGGTTGCCCTCAACGGATCGAGGCAGTATCGGCACGGCGGCTATTGAACAGACCGCCATTCGCACACTCATGTGCGGGAGGACGCGTTCGCCCAACCAATGCGCTGCGTGATGGGCCTGAATGCAGGCTTTCAGGCGATCGTCCTGTTGCTCTGCACGTTGCCAGTCGGCTGCGGTCAGGCACGCACCGGCATCATGAACCAATGCATCTGAGCCGCCGGCGTGCCAACTGAGCCACACGGGATCGGTTACGACGGTCTGCTGATAACTCACCAGCATCAACGGCAGTGGCGCACGGCTCCTGCGAGCCACCGCCAACTGGTGGCAGAAGGTGCGCACATGACCCGCCAGCGCCGACACATCGTGATGCTCGACCGCATTGACCACGAACATCACGCGCAAGCGATCACGGCAATCCGGGTACTGCGCGATCAGGCGCGTCACGGTTTCCGGCAGGTGCAACACATCGGGGATTGCCAGGTACACCCCGGAGCGGGTGACGCGCAGGCGCTCGGCCTCACCGCCCAACGGGGACGGCGATTCGGTCTGGCCGTCACCGCAGACCAGCACCACAGGCACCCTGCCTGCCGATTTCAATCGGGCCAGCGTTTCAGCGCAATCCGACGAAGGCGGCGCTCTGCGCCCGGCCATCAGCCACGCAAAGGTTGTCAGCGCCACCACCACGAGGATCGCAAGGACACGATGCGTCGTCGCCAGTGGAAGGATTGCGCACAACGCCAGCAGCAAACCCGCCGTCCACAGGTAGAGCATCCGGGTCAGTTTGAGCGTCATCAGAGCGGTCCCCGCACCGGAGCCATCGACGCGATCAGATCCGACAAATGCTGATCCAGCCCCCACCAGAGCCCGGCGAGCAGCATCGTCGCCAGCAGGCCATGAAGCACTGGCGAGCCTCGCCACCGAAATGCGTCTGACAGCCGTCTGCCAACGAGTTGCCTGCCCAGCGCAGGGCCGATGCGCCAGGGCAGCACTTTTTCCCGCAGCGCGTGGACCAGTTCCTGCCGCTCCGGGTGGTCGAAGTCCCTGTAGCGCCCGAGAAACCCCAACGTCAACACTCGCTGATACACCGTCAGGACGTGAGGATCGAGGACTGGCGCACGCAAGGCTTCACGCATTTCCTCATAAAGAAATTCGCCCGCCTGATGACGATTGAAGAACCGCACCTGAAGCGGCTCGCGGGCCCATGTTTCCTTCGCGGTTTCCTCGGCGCAGGTAAACACGGTTTCATCGAGCAGCGCGCATTGCGCATGGCTGATGCTGTCAATGCTGCGCTGACTGAAACCCGCCCTCTGGAGCGCGTCACGTACGTGTTGAACCTGCGCGGCGCACAGGTTCCACAGTTCATTGTTGCTTCTGGCCCGGCCTCCCTGACGCAGTTCGATGATCAGCAGGTAGCTGTCCTGCAGCAACTCATCGGTGTTCACGCCAGCAAAGGGCGAGGTCGTGGATTTGAACAGGCTCATGTGCGCAACACCGCAAACAGTTCGAGTTTCAGGTCATCCAGAGGCTTGGAGATGTAAAGGGCGCAGACCCCTTCGTTCAGAATTGCCCGCCCCTGAGCATGTTTGAAATCGAAGGCGAAATACTGGTTTTCCAGACGTAACGGGATCGCCGCCGGAACGTGGCTGAGTGACTGCAACAGCGTGCCGTCCCGCCCGCTGTTACGCAGTTGGAAGACGTCATCAGGCGTCCCGACCTTGCACAGCACCGGAAACTCCTTTTGCAGGAATGCCGCCGACTCGCGGCAACGTACGGACAGGTAAAAATCGGCGCCCTCCGGCTCGCACAGACGCGGGTCATGCAGTTTGAACTGCCAGCGATTGGCGCCCTTCTTCTCCAGTTCCAGCGTGACCACGCGGGACGGAAGACTGGCTTCGAGCAACGTGGAGATCGTCTGCATCAGCGGCCGAAAAACGCTGCTCAAGTGCTCATGGCTGTACGCCGGAATACGGTCAATGTCGTGCTCCAGCGAGAACGTCAACAGACTGCCTGCAAACCTGATCAGCTCCAGGTACACGGCTTCGGGGTGCCGGTTCGGATACTTCAGCACATCGGCCAATACCGGCTGATAGGTGTTGAGAGCGTTGAGGAGCCAGAACAGCGACACATCCGCTACGGCAAAGTCGGCCATGCGCTGATTGCTTTCCCGGCGCATGCCCATCAAACGCTGCCGCTTGGCAGCCACCTGCGTGAGCAGATTGTCCAGTTGAACCAACAGCCCAGGATGCGCCGCAAAGCTGAGCAAGGGCGGCACGTAGTCCGGATCCAGCGTCCAGGCGCCCTGGCCGTCGCGTGCCAGGCGGGCGACAGGGCACGTGACGTAATCCGCGTTGCTGTCGCAGGACAAGCGCAGGCTCAGGACGTGTTCCAGCACGCCCATCGACTGGACCTCGTCGCCATGGATGTCTTGCACGTTGCGCCAGTCCTGGCGGTAGCGCATCGGTCGGACAGCACGCTCGCCGTCGAACAGGCAATTGCCGCCATTGCCCTGTTCAAGCGGCAATGCGAGCAGCACCAACGCCTCTTGAAGCGTGGCGGGCAGAGCATCCAGTGCCAGTGCGTCGGGCAAACGGTCCACATGATCGGTGTCGATCGGTGTGCCGTCCGGCAGCTGCAGACTTAACCGACTGGCCTTGAGCTTACCCAGCATCAAGGCCTGCTGATCGAACTGCACCGCCTGAACACCCCACGGATGAACCCATGACAAATGCGCCAGACGCTCCTGGCTCCACGCTTCCCAGCGAGCCTGCTGTTGAAATTGCTGCTGAGACAGCAGCGCACCTGCGGCCCACAGCGGGCGGTCAATCTTCATCGCTCAGACTCCCTGCGAGACTCAGGCCTTGGCCTTGGGCATTTGCGAAACCAGCGACAGGTTGACGTCCATGCCTTCCACCTGAAAATGCGGCACGGCGAACAACTTGACGCGGAAGAAGCCGGGGTTGTCGTCGATGTCCTCGACGATCACCCGCGCCTCACGCAGCGGATGAGACGCCTGAAGGTCGTCGCTCGGATCGGTCATTTCGGTCACCAGCCCACTGACCCACGTGTTCAGCTCCAGCTCCAACAGGCGGCGGTCCTTGGTGGTGCCAATGTTTTCTCGCTGGATGAGCTTCAGGTAATGGGCAATGCGTGAGAGCAGAAAGATGTAAGGCAGGCGCGCATTGATGCGGCTGTTGGCGGTGGCGTCAGCAGTGTCGTACAACGCTGGTTTCTGCGTCGAATTCGCCGAGAAGAAACAGGCGTAATCGCGGTTCTTGTAGTACGACAGCGGGATGAAACCCAGATTGGCGAATTCGAACTCCCGCGTTTCGGGAATCATGACTTCCGACGGAATCTTGACCTGATTGCCCGTACCAAGGTCGTAGAGGTGAATCGGCAGATCCTGGACGGCGCCACCGGATTGCGGCCCTCGAATCTGCACGCACCAGCCATTGGCGATGAAGCTCTTGACCATGTTCGCGGCAAAGGCAAATGACGCATTGGTCCACAAGTACTTGTCGTGGTCGACGCCTTTCACGCTTTCGACATAGTTGAAGCTGCGCACGGGAACGGTGTCGGGACCGTACGGCAGGCGTCCCAGTACCCGTGGCAGGGTCAAGCCGATGTAGCGCGCATCATCGCTGTCGCGAAACGACTTCCACTTGATGTATTCGGCTCGATCGAAGTAGTTGCCGATGTCCTTGATCGCCGCCACTTCCTCCATGCTCTGCTTGCCGAAAAACGCCGGCCCCACGGACCCAATAAAAGGCATGTGCGCTGCCGCCGCGACTTTCGAAATATTGCGCAGTAGCGCAATGTCCTGCGGGCCACGCCCGAACTCATAATTTGAAATGGCTGCCGCGATAGGCTCTCCGCCGGGGGTATCGTATTCCTGGGTGTACGTGTGCAGGTACAACCCGCTCTGAGTGATCTCCGGGGCGTCTTCAAAGTCCTGGACCAGATGATCCTTGCTGACATCCAGCAATTCGATGCGCACGTTCTGACGGAAGTCAGTCTGATCGATCAACGACTTCACACCCCGCCAGGTAGACTCGACGCGCTGGAAATCAGGATGGTGCATGACCGCATCCAGTTGACGGCTGATCTGGCAGTCAAGTGCGGCGATGTGTTCGTCGAGCAGGGTTTTGTCAAGGCGCTGCACTTTGCGCGACGACTGTTTCAACAGATCGAGAAATACACTGACAGCCGCGGTCACCCGCTCGTCGGCCGAGACATCAGACAGCGCTTCAATGTTCTGGAACGATTCGATGTTGCCCAGGGTTTCAACCGGGCTGAGATTGATCTTGCTGAACAAGTCCCCGTAAACACTTTGCGTTTCTTCCGGCAATACGGGAGCGTCGCGCGAAGTCGCGCCGGTATTATTTACAGACATGAATATTCCCTATAAGAAAACCACGTAAAACCGAGATAACTATTCCGTGGCCAAGGCAGCCAACTCGGCGCGAAGTCCGTCACTCAATGTATCGTCTCGAAGAATGCGTTCCAGTTCCTGGCGAAACGTTGCGTTGTCCAGCAAATTGGATTTGAGGTCACGCAGTAAATTGCGCATGGCCAACAGCGCACGCAACGCCGGAATTTGCCGGGCGACGTGCTCGGGTTCAAAATCTTTCATGGCGCGAAACTCAAGCGCAACGCCAGCCTCGCCCCCCTCTCCTGCCACGATATTTTCTACGGTCAGTTTCACACTGGGCGCGTACTCGAATAACACGCTGTCGATATTATTCTTGTTGATGTTGACCTTGTGCCGTTCTGACAACGGGGCCGTTTCCCTTCCGTTACTGTAGTCCCCCATCAGCATGAGCTTGAGCGGCAGCTCGACCTTTTTCAGGGCGCCGCCGGTGTGCAGATCGAGTTTGATGTTGACGCGCGCTTTCGGCACTTCATTTTGAAAACTGTTCGAGGCCATGACTTCTCCTTGACCGGACGCGAGCGTGATCGAATATAAACATTCCGTTTAATAAAAACTTGCAAACCACCCACAGGCCGATGGCAAACCAAAAGAGTTAAATATCTAACGCACCCCAGTGCTTTTGACGGGCAGCACGATATAGAGACGACCGGGAACATTCCAGCCCCCAAGGCAACTTTCAGAAACGTCTTACTTGTTTTCTAATTTGGTAATAATCACTTCATCGACTGAGCGCACCGCGACCGCCTATGTATTGTATTAACGAGGAGCCAAAGGGGGAATCAGCTATATCGATGAGGAGAAGGCTAGATAGGATCACCTTCCAGCACAAGGGGGTTAAAAGAATTCGGAAATTTCACGCAAGCGAGAGAGATCGACTGTGTGGGACCCATGAAACTCGGAGCACCAAATACGGTAATTTCCCGATGACGGGCGAGTTCCACGGGTACGCATCAGAGCACCATCAGTCGGTACCCCACCCCCGCCTCGGTCATGATGAATCGCGGGGCCGCAGGATCGTCAGCCAGTTTCTGCCGCAAGTGGCCGACCACGATACGCAGATAATGGGTGTCCTCCACGTGAGTCGGACCCCAGATGTCCTTGAGCAGTTGTTGCTGGGTGATCACCCGACCTGGGTGGCGGGCCAGTTGGGCCAGCACGGCGTATTCCTTCTTGGTCAGGGCGACTTCGTTGTCGTCGAGCAGCACCCGACGGTACGCCAGATCGACCGTCAGCGGGCCGATGACCAACGCTGCCTCTGTCTGGCTGCTGTCCGGTACTTGCCGCAACAGCGCACGGATCCGCGCCAGAAACTCCTGAATGCCGAAGGGTTTGGTCACGTAATCATTGGCCCCGGCGTCCAGCGCGCGCACTTTCTCACCCTCGCTGGCCCGCACCGAAAGCACCAGCACCGGCACACTCGACCATTCGCGGAATTGGCTCAGTACATTTTGGCCGTCGATGTCTGGCAGGCCCAGGTCGAGCACCAGCAAATCGGGCTTGTTCAGCGCGGCCTGACTCAGACCCTCGGTGCCAGTTCCGGCTTCCAGCACTTTGTAGCCTTGTGACGCGAGGCTGATGCGCAGAAATTTGCGAATCTGCGGTTCGTCGTCGATCACCAGGATGGTGGGGGTCTGGCTCATGGAAATCCTGTCAAACGGTATATCAGTTAGAGATGAGGTAACTCATGCATCGCTTTCGCCAGCAAGCCGGCTCCCACATGTTCAGAGTCGAATGCGAGATTGAGGTCGAGCACAGCCCTTGTGGGAGCCGGCTTGCTGGCGAATGAGGACTGTCAATCAACGAATCCACGGCTGACTCCCCACCATCACCCATGAAGCGGCTTCCACAAAAAAAACGCATACAAAGGATGGCCGCCAGCCTACCGCAAAGCCGCTTGACTACGCCTGCTCCATTTCCGCCTCAGGCTGCGCCTGCAATGGCAAATGTAGGCTGATGCAGGTGCCGCGTCCGTCGATACCCTCGCCGACGCTGATACGCCCACCATGGGCGCCGACCATGCCCTGACAGATCGCCAGACCCAGTCCGGTGCCCTGTCCGCCGCGGTCGCCCCGCGCAGCGGTGTAGAACATGTCGAAGATCTTCGCCCGTTCGGCTTCGGGAATGCCGGGGCCTTCGTCGCTGACCGCGAATACCAGTTCCTCGGCCGACGCGCTGACCTGAATCTGCAAACGGCCATGAAGCGGCGAAAACCGCGCCGCATTCTCCACCACATTGATCAACGCCTGTTCGATCAGCGCAGCGTGAACGTAGAGCAACGGCAGTTCGGCGGGCAGATCGGTAATGACCTGCAACGGTGCCAGTACCGCACGCAGGCGGTTCAGCGTGCTGCCGACGATGTCACCGGGCGAGACCCAGTCCCGCGCCAGCTTGAGTGCGCCGTGACCCAGGCGCGTCATGTCCAGCAGGTTCTGGATGTAACGGTCCAGACGCTCGGCTTCATCGCGCGTGCCCTCCAGCAATTCGCGGCGGTCGTCCACGGGAATCGCCTCGCCCAACGCCAACAAGCTGTCAATGCTTCCGCGCATGGCGGTCAGCGGCGTGCGCAGGTCGTGGGACACCGATGCCAGCAAAGCGCTGCGCAATTGCTCGGTTTCGCCGTGCAAACGCGCGGCTTCCAGGTCCTCAGCCAGACGAGCACGGGCCAGCGCCTGACCCAAGGGCTGACTCAGCGCGGTCAGCAGGCGTCGGCGCTGAGCCGTAAAATCCTGCCCCGAACGTGGCCTGACACCGAGCAACGCCAGCGGCGCGTCGTCGACCCACAACGGCAGCCACCACCAACTGCCCGATGGCAGAGTGCCCGTGCCTTTGCCCGCAGGCTGGCCGTGTTGCCAGGCCCAATCGGCGGCGGCGCGTTCGAATTCGACGAACTCCAGCGGCCCTCCTGTTTCGACTTTCCAGCCTTGGGCTGTATCGTGATCGAGGATGCACAGCTGCAGCTCGCGCCACCCCGCCAAATGATGCTCGGCGGCACTGAGTACGGCCTGTCTGTCCGTCGCTGCGGTCAGTCGTTTCGACAGGTCGAGCAGCTCGCTGGTCTCTTCCTGCGTGTCGCGTAATGCCTGCAACTGCCGACGCTGACGGGCCGCGAGGTTGCCGGTCAACGCAGCCATCATCAGGAAGAACAACAGGGTCAGCACGTCTTCTTCGCGCTGAATACTCAGGGAGAAATTCGGCGGAATGAACAGGAAGTCATACGCCAGAAACGACAGCACCGAGCAGACCATCGCAGGCCCCACACTACTGCGCACGGCCACCAACAGCACCGCCGCCAGAAACACCAGCGAGATGTTGGGCAAAGCCAACACGCTGGACACCGCCCACGCCAGCGCACTGGCCCCGACCGTCGCCAGCACCGCCAACAGATAATCGAACCAGCGCAGCGAACGCGGGGTGATGGAGCGAGGCTGATCAGGACGTGCTTCGCTGTCGAGCACGTTGATTTCCAACCCATGTGCATTGCGTAACAGACGCGCCGCCAGCCCGCCACCGAACACGCGCCGGCGCAGTAGAGGCCGGGACTGGCCTACCAGCACAAGGCTGGCGCGACGCTCGGCGGCGTGTTGAATCAGGGTCTTGGCCACCTCCGGCGCACGCAACACAACGACTTCGCCGCCCAGCCGTTCGGCCAGTTGCTGAGCACTTTGCAGACGGCTGCGGGCCAGTTCATCGAAAAACCGCCCGTTGTCGACATGCACCAGACTCCACGGCAGGTGCCGACGCTGGGCAACGCGACTGGCATGGCGCACCAGCCGCTCGGCTTGGGCATCGCCATCGACCCCCACCAACAGACGCCCGCGCACCGCAGGCGCGGCCTGACCCAGTTGCCGGTAGCCTTGCGCCAGATCGTTATCGACTTGCGCCGCCGCGGTCTGCATGGCCAATTCACGCAGCGCAGTGAGGTTGGTCTGAGTGAAGAACGCGTCGATGGCCGCGCGCGCCTGCTCCGGCACGTAAACCTTGCCGTCGCGCAGGCGCTCCAGCAGTTCGCGGGGCGGCAGGTCGATCAACACCAGTTCATAGGCTTCCTGCAACACCCAGTCCGGCAGGGTTTCGCGCACCTGCACGCCAGTGATGCCGCGCACCTGATCGTTGAGGCTTTCCAGGTGCTGGACGTTGACCGTGGTGTAGACGTCGATCCCCGCCGAGAGCAGCTCTTGAATGTCCTGCCAGCGCTTGGCGTGACGGCTGCCGGGCGCATTGCTGTGGGCCAGCTCGTCGACCAGTGCCAGTTTCGGTTTTGCAGCAAGCAGACCATCGAGGTCCATCTCTTCGAGCATCACTCCACGGTATTCGGAACGCAGCATGGGCAACTGCGGCAGGCCGCCGAGCAAGGCTTCGGTTTCGGCGCGACCATGGGTTTCGACGACGCCGACCAGCAGCGACACGCCCTGACGCAACTGGGTGTGGGCGGCCTGCAACATGGCGAACGTCTTGCCCACGCCGGGGGCTGCGCCGAGAAATACTTTCAGCCGGCCACGGTCATCTCGGGGGAGAGAAGCCAGCAAGGCGTCGGCGCGGGTGTCTGAGTTCACGTGGGGTGTCCTGTTTGTTGACTGGCTCCGGTACAAACGTTGTGGGAGCCGGCTTGCTGGCGAAAACGGTGTATCAAGCAATGTTCGAGTGACTGACAAGATGCATTCGCCAGCTAGCCGGCTCCCACAATCATCGCGCTGAGCCGAAGATTTCTGATCGTCCCCCACAAGGGATTCGCGTCAGCGGTAATAATCAATCGTCCCGGCCATCAATTTACTGTTTTGCGGTCGGCAACTCACTCAAACTCTGGTTCAACGCCAGCACATTCACCACCGGCGGGCCGATCAGCGGATTGTAGGTGTTCTCGCTCACCAATCGTTGCACCGTCTCTCGTGACAGATGCCGGGCGGTGGCGACACGGGTCACCTGATAATCGGCCGCCGCAGGGGACAGATGAGGGTCCAGGCCGCTGCCCGACGTGGTCAGCAGATTCAACGGCACCGGCCCCTGCCCTTCGACCGTTTCTTTCGCCGCGTCATCCGCCACTCGCGTGGCCAGCGCCGGGTTGCTTGGCGCCAGGTTGCTCGCGCCACTGGACACGGTAGCGAACGCTCCCGCCGAGGGCCGCGGGTGAAACCACTCTTCGCCAGTAAAGCTCTGCGCGATCAGCTCCGAACCCCGCACCTTGTCCTGATCGTCATACACCAGGCTGCCATTGGCCTGATCCGGAAACACCGTCTGCGCAACGCCGGTCACTACCAGCGGATAAACCCCGCCGGTGATCAAGGTCATCAACACAATCAGGCTCACGGCGGGACGCACTATAGTCGACATCATTCAATCCTCAATTCAATCAGAGCACAGCACTTAAACCAGGTGCAGGCCGGTCAACAGCAGGTCGATCAACTTGATCCCCACGAACGGCACGACAATCCCGCCCAGCCCATAGATCAGCAGGTTGCGCCGCAGCAGGTGCGCCGCACTCGCCGCCTGCACCCGCACGCCGCGCAGGGCCAGAGGAATCAGCACCACGATGATCAGCGCGTTGAAGACGATGGCTGACAGGATGGCGCTCTGTGGGCTGGTCAGTCCCATGATGTTGAGCACGCCCAGTTGCGGGTAAATGGCGGCAAACAACGCGGGCAGGATCGCGAAATACTTGGCCACGTCGTTGGCAATCGAAAAGGTGGTCAGCGCGCCACGGGTGACCAGCAATTCCTTGCCGATCTGCACCACGTCCAGCAGCTTGGTGGGGTCGCTGTCCAGGTCGACCATGTTGGCCGCCTCCCGCGCTGCCTGCGTACCGTCGTTCATCGCCATGCCAACGTCCGCCTGGGCCAGCGCCGGGGCGTCGTTGGCGCCGTCGCCGCACATGGCCACCAGACGCCCGTCGTTTTGCTCCTGACGGATGCGCTCCAGTTTTTTCTCCGGCGTGGCTTCAGCCAGCACGTCGTCCACGCCCGCTTCGGCGGCGATGGCAGCGGCGGTCAGCGGGTTGTCGCCAGTGACCATGACGGTGCGAATGCCCAGTTTGCGCAGCTCATCGAAACGCTCGCGAATGCCCGGTTTGACCACGTCCTTGAGGTGAATCACGCCCAGCAACGTGTGGTCGACCGACACCAGCAGCGGCGTGCCACCGGTCTTGGCGATCTTGTCGATTTCGCGGGAGAGGGTCAGGGGCAGATCGGCGCGATCACGGCCAATGAATGTCAACAGCGAATCCACCGCACCCTTGCGATAAACACGCCCGTCGAAATCCACCCCGGACAGGCGGGTTTCAGCGCTGAACGGTACGGCGGTGAGCTGGCTCGGTGCAGGCTCGTTCATTGGGTGCAGCGCACGCAGGTACTCGACGATGGATTTGCCTTCAGCCGTGTCGTCCGCCAGCGAGGCCAGCAATGTGCCTTCGCTCAGTTCCTTGCCGCTGACGCCAGGAGCCGCATAGACCGCCGCACAACGACGGTTGCCGAAAGTAATGGTGCCGGTCTTGTCCAGCAGCAACACGTGCACATCACCTGCGGCTTCCACGGCGCGGCCGGACTTGGCGATCACGTTCAGGCGCACCAGACGGTCCATCCCGGCGATCCCGATAGCCGAAAGCAGGCCGCCAATCGTGGTGGGAATCAACGTCACCAGCAATGCCACCAGAAACACCAGCGGCAGGTTGCCCCCGGCGAAATGGGCGAACGGTTGCAGGGTCACGACCACCAGCAGAAAGATCAGGGTCAGGCCAATCAACAGAATGTCCAGCGCCACCTCGTTAGGGGTTTTCTGGCGTTTTGCGCCTTCCACCAGCGCGATCATGCGGTCTAGAGTCGATTCGCCAGGGTTGCTGCTGATGCGCACCAACAACCAGTCCGAGACCAATCGGGTGTTGCCGGTGACCGCCGAGCGGTCGCCGCCGGATTCGCGAATCACGGGAGCGGACTCACCGGTGATTGCCGCTTCGTTCACCGCCGCGATACCCGCGATGACCTCGCCGTCGCCGGGGATCAACTCACCGGCCTCGACCCGCACCACATCACCTTTGCGCAGAGTGCTGGCGTTGACCGTGATGAACGCACCGGTCGCGCCTTGCAAACGAGCCTTCAGGCCTTCGGTTCCGGCTTTCAGGCTGTCGGCCCGGGCCTTGCCCCGGCCTTCGGCCAAGGCTTCGGCGAAGTTGGCGAACAGCACGGTGAACCACAACCACAGCGCGATCTGCACAGCCACGAAGGTCGGCACGGCGGGGTTGGGAATCAGGCACAACACGGTGGTCAGAATCGCCGTCAATTCGACCACCAGCATCACCGGTGCGCGTTGCAACTGGCGCGGATCGAGTTTGACGAAGGCCTGAATCAGCGCCGGACGCCACAGTTGGGCGAAGCCGGTTTTCACGGATTCGGCGATCTGCTCAGGTTGTTTCGGTGCAACGTCTTTGGGTACAGCAGCACGCATATTCATGATGTGATCCTCAGAAACCCAGGCTCAGGTGTTCGGCAATCGGGCCCAGCGCCAGAGTCGGCAGGAAGGTCAGGCCGCCCACCAGCAAAATGGTCACGGTCAGCAGCGTGACGAACAGCGGGCCATGGGTCGGAAAACTGTTCAGGCCCAGGGGCGCGGTCTTCTTCGCCGCCAGACTGCCCGCCAGCGCCAGCACTGGCAGGATGTAGCCAAAGCGGCCAATGAACATTGCCAGGCTCAGCATCAGGTTGTGGAACAGGGTATTGGCGCTGAAACCGCCGAACGCCGAGCCGTTGTTCGCCGTGGCTGACGTGTAGGTGTAAAGCAACTGGCTGAAACCATGGGCGCCGGGGTTGCTCACCGCGCCTGCCGGGCCGGGCAACGAGGCGGCCAGCGCACCGAACACCAACACGCCCACCGGCATGACGATCAGCGTCGCCACCAGCAATTTCACTTCCCGGGCTTGTAGCTTCTTGCCGAGGTATTCCGGGGTACGGCCGATCATCAATCCGGCGAGGAACACCGCGATCAGCACGTTCAGCAACATCCCGTACAACCCTGCGCCGACACCGCCGAAGATCACTTCGCCGACCATCATGTTGGCCAGCGCAATCATGCCGCTCAGCGGATTGAGGCTGTCGTGCATGCCGTTGACCGAGCCGTTGGACGCGGCGGTCGTGGCTGTCGCCCACAGCACGGTGGCCGTGGTGCCGAAGCGGGTTTCCTTGCCCTCCATCGGCGCAGTCTGCTCGACATTGGCGATGTGCAGCGCCGGGTTGGGCTGGTACTCGGCCCACAGCGCCACGGCACCACCGATCAGGAACAGCACGAACATGCAGGCGACGATAGCGCGGCTCTGGCGCATGTCCTTGACGTAGTGGCCAAAGGTGAACACCAGCGCTACCGGGATCAGAATGATCGAGACCAACTCGAACAGGTTGCTCCACGCCGTCGGGTTCTCGAACGGGTGCGCCGAGTTGACGCCGAAGAAGCCGCCGCCGTTGGTGCCCAGTTGCTTGATGGCGATCTGGCTGGCGGCTGGCCCCAATGGAAGGGTCTGATCAGCACCTTGCAGGGTGACCGCGTCCACGTAATGGGCGAAGGTTTGCGGCACGCCCTGCCACACCAGAAACAACGCCAGTACGAGGCACAGTGGCAGCAGGCCGTAGAGGGTGGCGCGTGTCATGTCGGCCCAGAAGTTGCCCAGATGCTGCGTCGAACGGCGGCCAATCCCACGACATAACGCCACCAGCACAGCAATGCCGGTCGCGGCGCTGACGAAGTTCTGCACGGTCAGCCCTGCCATCTGGCTCAGGTAGCTCAGAGACGCCTCTCCGCTGTAGCTCTGCCAGTTGGTGTTGGTGACGAAACTCATCGCCGTGTTGAACGCCAGCGACCACTCCATGCCCGGCAGCCCTTGTGGGTTGAGCGGCAGCGCGCCCTGAAACAGCAGAATGGCGAACAGCACGACAAACCCCGCCAGGTTGAACGCCAGCAGGGCCAGGGTGTACGTCTTCCAGTTTTGCTCGACGGCCGGGTCGACACCGGACAGCCGATAGCAGATGCGCTCGACTGGCCCCACCACCGGGGTCAGCCAGGTGCGCTGGCCTTCCATGACTTTGTAATAGAAGCGCCCCAACAGCGGCGCGGGCAGCAACACCAAGGCGAAGAACGCCAGAATCAGCAGATAGTCATAACCGTGCATGGCCGTCACTCCTCGACCCGGCCAGCACGCAACAGCGCCACCAGCAAATACACGAATAACCCTGCCGCCAACAGCAGAGACACCCCATCCAGAACGCTCATGAAAACACTCTCCGTCATACGGCGATTACCGTGTGGGAATTGTCTTCATGAGGGGTGTAAAGGAACGAGATCAAGGGTGGGCGTGGGGCATAAAGAAAGTGTAAAAACTGCCGATCACGTACAGGCCGCTCCATGGCTGAACGCAATCAAGTGGGAGCCGCCTTGGTGGCTCCCACAAAAAAGGGTGGGGGTCACACCCGAATGGCGGCTTGTAGCTTTTCTGATACATTCACGACAATCCACAGACACCTGCTACCCGCACCCTTCCGCCCCGCTCGCCAGCGAAGTAGCATGGCAGCGTCGTTCCTCACTCGCGGCCCTTCCCGGCGGCATCACCATGGCGGCAGCACCATGCAAACGACCCCTGACAGCACCACCGCCAACGCACCGGCCGAAGAGCGGCGCTGGAACACCCGCGCGCTGATCGTCGATGACGACGTGCCGATCCGTGAACTGCTGTGCGACTACCTCGCCCGGTTCAACATCCAGAGCACTGGCGTCACCGACGGCAATGCCATGCGCCAGGCGCTGGCCGAAGAAACCTACGACGTGGTGGTGCTGGACCTGATGCTGCCCGGCGAAGACGGCCTGTCGCTGTGCCGCTGGCTGCGCAGTTCGTCGGATATCCCGATCCTGATGCTGACCGCACGCTGTGAACCCACCGACCGCATCATCGGTCTGGAACTGGGTGCCGACGACTATATGGCCAAACCGTTCGAACCTCGCGAACTGGTAGCCCGCATCCAGACCATCCTGCGCCGCGTGCGCGATGACCGTACCGAAGAACGTACCACGCTGCGCTTCGACAACTGGCGCCTCAACAGCGTCCTTCGCCAACTGACCGCGCCGGACGGGCTGGTGGTGCCGTTGTCCAACGCCGAATTCCGCCTGCTGCGCGTGTTCCTTGAACGTCCGCGTCGCGTGCTCAACCGCGAACAACTGCTGGACGCCGCCCGCGGCCGCTCCATCGAAGCCTTTGATCGCAGCATCGACCTGCTGGTCTCGCGCCTGCGCCAGAAGCTTGGTGACGATCCGAAATCCCCTCAACTGATCAAGACCGTACGGGGCGAAGGCTATATGTTCGACGCCAGGGAGATTGGTTGATCCGCTCGGCTGACACCCTGTTCGCCCGACTGTTCGGCGGCGCACTGCTGGCGATCATTCTGGCGCACCTGCTGGCGTTCATCTGGTTTCACTACTACGACCCTCATCGCCCGCCTCCGCCTCCACCGCCACACAACGCGCAGGACATGCCGCGCGGCTACCCGGACAAACCGGACGACGACATGGCGGCGGAAGAAATGCGCCGTCCGCCACCACCGTTTTTCGGTATCCCGCTGATTCCGCTGCTGTTCCAGTTGATCACCCTGGTGATTGCTGCCTGGTTCGGCGCCAAGGCCCTGAGTCGGCCGGTCCGGCGTATCAGCGATGCCGCCGAACGCCTGAGCGAAAACCTCGACAGCCCACCGCTGACCATCACCGGTCCCCGCGAGGCGCGCCAGGCCGCTGCGACGTTCAACCTGATGCAGGAGCGGATTCGTGAGCAGGTGCAACAGCGCGGGCGCATGCTGGCGGCGGTCTCCCACGACCTGCGCACTCCGCTGGCGCGTTTGAAACTGCGGGTCGAACAGATCGAGGAGCCCAAGCTGCACGGGCAGATGACGCAAGATTTGAACGACATGATCGGCATGCTCGACGCCACGCTGACCTACCTCAATGAGCAGCGAACCAGCGAGGCCTTGCAGTATTTCGACGTGCAGGCGCTGATCGAGTCGCTGACCGAGAACGCTCAGGACAATGGCGATGACGTCGAAGCCAGCGGCAGTTGCCGACCGCTGAAATCCCAGCCCATGGCCCTGCGTTCCTGCCTGCACAACCTGATCGACAATGCCTTGCGCTATGCCGGGCATGCGCGGGTGGAGATTGAGGACTACAGTGATCGCCTGCTGATCCGCGTGGTCGATCGCGGGCCAGGCATCCCGGAAAACCTGCGCGAAGCGGTGTTCGAGCCGTTCTACCGGGTTGAGGGGTCGCGCAACCGAAACTCGGGCGGCGTGGGCATCGGCATGACCATCGCCCGCGAAGCCGCCCGGCGCATGGGCGGTGATCTGCGCCTGGAAGAAACTCCCGGCGGCGGCCTGACGGCATCGATCGATTTGCCACGGATCTGAACGCAGCTAAAACATGTCGGGGCAACCTTCACTCACCAAAACGCCCCATCACTGTGGGAAATTCTACGTTGGCTGGTTAACCGCCTTCGCCACCAAGGCGGCTCCCACAGAACCGGCGTCGATCACGAACCTATGACTTGGCACACACCCCTGTGGGAGCCGGCTTGCTGGCGAAGGGGTCCTGTCAGTTGTCACGCAAAGACCTGATTCACCGCATTTGCCTTCAAGGCGGCGCCCACAGGGTGAACCTGCACCCGCGATGTACCTGCCCCCGTAAGCCTCGCGTTACAAACACCACATACCCACGACATCCCACCCCGCGACGCTGCATAAGCCGGTACACCGTACCGGCTTCATTCATCTGATGGGGAGTCAGTCCGATGGTCACAGGTATCAGCGGCAGCAGCAGTTATTCCAGCTACATCAGTTCAAGCAGCTCCACCCGCAGCACCGACAAGAGCAAGCAGTTCGCCGACGACCTGCTGAAAAAGCTCGACACCAACGGTGACGGCAGTATCGACAAGGATGAACTGAGTTCAGCCCTGTCCTCCGATTCCAAAGACGGCATCACGGTCAGTCTGAGCAAGGCGTTCAGCGATCTGGACAGCAACGACGATGACAGCCTGGACGCCGACGAGTTGGCGTCCATGACCCCGCCACCGCCGCCACCGACGCAGATGGACGGCGGCTCGGCGGCGGATGAAGCCCAGGACCTGCTGAGCGCCATCGACACCGACGGTGATGGCAGCGTCAGCAGCGACGAACTGACCGCCGCGCTGAGCAGTTCGGACAGCAGCGCCGACAGCACTCAGGTATTCGACGCACTGGACACCAACAAGGATGGCACCGTCAGCCTCGAAGAGCTGACCGCCAGCCTGCAACAGGCTCAACAACCGCCTCCCCCGCCCGCGCAAGACTCCAGCGACCTGTTCAGCAGCCTGGACAGCGATGGCGACGGCAGCATCACGGCCGCCGAACTGACCAGCGCCCTGCAAAGTGGCAGCTCGACCAGCGGCTCCAGCAGTTCCACCAGCACCGACGCGATCAATTCGCTGTTCAGTGCCCTGGACGCCGACAGCAGTGGTGGCGTCAACGCCGACGAGTTGAGTGCGGCGCTCAAGCCTGACAATACTCAGCAGCAGACCACCACGACGCAGGCCACTGAGGCGTTGAATCGCATGGTTGCTGCCCTCAGCGACCGCTACAACCTCAATAGCAACGCGACGGCCGGTAAATACGTGAGTATTTCCGCCTGATAAAAAAGCGCCGCCGGATCCGGTCCGGCGGCGCTTTTTTATCTTCAGTGCGCGTTATTTGGGCACCTGCCGTGCGCGGCTGTCAGCGACCTAGTCGAGCAGCAGGCTATAAGCCACGGCCAAGAGCGTCGGGCCGATGAACAGGCCAATGAAGCCAAACGCCAATAACCCGCCGAACACCCCCAACAGCACGATCACCAACGGCAAATTGCCGCCACGGCTGATCAGATACGGCTTGAGCACGTTGTCGACACCACTGACGATGAACATGCCCCACAAACCGAGAAACACGGCCATCCCGTACTCGCCTTTCCAGGCCAGCCAGGCCGTGGCCGGAATCCAGATCAGCGGCGGCCCCATGGGCACCAGACTGAGCAAAAACGTGCCAATACCCAAGACCAGCGCTCCCGGCACGCCCGCGATCAGAAAACCGATCAACGCCAGAATGCCCTGAGCGGCTGCCGTACCGATCACCCCGTTCACCACCCGCTGGACCGTCCCGGCCACCAGATCGACGTAATACTGGGCCTTGTCGCCGATCAGCCGCTCCAGCAGGCTCAGCACGAACGCCGCCAGACGCGGACCGTCGCGGTAGAAAAAGAACACGAAGACGATACTCAGGGTCAGCTCCAGGATGCCCCCGCCGATCTGCGCACTACGGGCCAGCAGCCAGTTACCCACCTGCCCCAGATAGGGTTTGAGCGTGGCCAGCATCGCCGCGCCCTGCTGATCGATGGTGTTCCAGTAGCCCACCAATCGCTCCCCGACCAAGGGAATGCTGCCCAACCAGGCGGGTGGGTCGGGCAAGCCATCGACCTGCACATCGCGAACGAACGCCGTGGCATCGCGCACATGATCAGCCAGGTTGAACCCGAGCCACACCAATGGCGCGGCCACCAGTACCATCCAGCCGAGGGTCAGAATGCTCGCGGCCAGTGACTCCCGGCCATTGAGCGCGCGGGTCAACAGGCGCATCAGCGGCCAACTGGCAAACGCCAGCACCGCCCCCCAGAACAGCGCAGACCAGAACGGCGCCATCACCCACAGGCAGGCGCCCAGCAGTGCCAGCAGCAGAATCTGCACCAACAGGCGATCGTTATTGAACATGGGTCATACCGTAGAAGAGAAATCCAGAACGCGCAGCATAACGGCGAACGTCGACGCTCGCCTTACACCAATTGAACAGCAACTGAATGCCTGAGATAAAACACTCCTCAGCGAATGAGTTCGACGACCAGCCCCTGAGTCTGCTTGCTGCCGATTTCCAGTCGGGCTGCGCGCACGCTGTTGTTGACCAAAGCCTCACGCCACGCCTCGGCCTGCGGCCCGGAAAGCGTCACACGCAAGGTGCTGTCCAGATTAAGCCCTCGTGAGAGCAAAGTGATCCACGGCTGTTTGGGCTCACCCTTGAGCATAGGCAAGTCCAGATCACCGGAGCTCTTCAGCTCTCTGAGCAGGGTCGCAGAGGTGGGCAGCACCTCGCCCAGCGGCGCGTCAGCCTGGAACTCTTCGACATGCAGCAAGGCGCGGCGATTGCCGCGAGTGATGCTGTACAACGCCACCAGCGTGTCGCTGTCCGGCGACAGGCGCAGCAGCAAATAGGCTTGTCCGTTGTCGGCCCCGTAGAGCCGCGCGTTGCTGAACACTTCGTTGGCCCACAAGCTGCTTTCACCACAGTCCCGGGCCTGACACCAGAACAACAACTGCGCGCCCTGCTGCTGAAAGGCTTCGCGAGCGGCCGTGAAGGCCTCGTCGGCGGATCGCTCTGGCGGTAATTGATAGGTCACGGCACTGGCGGTGCCACGGGAAGCCACCTGACCATCGAAGCGCAATTGGCCGCTGATCTTGCGAATCGAGCCCATGGGAAAAATGCGTTCAAGGTTCGCAGCGGGCTTGTAATCGACGATTTCAGCGTCAGTCGGCCGAGGCAAGTTGGAAAAGTCCTGACTGCCCGCGACATCGGCGGCCAGACCGGTCGTGGCGTAACCGGTCAGGCACAGCAGCCAGCCGAGCGTGCAGGCAGCACGCGTGGAAAGGCTCATGGGCGGATCATCGTGGGGGCCATCACGACCGCACGCGAGCGCAGTCCGAGGGAGGGAATCGAGTGTGGGCGGTGGTCCATCGTGCAGTCTCCTGTTTCAACCCGCCCAGCCTCGACAGTTGCGCTGCGCAAGTCAAGAAACGGCGAAGAACCGATTGAAACAGTCTGCAACAGAGGTCGCGCCCGCCTCGTCGTTCAGATGCAGATGATGCCCACCGGGTAACACAGTGACCTCGAACGAAACACTGTCGAGCAGCGCGGTGTTCTGCGCCAGCATGCCCAGGTCGGCAACCACCAGGTGTGCAGGACAACGAATGGCATTCACGAAGGACAAAGCTTGGGCGCGCGTCAGACGCATCGCCGACGCCAGTGTCAGGCGGCTGTCACTGCGCCAGGTGTAACCGCCCGGCACCGGCATCAGGCCACGCTGCGCCAACAGCTCAGCAGCTTCGCGACTGACAGCGACCATGCCTTTCATGCGGGCTTCGACCGCTCGGTCCATTTCGGCGTACACGGGCTTGCGCTTGCTCGATTGCGCCAGTTGCGCCAGCAAGGCGGTGCCCATTCGTTCCGCCGCGCCTTCAGGCTCGCCCAACGGCGGAATCAGGCCGTCGATCAACGCCAGACGACTGATACGATCCGGCACCGACCCGGCGAGGATCACCGAGACAATGGCACCCAACGAATGCCCCAGCAGCGAAAACCGCTCCCACCCCATCTGCTGCGCTACATGCAGCACGTCATGGGCGTAATCCGGCAAACCGTAACCGGCGCCCAGCGGGCGGTGATCGGAATGGCCATGCCCGGCCATGTCCAGCGCCAGAATGCGCAAGCCTTTGAGCTTCGGCGCCAGGCGAGCGAAGCTGTTGGCGTTGTCCAGCCAGCCATGCAGCGCAATCACCGGCAAGCCATCTTGCGGCCCGAACAAATGGGCCGCCAGTTCGATGTGCGGCAGGCTCAGCCGAATCTCTTCGACCGCACAGCTCATGCGCGAGCTCGCTGACGGGGCTGCGTCCGGGTGACGACCTGCCCAGGTGTGGCCCAGCGGGAAAACAGGTTCTTGAGCATCTGCGCGGTGTCCTCGGGGTGTTCCAGCGGGAACATGTGCCCGCCCGGCACCGAAAGATACACGCCTTCACGCATGCTTTTCACCGACATCGCGTGATGGCGGCGCACCACATCACTGTGTTCGCCCCGCACCAGCGCCAACGGCACTTGCAGGTGACGGGCCACGCCAGGGCTGGTGTGCGGCACGCTGCGATAGATGCTGATCTCGGTGGTGGGATCGAAACGCAGGCGCAATCGATCACCGTCCGGCTGCAAACCGTGCAGCAGATAGGCCTCGAAACATTCGGGATCGAAACGGCGGAACAGGGTCTTGCCCGAAAAATAATGCCGCGCAGCGTCCAGATCGCTGAACACCTCACGTCGGCCCAGCGTGCGCCCTGCCGGGGTGATGCGGTCGATGAAACCGAAACGCTTGGCCGCACGGATCATCCATTGATCGAAACGCGTCAGCACGGGCGAATCGAGCATGACCACTCCGCGATACAGCTCCGGATGCCGCAAGGCCGCGTGGTAATGCAAAACGCCGCCCAGCGAATGACCAACCCCCCAGACCGGCTGTGGTTGTTCACGCAGGTGATGGATCAACTCGTCCACCAGATTCGGCCAGTTGTCGGTCACGGGAAAACGCGGATCGTGGGCGTGCTGCGCCAGATGAGTGATGTGAAACTCATCGCCCAACGCTGCGAACAACTTGCCGTACGTGGCGGACGGGAAGCCGTTGGCGTGAGCGAAAAAGACGTGTTGAGTCATGCCGGCGCATCCAGAAACCGTGATCAGGCTGCAATTGTGTGCGTGAGCCTGACACGGCGGCAATGACCGGAAGTGCCATCGGGGATGACACTCCGGCCAGCGCAGACGCATTCAGCGTGCAGGCGGCTGCTCACCCAGCGGCACGACCGCAACGGTCAGGCGCGAAATACAACTGGCCTTGCCGTCTTCGCCGGTCAGGCGGATGTCCCAGACGTGCGTGGTGCGACCGATGTGCACCGGATGCGCCACCGCCGTGACCCGACCACTGCGCAGGCCCCGCAAATGGTTGGCGTTGATTTCCAGCCCGACGCAGAAATACTTGCTGGAGTCGATGACCAGGTAGCTGGCCGACGAACCGACCGTTTCTGCCAGCACCACCGACGCACCACCGTGCAGCAGGCCGTAGGGTTGGTGTGTGCGGTGATCGACCACCATGCTGGCGGTCAGAGACTGATCGTCGAACGCTTCGAAACGGATGTCCAGTTGCTCACCGATGGTGTTCTTCTGCATCGCGTTGAGCGCGTCGAGGTTGGGGGTGTCACGCCATAGGCTCATGGGTTGTCCTTATTATTGAATAGTCCACAGTTGAACGGCCCCCACAGGAGAACATCATCTGCCGGGCCGAGGCCGAATCACCCCGGATGCCTGACCCCGATCAGGTTCATCGCACCCGCCACCGGGAAATCTGCCTCCAGTTCAGCAAGACTCGCCGTGTGCATTCCGTGGGCCTGCTGCACGTTGCCATGCACCGCCAGACCGATCAGCGAGCCGACCAACGGCTGGTGACTGACCAGCAAGACGTCGTCCGAGGCATAGAGGTCCAGATTGTCCAGCACCTTACGCGGATCGCTGTCCGGCGTCAGCCAGGGGACGGTCACGATCGACTCGGAAAACCCCAACGCCTGACGCACCAGCTCAGCGGTCTGCTGCGCTCGAACATAGGGGCTGGCGATGATCCAGCGCAGCGACTGGCCCAGCAGGTGCGCCGCGCTGGTCAGCACCTCCTGGCGGCCGTTGTCGGTCAGCTCGCGTTCGGCGTCGGTACGAGCGCGGTACTGAGCCTCGCCATGACGCAGAATCCACACTTTCATAGTTTCGGTTCCTCATCCCGCACCGGGTGCGCAGCAGCCGGCACGGTGTGCGGAGCCTCGCCTTCCGGTGGGCGCGGCGCGGGCCAGTCGGCGAATGGCCAAGGCTTCTGGTCAGTGTGAAACGTGCCAAAACGGCCGATCTGCGCAAAATACTGACTCAGGCTGTCACCGAACGACATCAGGCTCAGACTCGGCGCCCCATAGAACAGGCGATACGCCAGTTGCACCAGCACCACCACCGCCAGCACGACGGCTGCGACTTCCCAGACCACGGCAAACACCAGCATCCACAGGATGCGCAGCAGGATCGATTCGTGCTGCTTGAATTTTGATTCGTTCAAAGGTCTCTCCTTGAGCCAGCGGGTATTAGTTGAAACCGCTGGTCGAGATGAAATCGACATCGGTCTTGGGTTCGGCGCGCATCAGCAGTTCGATGACCTGCTCCAGCGTACGCCCTTCGAACAGGATAGCGTGCAGCCCCGCCACCAGCGGCATGTAGACCTGGGCTTCCTGGGCCTTGACCTTGAGCACCTTGAGCGTGTTGACCCCTTCGGCCACCTCGCCCAGACGGGTGACGGCCTCATCCAGCGTCAGCCCCTGCCCCAACGCGAAACCGACCTGATAATTGCGGCTTTTGGGGGACGAACACGTCACGATCAGATCACCGACACCGGCCAGCCCCAGGAAGGTCATCGGGTTGGCACCCTGGCTGACCGCAAAGCGGGTCATTTCGGCCAGCGCGCGGGTGATCAACATGCTTTTGGTGTTCTCCCCCATGCCCAGCGCCACCGCCATGCCGGCGATGATCGCGTAGACGTTCTTCAGCGCGCCGCCCAGCTCCACGCCAAAACGGTCGGCGCTGGCGTAGACGCGGAAGGTGCGCCCATGCAACGCGGCCTGAACCGCCTGGCACAGCGCCTCGTCTTCACTGGCCACCACCGTGGCCGTCAGCGCATGTTCAGCGATCTCACGGGCCAGATTCGGCCCGGACAACACACCGATGCGGGCTTTGGGCGCGATGTCTTCCAGGATTTCGCTCATCAGTTTGAAGGTCTGGGCCTCGATACCCTTGGTCAGGCTGACCAGCATTTTGCCGGTCAACAGCTCGACATGGGGGATCAGCACCGTGCGCAGCGCGCTGGAGGGCAACGCAACGAACACCAGTTGACTCTGGCTCAATGCGCTTTGCAGGTCTGTCACCGGCTCCACGGCATCGAGCACCTTGATACCTTTGAGGTAACGCGGATTCTCGCGATTGACGCGAATCGCCTCGGCCTGCTCGGGGTCGCGCATCCACTGCAGGACCCGGTGGCCATTTTCGGCCAGCAAATTGGCCACGGCCGTGCCGAAGCTGCCACCACCCAGAACGGCGATCGGTTGCTGTTGGGTCATAAAACAATCCATCTAGGGCCATCGGAACTGGCGATGGCAGCATTATACGGAGCGCCGTGCTCGCCACCAGCGGCAAAACACGACAGCCAGATGCGAATGGCGGACACCCTACTCTTCACGAGGAAATTCCCTACGGCTCGGTTAAGATGCGCGCACTTTGTGAAAATTCCACCGCGCCGCTGATGAGCTATCGTTAGGGCGCTTTCAATGAACATTGCACTCACGACAGGCGGGAGTCCGGCCTTGACGGCACAACGCGGCTGGAACATCAGCACCCGCACGCAGATTCTCAGCCTCGGCCCGGCCCTGCTGCTGACCCTGTTACTGATCAGTTTTTTCACCGTAGTGCGCATTCAGGATCTGCGTCAGGAACTGACCCACACAGGCCAACTGATTGCCAACCAACTGGCCCCAGCGTCCGAATACGGCGTGATCGTGGGCAACGACGAAGTGCTCGAAAGCCTGATGAAGGCGACCATGAGCACGCCCCACGTCCGCTTCCTGGAAGTTCAGGACAGCGCGGGCAAAGTGCTCGTCCACGTCGAACAGACCACAGACAACGTCCGATCACACCAACTGGAAGTGTTTCAGGCCCCCATTCGCCTGCAACAGATCAAATCCGAAGGCAATCATTCCGACGACATCGACGATATCGCCAGCGTCCCAGTCGAAGACTATCTGGGCCGCGTGCTGGTAGGCATGTCCAGCGATGCCTTTAACCTCAGGGAACAGGAAATCCTGCTCAAGGCGGGCATTCTCGCGCTGTTCGCCCTGCTGTTTACGTACATTCTGGCGCGACGTCTGTCCCTGAGCCTGTCTCAACCCATCAGCGCCATGAGCGATGCCGTCAAAGCCATTCAGCATGGCGATTACACTGCGCCGCTGCCGGTGGCCGACGACGCCGAGCTCGGCGATCTGGCACGCCACATCAACAACCTGGCATTGGGCCTGGAGAAGGCCAGCCGCGAGCAGAAGAAAGCCATGGACGAGTTGATCAGGACCCGGGAGGAAGCCGAACGCGCCAATAGCGCGAAATCCGAGTTTCTGGCCATGATGAGTCACGAGTTGCGCACGCCGATGAATGGCGTGCTGGGCATGCTGCAATTGATGGAAACCACCAGGATGACCGAGGAACAGGCCGAGTATGCGGCACTGGCCACCGAATCCACCGAGCATCTGTTGCGCGTCATCAACGACATCCTCGATTTCTCCCGTTTCGAGCGCGATGCCCTGGAGCTGGAGAACATTTCGTTCAACCTCGCGGACCTGATCGCCACCTCCGTACAGGCGTTTGCTCACAACGCACAACAACGTGGCCTGGCACTGGAACTGGAACTGCCTCCCGGAATGGACCTGCTGCGGGTCAAGGGCGATCCGACCCGCATCCGTCAGATCCTCGTCAACCTGATCGGGAACGCCCTGAAATTCACCGAGTTCGGCAGCGTGCGGGTCGAGACTGGGTGGCAACAGACCGATGCCCAACACATCCTCTTCACCTGTGCAGTGCGTGACAGCGGTATCGGCATTTCGGCGCAATTGGTGGAGTCGATGTTCGACGCCTTTCAGCAGGCGGACAATTCCATTTCCCGACGCTACGGCGGCACCGGGCTGGGCCTGCCGATTGCACGCAATCTCGCTGAGCGCATGGGCGGTTCATTGCGCGCACAAAGCAGCGAAGGCATCGGCTCGGTATTCACGCTGCAAATCCCGTTGCAGCGCGTGGCTCAGGAAGACCCTTTACCCACGCCGGGCGCCGTGGGCGAAATGCCTCAGGAGCGCGACGGCTGCGTGCTGCTGGTCGAGGACAACCCCGTCAACCGCACCGTGGTCGAGGCCATGCTGCGCAGTCTGGGTTTACAGGTCAGCGCAGCGGGCGACGGTGCCGAAGCGGTGAGCATGGCCAGCAAGGAAAAATATGCACTGATCCTCATGGATTGCCGCTTGCCAGTCATGGACGGCTACGAAGCGACCCGCAGAATTCGCGAACTACCGGGGCTCGACACCCTGCCCATCATTGCGCTGACGGCGAACGCCCGGCACGGCGATCGCGATATTTGCTTACAGGCGGGCATGAACGACTACCTGGCCAAACCCTTCAAACGCACTGATTTACAGCAGGTTTTGCAGCGCTGGCTGACCATTAAAGCATCTGCGACTGGCGATAAATGATAAATTGCGGCAGTCTTGTGTGCCGTGATCGACCCGCGCACGCGCGCGAACGGACAATTTCAGTGTACAGGTGTACATTCATTTCACCTGTGCTGTGACTTTCACTACAACGCAATAGTCTATGAGTAGGCTGCCAGCGGCGGGACAACCCGCTGGCCAGATTGGGTGAAACAAATAGCCACACCCAGCCGCACAGGATTATCGAGGAGCTCGCATGACCAAACAAAACGCCTTTACCCGGGAAGACTTGCTGCGCTGCAGTCGCGGCGAGCTGTTCGGCCCAGGTAACGCGCAACTGCCCGCCCCCAACATGCTGATGATGGATCGCATCACCCACATCAGTCAGGAAGGCGGCAAGTTCGGCAAAGGTGAATTGGTCGCCGAACTGGACATCACTCCGGACCTGTGGTTCTTCGGCTGTCACTTCGAAGGCGACCCGGTCATGCCAGGCTGCCTGGGCCTCGACGCCATGTGGCAACTGGTCGGTTTCTTCCTGGGCTGGCAAGGCCTGCCGGGCCGCGGCCGTGCGCTGGGTTCGGGCGAAGTGAAATTCTTCGGCCAGGTCCTCCCGACCGCCCAGAAAGTCACCTACAACATTCACATCAAGCGCGTCCTCAAAGGCAAGCTGAACCTGGCGATCGCCGACGGTTCGGTCAGCGTGGACGGCCGTGAAATCTACACCGCCGAAGGCCTTCGCGTCGGCGTCTTCACCTCCACTGACGATTTCTAAGGGTATTCGCATGCGCCGCGTCGTTATCACCGGTCTGGGCATTGTTTCCTGCTTGGGCAATGACAAAGAGACCGTCTCCGAAAACCTGCGTAACAGCCGCCCTGGTATCCGCTTCAATCCGGAATACAAGGAAATGGGCCTGCGCAGCCAGGTATCCGGCTCCATTGATCTGAATCTGGAAGAACTGATCGACCGCAAGGTCTACCGCTTTGTCGGCCACGCCGCTGCTTACGCCTATCTGGCGATGCAGGACGCGGTCAAGGACTCCGGCCTGACCGAAGAGCAGGTGTCCAACCCACGCACCGGCCTGATCGCAGGCTCAGGTGGTGCTTCGACCCTGAACCAGATGGAAGCGCTGGATATCCTGCGTGAAAAAGGCGTCAAGCGCGTCGGTCCATACCGCGTGACCCGCACCATGAGCAGCACTGTTTCGGCATGCCTCGCAACGCCATTCAAGATCAAGGGCCTGAATTACTCCATCGCTTCTGCCTGCGCCACCAGTGCTCACTGCATCGGTACCGCCATGGAACAGATCCAGATGGGCAAGCAGGACATCGTCTTCGCCGGTGGCGGTGAAGAAGAGCACTGGAGCCAGTCGTTCCTGTTCGACGCCATGGGCGCCCTGTCCAGCAAGCGCAACGAAACCCCAGAGCAAGCTTCCCGTGCCTACGACGCTGACCGTGACGGTTTCGTCATCGCGGGCGGTGGCGGCATGGTCGTGGTCGAGGAGCTGGAACACGCTCTGGCCCGTGGCGCGAAGATCTACGCCGAGCTGGTCGGCTATGGCGCCACTTCCGACGGCTACGACATGGTCGCCCCAAGCGGCGAAGGTGCCATCCGCTGCATGCAGCAGGCGCTGTCCACCGTTGACGGCACCATCGACTACCTGAACACCCACGGCACCTCTACCCCGGTCGGCGACGTCGCTGAAATGAAAGGCGTGCGTGAAGTGTTCGGCGCCAACGCTCCGGCCATCAGCTCCACCAAGAGCCTGTCAGGTCACTCCCTAGGCGCCGCAGGCGTTCACGAAGCGATCTACTGCATGCTGATGATGGAAGGCAACTTCATGGCCGGTTCGGCGAACATCGACGAACTGGACCCAGAAGTAGCCGACTTGCCGATCCTGACCAAGACTCGCGAAAACGCCGAGATCAACCTGGTCATGAGCAACAGCTTCGGCTTCGGTGGCACCAACGCCACGCTGGTGATGAAGCGCTGGACCGGCAAGTGATTCAAGCCGTTTCCCGCACATGAAAAGGCGCCTTTCGGGGCGCCTTTTTCATGACAAGGATCTGTACTTGTGGGAGCCGGCTTGCTGGCGAAGGCGCAGTGCCAGCGAATACATAGGGCACTGACACTCTGCCTTCGCCAGCAAGCCAGCTCCCACAGAACGAGGTCATCCTCAGACCGCGAACTCTCCCACCATCCCGTTCAGGTCCGTCGCCAGACGCGACAAATCCTGGCTGGCCGCCGCCGTCTGATTGGCACCCGCCGAGCTTTGCAGCGCCAGATCACGAATATTGGTGATATTACGGTCCACTTCCCGCGCCACCTGCGCCTGTTGCTCGGAGGCGCTGGCGATCACGGTGTTGCGCTCCGTGATCTGGGAAATGGCCAGCGCAATCTCGTCCAGCGCCACACCGGCGGACTGCGCCAGCTCCAGGGTAGAGCGTGCGCGGTTGTTACTGCCTTGCATCGCGGCGACCGCCTGGTCGGTGCCCTGACGGATATCCCCCACCAACGCCTCGATCTCCTGGGTCGACGACTGCGTCCGATGGGCCAGCGCCCGGACCTCATCCGCCACCACCGCAAACCCACGACCGGCCTCTCCCGCCCTGGCCGCTTCAATGGCGGCGTTGAGCGCCAACAGGTTGGTCTGCTCGGCCACGGAACGAATCACGTCCAGCACCTTGCTGATGCCATACACCTTCTGCGCCAGCACCTCGACCTGATCACCGGTCTGGGTAACGTCCCGAGCCAGATGATTGATCGAAGCAACAGTCTCCTGCACTTGATGTCGCCCGCGTTGAGCAATGCGTTCGGACTCATCCGAGGCTTGCGAAGTCGCTACCGCATTGCGCGCCACTTCTTCCACGGCCACGGTCATCTGATTGACCGCCGTCGCCGCCTGATCGATTTCCAGGCTCTGCTGATGCAGGCCACGCGTGGAGTCTTCAGTGACAGTGCTCAGCTCTTCCGATGCCGACGCCAACTGGTTCGATGAATCGGAAATGCGCAGGATCGTGCGACGCAGGCTCAGTTGCATGGCTTTCAAAGCATCCAGCAGCCGCGCAGGCTCGTCGCGTCCTTGAACCTTGATCTCAGCGGTCAAATCTCCTGCCGCGATCACCTGCGCGATGCCCAATGCCTGCGCCAGCGGCTGAACGATACTGCGCGTCAGGCCCCAGGCCAGCACCAGCGTGATCAGCGCCGTGAGCACCATCATGGCGGCCACCCAACTTAGCGCACTGCCGAAGACCTGCTGTGCTGCGTCAGTGGCGTTACTGGCTCCTTGCTTGTTCAGCGCCGTCAGTTCATTGAGCGCCTGAGTCATCGTGTCGGCGTGCTGATTCATTTCACCATTGATGACTTGCACCGCGTCATCCAGACGGTTCTCTTTCGAAAAGTCCATGACCCGTGTCTGACGCTTAAAATAGGCCTGCTTGGCAGTCGCGAAACGCTCGTAAAGCTCACGCTCGCGAGACGCTTCAATCATCGAGACATAGCGCTGTTCCGCCGTTTGCAGTTTCACCTTGAGCTGCTCGATCTTGTTGTAGTTATCCTGCAAGGCCGCAGGATCACGTCCGACCATCAAACGCAGCGTCAGGGTGCGGATCCTCATCAGGTCCTGCCCCATAACGCCCAATTCCATGACACTGGGGAGCCATTTGCTCTCCACCAGATCCGACTGCTTGCGCATGCTGGACATCTGCAACAGCGCAAAAGCACCCAAACCGAAAACCAGCAGCGCCAGCACCCCAAAACCAAGCGCAGCCCGGGGCGCGATATTCATGTTTCTTACGGTCACAATGGGTCCCTCCCCAAAATCCTGCCTTCAAAGTGCGGCTGGTCAACGCCTCAGTATCGGCTGAACAGGCTAGATTCTGTAGGACAATTAAGTGATTTATTTGAGAGCGATTCGTAATAACCACCATTCGATTGGATATGTCAGCACAGACGATCCAGACGGTGAGATTTTGCCCTTGTATGCTGTTGCAAAGCCCCATGAGAACCCTGACATGTTGACGATCAAACCCCGTGCCGAAGACGTCGAAGGCCAGCCGATTCTGCGCCCCCTGCCCTCCGCTCAATGCCGCAACGTCGGACCTTTCGTGTTCTTCGATCACATGCTGGAAACCACTTACGCGCCTGACAGCGGAATGGACATTCGCCAGCACCCCCACATCGGCCTGTCGACCCTGACGTATCTGTTTGAAGGGGAGATTCAGCACAAGGACAGTCTGGGCAGCGATCAGCGCGTATTGCCCGGCGAAGTGAGCTGGATGACCGCAGGCAAGGCGATCGCCCACATCGAACGCACCCCGGAGGACTTGCACGAGAGCGGCTCACGGCTGCATGGCTTGCAGGTCTGGCTGGCCTCTCCCCAGGAGCATGAGCAAGGTGCCGGGCATTACAGCCATCACCCCGCCACGAGCCTGCCATTGAGCGACGCCATGGGCATCGCGATTCGTATGATCGCGGGGACCGGGTTTTGCCTGACCTCCCCGGTTCCGGTGCTCTCACCGACGCTGTATGCCGAACTCAAGATGCAAGCGGCGACAACGCTGTTGATCCCGGCGGAACATGAACAGCGAGCACTGTATGTGATTGAAGGCGGCATGGAACTGGACGGCGAGCCAGTGGAGCCTCGCAGTCTGCTGGTGCTGGATGCTGGCAGCGAGCCGACGCTGTGTGCCAACAGCGAATCCCACGCGGTCCTGATCGGCGGCGCACCGCTGGATGGTCCGAGAAGAATGAACTGGAATTTCGTCGCCAGCGATCCAGCGCTGATCGATCAGGCAAGGGCAAAGTGGGCGGCCGGGGACTGGCCGACGGTGCCGGGGGAAGTGGCGAGGATTGAGTTGCCAGCAGGCAGGAAGTAACACTCGAACGACGCGTCGAGCACAGAACCTGTGGGAGCGAATTCATTCGCGAAACAGTGGCACATCCAACACATCAGCGTCGGATGTACTGACCTCTCGCGAATGAATTCGCTCC
This sequence comes from Pseudomonas sp. Pseu.R1, assembly GCF_045764065.1. Lineage (NCBI taxonomy): Bacteria > Pseudomonadati > Pseudomonadota > Gammaproteobacteria > Pseudomonadales > Pseudomonadaceae > Pseudomonas > Pseudomonas sp. Pseu.R1. The sequence goes on along the minus strand of NZ_JBJGEE020000001.1, from coordinate 5,751,289 downwards.
CACAGGGTTTAGCGGGGTGCCAGCTAAATAGCGTTAGCCGGCGAACACTTCATCCAGCAGATTGTGCATGGCGGTGAACGCACGCTTGGAAACTGTCGGGTTGTACATCTGTACGCCCGGGTTATTGGCATGCGGATCGGTGAAGGAGTGGAACGCCCCGCCGTAGCTCAGCAGTTGCCAGTCCACATTGGCCGCATTCATTTCAGCTTCAAACGCAGGCAACTGCTCTTTCGGTACCAGCGGGTCAGACGCGCCGTGCAAGACCAGTACTTTGCCTTTGATGTTTTTGGCATCGGCCGGGTTGGTGGTGTCCAGCGTTCCATGGAACGACACTGCCGCTTTCAGTGGAGCGCCAGTACGCGCAAGCTCCAGCGCACAGCAACCGCCGAAGCAGAAACCGAACGCCGCCAGTGAGGCTTTGTCCACCGCCGCTAACGTTTGTGCGGTGAGTTGGTCCAACGCAGCCTGCATGCGTTTGTTCAGCAAACCACGATCATTCTTCAGCGGCATCATCGCGGCCAGCGCTTCGTCGGCATTGGTCGGACGCACGCCCTGGCCATACAGGTCAGCCAGCAATACCACGTAACCCTTGGCGGCCACCTGCATGGCAATCTGTTCAGCGTCTTCGCTGATGCCCATCCAGTTGGGCGCCATCACCAGACCCGGCACCGCTTTCGCGCCTTCGCTGAACACCAGACGACTCTCATAGCTTTGGCCGTCAATCTGATACACCACGGACTGCACAGTAACGTTGCTCATTGCCAACTCCTACGATTGAAAATATGAGGAAGTTCAAATGACAAAACCCGCCGAAGCGGGTTTTGACGTGTTGCGATGTTAAACCGAGAGTTCGACCAGTAACTTGTTCAAACGGCGCACATAAGCGGCCGGATCCTTCAAGCTGTCGCCCGCAGCCAGCGCTGCTTGGTCGAACAAAATGTGCGACAACTCGCCGAAGCGGTCTTCACTCTGCTCGTTGTCCAGTTTGCCGATCAGCGGGTGAGTGGGGTTGAATTCGAAGATTGGCTTGGAATCCGGAACCTTCTGCCCGCTGGCTTCCAGAATCTGACGCATTTGCAGACCCAGATCCTGCTCACCGATGGCCAGAATCGCAGGCGAGTCGGTCAGGCGATGGGAGACACGCACTTCACTGACTGCATCGCCCAGTGCGGCTTTCAGACGCTCGATCAACCCTTCCTTGTCCTTGGCGATTTCTTCCTGGGCCTTCTTGTCCTCTTCCGAGTCCAGCTTGCCCAAATCCAGATCGCCACGAGCCACGTCGACGAAACCCTTGCCGTCGAAGTCGCTCAAGTAGCTCATCAGCCACTCGTCGATGCGATCGGTCAGCAGCAGCACTTCGATGCCTTTCTTGCGGAAGACCTCCAGATGCGGGCTGTTCTTGACCTGTGCGTAGCTTTCGCCGGTCAGGTAGTAGATCTTGTCCTGACCTTCCTTGGCGCGGCCCAGGTAATCGGCCAATGCCACGCTTTGCTCGCCGCTCTCGTCAGAAGTGGACGCAAAACGCAGCAGGCTGGCGATTTTTTCCTTGTTGGCGAAGTCTTCAGCCGGGCCCTCTTTCATCACCTGGCCGAAGTTTTTCCAGAAGCCTTTGTATTCTTCCGGCTGGTTCTTCGCCAGCTTCTCCAGCATGTCCAGCACGCGCTTGGTCAGCGCCGACTTCATCGAGTCGATGATCGGGTCTTTCTGCAGAATTTCACGAGAGACGTTCAGCGACAGGTCGTTGGAGTCCACCACACCCTTGATGAAACGCAGGTACAGCGGCAGGAACGACTCGGCCTGATCCATGACGAACACGCGCTGCACGTACAGCTTCAAGCCGCGTGGCGCTTCGCGCTGGTACAGGTCGAACGGCGCACGGGCCGGGACGTACAGCAGCGAGTTGTACTCCAGCTTGCCTTCGACCTTGTTGTGGCTCCAGCTCAGCGGGTTCTCGAAATCATGGGCGATGTGCTTGTAGAACTCCTGATATTCCTCGTCCTTCACATCGGTACGAGAACGGGTCCACAGCGCGCTGGCGCGGTTGACGGTTTCCCACTCCTCCGCTGGCGCAGGCTCACCTTCCACGGCGATCTGCTCTTTTGGCAGTTCGATCGGCAAGGCGATGTGATCGGAGTATTTCTTGATGATGTTACGCAGACGGTAGCCATCAGCGAATTCGTCTTCACCGTTTTTCAGGTGCAACACGATACGGGTGCCGCGTTCGGCTTTCTCGACGGTCGCGACCTCGAAGTCGCCCTCGCCTTTCGACGACCAGTGCACGCCTTCGCTGGCGGGAGCACCGGCACGGCGGCTGTAGACATCAACCTTGTCCGCCACGATGAACGCCGAGTAGAAACCCACCCCGAACTGACCGATCAGGTGCGAATCTTTCTTTTGATCGCCAGTCAGGTTTTTCATGAAATCAGCGGTGCCGGATTTGGCGATGGTACCCAGATGGGTGATCACATCGTCGCGGTTCATGCCGATGCCGTTGTCTTCCAGGGTCACGGTTTTCGCGGCCTTGTCGAAGCTCACACGGATTTTCAGCTCGGCACCGCCTTCCAGCAGTTCAGGCTTGGACAGCGCCTCGAAGCGCAGCTTGTCCACCGCGTCGGACGCGTTGGAAATCAGCTCACGCAGGAAGATTTCCTTGTTCGAATACAGCGAATGGATCATGAGGTGCAGCAGTTGCTTCACCTCGGTCTGGAAGCCCAGGGTTTCCTTTTGAGTTTCCACACTCATGGTCATCAAACTCCAATCAGTCCACACGAATAGGGTTGCCGCCCAAAGGCCCGACAGCACAAGGCTGGACGGCGGGTTGTCATCAAAGTGGGGACGGGCGTGGGGATTTCAAGGGTGCGGATTTTCAATTCGCACAATCTTCATGAACAACTAACGCCTGTCTAACGGAGGTAGCGTCCGCTGAGCCAAGGGCAAAAACGATTAATCAGAACATTCGCACACTCCGGCGTAACACGTCTGAAACAGCGCACTATTTATTCCCACAAAAGAGGGAACCAAATTAATTAGCACGTGTTCGAAGGCACGTCGATGTTCAATAAGGAGAAACACCCCATGCGTAAGACTTTAGCCATTGCCCTCATGCTCTCTGCCACCCTGGGCCTCGCTGCCTGCGATAAAAAATCCGAGGATAAACAACAGGATGCCAACAAGGCTGCCCAACAGTCTCAAGAGTCGATGCAACAGGCTCAAGACAAAGTGAACGAAGCGGCCAAAGAAAGCCAGGAAGCTGCACAAAAGAATGCCGAAGCGGCTCAAGAGCGCGCGAAAGAGGCGAACGAGCAGGCACCCGCGACAACTAAGCCGTAAGTTCCAAAGATTCAAAAAAATAAAGCCCGCATTTAGCGGGCTTTATTTTTATGCAGCGTCATTGAACAGCAATCGGGTCAACCCCATGCGCGCCCTCTACGCGAGCGCTTCACTGCGCTTGCCCATCACGCGATCGACCACAAAGGCCCCGAACAGGGTGATCAGCGACGGGATCAACCAGGCGAGGCCCTGCTCACTGAGTGGCAGGTGTGCAGCGGCAGAAGGCAAATAATCGCCGAAACCGGCCCCCTTGATCGCATCGACCGTACCGAACAGCAATGACACCAGCATCACCGGAGCCACCACACGCCCTTGGGAACGCCAGAACTCCTTGCAGAAGCTCAGCGCGACCAGCGCAATGCACGGCGGGTAAATCGCCGTCAGCACCGGGATCGAGAACTGGATCAGTTTGGTCAGGCCGAGGTTGGACACCAGCAGCGAGAACGCCGCCAGCAGAATGACCAGCGTCTTGTAGAACAGCGGCAGCAAGCGGCTGAAATATTCGGCGCAGGCGCAGGTCAGACCCACTGCCGTGACCAGACAGGCCAGAGAAATCAACACGGCCAGGAAACCGCTGCCCAGCGAACCGAAGGTATTTTGCACATAGGCATGCAGCACTGCTGCGCCGTTGGTGGCTTCAGCCGCCACCGCATGGCTGCCCGAACCCAGACGGAACAGGCTGATGTACACCAGCGCCAGCCCCAGACCCGCAATCAGGCCTGCGATGATGGCGTAACGAGTGATCAAGCGTGGCGACTCGACGCCACGGGAACGAATGGCGTTGACGATGACGATGCCAAACACCAGCGCGCCCAGGGTATCCATGGTCAGATAGCCATTGATGAAGCCCTGAGAGAACGGTGCAGCGACATACGCCGGCTGTGCCGTACCCACGTCACCGACAGGCAGCGCGAAGGCGGCGATACCGAGCACCGCCAGAGCGATGATCTTGAGCGGCGCCAGGAAGCGTCCGACGGTGTCCAGCAAGCGTCCTGGATACAGCGAAATCCAGAACACCAGCAGGAAATAGACAAGACTGTAGAGAAACAGCGCCAGCGGGCTTTCGCCAGTCAGAGGCGCCAGACCCACTTCAAAGGAAACGGTGGCCGTGCGCGGCGTTGCGAACAGCGGCCCTACGGAGAGATAACAAACGGCAGCGAGCACAGTGCCTGCCACTTTACCGATCGGACTGCTCAGGGCGTCCATGGCACCGCCGACCTTGGCCAGCGCCACGACGGTCACCACGGGCAGACCTACCGCTGTGACAAGAAAGCCCAGCGCCGCCATCCACACATGAGGACCCGCCTGAAGACCCACGATAGGGGGGAAGATGATATTGCCAGCACCCACGAACAACGCGAACGTCATGAAGCCAAGTGCCAGGATGTCCTGGCCTTTCAACACTTTCATTAAAGAAACCACACTGCAGAATCGGAATTAAGAAGAGGATTTCCCAATGGGTGAAGGGAAATGCTGCCCATCCTTTTAGGACAGGCCCGTTGGGCACAGCAGCGCCTTTTGGGGGCTGACCGAGCAAAATGGCGGGTAGCCTACCCTATTTCACGCGCCATTACAGGGCAGACCGACCGATGCATGCACATCCGTGTCGCATTTCGGAAATATCCTACATATTGATTGATATCCGGACTGTAGGAGAGAGCTTGCTCGCGATAGCTGCGTGCCAGTCATGAAAATGAATCAGACACACAGCCATCGCGAGCAAGCTCACTCCTACAGGGTTTGGGTAAACATAAAAAATCTCCGGAAAACACAAAGGCCACCCGAAGGTGGCCTTTGTCGATCAGACAATGATCAGCAAGCGATGCTTACTTCTTCATTTCCCAACCGGTCAGCTCAGCCAAGGCTTTGCCGATGTCTGCAAGCGAACGGACAGTTTTCACGCCAGCGTCTTGCAGCGCAGCGAATTTCTCGTCTGCAGTGCCTTTGCCGCCGGAGATGATTGCACCTGCGTGGCCCATGCGCTTGCCCGGAGGAGCAGTCACACCAGCGATGTAGGAAACAACCGGCTTGGTCACGTTTGCCTTGATGTAGGCAGCCGCTTCTTCTTCAGCCGAACCCCCGATCTCACCGATCATGACGATCGCTTCGGTCTGTGGGTCGTTCTGGAACAGCTTCAGGATGTCGATGAAGTTCGAACCCGGAATCGGGTCACCACCGATACCAACACAGGTCGACTGACCGAAACCGGCGTCAGTGGTCTGCTTCACAGCTTCGTAAGTCAGGGTGCCGGAACGCGACACGATACCGACTTTACCTGGCAAGTGGATGTGACCTGGCATGATGCCGATCTTGCACTCGCCCGGAGTGATGACACCTGGGCAGTTAGGGCCGATCAGGGTAACACCCAGCTCGTCGCACTTGACCTTGGCATCCAGCATGTCCAGGGTAGGAATGCCTTCAGTGATGCAGACGATCAGCTTGATGCCGGCGAATGCAGCTTCCAGGATCGAGTCTTTGCAGAAAGGAGCTGGAACGTAGATGACCGATGCGTCAGCGCCGGTGGCTTTGACAGCTTCGGCAACGGTGTTGAACACCGGCAGGCCCAGGTGAGTGGTGCCGCCTTTGCCTGGAGTCACGCCGCCAACCATTTTGGTGCCGTAGGCAATGGCTTGTTCGGAGTGGAAAGTACCTTGCGAGCCGGTGAAGCCCTGGCAGATAACTTTGGTGTCTTTATTGATCAGGACGCTCATTATTTGCCCTCCGCAGCTTTGACGACTTGTTGAGCAGCGTCGGTCAGGCTGGTAGCTGCGATGATGTTCAAACCGCTTTCTGCCAGTACTTTTGCGCCCAGCTCAGCGTTGTTGCCTTCAAGGCGAACAACAACCGGGATTTTCACGCCGACTTCTTTCACGGCGCCGATGATGCCTTCGGCAATCATGTCGCAACGAACGATGCCGCCGAAGATGTTGACCAGTACTGCAGCGACATTGCTGTCGGACAGAATGATCTTGAACGCTTCGGTCACGCGCTCTTTGGTCGCGCCGCCGCCAACGTCCAGGAAGTTGGCTGGCTTGCCGCCGTGCAGGTTGACGATGTCCATGGTACCCATGGCCAGGCCAGCACCGTTGACCATGCAGCCAATGTTACCTTCCAGTGCCACGTAGTTCAGTTCGAACTTGGCAGCGTGGGCTTCACGTGGGTCATCTTGCGATGGGTCGTGGAAAGCCTTCAGCTTGGGCTGACGGTACATGGCGTTGGCGTCGATGTTGATCTTGGCGTCCAGGCAGTGCAGATCGCCGTCAGCCTTGATCACCAGCGGGTTCACTTCAAGCAGGGCCAGGTCGTGGTCCTGGAACAGCTTGGCCAGACCGGTGAAGATCTTGGCGAACTGAGCGACTTGCTTGCCTTCCAGACCCAGCTGGAATGCCAGATCGCGACCCTGGAATGGCTGAGCGCCAACCAGTGGGTCGATGGTGGCTTTGAGAATCTTCTCAGGCGTGTCGTGAGCGATTTTCTCGATGTCCACGCCACCTTCGGTGGAAGCCATGAACACGATACGACGGCTCGAACGATCGACTACAGCGCCCAGGTACAGCTCTTTGGCGATGTCAGTGCAGGATTCAACCAGGATCTTGGTGACCGGCTGACCGTTGGCATCAGTCTGGTAAGTGACCAGACGCTTGCCCAGCCACTGGGCAGCGAACGCAGCTGCGTCTTCTTTGCTCTTGACCAGCTTGACGCCGCCAGCCTTACCGCGACCACCTGCGTGAACCTGAGCTTTGACGACCCACTCGGTTCCGCCGATCTTGTCGCACGCTTCTGCTGCTGCTTCCGGGGTGTCTACTGCGAAGCCTTTGGATACTGGCAGGCCGTATTCAGCAAACAGCTGCTTACCCTGATACTCGTGAAGATTCATGCTTTTTACCGTCTTCGTTAGGTACTGCGCTTCGGTGCTGCTCGTCCAGGCGTGCCGCACCACCTGTGACCGCTTCTCCTGACGATTATCCGGCCATCACCGAAGTCATGACCTGACCCTTGTCAGGAGTTCGAGTCCAACGGACCTTCCGCGGCACGCCTTGCGAGCAAGGCCTGCGACGGGCGGTCCGCCGTGGTTTTTTCTTAGCGTTTCTTCTTGTTCTGAATGTGGATGGCGTGGCCATTCACAGCCAGCGCTGCTTCGTGCAGAGCTTCGGACAGGGTCGGGTGCGAGAAGACCATCATGCCGATGTCTTCAGCGCTGGTGCCGAATTCCATACCGATAGCGCCCTGCTGGACCAGTTCAGCAGCGCCTGGGCCAATCACGTGTACACCCAATACGCGGTCGGTCTTGGCGTCCGCGATGACCTTGACGAAACCGCCAGTGTCGTTGGCCGCCATTGCACGGCCGCTGGCCGCGAACGGGAACTGACCGACGTTGACTTCAACGCCTTCGGCTTTCAGGGTCTGCTCGGTTTTACCGACCCACGCGATTTCCGGGTGGGTATAGATAACCGAAGGGATCAGGTCGTAGTTCATCTGGGTCTTGTGACCCTTGATGCGCTCAACCACCATGATGCCCTCTTCCGACGCTTTATGCGCCAGCATCAGACCACGAACCACGTCACCGATCGCATAAACGCCAGGCACGCTGGTTTCGCACTGATCGTTGACGAAGATGAAGCCGCGCTCGTCGATGTCGACGCCGCTGTCGGCTGCCAGCAGATCGGTGGTAACCGGACGACGGCCTACCGCAACGATCAGGCGGTCGAACGTGATGTTCTGCTCACCGTCTTTGTCGGTGTAGTTGACGACCACTTCGTTGCCGTTGACTTTCGAACCGGTGACGCGAGCGCCCAGTTTGATGTCCAGACCCTGCTTGGTGAAGGTCTTCTGTGCTTCTTTGGACACGGCTTCGTCAGCGGCTGGCAGAAACTTCTCCAGTGCTTCCAGAACGGTGACCTTGGAGCCCAGACGGGACCATACCGAACCCAGCTCCAGACCGATCACGCCAGCACCGATCACGCCCAGACGCTCTGGTACTGCCTGGAATTCCAGGGCGCCAGTGGAGTCGACGATGACGTTCTGGTCGACCGGAGCCGGTGGAATGTCGATCGGACGGGAACCGGACGCCAGGATGATGTTGTCGGCTTCGATCACTTCAGTGGTGCCGTCAGGCTTGGTCAGCTCGACTTTCTTGCCGGCCAGCAGTTTGCCGTGACCTTGCAGAGAAGTGACGCCGTTGGCCTTGAACAGGCTGGCAACGCCGCCGGTCAGGCCTTTGACGATCTGCGACTTGCGACCGACCATGGCCGGTACGTCCATCTTCACGTCGCCCGAGATCGAGATGCCGTGAACGTTGAACTGGTTTTTCGCTTCATAGAACTTCCAGGAGCTGTCCAGCAGCGCCTTGGACGGAATACAACCTACGTTCAGGCAGGTACCGCCGAGGGCCAGCTTGCCCTCTTTATCCTGATACTTCTCGATGCAGGCAGTCTTGAGACCAAGTTGCGCAGCCTTGATGGCGGCAACATAACCGCCAGGGCCTGCGCCAATCACTACCACGTCGAATTTCTGGGACATAACAAAGTTCCTTGTTAGCTGCGAGCTTGAAGCTGCAAGCCACAAGCCGGACTGCGCTGATTTGCAGCACCGGCTTGCCACTTGTTCATAGGGGCGAAACTGTACACCTCAAACTGCACGCTGGTCTGCTTCCAAAGGAAGTTTTCAGCCTGCAGCATGGAGATGCCTCTTAGATGTCCAGCAACAGACGAGCCGGATCTTCCAGCAGGTTCTTGATGGTCACCAGGAAGGTCACAGCTTCTTTACCGTCGATCAAGCGGTGATCGTAGGACAGAGCCAGGTACATCATCGGACGGATCACAACCTGACCGTTGATCGCCATCGGGCGTTGAACGATGTTGTGCATGCCCAGAATGGCCGCTTGTGGCGGGTTCACGATCGGGGTCGACATCATCGAACCGAAAGTACCACCGTTGGTGATGGTGAAGGTACCGCCAGTCATCTCGTCGATGGACAGTTTGCCGTCACGGGCTTTCTTGCCGAAAGTGGCGATGCCGCCTTCGATTTCAGCCAGGCTCATCTGCTCGGCGTTACGCAGAACCGGAACCACCAGACCGCGGTCGCTGGAGACGGCAACGCCGACGTCTGCGTAGCCGTGGTAAACGATGTCGGAACCGTCGATCGACGCGTTGACTGCCGGGAAGCGCTTCAGCGCTTCGGTAGCCGCCTTGACGAAGAACGACATGAAGCCCAGACGCACACCGTTGTGGCTCTTCTCGAACAGGTCCTTGTACTTCGAACGCAGAGCCATGACTTCGGTCATGTCGACTTCGTTGAAAGTGGTCAGCATGGCCATGGTCGATTGAGCTTCAACCAGACGCTCGGCAACCTTGGCACGCAGACGGGTCATCGGCACGCGCTTCTCGGTGCGGTCGCCAGCGGCGAAAACAGGCGCAGCAGCAGCTGGAGCTGCGGCAGGCTTGGCAGCAGGTGCGGCGGCCGGAGCGGATTTCTTCGCTTCGATGGCAGCCACCACGTCTTCTTTGGTGACACGACCGTCTTTGCCGGTGCCTTTGATGCTGGACAGCGCGATGCCGTTTTCTTCAGCCAGCTTGCGGGCAGCCGGGGCGCCGATGGCGTCTTCGTCAGCAGCGGCAGCAGTAGCGGCTGGCGCGGCAGCAGGAGCAGCGGCCGGAGCAGCAGCGGCAGCCGGAGCAGCCGATGCAGTGGCGCCTGCGTCCAGGGTTGCGATCAGTTCGTTGGACAGGACAGTGTCGCCCTCGCCCTTGACGATGGAAGCCAGCACGCCGTCTGCTTCGGCCAGCACTTCGAGCACGACTTTGTCGGTTTCGATGTCGACCAGCAGTTCGTCACGCTTAACCGCTTCACCCGGCTGTTTGTGCCATTTGGAAATGGTGCCGTCGGCAACGGATTCCGGGAAAGAGGGGGCTTTGATCTCAATAGCCATTGTCTGTAATTCCTTAATTCGGTTTCTAGTGCGCGAAGGCGTTAAACAGTGAACGCGTCTTGCAGCAGTTTTTCCTGCTGTTCGGCGTGCATCGAAGCGTAGCCACAAGCAGGCGCAGCGGAAGCATCACGACCGGCATACTCAAGCACCAGATTGCGGTTGTGATTGCCGATGCTACGGCGCAAGTGATGCTGGCTGCTGTACCAGGCGCCCTGGTTCATCGGCTCTTCCTGACACCAGACCACATTGGTCAGGTTGGTGTAAGGCGCGATGGCCTCCATCAGGTCGTCTTCCGGGAACGGATAGAGCTGCTCGATACGCACGATGGCGATATCTTCGCGGCCTTCGGCACGGCGTTTTTCCAGCAGGTCGTAGTAGACCTTGCCACTGCACAGGACCAGGCGGGTCACTTTTGCCGGATCGAGGGTATCGATTTCCGGAATGACCGTCTGGAACGAGCCTTCGGCCAGATCTTCCAGGGTCGAGATCGCCAGTTTGTGACGCAGCAGGGATTTGGGCGACAGCACAACCAGCGGTTTGCGCAGCGGACGAATCACCTGACGACGCAGCAGGTGGTAGATCTGAGCCGGGGTAGTCGGCATGCACACCTGAATGTTGTGCTCGGCGCACAGTTGCAGGTAGCGCTCCAGACGTGCCGATGAGTGCTCCGGACCCTGACCTTCGTAGCCATGAGGCAACAGCATGGTCAGACCGCACAGACGGCCCCACTTGTGCTCGCCGCTGGTGATGAACTGGTCGATCACGACCTGTGCACCGTTGGCGAAGTCACCGAATTGAGCTTCCCAGATCACCAGCGCGTTTGGCGTGGTGGTCGAGTAGCCGTATTCGAATGCCAGCACGGCCTCTTCCGACAGGAAGGAGTCGTACAGTTCGAATTTGGGCTGACCGGCGAACAGGTTCTGCAGCGGCAGGTAGACGCTGGCGTCCTTCTGATTGTGCAGCGCAGCATGACGGTGCGAGAAGGTGCCACGACCTACGTCCTGGCCGGTGATGCGCACAGGATGGCCTTCGAACAGCAACGTGGCGTAGGCCATCGTTTCTGCGTAGCCCCAGTTGATCGGCAAGCCACCGGCCTGCATCTTCTGGCGGTCTTCGTAGATCTTCTGAACCTGACGCTGAACCACGAAGCCTTCCGGCAGCTCCATCTGCTTGGCAGACAGCTCTTGCAGGGTCTTGAGGTCGAAACGGGTGTCGTGACGCGCGGTCCAGGCGTGGCCCAGGTACGGACGCCAATCGACGAACAGTTCCTTGTTAGGCTCTTTGACCAGGCTCTTGACCACGTGCATGCCGTTGTCCAGTGCACTGCGGTACTCATCGACCTTGGCCTGAGCGCCTTCAGCGTTCAGCACACCGGCGGTGGCCAGTGCATCGGCGTACAGCTCACGGGTGGTGCGCTGCTTGGCGATCTGCTGATACATCAGAGGCTGAGTACCGCTTGGTTCGTCGGCCTCGTTGTGGCCGCGACGACGGTAGCAGACCAGGTCGATGACCACGTCACGCTTGAACTGCATGCGGTAGTCAATCGCCAGTTGGCTGACGAACAGCACCGCTTCCGGGTCATCGCCGTTCACGTGCAGGATCGGGGCCTGAATCATCTTGGCAACGTCGGTCGCGTACTCGGTGGAGCGCGAGTCCAGAGGATTGCTGATAGTAAAGCCGACCTGATTGTTCACCACGATGTGGATGGTACCGCCGGTCTTGAAACCGCGGGTCTGCGACATCTGGAAGGTTTCCAGAACCACGCCCTGACCTGCGAACGCAGCGTCACCGTGGATGGAAATCGGCAGCACTTTCTCGCCAGTGGTGTCGTTACGACGGTCCTGACGAGCGCGCACCGACCCCTCGACCACAGGAGAAACGATCTCCAAATGGGACGGGTTGAATGCCATCGCCAAGTGAACTTCGCCACCGGTGGTCATGACGTTGGACGAGAAACCCTGGTGGTATTTCACGTCACCGGAGCCCAGCTCGACCTTCTTCTTGCCTTCGAACTCGTCGAACAACTCGCGCGGGTTCTTGCCAAAGGTGTTGACCAGCACGTTCAGACGACCACGGTGGGCCATGCCGATGACGATTTCCTTGGTGCCGTAGGAACCGGAACGCTGGATCAACTCGTCCAGCATCGGGATCAGGCTTTCGCCACCTTCCAGACCGAAACGCTTGGTGCCCGGGTATTTGGTGCCCAAGTACTTTTCCAGGCCCTCAGCCGCGGTGACGCGCTCGAGCAGATGGCTCTGAATGTCGGCGGAGTAAGCTGGACGGCCACGCACGCTTTCGAGGCGCTGCATGAACCAGTTGCGCTGGTTGGAATCGACGATGTGCGTGAACTCGGCGCCGATGGTGCGGCAATATGTCTTCTGCAAAGCGTCGACGATTTCGCGTAGGCTCGCTTCCTCCTTGCCGATGAACAGGTCTCCGGCACGGAAGGTGGTATCGAGGTCAGCGTTGGTCAGACCGTAGTGGTCGATCGACAGGTCAGCTGGCGCAGTACGCTTCCACAAACCCAGCGGATCGAGCTGCGCACCCTGATGGCCGCGCATACGGTATGCCTGGATCAGTCGCAGCACTTCGACTTGCTTCTTCTCGTGTTCACTGCTCACGCTACCGGCAGAGACCGGCTGTGCGCGACGCTGGTTCTTGCCCAGCAACACGAAATGATCGCGAACCGTAGAGTGCGATACATCGGTGACAGTGCTGCCATCTGCCGGCAGCGTCTGGAAGTAGGTGCGCCATTCTTCTGGCACAGCGTTAGGGTCGTGCAGGTAGAGCTCATAAAGCTCTTCCACATAGGCAGCGTTACCACCTGAAAGGTGGGCGCTGTTCCACATGCGCTGCATCACGCTTTCTTGCATGCTTGGTCACCCTCGGTTAGGGGACACCATCAGCGTCGATGGCCCGGGCAAACTCGAAAGTCCATACAACGACCGCTTCAGGTCGTCGAGTGCACCAAGTCGCCAAGGATCGCGCAGATAGCCCGGGTACCAGCCCGGATGCCCCTGCTGGTCTCATTTCTTCAAAATAAGAGCCGCAGCCTGATGGCCGTTGCTCAGGTTTAAACCACGACATGGGCTGTTGCCTGTGCCGCAGCGTTTACGGGTACAACATTTTCAAATACTGCAGTGCATCGATGCCACAAGGTGCAACGAACCGGCCCGTGACATGCACGGGCCAGAACATTAGATACCGCTGGTCAGAAGCATGCTGCGAACGTGACCGATAGCCTTGGTTGGGTTCAGGCCTTTCGGGCAAACGTTCACGCAGTTCATGATCCCGCGGCAACGGAACACACTGAACGGGTCGTCCAGCGATGCCAGACGCTCCTGGGTCTTGGTGTCACGGCTGTCAGCCAGGAAACGATAGGCTTGCAGCAGGGCAGCTGGACCGAGGAACTTGTCCGGGTTCCACCAGAACGAAGGGCAGGAAGTCGAGCAGCAAGCGCACAGGATGCACTCGTACAGACCGTCCAGCTTCTCACGTTCTTCAGGCGATTGCAGACGCTCGATGGCCGGAGCCGGCGTATCGTTCTGCAAGAATGGCTTCACCTTCTCGTATTGCTTGTAGAAGATGCTCATATCGACGACCAGGTCACGAATGACCGGCAAACCAGGGAGCGGACGCACCACCAGCTTGTTGTTCTTCACCACGGCAGACAGCGGCGTGATGCACGCCAGGCCGTTTTTGCCGTTGATGTTCATGCCGTCAGAACCGCAAACGCCTTCACGGCACGAACGACGGTAAGAGAAACCTTCGTCCTGCTCTTTGATCAGCGCCAGCACGTCCAGAACCATCAGGTCCTTGCCACCGGTATCGACGTCGAACACCTGAGTTTTAGGTGCCGAGTCGGTGTCGGGGTTGTAACGATAAACTTCGACTTTCAACATAGCAGCCACCCTTAGTAAGTCCGGACTTTTGGTTCGAACGCCGGAACGGTCTTCGGCGCGAAGTTGACGGCACGTTTGGCAACGCGCTTGTCACCCGGGTAGTACAGGGTGTGGCACAGCCAGTTGACGTCATCACGGTCTTCGAAGTCTTCACGGGCGTGAGCGCCGCGGGACTCGGTACGGGTGTTGGCAGCGATCGCGGTGGCTTCAGCGACTTCCAGCAGGTTTTGCAGCTCCAGCGCTTCGATACGCGCGGTGTTGAAACCCTGGGACTTGTCGTTGATTTTCACGTTGGCGATACGCTCGCGCAGGCCCGCCAGTTGCTCGATGCCCTTCTCCATGTATTCACCGGTACGGAATACACCGAAGTAGTTCTGCATGCAGCTCTGCAGCTCGCGTTTCAGGCTGGCAACATCTTCACCTTCGGTGCGGCTGTTCAGCGCGTTCAGACGGTTCAGCGCGACATCGATGTCGGTATCGCTGGCGTCGGCGTATTCGATGCCGTCGCTCAGCGCTTTTTCCAGGTGCAGACCGGCGGCGCGGCCGAATACGACCAGGTCGAGCAGCGAGTTGCCGCCCAGACGGTTGGCACCGTGGACCGATACGCACGCCACTTCACCTACGGCGAACAGACCTGGAATGATCTGGTCGTTGCCTTCGGCGTCCATGGTGATCGCCTGACCGTGGATGTTGGTGGCAACGCCGCCCATCATGTAGTGGCAGGTTGGAACGACAGGAACCGGAGCGACGACAGGGTCGACGTGGGCGAAGGTCTTGGACAGTTCGCAGATACCTGGCAGGCGGCTGTGCAGCACTTCCTCACCCAGGTGATCCAGTTTCAGCAGCACGTGATCCTTGTTCGGACCAACACCGTTACCGGCGATGATTTCTTTAACCATGGAACGCGCAACCACGTCGCGACCTGCCAGGTCTTTCGCGTTCGGCGCGTAACGCTCCATGAAGCGCTCGCCGTGAGCGTTGATCAGGTAGCCACCCTCACCGCGGCAGCCTTCAGTGACCAGTACACCTGCGCCAGCAATGCCGGTTGGGTGGAACTGCCACATTTCAATGTCCTGAACCGGAACACCCGCACGCAACGCCATGCCGATACCGTCACCGGTGTTGATCAGGGCGTTGGTGGTGGAGGCGTAGATACGGCCTGCACCGCCGGTGGCCAGAACGGTAGCCTTGGACTTGATGTACATGGTTTCGCCGGTTTCGATGCAGATCGCGATCACGCCGACGAAGGCGCCTTCGGAGTTCTTCACCAAATCGACGGCGTAGTACTCGTTCAGAAAGGTGGTGCCCGCTTTCAGGTTACCTTGATACAGGGTGTGCAGCAGCGCGTGACCGGTACGGTCGGACGCCGCGCAAGTACGGGCAGCCTGACCGCCCTTACCGAAGTCCTTGGACTGACCACCGAACGGACGCTGGTAGATACGACCGGTTTCGGTACGGGAGAACGGCAGGCCCATATGGTCCAGCTCGAAAACCGCGGCCGGGCCTTCCTGACACATGTATTCGATAGCGTCCTGGTCACCGATGTAGTCGGAACCCTTGACGGTATCGTACATGTGCCAGCGCCAGTCATCGTTCGGGTCGGCCGAAGCGATGGCACAGGTAATACCACCCTGGGCGGACACAGTGTGGGAGCGGGTCGGGAAGACCTTGGTGACTACGGCGGTCTTATGGCCGCCCTGAGCCAGCTGCAAGGCAGCGCGCATGCCCGCGCCGCCACCACCAATGATGATGGCGTCGAAGGAAAGAGTCTTGA
Source organism: Pseudomonas sp. Pseu.R1 (assembly GCF_045764065.1). Lineage (NCBI taxonomy): Bacteria > Pseudomonadati > Pseudomonadota > Gammaproteobacteria > Pseudomonadales > Pseudomonadaceae > Pseudomonas > Pseudomonas sp. Pseu.R1. Next base: position 5,735,355 of record NZ_JBJGEE020000001.1, on the reverse strand, counting down.
TGTTAGCCATGAATCAGATACCCCAAAGAATCTGCACACCCCAGACGAAGTACGCGAACATCACGATGCCGCAGAACGCCTGGAACAGGAAACGCACAGCCAGCGCCGACTTGCCGAAGCTCATTGGCGTCAGGTAGTCGGTCGCAATGGTCCACATGCCGACCCAGGCGTGAGCGCCCAGAGCAACGAGGGCCAGCAGACTGAAGATGCGCATTCCGTTATGGGAGAACAGGCCATGCCACTGGGCGTAATCGAGGCCCGGGTGCACAACGATGTATCCGATCAGGAAAATGAAATAAGCCGCGAGCACTACGGCGGAGACGCGTTGCGCCATCCAGTCATAGAGGCCCGAACGAGACAGGTTCGTAACGCTGGTTACCATATCCAAACTCCCGCCAGAACGATCAACACCACGGAAACGGCGATGACGATTTTCGAGCCCAGCTTTCCGCCTTCCAGCGTCTCACCGACACCCGAATCCATGATCAGGTGACGAACGCCCGCCACCAGGTGATACAACAGGGCAGACAGCAGCCCCCATGCGATGAACTTGGCCAGAGGACTGGTCAAGGTCGCCTTCACATCGGCAAAGCCTTCTTCGGAACCCAGCGATTTGCCCAATGCGTAGAGCATGAAGGCGATGCCGACGAACAGAATGATGCCGGAGATGCGGTGAAGGATCGACGTGATCGCGGTGATGGGGAGTTTGATGGTCCTTAGGTCTAGGTTTACAGGTCGTTGGCTATTCACGGCTTTTTTTCACACTGAAGAGCCCCTAGGAATCAGGGCAAGTTGTTGGGAAGTGCACTGGTCAGGTACCCACTACCCAGGAAGTGACGACCCCCAGAAAAACAGGCTTGCAAGCCCCTGGCGGTCGGGTGCCGAGTATAGACAGTTAGCCAACTAATGACAACGCACACGCCCTCCCCTAATGGCGGATTGCATTAGCGGAATAAAAGGCGTAAATGGCAGGGAATTTCGCGGAAAACCGTGGGTTAAAGCCTTCTGCTACAAGACTTTTGGCAAATTGACTTTAGAATTTATCTCACTATAGTGATGCGGGCCCTGCGTGGGGGGCCTGTCTGATGATTTGAAGCATAAATAGGAGGCCACATGGCTGACAAAAAAGCGCAGTTGATCATCGAGGGCGCTGCCCCCGTCGAGCTGCCCATTCTGACCGGCACCGTTGGTCCCGATGTAATCGACGTACGCGGCCTGACCGCCACCGGACGCTTCACATTCGACCCAGGCTTCATGTCGACCGCCTCATGCGAATCCAAGATCACCTACATCGACGGTGACAACGGCATTCTGCTGCACCGTGGCTACCCGATCGAGCAACTGGCCGAGCAGTCCGACTACCTCGAAACCTGCTACCTGCTGCTCAATGGCGAACTGCCAACTGCCGAACAGAAAGCCCAGTTCGTCGGCAACGTGAAAAACCACACGATGGTTCACGAGCAACTGAAGACCTTCTTCAACGGCTTCCGCCGCGACGCCCACCCGATGGCCGTCATGTGCGGCGTTGTCGGCGCCCTGTCCGCGTTCTACCACGACTCACTGGACATCAATAATCCGCAACACCGCGAAATCTCGGCGATTCGCCTGGTCGCCAAGATGCCGACCCTGGCCGCCATGGTCTACAAGTACTCCATGGGCCAACCCATGATGTACCCGCGCAATGACCTGAGCTACGCGGAAAACTTCCTGCACATGATGTTCAACACGCCGTGCGAGATCAAACCGATCAGCCCGACGCTGGCCAAGGCCATGGACCGGATCTTCATCCTCCACGCCGACCACGAACAAAACGCATCGACCTCGACCGTGCGCATGGCCGGCTCTTCGGGCGCCAACCCGTTCGCCTGTATCGCCGCCGGTATCGCTGCACTGTGGGGACCTGCTCACGGCGGCGCCAACGAAGCCGTACTGACCATGCTCGATGAAATCGGCGATGTGTCCAACATCGACAAATTCATTGCCAAGGCCAAGGACAAGAACGACCCGTTCAAGCTCATGGGCTTCGGTCACCGCGTTTACAAGAACCGCGACCCACGCGCCACCGTGATGAAGCAGACCTGCGACGAAGTACTGCGCGAGCTGGGCATCACCAACGATCCGCAACTGGAACTGGCCATGCGCCTCGAAGAGATCGCTCTGACCGATCCGTATTTCATCGAGCGCTCGCTGTACCCGAACGTCGACTTCTACTCGGGCATCATCCTGAAGGCGATCGGCATTCCAACCAGCATGTTCACCGTGATCTTCGCCCTGGCACGCACCGTTGGCTGGATCTCGCACTGGAAAGAAATGCTCTCCAGCCCGTACAAGATTGGCCGTCCGCGCCAACTGTACACAGGCGAAACGCCACGCGACATCAAGCCCTTGGCTGAGCGCAAGTAAGCGATACGACCAACGAAAAAGGCTGCCACTGGCAGCCTTTTTTTTGTTTGCGCAGAAGCTGTAACAGCTACTTGGCAGCCGCACGCTCGCGCAATGCTTTCAACGTATTGAAAGGCGCATCGACTACAAATTTGTTCGCCAACCACGACGGAACACTGCCACCCGGCTCGGTGTGCACCTGATACGTCACTTCCGTTTCGTTCGGACCCTTTGGCACCAACTTCCAGAAGCCCTCGACCTGAGCTACGCGGACAAAGCCTTTTTCTTCCGGAATGTACGCAGGCTGCCCCAACAGGTTCCGCGTCACACTCCCATCTGCACCCTCAACCGTGGTGATTTGCAGAACAGAATCACGAGGCGTGACAGGCCATGGCGTGTTGAACTGGGTGTATGTCCACGTCTTGTCACCATCGTGCTTGAGCACTTTTTGCAGCTTGCACTCGTGCACCCACGAACAAGCCCCAGCCACATCCTCTTGCAGAGCGCGCAACTTGGCGACACTGGCCCCGATTGTGGTAACACCCTGGTACGCCTTGTATTGCGAGCCCGCAACATCACTCAACGATACCTTGATGCCATCCTCATTCTTGGCGACCTTCCAGTCATCAGCCTGAGCAGCACTCATCACCAGTACAGTCATGCCAAGACCTAATGCAATCCGGTACAGAGAACCCATATCTTATTCCTTATTGTTGGTAGTTCCGATGCGTCAATTGCGCACACATGTGCGTCAAGCGACCGATGTGGCCTGCTCCCACCAACCGATTAAGCGAATAGCCTCCTCGGAGCTGTCGCCACACACTTCGGGATCCGCCCCAAACCCGCCGCACACCAAAGGCCGATCAGGCTGACCGAAGATCATGCACAGCATGTCGACCGACAACTGCACACAACGTTCTCCTGCCGGCTTGCCCCCAGGCATGCCAGGGATGGGCGACGAGATGGAGGGCGCGATGCAGCAAGCGCCACAGCCCGGACGGCATTCCATGAAGGTATTCTCTTGAAGATCGATGAGAGACCGCTGGATCTTAACCGCTGAAACGCACGTTTGAAAACGCAGCGTTTTCGGCAATCACCAGCAGATTTACTGTTTGAATTTGAAATCCAGCGCGGCGCCGTCAACTTCCTTGCGTGCCTCGTTACGCAGCTGCAGCTCCATTTCATTGCTCAACAAGCGCCCCTGTAGCTGGAAATCCGAAGGGGCTTCGCTGTCAGGGAACATTTTGGGTAGCAGCGGTTTACCGCCCACAGGCTGGGCTTTTGCCTTGCCGTTGGCTGTGATGACGTTGGCGGGAGGGTTGAGCTGCTTGACCATGTCGGGCGGCAAACTCAAGTCCAGAGACGCCTTTGGCAATCGAGTGTCCTTTACCACTTGAGCGGGCGTTTTGCTCTTGCTGGCCACCGGTGCGCGGTTCGCCACTTCGGCGTTATCCGCTTTAACCTTGGCGGATTTGGCGTTCACGCTGGGCGTCTTCTGTTCGATCGCAGCCGCCTTGGCGGGCGTCGTGGCCTTCTTTGCCACATCGGCCTTCGCGGGATCGGGGCGAGTGTTTGCAATGACAGGCACGACATTCACGTTGGGCTTGAGCTCATGCACGACTGGCGCCGGGTCCGGCGCCTTTTGAACCGGCACAGCGGCTTCAGAAGCCTTGTCAGCAGGCACCACCGCAGGTGCTTGCGCAGCCACCTTTGGGGGCGGCGCAGGCGACTTGTCAGCGTCACATCCACTGAGCAACACCCACATCAAAAGACCGACATATCGCAGTGAATTCATAATTGAACGGCAGAAAAATAGGCGGAAGCCAATATGCTGGCTCTTTGCAGGATCGCTGACAAGTGAAGGCCTTGTCAGCGACCTCGTTATAAAGTGGAAAACGCCCGGCGGCACGAGTTCACCAGGATTGACCGGCGTCCTGACACAGCTGTTTGGCCAACATGCCCAGCGTCATCAACGCTCGCTCGGCCTCCCGATTCCAAGGCAAACCACAGTTCAGGCGAATACAGTGATTGAATTGTTCTGTATTGCTGAAAATCAGGCCCGGCGCAATGCTGATGCCCTGCTCCAACGCCCGGACATGCAGTTCCTGCGTATTGACCCTTCCCGGCAAGCTGATCCACAAGATGAACCCGCCAGCGGGGCGACTGATCTGTGTGCCTTCCGGAAACATCTGTTGGACTGCCAGCTGGAATGCACTCAGATTCTTCCGATGCTCCTGTCGGATGTAGCGCAAGTGGCGATCGTAACCGCCGTTTTCCAGATAAGACGCCACCGCCATCTGCGTCACACTGCACGCAGAATGGGTACTGAACGTCTGCAAACGCTGGATTTCCGCTTGGTATTTACCGGCGATCATCCAGCCGATCCGCACGCCCGGCGACAGGGTTTTCGAGAAACTTGAGCAATAGATCACGCGCCCCAGACGATCAAAGGCCTTGAGCGCCTTGGTCTTGTTCTGCTCGTACATCAGCTCGCCGTAGATATCGTCTTCGATGACCTGAATATCGAAGTCGGAGGCCAGTCGCAGCAGGTGCTTCTGCCGCTCTTCAGGCATGGTGCTGCCCAAGGGGTTACTCAGGCGCGAGGTCATCACCAGCGCCTTGATCGACCATTGATTGGCCGCCAGTTGCAAGGCTTCCAGACTGATACCCGTGTTCGGGTCGCTGGGAATCTCGATCACTTTCAGGCCCAGCAGATCAGCCAGTTGCAGCAGCCCGTAATAGGTAGGGGACTCCGCCGCAATCAGGTCCCCCGGGCTGGTCAGCACCCGCAGCGACATTTGCAGTGCATCGACACAGCCATGGGTGATCACGACATCAGAAGGGTCGACCACCACACCTGCATCGCGCATGCGGATCGCCACCTGCCGACGCAGCGGCTCAAATCCGGGACTGAACATGTAGTTGAAGGCACGGGGGCTCTGAAAACGCGTGACCTTGGCCAGTTGCTGATGCAAGGCGCGCAGCGGCAGGTAGTCGATATGGGGCACAGCGGCGCCAAAGGCAAAGACGCCCTCACGACGCGCCTCGACCAACACTTGCTGAATGATACTTGCTCGCGTGACCAGGCCAGGCCGCTCAACCCGCGCAATATCAGGGGTCGGCGCCGTCAGCGCGGGGGTCTGATGCACGTAGTAACCGGACTGCGGACGTGCGCGGATCAGCCCCTGATCCTCAAGATTGGCGTAGGCCTGCAATACCGTCGCATGGCTCACATTGAGCTGAGAACTCATCTTGCGCACCGAAGGCACACGCTCACCGGGCTGATAAACGCCACGGCGAATGTCTTCAGCCAACTGCTGAGCGATGCGTTGATACAGCAGAAGATTGGTCATTTCGTGTCCCTCGATTGCGCGCTTTCACTGCTATGGCCGAGTGCGAAACAGCGATCAGCGCAAGCCACTTACCGTAACAGTTGGGAAGTGTACGGGGACAGTTCACTTCGCGGCTAGTCATACTTCGGTTTGCAAAAAAATAAACTGCAGCATATCTGCCAAATGACCGGCTTTTATGCACAAAAAAGCCCGGTTTTTCTGAAAAAAACCGGGCTGATTGAAAAATATTTTTCAGCGGGCAGCGCTGAGCTTGCCTTTTTCGTCAGAAAACACGATTTCAACCCGACGATTTTGCGCCCGACCGCGTTCCGAACTGTTCACATCCACCGGAAATTGATCACCGTAACCCTCAACCTGGATGCGCTCGTCTTCAATGCCAAGGTCCGACAATACATCCGCCACGGCCTGCGCGCGGTCGCGAGACAGTTGCAGGTTCTCCTGGCTGTCACCCGTGCTGTCGGTGTAGCCCTCGATCCGTACCACCCGCTTTGGGTTGAATTGCAGGAACTGTACGACCTTCAGCACGGTGCGATTGGCAGAGCTTTTCAACTCCGCGCGCCCCGTGTCGAACAACATGTCGCCAAGGGTCATCACCAGACCGCGCTCATTTTGTTGAGTCGACAGGCTGATGACCTGATCCTCTGCCCACTTGCCCTGCTGCTGCGCCCCGGCGAGCTTGGCTTCGCGCAGTGCCAGTTGCAGGCGCTGGCGTTCGAGCTCAAGCCGCGCCAGTTTTTCCTGATTGAGCAGCAACTGGCTGTGTTCCGCAGCAATGGCACTGTATCGGCTACTCAGGTACGCGTAGTGGCTGACGTCGTCCGAACTGCCAACATAACTGGACAAGCGCTCAGCTCGCGCCAGCAATTCACCGGCACGGATCACATCCTTGGGCGCGCTGCGCAATACGTTGGTATCACCCTTCACTTTCTGGAAATCGGCGCTGGCGCTTTGCAGTGCTTTTTCACTGTTCTGGTGCCCGGCGCAGCCATACAGACCCGCACTGCCCAGGAGCAGACATACGCTCAAGATGCGAGGGATGCAGTTCATTGAGCAGCCCCCAACTGTTTGCGCAACCGCTCCAGACGAGTGTTCACCTGGGTTAGTTGCTCGTCGCTCTTTTGAGTCAGTACGCGTGCTTCCGCCAGCCGCGCATCCAGCTCCGACTGCTCCGCCTGCATGCGTGCATCCTTATAGGACTCGTTCGTCATGTCGGCCCGGGCTTGGGCGAGCTTTGCCTGAGCACTGGCCATATCAGGCTCTTCGTCGGTGGCGCCGACAGCCGTCGCCTGAGCAACAGCCTGTTCGGTGAGTTTGAGTTGCTCGTTGGGCGCGGGGTCATTGGCGCAGCCGAATAGCGAGACAATGGCCATGACGGCGAATAAAGGTCGTATTCTCGAAAAAACGCTCAAAACGAATTCCTGTTGAACATGCTTACTGTTTGAGGGCGCTGGTCGGCTGCTGAAGTTGAGCTTTCCACAATTCCAGGTTGTGCGCGATAGCTTCACTGGAACGACCCGAAGCCGCCAATTCTGTCATTTTTTTCGCCAACTGTCCGCGCAGCCAAGGGTCGTTACAGGCCGAATTGAACGACAGCGCCAAATACAAACCCGGTCGATCAAGCGGCAACGGCTGCGACTGAAGGTCCTTGGCCATCGCCAGCGTCTGCACCAACGCCATTCCGGCGTAGCGCCCGGCAAGCACAAACTCGACCTGGCCCAGCATCAATTTCTGGAACGCTTGCGTCAGATTGGGCTGTTTCTCAAGGGTCAGATGCTCCTTGATGGCGTTATCGAATCCGGGAGTGATGCGGGTTTTTTCCGAGATCGCACCGGGATGCCCATGCAAGTCAGCGAGTGAGTTAAATGGCTGCGCATGCCCGACGCGGGTCCAGACCATGATTTCGTTCTGGGCAATCGGCGGGTGAATGAAATCCAGCGATTCCAGTTCGTTATTATTCAGCGGCGTGTCGGCCAGCAGGTCCATTCGGCCAGTGCGCACTTCTTCCAGTGCCTGGCTGCGCTTACCGCCATAGAGCAATTCAACTTTGACGCCCATTTGCGCCGCAGCCTCCTTGAGCAGGTCGGCGTTGGCCCCCATCAAGTGCGCGGGGTCCTGCGGGTCTCGCCACAGATACGGCGGCGCGTCGGGGCTGCCGGTCACGACCAGCCGATCACATTTGCCTGCCGCACTAGCCTCCATCGAGGGCAACAGCAGCAAACCTGCAAACAGCGTGATCAGCGTCTGCCTTGGCGACGGCATGGCAACATCCTTTCTCAATCCAATAAAAAACCCGCTCATTCCAGGCTATGGAACACACAGCGCACCGATGAAACTCGATGATCAGTGGGTTCGAACAGCCCGAAAGAACGGGTTCTCTTTATAAGTCAGACGACTGGATTAGACCAGCTTCTCCAACTCGGGAACGGCTTCGAACAGATCCGCCACCAGACCGTAATCGGCCACCTGGAAGATCGGTGCTTCTTCGTCCTTGTTGATCGCAACGATCACTTTGGAGTCTTTCATACCGGCCAGGTGCTGGATCGCGCCGGAGATGCCGACAGCGATGTACAACTGAGGTGCGACGATCTTGCCCGTCTGACCGACCTGCATGTCGTTCGGTACGAAGCCTGCGTCGACCGCAGCGCGGGAGGCGCCGACGGCAGCACCCAGCTTGTCGGCCAGGGCGTACAGGTGTTTGAAGTTGTCACCGTTCTGCATGCCACGGCCGCCAGAAACGACGATTTTGGCAGCGGTCAGCTCAGGACGGTCGGACTTGGCCAGCTCTTCACCGACGAAAGACGATTTGCCTGCGTCGTGAGCAGCGCCCACGGCTTCAACAGCAGCGGAACCGCCCTCAGCAGCAACGGCATCGAAGCCGGTGGCGCGAACGGTAATGACCTTGATAGCCGCCGACGACTGAACGGTCGCAATGGCGTTACCCGCGTAGATTGGGCGCTTGAAGGTGTCAGCCGATTCAACCGAAATGATTTCGGAGATCTGATCGACGTCCAGTTGTGCAGCCACACGCGGCAGGACGTTCTTGCCGTTGGACGTCGCTGCAGCCAGAACGTGGCTGTAACCCGATGCCAGCTCAACGACCAGTGGCGCAATGTTTTCTGGCAGTTGGTGCGCGTAGGCCGCATTGTCGGCCACCAGCACTTTCGAAACACCGGCGATTTTCGCAGCGGCTTCTCCGACAGCGCCAACACCCTGGCCTGCGACCAGGACGTGAATGTCGCCACCGATCTTGGCAGCAGCAGCAACGGTGTTCAGGGTGGCGGGAGCGATCGCGCCGTTTTCGTGCTCAGCGATAACCAGGATAGTCATTTAGATTACCTTCGCCTCGTTCTTCAGTTTCTCGACCAGTTCAGCAACCGACTTGACCTTGATGCCTGCGCTGCGAGCAGCCGGGGCTTCGACTTTCAGGGTCTTGTTGGTGGAAGCCACGGAAACGCCCAGTGCATCCGGGGTGACGGTTTCCAGTGGCTTCTTCTTGGCCTTCATGATGTTCGGCAGCGACGCGTAGCGTGGCTCGTTCAGACGCAGGTCGGTGGTGACGATGGCCGGCAGGCTCAAAGACACGGTTTGCAGACCGCCGTCGATTTCGCGGGTGACGGCAACCTTGTCGCCCGAGACTTCGACTTTAGAAGCGAAGGTGCCTTGCGCGTAACCGCTCAGGGCAGCCAGCATCTGGCCAGTCTGGTTGTTGTCGCTGTCGATGGCCTGCTTGCCGAGGATGACCAACTGTGGCTGCTCTTTATCGACGACGGCTTTGAGCAGCTTGGCCACGGCCAGGGAGTTCAGCTCGTCAGCGGCTTCAACGAGGATGGCGCGGTCGGCACCCAGGGCCAGCGCGGTGCGCAGTTGCTCCTGAGCAGTGGTCGGGCCGACGGTCACGACGACGATTTCGCTCGCAACGCCCTTCTCTTTCAGGCGAACAGCCTCTTCCACAGCGATTTCGCAGAAAGGGTTCATGGACATTTTGACGTTAGCGAGATCGACGCCGGAGTTGTCCGCTTTGACGCGAACCTTGACGTTGTAGTCGACCACTCGTTTGACAGCTACAAGAACCTTCATGGATTCCTCGTTACTCTCCGGTGAAAAGAAGTCGCCAGGTCGTGCCTGGCGATGGGTACACGTCAGTGTAAAGAACACCTTTGAAAACAGCGTATTCGTGGTTGCTTAACGGTGAGTTCAGCAAAAAACAACCGCCCATCCGCCTTAAGCCAAGTCATACGCGGGCCGCACGTGTAAACTGCTCCCCGCCTGCGGTCCTTGAAGATTCAAGGTACTTTGCGGGTTTGCTGCACGGCACTCGCGTCGCTTTCAGAGGTGTTCTCGTACCAACGGCCAGCCTACGGCGAGCGCAAAACCGCCCGTATCTTGACCGGAACGCCTATTCCGGTCAATACGACAAAAACGCCAGTCACAAGCCGTCTCCCTATGTTTTATCAGGGTTTCAGCTGATTCAAACAAACGTTTGTATTGGACCTTCAAGGTGGTGTAGATATAATGCGCCCCTTTGAGATGACACCCGGATGACAACCTGCCCCGCGTGTCGGTTTTCAGTGACCTATAAAAAAATACCGTTCGAGCCTTGATCAGGAGATAGCCAGTGGAACGCGAATTTATGGAATTCGACGTCGTCATCGTCGGAGCCGGCCCCGCCGGGCTGTCCGCCGCATGCCGTCTGAAGCAGAAGGCCGCCGAAGCGGGCCAGGAAATCAGCGTCTGCGTGGTGGAAAAAGGCTCCGAAGTCGGCGCCCACATTCTCTCTGGTGCCGTGTTCGAACCGCGCGCCCTGAACGAGCTGTTCCCTGACTGGAAAGAGCTTGGCGCACCGCTGAACACGCCGGTCAAGGGCGATGACATTTATGTGCTGACCAGCGGCGAAGCCGGGACCAAAGTCCCTGGCGCCTTCGTGCCGAAAACCATGCACAACGAAGGCAACTACATTATCTCCCTCGGCAACCTGTGCCGCTGGCTGGCACAGCAGGCCGAGAATCTGGGCGTCGAAATCTATCCAGGCTTCGCCGCTCAGGAAGCACTTATCGACGAAAACGGCGTGGTGCGCGGAATCGTCACAGGCGACATGGGCGTGGACCGCGAAGGCCAGCCCAAAGACGGCATGTACACCCCCGGCATGGAACTGCGCGGCAAATACACCCTGTTCGCCGAAGGCTGCCGTGGCCACATCGGCAAACAACTGATCAAGCGTTTCAATCTGGACAGCGAATCCGACGCCCAGCATTACGGCATCGGCCTTAAAGAAATCTGGGAAATCGACCCGGCCAGGCATCAACAAGGCCTCGTCGTGCATACCGCTGGCTGGCCGCTGGACGTCATGGGCACCGAGAACACCGGCGGTTCCTTCCTTTATCACCTGGAAAACAACCAGGTGGTGGTCGGTCTGATCGTTGACCTGTCGTACTCCAACCCGTTCCTGTCGCCGTTCGACGAGTTCCAGCGCCTCAAGCATCACCCGGTCCTCAAGCAGTACCTGGAAGGCGGCAAGCGCATCAGCTACGGCGCTCGCGCGATCTGCAAAGGCGGTCTGAATTCGCTGCCGAAGATGGTCTTCCCGGGCGGCGCACTGATCGGTTGCGACCTGGGTACGCTGAACTTTGCCAAGATCAAGGGCAGCCATACCGCCATGAAGTCCGGCATGCTGGCCGCCGAATCGCTGGCCGATGCCCTGCTCGCCGGTAACGAAGGCGGTGAAGTGCTGAACACTTACGTGGATGCGTTCAAAGGCAGTTGGCTGTACGAAGAGCTGTTCGCCAGCCGCAACTTCGGCGCGGCGATTCACAAGTTCGGCCCGATCCTGGGTGGTGCGTTCAACTACATCGATCAGAACTGGTTCGGCGGCAAGATCCCGTTCACTCTGCACGACAACAAGCCGGATTACGCCTGCATGAAGCTGGCCGCGGATTCGAAACGCATCGAGTACCCGAAACCGGACGGCAAGCTGAGCTTCGACAAACTGAGTTCGGTGTTCATCTCGGGCACCAACCACGAAGAAGAGCAACCGTGCCACCTGAAGCTGAAGGACCCGAACATCCCGATCAGCGTCAACCTGCCCAAGTACGACGAACCGGCGCAGCGCTACTGCCCGGCGGGCGTGTATGAGGTGGTGACGCAGGAGGACGGCGCCAAGCGCTTCCAGATCAACGCCCAGAACTGTGTGCACTGCAAGACCTGTGACATCAAGGACCCTTCGCAGAACATCACCTGGGTCACACCGGAAGGTGCGGGCGGACCGACGTACCCGAATATGTAAACGCCTGTAGGAGCGCGCTTGCCCGCGATGAACGATGACGCGGATTGCCTGACAGACCGCGGTGCGGGTTTCGCGGGCAAGCGCGCTCCTACAATGCGCTACCGAGTCATGCCGAAATCCTCAGCTGCGCCCCCTCCTCCCCCGGACTGCGCTCGAAGTAGCGCTTGTACTCGCGACTGAACTGCGATGTGCTCTGATACCCCACCTTGTGCGCGACCTGCGCCACGCCCATGCCTTCACCGATCAACATCTGTTGCGCCTTGAGCAATCGCACGCGTTTGAGGTACTGGACCGGCGACAGCAACGTGCAGCGTTTGAAATGCTCATGAAAGGTCGAAGCGCTCATGTTGGCGCAACGGGCCAGTTCTTCGACGCTCAGCGCTTCGTTGTAGTGATCGCGCAGGTGCTGCAATGCCGCGGCGATCCGGGCGAAGTGGCCTTGCTGCTCGACCAGCGCGCGTAACACCCCCGCCTGTGGTCCGCGCAAGGCGGCATACAGCACCTCGCGAACCAGCGACGGCCCCATGACCTGACGATCCATCGGCGTGTGCAGGCAGCGCAACAGGCGTTCGACGCTTTCCCGCATCGGTGCGTCCAGCGCCGCAGAGGTCATGGATTCCGGGGTCTGGGCCTTGACCGACGCATCGATGGGCAGCGCCATGGCTTGCACCAAATCCCCCAGCACCATCCGGTCAATCGAGACCGACACGCCATACAGCGGCTCTTCAGGCGTAGCGAAGGTTTCGCACATGAATGGCACCGAGAGGGCTTGCACCAGATAGTGCCCCGCACCGTATTCGAATGTCCGAGCGCCCAAACGCGCCAGCTTGCTGCCTTGAGCCAGGATGATCAGGCTGGGTTCGTAGATCTGAGGGCTGCTGGCAACGTAATAGCTCCATGAGAGTGTCTGTACGCCTGGCAGCCCCGTGTCGAGAAAACCGGGTGTATGGGAAAGCGGCTTGATCAAAGACACCAGCGTTTCGTTTTCTGCGGAATGAGAAGTCAGGGGCATGGGGAACCAGGCAGAGGATTAGACACTGGCATGATCGCAGATCCGCACGCCCACGCATCGCCCGATCATCCATCTCCGGAGCATTAGGCATGACAGACGTAGGAATGGTCATGGTCGCAGAGAACCTCGCTGAGCAAAATGCATCGCCTCCACTGTATCGTTTTAGCGAGGTTCCACATGTACACAGCTATCGGTTACGCCGCCCAGTCGGCCACCACTCCCCTCGCCCCCATGACCTTCAACCGCCGCAGCCCGCGCCCGGACGATGTGGCCATCGAGATTCTGTACTGCGGCGTCTGCCACTCCGACATCCATCAGGCGCGCAACGAATGGGGCATCGCCGTTTATCCGCTGATGCCGGGCCACGAAATCGTTGGCAAGGTCACTGAAGTCGGCGCCAACGTGACGAAACACAAAGTCGGCGACCTGGTCGGCGTCGGCTGCATGGTTGATTCCTGCCGTCATTGCGAAGCCTGTGCGGCGGATCTGGAACAATATTGCCTGGAAGGCCCAACCCTGACCTATGCCACGCCGGACCGGGTCGACGGCAGCAACACCATGGGCGGCTACTCCAGCAGCATCGTGGTCAGCGAACACTTTGTGGTGCGCATTCCCGAAAAACTTAACTTGGCAGCTGCCGCGCCGATCCTCTGCGCAGGCATCACCACCTACTCGCCGCTCAAGCACTACGGTGTGAAAGCGGGCGACAAGGTCGGTGTACTGGGCATGGGTGGTCTGGGCCACATGGGCATCAAATTCGCCAAGGCCATGGGCGCCGAAGTCACATTGTTCACCCGTTCGGCCAGCAAGGCTGAAGAAGCCCGTCGTCAAGGCGCAGACCATGTGATTGTGTCCACCGACGCCGCGCAAATGAAGGCCGCAGCCGGGCGTTTCGACTTCCTGCTGGACACCATTCCGGTGCAGCACGACCTGAACCCGTACCTGGAAACCCTGCGTTTTGACGGCGTGCATATTCTGGTGGGCCTGATCGAACCGGTCGACCCGGCACTGCATGCGGCCAACCTGGTGATGAAACGCCGCGTGCTGGCCGGCTCGTTGATTGGCGGTATCGCCGAAACTCAGGAAGTGCTGGATTTCTGCGCCGAGCATGACATCAGTTGCGACATCGAGATGCTCGATATCAAGAACATCAACGAGGCGTACAGCCGCATGATCGCGGGCGATGTGAAGTATCGGTTCGTGATTGATATGGCGACGTTGAAGGCCTGATCACCTTACCGTGATCGTTGATCGTTCCCACGCTCTGCGTGGGAATGCCGGTAGTGACGCTCGCGGAGCGTCCATCAATGCATTCCCACGCGGAGCGTGGGAACGATCATCATCGGCTGTACCGGCGTATCGCGAATGAATTCGCTCCCACAGAGGGATCGCGGAGTCTGGCAGACCTCTACCTTACCCACCCAACTCCGCCGACAAGCGCGCCGCCACTGCCTTGATCACCGGCACCAGCTCGGCCATCTTCTCCAGCGGCATGTAGGGAACGGTACTGGCAATGCTGATCCCGGCCACAATGTGTTTGCTGGCATCCCGAATCGGCGCCGCCACGCAGCGAATCGACGGTTCGTTGTCTTCCAGATCGAATGCATATCCGCCCTTCACGTACTCGTGCATCCGCGTGCGCACCTGTTCCCAGGTCTGTTCCTCATAAGCGGGCCAGAGTGGATTCCTCACCCCTTCCGGCACGCTGATATCGAACAGCCGCTGCCATTCACTTTCCGGGCTGTCCAGCAGCAGCGCCTTGCCGATCCCGGTACGTGCCAGCGGCATGCGATGGCCGACCCGAGAGCGCATTTCCGGGCCGTTGCGGCCTGGGTTTTTGTGCAGATAAAGCACGTCATCGCCTTCGCGAATCGCCAAATGCACGGTGTCGCCGGTCAGCGCTGACAACTCATCGAGAAACGGTCGCGCCAGCATGGGCAGCGGCAGTTCTTCCCGCGCCTGAAACCCCAACTCGATCAGCTTTGGCCCCAATACGTAACCCATCTGTGGCAGCACCCGCAGGTAACGCTCTTCAACCAGACAACTGGCCAGACGATGGGTCGTGCTGCGCGTCGTGCCGATCAGGCGGGCAATTTCCTTGAGGTCACGGGCACCACTGGCCACCGCGTGCACCACACCCAAGCCGCGCATCAACGTTTGCGTGCCGGTAGGTGCTGGGTCTTTGCCTGTTGTCGGTGCGGTGTCGGGGGAATCTTGCATATCGCGCCTTATCGATGTGGGAGCTGGCGACATTATCGTCGCCAGTTCTTTGCAGTGCCAACCTTACAGCTCGATCCGCTCCACCTTGCCCACCAGCAGGATGTAGGACAGCGCGCCGAGCAACGCCAGCACGGCAATGTAAGTGATCGCCGGGGCGAACGACTCACCCGACGCCAGGAAGCCGATCACGATCGGCGTGGCGATGGCAGCAAGGTTGCCGATCAGGTTGAAGGTGCCGCCAGTCAGCCCCAGCAAACGAGCCGGTGCCAGGGTCGAGACCAGCGACCAGGTGATCGACGCCAAACCGTTGCCGAAAAACGCCAGCGCCAGGAAAGCGATGACCAGCGGCGTCGATTCCACACAGTTGGCACCAATGATCGACGTGGAGATCAGCAGGCCCGCGATGATCGGCAGTTTGCGCGCAAAACCCACGGTGTAGCCGCGACGGATCAGCCAGTCGGAAAAGAAGCCCGAACAGAGCACGCCGATGAAGGCGGCAAGAAATGGCAGCGACGCCAACAGCCCGGACTTGATGAAGTCCATGCCCCGGTATTTGACCAGGTAGGTCGGAAACCAGGTGAGGAAGAACCACAGGGTGGAGTTGAGACAGAACTGGCCCAGGTAAATGCCCCACAGTTTGCGCTTGCTCAGGACGATGCCCAGGCCGGACCAGTTGAAGCCTGCCTTGGCTTTGGCGGTGTCAGTCTGGATGTCCACCAGCCCGCCGCCCTCTTTGATCAGGTCGATTTCTCCCTGATTCACACCTTTGAAGTCACGAGGCTCGCGATAGACCATGTACCAGATCGCCGCCCACAGCACGCCGACACCACCGGTGACAACAAACACCATGTGCCAGCCGAATGCGGTTTGCAGCCAGGCGAGGATCGGGGTCAGGAACGCCAGGCCCACGAATTGCCCCGAGGTGTAGAAGCCCACCGCGGTGGCGCGTTCTTTTTCCGGGAACCAGGCGGTGACCACGCGGCTGTTGATCGGGTAGGCCGGAGCTTCCAGAGCGCCGACGGCCATGCGCAGGACGAACAGGCCGACAAAACTGCCGACGAAGCCGAGGAAAATGGTGGCGATGGACCACAGTGCCAGCGCGACGGTGTAGAGGATGCGCGGCGGGACGCGGTCCACCAGCCAGCCGCCGGGCAATTGCATGGCCGCGTAGGTCCAGCCGAACGCAGAGAAAATCAGACCGGCGTGCACCGCGTCGATGCCCAGTTCGCTGGTCAGCGCGGGGGCGGCGATGGACAGGTTGCTGCGGTCCAGGTAGTTGATGACCACGGTGATGAACAGCAACACCATGATGAAGAAGCGTTTGCGGGTGGGCGTGGCAGTGATCGCCTGCGCCTCCGGCAAGGTCTGTGTGCGCATGGGGGAGTGCCTCTTTTTATGGTTGTCTGAGGTCGTGTGTATTTTTTGGAAGTGTTGATCGTTCCCACGCGGAGCGTGGGAACGATCAGAGGATCAGATCACCACTCGGCAAAGCTGCCATCGGCATGGCGCCAGATCGGGTTGCGCCAGCGGTGGCCGACGGCGGCGCGTTCCTTGACGTACTCCTCGTTGATTTCGATGCCCAGACCCGGACCATTCGGGATTTTCACCATGCCCTGTTCGTAATCGAACACCCGTGGATCTTTGACGTAGTCCAGCAGGTCGTTGCTTTCGTTGTAGTGAATGCCCAGGCTCTGCTCCTGGATGAACGCGTTGTAGCAGGCCGCGTCCAGTTGCAGGCACGCCGCCAGCGCGATCGGCCCCAGCGGGCAATGCAGCGCCAGCGCCACGTCGTAGGCTTCGGCCATGTTGGCGATCTTGCGGGTTTCGGTGATGCCGCCTGCGTGGGAGGCATCAGGCTGGATAATGTCGACGTAGCCTTCGCTCAGCACACGCTTGAAGTCCCAGCGCGAGTACAAACGCTCGCCCAGCGCAATTGGCGTGCTGGTCAGCGGCGCCAGTTCTTTCAAGGCCTCGTAGTTTTCGCTGAGCACCGGCTCTTCGATGAACATCAGCTTGTAGGGATCCAGTTCCTTCATCAGCACCTTGGCCATCGGTTTGTGCACACGACCATGGAAATCCACACCGATGCCGACGTTAGGGCCGACCGCATCGCGTACGGCGGCGACGTTGGCCAGCGCCAGGTCGACCTTGTCGAAGGTGTCGAGGAACTGCAGTTCTTCAGTGCCGTTCATCTTCACAGCGGTAAAGCCACGGGCCACAGCCTCCTTGGCCGCTCGCGCCGTGTCAGCCGGACGATCACCGCCAATCCACGAATACACGCGAATCTTGTCGCGCACCTGGCCGCCCAGCAGGTCGCTGACCGACACGCCCAGCGCCTTGCCCTTGATGTCCCACAGGGCCTGGTCGATACCGGCCAGGGCGCTCATGTGAATCGCGCCGCCGCGGTAGAAGCCGCCGCGATAGAGTACGGTCCAGATGTCTTCGATGTTGCGCGGGTCTTTGCCGATCAGGTAGTCGGACAGCTCATCCACGGCAGCGGCCACGGTGTGGGCACGGCCTTCGACCACAGGTTCGCCCCAGCCGGTCACGCCCTCGTCGGTTTCCACTTTCAGGAAGCACCAGCGCGGCGGCACGATGAAGGTCGTCAGTTTGGTGATTTTCATCTTGTCTCTCTCTTATTCGAAGTCACGTAGTCCGCAAGCGGCGTCTCAAGAACGACCGCCGATCATCATCATTGGCCGACCGGGCGATACTGCTTCCAGGCCGCAACATAGGCCTTGGCACGCTCAGCCACATCGCTGGCGCTCATGCCCGGCTTGAACAGGCCCGAGCCCAGACCAAAACCGCCCACGCCCGCCTCCAGGAACACCTTCATGTTGTCCGGCGTGATGCCACCCACCGGCAGCAGCAACGTGCCCGCAGGCAACACCGCCAGCCAGGCTTTCACCACGGCAGGACCCATCTGCTCAGCCGGGAACAGCTTGAGTACATCGGCGCCGTTGGCCAGCGCAGCGAAGGCTTCGGTCGGTGTGGCGACGCCTGGCGACAGCAACAAGCCCTCGGCCTTGGCCGCACGCATCACGTCGGGATCGCTGTGAGGCATGACGATCACCTGACCACCCGCCGTTTTCACCTGACGCACCTGCTCCGGGGTCAGCACCGTACCGGCGCCGATCAGGCAATCGGCGGGCAGGCTCTGACGCAGCAAGCGGATGCTGTCGTACGGCCGGGGGGAATTGAGCGGCACTTCGATGACACGAAAACCGGCGGCGTACAGGACGTCGCCAATGGCGATGGCTTCTTCGGGGCTCAGGCCGCGCAGGATCGCGACCAGGCCGTTTTGCGCGAGGGCTTGCTTGAGCATGTCAGTTCTCGACGTGTTGGGGCCGGGGAGCGGCCACGGAAAGAGGGGCAATCAGACCGGCCTGTAGCGCGACCTGCCACAAGCCACGTTCGGTGGCCTGTTCGGCAAGGGTCACCTGCGGGAAACCGTTGGCGTCCAGCGCGCGCTGGTAACGTTCGAGCAACGGACCGCTGCCGATCAGAATCACCGCAGGCAGCGCGGCGTCGGCCTGTGGCAGCAGTTGCTTCAACGCGACGATTTCATGACCGATCAACAGGCCAGACAGATAATCGGGCTGCTGCGCGCCGGACAGTACACCGGTCAGACCCAGCGTCCGGGTGCTGAAGATGGTCGACAGCGGCCCGGCAGCGCCGTCAGAGGAGCGCGAAACCGCCACGCCCCGGTCAAACGCCGCGCAATCGAAGGCCTCGCTGCGCTGCATCGTGCGCCCGAGGATGGTGTGAGCGGACAGCGCGGCGTAGACCTCGCCAGTCATGAAGGTGTCGAAATGTTCGATGCGCCCGTCCACCGCCCTCACCCACTTGGAGTGGCTGCCGGGCAAGCCGATCAACAGGGATTGAGTGTCATGGGTGGGCAAGGCGTTGAGCACGCCAAGCACTTGGGTCTCTTCGCCGCGCATGACATTGGGCAGTGCCGAGCGCTGCAACACGCCAGGCACGATGTGTACGTCCACACCGCGAAGACTGCGCACGCTTACCAGTGCCGAACTCAGCGCACTGACGCTGGCCGGGGTTTCCTGATAGACCGCCTCGCGCCAGCCCTGAGCGCTGCCGACCATGCCACAGGCAATCACCGGCACATGCGGCCCAGCATCGAGCCAGTCACCGCAGGCCTCGTCGAAGGCCAATTCGAATCCGTCCGCGCACAGTTGCCCGGCAATCGGCCGAGGCGTCGAAGGCAGTTGCATGATGCCCGCACTCAGCGAGCGTTGTTCCAGTACCCGGCCGTTCTCGCCGAGCCGATACGCGCGAAGGGAGGTCGTCCCCCAGTCGAGCGCGATCAATTGCGCCTGCATGGCTTCACCTGATTGTTATTAATGAGTGAATGCGGGGCGAACTATAAACCTGGTGCTACAAATTTCTCAATATGTAAATCAATATCCCATATATTGGGATATTTACGATTTGCGACGAATATACGATGGGTCTCGCGAAACGCGGGTGGTAGAACCTTCAAGCGCTAGGGCATACTCCAACGCACTTGGCGCCCATATTCCTACAAGCCATGACCACCGCTCATCAGCCTTTCGTGCCGAAGGTGGTAACCTCCCCGCCCCTTTTCCTGCCTGTTTTTTCGACGGCTTCAGCGCGTATTCACGCTTGATAGCTCACGACCAGCCAACGTCTACACTCATCTACAAAAGGACCCGTAAGATGAAGCGATTCCTCGTGCTCGACAGTTTTCGCGGCCTCTGCGCAGTGGCCCTGATCGTTCATCATTCGCACATTGAACGCAGCATCACTGAGCTTTCGTTTTTCCGGAACGCCAGCCAGTTCGCCGGGTTCTTCTTCGCGTTGAGCGGCTTTTTGATCTATCGCCGTTACAGCAGCCACCTGGGCACCCCTCGCCTGTTGGGTGAATTCATGGTCACCCGCGCCTGTCGGGTCATGCCGCTGCATGTCGCCGTGTTGCTGTTCTTCATCGGGTTCGAATGCCTGAAGCTGGTGCTGGAGCGCTATGGCCTGTCGCTCAGCTATCCGGCGTTCAGCGGCGACCGGGCACCGAGGGAAATCCTGCCCAATCTGCTGTTGATCCAGGCGTGGTGGCCGACGTTCAACGCCCTTTCCTTCAACTACCCGTCGTGGCTGATCAGCGTCGAGTTTTACGTGTGGATGATCTTCGGCCTGCTGCTGTTCTCGTTGCCGGGTATCGCGCGCAAGCTGTTTCTGGTTCTGGCCGTGTTGGCGTTCGTGGCGCTGTATCTGGAATTCACGTTGATTCCGCGCAACGTGCTGTGGGGGATATCGTGTTTCTTTGCAGGGGCGATGACCTATCGCCTGTACGTGCGTCTACACGATTCGGCACCGGGGCCATGGGTGTCCAGCGTGCTGGAAGTCGCCATTCTGGCGGCAATCTTCTGGGTGATGACCGAGGGGGGCGGCCCGTTGACCGTTGAATTGGGGCTGCTGTTCTGCGCGGCCATCCTGATCTTTTCCCACGAAGCGGGAATCGTCTCGCGGCTGTTGAGCCTGCGGCTGTTTCCGGCACTGGGCAAACTCTGGCTGTCGATCTACCTGACCCACGCAGCGGTGATTTTCGTGCTGGCGACAGCCCTGACCCTCGCTTCGAAATTCGCGGGGATCTCGCTGCTGCTGGACAAACCGGGCGAGACCAGCGGGGTCATGGTGCGTTACCTGAGCACCGGCAGCGCGCTCAACGACAACTTGTTGATGCTGTTCGTGGTGGTGGCCGTGATCGTGGTCTCGATGATCACTCACTGCTACATCGAGGCACCGGGGATCCGCTTCGGCAAGCACTGGAAGCGTGGCACGCTGTTTCGCCGACGCAAGGACGACCCGCCGCAAGCCCAGGCTTGAGCGCGGGCTTCAGCCTTTCATGGCGGCTTCGATGACGGCTATGTCGATCTTGGTCATGTTCATCATCGCTTCGAAAGCGCGCTTGGCCGTTGCCCTGTCCCGATGGGTGTAGGCTTCGGTCAGGATGCGGGGAGTAATCTGCCATGACAGCCCCCATTTGTCCCGGCACCAACCACAGACGCTGGCCTGGCCACCGTTATCAATGATGGCGCTCCACAAGCGGTCGGTTTCGGCCTGATCGTCCGTCGCGACTTGAAACGAAAACGCTTCGCTGTGTGTGAACTCAGGCCCGCCATTGAGGCCGATGCACGGGATGCCCATGACGGTGAATTCCACCGTCAATACGTCGCCCTCCTTACCGGACGGGTAGTCGCTGGGCGCGAGGTGTACAGCGTTCACCGTGCTGTTCGGAAAGGTAGTGGCGTAAAAGCGGGCGGCTTCTTCTGCGTCGCCGTTGTACCAGAGACAGATCGTATTTTTGCTGACCATTTCACTACTCCAGAGCCGGGAGGATGGAGTAAGCAGTGTAGCTGCCACAGCACCTGTAGCAGTCCGGCTTGCCGGCGGTAGGGACCCGGAATACGCCACCGCCGGCAAGCCATGCTGCTATATAAGCTCGGACGCAGCTATCAAGGATTCACTGGCCCTCGGCCGCCACTTCAACGCGATTACGCCCCGTACGCTTGGCCTGGTACAACGCCGTATCCGCCCGCCCATAGGCCATGTCGAACCCCGTGCCCTGCGGATTGGCACTGACGCCGAAGCTGGCGGTGATCACCCGATTCACCGGATCGCCGAACACATGATCGGCGATGGCCTGACGCATGGCCTGGGCCAACGCCACACCCTCCTCCAGCGTCCCCGCCGGAATCAGTACCGTGAACTCTTCCCCGCCCACCCGACCAATGGCCCCGTTCTCACCGACAATACTTCGCAAACAACCCACAATTCCCTGAATCACCGCATCCCCCGCCGGATGACCAAACTCGTCGTTGACCTGTTTGAAATGGTCGATGTCGAGCACGATCAGCACCGCACCACTGTGCAACAGCGCCTGAGCCGTCATATCAATGATCGCGCCCCGGTTCAGCACCCCGGTCAGTGCGTCGTGGGTCGCGCGGTATTCAAGCTGGCGCGCCAGAGTTTGCAGTTGAGCGTTGAGGGCGTTCATCTCGCGCTCGGCACGGTCGCTACGCCCGATCAAACGGCGAGTTTCACGCATCAGGCGCTCGTAATGGGTCGCAAGCCCCGAGAGCGACTGGCGATAGACGTGTGCATCAGCATCCGGCAGCGCCAGCACCGAGCGCACCTCTTCAAGTGCCTCTGCCTCGCTGGTGAACAAGTCCGGGGCCGGGTCGCTGGGAATGCTGCGCGAAGCCACTGAAGCTGCCATGTCCAATACCCTCTTCACGTCGTGATGGGACGGTCATTGAAGACGATCGAGGTGAAGTCGGCCTTCAGCTCTTCGCCGAACTCGAAAATGGTTTCGTCTTCTTGTTCGTAATACCAGTTCACTTCGACCCCGTTACCCGCTTCGGCCGATTGGTCCAGCGCATCGAAAATGCTGAACAGCATTTTGGTGCTGGAACTGTTGAAGTAGGCCAGCGCGATATTGGCGGTGATCGTCGCCCCTTCTTTGCTCGCCAGATAGGTGCGCAGTTGCTGGACGATGGGCGCGTAGAAAGCCGCTGCGTTTTCCGGGTACGACTCACCTTTCATCGACAGCAGGTTCTGGTCGAAACGGAAGTCGATCTCCGGCGAGGTGGCCGTTGCTTCAATGTAGAAGTTGTCCATGGCTAAGCATCGCTCAATTCAGATAGTGGCTTTAAGGCAAAACAGCGTGGTGTCGGGGTCATCGGCGCGCGGATGGAAATCGAATTCCAGCGGCGCACTGGCATCGCGGGCCATGGTCAGGAAACCGAGGCCTGCGCCCTTGCTGTCTTCAAGTGTTTCGGCGCGCAGGGTGACTTTGTACGCCTGTTTGATTTCTTCAATGGTCATGTTGCGCAGCGGTTCGAGCTTTTCTCGCAGGCGTTCGATGTCGGCGGTGGCAATCGGGTTGGCGCACAGCATCAAATGACGTTCGCCGTCGGTGCTGATGCACACCGCGCCCTGGCGCAGCCCGGACTCTTCAGCCTGGGTGCCACTCAAGGCATCGGAGGAATAATGGATGATGTTCTGCGACAGCTCGACGAACGAGGAGAACAGCTTGCGTCGGGTCGGACCGCTGACCCCGGAGATTTCCAGTTGCAGCTTCACCACCTCGGCCATCGCCGAGACGATGTGATGGGAGAAATAGCCCATGTGATAGAAAATCACGTTGCGCTGTTGGGCCAGATCGAAAAACGTGCAGTCCTGCTGAGCGGTGGCTGAATTAAACATGGTCATTCCTGAAGCCGGGCACAAAAGAGGGTCAAATCATCACGACGGCTCTGCTCGGCCTGCCACACGGCCAACGCCTGACGCATGGCTTCGCAGATCGCGGTCGACGGCTGATGGCGGTGTTCAAGCAACGCGTCGAACGCCTTGCGCTTGCCGAAGGCGATGCGTTTCGGTCCGCCGATCTGATCGATCAGGCCGTCGGTGGCCACGAACATCAGACTGCCCGGCTGCATCTGCACGGTGCTGACCGACCACTGGTAATCGAAATCGCTGCCGACGTACCCCACGCCCATGCGCTGGCCGGGCAGGGTTTCGAGCTGCTGGGCGTCGGGATGCAGAACGTGCAGGGCCATATGAGCCCCGGCGTAGCTGAGGGTACGGGTGGCGTTGTCGAACCAGAAAAAGGCAGCGTCCAGTCCGTCATCGGACTCCGGCGTGCCGTCCCCACCGTCGACCTGCCCCAGTTGCTCCTTGACGCTACGGTTGACTGCCGATAGCAACCGAGCCGGGTCTTGTGGGCCGATCAGGCTCAGGGCCTGGGTCAATGAAGACGAAGCGATCAGCGTCATGAACGCCCCCGGCACACCGTGGCCGGTGCAGTCGGCGATAGCACCGAACCAGCCTTCGGGGTACGCGCTGAAATGGTAAAAGTCACCGCCCACCACGTCCCGTGGTTCCCACAACAGCGAGGCATCACTCAGCGTCGAGGTCAGCGCCTCGCGGGACGCCCGCAACATGGCGCGCTGAATCACGCTGGCGTACTCGATGCTCTGCATCATCTGGCGGTTCTTCTCGGCCTGCATCGCCGCCACCACCGCCATCAGTTCCAGGCCGTTGCCCAGCCCGGCAAAGCGCCCGTTGCGGGTGACGATGAAGCCGTCGGCCAACGCCTTCTCACCGAACTCCACGGTCTTGAAGGTCAGCTCTTCGATGCTCATCTGCGCATCGACGATCAACGGCTCCTTGTCCATGAAGGCGATGCAGCTTTTCTTGTCGTACAGCTCGCGATGAAAAGGTTTGCTCATCTGCGACAGGAAGATGTTGCGGTTGATCAGGCCGATCGGCCGGTCGCCTTCCAGTACCGCCAGACACGCACGCTCGCGATGGGCGCTGAAGATTTCCATGACGCGATGGTTGGAGCTGTCCGACTCGATGCCGGGTACTTCGTTGCATAGATCACCGGCACAGCGATGATCCCGGGGCAGCTTTGGCCGCGAAAAAGTGAAATGTTCTGCCTGCATGCCGCGCTACCACGCCAGACCAAAGCGAGCACCGTAGCAGCGTGATGTTAAAATGATGTTACAGACAGCACAAAAAACCGCCTCTGCCTCCGGCGCGTGACTTGGTGTTAAATACCGTTCGCGGATTACACGTACAGCCTGCTGCTTCCATTTGACGAAGCGCACGCCATGAAACGGAAAGCACCATGAACAGCCTATTCAAGACTCCCCTCGCAGCGGTGGCAGCATGATCGAAGTCACCGAAGTTTCCATTGCCGACCTGCGCGCGGCGCTGACGTCCGGCCAGACCACCTCGGTCGAGCTGGTTCAGGCCTATCTGGCCCGTATCGACGCGTACGACGGCCCGGACACCGACACCCGACTCAACGCCGTGGTCGTACGTAACCCCGAGGCATTGCAAGAGGCGCAAGCCGCTGATGCTCGTCGCGCAGCCGGTCAAACCCTTGGCCCACTGGATGGCATCCCCTACACCGCCAAAGACAGTTATCTGGTCAAGGGCCTGACCGCCGCGTCTGGCAGCCCGGCCTTCGCCGATCTGATCGCCTATCGCGACGCTTTCACCATCGAGCGCCTGCGCGCTGCCGGGGCGATCTGTCTGGGCAAGACCAACATGCCGCCGATGGCCAATGGCGGGATGCAGCGCGGCGTTTATGGCCGTGCGGAAAGCCCGTACAACGCCGATTACCTCACTGCACCGTTCGCCTCTGGCTCGTCCAATGGCGCGGGCACTGCGACAGCGGCCAGCTTCGCGGCGTTCGGTCTGGCCGAGGAAACCTGGTCCAGCGGACGTGGCCCGGCGTCGAACAACGGCCTGTGCGCCTACACCCCGTCGCGCGGGGTCATTTCGGTGCGCGGCAACTGGCCGCTGACGCCGACCATGGACGTGGTCGTGCCGTTTGCCCGGACCATGGCCGATCTGCTGGAAGTGCTCGATGTGGTCGTTGCCGAAGACACCGACACCCGTGGCGACCTGTGGCGCTTGCAGCCTTGGGTGCCGATTCCACCCGTTGCGTCCGTCCGCCCTGCTTCTTATAGCGAGTTGTTGGTGAAGTCGGATGCACTGGCGGGTAAACGTCTGGGCATCCCACGCATGTACATCAACGCTGACGCAGAAGCAGGCACCAGCGAAGCACCGGGCATCGGTGGCCCGACCGGGCAACGCATCAATACCCGTCCTTCGGTGATCGGTCTGTGGCAAGAGGCACGTAAAGCGCTTGAGGCGGCAGGCGCAGAAGTGATCGAGGTGGATTTCCCGCTGGTTTCCAACTGCGAAGGCGATCGTCCCGGCGCCCCGACCGTGTTCAATCGCGGCATCGTCTCCAAGGAATTCCTGCACCACGAATTGTGGGACCTGAGTGCCTGGGCCTTCGATGATTTCCTGCGTGCCAACGGTGATCCGAAGCTGAACCGGTTGGTGGACGTCGACGGGCCGAAAATCTTCCCCCACGACCCCGGCACCTTGCCCAACCGCGAGGGCGATCTGGCCGCTGGCATGGACGAATACGTGCGCATGGCCGAGCGTGGCATCACACCGTGGAACGAGATTTCCACCCTGCCCGACGG
The DNA here is from genome assembly GCF_045764065.1 of Pseudomonas sp. Pseu.R1. Taxonomy (NCBI): domain Bacteria; kingdom Pseudomonadati; phylum Pseudomonadota; class Gammaproteobacteria; order Pseudomonadales; family Pseudomonadaceae; genus Pseudomonas; species Pseudomonas sp. Pseu.R1. The sequence continues at coordinate 5,709,060 of NZ_JBJGEE020000001.1, read as the reverse complement.
CCTGCGCGGTCTGGAAAAGACCCGCAAGCAGGACCTGGAAGACTGGATGGACGGGCTGGGCCTGGACGCCGTGCTGTTCCCGACCGTGGCGGACGTGGCACCAGCCGATTCGGACGTCAACCCTCAATCAGCAGACATCGCCTGGAGCAATGGCGTGTGGGTCGCCAACGGCAACCTCGCCATCCGCCACCTCGGTGTACCGACCGTGACCGTGCCGATGGGCGTGATGCCGGACATCGGCATGCCGGTGGGGCTGACGTTTGCGGGGCGGGCTTATGATGATTCGGCGTTGTTGAAATTGGCGGCGGCGTTTGAGTCGACGGGGAGCAAGCGCATGATCCCGCCACGGACACCTGCGCTGAGCTAATCCTGTGGGAGCCGCCTTGGTGGCGAAGGCGTTGGGTCAGTGCCGATTGACGCCCACTGATGCACCGCATTCGCCAGCAAGCCGGCTCCCACAATGTTCGTGCAACTCCGAGATAGATGCGCTCTGCGAGGCCTTGTCACCCCACCGCATCCAGCTCCGCCAACAAATCGGCCGGGATCTTCAACCCCGCCGCGCCGAGATTCTCCCGCAAATGCGCCACTGATGACGTGCCCGGGATCAGCAAGATGTTCGGCGCCCTTTGCAGCAGCCACGCCAGCGCGACGTTCAGTTGCGAGGCGCCCATGCGCTGCGCGACGCTGGCCAGCACGTCCGATTGCAGCGGTGAAAAACCACCCAGCGGAAAAAACGGCGTATAGGCGATGCCTTGTTTGCCGAGTTCGGCGATCAATTGCTCGTCAGCGCGATGGGACAAGTTGTAGTGGTTCTGCACGCAGACCACCGGCGCAATACCCTGCGCCTCCTTGACCTGCCTGGCCGTGACATTGCTCAAACCCAGATGACGAATCAAGCCCTGCTGTTGCAGTTCGGCCAACGCCGTAAAGCCTTCTGCAATGGATTCCTCACCTGGCGAATGCAGGTTGCCCCACACCCGAAAATTCACCACGTCCAGCACGTCCAGCCCCAGATTGCTCAGGTTGTCGTACACCGCCTGTTTCAGCTCGGCAGGGCTTTGCGCAGGGTTCCACGAAGCATCGTCACCCCGAACCGCGCCAACTTTGGTGACCAGCGTCAGGTCATCGGCGTACGGATGCAGTGCCTCGCGGATCAACCGGTTGGTAACGTGAGGGCCATAAAAGTCCGAAGTGTCGATGTGGTTCACCCCCAGCGCCACCGCTTCGCGCAATACGGCAACAGCCGCTTTGGGGTCCTTGGGCGGGCCGAACACGCCGGGGCCAGCCAGTTGCATCGCGCCATAACCCATGCGATTCACGGTCCGGTCACCGATCTGGAAAGTGCCTGCTTTGCGGGCGTCGCTCATGTCGTTTGCCTCTCTCAACGGGTGTGCGGCCACTATAGGCGTTGACCCGTCGCGCGATAATCGGGTGCAATCGGGACAGGTTGTACGGCTGACCGAACAATGCGGAGCGCAGAATCATGGCAGCGGATATTCAGGACCTGATGGCCTTCGTGGCCGTGGTCAAAGCAGGCGGTTTCCGTGAGGGTGCGCGTCTGACTGGCAAATCGGCCTCCAGCCTGAGCGATGCCGTGCGACGCATCGAAGCGGGCCTTGGCGTGCGACTGCTCAATCGCACCACCCGCAGCGTGGTGCCGACCGAAGCCGGAGTGCGCTTGATGGAACGCATCGTGCCCGCCCTCGGTGAAGTCGAATCGGCGCTGGACGTGGTCAACGATTTCCGCGACCGCCCTTCCGGCACCTTGAAACTCAACGTCCCCGCCAGCGCTGCGCGCCTGGTGCTGCCCCCGATCATCACCCCCTTTTTGCAGGCCCACCCGGACATCCGAATGGAAGTCATCGTCGAGGAAAGCTTCGTCGATATGCTCGCCGCCGGGTGTGATGCGGGCATCCGCTACGACGACCGCATCGAACAGGACATGATTGCCGTACCCATCGGCCCGCGTTTTCAACGCTTCGCCACCGCCGCGTCCCCGGCGTACCTCAACGCCCGAGGCCGCCCGAACCATCCTCGGGACCTGCTCGACCACGCTTGCTTGCGAGGCAAATTTCCCAGTGGCTGGGTGCCCTTGTGGGAATACGAAAGGGGCGAAGACGTCATCAGCATCGACCCCACAGGCCCGCTGCTGGTGAACATCGCGGGCGGCGTCGACCTTGCCATACAGGCCGCCATCGACGGACTTGGCCTGGTTTACCTGTTCGAAGACTGGTTGCGCCCACACCTGGACAGCGGCGCGCTGGAGCCGGTGCTTGAGCCGTGGTGGCAGACGTTCAGCGGGCCGTTCCTTTACTACTCAGGACGACGGTACTTGCCGTCGCCGTTGCGGGCGTTTGTGGATTTCATCAAGCAGCAGGAAAGCGGCTAGTACCGTCGCCGCGCCCTTCTGTAGCAGTCCGGCTTGCTGGCGGCGGCGATCTCACGGACGCTACCGCCATCAAGCCGGACGGCAGGGCTATTCCAGGTAAGTGGCCGAAAGAAAAATAAGTCTGGCGTTAGCCAGAACTGCATTAGCAAAGATCAGCGCGAAACTCCGGTATCTACTCAACTCAGTTCTCCGCCAGTCGCACATTTCGAGGTGGTGCTGGCCAGTGGCTTTCTGCTGCTGGGAGCGCTGGACTGGGTCATTACCCGGTCCCTCTACCGCAATCGCCTCTCTCGGGAAGACACCGTCACCCCCGCCCCCGCGCCTCAATCATCTCGTAAAGCTGCTGAGCCGCCGCTGACAACACCCGCCCCCGACGACGAATCAGCCCCACGCTGCGGCTGACCACCGGGTCGACCAACGGGACACTGACGAGAATCGGGTGGTCATCATCCGGCATGGCCAGACGTGGAACGGCAGCGATGCCGACGCCAGCTTCCACCAGGCTGACGACGCTCATGACGTGGCGCACTTCACAGAACGAACGGGGCAGTTCAGGGCTTTCTGCCAGGGCAAGGTCCAACAGCAAGCGGTTGCCACTGGCTTTCGCGACGCTCATGTAGTCGTACTGTTGCAACTCGCTCCAACTGACCTGCTGGCGTGAAGCCAAGGGGTGATCCCGACGGCAAGCAACCACGAATGCCTCTTTCAATACAGGCTGAAAGTCGACATTGGCCTCCTGCACGCCAATGTAATTCAGGCCGAAATCCGCCTCGCTGCGCACCACGCTCGACAGCACGTCACTGGCGCCTTCATCGAGGATGCGAATGACGATACGCGGGTATTGCCCGTGAAAAGTGCGCAGGACCTGCGGCAGAAAGTAGCGCACCACGGAGGGTACACAGGCGACCGTGACTTCACCGCTCATACGTCCAGCGACATCGCCAAGGCCGATCAGGGACTCATCGAGGTTGTTGAGGATGTCCCGCGCCTTGCGGGCGAACTCGCGTCCGAAGGCGGTGAGGTCGACCCGCCGCGTGGTGCGTTCGATCAGGCGCATGCCCATTTTCGCTTCCAGCTTGGCAATACGTCGTGACAACGCCGGTTGCGACAGATGCAGGTCCAGCGCTGCGGCGCTGAAGGTGCCCCGCTCAGCCACGGCCACGAAGGCGCGCAGGTCGCTCATTTCCAGATTCATGTTTGGCATGCATAGATCCATCAGATTATTGCAATTCAAATGCTACCACCGCTGCTTCATGATCGAGGAGTGCCCCTCGGCACGTGCAACCGACAATCATAAATAGAAGGAACGCACCCTCATGACCACGATCAACCGCCGCGGACTGCTCAAGGCAGGCGCCATCGCCTCGGTCGCCGCTGCTGCGCCCGGCCTGTCCTTTCCTGCCTTGGCGCAAGGCGAGCCCGTCAACAACGCACCTCAGGGAGACGCCATGAAGCCCGCAGCCGCGGCCCCCGAACCGGTGACCCGGAAGCTGGCGCACTACCTGGTCAATGCCCGTTATGAAGACCTGCCCGCCAACGTGCGCAAGGAAGGCACGCGCACGCTGCTCAACTGGGTCGGCGTGGCGGTCGGCGGTTCTCATCATGAAACCGTGGAGCGCGCCCTGTCGGCGCTGAAGCCGTTTTCCGGCCCGCCACAAGCCGGTCTGCTGGGCCGTTCTGAGCGTCTGGACATCATGAACGCGGCGTTTCTCAACGGCGTGGCCAGTCATATTTTCGACTTCGACGACACCCACCTGAAAACCATCATTCACCCGGCAGGCCCGGTGGTGTCGGCGATTCTCGCCCTCTCGGAATACCACCCGGTGTCGGGCAAGGATTTTCTCAATGCCGTCGTATTGGGCGTGGAAACCGAGTGCCGGATCGGCAACGCCGTGTACCCCAATCACTACGATGTTGGCTGGCACATCACCGGGACTGCCGGGGTGTTCGGCGCGGCGGCGGCAACCGGGAAGATTCTCGGCCTGAACGAGCAGCAGATGGTCTGGGCGTTGGGACTGGCGGCGTCTCAGCCGGTGGGTTTGCGCGAATCGTTCGGTTCGATGAACAAGAGCTTCAATCCGGGGCGTGCCGCCAGCAATGGCCTGTTCGCAGCGCTACTGGCGGCGAAGAACTACACCAGTTCCAACGGCATGATCGAGGCCAAGCGTGGCTGGGCCAACACCATCAGCACCAAACAGGACTACCGCGAAATCACCGAAGGTCTCGGTCAACGCTATGAGTCGGCGCTGAACACTTACAAGCCCTTCGCCTGCGGCATCGTGATTCATCCGGCGCTGGACGCCGCGATCCAGTTGCGCAATCAAAACAAGCTCACCGCCGATCAAATCGCCCGCGTCGACCTCAAAGTGCACCCGCTGGTGATCGAGCTGACCGGCAAGAAAACGCCAAAGATCGGACTGGAAGGCAAGTTCAGCATCTACCACTCGGTGGCCGTGGCGATCATCGAAGGCGCGGCGGGCGAGCGGCAGTACAGCGACCGCGCGGTGAACGACCCGAACGTCATCGCCCTGCGCGACAAGGTCACAGCCACGATCGATCCGGCGATCAAGCCGGAGCAGGTGGACATGACCATCACCCTGAAGGATGGCCGCACGCTGCATAAATTCATCGAGCACGCCATTGGCAGCCTGGAAGTGCCGATGAGCGATCAGCAACTGGAAGCCAAGTTCACCGATCTGGCCAAGGGCGTGTTGCCGGATGCAAAAGTGCGCAAACTGATCGAGACCTGCTGGTCGGTGGAAAAACTGGCGAGCGCGGCAGACATCGCCAAAGCGGCGGTGGTTTAGCAGCTCTTTTGTAGCAGTCCGGCTTGCCGGCGGTGGCGTCCTCAATAACGCCACCGCCGGCAAGCCGGACTGCTACAAGCACCGATCATCAGTCATGCACTCAACACCATGATGGTCTCTGCGACCCGGGCCGGGCAATAATGCACGACGTTTCAATGCCCCCGCCCAGAAGGAAGCCCCGTGTCGTCGAGCACTTCAACCCCTGCCCTGCTTGAAGTCAGGCACTTGAGCCGTCTGGACCCCAGCGGCAGCACTCTCCTATTGCAACCCGCCGACTTTACATTGATGCCCGGCGATCAGGTGGCGATCACCGGTTCATCCGGCTCCGGCAAGAGTGTCTTCCTGCGCAACCTCTCGCTGCTCGACGCCCCCAGCGGCGGCGACCTGCTTTGGAAACAGCAAACGCTGACCAACGATGCCATTCCCCACTACCGCACCTGCGTGAGTTACCTCGCGCAGCGTCCGGCCTTGATCGAGGGGTCGGTGCTGGACAACCTGCAATTCCCCTACAGCCTGAAGAGCCTCAAGGGCCGAACCTTCGATCGCCAGCACGCCAGCGATCTACTGGCCCAGGCGGGCAAGGAGCCGGTGTTCCTGAACAAGTCCGCGGCCGATCTTTCCGGCGGCGAATCGCAGATCGTCGCGCTGGTGCGCACGCTGCAACTGGCCCCTCAGGTGATGCTGTTCGACGAACCGACGTCCGCCCTCGATCCACAATCGGCAGCAGCCGTTGAAGCGCTGGTACTGCACTGGTTCAACGCGGGGGCAGGCTCGCGGGCCTATGTCTGGGTGTCCCACGACCCTGAACAGGCCAGACGCATAAGCACCCGCCACCTCACGATGAACAAGGGCGTGCTTCAGGGAGCCAGTGCATGAACTATCAGAACCTGACGTCCCTGGACCTTGCCATCGCCGCCACGCTGATCCTGATCAACGGCGCCCTCTCACTGCTGCTCAAACTCGGTCTTGGGCGCCAGTTACTCTTGGCGGCCATGCGTACCGTGGTGCAATTGCTGGCCATCGGGTATCTGCTCGGCTGGGTGTTCGCTAACGCTCAGTGGTACATCGTGCTGCCGCTGATGTGCCTGATGACGTTGATTGCCGGGGCTTCGGCAGCGGGTCGAGGCAAGCGCACCTACACCGGCCAACTGGTCGACAGCATCGCGGCGGTGTGGAGCAGTTCATGGCTGGTGGCGGCCATCGGGCTGTTCGTGATCATCCGCATTCGCCCGTGGTATGAGCCGCAATACGCGATTCCGATTCTCGGGATGATTCTGGGCAATACGCTGACGGCCGTGTCATTGGGCATCGAGCGCATGACCCAGGAACTGGTATCGGGGCGCAATACCATCGAGATGGTTCTGGCGTTAGGCGGCACTCGCTGGGAAGCCGCTCAAGGTGCCGCACGACAGGCCGTGCGCGCGGGCATGATGCCGACCCTGAACCAGATGACCGTGGTCGGCATCGTCAGCCTGCCAGGCATGATGACCGGTCAGGTGCTGGCCGGGGAAAACCCGGTGGACGCGGTGCGCTACCAGATCGTGATCATGTTCCTGATCGCTGCCGGTTCGGCGCTGGGCACGGTGTGCGCGGTATTGCTGACGTTTCGGCGGCTGTTCTCGGCGGATCATCGCTTCATGAGCCATCGGTTGGTGATGCGCCACTGAAAATCCGGCGACCGGCTGGTCACGCGTCTGTCACAAACCAGTATTATTCTGCCATCACTTCGCGGCAGGAGCTTCACGCAGTGATCCGCCGATCGTTCTCCTCCCTGAGTTTCCTTCAATGGCTGCTGATGACGCTGTGTGCGGCGACGCTGATGTTTCTCTGGGCGCTGTACGCCCAGCAGAAAGCCACGTCGAATCACGAAGCGCTGGCGGCCAAATCCGCTGAACACCTGAACCTGGCGACCATCGCGGCAGAAAACCTGCGCCAACTGGTCGACCGCGCACAGGCCATCGGTCGGGTCACCCGTGGCGACATGGACGACCTCGGCCAGCGCCATCGCGGGGTGGTGCGCATGCTCGCCGAAGACCCGGTGTTCAAGCGCATGAGCCTGTACGGCAGCGACGGCACCCTGCTCTCCGCCAGCCACTTCGACGAGCCCCGCCAATTGCCGCCCGAGTGGCTGGCGCAACTGCAACAACACGCCGAACAGTACGGTTTCAAACCGCTGCTGCCCAACGCGCTGGCCTCGCAGCTCAACGCCTCGCTGCCCAGTTGGCGCCTGCCGTTTCTATTGCCACTGGTCGATTCGTCCACCGGCAAGATGGACAGCATTCTGGTGGTGCAACTGGACGTGGGCTACCTCGCAGCGCTGTTCGAGCACATCGATCTGGGACAGAGCGGCCTGATGCGCCTGATCGACAGCAGCGGCCACGAACGCCTGCGCATCAGCAACAGCGGCGTCGTGGTGTCGGGCGTGCCAATGACACCGGAACTGACCGACAATGGCGAGCTGACCGGCACATTGATCCAGCGCGGCGGCCCCCATCAGTACCAAAGCATGTACCTGCGCGTGCCCCAGCGCGGATTCAGTGTGATGGTGAGTCAGAGCCATGATGAAATCCTCGCCTCGTCACGTCTGACCTACGAGCGCCAGCTCTGGCTGAACCTGTGCATGACGCTGCTGATCCTCGGCAGCCTGATCTGGACCCTTCGCGTGTTGCGCAAGCGTCAAGAAGCCTTCAACGCGCTGGAGCAGGCGCAGCAGGTCAATCAGGAACTGATCGATCGCCTTGAGGACGAACACCGTCGCAGCAGCCACGCCGCCGCCACCGATCACCTGAGCGGCCTGCACAACCGCCGCCAATTCCTCGAAGTCGCGGCCAGCACGCTGTCCACCCAGCGCGGCAAACGTCGATTGATGGCGATTCTGTTCATCGACATGGACCGCTTCAAATCGATCAACGATTCCCTCGGGCACAAGGTCGGCGACATGCTGTTACAAGCCGTGGCCGGGCGTATTCAGCGTTTGCTGGAGCCGGATGACGAGGCCGCACGCTTTGGCGGTGACGAGTTCGTCGTGCTGTTGGCGGGCGAACGCACCGAGGACCAGATTGACGCCTGGGTCCGTTCGCTGGTGCAGAAACTGTCGGCGATCTACTCGCTGGGCGAGCACGAAGTCAGCACCAGCCCGAGCGTGGGGGTGAGCATCTGCCCTCGTGACGGTCAGGACGTCGAAGACCTCATCCGCAGCGCTGACGCGGCGATGTACTCGGCCAAACGCGCCGGTCGGGGCCAATACCGCTTCTTCGACCCCTCGCTGAACGTGGCCGACGTCGAGGAATTCATTCTGGAGCAGGCATTCGGCAATGCCCTGAACGAACGCCAGTTCGTGCTCCACTACCAGCCACAAGTGCGGCTGGACTCAATGGTCGTCGACGGCTACGAAGCGCTGGTGCGCTGGGAACATCCCGAGTTCGGCCTGTTGTACCCGGACCGCTTCATTTCGCTGGCCGAGCGCAGCGGCTTCATCATCGAACTGGGCTGGGAAGTCCTGCGGCTGGCCTGCGAAACCCTCGCCTGCTGGCACGCCGAGGGGCGCGAATTGCGGCTGGCGGTCAACGTCTCGGCGATTCAGTTGCATCAGGCGGACTTCAGCGATCGGGTCCTGCGAAAACTCTTTCGACACAACCTCGAACCGCACTGGCTGGAGCTGGAGATCACCGAGACGACGCTGCTCGATGAAGAGGGTCGCGCCATCGAGCAATTGCAACGCCTGCGTGATGCCGGGCTGAACATCAGCCTCGATGACTTCGGCAAGGGCTACGCCGGCTTTGCCCATTTGCAATCGCTGCCGCTGACCAAACTGAAGATCGACCGAACCCTGATCGCGCCGCTGTCCAACAGCCCGGACGACAGCCCCATCGTGTCGTCCACCATCATCCTCGCCAAACGCCTGGGCCTCACGGTTGTGGCCGAAGGCGTCGAGACCCGCGAGCAGGTGGTGTGCCTGAAAATTGCCGGTTGCGACGTCGCACAGGGCTATCACTTCGCGCGCCCGCTGGCCCCGGAGCAACTGGCCGAATATCCCCCCTTCATGGAAGCCGCCCACATGGATGCCACGGAACACACATGCGTGCAGTAAGAACCTTCACCGCTGCACTCGCCTGTTTGCTGCTGACGGCGGTTTTCCTCGCTGACAGCGCCCGGGCGCAATGTGCCCAGCAAAGCCTGCGCATCGCGGTCATTCCCAAAAAGAGCATGGACGAGCTGCTTCAAGAGCAAAAACCCTTGCTCGACCGCTTGAGCGCTGCCACGGGCCTGCCAGTGGAAGTGGTGCCCTCCTCGTCCTATGAAAGCGTGGTAGACGCCATTGTCTCCGGCGGCGTGGACATTGCGTGGCTGGGGCCTGCGTCCTACATGCTGGCGTATCAGCGCGACCCGCGCATCGAGCCGTTCGCCAGCCTGACCATCGCCCACAGCTTCTTCACCCCCGCTGGGCATCATTATCAGGCGTTGCTATTGGCGCGCCCCGAGGTCGCCAGCAACCTCAAGGATTTGCGCGGCAAACGGGTGATCCTCACCGACCCGGCCAGCACGTCCGGCAGCGTGATTCCCAATGCTGAATTTTCCGAAGAAGTGGGCATGCCCCTCGCGCAGTTCTTCGCGGCGATTGCCTACTCGGGTTCTCACGACAAATCCCTCGACGCGCTGATCAACCGCAAGGCCGACGCTGCGTTCGTTTCCAGCGTGCGGGCTGACGAGTACCTGACCAACGGCCTGATCCAGCGCGACACCTTCAAGATCCTCTGGCGCTCGGAGCCGATTTATTACGATCCCTTCGTATTCAGCGGCACGTTATGTTCACGTCTGAAAGCCAAAGTGCGCGCGGCGATGCTCAATGACCAGCAAGGGCTGGCGACCTTTCTCGATTCGCAGAAAGCGTCCGGCATCGTGCCGGTCAGTCATGCCGAATACGCCTCGTTGCTGCGCATGATGCAGGGCCTGCCTGGCGTGCAGTGATGGGGTCAGGGCCCAGAGGTTCAGCGTCGAAAACGAGATCTGGATTCGGCGTGATATGTGTGGGAGCCGGCTTGCTGGCGAAGGCGGTTGACCAGACAACATGAAATCTCCCTCAAAGACCGCGTCCGGCCCAAACACTGCGCTGTCACTGCAGACGAATTCAAGAAGCAGCATCCCAATGAAGATTGCGTCAGAAACCGCCATCAACGCTGATCTATAACCCCGATTGGCCCATACTGCCCCCGCCCCCCTTTCCATGAAGGAGATTGCCGATCATGTCTGTCGTCCATAAAGCAGCGCAGGTGGGATTTTCGACGCAAGCTGGCACCTACACCCAAGGGCGGCCAGACTATCCCGATGAGTTAAGCCACTGGCTCAGGCACACGCTGAATATCGATGAGCAATCGTCGGTGGTTGACCTTGGCGCTGGCACGGGCAAGTTCACCCGCTTGCTGGTGCCACTAACCGATCACCTGAAGGCCGTGGAACCCGTCGAGCCAATGCGTCAGGAATTCGCCAAAGGCTTACCGCACACCCCGATTGTCGGCGGCACCGCCGAAGCATTGCCCCTGGCCGATCGCAGCACCGATGTGTTGCTTTGCGCCCAGGCCTTTCACTGGTTTGCCAACGAACAGGCACTGGCCGAAATCCATCGGGTGCTAAAGCCCGGTGGACGTCTGGGGCTGGTCTGGAACGTGCGTGACGAGTCGGTAGACTGGGTGGCCGAAATCACTCGCATCATCACACCTTACGAGGGCGACACGCCGCGCTTTCACACCGGCGAGTGGCGCCGCCCGTTCAACGGCCTTTACTTCGCGCAACCCGAACTGACCTGCTTCCGCTACAGCCACAGCGGATCGCCAGAAACGGTGATCATGAATCGCTTTCTGTCAGTGAGTTTCATCGCCGCACTGCCCGACGCCGAGAAAGCCGACGTCACCCGGCAACTGCGGGAACTGATCCAGACCCACCCGGCGCTGCGCGGTCACGAGACGGTTGATTTCCCCTACCAGACCCAAGCCTACCTGTGCCGTCGGCTGGATTGAACCCAGGTACACGCCGTGAAGATCATTCGCAGTAAGGTCTTAACCGGCGACCGACCGTGGGCGGCCCTCGACATCGTAAGCGTGTGACGTCTCAACCGTAGGTCCGAACCGCCGGACTTTGCGGGGCGAAACGTTGCGCGTACTCCCGAGGTGTGACGCCAAGGCGCCGAACGAAGGCTTTGCGCAACACGTCGATGCTGTTGTAACCGCAGCGGCGGGCGATTTCCTCCATGGAGCGCCCGCCCATTTCGAACGCACGACAGGCCGCCTCCAGCCGCACGTCTTCGACATATTTGGCCGGGGTGGTCTGCAACTCTTTCTGGAACAGGCGGATCAGCGTACGCACGCTGGTGGCCATGCGATCGGCCAGCATTTCAACGGTCAATTCGCGGTGCAGGTGCTCGCTGATCCACACGCACAGGTCTTCCAGCCCCGACCCGGCAGCGCGCTGGGATTGCAGAGTCACGCTGAACTGCGCCTGGCCGCCCGGACGCCGCAGAAACAACACCAGGTTCTTCGCGATCTCCATGGCAATGTCGTCGCCCAAGTCCTCGCTGACCAGCGCCAGGGCCAGATCGATCCCCGCCGAGATCCCCGCCGAGGTGTAGACGTTGCCATCCTTGATCCAGATCGGATTGGCGTCGACGTTCACCTTGGGGTACTGCTGCGCCAGTTCATGGGCTTTGGCCCAGTGCGTGGTCGCGCGCCGCCCGTCCAGCACGCCGGTTGCAGCCAGTGCGAATGCGGCGACGCAGATCGAACAGACACGCCGCACGCCCTCGACCCGCGTACCGACCCAGGCAATGGCCTCCCGGTCCAGCGCCAACACGGACCTGGCCCCCGAGGCCACGATCAGGGTGTCGATGGGCGGGCTGTCCAGACGCTCCTGAGCCAGCGTCTTGTGGGCCATCAGGCCGATGCCGGTTTCACTGCGCAGGTGCACGTCATCGGTCGACGAAATCAGCTCCAGTCGATACGGCGGCGTATCGCCCATGCACAGCCGGTTGGCGTAGGTGAACACCTCGGCCGGACCGATCACGTCCAGCGCACTCACCGGGGCCAGCCCCAGAATCACCACCCGTTTCTGTAGCCGTGAGACAAGGCGCGGTCGAGTGTCGTTGTGTTTTTTCACGTTGGGCTCCGGCGTTTGGCAACGCGGCATCTTGTCACGAATCAACTGAAAATGGTCAATTCCGACAGCGTTGAATCCTTAGATTAGGGGTAGATCCACTCTTCTCAGGTAAGCACACATGAACACTCCCGTTTCCATCGGCGGCATCATCGCCCCCGACTCGGCGCTGACCCGCAAGGCAACATCGCTGGTCGCGCGCGTCCATTCCAAAGCCATGCTCAACCACGTTCATCGTAGCTGGTGGTTCGCGGACTTTCTGGGCCAGAAGCGTGGCCTGAAATACGACCGGGAAGTCGTCTATCTGGCGGCCTTGATGCACGATCTGGGACTGACGCCCGAGTTCGCCGCCGATCAGCGTTTCGAGGTCGACGGCGCCGATGCCGCCAGCCGGTTCCTCCTGGACAACGGCTACGCGGACGCCAAGGCACAATTGGTCTGGGACGCCATCGCCCTGCACTCCAGCGCCGGGATCGCCGAGCGCAAACAGCCGGAAATCGCGCTGATTTTCATGGGCGCTCACGTTGACGTGATGGGTCTGTTCATCGAGGAAATTACCCCGTCGTTGATCGATGACACCTTGGCGCTGTACCCGCGTCTGGGCATGAAAGCGGCATTCACAGCCGCCGTCGCCGAAGTCGCACGCAAAAAGCCCCACACCGCCATCGGCACGGGGCTGGCTGACGTCGGGCGCCGCCACATTCACGGTTTCGACTGCCCGAACGTCTGCGACCTGATCGACAACGCGCCGTTCGACAGCTGAGTGGAGATCAAAAATTGCGGCAATACCCTTCGAACATCAGGGGGTCCTGAAGCAGTGGCGCGGTGTCCGGCGACACTGCGATCCAGCCGCCCATGATCAGCAAAAAAGCCGCAATCGGCATGGCCAGCCTGCGACCATTGGGCAGGACCTTTTCGGCAAACATGAACAGCGTCAACAGGGCCATCCACGTCAGGCTCATGACTCCCACGGCGAACATGACTGCCATCAGCGCCCAGCAACAACCGACGCACACCAGGCCATGGCGAAAACCCATGGTCACGGCTCCACCATTCCCTGCCCGCCAGTGCAGTTGAAAGAAGGAAAACGGTGATCGACAGCCCTTGAGGCATGCGTGTTTGAGCGTTGACAGTTGATACATCCCCGCCAGTATCAGCACCGCACCGGCCAGCCATGGACCTGCGCGATTCCAATGAATGACGTCAGGATTGACGAACCGCACCAGCCCATCCAGCGTGAACGCGATCAGCCCGTAAACCAGCCACGCCATGCCGTAACCGCCGATGAAGCCGAGCACGCGCCTTACGCGGATCGCAGGCGCCACACCGCGCCCGCGCAACATCCCCACGAGGGCACCGATGTAGTTGAGTTCCGAAGGCAGCATCATGGCCGTGAGCATCACCACCCAACCGACGAGAAACACCGGCAGCCGGTGCAGCGGCGTACCCGGCCCCTCATCCATGCCGCCCATGAACATCAGGGTGCCGAGCCACGCGGCAATGCTCAGCGCCACGATGATCATGCTCCAGCCCGAGACCGAAGGACGCGCGCCAAGCAGCGAGCGCGATGCAGAAACGAAGGTCCTGATCATGGCGCGTCCGGCCCCTGCCAGTCGAACGGAATGTGCTTGCTGGCCTGCCCGGCCGGAATGTTCTGATCGAAGCCGAAGGCCTTCCAGCGCCCGGCCACGCTTTTACCCCAGGTGACCGGCGCCGAGGTCGGCCCCACTTCACTGCCCGGCGGGTTGTAGCTTTGCAGGCGCTTGCTCGGGTCGGAGGTCGGCCCGCTCATGGCCTTGCCGCTGGCCTCGACTTTGTCTTCCACGGTCACGCGCCAGTGCTCGAGGGTACTTTCGATGTCCACCGAGATGTCGGCGAATTCCACGCCGCGAACGTCGCGCACGTGGGTCGGCACGAACTGGGTCATCCAGCCGCCGACCTGCCCGGTGAAAATCGCCACCATCGCTGCGCGCTGCGCTTCATCGCCTGTCGCGTCGAAGAAAAACCCGCAGTCGAGCCACGCGCCGTCCCACAAGTTGCCGGTGAAGTTGGCCAGGAGTACCACTTTCAGGCCCGCCATCGGCGTCTCGCCAAAATGCCCCTCGTTGATCCGGTAGGCCCACAGCACTTCACAGTGGTTGCCGGTGGGCGGTTGCGCGTAGGTGCAGGGGCATGGCGAGTTGCAGGAACACACGTCGAGCCATTCGCCTGCAATGCGCCAAGGGGGAATCGAAGCCTTTTGGGGTACGGAATCACTCATCGCTTGCTCCTTTGATGGTCCGATAAATTGTCTGGACATCATCGGGCACCGGGCAGAACATCATCAGTGGCGAAATCGACATTCTCAGGGTCAGTATCGACACATGACACACCTCGCTCCGATTGAAATAGGCCTCGTGCCATACCCCGGCGCTCAGCAGGCCGCCCTGCTCGGCCTGACCGATCTGTTCGAGATCGCCGACCACTTTGCCGCCCGCCACCACGCGCAAGCGGGTCCGTTTCTGCGGGTGACGCAACGCCTGCCCTCGGACGATGAAACGGGGTTGACCTCGCCTTCTGTGCTGATCTTCGCGCCGAAAATCGCCACACCGCCGACGGCTGAAGAAGCCGCGCCCTTTGTCGAGTGGATCATCAAGCACCATCGCCACGGCACGACTCTGGCATCGGTGTGTGGCGGCGCGTTCCTGCTGGCCGAAACCGGCCTGTTGGCGGGGCGCTCGGTCACCACCCACTGGGACCACGCCGAGCTGTTTCGCCAGCGCTTTCCCGAGGTAAATCTGGACATCGACAAGCTGATCATCGACGACGGCGACCTGATCAGCGCGGGCGGGATCATGGCGTGGATCGACCTGGGCCTGAAACTCGTCGATCGTTTTCTCGGCGCAACGGTCATGGCCGAGACTGCGCATTACCTGCTGGTGGACCCGCCCGGTCGCGAACAGCGCTATTACAGCGCGTTCTCGCCGAACCTGACCCACGGCGATGCGGCGATTCTCAAGGTTCAGCACTGGTTGCAAGCGGGCGGCGCCAAGGACACGGCTCTCGCCGCGCTGGCCGGGCATGCGGGCCTTGAAGAGCGCACTTTTCTGCGGCGCTTTCGCAAGGCCACCGGCCTGACTGCTGTCGATTACTGCCAGCGCCTGCGCGTAGGCAAGGCCTGCGAGATGTTGCAGTTCACCACGCAACCCGCCGAAGCCGTGGCCTGGCAAGTGGGCTACACCGACGCAGGGGCGTTTCGCAAAGTCTTTCTGCGCATCACCGGTCTGACGCCGGGCGAGTACCGCAGGCGCTTCAGCGTGAGGCGTGCCTAGGCGCCTGCGCTGACCGCGAACTGGCACGAATCCCTCGGAAACTGTCAATTTTCGCCGCTCAGGGCTGCATAGACTGCCGAGCAGAACGTTGACCGAGGTTATTTCCATGCCTGTCGCACTCATTCTTCCGCTGAGCGTCACTCTGGGCCTGTTGGCCTGGGGGCTGATCGCGCTCTGGTACATCTGGCCGCGCATTCGTGACCTGAACGCGCGGGAGGCGCTGATTCCGCTGATCCTGCCCCATTGCTTCCGTTATCTGGGGCTGTCGTTTCTGATCCACGGCGTCACAACCGACGCCCTTGATCCGCGCTTCTCATGGCCCACCGCCTACGGCGACTTGCTGACCGCGCTGCTGGCCTTCGCCGCCGTCATTGCACTGCGTAGCCATGCGCGATTCGCCAAGGCGCTGGTCTGGCTGTTCAGCGCGGTGGGTGTCGCGGATTTTCTCAACGCCTTCGCCCGTGGCCTGACCTTCGTCGAGCCGGGCAGCTTTGGCGCGACCTATTACATCCCGATGGCCGTGGTGCCGCCGCTGACGATCAGCCACCTGTTAATCATCGCTCACCTGCTGCGTCGACCCCACCGCACTGCATAACTGAATAAAGAGGCATGCATGATTTCTGACTGGCTTTCCCGCGCCCTCGCCCGGCGCGGCATTCACTACGGCTGGGCGATGATCGCCGTGACGTTTTTCACCGCGCTGATCACCGCCGCATCGGTGGGTGCGCCGGGGGTGTTCATCGTGCCGATGCAGATGGAATTCGGCTGGAACACCGTGGAAATCTCCTCGGCACTGTCGATCCGCTTCGTGCTGTTCGGCCTGATGGCACCCTTTGCCGCCGCGCTGATGAACCGCTACGGGCTGCGTAATGTGGCGCTGGCGGCGATTCTGGTGATCATGACCGCGCTGCTGTTGTCACTGAGCATGACCGAGCTCTGGCAACTGGTGGCGCTGTGGGGCGTGGCCGTGGGCATTGGCGCCGGGATGACGGCGCTGACCCTGGGCGCCACCGTGGCGTCACGCTGGTTCAGCGCCCGTCGTGGGCTGGTGGTGGGTGTATTGACCGCCAGCACCGCGACCGGACAACTGATCTTCATGCCGCTGCTGGCCAACGTCACCGAGCATTACGGCTGGCGCTGGGCGCTGGTGCTGATGTCGGCGATGCTCGCATTGGCCGCCATTGCGGTGCTGATGCTCATGCGCGACCGCCCCGCCGATCTGGGCTTGCGTCCCTTTGGCGACACCGGCACAGGCCCGATTGCAGCGCCCGCGCCCAGTGCCGCGTCGATCTTCAGCGCGTCGTTGAACACCCTGCGCGATGCGTCGAAAACCCGTGTGTTCTGGATTCTGTTCGGCACGTTTTTCATCTGCGGCGCCACCACCAACGGGCTGGTGCAAGTGCATCTGATCCCGATGTGCGGCGATTACGGTATCTCCCCTGTCAAGGCCAGCGGCTTGCTCGCGGCAATGGGCGTGTTCGACCTGATCGGCACCGTGGCGTCAGGCTGGCTGTCCGACCGGTTCGACAACCGCCGCTTGTTGTTCTGGTATTACGGGTTGCGCGGGCTGTCGCTGATCGCCTTGCCATTCACCGACTTCTCGATTGTCGGCCTGTCGCTGTTCGCGGTTTTTTACGGCCTGGACTGGATCGCCACAGTGCCCCCGACCGTGCGCCTGGCCGCTTCCCGTTTTGGTCCTGAACGCGCGGGCATGGTGTTTGGCTGGATTTTCGCAGGCCACCAGATCGGTGCCGCTGCCGCTGCGTTTGGCGCCGGTTGGTCACGCACCGAGTTGCTGAGCTACTTGCCCGCGTTTTTCACCGGGGGCGTGTTGTGTTTGCTCGCCGCGGTCACGATTCTGTCGGTTCGTCAGGAAAAGGCCGCACTCAAACCGGCGGCGGCCTGACTCGACCGATCGGACAGGTTTTGTCACACATCTGCCATTTACAGGTGCTAGTGTCCCGCGATTCCCCATTCACGCAGGTCGGTGATTGTCTATCACCGGCCGTGGACAAGGCCGACATCCGCTCGATGCATTTTCTCGACAACCACGCGCAGCACGGCATGTCGATTGATCGCGGGTCGTTGACCGAACGGCTGTCTGTCCTGTTGGAAAAGCCGGTACTGGAGAGGCTGCATTTCGAGCCGGTGGTGGACCTCAATGCTCATGGGTTTCAGGGCATTCGTGCGTTGATCGATCTGGCCACTGGCAGCGAATTCGATCTGCTGATCAACACGGGGTCATTGCGGCCTTCGCGGCTCAAGGAAATGCTCATCGACGCTGTGCTGGACGTCTGGCCGCACAACTTCACCGACGCGCTGCGACGCCCGGCTCCACCGATTGCGCCGCGTCATGTGCGGTTGGCGGTGGAGTACATTCAGGCGCACCCGCAGATGCTGGTCAGCGGCACGGATCTGGCGCGTTTGAGCCACGTCAGCCTGCGCGCCTTGCAGGACGGGTTTCGGCGCTTCATGGGGATGTCGATTGTCGCGTATCAGCGGCAGGTGCGACTGGAACGCGCTTTCAAGGTGCTGGAGCGAGGAGGGATGGCGTCGGTGACCGAGGTGGCGTTGCAGCATGGCTTCAGCAATGTCGGGCGGTTTTGCCAGTATTTTCAGAGCGCCTATGGCGTCAGCCCGGCACAAGTCAGAAAGCGCACGCAGTAGCCAATCCTGCAATTGAGTGTCGAGCAGCGTGTAGCTGCCAACTGGGTGGCGACTGCGTCGTGTCCGTCATTGCTTGGTTTACAGACAGACCGCTTTCGCCAGCAAGCCGGCTCCCACAGATTTAGCGTCGAACGCGAGATTTGGATTCGGCGCGATCCTTGTGGGAGCCGGCTTGCTGGCGAAAACTACAGGCCAGTCAACACCGTCAGTAGGGTAGGAATCAGAACGCGTAACTGGCCTTCAGACTGCCGCTGTAACCCTGACTGTCTCCCCCACCATTGGCACCCACTTGCGCCCCCACACTGAACGCGCCAAGACTGGCCATGACGTTGACCGCGCCGTTGAACTGGTCACGGCTGTCGAAAGCTGCTCGCTGCTCGATGTCCAGCCCCAACAGATGACCTTCGCTGTCGACCTGATGACCGCCAAGCGCGTGCTCATACCCCACTTGCACACCCGGTACCACCTGCCAGGCGCCCAGTGCGACAGGGGCCAGCGACGTATTCAGATTCACCACAGCGCTGCGGCGAGTTTGCTGAATGCCGTCAACGTCCAGTGCCATCTCACTGCCCTTTTCATTGAAACCCGACAGGTCGAGATGGCTGACACGTACGCCAAGACTTGGCTCCAGCGTCATGCCGCTCAATGGCATGCGATAGCCCAAGGCCAACGTAGCACCGGCCAGGGTGCCGTGGCTGTCGCCTTTCGCTGCGCCCAGACCGCCGCCCAGTTCGCGCTTGCTGTCATAGTCGAGCCAGCCGCCGCTGACGTTGGCGTCGACAAATACGCCTCGTTCCAGCCCGTCCGGAGCAAAGCGTGCGCCTGCGCTGAGGAACGTCAGGTCAGTCTTCGCCTCGCCCCCTGCCGCTCCCACGCTGCCATGGTTGTAACCGAATCCGGCATAGGCGCTGAGTTGCTCGGAGAAACGCTGCGTCAGGCCCACCATCATCCCCTGACTGTGTTCATTGCTATTGGCTGCACGGGACGAACCGTCCGTGCCCAGATAGCCCGCCAACGCCGAACTCCACAGGCGGTATTGCCCCACCTTGAGGTCGATGCCGCTGGCATAGGGTGCGGCGGCCTGCGCGGCAGCGATGGACAGGCTCAGAACGGACAAGGAAAACAGAACACGCTGGAACACGGTGCAGCCTCTTGAAATTGTGTCGGGCTGGCTACTATCAAGGGCGGGTCGATACCGAATATGACAATTCGCTACACAAAGGAAATGCTTGCGCGATTGGTCCGCGGGCTGCGTTTTATGTCCTTAGCAGAAGCGAAAACACCGAGTTATACGGGAGCCGGACGGCTACAGGGTTGTTTTATTCGGGAGGCCAAAACGAAACCGCCCGAGCAAGTCGGGCGGCGTTCATGAACAGGGTTGATCAGTCTGGCGTGAGTTCGAGAATCCGGTCTCGCCCGCCTTCGGCCAAGAGGTACGTACCGCGTCCCGTTGGGATGATGGCCTGCGGTGCCTTGAGAAACGACAGCACGGTGCGCTGCTTGCCTTGGGGGTCGATCAACAGCAAACGCGCACGGTGGGTCGAATCCTCGCTGATCCACAAGCCCCGCTGATCGCACATCAGGTAGGTCGGCTGGTTGAAACCGCTGAGCACCACCGGATCGCGACCGTCGTCAGTGAGTTGGTGGATGACGCCCTTCTCTTTTTCGGTGTAGAGCATGCGGCCATCGGTGCAGCGAGTGATGGATTCGGTTTCGGACAGACCGCTGCGCAGCACTGTCAGCGTGCCGTCCGGCCAGTGATAACGCAGCAAGCGGCCATCGTCCTTGCGGTCTTCGATGGCGTACAGGTCGTCACCTTCGTTCCACAGTCCCTGCACGTCTGAACCTTTGAACAGGCCCTTCACTTCACCGTCCTTGAAGAAATTGACCATCGCGCCATCGATTTCCTGGCTGAACACCCATCCGCCTTGCACGGCGACCATGCCGTCGGGTTTGGACAACCCTGACACCACGGTCTCCCGCTTGCCGTCCGGCAGAATGCGCACGATGCTGCCTTTGCCGTCGCGCAATTCCTGGCTGACGATCAGCGAGCCGTCGCCGTTGACCACCATCGACGCGGCCTTCGGCACGCTTGTGTGCACCAATTGATAACGCCAACCATCGCTGGCCTGCACCGGGAAAAAGCTCTGCCAGGCGAAGAAACCGAGGGCTGCCAGAATCACTGCGCCCGGTACCGCCAACATCAATTTCAGATAACGCCGAGGCGCGCATGTGGTGTTCGGGTTTTGAACGGCTGTATTCATTGATCAGGCTGCCGACAAGTGCTCGTAAAGGATGGTTGCACCGACCATTATCAACACAATGCCGCCAACAATCTCGGCGCGTTTGCCCACGACCGTACCCAACACGCGGCCCAACATCACGCCAATGGTGACCATTACCGTGGTGGCGATGCCGATGGCCAGCGCTGCGACGACGATGTTCACGTCCACGAACGCCAGGCCCACGCCCACCGCCAGCGCGTCGATACTGGTCGCAAAGGCAGTGACGGCGAGAATCAGAAACGAGTGCTGTTGGGGTTTATCGTCGTCTTCTTCGTCGTGTTTGAAACCGTTGTAGATCATGTGCAGCCCCAGCACCAACAGCAGGGTGAAGGCGATCCAGTGATCCCAACTCTCGACGAAACGGCTCGCGACCTGTCCGATGGCCCAACCGATGACAGGGGTGATGGCTTCGATGACACCGAAAATCAAACCCGTGCGCAGGGCTTCTGAGAGGCGAGGTTTGTGCAGGCTGGAACCTTTGCCGATGGCCGCCGCGAAGGCGTCCGTGGACATGGCCAATGCCAGGAAGATGAGAGAAATCGGGCTCACGGTAGGAATCCAGTCGGGCTATGAGACAACGACACAACCACACGCCCGACTTTAGGCATGGATGCGTCGTTGGTCTCGCCAATCCCCGGGCATTTCCGAAGATGTTCACGCCACGGCTGCCGCCGAGAATGTTGACGTGAACGCTCAAAACCTGCGGTCTTGAGCAGGCTACTCCCCAACAAGGACGGCCACTATAGTCAGGGTTATGTGAAAAAAATATAAACGGTGGCGTTTTTATCGCGCCATTGTGACCACTTCGCCCTGCCCATAGCCCGCCATCAACTCGACGATCCAGTCGATGAACACCCTCAATTTCAGGCTGATGTGCCGGTTCGGCGGGTAGGCCACGAACATCGGCATGGTCTCCAGTTGCCAGCCGTCGAACAGCCGCACCAACTCGCCCTTCTCCACAGCCTCACGGACCATGTAGGTCGGCAGCCAGAGCACGCCCATACCGGCCAAGCCCGCCGAGATGTAAGCGTTGCCATCGTCCACCGAAAGCACGTAGCGACTTTGTACCTGAATGGACTCGCCCGCACGCTGCATGACCATGGGAAAGAGTTTGCCGGTGCGCGCCCAGCGATAGCCTACGATGCGGTGTTGCGGCGCTTCCAGCTCACGCGGGTGATTCGGTGTGCCGATCCGTTGCAGGTATGGGGGTGCGGCGTAAACACCCAATTGCAAGTCGCCGATGCGCCTGGCCATGAGGGATTGGTCCGTCAGCTCACCGCCGCGCACCACGCAATCGACGTGCTCACCGATCAGATCGACCATGCGATCGCTGACGCCCAGATCGATCTGGATGTCCGGGTATCTGGCGTGAAAGGCGGGCAGCGCCGGAATCAGGATGAATCGGGCGAACGGGCTGGGCACATCGACCCGCAAACGCCCTCTGGGCAACACCGCCGCGGCGGACAGACTGGTTTCAGCGTCGTCGACATCGGCCAGCACCCGCACCGCGCGCTCGTAATAGGCGGCGCCGTCGGCGGTGACGTTCACCTTGCGCGTGGTGCGGTTCAACAGCTTCACCCGCAGGCGCGCTTCGAGCTGCTGAATCAGTTGGGTCACGCTGGTCTTGCTCATGTGCAGGGTCTCGGCGGCCTTGGTGAAGCTGCCGGTTTCGACCACACGAACGAACGCCTGCATTGCATCGAAACGGTCCATGGCGGCTCCGAATATCGGTAGGGATTGTTTGGGATTTACAAACAGTGCTGACCACGGTTGCGCGTTTATCGCCCTGATGCAAGCCCCGTACAGTCACTGCATCGCTAATCTCATACGCCTGATGGAGGCTATACATGACTGTTCGCGACGTTGTTTTCCCACCGGGTCGCCAGGCGCTGTACGAGCGCAATCGTTATTCACCCGCGGTTAAATCCAACGGCCTGTTGTTTGTGTCAGGCCAGGTCGGCAGCCGTGAAGACGGCTCGCCTGAACCTGAACTGAAGGCGCAAGTGCGACGGGCATTCACCAACCTGAACGCTGTTTTGAAAGAGGCAGGTTGCACGTTCGATGACGTGATCGACGTGCAGGTGTTCATCGTGGATCCGCAGACACGCTTTGAAGAGATCTGGAGCGTGGTCCCGGAGTTCTGGGGCGAAGCGCCCTTCCCGACCGTCACGGCAGTAGGCGTGACGTGGTTGTATGGATTCGATTTCGAGATCAAGGTGATTGCGAAGTTGCCGTAGACGTTCTGCTTCAATTGATCGTTCCCACGCTCCGCGTCGTAACGCATGGCCTGACGCTCCGCGCCAGTGGGACGCGGAGCGTCCAAGGCGGCATTCCCACGCAGAGCGTGGGAACGATCATTGATCATCAACGCTTTGCACCAACCCCTCTAGCGGCACGATTTGCCGGCGGCAGCGATCTCTACCTGTGGGAGTGAGCTTGCTCACGAAAGCGGCGTGTCAACCACCTATGAAGTGACGGCCTGATCGCATCGTGAGCAAGCTCACTCCCACAAATTGAGTCGGCACCAACAGGTCACACCGCCAACAACCGCTCACGCAGCTTGGCGATCTCGTCGCGCATCTGCGCGGCGGCTTCGAACTCCAGGTCGCGGGCCAGCTGGTACATCTTCTCTTCCAGTTGGCGAATGCGCTTGTTGATCTCGTTCGGTGAGCGCAATTCAGCTTCGTACTTGGCGTTCTCTTCGGCGGCCTTGGCCATGCCTTTGCGCTTTTTGCTGCGCGAGCCAGGCACGGTGGCGCCTTCCATGATGTCGGTGATGTCCTTGACCACCCCCTTGGGCACGATGCCGTTGGCTTCGTTGAACGCCACCTGCTTCTCACGACGCCGCTCGGTCTCGCCGATGGCCCGTTCCATGGAGCCGGTCATGTGGTCGGCGTAGAGAATCGCGTGGCCGTTGAGGTTTCGGGCGGCACGGCCAATGGTCTGAATCAGCGAGCGCTCTGAGCGCAGGAAACCTTCCTTGTCAGCGTCGAGAATCGCCACCAGCGACACCTCGGGCATGTCCAGACCCTCGCGCAGCAGGTTGATCCCCACCAACACATCGAAGGTGCCCAGACGCAGGTCGCGGATGATCTCGACCCGCTCCACGGTATCAATGTCCGAGTGCAGGTAGCGCACGCGCACGCCGTGATCGGCGAGGTAATCGGTAAGGTCTTCGGACATGCGCTTGGTCAGCGTGGTGACCAGCACCCGCTCATCATTGGCCACGCGTTTTTTGATCTCGGAAAGTAGGTCGTCAACCTGCGTCAGCGCCGGGCGGATTTCGACTTTCGGGTCCACCAGACCGGTTGGCCGCACCACCTGCTCGATCACCCGCCCGGCGTGCTCGCCTTCATACGGGCCGGGGGTCGCCGAAACGAAAATGGTCTGCGGGCTGACGCTTTCCCATTCGTCGAAACGCATGGGCCGGTTGTCCAGCGCCGACGGCAGGCGAAAGCCGTACTCGACCAGGGTTTCCTTGCGCGAGCGGTCGCCTTTGTACATCGCGCCGACCTGCGGCACGCTGACGTGGGACTCGTCGATCACCAACAGCGCATCCGGCGGCAGGTAATCGTAGAGGGTCGGCGGCGGCGCTCCGGCCGGACGCCCCGACAGGTAGCGCGAGTAGTTTTCGATGCCGTTGCAGTACCCCAGCTCCAGGATCATCTCCAGGTCGAACCGGGTGCGTTGCTCCAGCCGCTGCGCTTCCACCAGTTTGTTGGCGCCGCGCAGGTATTCCAGACGTTCCTGCAATTCCACCTTGATGCCCTCGACCGCATCCAGCAGGGTCTCGCGCGGGGTCACGTAGTGGCTCTTGGGATAGAAGGTGAAACGCGGCAGTTTGCGGATGACCTCACCGGTGAGCGGGTCGAACGCCGACAGGCTTTCCACTTCGTCATCGAACAGCTCGACGCGAATGGCTTCCAGGTCCGATTCCGCCGGAAAGATGTCGATCACATCGCCGCGCACACGGAAGGTGGCGCGGGCGAAATCCATGTCGTTGCGGGTGTATTGCAGGTCGGCCAACCGCCGCAGCAACTGGCGCTGATCCATTTTGTCGCCACGGTCCACGTGCAGGACCATCCGCAGGTAGGTCTCTGGACTGCCCAGACCGTAAATGCACGACACCGTGGTGACAATGATTGCGTCTTTGCGCTCCAGCAATGCCTTGGTCGCGGACAGGCGCATCTGCTCGATGTGGTCATTGATCGAGGCGTCCTTCTCGATGAAGGTGTCCGACGACGGCACGTAGGCTTCGGGCTGGTAGTAGTCGTAGTAGGAGACGAAATATTCGACGGCGTTATTCGGGAAAAACGCCTTGAACTCGCCATACAACTGCGCGGCCAGGGTCTTGTTCGGGGCCAGCACCATGGTCGGACGCTGCACCTTCTGGATCACGTTGGCGATGCTGAAGGTCTTGCCCGAACCGGTCACGCCGAGCAAGGTCTGGTGCGACAGCCCCGCTTCGATGCCCTCGACCATCTGGCGAATCGCTTCGGGCTGGTCACCGGCAGGCGCAAAACGGGTAACGAGTTGAAACTCGGACATAGCGGACCTCTGTGTGCGCCGATGCCAGGTCAACAACCCGGCGGGCGCTAATTGGGCGCGGACGACTGATCCCGCCGACGGGAGAGACGCACGTATAAAAAGAAGTATGGGACTACACATGGAGCCCACAACACCAGCTTTCAAGCCATCATCGGTACATTAGTCCCCGCGACATGACTAATGGTCGAAATAAATTGAAAAAACCCGGAAAAACCGGCCCTGCCCTGTCGCCCCCGCCCGCGATGCTCTCTATACTGACTCCCCGTTTGTGCACCGCTCTAGTGCATTCGGCCGGAGCGATGCGATCCATTCACTCCCCATTCAGAGCCGCCGCAAAAATGAGCCTGTTCTCCGCTGTCGAAATGGCACCACGCGATCCAATCCTGGGCCTCAACGAAGCATTCAACGCCGACACCCGCACCACCAAGGTCAACCTGGGCGTCGGCGTTTACAGCAACGAAGAAGGGAAAATCCCGCTGCTGCGTGCCGTTGCCGAAGCGGAAGAAATTCGCGTCGCTCAGCACATCCCGCGTGGCTACCTGCCGATCGACGGCATCGCTGCCTACGACAAAGCCGTGCAAACCCTGCTGTTCGGTGCCGAATCGCCACTGCTGGCCTCCGGCCGCGTGATGACCGTACAGGCCGTGGGCGGCACTGGCGCACTGAAAATCGGTGCCGACTTCCTCAAGCAACTGTCGCCAAATGCCGTCGTGGCCATCAGCGACCCGAGCTGGGAAAACCACCGCGCACTGTTCGAAACCGCCGGTTTCCCGGTGCAGAACTACCGCTACTACGACGCCGCGACCCACGACGTGAACCGCGCAGGCATGCTGGAAGACCTGCAGAACCTGCCGTCCGGCTCCATCGTCGTGCTGCACGCCTGCTGCCACAACCCGACCGGCGTTGACCTGACCCTGGAAGACTGGAAAAAAGTCCTCGACGTGCTCAAAGCCAAAGGCCACGTACCGTTCCTGGACATGGCCTATCAGGGCTTCGGCGACGGCATCGACGAAGACGCCGCTGCGGTGCGTCTGTTCGCCGAATCCGACCTGACCTTCTTCGCTTCCAGCTCGTTCTCCAAGTCGTTCTCGCTATACGGCGAGCGCGTTGGCGCCTTGTCCATCGTCACCGAGTCGAAAGAAGAAACCGCCCGCGTCCTGTCCCAGGTCAAGCGCGTGATCCGTACCAACTACTCCAACCCACCGACCCACGGCGCGACCATCACCGCTGCGGTGCTGAACAACCCTGAGCTGCGTCAGAAATGGGAAGACGAACTGGCCGAAATGCGTGCCCGCATCAAGGGCATGCGTGAAGAGATGACGAACCGTCTGGCGAACAATCCGGCTGGCCAGGATTTCAGCTTCGTGGCCCGTCAGCGCGGCATGTTCTCCTACTCCGGCCTGACCGTTGAACAGGTCCACCGCCTGCGCAACGAATTCGGCATCTACGCGCTGGACACCGGCCGTATCTGCGTGGCGGCGTTGAACAAGAGCAACATTGAGGTGGTGACCAAGGCGATTCTGGCGGTTATCTAAGAACGCCATCGATTCACCCGCTGATCGTTCCCACGCTCCGCGTGGGAACGATCATTCAACGATCATTCACTGCGCCTTCTTGCGATACGCCATCGAATCGTCGATGCGCTTGAGGATGTAATCCCCCGCCGCCACTGCCGGATACAAACTGGCCTCCCCTTCGATCCCCAGATCACACGGATCAACCACCGCGCTGTAGGTCGGGTCGTAAAACGTCGCGATGGAATAACGCTCATGCCCGGATTTATTGATCACCCGGTGCAGGGTCGAGCGGAAGCGGTCGTTGGACCAGCGCGCCAGCAAATCCCCCACGTTCACCACCAGACTGCCCTCGATGGGCGTGGCATCAATCCAACTGTTGCTCGCCAGTTCACGCACCTGCAAACCGCCACTGTTGTCTTGATACAGCAGGGTGATGCAGCCGTAGTCGGTGTGGGGCGCGACACCGAACTGGTCGGACTCGGCCATCGGTGGATGCGGCGGGTAATAGACCATCTGCGTGCGCTGCAAGCGCTTGCCGTATTTGGGCGCAAAGAACCCGGGATCAATGCCCAGTCCAACGGCCACGGCCTTCAGAAGATCTGCCCCGGCCAGGCCGATTTCCGTGTAATAGGCGTCCAGCGCCAGGCGCAGTTCGGGCATGAAATCTGGCCACTGGTTAGGCCCGCGCAAGGCTTCGCCTGCGAGCACACAGGGGTCGTCCTCGGGCAATTCCAGCCCCATGCTGAAAAATTCCTTGAAATCCGGCTTGGTCGCTTCGTACATCAGCGCCCCGCCCAGCGCGTGCCAGCCGCGATGACGCTTGTTCACCGCAACCTGGCGTTTGACGTCGGTCGGGTAGGCGAAAAACGTCCTGGCGGCGGCCATGGCGGTGTCGATCACCGACTGCGGCACGCCGTGGTTGACGATGTAGAAGAACCCGGTTTCCTCACAGGCCTTGCGAATGGCCTCCCCCGCCCGTACCAGCGCGGCTTCGTCGCCCTCGCGGACACCGGCCATGTCGATCAGTGGAAGGTTGGCAGTGGCAGTCATGCGGGCTCCTCGACGAACGTGGGGGGGGACGCCGCTGAGGGACAACGGTCGCCTTCTTGAAAAGGCGACCGGCAGCGCGGGTCGGTTCGCGAAAAAGCATACGACGATAAACCAGACCTTGTCAGCCAAGGTCTGGGGGAAGCGCGGTGCATCAGCTTGCCAACAACCGCTCCAGCACCACTTCCAGCGGATGACGCAGTTGCTTGTCTGCCTGACGCTTGACCTGACTGCGGCAGGAGTACCCGGTCGCCAGCGCTTCGCCGGGCTTGTCCAGTTTGCTCGCCCAGGATTGTTCGAAGATGGTCTTCGAGGTGTCCTGATTGCGCGCTTCGTGGCCATAAGTGCCGGACATGCCGCAGCAGCCGGTGGCTTCAGTGACCAGTTTCAGACCGATGCGCCCAAACACTTTTTCCCATTGCGAGGTGCTGGCCGGGACGTTGGTTTTCTCGGTGCAGTGGGCCATCAGGCGGAAGGCGTCGGTCGAGGCCGCAGGTGTCGACTCAGGCAGCACGTCGATCAGCCACTCCTGGGGCAACAACACCTTGGGCGTGCCCTCCAGCCCCGGCACCTTCTGGTATTCCTGGCGATAGACCAGGGTCATTGCCGGGTCCAGCCCCACCAACGGCACGCCACAATCGGCCAGCGCCTTGAGCTGACTGGCATTGCGAATGGCCGCTTTGGCAAACGCACCGAGGAAGCCTTGAACGTGCAGCGGCTTGCCGTTGGCGCTGTACGGCGCCAGGTACACGCGATAGCCCAATTGGTGCACCAGTTGGATGAGCGAGGCCAGCAGCGGCGTCTCGAAATAACGGGTAAAGGCATCCTGCACCAGCACCACGCTGCGCTGACGCTGCTCATCGCTCAGTTCGCGCAGTGCCGGAACGCTGGCCACGGCCACGTTGCAGCGGGTCAAGGTGCTTTGCAGGTTGTAGCGATGGATCAACGGGCTGTCGAGCATGCCGACGTGGCGCTCCAGCAAGCCGCTCACCCACTTCGAACCCATGACCGCGTTGTACAACCCTGGCACGGCGGCCATGTAGGGAATGGTGAATTCCAGCGAGCCGATCAGGTAATCCCGCAACGGGCGCTGGTAACGTCCGTGATACAGCTCCAGAAAGCGCGAACGGAATTCCGGCACGTTGACCTTGATCGGGCACTGCCCCGCGCAGGATTTACACGCCAGGCAACCGGCCATGGCGTCGTAGACCTCATGGGAGAAATCCGCCTGCCCCTGAGCGCGCTTGAAGTTATTGCTCAATCGCCCGGGCAAGCCCTTGACCCAGTTCACCTTGCCTTGGGCGACCTGCAAGACGTCGATGTTGGCCGCCCCTTGCAAGCGCAGCCATTCGCGAATCAGCGAGGCACGGCCTTTAGGTGAATGCTGACGTTCGCGGGTGGCTTTCCACGACGGGCACATGGCGTCGTTCGGGTCGTAGTTGTAGCAGGCGCCATTGCCGTTGCAGTGCACGGCGCTGCCGAAACTCTGCCACACGCGCTCATCGATCTGCCGATCCATGTCGCCGCGCATCGGCGCCTCGTTGACCTTGATCAGGCCCTCGGCAGCGTCCGGTGGGGTGCAGATCTTGCCGGGGTTGAGCTGGTTATGCGGGTCGAACGCGCCTTTGAGCGATTGCAGCGCCGGGTACAGTTCACCGAAGAACGCCGGCACGTATTCGGAACGCAGGCCCTTGCCGTGCTCCCCCCACAGCAGGCCCCCGTAGCGTTGCGTCAGCTCGGCCACGGCGTCGGAAATCGGTTTGACCAGCGCGGCCTGGGCCGGGTCTTTCATGTCCAGCGCCGGGCGTACGTGCAGCACACCCGCATCGACGTGACCAAACATGCCGTAGGCCAGGCCATGGCCATCGAGCAGCGCACGGAATTCGGCGATGTAATCGGCCAGTTTTTCCGGCGGCACGGCGGTGTCTTCCACGAACGGCTGCGGACGAATCTCGCCTTCAACGTTGCCCAGCAGGCCCACCGAACGCTTGCGCATGGTATAGACCTTGTTCACCGCCGCCGCGCCTTCGGCCAGCGTGTGGCCCAGTCGCTCGACACCTTTGTCACTCTGCAAATGCTCGATGAAGGCCATCACCCGCGCGTTGACGTCTTCGACCTCGTCACCGCTGAACTCCACCAGGTTGATGCCCAGCGTCGGACGCTCGGCATCCGCCGGAAAGTACTCGGCGACGCTGTGCCAGACGATGTCTTTCATCGCCAGCATCAGCACCTTGGAGTCGACGGTTTCGATGGACAGCGGCTTGTGCGCCATCAAGGCGTTGGCGTCGCGCAGGGCGTCCATGAAGCTCAGATAGCGCACGTTCACCAGCACCGAATACGTGGGAATCGGCAGCACGTTGAGCTTGGCTTCGACGATGTACCCCAGCGAACCTTCTGCGCCGCACAGTACGCTGTTGAGGTTGAAGCGCCCTTCATCGTCACGCAGGTGCGCCAGGTCATAGCCGGTCAGGCAGCGGTTGAGTTTTGGGAACACCGACTCGATCAGTTCGGCCTGGGTTTCCTGAATCTGCCGCGCGGTGCGATACACCTCGCCGATTCGGCCCGGCTGAGCACAGGCCACTTCCAGCGCCTCGTCCGAAATCGGCTGCGTGTGCAAACGTTCGCCACCCAACAGCACACTGTGCAGCTCCAGCACGTGGTCGCGGGTCTTGCCGTAAGTGCAACTGCCCTGCCCGCTGGCGTCGGTGTTGATCATGCCGCCGACGGTGGCGCGGTTGGACGTCGACAGCTCCGGGGCGAAAAACAGCCCGTGCGGCTTGAGCGCGGCGTTGAGCTGGTCTTTGACCACACCCGCCTGTACCCGCACCCAACGCTCCTCGACGTTGATTTCGAGGATGGTGTTCATGTGCCGCGACAGATCAACCACGATGCCGTCGGTCAGCGACTGGCCGTTGGTGCCCGTGCCGCCACCGCGCGGGGTCAGTTTGATCTGACGAAAACGCGGCTCGGCCATCAGCGTGGCGACGCGCGCGACGTCCTCGGCATCCTGCGGAAACACCGCTGCCTGGGGCAAGCGTTGATAGATGGAGTTGTCAGTCGCCAGCACCGTGCGGGTGGCGTAATCGGCGCTGATCTGGCCGCGGAAACCGCTGGCGCGCAACGCGTCGAGGAATTCGGGGTACTGGGCCGTCGGGGCGGCGGCAGGCAGTTGGGCGATCATCGTGGGATGGCCTCTTGTCGGTCTGATCACGGGAAACAGCAAAATACTTGTCGTCCGGGCATTAATCGGTCAGCCTCGGATCGTTATGGTGCCAATGATCCTGCAGGTTACAGCGCAGGACAAACGGATATTCCTGCCGCTATCGATGACTTTTGTGAATGAATTACCGCCACCTCACCCCGTCCATGTCCCTGTTGCTGGCTTTCGAAGCGGCGGCACGGCATGAAAGCTATACCCGTGCCGCCGTCGAACTGTCCCTGACCCAAAGCGCGGTCAGCCGCCAGGTGCAGGCGCTGGAGCAGCAATTGGGCCTGACCCTGTTCCGCCGCGAAGGGCGTCAGGTGCAGCTCACCGATGTCGGACGGTTGTATCAGCGGGAAATGAGCGAAGCGCTGGGGCGTATCCGCAGTGCGACGTTACAGGCCATGGCCTGGCAATCGGGAGGCGGCAGCCTGCGCCTGGCCACGTTGCCGACCTTCGGTTCGAAGTGGCTGCTGCCGCGCCTGCATGATTTCTACACCCAACATCCCGGCATGCTGGTACACATCAATTCGCGGATCGACGCCGTGGATTTCGAAACCAGCGGCATCGACGCCGCCATCGTGGTCGGCACCTCGGGTCTGCCGGGCCTGATCAGCCACCGACTGCACGCAGAGGAACTGGTGGTGGTGATTTCCCCGCAAGCTGCTGGAGGCCATCAGGAATGGACGCCGGAACACATTGGCGGGCAAATACTGCTCAACGTCGTCAACAACCCCAATGCCTGGGGCGACTGGTTCAGCCATCATCACCTGCCCCACCGCCTGATGCGACTGGGACCGAGTTTCGAGCTGACCTCACATTTGATTCAGGCGGTAAAGGCTGGAATCGGCATTGGCCTGGTGCCACGGATTCTAGTGGCCGACGAACTGGCCAGCGCCGAGCTGATCAGCCTCGACCTGCCCTTCGCCAGCCAGCGCAGTTATTACCTGAGCTACCCTACTCGCAATGAAATGCTGCCGTCTTTGCAGGCCTTCAGGGCGTGGCTGCTGGAACAGATCTGACGCGCTGCATCGCCTGCATTTATGCAGCAACGATGACGACGAGCTGATACAAAGGAGAGCTTTCCTCGAACCTGCAAGACGGGCGGGTGACCTCCTTCCAATAACGACTGACAAGGATTCGGATCAAGACATGTTCGCCTTCATTTTCTACTCGGTACTCATTGGCATTGGTGGCACCGCGTTGCTGGATCTCTGGGCTCAGTTGCTCAAGCGTGTGCTGGACCTGCCCACCCCGCCCTGGCACCTTGTCGGCCGTTGGTTTGCGGGGATGCGCAACGGGCAATACGTCCATCGCAACGGCATCGCGAACTCCCCGGAAGTGCCGAACGAGCTGAGAATCGGCTGGTTCATGCACTACGCGATTGGCGTGCTGTTCGCTGCGGCCCTGTTGTTCATCTGGGGCGTGCAGTGGGCGCACTCGCCGACGTTCTTCCCGGCGCTGCTGGTGGGGCTGGTCACGGTGGGCGCGGGCTGGTTCATTCTGCAGCCAGGGATGGGCGTTGGGGTGGCGTGCAGCGGTGCGCCCAATCCGACCGTGGCGCGCTTACAGAATGTGGTGGGCCATGTGGTGTTTGCCATTGGCATGTATTGGGCGGCGTTGTTGGTGGGATAAATCCTGCACACACTTGCAGCAGCACAGCTTGCCGGGGGTGGCGCCGTTGAAATTGCCATCGCCGACACGCCGTGCTGCTACGGGGTGTGACTAAATCGTCGCTGCCAACCGCCCCACCTCGGCAATCACCGCATTGATCTGCTCGGCACTCGCCTTGGCGTCGGTGTAATACACCGTCACGATCAACGGCGGACGATGGGGTGGCCAGATCACGGCGATATCGTTGTTGGCGTTGTTGGCACCAGAGCCGGTCTTGTCCCCCAGGCGCCAGCTCCGCGGCATACCGGCCCGCAGCTTCAGATCCCCCGTGGTGTTGCTCACCAGCCAGGCAATGAGTTGGTCCCGCGAGGCGCCCGATAGCGTCTCACTGAAAATCAACGTGCGCAGCGTCTGCAACATTGCCAGGGGCGTGGTGGTGTCTTGAGGGTCGCCGGGGCGGTTTTCGTTGAGGTCAGGCTCGCGACGGTCGAGGCGTGTCACGGAATCCCCAATCGAACGCAACCAGTCAGTAAGGCCTTGGGGGCCACCGAAGCTGTCCAGCAACAGATTGGCCGCCGTGTTGTCGCTCAACGTCACCGCCGCTTCGCAGATCGAACCGACGCTCAGACCGCCTCCGCCCGTGTGCTTCTCGGTGGCCGGCGAATACGGCACCAGTTGCTCCTTGCCGTAGACGATCAACCGCGACAGGTCTTCCTGCTTGCGATCAACCCGCGCCAGTACATGGGCAACGGCCAGCGCTTTGAACGTGCTGCACATCGCGAAACGCTCGTCGCCGCGATGGGTGATCAGGCGCTCGCTGCCGGTGTCGAGCAAGGCGACGCCCAGGCGCCCGCCATGGCGTTGCTCCAGTTCGCTCAGCCGCTGTTCGAGGAAGGCATCGGAAACGGGGCTGGCATCAGAGGCCAGCGCGTTGAAACTGTACAGCGCAGGGATCGACAGAAGCGATGCGCCGATGAGGGTTCTGCGGGTAATCAACATGCACTTCCTTGTTTAAACCATGGACAGGACCATTGAAGCAGCCGCCGACCAGCGCAACTGCTGCACCTGATGGTGATTAACTCGTCATGAAGGATAAGAATCGCCGCTCATCGTCGGGGCGAGCGTCATGTCATTTCAACCATAACGCCCAGCTTGCTGACTTGTAAGTCAAGCCAGCAAGTCTTCGTAAAATGCGCCGTAGGGTTTGCTCGGATGAGCAATCTGGATTTCCAGAATCCACAGGCCGGGATTGGGTACGGCATCGAAATCGCCGAGATTGCCGCCGCGGTAAATGGCGTGAGGGAAGTCGCAGACGCGGTGACCCTTGATGTCCAGATTGAGCTTCCAGCCCATGGCCTGGGCCTGCTCTTCCGCGAAACGGTACAGCTCGACGCCTTCGACTTCGCCGGTTTTCCAGCGTTGCTCGACCACCTCGAACAGGGTTTTCGCGGCGGCTGCACAGGCCTGCATTTCCGGGTCGTTGCCGGTGGTGAAGGTCGCCCCGGCGTCGCCTTCATGGCCTAGCCAGACGGCGCCCATGTCGATGAAATAGATGTCGTTTTCACCCAGCACCGGATCGCCTTCGGAACGCTGTTTGAAGGTTTTCAGGGTGTTGGCGCCGAAACGGATGAGCATCGGGTGCCAGATGCGCTGGGTGTCGAGTTCGGCCAACGCCTGTTTGCCCACGGCCACCGCCTCGGACTCCAGCATGCCGGGCTTGATGCGTTGAGACACCCACTCGATCGCTTTCCAGGTCATGGCTTGCGCATGACGCATGGCCTCGATGTCGTAGATTGCCCCAACCGCTTCCTTCGCCACTGCGTTCATGTCGTTCCCCGATATTGCGTTGCTGATATCGCTATGACATTTACTACATAGCGTAGGCAGGGGCAATCACCGATGACGACTGAACGCAGAAACCGAACGCACCCAACTGATCAACCGCACCGTCGCCGGGTTGTCCCGTTCCTCGTGCTCGGCGGCCAGCTCTCCGGCCAGTGAGGCGAGGGATTGCGGCAACAACCACGACACTTCCTGCTCGGTCACGTGCATCAGGTTTGGATCGTCTTCTTTCTCGAACGCGGGCCACTCATTCATCTTCATCACCCTTTCATAACGTCTGCTCAGACATGAAGTTTCACAGATCCAGCACCAGCGGCCCTGAAGCCGGGACTGCACAGCAGATCAGTACCTGGTCGGCCGCCGGCATCTCGGCGGGCGGCACGGGGTAATGCACCTGGCCTTTGATCAGCCGGGTCTTGCAGGTGCCGCACGAACCGCTGCGGCAACTGAATTCGGGTTCCAGGCCGCGACTCTCGGCCAGTTCCAGCAACGTGCCGCCATTGGGTTGCCAACGGGCCTCCTTGGCGGACTTTTCGAACACCACGGGCACCGATTCGGTGGCCGCAGGCGGTTGCTGCACCGCAACGGTTTGCTGGTCGGTGCTGCGTTTGAGGGTCGAGGGGCCGAAGGTCTCGGCATGAATCCGTTCGTCACGGATGTGCATGCCCCTCAACTCGTCATACAGCCCTTGTGTGAAGCTTGCCGGTCCGCAGACGTAAAAATCGAAGTCGTTGAACGGCAACAGCGTTTTGAGCAGATTCAGATCAATGCGACCTGCAAGGTGAAAATCCTGACCTGCGCGGGCCTCGCTCTCGGGCTGGCTCAGCAGGCGGACGACCGACAGTTCATCGCCGGTATTGGCAATGAGTGTGTCCAATTCTTCGCGAAAAGCCAGATCGGCCAGACGACGTGCACTTTGAATGAACCAGATGGGCCGGGAACGGCGCTTGCGTTTGTTCTGATACACCACTTCGCGCAGCATCGACAGCATCGGCGTCACACCGATGCCCGCCCCCAGCAGCACCAAGGGCCGCGGCTCCAGCGGCTCGACGAAGAAAGCCCCTTGCGGCGCACGGGCTTCGATCCGGTCGCCGACTTTCAGCACGTCGTGCAAATGCCCGGAGACCAGGCCATCGCGTTTGACGCTGATGCGGAAGAACTCATCGGAGGGCGCGCTGGACAGGCTGTAGGTGCGAATCACCGGTTTGCTCTGCCCCTCTAGTTGCACGCGCAACGGCAGATGTTGCCCCGCCTTGAACGCGGGCATACCCGCGCCATCAGCAGCTTCGAAATAGAACGAACGGATGCCCTGACTTTCATCCTCGATACGCACCACATTCAAAGGCCGCCACTGGTCGCGCAAGGCCTCGGCTTGCAGTCGGGCCGCAGCCTGCTCCCAGTCGCCGGTCATCAGGCTGTTGGGCGAAAAGCCCTCGAAGCCCCAGCGCGAACGCAAGGCTGCCGGGCGTCTCAGGACTTTCTGGACCTTGACCTGCCACAGCCGTTCGGCGCCCTGAAACGCTGCAATCTCCGGCCCATCGAGAATCACCGTGACATGCCCGGCCACATGCAACATTTCACCGGTGGCGAAATCGATGAACACAAGACCCGCCCTCGGATTGACCATGAAGTTGCCAATCGTGTTGAAAAACAGGTTGCCCGCGAAATCCGGCACGGTCAGTACGTCGCCTTCGATCCTGACAAACCCGGCACGCCCGCCGCGATGGGAAACATCCACCGAGCGATGGGGCTGATCGCCTTCCAGATCGACGTAACTGGCCACGAAAAACGTGTCGGCGTTGCGAATGGTCGCCACGGCGGCGTCGTCCAGGGCATCCATGGCCTGAACCGGTGGACGTTCGACGACGGACAGCGGGTCGACGTCCTGCAAAGGCCGCAACTGAATGTACTGCGGGCAGTTGCCGTACGAATACTCGACCGCCAGCGAGAAGCCCTGTTCATCCAGCGACTGAATATGCCCATTGAGCCGGTTACGGCGGCGGGTGTGCAGATCGATGCCCAACAACCCCAGCGCCTCGCCGGGCTTGAAGGCGGCGCTCACCGGGTCATCGGCCTGGGGCAGCCAGTGAATGTCGAGCTGGCGAGCGTCGGGGGTCGTGATGAAGCCCTCGTAGGCATCCATCATGCTCGCCCAAGGCCAACCCTCTTCGTCGACAGCACCGACGATCAGATACGGAATCTGCTCGTAGAATTCGCGATGCTGATCCGGCATGTAATCCCGCACGAACTTGCGCCCGATGACGTCCATTCGTTCGGCGACACCCGCGTGATTCTGCACGCGCAACTCACCGGCATGCCACGGGGCGGGTCTTTCAGAAGGGCTATCATTCATGGCGCAAACTCCCAAGCAGTGGGCGTGAGGACGTTGCTTCTGGCCGAAGGCCGTAGGAGTTGGCTTGCCTGCTCCTACGGCCTTCGGCCAGATTCAAGAGCAGATCGAGTCAAACCACCAACCCGGCCCGGGTCCGTGGCATTGGCACGAAGCCTTTCAAACCTTCGACGCGCGCCAGCCAGGCCCGCACATTCGGGTAGGCCTCCAGCGACACGTTGCCTTCCGGCGCATGAGCGATGTAGCTATAGCCCGCGACGTCCGCGATGGTGGCGTGGTCTGCCGCCAGAAACTCGCGACCTTCCAGGTGTTGCTCGATCACTTGCAACACCGCGTGCGCACGGTCGATGGTGTCTTTGGGATCGAAACCGGCACCGAACACCGTGATCAGGCGAGCGCGGGCCGGGCCGTTGTTGATCTGGCCTGCGGCCACTGCCAGCCAGCGTTGCACCTGCGCTGCGCCGTTGGCGTCGGTCGGCAGCCATTTGCCGGTGGTGTCGTACTTGGTCGCGAGGTACACCAGAATCGCCGTCGAGTCGGCCACCACGGTACCGTTGTCGTCGATCACCGGCACCTGTCCGAAGACGTTGATGGCACGGTATTCCGGGGTTTTGTTCGCCCCTTTGGCCAGATCGACGAACTCGATCTGCGGCTCGATGCCCAGC
Organism: Pseudomonas sp. Pseu.R1; assembly: GCF_045764065.1. Classification (NCBI taxonomy): domain Bacteria; kingdom Pseudomonadati; phylum Pseudomonadota; class Gammaproteobacteria; order Pseudomonadales; family Pseudomonadaceae; genus Pseudomonas; species Pseudomonas sp. Pseu.R1. Next base: position 5,671,673 of record NZ_JBJGEE020000001.1, on the reverse strand, counting down.
AGGGACAGCATCAGCTGTGCGCGATGGGAGTGGCCGGACAGCGGGAAGTGATAGAGCTTGATGGCGTTCATGGGTGGTGCTCCTGAGGCTGAGTGAGTAAAGGTCAGCGGGAGCGGTCTGTCGTTGGACTCATTCACCGCGCTGATGGGATGAATAGTGAGCCTCGACGCGAACCAACAGAATCACCAGAAAAAACAATCCAGTATTTCAGGGCATGAAATAGTCAACCTTGTCGAGACACCGCCAGGCCGGATCAGACGCCCGGCGCAGGGTGCTTGCACGACGCGTGGCGGCGGCCGTCACTCCAGGACTTCAACCGCCATTCCGACCTCAACCTCACCCGGCCCATCGCTGACCATGTTTTGCCCGAACCAGACTTCGCCCTCCCATTCGCGGTAGGTCTTGAGGGTGCTCAGCGGCTCACGATCATCGCTGCGCACGCCGGTGGCGGGGTCGATGGTGGTGAGGATGCAACGGGAACAGCCTTTGAGCAGGCGGAACTCCAGATGGCCGATGCGGATGCGCTTCCAGCCATCCTCGGCGAAGGCATCTGCGCCCTCCACCACCAGATTGGGGCGAAAGCGCAGCATTTCCTGAGGTCGGCCAATTCTTGCCGACAAGTCATCCAGCGATGCCTGGCCAATCAACAGCAGGGGAAATCCGTCGGCGAATCCGACCTTGTCGTCGACCGTGCCGTAACCCGAGGGCAGCCAGCGGGCACGCGCCTGGGGAATGTGCACCATGCGCGTCGGCTTGCCGATGAAATCGCTGACCCAACGCGCCGCCTCATCGCCCGCATCCGGCACGCGCAATGTATCGCGCCAGACGGTCACGCCACGCAGGTTGTCTTCGATGTTCTCAGGCAGTGGAACATCCAGCGAAGCGACGCCAGGCGCCGAGAGGGTTACACCGCCCTGCTCGTTCCACAGCACGGACAATTGGGACATGTGCGGCAGCGCCCGCTGAGTGAAAAAACGACCATTGCTCTCGTCCACCAGCATCCAGCGTCGGTCGCCGCTGAGCCCCAGCTCGTCGAAACGGGCCCGTTGCAGTGGTTCGGCCTTACAGGATTTGAGGGGATAGCGGTACAGCGCGCTGAGTTGCAGCATGGACGCGTCCTTGAAGTGACAGAGCGGAAAGCCGCCACTTTATACGAGGCATCACGGCAGCGAACGATACAGATACAAAAAAGCCCCTCCATACAGCGAGGGGCTTGAATCGTCAGACGATCAGTTGTCGAGCAGCAGGCGCTCGCGCACCACGTCCACCAGTTTGTCCGGCTGGAATTTGGAGAGGAAGTTGTCGCAGCCGACCTTCTTGACCATCGATTCGTTGAAGCTGCCCGACAGCGAGGTGTGCAGCACCACATAGAGCCCACGCAAGCGGGGGTCGTGGCGAATTTCGGTGGTCAGGCGGTAGCCGTCCATTTCCGGCATTTCCGCGTCAGTGAAGACCATCAGCAATTTGTCGGTCATGACCTCGCCACTGTCTGCCCAGGCCTTGAGCATGTTCAAGGCCTTGAGACCGTCGCTGGCCACGTGCATTTTGACGCCCAACTGACCCAGGGTGTCGCGCAACTGCGACAAGGCGACGTTAGAGTCGTCCACCAGCAGCACCTCACGACCACGGGCGCGGCTCAGCACCGGATCTTCCAGCTTGTCGCGAGAGACCTTGGCGCTGTATGGCACGATTTCGGCGAGGACTTTTTCGACGTCGATGATTTCCACCAGTTGATCATCGACCTTGCTGATCGCGGTCAGGTAGTGTTGACGCCCCGCGCTGCCCGGTGGCGGCAGAATCGCTTCCCAGTTCATGTTGACGATGCGGTCGACGCCACCGACCAGAAACGCCTGCACGGAGCGGTTGTATTCGGTGACGATGATGGTGCTCGACGGCCCCGGCACCAGCGGGCGCATGCCGATGGCCTGCGACAGATCGATGACCGGCAGCGTCTGGCCCCGCAGGTTGACGACACCGCAGACGTACGGATGGCGCTGCGGCATGAGGGTCAGTTTGGGCAGTTGCAGGACTTCCTGCACTTTGAACACGTTGATTGCGAACAATTGCCGACCGGCCAGGCGAAACATGAGAATTTCGAGGCGGTTCTCACCCACCAGCTGTGTACGTTGGTCTACTGTGTCGAGAATGCCAGCCATCGGTTGCTCCTGGAGCAGGGTTTCAAGTAAGTCCGCACCCGTGTTATCGGCAGCGCCCGGGCAGACCTTAATCAGGATAAAAATGCTACATGAAGCAATTGATATCACAATAACATCATGATTAACTGATTGGCATCGGCAAGACTCGAACAATCGTTCAATAGTGGCATTCGGCCTTTTACTCACCCCAGGCTCAGCACGCCCCCTAGGGGTATCCCTTAATATCAATCAGGGCGAACCTGATATTCGCGGTTTCTAATAGCGATTATTGTGACGCCATTCTCATTGAGTGAATGGAGTCAGGTACGTGGTCGCGTTCGCGGAATTCCCCGATCCCCTCGTCAAAGCAGTGAACACGGATGTCGGGTTCCGGGATTTATCGTGGCGCGTCGTACACGGCAGCGTCCTGTCGGCAGCAGGCAAATCACAACATTCAGAAATGCCCTACATACTTTCTATTGCCTTCAACCTTAACTTTGGGCCACTCGCCCCGCGCGACCCTGGATCGCGTTCCATGAAGAGTGGAGATTTCGCATGCTGAATGGCAATGAATGGCATGAGTTGCACGGTGATTTCCTCAGTGACACTCAGCGCTTGATAACCCGGGCAGATGAATGCCTGAGCCACCTGGAACTGATCAGTGACGACAAGGACGCCATCGAGTGTTTGCTCGGCACCCTGCAACAGATTGCGGGCAAGGCCGATGCCGCACGTGTCCAGCCCGTCGCCGGATTCGCCCGGCAATTACGCTACCTGCTCTACTTCGCCAGCGCGGCCGGTCGCCTGCAACCCAAGGCCCTGTTCTCCCTGCATCAGTGCCTGTCGCTGTTGTCGTGGCAGATCGAGCTGGTCGATCCCGTAACGGGTCAATTGCCACTGGACGACAGCGAGCAGCATGAACTGCTCGAACAGTTCGGTTGCTGCTGCGGAATCGGTCAGGTGGAGAGCAGCCATACCGCACCTGTGGAATGGACCGTGCCGCTGGCCGTTGCTCACCCTCTTCCCGACCCCGGGCTCAGCGAACACGTTGACCACTCGGGTTCGCTCTGATCGCCCCGTCACCCTGCCCTGCCAGCGTCGTCTGTCAGGGCAATGCGTCTGAAAACGACACACCATTGCGCTCCTGACACGAACATGATCAAACGCGACATGCCCGCGAGTTTCAATTGCTCGCGCGCGGGCACGTGGCAGGCTCGACGGGTCCACAACCCGTCAAAGAAAGTGTGCGGCTTTATTAGCACTGCCGTGCCAGAAGTCATTCCTGACGACCCGGACAACTATTAATCCGACGCTTATTTACAGTTAACGCTTAATAAACCCGGCGTTTAAGGTAATATCGTCGCCCGCGATTGAACGTAGAAAAGTCTCTAACGCTTTATCGCTGTTGGACGTCGACCCTGTTTTTTGTACACGTAAAAGGTGAGCGAGCTTACACCTCGCTAGCCCCTTGAGTGACCTGACAATGATTGCTCAGGTATTCGCCACAATTATCCGATGGCTTCATCCGCTATGCATGGCAGCAACAAGACCTTCAAGTTACGGACTATGGGCTCGAACAAGGCGTTTCGGTGGGTGGCGATATTATGTCTGGTGACCACAGCCTGTAATACCGCGGCCTGGTTCTTCGACGACGGCATGCCTTCGAGCCTCGCCTTGCTCAATGTGCTGGCGTTTCTTTCTATCGGCTACTGCATGAGCCGCCCCAATCAGACCATCGAGTTTCAGCCTCAGGAACTGGCCAGGCACATGTTGCAGGTCCAGGAAACCGAGCGTCATCGCCTGAGCCGTGAACTGCATGACGACATCGGCCAGATGCTGACCGCTGCCAAACTCCAGAGCGACTGGCTGCAGCGCCGCGCCCCGGAAGACCTGCATCCCCATTGCGCGATGCTCAACAGTATCCTCGATGAAACACTGGCCAAAGTGCGGGACGTGTCGGCCATCCTAAATCCTCGTCAACTGACCAGTCTGGGCCTGGAAGCCAGTTTGCGTGCGCACCTGGTGCAAGCGCTGACCGACACCCCCGTACTCTGGAGCTTCGAATGCCACCAGCGACTGGCGGGCATTCCCGAAGAAATGGCAGTGGCCGCCTTCCGCATTACCCAGGAAGCCGTGACCAACATGATCCGCCATGCTCGCGCGAAGAATCTGCGGGTACGCATCCAGCGTCGTCCGGACGGTCTGGCCCTGAGCATTTCCGACGACGGCGCAGGGTTTGTGCCGGCCGCCAACCCCGGCCAGCAAGGCCAACGCGGCATGGCCGGCATGGCCGAGCGCGCGACGCTGCTCGGCGGCCATCTGACCGTCGACAGCCAGCCCGGCCACGGCACCCATATTCATGCCCTGTTCCCTTGGGCGCCCCGTGCCCGGGAACGCGCCGAGACAAGTACGCACTCATGATCTGCACTCTTCTTCTGGTCGATGACCACGCCCTGATCCGCGCGGGCGTTCGCGCGCTGGTTTCCGACATCGCCGGTTACCAGGTCATTGGCGAAGCCGCCGATGGCGAACATTTGCTGGAAATGACTCTGGAATTGAAGCCGGACATTATCCTGCTCGACATTTCCATGCGCGACAGCAACGGGCTCGATGCACTCGAACGGCTGCACCGTGCCTTGCCGGACAGCAAGGTATTGATCCTGTCAATGCACACCGACCCGCAGATGATCATGCGCGCGCTTGAAGGGGGTGCGCACGGTTACCTGCTCAAGGACGCCACGGCCACCGAGATCGAACAGGCCCTCGATGCTTTGCGCAACGATGAGCGTTATCTGAGCCCGGCGATCGCCCATACGGTGATCAATCAGGCGTTGGTCAGCACGCAATCGAGCAAGGCCGAGGCGGTGGAGAATCACAACCTGACGGCCCGCCAACTGGAAATCCTGCGTTTGATCGTGCGTGGCAAATCCACGCGGGAGATCGCCAACGGCCTGAGCCTGAGCGTCAAGACCGTGGAGACTCATCGTTCGCAAATCATGAAACGTTTGCAGATCTACGATGTGGCGGGTCTGGTGCTGTTCTGCGTTCGTGAACAGATCATCAGTCTGGACGATTGATCGCGCAAACGTTTGTCATGGGCAAGACCCCCTAAAACCTGCCCAAGCCAGGAGCAAAGCGGTTTCCCCATTTGCCGAGACGAATGGGCCGCTGTAAAACCGGAAAAGTGAGTCACCCAAGTCGCGGTCAGCGGTGTCCAGGCTGTTGCGTAAGAAGATCAACAGCAACGGCTGCCGAGCCTTCACCCGATCCGATTTGCCTGCCCCAGCAACGGAGAATGCGCAGGCAGATGAATGCGCAACGCACCCGGCCGGGCCTTGAAACGCAATTGCTCACCCCGCAACGGCTCACCGTCGAGGTTGATGTCCAGCCCATGCGCCGACTTCAATTCGACCCACGGCAGACGTGCCCTTACGAACAGGTTATCGAGACCCAGTCCACCTTCAAGAAAACTCTTGAGCGCGCCCACCACTTCCTGCGGCGCAGGCAAAATGCTGATATCGAGCAGGCCATCGTCCGCCAACGCATCGGGACAGAGCGGATGACCACCGCCCGCCTGACGACCATTACCAATACCCAACGCCAACAAATCACCTTGCCAGTGAAAATCAGGTCCGCTCAGCTCACCGTACGCGGCCTTCAGTTCGCTGAAGCGCGACAGCCCCGTGAATAGATACGCCGCCCCGCCCAGCACTTTTTTCAGGTCTTCCGAGGTATTGGCCGTCACCTGGCTGCCAAAACCGCCTGTGGCCATATTGAGAAACAGATGACCGTCCACCTCGCCCATGTCGACGCTGCGCGCCGGTATGTCCAGCAAATCCAGCGCCCGTTCGACTTCCAGCGGCACACCCGCCGAACGGGCGAAATCGTTGGCGGTGCCCAACGGCAGAATGGTCAGGCTGGCGTCGGTGTCAGCCAGTGCCAACGCTTCGGCGATGTCCCGCAGCGTGCCGTCGCCACCACCGGCAATGATTTCCCGATGGCCCGCGGCGAGCGCTTCGCCCACCCAACGCTGCGCATCTCCGGCTTCCCACGTCAGGCGCACGTCCAGTTCCCACCCGTGCTTGCGTTTACGGTGCACAGCCTGGCGGACGTCATCGTTGAGCGCCTGCTTGCCATGAAGAATCAATATCGCCCTGCGCTCTGTCATAGTCCTTCCCTCTGTCGGTGCGATGCATTGCGAGAGATGTTGACCTCGCGCCATTCAGAAATAGCCCTGCGTCGATATTTTTTTTGCCATCCGATGAAACGCTCAAACGCCCGTGGCTCCGGGCCAAACCATGAGGCTCATCCTGAAAGAATGCTGTCTCAAGGCCACTTTTTGGGTCTGTCTCGCATTCGGCGCCATGACACCCACTGTTTCATGGGCTTTACTCTGCTCAGGCACCCGTTTGAGGGAGTTTCCGATCTGCATTCAGCATTAGTCCTACACCGTTTGGGAATAAATAGGATTTTTTCTCATCGATGGGATTGAAATGGGGGTCGAGAGGGTGCTTAATCGACAAATAATTGGCTTATTTTGAAATACCCGGAAAAAAAGTCATTATATTGACTTTTGATGATGGAATACCGGGCAGATACGCCAGTCATGGATTCATGGATCGAAGAGGTGAGGACGTTTTATGCGACTGCAACCGGTCGACAGCCTTCTGCTCACGCGCACCAGTCTGATCGAGTATTTCCTGTTCGCCGTCAGGTTGGTCCACGGAGTGACGTCCGTTCTGCCCGGCCTTCTGATTCTTGCCTACTGGGAAGTCGACATCCCCAAAGCGCCCGAGAGCTACCTGATGATTCAGGTGTTTTTCGCAGTGATTTGCGTGCTGATGTTCCAGGCATTAGGTGTCTATTCGGAAGCCATCTTCAGCAACAAATCCCGGTTCAAAATGATTTTCTTCGTCTGGTCGTCAGCGTTCTGCGTGCTGCTGTTCATGCACCAGGCCATGGACCTGTTCAAATACATCACCCAAGAACAGCTGATGGTCTGGTTCGTCGCCAGCCTGGTGATGTTTTGCGCCGAGCGCGTGTTGTTGCTGTTGATCTACAAGCGTCTGATGGCCAGAGGGTTCTTCCTGCAAAGTGCGGTGATTCTTGGCGCGACGGAAAACGGCCAACGGCTGGCCGAGTACATGCTGCAGAATCAGGACATCCGTTCAGGGGTGCTGGGGTTCATCGACGACCGGATCGGGCGACTGCCAAAAACCATGGCCAACTTGCCGCTGTTGGGCAACACCAAGGACCTGGAGGCCCTGATCCGCGAGGAAAAGGTCACGCAAGTGCTGGTTGCCCTGCCCTGGTCGGCAGAAAACCGCATGGATTACATCATTCGCGAATTGCGGCGGCTGCCGGTGAACGTACTGCTGGTGCCTGACATGGTTGCCTTCCGCCATGCCCACAACCGCATCACCGAAGTCGCCAGCCTGCCGATGTTCAATGCGTCGGACGTGCCTTTGCGTGGCTGGTCGCCGCTGTTCAAGCGCCTTGAAGACATGGTGCTGTCGAGCATCGCGATTGTGCTGCTGTCGCCGTTCATGCTGGCCATCGCTCTCGCCATCAAGCTCGACTCGCCGGGGCCGGTGCTGTTCTGGCAGAAACGTTATGGTTATAACAACCGGCTGATTACCGTGTGCAAGTTCCGCTCGATGCACACCCACCAAGCCGACGCCAACGCCGAGCAACAAACCGTCAAAGGGGACGCCAGGGTCACCCGTGTCGGGCGCTTCATCCGCAAGACCAGCCTGGATGAGCTACCGCAACTGTTCAATGTGTTCGCGGGCAGCATGTCCATGGTGGGGCCGCGCCCACATGCCACGGCCACCAAGGCTGCGGGCATTTTGTTCGAACAAGCTGTCAAGGAGTACACCTCGCGTCATCGAGTCAAGCCGGGGATCACCGGGCTGGCTCAGATCAACGGTTTTCGTGGTGAGACAGACACTGTGGAGAAGATCGAAAAGCGTGTCGAATTCGATCTTGAATACATCGAAAACTGGTCCGTCTGGTTCGATCTGTACATTCTTCTGCGCACTGTTCCTGCAGTGCTCTTCTCTCGCGAGGCTTACTGATGGGCACCCTTATTCCCTGCATCATTGCCGGCGGTGCCGGCACCCGGTTGTGGCCCGTTTCACGGGAAGCCATGCCCAAGCCATTCATGCGCTTACCGGATGGCGAAAGCCTGTTGCAAAAGACCTTCAACCGCACCGCAGGTCTTGAAGGTGTTGAAAGCCTGTTGACGGTGACCAACCGGGAAGTCTATTTCCGGACTGTCGACGACTATCGGCTGTTGAACAAACACAAGATCCATCTGGACTTCATCCTCGAACCCTTCGGTCGCAACACCGCGCCCGCTATCGCAGCTGCCGCGCTGCATGTGCAGGCCCTGCACGGTGACGACGCGCAATTGCTGATCCTGCCCGCCGACCATCTGATCAGCGACCTGGACGCTTTCGCCCGCGCCGTGAAAGATGCACGCCGACTGGCCGATGACGGCTGGCTGGTGACCTTCGGCCTGATCCCGACCCGGGCGGAAACCGGCTTTGGCTACATAGAGAAAGGTCAGGCCCTGAGCGACAAGGGCTATCAGGTTGCACGTTTCGTGGAAAAACCCGATGCCGCCACCGCCACCGAATACCTCAACGGCGGTCTGCACTTGTGGAACGCCGGGATGTTCTGCATGCGCATCGACACCGTGCTGCACGAACTGGAACTGCATGCACCGGATGTACTGGCCGCCGTGCGCCACTGCCTGTCGCAATGCAAAAGCAAGGAAGGCAGCAACGAGTTGCAGATGGAACTGGACGCCACGACCTTCGCCCTGGCGCCGGACATTTCCATCGATTACGCGCTGATGGAACGCTCGCAAAAAGTCGCCGTGGTGCCGTGCGAGCTGGGCTGGAGCGACATCGGCTCCTGGCAGGCAATTCGCGAACTGGCCCCCGCAGACGCCAACGGCAATCAGTGCAACGGGCAAGTGGTCCTGCACGATGTCACTAACTGCTACATCGATTCGAAGAAGCGGCTGGTGGGGGGCGTGGGTCTGGACAACCTGATCATCATCGACACCCCCGATGCCCTGCTGATTGCCGACGCCGAACGCACGCAAGAGGTCAAGGTGATTGCTCAGGAACTCAAGCGCCAGGGCCATCCCGCCTACCTGCTGCACAACACGGTGACGCGCCCGTGGGGCACGTACACAGTGCTGGAGGAAGGCAAGCGCTTCAAGATCAAGCGCATCGTGGTCAAGCCGCAGGCGTCGTTGTCGTTGCAGATGCACCACCATCGCAGTGAACACTGGATCGTGGTCAGTGGCATGGCCCGTGTCACCAATGGCGACCGGGAATTCATGCTCGACACCAACGAATCGACCTTCATCAAGCCCGGTCACACCCACCGCCTGGTCAATCCGGGGGTGATCGATCTGGTGATGATCGAGGTACAAAGCGGCGAATACCTGGGCGAGGACGACATTGTGCGCTTCACTGATGTCTACGGTCGCGTCCCGGACGCCCCCAAGGTCTGATCGACACTCAACGGCGACAGCCGCCACACGAATGGTGGTGGCTGCCAACGATTCACTCGCAGCGAGGAACGCGCGCTCTCCCTCACCACACCGCGACATTCAGTGACATTGGACTTGGCAGTATCGCCGACATGATTGTTTTACCCGCAAGGGAGCCGTATTCATGCATGACAGGAGTTTTGGACCAATGAAAACCACGCTGTTGCTCGCCAGCGTCGTCTTGCTGTGCGCCTGCAACACACCCGCCCGGATCGGACCACCGAACGACCCGGACATCAAGGCTGCGCAAGACGCGGGTCGGGCATTGGTGGGCAAGCCGTTGCCTCCCGAGCGGATCCACGCGGGCGACACCTTGCGGATCGTGCGCAATACCGGTGAATCCCCTTCGATCTCGGCCTTCACCGCCAACTCGATTTATGAGCTGACGCTGTTTCCCGTGCTCAACGACGGCACCTTTTCCTACCCCTACATCGGCTCGGTGAAGGCGGCAGGACTGACCGTGCCTCAGTTGACCAAAGTGCTGGAAGAGAAGCTGGCGCCGGTCTATCGGGAAACCGCACTGACCATCAACATCAATCAGGCGCCAAGCAACGTGGTGTTCGTCGGAGGCGCGGTGCGCAATCCGGCCAGCCTGCCCGTGCCGGTGGTGACCAATCTGGAGCAGGCGCTGGTCGGTGCAGGCGGCCTCAATCCAGACGCCGACGCCCGTCTGGTGGCGTTGCTGCGCCCTGGCGATGACGGCCTCTACAAGACCTATTTCTTCGATTATTCCAAGCTGCTGTATGCCAGTGGCGGTGGCCCTGCTGCACCGGTGCTGTTGCAGCGCGGCGATGTCGTGTTCGTGCCCAAGTCCTCGGTTGGCAACCGGATCGACGGCGTGAATCTGTATCTCAACCAGTTGATCCCTTTCTCGAAATCGATCGGCTTCGGTGTGAATTACAACTTGCGCGACAACCAATAATCGGAAGGGACTACCGACATGATCACCATTCGCTCATTCCGCGATCTGCTGCGCCTGTTTTTCATTTTCCGGCGTGAAGTGCAGATCACCGTCGTGGCGACCTTCGCGATTATCGTGCTGGGCGCCTTCCTGCTGCCCAACCGTTATGAGTCCACCGCGCTGCTGTTAGTCAAGCCTGGCCGCGACACCAGCACCGTACCCATCGAGCTTGCCGACCGCCAGTCGGTGGCCGTGCCCAGCGCCTTGCGCGACCCGCTGCTGGATGAAGAACGGATGCTCACCGGTCGGCCGATCATCCGCGCCGTGGCGCAGGAGTACATCGCGAAAGTCTCCGAGGCGCAGCAGAATGCCGGCTTTTTCGCCAAGCTCAAAAACGCGCCGGGCGCCATTCTCAGAGGCGTGATAGGGGCAGCGCGCAGCGTCTTCGAATTCCTCGGACTGATCGAGGCCCGCAGCGCTGAAGAGCGGTTGGCAGAAGACCTGGAGAAATACTTCAAAGTCAGCCATGAACCCGGCTCGTCGGTAATGGAATTGAACTTCACCTGGGACGACCCGCAAGTGGCACAGGCCATCCTGAAAAGCTGGGTCGATCAGTACGGCGTCGAACGCGCGCGCATCCTGGGCCGGGTCAACCTTTATGCGTTTTACGAACAGGAAGTCAAAGACACTCAGGCCAACATCCTTCAGCACAAGAGCGATATTCAGGCCTTGCTCGATCAGATCGGCACCGTGAGCATCAGCCAGCGCCTGGCCGACGTCGCTCAGGGGCTGAACGACCTGCGCACCGAACGCAACAACACCATGCGCTCCATTGCCTCGACCAAGGCCGGGATCGACAAGATTCAGGAGCAGATCAATCGCCAGACCCGCCTGATCAGTTCGGGCAAGGAACTGGCCTTGAACCCGTCTCGCCAGGATCTGCAAACCCGCATCAATGGCAAGGAAGAAGAGCGGCAGGAACTGCTGCGTTCGTTCAAGGAAAGCGCTCCGCCGGTTCAGGCGCTGGACATTGAAATCGCCAACCTCAAAGCGTTGTGGGCCAAGGAAAGCCACACCGTGCAGCGCACCGAGAACATCGCGCCCAATCCGCTGTTCACCCGTTTGCAGAACATTCTCAACGACCAGCAAGCCAGCTACACCCGGCTGCTGGTGCAAAAGCAGCAACTGGATGCGCAACTGGATCAATGGGAGAAGGCGCGGCAACAGGCACTGGAACTGGAACCCAAATTTTCCCGTTTGCAGAACGAGCTGAATGCGGAAGAGAAGAACTTCATTCTCTACACCGACAGCCTTGAAAAAGCCCGGATCGACCGCGAGCTGGACAACAAACAGATCAGCAACATTTCGGTGGTCGAGCAAGCCACACTGAACCCCAGCCGGGTCTTTCCGAAAAGCTTGCTGATGTTGCTGCTGGCGATTCCGTTGAGTCTCGGCGTGGGCCTGCTGGCGTTGTATCTGTTTTACCTGCTGGATCAGCGCATTCATGACGGCGACAAAATCGAGGCGCAGTTCAAGGTGCCGCTGTGGACCACCCTGCAGGACTTGAGCAAGGTCACACCCCAGCAACGCAGCGGCTTCGTCGCCAGTCTCTATCGGCTGTACAGCGTACTGCCGCTCAAGCAAGTCGCAGAGAAGGGGCTGAGTATCGGCTTGACCTCGGCCCACTCGGGCGAAGGCGTGAGCTTCGTCATCGAGCACCTGCGCGAGTTGCTGGAAGAGCACGACTACCGCGTTAGCGTGGGCCATGGGCGTGCTGCCGAACCGGGAGAAATCCTGCTGATCGACGCCTCGAACTTCTTCGCCAAACAGGAGGTGTTCGTCGACCTGCGCGACGCCGATCTGATCGTGCTGGTGATCGAAGCCGAATCCTCCACCGTGCCGAAGCTGCAAAACGCGCTGAGCACACTGTCCACCGCGTTCAAGCACGTCGACGGCATCATCCTCAACCGCCGCCGCTTCGAAATCCCCGAGAAGGTACTGACCTGGCTCGGCCGTTTCCGCAGCCATCATTGAGGAGGGAGTCACTGACATGCAGATCGCCCTGCTCGCCCCGCTGCCACCGGAGCAGAACGGCATCGCCGACTACGCCGGTCACCTCAAACACGCACTGGAGGATCTGGGTGTGCGCGTGAGAACGCCACTGCAAGGGGTCGGCAACGACCCGCACGCGGCGCGGCAACGGGTGGCCGAGGCTGACTGGCAGGGCATCAGCCTGGTGCATGCGGAAATCGGCGGCGGGCGGCTGGCGGAGTTCCATGCCCTGCGTGCGTTGCGCGAACGCTTCCCTCACCTGCCGTTGACCGCCACCGTTCATGACCCGGAACGGCTGGTCTGGCGTCGGGAAAAGCTGCCTTGGCCACTGTCGATGCTGGCTACGCTGCGCTCGCCGCTGCCTGAAGCCGCCACGGTGCTGGCTGATCCGCTGTGTCTGCATGAAGAACGACAATTGGCGCGGCAGATGACGCGGCTGATCACCCTGACTCAAGCGGGTAACCGCTGCCTGCAACAACGCATGGGCTTGCGCCAGGCGCAGATGGCCGTGATTCCCCACGGCAACCTGCCCGTCGCCCCGCGACCGCTGCCCCCGCTACAGCCGCTGAAATTGCTGTATTTCGGTTTTATCTATCGCGGAAAAGGCATCGAAGATCTGCTCGAAGCGCTGGCGCGGCTGTTCACCGAGCAGCCCCCTCTGCGCAGTCAAGTGCGACTGACGCTGGCAGGCGGCAGCGAGCCGGAAATGGCGTTCGGCCCTTCAGGCAGCTATCTGGAACAGTTGCGTCAGCGGATTCGCGAACTGGGCCTGAGCGATGTGATCGGCTGGCATCTGGACCTGCCCGCCGCCGACATTCCTCAGGTCATTCAAGCCCATCACGTGATGGTCCTGCCTTACCGCGAATCGAGCAAATTGAAGATTCTCGGTCAGTTGCGCGGTACCAGCGGCGCGCTGTCCTGGGCCACGGCCTGCGGTCGCGGCGTCATCACCTCCGATGCCCGCTCATTTGCCGAAGAGGTGTCTCACGGCAACGGCGAAATTTACCCGCAAGGCAATGTACAAGCCCTGACTGCAGCGCTGGCGCGCCTGTGCAGCGAACCACAACGCGCCCAGGCATGGGCCGAACGAGCGGCTACGCTGGGTCGGGAAAGGGTCTGGAGCCTCACCGCAGAACGCTTTCAACAACTATTCCAACAGGCGTGCGAGGTGCATGAATGAAGGCCAGAACGTTACTGACGATTTCCCTGATCAGCGCGTGTGCGTTGAGTGCGATCAGCCCGGCCGTGGAGGCCGAAACCCTTTTGCGGGCACCGCGTGCCGTGACCTGGAAAGACTTTCTCGGCGTCAACGTGCAGTTTCACTACTTCTCCCCGGACATCTACCCCAAACAGATGAACCGCCTGGATCAACTGGGCCTGAGCTGGATTCGCTGGACTCTGCACTGGCCCATCCTGGAACCGGCACCGGGGCAATACAGGCTGGCCGATCTGGACGCAGCCATGGCTGCCGCCAAACCCCATAACTACAACACCGTGGCCTATCTGGTGGGTTCGGCCACGTTTGACAGCACCGCCCCTCAGGGCGCCAGCAACACCGACCAATACCCGCCCCGGGACATCAATGTCTTTGCCGAGCGCATGACCGCACTCGCCCAGCGTTACCCCCAAGTCAGCCACTGGCAGGTGTGGAACGAGCCGAACATCATCTGGTTGCCGCAAGCCGACCCGGTCGCCTATTACAACTTGCTGACCACCACCGCCAACGCGATTCGTAGCGCCTTGCCGAACACACCCATCGTCACCGCAGGCGTGGCCTATTACGGCCAGATGCGCGGCTCCACTGGCTACATGTTGCAGTCGATGGTGGATCAGGGGCTGGCCAGCCAGAACATCGTCGCGGCCTATCACCCCTATTCTGAGTACCCGGAAGGCGACTCCATCAAGGACCGGGATTTTCTGGTGCGCGGCAACGCGCTCAACAAAACCCTGCACAACGCCGGGGTGAAAGAGGTTTGGGCCACGGAATGGGGCTGGTCGAGCTACGCAGGACCGGTGGAAATGCAGCACATCGTCGGCCTTGACGGCCAGGCCGATTACACCCTGCGACGGCTCGCGTTGATGAGCACGATGGACTACCAGCGCATTTTCCTGTTCAACCTCAGCGACCTGGACCAACGCGCCAGCGCCCGTGATCGTGGCTACGGCCTGGTGGACCTCAACGGCGAACCCAAGCCGGTCTACGTCGCACTGAAACGTTTCTTCGAGGTCACCGGACCGACCCTGCGACCGGCCGACCCGCCCCCTGCCACCGCGATCCCGGATGACCTGTACGCCATCGCTTGGGACCGTCCGGACGGCTCGCACCTGCTGATGGCCTGGAGCGCCAGCAGCGCGCACCTGAACTTCCCCGGCATCAAGTCCGCGACGCTGCACGACCCGTTGACCGGCAAACAGACCGAGCTGGCCGACACCAAAGGCGTCGACGTGCCTTTGACCCCTACGTTGCAAATCCTCGCCTGGAAGCCGTAGCCATGCGCATTCTCTGGACACTGCCCTACCTGCCCTGGCCCACCACCAGCGGCGGCAAGACCCGCCAGTTTCACCTGCTGCGCAACCTGGCCGCGCGGGGCCACCGCATCACCCTGCTGGTGCAGTCCAAGAGCGAGCTGGATGACGACACCCGCGCCGCGCTGGAGCCGTGGCTGGAGCGTCTGATCGTGGTCCCGCGCCGACCGCTGCGCAGTGCCCGGACCCTGCTCGCCATCGCCTTCGCCCGGCCACCGATGCTGGCCAGCGCCAACGGGTTCTCGCCGCAGTTGCAGCAGCAGTTCGAAGCCTTGCTGCAAGAGCACTGGGACGTGATCCAGATCGAGCACAGTTACAGCTTCCAGCCGTTCGAAGCGCCCCTTCGGCGCGCGGGCAAGTCGTTCATCATGACCGAACACAACGTCGAGTCTGGCCTTGGCGCAGCCAGTTATCACCACTTCCCCGACTGGGCGCGCCCTTTTACGCGCTATGACCAATGGCGCTATCGCCACTGGGAAGAACGGGTCTTTCGCCAGACCCGACAACTGATCGCCGTCACCGAAGATGACGCCAAGGGCCTGAGCCGCATGACCTCGCGGGCCACCAGCCTGGTGGTCAACGGCGTGGATTGTGACTACTACGCCAAGGTCTGTCCGGACCGCTACAGCCGACGCCTGCTGTTCATCGGCAACTACGAATACGGGCCGAATCTGGACGCCATGGAATGGGCACTGGACCACATCATGCCCAAGGTCTGGGCCATCGACCCCATGGTGCGCCTGACCATTGGCGGCTACGCCCTGCCCCACGACTGGCCGCAGCGCTGGGGCGATCCGCGCATCGACTGGCTGGGCTTCGTGCCGGACCTGCGCACCGTACAGAACGAGGCGGCCATCTTCTTCGCCCCGTTGCGCGAGGGCGGCGGGTCCAAGCTCAAGGTGCTGGAAGCCATGGCCGCTGGACTTGCCGTGGTGACCACCGAACAGGGCGTGTCGGGCCTCAAAGTGGTCAACGGCACCCACTACCTGGGATGCGAAGACGCCCACGGCCTGGCGCTGCTGCTGGTCGAGGCGCTCGCCCAACCGCCACGCCTGGCGAAGATCGGCGACGCTGCCCGGGCTTACGTGCGTCAGTACCACGACTGGTCAGTGTCAGCCGCGCAACTGGAAGGCATCTACGCCCAGGTTCACCAGCAAGAGGACACTCACGCATGCGCGTAGGACTGGATTTTCGCCCCGCGACCGGATTCCCCAACAGCGGCATCGGCCGTCAGAACACCGCGCTGGAGGAAGCGTTTCGTGCCCATCCCGACGTGCAATTGCAGCTGTTCAGTGTCGCGCCCTACGAACACCCGATCCGTCGTATTGCCCACTGTCCGCGCTGGCCGACGCCCCTGAACGGCATCCATCGCCTGCCCGAACGCCTGAAGTTCGAAGCCTGCTTTCTCCCCGAAGCACTGCGCGATGCCGAGGTCGAGCTGTACCTGGCCAACCTCAACATGGGCCTGCCCATCGGGCGCAAACCGGCGGGCCTGCGCTACGTACTGCAATTGCATGACCTCTTCCAACTGACCTTGAGCAACGCCCATGGCTCGAAAATCAAGGCGATGATCTACCGCCAGACCGATCGCCTGTCCATCGGCTATTCGGTGAAAGTCGCCGACCGGATCTGGGCACCGTCGCAATTCACCGCCGACGAAACCGTGCGCCTGTTTCCCCACGCCCGGGACAAGGTGCGGGTGCTGCCCAATCTCGTGGAAGGTTTCAGCGCCGAGCCCGCCGATCTCGACACACCGTTGCCTGAGCGCTACTGGCTGTGTGTCGGTACACGGGAGCCGCGCAAGAACATGCCGTGGTTTGTCGAGGCCTGGCAGGTCGCCCGACGCCAGTTCCCCAGAACCCCGGACCTGGTGCTGGTCGGCGGCCCCGAGGGGCTGACCACCGCCCAGCGCGAGTGCCCGGGCCTGCACATCGTCAGTGGCATCAGTGACGGTCAGTTGCATCAGGTCTATCGTCAGGCCGAGCGCCTGTGGCACCCCTCCTATGGCGAAGGTTTCGGCCTGCCGGTGGTGGAAGCGCTGGGGGTCGGCACCCCCGTGGCGGTGGCCAGCGGCTCGTCGCTGGACGAGGTCACGCCAGCGGGCAGCCCGCGTTTTTCCCCCAACGATCAGGCGGCGCTGATCCGCTTGATGGGCATGTTGTCCAGCGCCGAGGCCGAAGACCCGACCGCGCTCAAGGCATGGGCCAGCCACTATGGCGTCGAGGCCTACCGTCGGCGTTTCAACGAATTGCTGGAGGAGTTGCGCTGATGCCGTTGGCGATGCCTGTGGGCGTATTGATCGCGCTGCTGTTCGGTGTGATGGTCTGGCTGTTGCCCGCGCTGAAGGTGACGGCGGCATTGATCGGCGTCGCTGCGGTCCTGACCATCATCCGGCGCCCGCTGCGCGGCCTGCTGCTGTTTGGGGTGCTGGCGACCTTTCTGCCCTATGCCACGGTGCAGATCGGTATCCGCACGACGGTTTCGGAGGCCTTGCTGATGCTGGTCTGGGCCAGCCTCATGGCTCACCGTTTGTTCGCGCTGTACGACCCGCCGGTGCACCTGTTGCGCACCGAGCGCTGGCTGATCGCGCTGATGCTGTTCAGTGCCCTGCCCTTCGTGGTCGGTCAACTGATGGTGCACGTCGACGGCAATGGCCCGATCAACTGGGTGCGCTGGCTGTTCAACCTGTCGCCGCTGTTTCTGGTGCCGCGCCTGTTAGGCGATGTGCAGTCCCGGGAGCAGATGGCGGTGGCGATTTTGCTGGGCACGCTGTGCATGTTACTGCTGTCGATTCCGGTGTACCTGAAAGACGGCAACTCGACCGCCATCATCTCGGTCATCGGTGGTCTGGGTTACAGCAACCTCGACACCCTCAATCAAGGCCTTCTCGGACTGTCGAGCCGCATGGGCACGCCGTGGACGCACCCCAACATCGCGGGGGGCGCCATGGCCATGCTGTTGCCGTTGGCGTTCTGCATCGGCATGACCCGTGAAGGCGTGGTGCGCCATCTGGGGTTGGTGGTGGCGGTGCTGGCGCTGGCCGGGCTGCTGTTTACCGGCTCCCGGGGCGCGCTCGTCAGCCTGGCGCTGGTGATGTGCTGGATGGCACGTAACCGTATCCCCTACGTGGGGCGCATGCTGATGGCCGGGGCGATTTTCGGAGCGCTGCTGTTGATGTTCTACCCG
This sequence comes from Pseudomonas sp. Pseu.R1, assembly GCF_045764065.1. Classification (NCBI taxonomy): domain Bacteria; kingdom Pseudomonadati; phylum Pseudomonadota; class Gammaproteobacteria; order Pseudomonadales; family Pseudomonadaceae; genus Pseudomonas; species Pseudomonas sp. Pseu.R1. The sequence goes on along the minus strand of NZ_JBJGEE020000001.1, from coordinate 5,653,303 downwards.
CCTTTGCAGGACCGCTTCATTGGCCTGTTCAGCAGTAACGACGCCAGTACCGCGATCCGTTTCGAGGAGTACTCGCACTTCACCGACGCCATGAAAATGTTCCCGCTGGGCATCGGCTTCAAGGTCGACCCACCCGTACCCGGCACCGGGCTGTGGGGGATTTCCAACCTGTGGCTGAACTACATCTATAAGTTGGGCCTTGTCGGCGCGTTGGTTTTCATCGGTGTCACGGTCGTGTGGTGGCGCGAAGCACGCTTGCCAGCCCACCTGGTCACCCTCAATCGCGAAACCGCGCTCTGGCTGGGCACTCGTGCCGGCGTGCTGGCAGCGTTGCTCAGCGGCTTCTTCGACCACTATTTCAGCTTCACCACGGTATTGGTCGCGTTGTTCTGGCTGTTGCTCGGGCTCAATCTTTACGAAGCCCGGCGCTTGCAGGCCAACGCACACGCCCTCGCCTCTGACGCCCGGGAGACACCATGAAACACCGCATGATGCATTCGCACGACTTGCGCCAATCACTCCCCGAATACGCGCGCAAAATGGGCGTCAGCCACGAAGAGTTGGCGAGCGCCTATGACTGGATGTTGGCCAACGACGTGTGCTTCGAAACCCCGATGAAAGACAAGACCCTGTGCTTCATCAGCTACCTGAACATCGAGCCGCGCATCGAACATCCATTGGCCCGACGTTTCTATCGCCTGCTGTCCAAAGAAACGCCCGGTGCGCTGATTCCGCTGTACGGCATCAACTGGCCGACCCTGCGCGACCGAATGCTGCGCACCTGGGAGCAGATTTACAACATCCTGATCTGCAAGATCCCCAGCCATACATTGCGTCTGTTCTGGCTGCGCATGGGCGGGGCGAAAATCGGCAAGGGTTCGTCGGTCTGGCGCAACACCGAAGTGCTGGGCGTCGATGGCCTGCGCATCGGTGAAGACAGCACCGTGGGCTGGCACTGTCAGGTGGATGCCCGTGGCGGGTTGGTCATTGGCAATCATGTGACCATCGCCTCCCACGTCCTGATCATCGCCGGGGGCCATGACCTCAAGGCCCCGGAATTCTGGGCGGTCGGCGGCCCGATCTACATTCATGATTACGCCTGGATCGCCAGCCGCGCCCTGCTGTCGTTCGGTGCCGACATTGGTGAAGGTGCGGTGGTGGGCGGCGGCAGCGTCGTCTCCAAACCCGTCCCGCCCTACGCCATCGTCAGCGGTCCGAACGCCGAAATCAAAGGTGAGCGGGCCCGAGGCCTCAATTACAAAGTGGGCGGCAAAGGCCTGTTCACGTTGTTTCACTGAGGCCCATCCATGTTCGGTTCGACCCTCTGGCTGACCCTGGCGACCCTCACGGGGCTGGCCGCCGGGTTCGCCCGCGAGTGGCTGCTGGTCGCCGCGTGGGGCGCGGGCGGGCGCAGTGATGCGTTTCTGGTGTCGCTGTTTTTGCCTGAAGCCTTGCGCATGGCCTTGGCCGCAGGTTTGCTCAGCGCGGCCGCATTGCCGCTGTATCAACAACGCTCATCGCAAGCGCAACAGGACTGGCTCGGCGCCCTCGCCCCTCGGGTACTGCTGTGCGGGTTGGGTTTGGGTGCGTTGCTCAGTCTGGGGGCTTGGCTGTGGGTGCGGTTGATCGGTCCGGGGCTGGATGAGGCCGGGTACACGCAAGCCGCAGGTTCCCTGCACTGGCTGGCGTGGTCGGCACCGGGCTTTCTGCTGCACGCCCTGTTGTGCGTGCCGTTGCAGGCCCGTTCGCGGTTTGTATTGGCGGGCTTGGGATCGCTGGTGTTCAACCTGCCCCCCGTTCTCTATCTGGCGCTGATGCGCCACGACGCCACGCCCACCGGGCTGGCCCTGGCCTGCCTGCTCGGCAGCCTGTTGATGCCCGGCGTGTTGTGCCCCGCACTGTGTCGCGACGGCTGGAGACCCTGGCATCTCTCCCACGCGCCCGGCGCCGGTCGCGAACTCTTGCAGCGCATTGGCCCATTGCTCAGCAGCAACCTGGCCAGCCAAGGCTTGGCGCTGCTGGAGCGGATGGTCGCCTCGTTGCTGGGAGAAGGCGCAGTGACCTGGGTCAACCTGGCGCGCAAGCTGATCAACCTGCCGTTGATTGCCTTGATGAGTCTGAATCAGGTGCTGCTGGGTTTGATGAGCGGCGCTGAGGACGACCAACGCATGGGGCTGCTGCGCAAAGGCTTGAGCAGCGCGACGCTGTTGACCGTTCCCGCCGTGGCCGGACTGATTGGCGCAGCCGGGGCGCTGGTGTTTCTGCTGATGCCCGGTCAAGCCATCGACGGGCCTTTGCCGGGACTGTTGGCGTGGTTCGCGGCGCCGCTGATGTTCGGCGCCTGGAATGCCCTGCTCGCCCGTTACGCCTATGCCGCGGGTGACACGCGCATGCCGTTGACGTGTGAGCTGACGGGGAGTTTGCTCAATGCCGTGCTGCTCGGCGTACTGCCGTTCGTGTTCGGCCTGATCGGTATCGCCATGGCAGCGATTTGCGGCGTGGTGCTCACCGGTTTGCTGCTGATGCGCAGGCAGCAACTGCTCGATGCCTTGCCATGGCGTCAGCAGTGGTCGTTGGGCGTCGCGATCATGTTGCTGGCTGCCAGCCTGCTGCACCCGCTGAGCAACGTCTGGCTGCAACTGGGTTTGAGCTGCGCCTACGGGGCGATCCTGTTGATCGCCATGGCGATGTGGCTCAAACCTTGGCGACCGCTCAATGGCTGATCATCCACGGGCGCCCTGCCGCCTTGCCTTTCAGGGCATGGGGATTGGCCTTGGTCGGTTCGACCTTTTTGCTCGGCCCGCAGCAGCCACAGCCTTTGGGGTGACGCGTGCTGTCCTGGTATTCGCCGACGGTTTTCGGCGCATGACGGCTGCGCTCGTTGATGGCCATGGCTTTGCGCGTGTGGCCCGCCATCGTCGCCAGTCCCGGCGCGGACAGAATCACCCGCATGCTGGAGGCGCCGCATTCCGGGCAATCGCAGGGTAACGCGCTTTCAGCCATGGGGCGCAGGGCCGTGAAGTCACCGCAATGGGGGCAGTCGTATTCGTACATGGGCATGGTGGGGTCCTCAAGGTTGAGCGCAAATTCAAGAACGTCACCCGGACCTGTCTTGATCGTGCCCACGCTCTGCGTGGGCATGCATCCCGTGACGCTCCGCGTCACAACCGGCAGGGACGCGGAGCGTCCGAGACGGCGTTACCACGCGGAGCGTGGGAACGATCAAGGCGGGTTCATCGGGTATCACTTATCCGGCGCAATCGGCAGATCCACGCTGCCATCGATGAACTTCGTCGGCCCGTTGGCGCTCGGGTTGATGTCGAACTCGAAGATCTCCGTCGGCAACCACAACGTCGCGCAGGCGTTGGGGATGTCGACCACGCCGCTGATGTGCCCCTGCACCGGCGCCGAACCGAGCAACGCATAACCCTGGGCAGGCGAATAGCCGAACTTGGTCATGTAGTTGATCGCGTTCAGACAGGCCTGACGGTAGGCGACGTTGACGTCCAGATAATGCTGCTGCCCGGCTTCGTCCACCGAGATGCCTTCGAAGATCAGGTATTTGTTGTAAGTCGGCACGATGGGGCTGGGTTTGAACACAGGGTTCTTGATCCCGTATTTGGCCATGCCGCCCTTGATCAGCTCGACGCGCATGTGCACCCAACCGGCCATTTCGATGGCGCCGCAGAAGGTGATTTCGCCGTCGCCCTGGCTGAAGTGCAGATCGCCCACCGACAACCCGGCGCCATCGACGTACACCGGGAAGAACACTTTCGAGCCACGGGACAGGTCTTTGATGTCGCAGTTACCGCCGTGCTCACGCGGCGGCACGGTACGCGCGCCAGTCGCGGCGGCCATGTCCCGCGCAGGCCCCTTGAGCTTGCCCATGTGCGCGGTCTTGGCGTGGGGCGGGTTGGCCAGTGGCGGCACGCGGCCTGGCTCGGTGTCGATCAGTTCTTGCTCGCGACGGTTCCACTCGGCGAGCATCTTGTGGTCCGGCAGGCAGCCGATCAGGCCGGGGTGAATCAGCCCCGCGAACTCGACACCTGGAATGTGCCGCGAGCGGGTCATCATGCCTTTGAAATCCCAGATCGCCTTTTGCGCCATCGGGAAATGATCGGTGAGAAAACCACCGCCGTTCTGTTTCGAAAAGAAGCCGTTGAACCCCCACTGCGAGTCCGCACGGGCGCCGATGTCCAGCAGGTCGACCACCAGCAGGTCGCCAGGTTCGGCGCCATGCACGCCCACAGGACCCGACAGGTAGTGCACCGTGGACAGGTCGACGTCGCGCACGTCGCTGGCGTCGTCGTCGTTCTTAATGGCCCCGGCGGTCCAGTCGTAGGTTTCGAGAATGAAATCGTCCCCAGGCTTGACCCAGCAGGCCATCGGAATGTCCGGGTGCCAGCGGTTGTGGATCTGCTCGTTTTCGGTGGCGGGTTGGTTCAGGTCGACTTTGATCAAGACTTCGGTCATGGGTGTGCTCCTTGGATGACTCGGGTTGGCTGTAGCGACGCCATCGCGAATGATTTCGCTCCCACAGGGGAAAGCGTTCGGTCTGTGGGAGCGGATTCATCCGCGATGACGCCAGATCGAACGACACGAATGGGTAGGGCTAAACCGACAGGTAACGACTGATCGTCGCCTCATCGACATTGGCCCGGGTTTCCTCGATGACGAAGCGGCCCTTCTCGATCACCAGAAACCGGTCGGCGATTTCCAGGGTGAACGACAGCACCTGCTCCGAGACCACGATGGTCAGGTTGCGCAAGGTGCGGATCTCTTTGAGGGTGCGGGCGATGTCCTTGATGATCGACGGCTGAATGCCCTCGGTGGGTTCGTCCAGCAGCAACACCTTGGGGTTGGTCGCCAGCGCGCGGGCAATCGCCAGTTGCTGTTGTTGCCCACCGGACAAGTTGCCGCCGCGCCGCCCGCGCATGTCGAACAACACCGGGAACAGCGCGTAGAGGTCTTCCGGCACCTTGCCTTTGGCCGACGCGGGCAGCCCGGTCTGGATGTTTTCAAGCACCGTCATTGAGGGAAAAATCATCCGCCCTTGAGGCACGTAGGCCATGCCGTGCTCGACCCGCGCGTGGGTTTCCATGGCCGAGACCTCGACGCCCTCGACCTGCACCTGGCCGCGCCATTGCGGGAGGATGCCCATCAGACTCTTGAACAGCGTGGTCTTGCCCATGCCGTTGCGGCCCATGACCGCGACGATTTCCTGCTTTTCCACGTTCAGATCCAGGTCGTGGAGGATCTGGCTCTGGCCATAGCCGCAGGCCAACTGATTGATGGTGAACATGCTGCGCTCCTCGGTGGCCCCGTCAGTGGCCCAAATAGACTTCGATGACTTTCGGGTTGCTCTGCACCGACTCCATGCTGCCCTCGGCCAGCACCTTGCCCTGATGCAGCACCGTGACCTTGTGCGCGATGCTCTTGACGAACTCCATGTCGTGCTCGATCACCAGCACCGAGCGGCCCTGGCTGATGCGGTTGAGCAGATCGGCAGTCTGGGCGCGCTCACTGACGCTCATGCCCGCCACCGGCTCGTCGAGCATCAGCAACTCAGGGTCCTGCATCAGCAACATGCCGATCTCCAGCCACTGTTTCTGGCCGTGGGACAACAGCCCCGCCTGTTGCTGCAACAGGTCGGCGAGGAAGATGTCCTTTGCCACTTCGTTGACCCGCTCGATCACTGGCTGGCTGCGTTTGAAGAACAGTGCGCCAAACACCGTGCGGCCCTTGGGAAAAGACATTTCCAGGTTCTCGAACACGCTCAGGTTGTCGTAGATCGAGGGGGTCTGGAATTTGCGACCGACCCCGGCGCGGACGATGTCGTATTCGTTCATCTTCGTCAGTTCACGGTTGTTGAACTGAATGCTGCCGCCCGTGGCACGGGTCTTGCCGCAGATCAAATCAAGCACCGTGGTCTTGCCTGCGCCATTGGGGCCGATGACCACGCGCACTTCGTTGCGATCGATGTACAGGTTCAAGTCGTCCACCGCCTTGAAGCCGTCGAAAGACACCGTCAGGCCCTCGACGGCCAGCACCGGTTTGGGCATCTGAAAGCCGCTGGCCGTGGTCATGGCTGAGTCTCCAGTGAGCTGTTGACGGGTTGGGCGCTGGTCGCAGCAGCCGGTTTTGCAGGCGCAGGGGCGGCAGGCAGCGCGGGTTTACGCTTCAGCCCCGCCAGCCATATGCGCCCGTGGCTTTCCCATAATCCAGCCAGGCCGTTGGGGAAATACATGACCACCGCGATGAACAGGCCGCCCATCAGGTACAGCCACAGTTCGGGGAAGGACTCGGAGAAATAGGTCTTGCCGTAGTTCACCAGCAGCGAGCCGTACACCGCGCCGAGCAGCGACATGCGCCCACCGACGGCGGCGAAGATCACCATCTCGATGGAGGGCACGATGCCGACGAAAGACGGAGACATGAAGCCCACTTGCAACGCGAACATCGCCCCGCCAATGGCCGAGAAACCGGCCGCGACGCAGTACACGAATATCTTGAAACTGGCCACGTCGTAGCCGGAAAAGCGCACGCGTTCTTCCTTGTCGCGCATCGCCATCAACAGACGGCCGAGCTTGGACGCCAGGATGAATTTGCCGATCAGGATGCAGCCCAGCAGCAAGGCCGCGTTGATGAAGTACAACGCCAGCTTCGCCCCGTCGCCACGGATGTCCCAGCCCAGCAGGGTCTTGAGGTCAGTGATGCCGTTGACGCCTCCCGTAAGGCCCTGTTGGCCGATGATCAGCACGGTCAGGATCAGCGCGATAGCCTGAGTGACGATAGAGAAATACACATCGCCCACTCGACGCTTGAACAGCGCCGCGCCAATCACCAACGCCAGAATCACCGGCACCGCAATGACCGCCACCAGCGTGAAACTGAAGCTGTGAAACGGTATCCACAGTGCAGGCAGTTCGGTGACCTGGTTCCAGTCCATGAAATCCGGAATGCCCGGCGTGGACTGGATTTTCGTGCTCTCGGGGTCGCTGGCCTCCAGCTTGAGAAACATGGCCATGCAATAGCCGCCCAGGCCGAAGAACACCCCTTGTCCCAGACTGAGAATGCCGCCGTAGCCCCAGCACAACACCAGCCCCACGGCCACGAAGGCGTAGGTCAGGTATTTGCCGACCATGTTCAGGCGAAAGGCGTCCAGCGTCAGCGGGAACACCACCAGAATCAGCGCGGCCAGAATCAGCAGGCCGATCACGCCCTGCCGTCCGCCCATGAGTTTGTCTAAAGCGTTCATCTGCACGCCTCCTTTACTTACGGACCTTGCTGGCGAACAGCCCTTGAGGGCGCATCAGCAGGATCAGAATCACGGTGGAGAGGGTCAGCACTTTGGCCATCGAACCGCTCATGAAAAACTCGGAAACCGACTGCGTCTGGGCGATGGCGAAAGCCGAGGCGATGGTGCCTAGCAGGCTTTGCGCGCCGCCGAAGACCACGGTCAGGAAGGTGTCGACGATGTACAGCGAACCCGCTGTGGGCCCGGTCGAGCCAATGGTGGTGAACGCCGCCCCCGCAACCCCCGCCACCCCACAGCCCAGGGCAAAGGTCATTCGGTCGACCTTGCGGGTGTTGATGCCGACGGCGCGGCTCATCACCCGGTTCTGCACCGTGGCGCGGACCTGCAAACCCCAGCGGGTGCGGTAGAGCATCAGAAAAATGCTGCCGGTCAACAGCACGGTCAGGGCCATGACGAACAGGCCGTTTTTCGGGATTTCGATAGCGTCGGTCAGGTTGACTGCGCCCATCAGCCACTCCGGCGGGTTGGCGCTGACTTCACGGGCGCCGAAGATCGAGCGGAACGCCTGCTGCATCACCAGCGACAGGCCCCACGTGGCCAGCAAGGTGTCCAGCGGTCGGTGGTACAACCGGCTGATCATCACCCGCTCAACCGCCCAGCCGATGGCACCCGCCACCACGAACGACAGCGCGATGGCGAAGAAAAAGTAATACGGCTGCATCGACGGCATGTGGTTCTGCACGAAAGTCGAGAGCACGTAGGTGGTGTAAGCGCCGATGGTGAGGAATTCACCGTGGGCCATGTTGATCACGCCCATCTGGCCAAAAATGATCGCCAGCCCCAGGGCCATGAGCAGCAACACGCAGAACACGGACAGCCCGTTAAAACCCTGCATGGCGGCGATGGCACCGAAATCAGATAGCCATTGCATGGTGGTGTCCTCTTCAGAAATTTGATCGTTCCCACGCTCCGCGTGGTAACGCATCGGGTGACGCTCTGCGTCACGGGGCCGCAGAGCGGCCGTCAGGCATTCCCACGCGGAGCGTGGGAACGATCACTGGCGAATCGGTTACTGATAACCCTTCGGAAACGGATTCGGCTCGATCAGATCCGACTCGTAGATCACCTTGAACTGGCCGTTGGCCTGAGCTTCGCCGATGCGGGTCTTGCTCCACAGATGATGGTTTTCGTGGACTTTGACGTAGCCTTCCGGCGCGGTTTTCAGCTCGATACCGGGCGAAGCTGCGACCACTTTGTCGACATCGAAGCTGCCCGCCTTCTCCACCGCCGCTTTCCACAGCCACGGGCCGAGGTAGGCCGCCTGGGTCACGTCGCCCATCACCGCGTCCTTGCCGTATTTGGCCTTGAAGGCTTCGACGAAGGCTTTGTTGTTGGGGTTGTCCAGGCTCTGGAAGTACTTCATCGAGGCGTAGAAACCTTCCATGTTCTCGCCGCCGATGCCGAGCAGTTCATCCTCGGTGACCGACAGGGTCAGCAGGTTCTGCTTGGCCGCCGTCACGCCTGCGGCCTTGAGCTGTTTGTAGAACGCCACGTTGGAGCCACCGACCACCGCCGCGAACACCACATCAGGTTTCTTCAGCTTGACCTTGTTGATCAGCGAACCGAACTGGGTGTTGCCCAATGGGTAGTAGTCTTCGCCGACGACGGTGCCGTGGAGCACGTTTTCAATGTGTTTGCGGGCGATCTTCATCGAGGTGCGCGGCCAGATGTAATCCGAGCCGATCAGGTAGAACGTCTTGGCACCCTTCTCCTTGGCGATCCAGTCCAGGCTCGCGAGGATCTGCTGGGTGGCTTCCTGGCCGGTGTAAATCACGTTCTTCGACTGCTCCAGCCCCTCGTAGAAAGTCGGGTAATAGAGCAAGCCGTTTTCCTTCTCGAACACCGGCAATACGGCCTTGCGCGAGGCCGAGGTCCAGCAGCCGAATACTGCCGCGACCTTGTCGCCGACCAGCAGCTTCTTGGCTTTTTCGGCGAAGGTCGGCCAGTCGGAGGCGCCGTCTTCCTGAATCACCTTGATCTGCCGTCCGAGAATCCCGCCCGAGGCGTTGATCTGGTCGATGGCCAGACGCTCGGCTTGAATCGAACCGGTTTCGGAAATGGCCATGGTCCCCGTGGCCGAGTGCAACTGGCCAACGGTGACTTCGGTCGGGGTCACGGCCAGGCCGGTGCTGTTCACGTCATCGGCTACGGCCATCTGGCCGAACACACCGGCGGCGATCAGCGACAGCGCAGCCGCGCCCAGGGTCAGCCGTCGAGGGAGGAAGCGTTTCAAGTGGGTCTGTGGTGATTCCATGGTTCCGGCTCCTGAGTGGGTCGTCGTTCTCGCCAGCGCTCTGAATGGCGCCTCATCGCGAGCTGGAACCAGCATGAAGTCCGGGCACGATTGGGGGTATACGCAGCATGACGTACTGGCATACGTCATTTGACGTAGCGCCAGAAACGCCGTTTGGCGGCATGCTGACGCCCGTGCGAGCGCTGGGGCATGGAATTTGCTCCTGAAAACCAGGCGTGGCCGTTGTGAAAGCGGTGAGTCAGTTGCAAATGGTTTGACTGGCAGGTCGCTTTCGCCAGCAAGCCGGCTCCCACAGATTCAGCGCCGAATAACAAATCTGAATCCGGCGCGGGCATTGTGGGAGCCGGCTTGCTGGCGAAAGCAGTTGCCCAGTCAACATAGAATTTCCCACATGAATCAAGCGTCAGGACGACGGGCTTTTTGATCCTTACTTTCTGGAAAAATCCACCGTGCGACCTTCCGGCTCTCAACGCATCATCAAGGTCCGTCGTGACTACAACAGCCTGGTCGCCGACGAGACCATGGAAGACTACGCGCTGCGATTCACGCCCAAGTCGTTTCGCAAATGGTCGGAATTCCGCATCGCCAACACGGCGGTCGGCGCGGTGTCGTTTCTGGCGCTGGAAGCCATCGGCGGCGCGCTGGTGATGAGTTACGGTTTCACCAACACCCTGTGGGCGATCCTGGCCACGGCGCTGGTCATCTTCCTCACCGGCCTGCCGATCAGCTACTACGCCGCACGCTACGGTGTGGACATGGACCTGCTGACCCGCGGCGCCGGGTTCGGTTACATCGGCTCGACCATAACCTCGCTGATCTACGCCAGTTTCACGTTCCTGTTCTTCGCCCTGGAAGCGGCGATCATGGCCCTCGCACTGGAACTGTATTTCCGCATCCCGCTGGCACTGGCCTACGTCATCTGCTCGGTGATCGTCATCCCGCTGGTCGCCTATGGCATCACCCTGATCAGCCGCTTGCAGATGTGGTCGCAGCCACTGTGGCTGACCTTGCTGCTGGTGCCCTACGTCTTCGTGATCTGGAAAAACCCCGAGGCACTGAGCGACCTGACAAGCTTTGCCGGGCGCGAAGGCGAAGGCGGCACCTTCAATCTGCTGTTCTTCGGTGCAGCGTTCAGCGTGGCACTGTCGCTGGTGACCCAGATCGGCGAACAAGTGGACTACCTGCGTTTCCTGCCCGAGAAAACCCGCGCCAACCGCATCCGCTGGTGGGCGGCGCTGCTGATGGCCGGTCCCGGCTGGATCATCCCCGGCGCGCTGAAGATTCTCGCCGGGGCCTTTCTGGCCTTCCTCGCTCTGCAACACGAAGTGCCCATCGAGCGCGCCGCCGAGCCGACGCAAATGTACCTGGTCGCCTTTCGCTACGTGTTCAGTTCCCCGGAATGGGCGCTCGCAGCCATGACGCTGTTTGTCATCATCTCGCAGATCAAAATCAACCTGACCAACGCCTACGCCGGTTCACTGGCCTGGTCGAACTTCTTCGCGCGGGTCACCCACAGCCATCCGGGCCGGGTGATCTGGCTGGTGTTCAACGTGATCATTGCGTTGATCCTCATGGAATTGGGGGTGTTCGACGCCATCGAGCAGGTGCTGGGCCTGTACGCCAACGTGGCGATTGCCTGGATCGGCTCGCTGGTGGCGGATCTGGTGATCAACAAGCCACTGGGCTGGTCGCCACGGCATATCGAGTTCAAGCGCGCGCACCTGTACGACATCAACCCGGTCGGCGTCGGCGCAATGACCATTGCTTCGCTGGTCTCGTTCTGCGCCCATTTCGGGGTGTTCGGCGAGCTGGCCCAAGCCGCACCGCCGCTGATTTCACTGGCCATCGCCTTGATCGTCGCCCCACTGATCGCCTGGCGCACCAAAGGCCGCTATTACATCGCCCGCACCAGCGCCAACGCCCTGCTCTACCCCGATGGCCCCCAAGCCAGCCTGCGTTGCGGGCTGTGCAACAACGCCTTCGAAACCCCGGACATGGCGTGGTGCCCGGCCTATCGCTCACCCATCTGTTCGCTGTGCTGTTCGCTGGACGCCCGCTGTGGCGATCAGTGCAAGAAGCGCGCACGGCTGTCGATGCAGTTCGAGGATCTGGTCAGCCGCTTGCTGCCCCGTTTGCCGCGCCAATACCTGCACACGCGGCTGGCGCAGTACCTGGGGCTGCTGACGATCCTGATTCTGGGCTTGTCTGGCGCGCTGGCGTTGATCTACAGCCAGGTGGCCCACGGCCTGATCGACCAGTCGCCGCAGGTGCATCACACCCTGATGCTGGCGTTTCTCAAGGCCTTCCTGACCTTCTGCGTGTTCGCCGGAATTCTCGCCTGGTGGGTGGTGCTGACCCGGGAAAGCCGTCGCGTGGCCCTCGAAGAATCCGAGCGCCAGACGCTGCTGCTGATTCAGGAAATCGACGCCCACGACAAAACCGACAAGGCCTTGCAAGAAGCCAAGGAAGCGTCCGAAGCGGCCAACGCCGCCAAGAGCCGCTATGTCACTGGCCTGTCCCACGAGCTGCGCACGCCGCTGAACAGCATTCTCGGCTTCACGCAAATTCTTCAGCGCGACGCCGCAACCCCGCCGCAACATCAGGACCCGCTGGCGACCATCCTGCGCAGCAGCTCGCACCTGCTGTCGCTGATCGACGGCCTGCTGGACGTGGCCAAGATCGAAGCCGGAAAACTGCGGCTGGAACCCTCGGAAATCCTCTTGCAGCAGTTCCTCAGTGACCTGGAGCAGATGTTCGTCAGCACCGCGCGGGACAAGGGCCTGCGCTTCCGTCTGGAGCTGGTCGGGCGCATGCCGGTGGTGGTGCGCGGCGATGAAAAACGCGTTCGGCAGATTCTCATCAACCTGTTGGGCAACGCGGTGAATTTCACCGACAGCGGCGAAGTCTGCCTGCGTGTCAGCTACCGCCGCGAGACGGCGATTTTCGATGTGATCGACACCGGCATCGGCATTGCCCCGGAGCAGATCGAACGGATTTTCCAGCCTTTCGAACGTGGCGGCCTGGTGCGTCAGGACAACGGCGTCGGCCTGGGCCTCACGATCACCCGCATGCTCACCGCGTTAATGGGTGGTGCGCTGTCGGTGACCAGCCAGCCGGGTGAAGGCACGCGCTTTCAAGTGCGCCTGTTTCTGTCCGAAGTGCGGGTGCCAAAAGCGGTCATCGATGTGGATCACGACGTCACCGGCTATGAAGGCGAGCGGCGGCGGATTCTGGTGGTGGACGACCACATCGAACACCGCAAAGTGATCTCGGGCATGCTCACGCCGCTGGGCTTCGATGTGGTGCAGGCCGCCAACGGTCACGAGGCGGTACGTCAGGTGTCGTTGCTGCATCCGGACCTGATCCTGATGGACCTGTCGATGCCGGACATGGACGGCTGGCAGACCTTGCGCATGATCCGCCACAACGCACTGTCCCGAGCGCCGGTCATCGTGCTGTCGGCCAATGCCAATGCCTTCACCGACCCGCTGGTCGACAACAACGACCACAGCCTGCCGTCGATGGAGCATGACTACCTGGCCAAGCCGGTGCACCTGCAACAGTTGCTCGACCGCCTCGCCCATCACCTGAACCTGACCTGGCAACGGCGCTTGCGCAAAGCACCGCCCGCCCGCTCGGAATGGCGCCTGCCGCCCCGTCGCGACCTGGAAGAACTCTACGAACTGTGCGGCTTGGGCTACATGCGCGGGATTCAGCACAAGCTCGATGCCATCGAACGGGACAGCGCCGACAGCGCCGGCTTCGTGGCGGACCTGCGCACCCTGGCCAAAGGGTTTCGCCTGGATGAACTCAGCCTGCAACTGAAGGAGGCCCTCAATGAACGCCCTGACTCAACCCGCTGACACCGGCGTGATCCTGATCGTCGACGACACCCCGGACAACCTGGCGCTGCTGTCCGATGCGCTGGACGAGGCCGGCTACATGGTGCTGGTCGCGCTGGACGGCACCAGTGCGTTGAACCGCATCCAACGCAGGCGGCCGGACCTGATCCTGCTCGACGCGATGATGCCGGGGCTGGACGGTTTCGAGACCTGTCGCCTGATCAAGCAGCAGCCCGACACCGCCAACATCCCGGTGCTGTTCATGACTGCCCTGACCGACAGCGAACACGTGGTCAAAGGCTTCGAAGCGGGTGCCATCGACTACGTGACCAAACCCATTCAATGCACGGAAGTGCTGGCTCGGGTGGCCTCGCACCTGCGCACCGCGCGCATCCTGCAATCGGCGCGCAACGCCTCGCAGCCCATGGGCCTGGACCACGCCCCGGCCTATGATCGGCTGGCGAGCCGTTTTCAACTCACGGAACGGGAATTCGAAGTGCTGCGCTGGGTGGCCTGCGGCAAGACCAACAAGGACATCGCCGACATCCTGCAACTGAGCCCGCGCACGGTGAACAAACACCTTGAGCACATCTACATCAAGCTGGGCGTCGAGACCCGTACGGCGGCGACATCGGTGGCGATGGCGGCGATGACCGAGCGCGTGTCGTGATCAGCAGATCGGCAGGTTGCGCGCCTGATGGGTCATGCACAGGTCCTTGACCGTTTGACGCAGCCAGCGATGGGCCGGGTCCTTGTCGAAACGCGGGTGCCAGGCCTGCACCACGTTGACAGGTTCGAAGTCCAGCGGAATCACGAACGGACGCATGCGCAGCCCCAATTCGTCCATGCCCCACAGCACGGTTTCCGGCAACGACACGATCAGGTCAGACGCCGCGATGGAGAAAATCGCCGAGTGGAAATTCGGCGTGGTCAAGGTGACGCGACGGGACAGTCCCAGCAACTCCAGCGCCGCATCGATAGGCCCGTGAGGGCGCCCACGGCGGGAGACGCTGACATGGTCGTATTCGGCAAAACGCTCGGGGGTGACTGGCGCGTTGAAGATGGGGTGGTCTTCACGGGCCAGGGCGACGAAGCGTGTGGTGAAGAGTTGCTGGACCTTCATTTCAGGGCCGAAATTGCGTCGCGAGGTGACGTGCAGGTCGATGCGGCCTTCGCGCAAGGCGTCGTCATCGCCCTCGCCTTCGGGTGCGAAACGCAGCGATGCGTCGGGGGCCTGAAGGCGCAGCGCGTCCACCAGATGGCCGCCGAACGCGCCGAAGAAGACGTCGTTGGAGCGCACGTTGAAACGCCGCGAAAGGGTGCGCATGTCCACCTCATCGCGTGCCTGAAACACCTCAGTGGCCTGCTCGACCAGGCTGCGCACCTGTTCTTGCAAAGCCAACGCCCGAGGCGTCGGCACCAGCCCGCGGCCTGCGCGCACCAGCACCGGATCGCCCAATGCTTCCCGTACTCGCGTCAGCGTCCGGCTCATCGCAGCCGGACTCAAATGCATCCGCTTCGCCGCCCCGACCACACTGCCCTCTTCGAGCAAGGCGTCGAGGGCGATCAGCAGGTTCATGTCGGGCAAGGGCATGGTGGGGCATCCGTTTTTTGATGTGGCGGATGATGAGGGAAATGGCAGCCATTGAGAATGGCGTATTGTGGGAGCGAATTCATTCGCGATTGGCCCGTACATCCGATGCATCTCCGTCGGCTGTACTGACGTCTCGCGAATGAATTCGCTCCCACAGAAGTTCAACCTTACGTCAAATCACCCCTCGCCCACGCCACTGCGCCCGCTGCTGCGCATCGATCCCCAACGCTTCCAGCACTTCATCGGTGTGCTGACCCAGGGTCGGCGCCGAACGGGTCACGCCGCCAGGCGTGGCGCCCAGTTTCGGTACGATCCCCGGCAAGATGACAGGGGTTCCGTCGTCCAATTGGCTCTGCAGCAACATGTCGCGCGCTTTGTAATGAGGATCGCTGGCGATGTCAGCCGCGTCGTAGATTTTGCCTGCCGGAATCCGCGCCGCCGTCAGCTTGGCCAGCACCTCGTCCAGATCCAGACTTGCCGCCCATGCAGAGATCGCCGCATCGATCAGCTCGACCTGTTTCACCCGTCCATCGTTGTGCGCCAGCGCCGGGTCATTGGCCAGATCGGGCCGTTCGATCAGCGCCATCAACCGCTGATAAATGCTGTCGCCGTTACCTGCAATCAACGCATAACGGCCATCGCGACAACGGTAGGCATTGGAGGGCGCAATCCCCGGCAGGCTGCTGCCCGCTGGCTGGCGCACGGCACCGAACACCGAATACTCGGGAATCAGGCTTTCCATCATGTTGAAGACCGACTCGTACAGCGCGACGTCGATTTCCTGCCCTTCACCGCCGTTCTGGTCGCGATGACGCAGAGCAAGCAGCACACCGATGACGCCATGCAGCGCCGACAACGAGTCGCCAATCGACACGCCCACTCGAACCGGTGTGCGATCCGGCTCGCCCGACAAGTGACGCAATCCGCCCATGGCCTCGCCCACCACGCCAAAGCCTGGGCGATCGCGATAAGGCCCGGTCTGGCCATAGCCGGACACCCGCAGCATCACCAGTTTCGGGTTGAGCGCGTGCAGTTCTTTCCAGCCCAGCCCCCAGCCTTCGAGGGTGCCGGGGCGAAAGTTCTCCACCAGCACGTCGGCTTCGGCGAGCAGCTTGCGCACCACGTTCTGGCCTTCCGGCTCGCGCAAATCGAGGGTCACCGAACGTTTGTTGCGCGACGACACGGCCCACCACACTGACGTGCCTTCGTGCAGCAAGCGCCATTTACGCAGCGGATCACCCGTGCCCGGCGGCTCGACCTTGATCACATCGGCGCCGAACTCGCCGAGGATCTTCGCCGCGAACGGCCCCGCGATCAGTTGCCCGAGTTCGATGACCCGAATCCCTTGCAGTGGCTTTTGCATGACGTGCCTTTTCTTGTGGGAACAAAGTCGCGTCATTGTCGGCCATCTGCGGAAGAAATCCAGCCTCCTAAAAACCTCCCCCCAAGGATCGATACAACCCCACCAGCGCCAAGGTCTGCGCCGTTGAACTGTCGACAAACTGCTCCTGACTCGCCAACAATGCCCGCTGCACGGTCAGCACACTGACGAAATCCACGGCCCCGGCCTTGTACTGCTCCCGGGCGGTGCCGAGAGCGATGCGGTTCTGCTGCACTGCGTTTTCGAGCTTGTGTTGCTGCAACTGGCTGGCGTTGTACAGGCTCATGCTGTCATCGATTTCCTGCCAGGCCCGCAGCACGGTTTTCTGGTAGTTGAGTGCCGCTTCCTGCTCCTGCGCTTGGCGCAGATGCAGCATGCCCCGCAGGCGAAATCCAGGCCAGTTGCAGGGACTGAAAGCCGACGTTGCCGGACAGCACGATGCGCGGATAAAAATCGCCCTCCGCCACGCCGACACTGGCCGCTGCCACGTGCATGCGCGCCTCGGCCTGACGAATATCGGGACGGCGCTGAGCCAGTTCCGACGGCAGGCCCACCGGGATCGCATCGGGCAGCGGCGCGCGCTCGGTAGCCTTGAGAAGTTCACTTTGCAAGGTTCTTGGCTGCTGGGCCAGCAACAGGCTCAGGGCGTTGACCAACTGCGCCTGACGCTGCTCCAGCAACGGAATACGCGCTTCGACCGTGGCCACCTGCGCCGAGGCCTCGGCCACGTCCAGATCGGTCGCGACGCCGCTGTTTAGACGCACTTTCGACAGCGCCAGGCTGTTGCGCGAGACGTCGATGTTTTCCCGCGTCACGGCCAGGGTGTCCTGTACACCGCGCAGTTGCAGGTAATCGCGGGCGGTTTCGGCCTGCACCGACAGCAGCACGCCGCGTCGGTCATTTTCAGCCACGGCGACCGTGGCATCGGCGGCCTCGACCTCACGTTTGACCCGCCCCCACAGATCGATTTCCCAGAAGGCATCCAACCCGCCGTCCCACAGGTTGAACGCCGATTTGCCGCTGTTGCCCGACGGATCGTTCAGACCTTCGCCACTGTTGCGGGCACGCTGGTAACCCAACCCTGCCGAGACTGACGGCAGTTGATCCCCCGCCACCACCTGCCGTGCCGAACGGCTTTGTTCAAGGCGTGTGGTGGCGATTTTCAGGTCCAGATTCGCCGCCGTCGCCCGGTCGATCAACGACGACAACAACGGGTCGTTGAACACCTCCCACCAACGCTCTTTGATCGGTGATGCCTGCGGGTGACTGACTGCTTGCTCGCCCTGGGTCGGCAGCCAGTCCACTTGGGCGTCTGCCTTGGGCGGCTGGAAATCATGGCCCGCCTGACACGCCGACAAGGCGAGCGCCAGCGCCGACACTGTCAGGCCCTGTCGCATCATCACCCTGCTCATCGCGCACTGACCCCTTCTGCCCCGCCCGACCGGGTATCGATGCTGGCATCCACCGACATCCCCACCCGTAACCGACTGAGTAACGGCTGGTGCGGATCCAGCACAATCTTCACCGGCAGGCGCTGCACGACCTTGGTGAAATTGCCCGTGGCGTTGTCCGGTTTGATCGCGGCGAATGTCACGCCGGTCGCAGGCGCAATGCTTTGCACCCGGCCCTTGAGGGTATCGCCGGAGAACGTGTCGACGCGCACGTCCACCGTTTGCCCCGGCGCAACGTGAGTCAGCTGGGTTTCCTGAAAGTTGCCGACGACGTAGACCTGATCCAGCGGCACTACCGACAGCAGGCGCGTACCCGGCGTGACGTAGTTGCCGATGCGCACCGCGCGCTCACCGACCATGCCATCGACCGGAGCGACGATGCGCGTGTACGACAACTGCAACTGCGCCTGATCGCGAGCGGCCTGGGCACGTTTCAAGCCGGCTTCGGCGGCGTGTTGCTGGGCCACCAAAATGTCGACCTGTTTACGGTCAGCGGCCAGCGAGGCGGTCGCGCTGTTCAAGCGGGCGCGAGCGGTGTCGATGCGATTGCGCGCCTGCTGGGCGTTCTGCACGGTGCCTGCGCCCATTCCGGCGAGATGGTCGTAACGCGCCTGTTCCTGTTCAGCGAAGGTCACTTCGGCCTTGTTGGCGGCCAGCGTCGCTTCGGTCTGTGCGATGACCGAGGTCTGGCGCTGCAACACCGCCGAGGCCTGTTCATATTGCGCCTTGGCGGCCAGTACGTCGGCGTCGGAAGCGGCCAGCGCGGTCTGGAAATCCCGGTCGTCGATCACCGCCAGAAGCTGCCCGGCCTTGACCTGCTGGTTGTCCTCTACCAGTACCTGGCCAATGAAACCCGCAACTTTCGGCGCCACGTTGGAATAGTCGACGGCAATGTAGGCGTCGTTGGTGCTCTGGCGGCCACCGGTGCCGGTGAAACCGTAAATGCCCACCGCCGCGAGGGCGATCACGACCCCACACAGGGCCAGGGTTTGTTTTGAAGTCATGTTCATGAAGTCAGTCTCAAGAGGTGCAAAATCAGGCCACGGCACGGGGCGGATACACCCGGCTCGGCATCAGAGGAATCAACAGGATCAGCGCGGCAGCGACCCAGCCCATGCAGTAAAAGAGGTCGATACTGGTCAGGGTCACAACCTGTTCGTGAATGCGATGCGCCAGAGAGGCCGCCGAGTCCTGGCCCGCCAGTTCGGGGCTGTTGCCCAATCGGTCCACCAGCACGTTGGAGTGAAAGTGCTGCCGCGCCGTGGTCAGAGCATCGAGCGCGCCGGTGGCGACGACCGACGCCAAGCCGCGCACGGTGTTGAACCACGCCGAGGCGAACGGCCCGTCAGGTGGCGCGATACCGCCTGTGGCCTGCATCAGCAGCGGCATCACCGCCATGGGCTGGCCGACCACTTGCAACAGTTGCAGGGCGTAGAAGTTGTCGCGAATCCACTCGGGGTTCATCTGCGTCGCCGCGAAACAGTACAGCGCCAGCAGCGAAAGCCCCGTGGTCAACACCCAGCGGCAATCCACTGCACGGAGGTTGCACAGCGCCGCCACCAGCGGCAGCGCCAACAGTTGCGGAAGGGCCACCAGCAGCATCATCGGCGCCGTTTGCAACGGCCGATAACCGTGGACTTGCGCCAGATAGGCTGCGGGAATCGAGCCCGTCGCGGTCAGCACCACCAGCACGCCGCCCAGGGTGATCAGCGCATGGGACAGGTTCAGGTTGGAGAGCATCTGCAACTTGAAGAACGGCACCGGGGTGAACCATTCGTTGATCATGAACAGCGCCAACAGCCCCACGCCACCGAACAGCAGAACGGTGATCAGGGTCGATTCGAACCAGTCCAGCCGGTTGCCCTGCAACACCCCGGTCACCAGCATGCAGATCGCCGGAACGCCCAGCAGCACGCCGCGCCAGTTGAAGGTCTCGAAGCGCTCCAGACGCAGCGGGTCTTGGGGAATGCCGTGAGCAATGGCAATCATCGCCACCACGCAAGGCGTGACGACCTGCCAGAAGGTCCACTGCCAGTTGAAGTATTCAGTCCACAACGCCGCCAGTGGCGTGCCCAGACTCGGTGCGAAAGTGGCCGTCAGCGCGTAGCCCGCCAGACCGTACAGCTTGATGTCCGGCGGCAGAAAACGCAGCGCGACGGTCATCAGCATGGGCGGCAGGCAACCCGCTGCCAGGCCTTGCAGCATGCGTAACATCAGAAACGCATGGTAATTCGGGGCCAGCGGACAGAGCAGCGCAAACACTACGAACGCGGCGATCGCGCCAAGGGTAAAGCGGCGCAGGGACAGCGTGACGGCGAACCACGGCGCGAAGGCCGTGGCGGTCAACGACGTGGCCGAGTACAGCGACGTGACCCAGGTCGCTTCGTCATAACCGATGAACATTGCTCCGCGAATGTCGGCCAGCGCGATGCGGGTTACGCCCTCGTTGATCCCGGCGACCAGCACCGCGAGCAACACGCCCACCAGTCCCAAAATGGTTTGCAAACCGAACGCGGCGGGTGCTGCGGCCTTGATCGCCGGGGCCGGTGCTGCGGCCGTCACGACGCCACTCGCGTGCGAGCGCTGAGTTCGCGGGTCAGAACAAGGCGTGGCATGGGCGTTCAACTCCGGGCATCTGGGTCATGACCGGTAGTTTAAAAAGCCCACGGATGAAGAAAAATTTACATTTGGGCAGTGTATCAGTGCACCAGACGCACGAATCGACTGCTCGCCATGATGCTCAACGCATTATCACGCTGAGCTATATCGCGCCGATTCAAGCGTTTTCGCTGTCCCAGAAGCGCTTGTACATCCCCAACCGCTTCTTCAAGGGCCGCGACAGCCGCGCCTCTTCCTTGCCCAGCTTGAACGCCAGCAACTTCAGACCGTTGCGCACAAACGACGCAGGCCACAGATACCAGCGACGCAGCCCCAGAAAATCCAGCTCGGACTTCACGTAGCGAAAGCCTTCGGCCCGAGCGCCGCCGAATTTGGCGTGAATCCACGACTCCCGCGCCTGAAAAACACCGATGTCGAAGTAGCGGCGAAACTCTTCGCGCAGGGTGTAGTTGTGGGAATGACGACACACCGCCGAACCTTGGTAAGCCACTTTCCAGTGCGACAGCAGCATCTTGGCCGCAACGTACATGTCTTCCGACAGGATCACATGCCGCGGAAAGCCGCCCACCGCCCGCAGCGCATCACGGCGATAGGCGGCGAAGGAATTGGACATGAACGGCGCCTTGATCCCCAACTCCGGCACGTCGTCCAGACTCTTGACCCGCGACACCGGGGGGTAGTTGAACCAGCGTGCATGCTGCGACAGCACCGTGGCGTCCAGATGGGGCAACTGACGACCACAGACCGCGCCCACCAGTTGATCCTCGAAGGGCGCGAGAATGTTCTCCACCGCCCGGGGATCTTCCAGATAAGCGTCTTGAGTCAGGTAGACGAACACGTCGTAACCGGGATGGGCCTCAGCCATCATCTGCCGGGTGCCGCCGTGATTGAAGTCCTTGGCATCGATGCGGATCACGCCGTTGCAGCGTGACTGCGCCAGCTCCAGAGTGCCGTCCGTGGAGCTGGAATCAACGATCAGGGTGTCGAACTCGGCGGTTTGCGCCCAGAGGGAGTCGAGCAACCGCTCAAGCTCCCTGCGCCCGTTGTAGGTCGGGATCACACAGGCCACACGCAAAGGCTGCATAACAATACTCCGGGGTAAATACGGGATACCCATTTGTCATGACACGCGATTGAGGGTAGCTCAGGATCCGCTGATGGGATCCAACCGCTGGTCAGCCCATGACCTCACTCAAAGGAATGAAATTCAGCAGATCGCCTTCGGCAACCGTTGTGCCTTCTATCACCTCGATCAAGCCGTCCGCCCATGCCGCACTGCGCAGCACGCCCGAGCTTTGATTGCGATAAGCGATCAACCGCCCCTGCTCCAGACGGCCGCGCAGGTACTCGCGACGATTGCCCGGTTTGGGCCAGACAAAACCGGCGGGCACCTTGAACGACAGCGGCGTCACCTGTTGCACGCCCATACGGCGCAGCAGATAAGGCCGGGCCAGCAGTGCGAAGGTCACCAGGGTCGAGGCCGGATTGCCCGGTAAGCCGATCACCGGCACGCCACGGAAATGGCCGAAAGTCAGCGGCTTGCCCGGTTTGATCGCCAGCTTCCACAGGGAAATCTCGCCCTCTTCGCGCAGGGCATGGCCGAGGAAATCCGCCTCGCCCACTGACACACCGCCCGTGGACAAAATCAGGTCAACATCGCCTAATGCCCCTAGCGCTTCGCGGGTTTTCTCCAGGTTGTCCGGCAGGATGCCCGCATCGACGACCTCGCACCCCAAGCGTTTGAGCCAACTGCACAGCAACACGCGGTTGCTGTTGTAGATCTGCCCCGGCCCCAGGGCCTGACCCGGCTCGATCAACTCATCGCCCGTGGACAGCACCGCCACACGGGCGCGACGCACGACCTGCAACTCGCCCCGGCCAAGGGTGGCGGCCAAGCCCAGCTCAATCGGGGTCATGACGGTGCCCGCGTCCAGAACCTTGTCGCCGACGGTGGTTTCCTGGCCTTTGGGACGGATGTTCTGATCGATGCTCAGGGCTTCGAGGAAGCGCACGCGCTCGTCAGCCTGGACCTCAGCGTTTTCCTGCATCTCAACGCAATCCGCACCTTCCGGCACCGGCGCCCCCGTGAAAATCCGCGCACAGGTGCCCGGCTGCAACGGCTCCGGCGCCTGGCCTGCGAAAATCCGCTGGCTGACCGGCAGCGGTTCCCCGGTCCAGTCCGCCACGCGCAAGGCATAGCCATCCATGGCGCTGTTGGGCCATGGCGGGAGATCGAGGGTGGAGATGAGGTCTTCGGCGAGAATACGGCCTTGCGCGTCGGCCAACGCCACGGTTTCACGCTCGGTGATCGGCGCCGCAGCGGCCAGGCTCATCAGACGTTCCATGGCGTCTTCCACGGGAATCAGGCCACGCACTTCAGGCTTGCTCATCGCCATTCACCCACGGGTTGCACACGGCTCGGCCTTTTTCAGATGAGGCACGAAGTTGCAGGGACGGAAGCTGTTGTTCAGTTGATCGGCCAGAATCCCGTCCCAACCGGTGCGTACCGCGTTGGTCGAACCCGGCAGGCAGCAGACCAGCGTGCCATTGGCCAGACCGGCCAGCGCGCGGGATTGAATGGTGGAACTGCCGATGTCCGGCACCGAGATCTGGCGGAACAGCTCGCCAAAACCATCGACCTGTTTGTCCAGCAGGCAGGCCACGGCTTCAGGGGTACTGTCGCGCCCGGTGAAACCGGTGCCGCCGGTGATCAGCACGACCTGCACTTCGTCATCGGCAATCCAGGTCGCGACCTGAGCGCGGATCTTGTACAGGTCGTCCTTGAGCAGCTTGCGCTCGATCAAGCCATGACCGGCGGCGGTCAGGCGATCGACGAACATCTGCCCGGAGGTATCATTTTCAAAGGTGCGGGTGTCGCTGACGGTGAGCACGGCAATGTTCAGCGGCACGAATGGGGTATCAGCCTTGGCTTTCATCGGCGAGGTCCAGTTGTAGGGAAAACAGACCGGTGTTATATCACAGGGCCTCCTTTTTCTCTGCTGAACGAGTGCACCATGACCCCGTCCGACCCCCTGCCCCCCTGCTCGATCCTGCTGCTCGCCGGAGGTCAGGGCCAGCGCATGGGTGGCCGCGACAAGGGCCTGATCGAATGGCGCGGCGAGGCGTTGATTCAGCACCTGCACCGCCTGACCCGGCCCCTGACCGACGACCTGATCATTTCCTGCAACCGCAATCGCGAGCGCTATGCGCCGCTGGCCGATCAATTGGTGCAGGACGACGAGCAGGATTTTCCCGGCCCCTATGCAGGCATTCGTGCAGGCCTGGCCGTGGCCCGGCATGAATTTCTGCTGGTGATGCCTTGTGACGCCCCGCTGCTGGATGTCGAACTGTTGAAAGGGCTGCGACAAACCGCCGCTGATCATCCCGGCCAACCGGTGATGATTCGCCAAGGTGAACAATGGGAGCCGCTGTTGTGCTGTATTCCGACCGTGCATCGCGCGGTGTTCGAGCGACACTGGCAACAAGGCCAGCGCAGCCCCCGCCAAACCATGGCCGAACTGGGCGCGGTCGCGTTGCAATGCGAGGCTGGCGACCGGCGTTTGGCCAACCTGAATACACCGGATCTATTGATCGATATCACGCCGTAGCCCGGCAGCCGATGTTTCATGGAACTTTGCGCACAACCGCTGCGTCAGAAACCTCACTACACAAAGAATTACCCTCGGAGACACAGTAATGAAACAACGGACTATTCCCGCAGCCTTCCTGCTCGCACTTGGCCTTGCCACCCTCGCTGGTTGCTCTTCGCCCACTGTGATCACCCTGAACGACGGCCGTGAAATCCAGGCAACGGACACGCCGAAGTACGATGAAGACTCCGGTTTCTATGAGTTCAAACAACTGGACGGCAAAGAGACCCGCATCAACAAAGATCAGATCCGCACTGTTAAAGAGCTGTAATAACGGATCGAGATTGAAAAAGACCCGCCTGATCAGGCGGGTTTTTTATGGATCCGCCGTTGGCGCGACACCCTGAGGCACATCGCTCGTCGTCCTGACCTTGAGGTGTCGCCCTCAAAATCGCTGCCGTCGGCAAGCCGGACTGCTACAGGGGCTTGGCGCCTGTGAAGCTTGAGGATTGAGGCCTCACAGCGACGAATTGAGCTCGGATATCAATGTCTCCCGGTACTTGAGCGCCGCCACCGATGCCTCGCCCAGCGAGCTGGCCACGGCACTCAACAAGCCCTGCGCCAGGAGCATGAACGCGCACATGCTGTTGCTGAAGAACAGGCTGTGATTAGGCACATAGAAACTGTGAATCGCGCTCTTGGCCAATGGTGAGCTGGCGGAGTCGGTCAGGGCCACGACGTCGATGCCGTGTCGGGCGGCGACTTCTGCAGTCGCTAACACGCTCGGGGTGTAGGGAAAACAACTGGCGACCACCAGCAGGTCCCCTGTTTCCAGTTGTGCAAGGGCATCGGCCACTCCCTGACGGCTGGAATCCAGAGCGCTGACGTCCGGGCGCAGCATGCCCAAGCCATAGGACATGAACAGCGCCAGTGAGTTGAACTGACGCATGCCGTGAATCCGCACCCGCTTCGCGCTGCACAAGCGTTGCACCACATCACCAAACGCGACCGGGTCCACTTGCTCGATCATGCTGGCGATGTTGGCGCTTTCCTGACGGCCGAGGCGGGTCAGTTGATTCAGCGTGCCCATGTCATCGGCGTTCACCACCAGCCGCGACGCCTGGTCGCTGTAGAAACTCTTGCCCTCGGTCAGTTCGCGACGAAACACGTCCTGCAACTTGCTGAACCCCGAATACCCCAACCGCCGCGCCAGCCGCGACAGCGTCGAGGCGTTCACCCCCAGTTGCTCGGCGAGCTCGGTGATCGACGACACCGCTGCGCGCTGTGGTGATTCGATCATCGAGGTCAGCACGCGGGTCGAGCTGCCACCCAGCACGATGTCCACTTCCTGATGCTCGATGGCCGAGAGCAGTTGTTTCAGGTCGGCCACGGTTTCAGGCAGGGATTCGTTGGGCTTGGTCATCGGGGCAATCCACTATCAGGCAAGAGAAACGACACCCCAGGCGTCAGGATGGTCCGTGACGCGGCGCGTATGAACCCGCCATTCTACAGCGCTGGCGGTCAGGGTGAAGACCGCGGTAGCCAAGGTGTTTTCATCGTCCGGGTCATCGGCGGCGCACCGGTAGATCGGCAATACCGAATGATGCTCGTCACGCAGAATCGCCACTGCCCGCTGCGCATCGAACCTCTGCGCCGACTCTGCCAGCAATTGATTCACGCGCTGTTGGCGGGCACCGGAACTGCCTGTGATCACCTGCCCCACGCCATCGAGGGCGTCGTGAACCAAGTGGTTCGAATGCCCCCCAATGGTTGTGACTTCCACCACCGCAACGCCTTCGCTGGTGGCCTCGACGCTGACCACGCGTGACGTCCCGGCCTGCCCGAACGCATGGTGAAACGCGCCCGCTCTGGGCCCATCCCACACCGCCGCAATGGCCTCGTCGACCGATTTGGCGTCCAGAGAAGCACGCCCCAGAATCTGTCGAGGTATGCCTGTTGGAATGTCCATCGGACGAATGTTGTTAACCGTCGCGACCACCCCGAATTCATTGACCGCGAAGGTATGCCCCGGAATCGAGCCCGGATAGATGAAGCTGGTAAACGCCGCTCCCTCGTCAGGACGGGCATGCAGCAGTGCGCAATCGCCCCGCAGTTGCGGCAGACCGTCTTCGTTGTGGGCGATCAAGGTGCCGTGGTCCGTCTGGCCAAACACCGTGGTGCAACCGTCGACGCTGGCCGTGCGGGCGAAATCGCCGCGACAGTTCCACAGGAATACCTCATCGAGCGGCAACGCCAGCCCCGACGCCAGACCTTCTATTTCCTGCCAGTAACGAGGGTAATGCTCGCGCACCAGACGCCGCATCTGCTGCGCCTTGTCGGTGTGCGCTTGGGCTGCCAGATAACGCCACAGCGCCAGCGGCCGCAATTTGGCGTGTACGGCCTCGCGGCCAAATTCGCCCAGACGCCGCCCCAGGTCGAACGCACTGCCACCCGCGTGAATTTCAGTGAACATGGCTGGGCAACCTCAAGAAACGTGCTGAAGAAATTCCCGCAGGCGCGGGCTGGGCGGGTTGGCTATCAGCGTTTCGGGCGCGCCATCCTCGGCAATCCGGCCCTTGTCGATGAAGATCAGACGGCTGGCGACCTTGCGCGCAAAATCGACTTCGTGGGTGACGATGACCATCGTCATGCCCTCCTCGGCGAGCGACTTCATCACCGTCAGCACCTCATGGCGCAACTCGGGGTCGAGGGCGGAGGTCGGCTCGTCGAACAACATCATCTTTGGCTTGACCGCCAGCGCCCGGGCAATTGCCACGCGCTGCTGCTGCCCCCCGGAAAGCTGCGAAGGGTAATGATCGGCGCGCTCTGCCAGACCGACCTTGGCCAACAGTTCACGGGCCAAGGCCTGTGCGTCCGCCTTGCTGGCGCCGCGCACACGAATCGGGCCAAAGGCGACGTTCTCTAGCGCGGTCATCTGCGGGAACAGGTGAAATTGCTGAAACACCATGCCGGCTTCCTGCCGAATCAGCCGCTCATCCACCTTCGGATCGTTGACCTTCAAGCCATCGACCACCAGATCACCTTCGGTGATTTCTTCCAGCTTGTTGATGCAGCGCAACAGCGTGGACTTGCCCGAGCCCGACGGGCCGATAATGACCACCACTTCCCCGCTGTCGATGCTCAGGTTGATGTCGTGCAGCACCTGAGTGCTACCGAAGTGTTTGGAAACGTTCTTGAATTCGATCATAGGAGTTTCAGCCTGGTTTCTGTGCGTCGCAGGATGTAGCTGAGGATCAGCGTGATGATCAGGTAAATCGCAGCCACTGCCGTCCAGATTTCCATGGCCCGGAAGTTACCGGCGATGATTTCCTGCCCTTGGCGCGTCAGCTCGGCCACGCCGATCACGATGAACAGCGAGGTGTCCTTGATGCTGACGATCCACTGGTTGCCCAACGCCGGGATCATGCGGCGGAAGGCCAGAGGCGCGATGACATAGCGCAAGGTGTCGCGTCGGGACAAGCCCAGCGCCAGACCCGCTTCGCGAAAGCCATTGTTGATCGACAGCACGGCGCCACGGGTGATTTCGCCGATGTAGGCCCCGGAGTTGAGCATGATGGTCGTCACGGCAGCACCGAACGGATCGATCCGCACCGGGATCATCAGCGGCAAGGCGAAATAGATGAACATCACCTGCACCATGATCGGGGTGCCACGGATCAGTTCGATGAAAACCAGCGCTACCCGGCTGCTGAAGAAACCACCGTAGGCACGGGCAAAGCCCGCGACCACGCCGATGATGGCGCCACCGATCAACCCCAGGATGGAAATCCACAGGGTGAGTTTGGCGCCGTCCAGCAGAACGGGGAGCGCATCCCAGATGGCGCTCCATTGAAATTGCATAAATAAGACTCTCGATTGACGCGGACAGGATTTACTGCGGCTGGGTGCCGAACCACTTTTCGTAGATGCGGGCGTAGGTGCCGTCTGCACGCAGCTTTTTCAGCGCCGCGTTGACCGGCTCGCGCAGTTCGCTGCCCTTGGGGAAGCCGATGCCGTATTGCTGCGCCATCATCTGGCTGCCCACTGCTTTGACCTGCCCTTCGCCAGCGGTCTTGATGTAATACAGCACGTTCGGCGTGTCGTGCATCGCAGCGTCTACCCGCCCGGTGCGCAGTTCAAGGTAAGCGTTGTCGATGTTCGGGAACTGGCGCAGATCACCAGCCTTGAGGTTGGCCTTGGCATAGTCTGCCGCCGACGTGCCACTTTTCACCGCCAGGCTTTTGCCAGCGATATCGGCTTCACCCTTGATCGAGGTGTTGTCGCTTTTGACCATCAGCAGAAAGCCGCTGTCGTAGTAGCCGTCAGAGAAATCGATGACCTGCTTGCGCTCTTCCTTGATGGTGATACCGGCCAGCGCCGCATCGACGTTTTTCGTTTGCAGGGCCGGGATGATGCCGTTGAAATCCATCGGCTTGAGCTGATAGCTCACGCCCATTTCCTTGGCGATGGCCGCCCACAGGTCAATGTCAAACCCGACGTATTCATTGCCCTGCTTGAACTCAAACGGCACGAACGCGGTGTCCGTCGCGATCAACAGCTCTTTGCCCGCCGCCAGCGTTGAGCCCGCGAACACCAGCGCAACGGCTGCAGCCGATACCTTGAGAAATCTTTTCATCGTCTTTCCTCTGCAAAAAAGGGAGCTCGGTCGCCGTTGTCGGGCCGAGGGAAAGCGGCAGTAAGCAATGCGTCGGGGCTGGCCCCTGATTGTTATGGGCGGCATGTCCATGCCTGGCTGCGTGCTGCTCATCGATCGCAGGCAACGCGTTGGGCGCGTCAGCAGTCAATCCCTGTGCATCGCGCCGAATGCAAATATCCGTTGCTTGTTAACTCAATGCAAGTAATATTTGCACCAACTTTGGAGGGGATCATGAGCCACGTACTGCATCGCAGCTTCAACCACACCTACCCCACAGCCGTTGCCGGGGATGGCCCGTATCTGATCGACAGCACGGGCAAGCGCTATCTGGATGCCAGCGGCGGCGCGGCGGTTTCGTGCCTGGGTCACAGTGATCCGCAGGTCATCGAAGCGGTGCGTCAGCAGATTGGCCAACTGGCCTACGCCCACAGCTCCTTCTTCACCACCGAGGTCATGGAAGAACTGGCCGACTTTCTGGTGGCACGTGCGCCGGCGGGGCTGGAGTCGGTGTACTTCGTGTCCGGGGGCTCGGAAGCGGTGGAAACCGCACTGAAACTGGCGCGGCAATACTTCGTGGAAATCGGCCAGCCTGCACGCAAGCACGTCATCGCCCGACGCCAGAGCTACCACGGCAACACCCTGGGCGCCCTGGCCGCAGGCGGCAACGAATGGCGTCGTCGCCAATTCGAACCGTTGCTGATCAACGTCAGCCATGTCAGCCCGAGCTACGCCTACCGCGATCAACAGCCCGGTGAGACCGTGGAGCACTACGCTCAACGGCTGGGCGACGAACTGGAAGCCGAGATTCAACGGCTGGGGCCGGACAACGTCATGGCGTTCATCGCCGAACCCGTGGTCGGTGCCACGCTAGGCGCGGTGCCCGGCGTGGCGGGCTATTTCAAGCGCGTGCGTGAGGTCTGTGATCGCCACGGCGTGTTGTTGATTCTGGATGAGGTCATGTGTGGCATGGGCCGCACCGGCTCGTTGTTCGCGGCCGAACAGGAAGGCATCACCGCCGACCTGATCACCATCGCCAAGGGTCTCGGTGCTGGCTATCAACCGATTGGCGCGACCATGGTCAGCGGCAAGATTCGTGACGCCATCGCCAACGGCTCGGGTTTCTTTCAGCACGGCCACACCTACATCGGCCACGCCACCGCGTGTGCTGCAGCGCTGGCCGTGCAGAAAGCCATCGAGCAACGCGGACTGTTGCGCCAGGTCGTGACCTTGGGTGAAACGCTGCGAACGCGCTTGAGTGAGCGTTTCAGCGAGCACCCTCATGTGGGCGATGTTCGCGGGCGCGGGCTGTTTCGCGGCATAGAACTGGTGGCCGACCGCGGCAGCAAAGCCCCCTTCGACTCTGCGCTCAAACTGCATGCACAGGTGAAGAAAGCCGCCATGAGCCAAGGCCTGATGTGCTACCCCATGGGCGGCACACTCGACGGGCAGCGCGGCGATCACATCCTGTTGGCACCGCCGTTCATTATCGACTCGGGCCACATCGACGAGATCGTGGATAAACTGGCCACCGCCATCGACCACGCCATCAACGGCATTTGAGAGGTCTCACACAGATATCATGGACATCCAGTCACGCTTGACCCCGTTGCATGAAGACACCATGAGTGAGGATCAGCGCCGCGTACTTGGCGACATTCTCAAAGGTCCTCGCGGCAACCTGGACGGGCCGTTTCTGGCCTGGGTTCATAGCCCCGCGCTGGCCGATCACGCCCAGCGCCTCGGCGCCTTCTGCCGCTATGGCACGCGTCTGGAACTGCGCCTGACCGAATTGGCAATTCTGACCACCGCAGCCTGGTGGCGGTCCCAGGCCGAGTGGCAGATTCACGAACCCATCGCGCGCGGGGCCGGACTCGGTGAAACGATCATCGACGCACTGAAACAGCAGCAGCCCCCCGTATTCGACTCACCACAAGAGCAATGCGTCTACGACATCGGCAAAGCGCTGTATGACACGCGAAGGGTCGGCGATGAACTGTACCAACGCGCGATCGGCCTGTTCGGCGAAGCGGCGGTGGTCGAGCTGATTGGCGTGTACGGCTACTACACGCTGGTGGCAATGACCTTGAACACCTTTGAAGTCAGGCGTGACCCGAGCGTGCCCTTGCCATTCCCTGAATGAATTCGGTGGCCTCGCATAACCGCGACACAACACCACCGTAGCAGCGCGGCTTGCCTGCGGTGGCGCTCTTGAAATCGCGGCCGTCGGCAAGCGGAACGTCGCCAGGCCGTACTGCTACAGAAGTGGGTCGCAGGGCCGGAAGATCTCCGGCCACTGCACTTGGCGCAATGGATTACCCCACCAGTTCCTTCAGCCGATACCACATCATCCCCAACGCCAGCAGTGGCGAACGTAAACGCTCGCCTCCGGGAAAGGTGCGATGGGGCACGCGGCTGAACAGGTCGATGCCTCGGCTGTCCTGCTCGGCAATCGCCTGGGCAATGACCCGCGCCGCAAAGTGCGTGACATTCAAGCCGTGCCCAGAGTACCCCTGTGCGTAATACACATTCGGCGCCGACGGCACCCGCCCGATCTGCGGAAAGCGATTGGCGCTGATGCCGATCATCCCGCCCCACTGAAACTCAATGCCCACGCCCTTGAGCTGCGGGAACACCCGCTCCATTTTCGGCCGCATGTATTCGGCGATGTTCTTCGGGTCGCGGCCCGAGTAATTACAGGCACCACCGAACAGCAAACGGTTGTCCGCAGACAACCGGTAATAATCCAGCGCCACCCGCTGGTCACACAGCGCCATGTTTTGCGGAATCAGCGCCCTCGCCCGCTCTTCGCCCAACGGTTCGGTGGCGATGATGTAACTGCCCGCAGGCAACAGCTTGCCGGTGAGTGCGGGTTCCAGTGTGTTGAGAAAGGCGTCGCAGGCCAGTACCACATGCCGCGCCGTGACCCGCCCGTGCTCAGTAAACACCTGCACGTTACTGCCCTTCACGATGCGTTGCACCGGGCTGGCCTCGAACAACAGCGCGCCCTTCTCTTCTGCCAGCCGCGCTTCGGCCAGAATCAGCTTGAGCGGGTGTAAATGCCCTGAACCCATGTCGATCAAACCGCCCGTATACACCGATGAGTTCACCACCTCATGCAGCGCGTCCTTTTCCACCAGCCGCATCGGATGCGGATAGCCCTGCTCGGTCAGCGCCTGTAACTCCTCCTGCAAACCTTTCCAGTGCGACGCCGTGTTGGCCAGGTCGCAGTAGCCCCAGCGCAGGTCGCAGTCGATGCCATTGTTTTGCACCCGCTGCCGCACGATATCGACGGACTCGCTGCCCGCCTGTTGCAGAGAGCGCACGCCCTCCTTGCCCACCCAACGCTCGACACCGCTGACGTCATGCCCCAGCCCGCGAATCAACTGGCCGCCGTTACGCCCGCTGGCGCCCCAGCCAATACGCTGAGCCTCCAGCAGCACCACGGACAGCCCGCGCTCGGCCAGCTCCAACGCGGTGTTGACCCCGCTGAAACCGCCGCCGATGACGCAGACATCCGCGCTGACAGCGCTGTCGAGTGCGGGTCGGTCAAGCGTTCGCCCGACCGACGCGGCGTAATAAGAAGCAGTGTGCGGCAGTGCAACAGGCATGGCGCGTCCTTAGCGGCTGGATTTGATGTCGGTCCACTTGCGCGTCATCAGGCGCAGGGTCGCGGGCGGCAGTTCGGTGGAGATGTAGAAACGACTCATCACCTCGGGCGTCGGGTAGATCGACGGGTTCCGGGTGATCGCCTCGCCCATCAGTGCGTTGGACGCCGGGTTAGGGTTGGCGTAGCCCACGGTTTCGCTGACCTTGGCGATCACTGCCGGGTCCAGTAGGTAGTTGATGAACGCCAGCGCTTCGCGAGGGTGCTCGGCGTCCTTGGGGATCGCCAGCATGTCGAACCAGACGTTGGCGCCTTCCTTGGGAATCGAGTAGGCGATGTTCACCCCGTTCTTCGCTTCCTCGGCCCGGGATTTGGCCTGCAACACGTCGCCCGAGTATCCAAACGCAACGCAAATGTCGCCATTCGCGAGATCAGACACCCATTTGGATGAATGAAAATAGGTGATGTACGGCCGCACGGCCTTGAGCTTCGCCGTCGCCGCCTCGTAATCCTTGGCTGATTCACTGCGCGGCGACAGGCCCATGTAGTTGAGCACCGCTGGAAACACCTCGTCCGGCGAGTCCATGTACGACACGCCGCACTTTTGCAGTTTCTTCATGTTTTCCGGTTCGAACAACACCGCCCACGAATCGATGCTGTCGACGCCGAGCACGGCCTTGACCTTGTCGATGTTGTAACCGATGCCGTTGGTGCCCCACAGGTATGGCACCGCGTATTGGTTGCCGGGGTCGTTCGCTTCAAGTTGTTTCATCAATTGCGGGTCGAGGTTCTTCCAGTTCGGTAACTGGCTGCGGTCGAGCTTCTGAAAAGCCCCGGCCTTGATCTGCCGCCCCAGGAAGTGGTTCGACGGCACCACCACGTCGTACCCCGAACGCCCCGTGAGCATCTTGCCTTCAAGGGTCTCGTTGGAGTCGAACACGTCATAGGTCGGCGCAATGCCGGTGGCCTTCTGGAAATCCGCCAGCGTGGTCGGGCCGATGTAATCGGACCAGTTGTAGATCTTCACGGTCCGGTCTTCGGCATGGGTGACGGCAGCGGCCAACAGCGCGGGCAGCAGCAAGGGCACAGCCAGCGTGGTAACGATCGACTTCATGATTTCCCCCAACGTCAATGGAAAAGCTCAGTGGAATAGCTCACACGCTCATCATCAGGAACTGGCGTTCCCACGAGCTGATGACGCGCTTGTAGTTTTCATGTTCGGCACGCTTCACCGCGACGTAGCCCTGCACGAACTTGTCACCCAGCAACTTGCGCACCGCCGCGCTGCTTTCCATGCGTTCCAGCGCATCTTCAATGGTCAGCGGCAAACGCAGGTTGCGGCGTTCGTAGCCGCGGCCTTGCACCGGAGCGCCCGGCTCGCAGCCCTCGATCATGCCCATGTAGCCGCATAGCAGGCTCGCGGCGATGGCCAGATACGGGTTGGCGTCGGCCCCCGGCAGACGATTTTCCACACGCCGCGCTTGAGGTTCGGAGCCTGGCACCCGCAGGCCAACGGTACGGTTTTCTTCGCCCCATTCGACGTTGACCGGCGCCGAAGTGTCCGGCAGAAAACGACGGAACGAGTTGGCGTTCGGCGCGAACAGCGGCAGCACTTCCGGGATGTAGCGCTGCAAGCCACCGATGTGGTGCAAAAACAACGAACTTGCCTCGCCCTCGGCGGTGCTGAATACGCTCAGGCCGGTGTGGATGTCGACCACGCTCTGGTGCAAATGCATCGCGCTGCCGGGTTCGTCGGTGATCGGCTTGGCCATGAAGGTCGCGGCGACGTTGTGCTTGAGCGCCGCCTCGCGCAGGGTGCGTTTGAACACGGTGATCTGGTCGGCCAGGTCCAGCGCATCGCCATGACGGAAGTTGATTTCCATCTGCGCCGGGCCGTCTTCGTGGATCAGTGTATCCAGGTCCAGCCCTTGGGCTTCGCACCAGTCGTAGACGTCTTCGAACAGCGGATCGAACTCGTTGGCCGCTTCAATCGAGAACGACTGCCGCCCGCTTTCAGGACGCCCCGAACGTCCGGTCGGCACTTGCAGCGGCAGGTCCGGGTCTTCGCAGCGCTGAGTCAGGTAAAACTCCATCTCCGGCGCGACGACGGGCCGCCAGCCTTGTGCCGTGTACAGCGCCAGGACCTTTTTCAGCACGTTGCGTGGCGACAGTTCGACGGGATTGCCGTAACGGTCGAACGTATCGTGAATGACCATCGCCGTAGGCTCGATCGCCCATGGCAATACGTAGACGGCCTGAGCATCGGGGCGGCAGGTCATGTCGATATCGGCGGGATCAAGCAGGTTGTAATAGATGTCGTCATCGACGTAATCGCCGGTCACGGTTTGCAGCAGCACGCTTTCCGGCAGGCGCATGCCGTGTTCGTTGAGGAATTTCTTGGTGGGCAGGATCTTGCCCCGGGCGATGCCCGTCAGGTCACTGACCACACACTCGACTTCGGTGATGCCGTAGCTCTTCAACCACTCGGCAAGTGGGTCTTTCACGCTGCTGTCCATGGGGCCTCTGCTGTTGGACGTTCATGGGGCGCCATGCTGGTGGATCATCGGGCAGCGGGTCTATCCACTTTCGAACGGATCGAATGCATCATTTTGGTGCAAAACGATGGAGCTGTGACGGGGTGTTGCCAGCCCTCCAAACGGGCTGCTAGGGTGCTGACACCTCATAACAACACTGCATGCGCAGGACTCCGTATGTCGGTCAAGGTATTCGAAACCGTCGCCGCCGATCAGCAAGGCATCTCCAACGCGGGCTGGAGCCTGCACTACGCGCAAATGTCCGCCGGGCAATTCAAGGGTCGGCTGGTCGAGGCCGAGCTGGGCGGCGTGCAAGTCTACGAAGAGCACATGAACACCCGCATCGAGCAGTATTACAAGGCGCCGAGCGATGCCCTGGTGTTCAGCTTCGACATGGCGGATCACGCGCTGTACCTGCTGGACGCCAGCACCCAGAACCTGTGGATCACCCCGGAAAATTATCGAGAAATTGCCGTGGTGATTCGTCAGGAGGCGCTGGGTACGCAGCACCTGCACCGCACCGTCGAAGAGTTGCTGCTGACCCCGCTCACGTCCCGCCATGGCGCGCTGTTCAGCGGCTGGTTGAGCACGATGCTGACGCGGCTGGCACAGAACGCCGAGGGCCCTGAGTCCGCGCAACTGAGCGAGCAATTGATCGAGGATTGTCTCTACGTGCTCGATCAATCCACACCCGCCCCCACCTCCAGCCGCAGCGTGCGGGTGCGCGAGCAACGCAAGATCGTGCAGCGGGTGTTCGATCAGGTCAGCGCCTGCCCCACCGAGAATTTCAGCGTCGTGCAGTTGGCCGAAACGGCGGGCACGTCCTTCCAGCAATTGCGCAAGGCGTTCAACGACTGCGTCGGCATGGCCCCCACCGCCTGGCTGCGCACCCGGCGCCTGAACCTGGCGCGGCAGGATTTACTGCACGCCCGAACGGGTGATACCAACGTGGCGGAAGTCGCGATGCGCTACGCGTTCTGGCATCTGGGGCGGTTTTCCGAGAGTTATCGGGGGTTGTTTCTGGAGTACCCGAGCCAGACGCTGGGGCGACGTATGTAATGGAGGGCACGATCCCTGTAGCAGTCCGGCTTGCCGGCGGTGGCGGGTTTGAATCGCTGCCGTCGGCAAACGGAACGCCGCCCGGCCGTGCTGCTACAGGGGGCGCCCGAAACCAAACGACATTCTCAGGAGCCTGCCTGCTCTTCCCGCAACAAAGCAGGCGGTACGACGGTTTCGATCCGCCCGGTCTCCACGTCGTACACCAGGCCTGACACGATGAAGCCGCCCGGCAGTTTCGGATTGGCCTTGAGGGCCGCGACATCGACCTTTACCGATTTGTACGGATCGTCGATTTCCAGTGCCGCCAGCGCGTGCTCTTCGACGCCCATGTGTTTGGCCAGCATGTGCGGGGCGTGGTGGTAGCAGCCGGAGATACCGCATTGGGTATGGTGCAGCACGATCAAGTTCCAGCCCTCTCCCACCTCGTTTCCGCCCACTTGGGAAACCGTGCGCAAAATGGCCATGGTCTCCAACAGTGCAGGGTTCACCCGCCCACCCACGTTGCGAATGATCGCGGCCTCACCGGGCTTGAGTTTGAGTACATCCATCGGGTCGACGCGAGGGTCGACACAACCGAGAATCATCGTTTTGCGCGACGGTATGATCTTCAGGTCGGCAGAAAAATCGTGCTCGGCAAACTCGGCGTTGCGCTGCATCAGGGTTTCAAGAAAGTCCATGACTCACCTCTTAAACACAGGAAAGGTTGGGCATCAGTGGCCGTTGAGCCGGTCGGCATGCAGGCGGGCGAATTCGCCGACGGTCATCGAACGACGCCCGGTCAACTGTTCGATGTTGTTGTCAGCGCCAGCCATGCGGCCATTCTGGTAGTCCCGCATCGCGCCATCGAGGTGCTGAACGATGTACGGCGGAACGCCCATCTCGCTGATCGACTGCACATATTCGTCAACCGGCACGTCCTGGAACACGATGGTACGACCCAAGGCTTCAGACAGCTCGGCAGCCATCTGTTGGTGATCCATTTCCACCGGGCCAGAC
Organism: Pseudomonas sp. Pseu.R1; assembly: GCF_045764065.1. Taxonomy (NCBI): domain Bacteria; kingdom Pseudomonadati; phylum Pseudomonadota; class Gammaproteobacteria; order Pseudomonadales; family Pseudomonadaceae; genus Pseudomonas; species Pseudomonas sp. Pseu.R1. The sequence continues at coordinate 5,616,404 of NZ_JBJGEE020000001.1, read as the reverse complement.
AGGTTGATCGTGGTGCCGATGTGGCCTTGAGGGTCTTTCAGCAACACCGCGATGGCGCGGCCCTGATCGTCAGCGGCAATCGGCGAGTGGCGCCCCTTGCCCACCGGCATGCGCAGCACGCCCTGTTGCAGGAAAGGCAGTTGCCACGGGTAGAGTAGCCATTCCAGAAAGTACGTCGGACGCAGGTGGATCACCGGCAGTCCCGACCAGTTGAGGACTTCTTCGGCGATGAAGGTGTCACGGCAGGAATCGCTGCTGGACTCCCGATTCGCCGAGCGCTGAGACAGGTTGATCACGGTACTGACGCCGCTTTCCTTCGCCGCCTGAGCGAAGTTGACGGTGGCGTTGATCAGACCGGGTTGCACCGGCCAGACCAGATAAGCCGCCTCCACGCCTTGCATGGCGTCGCGCACGGTGTCGATCTGCAACAGATCGCCCACCACCACCTCTGCGCCCAGCGCCTTGAGGGCATCAGAGCGGGCATCGAGGGTGTGCACCATGGCGCGGACATCCAGGCCCAACGCGATGGACTCACGAACAGCGGCGCGGCCTGTGTCGCCTGATGCACCGGTGACAAGTACTTTTTTAGACATGATGTTTGACCTTTGAACAGTGAGTGTTAGGCGTGAATCACGCCGGGTTTCAGTTCTGCGAAAGCCGGTGTGCGGCGTTTCGATGGGTCAACTATCTGCCTTCAGCCCCTAGGCCGGTAGCGGTCAAATCAGGCTATGATTTATCTCGTTTCAGCATTAATCCAGATCCCCACAGGCCACCCGACATGGCAATCAAAGACCTGCTCGCCCTCAAGCTCTACACCCGCGTTGCCCGCCTCGGCAGCTTTTCGGCCGCCGCTCGGGAAAGCGGGCTGGCGCAATCTCAGGTGTCGCGAATGGTTGCCGAGTTAGAAGCGTCGTTAGGTGCGCGGCTGCTGTCGCGCACCACGCGCGCCGTGGTGCCAACCGAGGCGGGAATCGAGTTTTTAATGCGCATGGAGCCGATTCTCGCGGCAGTCGACGATGCCGAAAACAGCGTGCGCGAGAGCGGAGAACTGCGCGGTCTGTTACGCATCGGCATGCCGTCGACGATGGCGATCCGCGTGGTCATGCCGCGTCTGTCGGCGTTCACCGAGCGCCATCCGCAATTGCATCTAGAACTGCAACTGGAGGACCGCTGGCAAGACATGGTCAAAGAAGCCGTGGACATCGGCATTCGCGTCGGTCATCTGCCGGATCTATCGGGCACGGCACGCCAGATCGGCACCATGCACCGGGTCATCGTCGCCTCCCCCGCTTATCTCGCTCGCCACGGCACGCCCACCAGCCCACATGACATCAAGGGCCATCGCATCGTCGGCGGCCCGGCGGGTGCGCAGGGTTCTTCTTGGCAATTTGAGCGTGAGGGCCAAATCAGCCGCGTCGACGTCCACCCGCAGATGTCCACCAACGACACCGCTGGCGCCCTGGCGGCAGCCACCGGCGGGCTGGGCATCACCTCGACCACGTCCTGGGCCTGCGCACTGGAACTGAGCAACGGCGCTCTGGTGCGTGTGCTACCCGATTGGAAAATGGCCGATCTGCCCGTACACGCCTACTTTCCACAGGGACGCAGCACCCGCATGGCTGCACGGGCGTTTGCCGACTTTCTGGCGCAGGCGTTGAGTGAAGGACCGTAGACGCCCTGATGTCCTGGCCGTTATGTCACGAACACGTTTGACTGGACGCAAAAAAATCCCGATCTCTTAACAAGACCGGGATTTTGGGGGAGGTTTGCGAGGGTTACTGACGAGCAATCAACCGATCCAGCGACACCCGACCAGCGCCTTCGAACAACACCGCGAATGCACCGGCCAGCAGGGCCAGACCGAATTCGTAGCCGTTGTTGGCCATGAACAGGCCGTTGTGGATGTGCACCGAGAGGATGGCCACCGCCAGCATCACGATCAGCACCACTGCCGCAGGGCGTACCAGTAAGCCAAGGAACAGGGCCAGGCCGCCGAAGAATTCCGCGCTGCCTGACAACAGTGCCATCAGGTAACCAGGGTTCAGGCCCAGGCTGGCCATGTACTGGCCAGTGCCTTCCAGGCCGTAGCCGCCGAACATGCCGAACAGTTTCTGGCTGCCGTGAGCCATGAAGATGATTCCGACGAGAATACGCAGGATGGCGATGCCGTAACCGGCGTTGGTGTTGAACAGACTGCTTTTAATCCGAGAGAGGATCTGAGTATTCATGGCGCTTATTCCGTTTGGTAAGAAGTAATGGCGCCATGATAATCGGATTAATAAATATGAAAATCGCAAAAAACGCGTCATATCGATCGAATTAATCGATCAGTCTCGTGAGGCCATTTTCCGTGACGAAGGGCTTTCCAGCGAGCTGCGTTCCTGGTCATACGCCAGATAGTACTTGTTCACACTATTAACGTAGCTGACCACGTTCATCCCCACCTGCTTCATCGCCACACGCTCGACCTGGAAGAACCATTGGTTAGGGTTCAAACCCTGGCGTTTGGCTTCGGTGCGCATCGCCTGCACTCGCTCCGGCCCCAGGTTGTAAGCCGCAAGGGTAAACGCCATGCGCTCGCGCTCGTTGATTTTCGGGCTGGAGAAGAATTTGCGGCGGATCATCGCCAGGTATTTGCTGGCCGCCTGCACGTTGCCATCGACGTCATGGATATTGCCCACGCCCACACGTTGCGCGGCCGACGGGGTGATCTGCAGGAGGCCCGTGGCACCGCTGCCGCCTTTGGCACCGGGGTTGAGCTGGGACTCCTTGAAGGCCAGCGCAGCGAGGTCGAGCCAGTCCATTTTCTGCGCGTCAGCGTGGCGTTGCAGGGTCGGGCGCAATTTTTCCAGACGCTGGCGGTCGTCCCGCGCCAGTGGATAGTGAACCCGGTACAAGTCTTTGTAGGCCTTCTGGAATGCGACGTCCTGATTGCTCGGCGGCGTGTAGGTTTCCAGGAAACGGTCGACCGTGGCGTGAAGCATCACGGCGTCCTTGCGCACGAACCAGTTCATGTCGCCATGCTCACTCAGCGCCACTGAACGGTCGACCCGAAGTTTGGGCAAGACCCGCGCCCAGCGCTCGGCGATCGGTTGCTCGACCACGGTCAGGTGATAGATCCCTGCCTGAACCATTTCCAGCACGTCCTCGACGGCCAGGCTGGGATCGACCCATTCGACTTTCACCGGCGGCAGTTTGCGCAACGCCAGCTTCTGGTTGAGCGCGACGATGGCATCGCTGGCCGCGCTGCCGTTGGTCAGCATCAGCGTGCGGCCAGAAAGCTGTTCGACCTTCTTGAAGCTGCGCTCGCCACGCACCCCGACCACCACCAACGGCACGTGGCTGACGACCGGCTCAGTGGCGTCCACGTAACGGGCGGCGCTGGCATCCAGCAATTCGCCGGGAGCCACCAGGTCGCCCTCCCCACGCTGGAGTGCGGCGAGCAATTGGTCTTTGGCTTTGGGAATCAGCTTGAGGGAGACTTTCTGGCCATCACGGGCGTGGCCATTGAGGTAGGTTTCGAACGCCTGCAAGCGACGATACTCAACGCCAATCGCCTCACCTTGCACCTCGCCGGAACTGTTACGGCTCTGGTTGACCAACACGCGCAGCACCTTGCTGCTGCGGATGGCCGAGAGGTCGCGCACCTGGCTTTTCTTGATCACCACGGGTGGACCGGCAGGGCGCGCCGACGCATGGGCGGGCATCAGCGACAGGCACAGCAACGAGAACAGCGAGGCTCGGATCATTGACGCTCCGGGAAAAAGCCGAAAAAAGTGGCTTGAAGGCTGTGTCGGGCAGTCACTTGCGCCACAGGCGTTTGCCGTGGCTGGCAACATCACAGGGGTTATTCATTCCAGGCAGTTGAATCTGCTGGATTTTTTATCACTTCAATCGCTCTGGTATTCTTCTCGGCCTCCGGCCTGAGGTGAACCATGCAACTAATCGACATCGGCGTCAACTTGACCAACTCAAGCTTCGCCTCGAAAGAGCGCGAAGTCCTGGATCGTGCCTACGCCGCAGATGTGGCTCAACTGATCCTCACCGGCACCGACGTTCAGGGCAGCGAACAGGCGTGGCAACTGTGTCGCCAACTGGACGACAGCGGCCAGCGATTGTTCAGCACCGCGGGGGTACACCCCCATTCGGCGAGCGCTTGGACACTGGAAACCGAAAAAGAGTTGCAGGCTCTGTTGAAAGAAAAATCCGTGTGCGCCGTGGGCGAATGCGGGCTGGATTTCAACCGTGATTTCTCCCCTCGTCCGCAGCAGGAAAAAGTCCTCGAAGCCCACCTGGCACTGGCCGTCGCGCTGAAGATGCCGGTGTTTCTGCATGAGCGGGAAGCCGACGAGCGGCTGTTGGCGATCCTGCGAGATTACCGTGATCACCTGCCCGGTGCGGTGGTGCATTGTTTTACGGGGGAAAGGCGCGCCCTGTTCAACTACCTCGACATGGACCTGCACATCGGCATCACCGGCTGGATCTGCGACGAGCGCCGAGGCACGCATCTGCATCCGCTGGTCCGAGAGGTTCCGCGTGGGCGACTGATGCTGGAAAGCGACGCGCCGTACCTTCTGCCCCGCAGTCTGCGCCCCAAGCCGAAAAACGGCCGTAACGAGCCGGCCTATCTGCCGGAAGTCTTGCGGGAAGTGGCGCAGCATCGTGGCGAGACGCCCACCGATGTTGCGGCTCACACCACTGCCTGCGCCCGGGCGTTTTTTGGTTTGCCGGATCTGTAAGCCGTCGGCCTACGGGAACTGGGCCAGAATCCAGTCCCGCAGCCGACAGCACGCTTCGTCCTTCTCGCGATCTTCCCGAAACGTCAGGTAGTGCTGGCTCTCCGTCAGCACCATCGCTTCCGGCACCGGGCGCACCAGCCGCCCCTCCTCCACCAGCCGCTTGACCAGATGATTCCAGCCCAAGGCAACGCCTTGATGCGTCAGCACCATGCTGATGATCAGGTTGTAGTCATTGGCGTTGAGCATGTGCGGGCTGTCATGGGGCCGCTCGTCGAGGTCGATGTTGTGAAAGGCGAACCACACGCCCCAATCCACGTGTTCGGCAACTTGCGAACGGCCATAGGGGCTCAGGTTGAGCAGGCCGCCATCGCGCAGGCCTGTCAGGCAGGTCAATTCAGGATGTGCCGCCTGGTATTCCGGCGTGCAGACCGGGTAGATCACGTCATGGAACAGCGGATAACTGCGATAACCGTCCTGAATCTTCGCCATCTTGGTGATGAAGATGTCCGGCCGTACCCCCGGCTCCATCGACAGAAAATTCTGGGTGGTGATCAAGTTCAAATCGATGTCAGGGTTTTCGCTGAAGAAGGTCGGCAGCCTCGCTGACAGCCAGAGCGCCGAAAAGGCCGGCGAGCAGCACAGGGTCAACACCCGCTTCCCGGCGTTGTGGGTGCGGATGCGTTCGGCGGCCTGGGAAATGTTGACGAAGGACATCTGCGCCGCATCGAAAAAGATCGCTCCTGCCTCGGTCAACTCAACCGCCCTGCCCACGCGTTTGAACAGCTCGACCCCCAGATAGGTTTCAAGCTCCCGAACCTGACGGCTGATCGCCGCTTGCGTCACGCACAGGGCTTCGGCGGCGCGGGTGAAACTGAGGTATTTGGCCGCCGCGACAAAGGACTTTACGGCCTTGAGCGAAGGCATTTTCAGCAGTGTCAGATCCGGATCGATGTGTTTGACCATAGCGAGAATCAGCGATTTCCGTTTCGAGAATGGGCGGGAGCGTAGCGTAACCCTGTAGGAGCGCGCTTGCCCGCGATAGCGTCAGCACATTCCACACATCAACGCCGCCCACAATATTGTCATCGCGGGCAAGCGCGCTCCCACAGGGGAGTGTCGGGGCGAAATTTGCATACATCATAAAAAAACCGCCCCGAAAGGCGGTTTTTCATGCAGTGCACAGGCGGTGAATCAACGCTCCAGCAGGATCCGCAGCATGCGACGCAGCGGCTCGGCGGCGCCCCACAGCAGTTGGTCACCCACGGTGAACGCGCCCAGGTACTGGGAACCCATGTTCAGCTTGCGCAGACGGCCCACCGGAATGTTCAGGGTGCCGGTCACGGAGGTCGGGCTCAGTTCCTGAATGCTCGCTTCACGGTTGTTCGGAACCAGCTTGACCCACGGGTTGTGCTGGCTGATCAGGCCTTCGATGTCCGCGATAGGCACGTCTTTGTTCAGCTTGATGGTCAGCGCCTGGCTGTGGCAACGCATAGCACCGATGCGCACGCAGATACCGTCGACCGGAATCGGGCTCTTGAAGCGACCCAGGATCTTGTTGGTCTCGGCCTGGCCTTTCCACTCTTCACGGCTTTGACCGTTCGGCAGTTCCTTGTCGATCCACGGGATCAGGCTACCGGCCAGCGGCACGCCGAAGTTCTCGGTCGGGAAGCTGTCGCTGCGCATGGCTTCGGCCACTTTACGGTCGATGTCCAGAATCGCGCTGGCCGGGTTGGCCAGATCGTCGGCAACGGTCGCGTTAATGGTGCCCATTTGCTTGATCAGTTCGCGCATGTTCTGCGCACCGGCGCCGGAAGCGGCCTGATAGGTCATGGCATTCATCCACTCCACCAGACCGGCTTCGAACAGACCGCCCAGGCCCATCAGCATCAGGCTGACGGTGCAGTTGCCGCCGATGAAGTTCTTGGTGCCGCTGTCCAGTTGCTGGTCGATGACCTTGCGGTTGACCGGGTCGAGCACGATCACCGCGCTGTCGTCCATGCGCAGCGACGACGCTGCGTCGATCCAGTAACCTTGCCAGCCCGCTTCACGCAGTTTCGGGAACACCTCGTTGGTGTAGTCGCCGCCCTGGCAGGTCAGCACCACGTCCAGGGTCTTGAGCTCGTCGATGCTGTAGGCATCTTTCAACGGCGCAATGTCCTTGCCCACCGACGGGCCTTGGCCGCCGACGTTGGAGGTGGTGAAAAAAACCGGCTCAATGAGATCGAAATCCTGCTCTTCCAGCATGCGCTGCATGAGCACGGAACCAACCATACCGCGCCAACCGACCAGACCTACACGTTTCATCGCAACTACACCTTAATTAAAAGTGGGACCACTGGTGTGAGGGGAGACGACGCATCCGCATGCCTTTTCGCCTCGACATTTCAGCAGTGGGCCCGAGATATTACAGATTGCGCAGCGCGGCGACTACGGCGTCGCCCATTTCCTGCGTACCGACTTTGGCATTACCTTCGAACCAGATGTCACCGGTGCGCAGGCCTTGATCCAGCACCAGACTCACGGCCTTCTCGATGGCATCGGCCGCTACGTGCTGATTGAAGCTGTAACGCAGCATCATCGACACCGACAGGATGGTCGCCAGCGGGTTGGCGATGCCTTTGCCTGCGATGTCCGGCGCCGAACCGTGGCAAGGCTCATACATGCCCTTGTTGTTCGAATCCAGCGACGCCGACGGCAGCATGCCGATGGAACCGGTGAGCATCGAGGCTTCGTCGGAGAGGATGTCGCCGAACATGTTGTCGGTGACCATCACGTCGAACTGCTTCGGTGCGCGGACCAGTTGCATGGCCGCGTTGTCGACGTACATGTGGCTCAGTTCGACGTCCGGGTAATCCTTGGCCACTTGCTCGACCACTTCACGCCACAGTTGGCTGGACGCCAGTACGTTGGCCTTGTCCACCGAGCACAGTTTCTTGCCGCGTACGCGCGCCATGTCGAAGCCGACGCGGGCGATGCGGCGGATTTCGCTTTCGCTGTACGGCAGGGTGTCATAGGACTGACGCTCGCCGTTTTCCAGCTCGCGGGTACCGCGCGGTGCGCCGAAGTAGATACCGCCGGTCAGCTCGCGAACGATCAGGATGTCCAGACCGGCCACGATTTCAGGCTTGAGGCTCGACGCATCGGCCAGTTGCGGGTAGAGGATCGCCGGACGCAGGTTGGCGAACAGGCCCAGTTGCGAACGGATTTTCAGCAGACCGCGCTCAGGACGAATATCACGTTCGATGGTGTCCCATTTCGGGCCGCCCACTGCGCCCAGCAACACGGCGTCAGCTGCGCGGGCACGGTCAAGGGTTTCGTCAGCCAGCGGCACGCCGTGCTTGTCGATGGCAGCGCCGCCGATCACGTCGTGGCTCAATTCGAACCCCAGCTGATACTTCTCGTTGGCCAGCTCCAGCACCTTGACCGCTTCGGCCATGATTTCCGGACCAATGCCATCACCTGGGAGAATCAGAATCTGCTTGCTCATAACGTCCTCTTATCAATATGTGCATCGGCGCTACAGGAGCGCCGATTGAAAAAGCCTGTGTTGCCCCTGTGGGAGCCGGCTTGCTGGCGAAAGCGCAGTGTCAGACACAGATGTGTTGAATGGCACACTGCTTTCGCCAGCAAGCCGGCTCCCACAGGTTTTGCGTTAACTCAACTGCGGTCCATCAATCAAACGTCGCGAAACAGCCAAGGCTGCGCCGCGCGGTGCTTGCTTTCGAACGCAGCAATCGCATCACCATCCACCAGGGTCAGGCCGATATCGTCCAGGCCGTTGAGCAAGCAGTGCTTGCGGAACGCGTCGACCTCAAAGCGGTACACCTTGCCATCTTCGCCGGTCACGGTCTGTGCCTGCAGGTCAATCTTCAACTGGTAGCCTTCTTTGGCTTCAACCGCTTTGAACAGCTCGTCGACTTCATCTTCAGTCAGAATGATCGGCAGCAAGCCGTTCTTGAAGCTGTTGTTGAAGAAGATGTCAGCGTAGCTCGGCGCGATAATGCTGCGGAAGCCGTATTCTTCCAGCGCCCATGGCGCGTGCTCGCGGCTCGAACCGCAGCCGAAGTTCTCGCGGGCCAGCAATACGCTGGCGCCCTTATAACGCGCATGGTTGAGCACGAATTCGGTGTTCAATGGGCGCTTGGAGTTGTCCTGATACGGTTGACCCACGTCCAGGTAACGCCATTCGTCGAACAGGTTCGGACCGAAACCGGTGCGACGGATCGACTTCAGGAATTGCTTCGGAATGATCTGGTCAGTGTCGACGTTGGCACGATCCAGCGGAGCGACCAAACCTGTGTGTTGAGTAAACGGCTTCATGCTCGGCTCCTTATTGCTGGCTCATGGTACGAACGTCGACGAAACGGCCATTGACCGCCGCTGCCGCCGCCATCGCCGGGCTCACCAGGTGAGTACGACCACCCGCACCCTGACGGCCTTCGAAGTTACGGTTGGAAGTGGACGCGCAATGCTCGCCACTTTCCAGGCGGTCCGGGTTCATCGCCAGACACATGGAGCAGCCTGGTTCACGCCACTCGAAACCAGCCTCGATGAAGACTTTGTCCAGACCTTCCTTCTCCGCTTGCGCCTTCACCAGACCCGAGCCCGGCACAACGATCGCCTGCTTGATGGTCGAGGCCACTTTGCGGCCCTTGGCAATTTCAGCAGCCGCGCGCAGGTCTTCGATCCGCGAGTTGGTGCAGGAACCGATGAACACGCGATCCAGCTGAATGTCGGTGATCGCCTGATTGGCTTTCAAGCCCATGTACTTCAGGGCGCGCTCGATGGAGCCACGCTTGACCAGATCGGCTTCCTGCGCCGGATCCGGAACATTCTGATCCACCGCCAACACCATTTCCGGCGAGGTGCCCCAGCTCACTTGCGGCTTGATCTGAGCCGCGTCCAGCTCGACCACGGTGTCGAACACCGCGTCTGCGTCAGACACCAGGTCTTTCCAGGCTTCAACCGCTGCATCCCACTGCTCGGCCGTCGGTGCGAAAGGACGCCCTTTGACGTAGGCAATGGTTTTTTCATCAGTGGCCACCAGACCGACGCGCGCGCCCGCCTCGATGGACATGTTGCAGATGGTCATGCGGCCTTCGACCGACAGGTCGCGAATCGCGCTGCCTGCGAACTCGATGGCGTGACCGTTACCGCCAGCGGTGCCGATCTTGCCGATGATGGCCAGAACGATGTCCTTGGCCGTAACACCGAACGGCAGCTTGCCTTCGACCTTCACCAGCATGTTCTTCATTTTCTTGGCGACCAGGCACTGGGTGGCGAGCACGTGTTCGACCTCGGAGGTGCCAATACCGTGAGCCAGCGCGCCGAATGCGCCGTGGGTCGAGGTGTGGGAGTCACCGCAGACCACGGTCATGCCGGGCAAGGTCGCGCCCTGTTCCGGGCCGATCACGTGAACGATGCCCTGACGCGGGTCGTTCATCTTGAATTCGGTGATGCCGTACTCGTCGCAGTTGTCGTCCAGGGTCTGAACCTGCAAACGGGACACCTGGTCAGCGATGGCCTCGATGCCGCCCTTGCGCTCAGGGGTCGTCGGTACGTTGTGGTCCGGGGTCGCGACGTTGGCGTCGATGCGCCAAGGCTTGCGACCGGCCAGACGCAGGCCTTCGAACGCTTGCGGCGAAGTCACTTCGTGGATGATGTGACGGTCGATGTAGATCAGCGCCGAACCATCGTCGCGCTGCTTGACCAAATGCGAATCCCAGAGCTTGTCGTAGAGCGTTTTGCCGGCCATCAGACGGTTTCCTCATCAGCTTGTTTCTATGCCCCGGGCATCGACATCACGACGACATCGTAAAACCCCTTGGCTTGTAGGGGAGATGCTATGAAATATGCTTAAATAACTCAAATTCATATTTTTCATGCTTTGGATAACCAACAGGAATTCGAATGGATCTGGCCAACCTCAATGCCTTCATTGCCATCGCCGAGACGGGCAGCTTCTCGGCGGCGGGCGAACACCTGCACCTGACGCAGCCCGCCATCAGCAAACGCATTGCCGGTCTGGAGCAGCAGCTCAATGTGCGCCTGTTCGACCGTTTGGGCCGTGAGGTCAGCCTGACCGAAGCCGGGCGCGCCCTGTTGCCCCGCGCCTATCAGATCCTCAACGTGCTGGACGACACACGCCGGGCGCTGACCAACCTGACGGGGGAAGTGACCGGGCGACTGAGCCTTGCCACCAGCCACCACATTGGCCTGCATCGCCTGCCTTCCTTATTAAGAGCCTTCACCCGCACCTACCCGGACGTAGCGCTGGACATCGAATTTCTCGACTCGGAAGTCGCCTACGAGGAAATCCTCCACGGCCGTGCCGAACTGGCCGTGATCACCCTCGCCCCCGAGCCGCATTCGTTGATCAAGGCCGTGCCGGTCTGGGACGACCCACTGGACTTCGTCGCCGCCCCCGAACACCCGCTGGCCAACACGCCCAACGTCAGCCTGGCCGACATTGCGGGGTATCCGGCGGTATTTCCCGGCGGCAACACGTTCACTCACCACATTGTCAGCGGATTGTGCGAGGCCCAAGGGCTTAAACCGAACATCGCCATGAGCACCAACTACATGGAGACGATCAAGATGATGGTGTCTATCGGCCTGGCATGGAGTGTGCTGCCTCGCACCATGCTCGATGAGCAAGTGGCGCGCATTCCGCTGCCCGGCATACAGCTACGTCGCCAGCTAGGCTACATTGTTCACACGGAACGCACGCTCTCGAACGCTGCTCGGGCTTTCATGGCGTTGCTCGACGCTCAGGCGACCGAGGCCTGAGTGGTGACGCTCACTGATCGACATACTGGCTTTTTCTGACAAGGCTCGTGATCACATGCCCACAATCGCTGACAGCCCGCTGTACCCTCTGACCGGCCTGGCGTTGACAGCGAAGGAGTCGGAGCGGCATTTCGCGACCCTGTTCAACCTGAGCCCCAATGTGGTGCTGCTGACGCGATTCGAAGACGGCTTGATCTGCAACGTCAATCGCCATTTCGAAGCCACCTTCGGCTGGTCGATGGCCGACTGCGCGGGCCGGACCACAATGGAAATAGGGCTTTGGATCAATCCGCAGCAACGCCAGACAGCACTGGACCGGACCTTTGCTTCCGATGAGCCCGCCAGCCTGGAAAGCCAATGGTGCGGGCGTGACGGGTGCGCTCACGACGGCACCCTCTACACCCAGAAAATAGAACTCAGTGACGGGCTGTATCTGCTCAGCACGTTTATCGACAACACCGAACACAAGCGCGCTCAGCGTGCGTTGCAAGCCAGCGAGGAAAAATTCGCCCGCGCGTTTCACTCCAGCCCCGACGCAATCATCATTACCGAAAAGGCGACCGGCAAATACATCGAGGTCAACGACGGCTTTTCCCGGCTGTCCGGCTACAGCGCCAGCGATGTCATCGGCAGCACGGTGTTCGAATTCGTGATCATGGCGGATATTTCCCAGCGTGATCGCCTGATCCAGGAAGTCCAGGAGCATGGTCGGGTGCGCAACCGGGAGTTGTTGGGCCGTAACAAGAACGGCGATCTGATCACCGTCGACGTGTCCATCGACCCACTGACACTCAACGACACGGCGTGCTTGCTGATCACCGCCCGGGACATTAGCCAGTTGAAGAACGCCCAGGCGCAGATTCAGCACCTGGCCTATCACGACTCGTTGACCAATCTGCCCAATCGCGCGTTGCTGATGGACCGCCTCAGCCAACAGATCGCGCTGCTCAAGCGCCATGACCTGCGCGGCGCGCTGCTGTTTCTCGATCTGGATCACTTCAAACACATAAATGATTCCCTCGGCCATCCAGTGGGTGACAGCGTGCTGAAAATCATCACCGCCCGCCTGGAGGCCAGTGTGCGACTGGAAGACACTGTTGCGCGGCTGGGCGGTGACGAGTTCGTGGTGCTGATCAGCGGGCTGGAAGGCACCCGGGAGGACGTCATCGAACAGGTTCGAGGCCTGGCCGACACCCTGCGCGAGTTGCTGTCCGAACCGATGTTTCTCGACGGCCATCGTCTGCAAGTCACGCCCAGTATCGGGGTCGCGTTGATTCCCGACCATGGCGCCACGCCCGCCGACTTGCTCAAACGCGCCGACATCGCGTTGTATCGAGCCAAGGACTCAGGGCGCAACGCCACGCAAATATTCCACGGCGCCATGCAGAAAGCCGCCAGCGAGCGGCTGCGAATGGAGAGCGATCTGCGCCAGGCGCTAGGCCGGGGCGAGCTCAGCCTCAATTACCAGCCTCAGGTAGACACCTGGGGTAACCGCATCGTGGGCGCCGAAGCATTGCTGCGCTGGCAACACCCCAGCCTGGGTAGCCTGCCGCCCACTCAGTTCATCCAGGTCATGGAAGAAAGCGGCATGGTGCAGGAAATTGGCAACTGGATTCTCGAAGAAGCCTGCAAAAGCGGCAGCAAGCTGTTACGCAAGGGCCTGATCGACAGTCAGGATTTCAGCCTGTGCGTGAACATCAGCCCCCGGCAGTTCCGCCAGGCCGATTTCGTCGAGCGGGTGGAGCGCTGCCTGCGAACCTATCAGGTCCCCACTCACATGCTCAAACTGGAAATCACCGAAGGGATCGTCATCAAGAACCTGGCAGACACCATTGCCAAGATGCTTGAACTCAAGCAATTGGGCGTGGGTTTTGCGATGGATGATTTCGGCACCGGCTATTCGTCGCTGACTTACCTCAAACGCCTGCCGGTGAGCGCGTTGAAGATCGACCAATCCTTCGTACGCGACGCGACCAGCGACCCCAACGACGCCGAGATCGTGCGCGCCATTGTCGCCATGGCCGCCAGCCTCAACCTGGAGATCATTGCTGAAGGGGTGGAAAAACAGGAGCAACTGGATTTTCTCGCGCAACTGGATTGCCATTTTTATCAGGGCTTTCTATTCAGCGAGCCGTTGACGATTGAAGGGTTTGAGGCGTTGCTGCGGGCGCGAATGTCCCAAACAACGTCGTAATCCGTCGAGGTTCTGCTTGCTAGTGCAATCCATTGTGGGAGTCGGCTTGCGGCGGGCGGCGTTCCGACGAATGAGGTGTGCCATTCAACACATCTGTGTCTGAAACTGCGCTTTCGCCAGCAAGCCGGCTCCCACATAAGTTCGCACCGCAACGTAAAGCGTTGCACACAAAAAAAGGCGCTCCTGAGGAGCGCCTTCTTTTTACTGGCTATCGATCAATGCGCCAGGGTTTTCTGACCGTTGATCTGAATGCGTTTTGGCTTGGCCTCTTCCGGCACCAGACGCAGCAGGTCGATGTTCAGCAAACCATTGGCCAGCGCAGCATTCTGCACTTCAATGTGATCCGCCAGACGGAACGACAGTTTGAACGCGCGCTGAGCGATGCCCTGATGCAAGAAGGTGACGCCTTCTGCGTCCTTGTCGCGCTTGCTGCCCGTCACGGTGAGCACACCTTTCTCGACCTGCAATTCCAGGTCTTCTTCCTGGAATCCCGCCGCCGCGATGACGATGCGATATTGGTCGTCCGCGTGTTTTTCGACGTTGTAGGGAGGGTAAGTGCTGGCCGATTCGTTACGGGCCGCCGATTCGAACAAGTCGTTGAAACGGTCGAAGCCTACGGAAGAACGAAACAGTGGAGCCAGAGAAAATGCGGTAGTCATGTGAATCTCCTGATTAATCAGCAAGTGTTTGTCGCCGCGACCCGACTTCGGCATCGCGTAACCCATAGATAGGTTCAGTCACTTCTGTTTCAAGAGTCGCTATGAAATTTTTTTCTCAGGCGGCTTCCGGCGCCATCACACCCAACATCTGACTGATGCGCTCACAATCGGTCTCGCGACGCAACGAATCGAACAGCACCGTGGCTTCAGGGTAGCTCTTGGTCAGCAGCACGACCCACTGCTTCAACCGCCCCGGTGCCTGCACGCGCGTCATCTTGGCCATAGCCTGCAGCCAGAACTCGCGCAGCAACGGCTGAAGCTCTTGCCAGGTCATTTCGACGACCTCACGCCCCGCCTCGGCCGCAGCGATCTGCCGCCCCAGATCCGGACGCGCCACCAGGCCGCGACCGATCATGATGTCCCGGGCGCCACAGATTTCGCGGCAACGACGCCAATCGTCCAAAGTCCAGATCTCGCCATTGGCGATGATCGGGATCTTCACCACATCCTGAATCTTGCCGATCCACTCCCAGTGCGCGGGTGGTTTATAGCCGTCGACCTTGGTTCGCGCATGCACCACGATGTGCTCGGCGCCGCCCGCCTCCAGCGCCCTCGCGCAATCCAGTGCCGGTTCAGTGCTGTCGTAGCCCAGGCGCATCTTGGCGGTGACCGGAATATGCCCAGGCACAGCGCGGCGCACGTGGCTGAGGATCGAGTGAAGCAGCTCAGGCTCCTTCAGCAGTACCGCCCCACCCCGGGATTTGTTGACGGTTTTGGCCGGGCAGCCGAAGTTCAGGTCGATGACCGGCGCTCCCAACTCGGCCGCAAACGCCGCATTTTCCGCCAGACACACGGGATCAGAACCCAGCAACTGCACGCGCAACGGCACGCCGGCCCGCGTCTTCGAACCGTTGAGCAGCTCGGAAGCGAACTTGTGGAAGTAGTGCTCAGGCAACAGACGCTCAGTCACCCGGATGAATTCGGTCACGCACCAGTCGATGCCGCCAACTTGAGTCAGCACATCGCGCAAGATGTCATCGACCAAGCCCTCCATCGGGGCCAGAGCAATTTGCATGGGTCACACTCGGAAAAAAGTCCGGCAGTTTACGCAGTGGCGCCGCGATTGGGAATCTGCCGCGTGTCAGGAAACAGCCTGCCGTAGCGCAGGCGCGTAACCTTCAATGAACTCGGTCGGCATGCGTTTGGGCTTGCCACTGGACAGCTCGATACAGACGAACGTGGTTTGTGCACGCAACAGCGTCACCCCGTCGCTCGGGCGCCTGAGCTGGAAACGCCGGGTCATTCTGATCTTCTGGTCCCAGTCGACAATCCAGGTGGCCAGTTGCAGGTCATCGTCTTGGTACGCGCTGGCCAGGTAGTCAATCTCATGCCGCACCACGGCCATGGCCCGGTCCAGACGGCGGTACTCGGTCAGATCCAGCCCCAGTTGCTGGGAATGGCGCCAGGCGCAGCGCTCCAGCCAGGTGACGTAGACCGCGTTGTTGGCGTGCCCCAATCCATCGATATCGTCTTCACCTACCTGTAGGTCGATGACGAATGGCGTTGCCAGATCCCAGGCCATGCTCGTTCCTGCCCTCATGAATGCGTTCGCAGGCAGTGTAACCAAAAGCGTCGTCAGCAGGTTTCGATCTGTCGCGAACACCTCACTGCATGGCCGACTTGGCAGCTCGCAACACGCGATCGGACAGTTCGTTAGGACCCAGAGCGCGGGCAAGGGCCAGTCCGCCAAGCATCAGCGCGATGTCGGCCAGGGTTTTGTCGGTTTCTTCGGGGCTGGCCGCCAGTTGCGCGACCATCAGCTCGATGTGTTCGGACAGCGCATCACGAAAGTCGTCGGACAGCCGCGCCATTTCACCAATGGCCGTTGGCAGCGGACAGGCGTGCTCTTCTGCATCGCGGTGTTTGCGTGAGAGGTAAAACGCGGCCAACAAGGCGCGGCGCTCGTCACCCGGCAATTGGTCGTCGATTTTCGCAACCATTGCGCGGCGCTCGCTGAGCAACTGATTGAACGCCTCCAGCATCAGCGCTTCCTTACTGTCGAAATGCGCGTAGAAACCGCCGACGGTCAACCCTGCTGCGCCCATGATCTCGTTGACGCTGGGCTCCACCGGGCCACGCGCGATCAACGCCATGCTCGCTGCGTTGAGAATGCGTTCGCGGGTCTGTGCTTTTTTGTCGTTCATGTCCGCCTCCGGGATGATGGCGATAATATTATCTGCATCATCAGGGATGGCAAGGGCGCCATGCTCAACGGCCCAAGGCTGGAAACTGTGGGAGCGAATTTATTCGCGAAGGCGGAGTGTCAGGCGACATTGATGCTGTGAGGGCTAACGTCTTCGCGAATAAATTCGCTCCTACACGTTCGGCATCGGCTGATCAGAAGATCGGGAAAAGAGAAATAAAATCCCAGAAAAACAAAAGGGCCATTCAATAATCGAATGACCCTTGGTCTCGCAGAGCGAGAAATCGTGGCGTCCCCTAGGGGACTCGAACCCCTGTTACCGCCGTGAAAGGGCGGTGTCCTAGGCCACTAGACGAAGGGGACGCAAAACCTTCAGTCGGGTTCGTTATAAATTGCCTTACGAACCCTGGCAAAAATTGGTGGAGCTAAGCGGGATCGAACCGCTGACCTCCTGCATGCCATGCAGGCGCTCTCCCAGCTGAGCTATAGCCCCAGATTTACGCCTCTCGGCGGAGATCAACCTTGCGATCGCTCTCGATAAAGTGGCGTCCCCTAGGGGACTCGAACCCCTGTTACCGCCGTGAAAGGGCGGTGTCCTAGGCCACTAGACGAAGGGGACGTAACCCTTGCGTACCTGATCGGTGCTGGCTCCGATTTTCGGTACAAACTTCAAGGCAGTGTAGCCAACCTTGAAGCTTCTAAAATTGGTGGAGCTAAGCGGGATCGAACCGCTGACCTCCTGCATGCCATGCAGGCGCTCTCCCAGCTGAGCTATAGCCCCACATTACACTTTCACATCACACTGCGTTGCCGCCGTGTTTCTGTGTTGCCGTGTGGACGGGGCGCATATTAAGTGCGACCCGGGTAGCTGTCAAACTTTTTTTAAACATATTTCAAAAGAATTTTCCGGGATAACAATCACTTACCGCCCTCCCCTGATTCTGCCTGCGCAAAATCAGGGGCTTGCCGGTCACTCAGCCAATCGCGCCGAGCAGCTTTTCCCATTCTTTATTTTCTTTCTTCGAGACACCGCCCAGCAGGTCCAGCGCCTGACGCAAACGATAGCGCGTCAGATCCGGGCCAAGGATCTCCATGGCGTCGGTCACCGAAACCGAGTTGGCCTGCCCGGTGATCGCGGCAAACATCAACGGCATCGCATCACGCAGTTTGAGTTGCAGATGCTCGACCACCGCCTGAATGCAGCCGGTAATGGTGTCTTTCTCCCACTGACGCAGGGATTCCAGTTTCCACAAAATCAGCTGCATCACCTGACGCACCTGTTCCGGCGAAAGCTTCTTGTGCTCGAACAGCTTCACGTCCGGATTCACGCCACCCGCGAAGAAGAAGCCGCCCAACGGCGCGACCTGACTGAACGTCTCGACGCGGCCCTGCACGTGGGGCGCGATCTTCATCATGTAGTCGCTGTTGAACGCCCACTTTTGCACCCGCGCGGCGAACTCTTCCACCGGCAGCTCACGCAGCCACTGGCCGTTGAGCCAGGACAGTTTCTCAATGTCGAAGATCGGACCGCCCAGGGAAACGCGATTGAGGTCGAAGTTGTCGACCATTTCCTGCAAGGAGAACTTCTCGCGCTCATCCGGCATCGACCAGCCCATACGCCCCAGGTAGTTGAGCATTGCTTCAGGCATGAAGCCCATGCGCTCGTAGAACGTGACCGACGTGGGGTTCTTGCGCTTGGACAGCTTGCTCTTGTCCGGGTTACGCAGCAGCGGCATGTAGCACAGCGCCGGCTTTTCCCAGCCAAAGTATTCGTAGAGCAGAATCAGTTTCGGTGCTGACGGCAGCCATTCTTCGCCACGCAGCACGTGGGTGATGCCCATCAGGTGGTCATCGACGACGTTGGCCAGGAAGTAGGTCGGCAGGCCGTCGGTCTTCATCAGCACCTGCATGTCCATGCGGTCCCACGGGATTTCGACGTCGCCACGCAGGATGTCCGGCACCACGCACACGCCTTCGCTCGGCACTTTCATGCGGATCACATGGGGCTCACCGGCAGCCAGACGGCGCTCGACTTCTTCTTTGGAAAGCAACAGCGCGCGGCCGTCGTAGCGTGGGGTTTCGCCACGGGCCATCTGCTCGGCGCGCATCTGATCCAGTTCTTCGGCGGTGCAGAAGCACGGGAATGCATGGCCGGCATCGACCAGTTGCTGGGTGTACTTCTTATAAATGTCGCCACGCTCGCTTTGACGATACGGGCCATGCGGGCCGCCGACGTCCGGGCCTTCGCTCCATTCGATACCGAGCCAGCGCAGCGCATCGAAAATCTGTTGTTCGGACTCACGGGTCGAACGCAACTGATCGGTGTCTTCAATGCGCAGGATGAATTCGCCACCATGCTGCTTGGCAAAGCAATAGTTGAAGAGCGCGATGTAAGCCGTGCCAACGTGGGGGTCACCAGTAGGCGATGGCGCGATGCGGGTACGAACGGTGGTCATGAAGAATTCCGAATAGGTCGAACAAGCGGCGAATCTTAGCAGGCGTAACCCTCGCGGCTCCAGCACAGAGGACAGTTTGGCGATCGACGAATGAATACCCGAATATCATTTCTGGTCATTATTGCAACGCTGGCTAGTTGCCAGACTTTATTTGCTGCTAGATTCAGAACCATTCCAATAAACAAGAACGACCATGCCCGCCCAACTCAAACGCCGCCTGTTCATCTTTCTTTTGGTGGTCCTGCTGATCGCCCTCGCCTTCTTCGCCCAGTGGTACCTGAAAGGACGCTTTTACGAAACCACCGACAATGCCTACGTTCAGGGTGAAATTACCCGGGTGTCCAGCCAGCTCGGCGCGCGGATCAGTGAGGTGCTGGTGCAGGACAACCAGCACGTCGAGAAAGGCCAATTGCTGGTAAAGCTGGAACCCGATGACTTCCGCCTGGCCATCGATCGCGCCCAGGCCACGCTGGCAACGCGGGAGGCCGAGCGGACGCAGGCACAAAGCAAGCTGACGCAACAGTCGAGCCTGATCGCCGCCAGCGATGCACAGGTGCAGGCCAATCAGGCCACCCTCGGTCGTACGCAACTGGACCTGGCGCGCCTGCAAAAACTGCGCAAACCGGGCTTCGTCTCAGAAGAACAGGTCACCACCATGACCGCCGACAGCCATGTGGCACGTTCTCAAGTGGCCAAGGCACAGGCTGATGCGCAAGGCCAGCGCCAGCAAGTGAATGCCCTGACCGCCGACATCAAGCGTCTCGACGCACAGATCGCCACTGCCCGCGCCGATCTGGCCCAGGCCGAGTTGAATATGCAGCGCACCGAAATCCACGCGCCGATCAGCGGACTGATCGGCCAGCGCGCCGCGCGCAATGGCCAGTTCGTGCAGGCCGGAGCGTACCTGCTGTCAGTGGTACCCGACGAAGACATCTGGGTGCAAGCCAACTTCAAGGAAACCCAGATAGAGCACATGGAGATCGGCCAATCCGCCGAGCTGACGTTCGACAGCTTCCCCAGCACGCCGATTCAAGGCCGCGTCAACAGCCTGTTCGCCGCGTCCGGCGCGCAGTTCAGCTTGCTGCCTCCGGACAATGCCACGGGTAACTTCACCAAAGTCGTACAGCGTATTCCGGTGAAACTGACGTTCGCGCCGGACAACCCCTTGCAGGGCAAGATTCGTCCAGGGATGTCGGTCACCGTGTCAGTCAACGTCAAACCTGCGAACGACGCCGCAAGTGGCCGGTGATGAACTGATCCGCCCGGTCGGCGAGCCGACCCGGCGTGACTGGATTGCGGTGATGAGTGTGATGCTCGGCGCCTTCATGGCAGTGCTCGACATTCAGATCACCAACTCCTCGCTCAAGGACATTCAGGGCGCGTTGTCAGCCACGCTGGAGGAAGGCTCGTGGATTTCCACGTCCTACCTGGTGGCGGAAATCATCATGATCCCGCTCACCGCCTGGCTGGTGCAATTGCTCTCGGCGCGGCGACTGGCGGTGTGGGTATCACTGGGTTTTCTGGTCTCATCTCTGCTCTGTTCCATGGCCTGGAGCCTGGAAAGCATGATCGTATTCCGCGCCATGCAGGGTTTTACCGGCGGCGCGCTGATCCCCTTGGCGTTCACCCTGACGTTGATCAAGCTGCCCGAACACCACCGCGCCAAGGGCATGGCGCTGTTTGCCATGACCGCGACCTTCGCGCCGTCCATCGGACCGACCTTGGGCGGCTGGCTGACGGAAAATTTCGGCTGGGAATACATTTTCTACATCAACGTCCCGCCGGGGCTGCTGATGATCGCCGGGCTGATGTACGGCCTGGAGAAGAAGGCGCCGCACTGGGAATTGCTGAAAAGTACTGACTATGCAGGCATCGTCACCCTCGGCGTGGGCTTGGGGTGCCTCCAGGTGTTTCTGGAAGAAGGCCACCGCAAAGACTGGCTGGAATCGAGCCTGATCGTCACGCTGGGCAGTATCGCCTTGTTCAGCCTGATCACCTTCGTGATCATTCAGTTCTCCAAACCCAAGCCGCTGATCAATCTGGGCATCCTCGGCAACCGTAACTTTGGCCTATCGAGCATCTCCAGCGTGGGCATGGGCGTGGGGCTGTATGGCTCGGTGTATTTGCTGCCGCTGTATCTGGCGCAAATTCAGGGTTACAACGCCCAGCAGATCGGCGAGGTGATCATGTGGATGGGGATTCCGCAGCTGTTCCTGATTCCGCTGGTGCCGCAACTGATGAAAATCATCTCGCCCAAAGTACTGTGCGCCCTGGGTTTTGGCTTGTTTGGACTGGCCAGCTTTTTGTCAGGGGTGCTGAATCCGGATTTCGCGGGGCCGCAGTTCAACCACATCCAGATTGTGCGGGCGCTGGGCCAGCCGTTGATCATGGTGACCATCTCGCTGATCGCCACCGCTTATATACAGCCGCAGGACGCGGGCTCGGCGTCGAGCCTCTTCAACATTCTGCGCAACCTCGGCGGCGCCATCGGCATCGCCCTGCTTGCGACCTTGCTGGATGCGCGGACCAAGACCTATTTCGACTACCTGCGCGAATCCATCTCCCCGGCCAACCCGCAAGTCGCCGAGCGCATGGCACAACTGACAGAGCGTTTGGGCAACGAGACCGCCGCGCTGGGCAAGCTCAGTGAGATCGCCCATCAACAGGCGGCGATCATGGCCTATAACGACGCGTTCCATTTCGTCGGACTGGCGTTGGGGATCAGCATGCTGGCGGTGGTGCTGACCAAGAAACTGCCGAGCGGAATCAAGGGCGGCGCGGCTCACTGACAGCTCTTTTTATCAGGCCTTTCCTTGGCATCAGTAGGAGTGTTTGCGGCATTGTCGTAGTCCTTTTCTGAAAATCCCGTCCCTCCTGCTTTTTGTGTTTCAGCGCTCAGACAGGCGCGTTTCAAGCCCTTACATTCCGCGCCTTTCTCAGCGCGGATCAGGGAATGTCTGACGCCCAAGGGGCCGCTCGCCAAGGCGATGCCCTCACTCACAACTCGCTACTGGCCGACATCTTTGGCGGCGTTCTGGAAATCGCTGTCGGCGTTGCCATTGGCGCGGCCGTGGGCGCAGCAGTGGTCGGTGCGACCAGCCTGACCGTCGCCACCGGAGGGCTGGCAGCCTGCCTCATTGGTGCTGCGGTTAACGTCGCCGTCGGCGTGGGCATGAACGCCCTGGGTGCTGACGAGGGCATCAGTACCTTCTGCGACAATCTCACCAAAGACCTCTTCCCGCCCAGCGTCTGTGCCTACATCAGCAGCGGTTCGCCGAACGTTTTCATCAACGGCAAACCTGCGGCGCGGGCGGCAGGCTGCACCTCCTACGATACCGTGGACTTGCCCGACGATCAGGCCCCTGAAGGCACCTTTCTCGATATCGCCAAGGGCTTTTTCTCCGAGCTGTGGCAACCCACCCTCGCCTCCCCCGCGCCCGGCGCATCACCACGAGCGCAGGATCAGATCACTTGCGAACGCCATCTGCCAATGCCGGTTCAGTACCTCGCCGAAGGCTCAAGCACTGTCTTCATCAACGGCCAACCGGCGGTGCGCAGCGGGGACCGCAGCACCTGCGGCGCGACGGTGTCCTCGGCGCACGTATCGCCCAACGTGCGCATCGGCGGGGGCAATCTGGTGGTGCGCAGCATTCGCAGTGGCAAGACGCCGGATGTAGGGCTGGCGGTCAATGCACTGATGATGTTGAGGGGCGGGCCGCGCAGGTTCGTCAGCAACCTGCCGTGCATGCTGCTGGGGGGCGTGAATGCCTATGCCGTGAGTCAGGTTTCAGGGGCACTCGGGCGGGCGATTTCAGGCTCGCCGCACCCTGTACATGCGGCCACTGGGGCCAAGGTGCTGGGCAGCGTCGAAGACCTGGACTTTTCCCTGCCCGGTGTCATGCCACTGGCCTGGCAGCGCTTTTACAACAGCCGGGATGAGCGACGGGACGGCCTGTTTGGCGCGGGCTGGAGTGTGACGTTCGAAGTCTGTGTTCACGTTGAAGAAGAGCGGCTGATCTACGTCGACGAACAGGCCCGTCGTATCGACATGGGTCAGATCGGCGTGGGCGAAGCGGTGTTCAGTGCCGGTGAAGGGTTGGTGGTGCGACGGCATGACGATGGCCGGGTACTGATCGAGAGCGAGGACGGGCTGTATCGGTATTTTGAACCTGCTTCCGTCAGTCATTCGATGCTGCGTCTGGTGCAGCTCGGTGATCGCAACGACAACCGCATCGATCTGGCCTATGACGCGCAGGGTCGGTTGAGTGAGCTGCGCGATTCGCTGAATGTTCAGCACTTGCGATTGGGGTACTCGGCGCAGTGGCCGCGGCGGGTTGCGTCCATCGAACGGCTCTACGACGACACGCAGTACCGACCTGAAGCGCTGGTTTATTACAGCTATGACGCGTCCGGGGATCTGATTGAAGTTCGCAATGCGTCGAACAACCTCTTGCGCCGTTTCGCCTACGACAGCGGCCAGCGAATGGTCGAGCATCAGTTACCGACCGGGCTGCGCTGTTTTTATGACTGGGATGTGATCAAGGATCGGGAATGGCGAGTGGTGCGCCATTACACCGATGACGGTGCCGAGTACCGGTTCGAGTACGACCTTGAGGCCGGTCGCACAGTAGTCACCGACGGGCTGGGGCGGCGCAGCGTTCGGCACTGGAATGTGCAGCACCAGATCACCTCGATTACCGATGCGCTGGGGCTGAGCTGGCAATTCGACTGGAACGATGAGCGTCAGTTGCTCGGGGCGACCGACCCGCAAGGCGGCCAGTGGCGCTACACCTACGATGCCGCAGGTAATCTTGCCTCCACTGAAGACCCGCTAGGCCGCCATGAACTAACCCAATGGCTGGAACACTGGGCCCTGCCTCGCGTGGAAACCGACGCGGCAGGCAACAACTGGCACTACCGCTATGACGCTCGCGGGAATTGCACTCATGTGCGCGATCCTTTGGGGCATGTGACGCAGTATCGCTACAACGCCTTGGGCCAGGTTGTCGAAATCCTCGACTCCAGCGGCAAGACCCGTAAGAACACCTGGAACGCCTTCGGCCAGTTGAGCGGGCACATCGACTGCTCGGGCCATCGGACCGAAATTTGCCACGATCCGCGTGGCCACCTGGTGAGCACCACCGATGCCCTGAGCAACGAGACCCGATACATACATGATCTGTATGGCCGTCTGGAAACGCTCAAGACGCCGGATGAGCGCTTGTTTGAGTACCGGTACGATGCCAGCGGACGGCTGATCAGCCAGACCGATCCGACCGGGGCCACCACACGGCTTGAATACGATGCCCGTGGTCAGCTTCGCCAGCGCACCGATGAACTTCGCCGCACGGTGCAATATCGCTACGACGCTTACGGGCGGCTAGACACCCTGACCAACGAGAACGGCGAACACTACCGGTTTGCCTGGGACGCCGGAGATCGGCTGATCGTGCAGCAGGATCTGGACGGCAGCCAGCGACACTTCCGTTATGACGGCCTGGGCAATCCGCTGCGGGTCGAGCAGCGTCCGGCAGCCGTGGGAAATAACGATCCAGTCGACGAGCCGATCATTCACGATCTGAAGCGTGATGCTGTGGGGAGGCTGATCGCCAAGACCACGACCGATGGTCGTACCGAATACACCTACGACCTGCTGGATCAACTGACCGGCATCGCCTTCGCTCCACTTGAAGGCGAACAGCAGCACATTGCGTTTCGTTATGACGCCTTGGGCCAGTTACTCAGCGAACAGAACGCCTACGGCCTTTTGCAACACACCTACGACGAGCTGGGCAACCGGACCCAGACCCGTCTGCCCGATGGCCGCACCCTCAACCGGCTGTACTACGGCAGTGGCCACCTGCACCAGATCAACCTTGACGGCCAGGTCATCAGTGACTTCGAGCGTGATCCCCTGCACCGCGAAGTGCTGCGGGTTCAGGGTCAGATCAGAACCTGCACCCGTTATGACGCCGCAGGCCGCTTGCATCTGCGTATCCCACGCGTCGAAGGGGTACACCCCGACGCCTGGGCCGTTTACGACAAACAGTACGACTACGACCCTGCCGACAACCTCATCTGCCGCTGGACCAGCAAGCAGTCACACGACCGGCGCACTGATTTGCACTACGACGCCACTGCGCGCCTGATCGTCAGCGACGACGACGCCCTGAAGACGCCCGAGGTCTTCGCCTACGACGCCGCTGCCAACCTGATCGACGGCCGTCAGCAAAACGCCGAACAGGTCCGACACAACCGGATCCAGCGCTATCAGGACAAACGCTATCGCTACGACGGCTTTGGTCGGCTGATCGAAAAACAGAGCATTCGACACGGCACCCAGCGTTTTGAATATGACGCCGAAAGCCGCCTGATCGCCGTGCATCAATACGGTGGCATCACTATTCGAATGGTTTACGACCCACTGGGCCGACGCATCGGCAAAACCGAACATAACGCTCACGGTCTCAAGCGCAACGAAACCCGCTTTGCCTGGGAAGGCCTGCGGCTGCTCAGCGAAGAACGCCACGGCACTCAATGCCTGTACATCTACGCCGACGACAGCCACGAACCCCACGCCCGTATCGACAGCAGAGGCGAGCACCAGGAAGTCCTCTACTTTCACAACCAGCCCAACGGCCTGCCCGAAGAACTGACCACCGCCAGCGGTCATTTCGTCTGGATGACCCACTATCGGACCTGGGGCAACACCCATCAGGAAGAACGCAGCCCCTACTACGCCGAACAGAACCTGCGCTTTCAAGGCCAATACCTTGATCGCGAAACCGGACTGCACTACAACACCTTCAGGTTCTACGACCCGGATGTCGGCAGGTTCACCACGCCTGATCCGATCGGGTTGGCGGGTGGTCTGAACCTGTATGCCTACGCGCCGAATCCGGTGGGGTGGGTGGATCCGTGGGGCTTGACGGCCTGCGGAAAAAAAGTAGATGCGCTGCGGAACGGGCCACAAAAAGTGACAGTAAGTGTTAAATCCAAAGCCGAAGCACACGAACTGGTTATGGAAGCTTTTCCAGATGCGCAGAAGGTAAGAGGTATCGGTTCTCAGGACGCAGCGGGCATCCGAAAGAAGCACAAAATGGAGCAATTCAAGAAAAGAGATGGAAAAGTGCGGTACCGCAAAGACTATCCTATAGACCAAAGAACCGGGCGAGTCTATGGTCACGACGACCCAAAAGGTACTGGCCATGGTGAGCTTCCACACATAAATATCAAACGTTCAGATGGGACGATGGTTCGTATTGATATCACCGACTAAGACCGATTATGAATAACATCAAAGTATCAATTGAGTCCGGAAAGCGCAGGGGCTATCAAGAGGTTCGCACCACTGGATCGACGTCATATCTTTTCCAATACGCAATAAAGAAAGAGAGACATCTTTATCAAACGTATACGTTAAAAATAGACGAAACAAAATTTGATGTATTTGAGGACTACGCAGAAGAAGAGGTACAAACATTTCAAACGCTTGAAAAGGCTTTCGAGCACCTGATTACCAAAGGCGCAGATATAGCGAAGCTGGCGGCAATAAAAAACACATTGCCATTTTGATCAAGCCGCCTTGCTTAATAAGCGGGTTGCAAAATCAATCCCACCCACCATTTGAAATAGCTAACCCTTATAGAAAACTTGAAAACCAAAATGCCACCTAGAAAAGAAAAGAACAAATTAAGAAAAACAAATAGAAAAATAATCATCACAGGCAAACAAGCGATCAAAGCATTGCAGGAAATAGGATTCATGTTTATCTCGTTGAGACAAATGGAAGACTATTACTTTTACAAAGAAATCGAGGCACCAGGTCAAGATCCGGGCACTCGCGCTCGAGAAATCTCTCGTTTCGTAACCCAAAACAACTTCATTAACAGGCTTGCGGTGGTACGAAAGACAATTTCAGAAAGATTCGATAATTCGTTGGGCAACGATGATATGAGCGACAGCGAGCGTGCGATGGAGCACCTTACATTCTGGGAGAAGCTTGGAGACTAATATTTCCAGGCACGTCTCTAACGGGTTATTTTTCGAGCGGAAACTCCGTTATTAACCGTTTTCAGACAGTTACTCACGATGCAGGCCATCAACCTGACCCACATCGCCTCGCCTAAACTCACCCCACCTTCGGCTCCCACCCCTCCGGCACCACCGCAATCACATCAATCTCCATCAACCACTGTGGCTGGCCCAGCCCCGAAATCACCAGTCCGGTCGAAATCGGAAATACCCCTTTCAGCCACTTGCCCACTTCCTGATACACCGGCTCGCGGTAGCGCGGGTCGATGATGTAGGTGGTGGTTTTGACGATGTGGGACAGGTCCGACCCCGCTTCTTCCAGCAGTTGTTTGACGTTTTTCATGGCTTGTTCGGCCTGGGCACGGGGGTCGCCGAGGCCGACGAGGTTGCCGTCGAAGTCGGTGCCGATCTGCCCGCGGACGTAGACGGTATTGCCCGCGCGGACGGCCTGGCAAAGGTCGTTGTCCAGCGACTGGTTCGGGTAGGTGTCCTTGGTGTTGAACATGCGGATGCGGGTGTGGGTCGGTTGTGCCATGTGGGGCGTCTCCAAAAAGGTGAAAAGGATCAGGCGCTGACGGTTCTGACCGGGCTTGGCGCGATAACGGGCGCGCGCTGTTCGGCGTCACGTTGAGCGGCATCGCGGTAGGTCAGGTATTGGCGTTGAATGGCGATGTGGTCGGCGACGTATTTGGCGTCGTGCCAGACGCCCCAGATGAACGACGACCCGCGGCGTGACTGCCACGGCAGGCCCAGGAAGTAGATCCCCGCCTCGGTCGACACACCACGTTGGTGCACCGGTTTGCCTTTGGCGTCGAACGCATCGATCTTGAGCCAACTGTAGTCAGTGGCAAATCCGGTGGCCCAGATGATGGTCGTGATGCCAGCTTTGGCCAGGTCCAGTTCCAGAATGGGCCGGGTGATGCAGTCGGAATCGGGAAAAATCCGACGCGCTTCGGGTTCCAGCGGCAAGTCCAGGCCGTTGCGCGCGATGTAGGCATCGGCGGCGTCGAGGACGGCCAGGTAGTTGTCGTCGCCGCGCTTGAGGTTGTCGATCAGGTCGGGCTGAAAACGCGCGACACCGTTGTCGAACGAACGGGTCACGCCCACCAGTTTCATGCCGCGCTGGGCCAGTTCGCGGAAATTCACGGTGCGCCCGCCATGGGCGCCGCTGACCGCAATCGTCACGTGTTCTCGACCCGGTTTCATGGCCGCCTGGTCCCACTCGCCCAAGACGCCCAGCCACCAGCAGAAATCCCGGTTGCGGTAGGCGCGTGGGGGACGGTCATGCTGGCCCACGGAGAGATACACCTCACGTCCGGCCCGTTGCAATTCATCGGCGATCTGCGTGCCAGACGAGCCAGCGCCTACCACCAGCACGGCGCCTTCGGGCAACTGTTGAGGATTACGGTACTGCGCAGAGTGAATCTGGTGGAGGCGTGCATCGTCAGGGGCGATGGCCGGAATCACCGGGCGCTGAAACGGCCCCGTGGCCACGACCACGCGACGGGCATCGATCACACCGTCAGAGGTTTCGACGGTAAAGCCCGGCCGCCCTACGTTGCGCTCGACCTTGCGCACCTCGACCCCTGTGCGGATCGGCGCTTTGAATTTACGGGCGTAGGCCTCGAAATAATCCGCAACCCGCTCTTTCGGTGCGAAGCCGTCCGGGCTCAGGTCGTCGAACTCAAGGCCCGGAAAGCGATCGTGCCAGGCGGGACCGTTGGCCACCAGCGAGTCCCAGCGCCCAGTACGCCACGCTTCGGCAATGCGGTTGCGCTCCAGCACCAGGTGAGGGATGCCCAATGCACTCAAGTGCTCGCTCATGGCCACGCCAGCCTGACCGGCGCCGACCACGAGGGTATCGATTTCTAAGTTTGCAGCTGTCATACCTGTGTCCTTCACGAAGGCGGGTGTGGGCGCATTCTGTGCAGGATCAGGGGATAGCGAAATTATGATTTTTGTCGTCGCAGAGCAGGAAAAAGCTAGGGGTTGCGTTAGGTATGAACGCCCTTCCGGGCGATGAGGTGCACTCAACCTCTTCAAAGGGCCGCCGATAGTTATACAGAAAACCGATTTTGCATAAGTTTCGGGCCATACTCTGCCGCCGTCAGCGCGCCCTTTCTTTTTCCCGGTGTTCCCATGCAGTTAATCCAAGATTCCGATGTCATGTACCGCTTAAGGACATAACGGAACGGCGCCAGAACGAAGTGCAGGTGCTGGAAGCCAAAGAGCTGGCCGAAAAACGCAGCGCCGAGCTGTCGGGCTTCCTCGATTCGGTGATCGCCAACATTCCCGCCAGCGTCGTGGTACAGGACGTGCGATCACACAAGATTCTGCTGGCGAATCAGCAGGCCGAGCGGCTATTCGCGTCGACGAAAATGGTCGGACGCTTCGCCAGTGAATGCCTGCGGCCGGAAGTGGCTGACTACCTCAATCAGCAAATGAGTCAGGGACTTGTGCAGGGTGAGGTCCGAATTTCGGAAATGCCCGTCGAAACCGCCGAAGGCCTGCGCACGTTGCGCAGCCGTACCGTGTTGAATCAGGACACCTACAACCATTCGGATTACGTGCTGTACGTGGCTGAGGACGTGACCGATGAACTGGCAGCCCAACGCCTGATTCAAGTGATTCGCCCGCCCTTTCTGATCGATGGGCACAGTTGCTCGGTGGGTGTCAGCGTCGGGATCGCGCTGTCGCCAGAGGACCACGACCGCCCCGAGCAATTGATGGGCTACGCCGACATGGCGCTCTATGAAGCCAAGCGCAATGGCCGCAACCGCTTCGAACGCTTCCGCCCGGCCCTCGATGAGACCGCTCGTCAGCGTCGCTCGATGGAGGCTGACCTGCGAACCGCCCTGCATCTGGGCCATCTGAAGCCGCATTACCAACCCATTGTCAGCCGCGACGGCAACGAGATTTCTGGCTATGAGGCGCTGATTCGCTGGATGCACCCGACCAAAGGCCTGATTGCGCCCATGGACTTCATCCCGATGGCCGAAGAAACCGGCCTGATCCACGAAGCCGGCAGTCGCGTGCTGAATCTGGCGTGTCAGGATGCAGCCACTTGGGGCACACAACAAAAAGTCTCGGTCAACCTGTCACCGGTCCAGTTCAAGAACCCCGGCCTGCTGGCCAGCGTGGAGCTGGCGCTGGCCGACTCGGGCCTGGCACCGCGGCGACTGGAGCTGGAAATCACGGAATCCGTACTGCTCGGCGACAGCGACGAAAACGTCGCGATTCTGCGGGCGCTGAAAGGGCTGGGCGTCGCCATCTCGCTGGACGATTTCGGCACCGGATATTCGTCGCTGGGTTATCTGCGTTCGTTTCCGTTCGACCGGATCAAGATCGACCGTTCGTTCGTGCGGGACATGGCGGAAAACAAAGAGGCTTTGGCGATCATCCGGGCCGTCACCGGCATGGGCAACAGCCTGATGATCGAGACGACGGCCGAAGGCGTGGAAACGGTCGAACAGATGGAGCAGTTGAGGGCCGAAGGTTGCTCACACTTCCAGGGCTTTCTCTTCGGGCGCCCGGTGCCGTCGGACGAACGCCTCACCGAGCTTGACGAGGCCCTTTCGTCAAAGGATCAAGACACGTCGCTCAACATCCCGTGACACATCAACTCTAAAACGCTGCGCATGTGCGCAGCATGAGCCTCGCGGTCTGGCACGGGTTCAGTGGCCAATCGGATAAAGGCGAGGTTCGCGTACTGATTGAACAGGGTCGCCGCCACCTCGATGTCAACGGATTCACGCACCTTACCCAACTCGCGAAAATGCAACAGCAACCCCTTGGCCGCTTCCACGACTGCCGCATTCCAGGGCTGAAACGTCTGGGACAGCTCACCCGTGAACAGGAACGGCGCCAACTCTCGCCACAATGAAGCGGGCATCGCTTGCAACTGGTAATGCGTCATCAGCCCTTCAAGCTCGCACAAGGCGTCGAGGGGATCGGAGTTTTCGTCCAGATTCGCCCTCGCCTCGCGCATGGCCTGTTCATCGGGGGCCTTCAACAGCGCCAGCAGGATTTCCTGTTTGCCGCCGAAGTAATTGACCACCGTGGGTGCGGAGACCCCCGCCTGAATGGCGATTTGTTCCAACGTTGTCGCGCCAAAACCGTTGGCCTTGAACAGAATCAACGCAGCTTCCGCGATGTCCTGTCTACGCTGTTCCTTCTGTCGCTCTCTGAGCCCTGTCATGTCGTTCTGCGCTGGCAATACGGGCTGTGGAGCGTACGAAATTTACTTGGCATTGAAAAATATTTTATTTACAAAAATATTTTTATCTGACAAAAATTGCGACACATCCACCCCGGCACGCCCTCGCCGCCTCACAAAAACGCCATGAACCCAGGCAAAGGGCGACCACACTCTGGAGAAGCGCAATGTCCCTTGAACTCGACCCTACCCGCACCACACGCGACTATCAGGCGTCCGATGCCGCCCACCACATTCACGCGTTCGTCGATCAGAAAGCGCTGAATGAAGAAGGCCCGCGGGTAATGGTCAGAGGCGATCGGCTGTCGCTGTGGGACAACGACGGCAAGCGTTATCTGGATGGCATGTCGGGGCTGTGGTGCACCAACCTCGGCTACGGGCGCAAAGACCTGGCCGCCGCCGCCAGCGCGCAACTGGAGCAACTGCCCTACTACAACATGTTCTTCCACACCACCCACCCGGCGGTGATCGAACTCTCTGAACTGCTGTTCAGCCTGCTGCCTGATCACTACAGCCACGCGATCTACACCAACTCCGGGTCCGAGGCCAACGAGGTGCTGATTCGCACCGTGCGCAAGTTCTGGCAAGTCATGGGCAAACCCGAGAAGAAGGTCATGATCGGCCGCTGGAACGGCTATCACGGGTCGACCCTGGCCGCGACCGCACTGGGTGGCATGAAATTCATGCATGAAATGGGCGGCACCATTCCCGACGTCGCGCACATCGATGAACCGTACTGGTTTGCCCATGAAGGCAAGCTGAGCCCGAAAGAGTTCGGCCTGCGTGCGGCCCGCCAATTGGAGGACAAAATTCTTGAGCTGGGCGCTGACAAAGTCGCCGCGTTTGTCGCCGAACCATTTCAAGGCGCAGGCGGGATGATCATTCCGCCAGCGACCTACTGGCCGGAAATCCAACGCATCTGCCGTCAATACGACGTGCTGCTGTGCGCCGACGAAGTGATCGGCGGCTTCGGGCGCACTGGCGAATGGTTCGCCCATCAGGCGCTCGGGTTCGAGCCTGACACCCTGTCCATCGCCAAGGGCCTGACCTCGGGCTACATCCCCATGGGCGGGCTGATCCTGTCGCGCCGCATGGCCGAAGCGCTGGTGGAAAAGGGCGGCGTATTTGCCCACGGCCTGACCTACTCCGGCCACCCGGTGGCGGCCGCCGTGGCCATCGCCAACCTCAAGGCGTTGCGCGACGAGGGCGTGGTCGCCAGAGTCAAGGCCGAAACCGGGCCGTACCTGCAAAACTGCCTGCGCGAGGTGTTCGGTAATCACCCACTGGTTGGCGAGGTTCAGGGCGTTGGGCTGGTAGCCGCGTTGCAGTTCGCTGAAGACAAAGCGACTCGCAAGCGCTTCGCCAACGAGAACGACATCGCCTGGCGCTGCCGCACCATCGGTTTCGAAGAAGGCGTGATCATTCGCTCGACCTTGGGCCGCATGATCATGGCCCCGGCGCTGGTGGCCACTCGCGCGGAACTGGACGAGTTGGTGGACAAGACCCGCATCGCCGTCGACCGCACGGCGCGGGAGTATGGACGCCTGTAACGCGCTCAGAGGCTGATAAGGTTTTACCTAACCAGCCTCCACAAAAATCCTCGTTTCGTCAGGGCCAGCGTCTCGACAGAATGCAGCCATGTCCCATCCTCGCCCAAGCCGTGCCCTACGCATGGCGCGGGCGATGGATGGCGGGTCTGGACGAATCAGGATACTCACACCATGACGTTTTCAATCGTCGGCCGCTGCGCCGAAACCGGGCAACTGGGCATCGCCATCAGTTCTTCCAGCATCGCCGTGGGCGCTCGCTGCCCTTGGCTGCGGCCAGGCGTGGGCGCTGTTTCCACGCAGAACATCACCCTCCCCGCACTGGGCCCACAGGTGCTCGACCAACTGGAAAATGGCCTGTCGCCCGCCGACGCGCTGGACAAGGCGCTAACCAGCAATGGCTACAGCCAGTTTCGTCAGGTGACGGCCATCGATCATCTGGGCCGTGCCGCGCATTTCAGCGGCAGCGAAACCCTGGGCACGCACAACGCCGTGGTGGGCGAGCAATGCGTCGGCGCAGGCAACATGCTGGCGGACCGCGCAGTGATCGAGGTGCTGGTGCAGACGTTCGAAAACAGCGGTGGGCAACTGGCTGACCGCTTGATCGCAGCGATGCAAGCCGCTGTCGCTGCCGGTGGTGAGGCCGGCCCCGTGCACTCGGCAGCCATGGTCGTGGTGAGCGAACTGACCTGGCCGATCATCGACCTGCGGGTCGACTGGGCCGATGAAGACCCCATCGGCAAACTGGCCCAACTGTGGACCGACTACCGCCCGCAGATGCAGGATTACATTACCCGTGCCCTCGACCCGACCAAGGCCCCGAGCTATGGCGTGCCGGGCGACGAATGACAGAGAGCGCCATCCATGAGTGATCGCATGAACGACAGCCGGAATCTGCTGGCCGCGCTGGTAGGGTTCGACACCACCAGCCGCGAGTCGAATCTGCAATTGATCGAGTTCGTGCGCGACTACCTCGCACAACACGATGTGCCTTGCGAGCTGATCTACAACGAGCAGCGCAGCAAGGCCAATCTGTTCGCCACCCTTGGCCCTGCGGAGTTGCCCGGCATCGTGCTGTCTGGCCATACGGACGTGGTGCCGGTGGACGGCCAGCCCTGGACAGTGCCGCCGTTCGAATTGACTGAGCGAGACGGCAAGCTGTTCGGGCGCGGCACGGCGGACATGAAAGGCTACATCGCCTGCGTGCTGGCGGCGGTGCCTGAATTGTTGGCCAAACCACTGCGCATGCCCGTGCACATTGCGCTGTCCTGCGACGAAGAAGTGGGCTGTCTGGGCGTGCGCTCCCTGCTGAGCGAACTGGAAAAGCGCCCGGTGAAACCGCTGCTGTGCATCATCGGCGAACCCACCGAACTCAAGCCCGTTCTGGGCCACAAAGGCAAACTGGCGATGCGCTGCGACGTGCACGGCGCAGCCTGCCATTCGGCCTATGCGCCACAGGGCGTGAACGCCATCGAATACGCCGCCGAGCTGATCGGTGAACTGGGTCGCATCGGCACAACGCTGCGTGCGCCCGAATTGCACGACACGCGTTTCGACCCACCCTTCACGACCGTGCAGACGGGCGTGATCAGTGGCGGCAAGGCGCTGAACATCGTACCCGCCGATTGCCGCTTCGATTTCGAGGTGCGCGCCCTGCCCGCCCACGACCCGCTCGATGTTGCGCAGCAGTTGCAACAGTATGCTCGGGAACAGGTATTGCCGCGTATGCAGGCGGTCAATCCCGGCAGCGACATTCGCTTCTGCGAGTTGTCGGCGTATCCGGGGCTGGCGACGGATGCCCGAAGTCAGGCGGCACAGTTGATCGCGCAGTTCTGTGGCTCGGAGGATTTCACGACCGTGGCGTTTGGCACCGAGGGCGGGCTGTTTGACGCCATCGGCATTCCAACGGTGGTTTGCGGCCCTGGGAGCATGGATCAAGGGCACAAGCCGGATGAGTTTGTCAGCGTTGAGCAACTGGATGCGTGCGATGCGATGTTGTGGCGGATGATTGAGACGTTGAGATAAATCTCACCTGCGAACAGCCATACCCTGTGGGAGTGAGCTTGCTCACGAAAGCATCCTGTCAGCCACCTTGGATGTGACGGTCCAAATGCATTCGTGAGCTAGCTCACTCCAACAGGTATGCACCACAGCCCGAATCCCTCTACTTTGGCGCCAGCTCTTCCCGGCAGTGATCGACAAACAACTGCGCCGGTTTGGTCAACTGCGAACGGCGTAGCCAGGCAGCAGACAAACCCGAACCGGTGACCTGTTCAGCCAGTGGCACGCACACCACTTTATGCCCGTCGTAGGTGTATTCGGAGTGAGGCCGTGTGACCAGAATCGAGAAACCAAAACCGGCCCCTACCATCCCGCGCACCATCTCGATCGACGGCGAGCTGAACTGGATGTGCGGCGTCAATCCGCGCTCTTCGAAGATACTCACGAAGTAGGTCCGGCTCGGCTGTACGTCCAGCAACACCATCGGCTCCAGAACCAGATCGTTGAGCGAGACCTTGGCCTGATGCGCGAAGCGATGCCCCTCTGGCAACAACGCATAGGGTTGCTGCGGCGCCATCAAGGGAACGGTGTCGATGGTGCTGTCCAGGTCGTGCTCGTAGAGAATCGCCAGGTCAATGCTGCCTGAGGTCAGCCCCTGCACCAGATCCTGTTGCTCGCCGTCACGCATGCGGATTTCAACCCCCGGCCAGCGCTCGCGAAATCCTGCAATCAATCGCGGCAGGTACAGCGGTGCCACGGTCTCGAAACAGCCGATGTCAATCTGCCCCGCCACCACGTCGTTGTCGGCCAGCGCGTTCTGCTCGAACTCATGGGCCACCCGCAACAACTCCTGCGCCTTGCGATAGAAGCGCGCGCCGCTCGGGGTCAGCGAAACGCCCTGCGCGTGATGCCGAATGAATAGCTGCACGGCAAAGCTTTCTTCCAGATGCTTGATCGCGGTCGACACCGAAGGCTGCGCAATGTACAGCTTGCGCGAGGCCTCGGCCACGCTGCCGCATTCCACCGTGGTGACGAAATACTTGAGTTGTCGCAGGTTGTAGGCTGCCATTGAAACCTCGAAAGGGTGAACCGGATTGCAGATCCTTGCGCGTCATTCTGCGGTGTTCGCACGCGGCAGGAAACAAGCAAAATGCTGCCCATTGACGCTAAAAAAACTGACCTCAAAACAGTGCACGCAGGCACCGGAAAGGTGCGGTTTTACAGAGTTTTTTTATCGATAACGACCACATTTTTACTAATTTCCTACCCCCGTCACATCGCCCACTATCGACACCACTGATCGTGAACATGGCCCGCAGAGGCCATCGAAGGAGTGTGCAGTGACGGACTTCAAAAGCTGGCAACAGCGTGCAAAAAAACAGCGGGTGATCGATACCGCCTTGATCGCGGGCCTGCCGCACAACGCCCTGAGTGGCGAAACCTTCCCGGTGGTCAATCCGGCCACGAATCAATTGCTCGCCCACGTCGCCGCGTGCTCGGACGCCGATGTTGACGCCGCCGTGCACGTGGCCCGCCGTAGCTTCGAAAACGGCCCCTGGGCGCGCCTGCACCCAAGGGAGCGCAAGGCTGTTCTACTGCGCCTGTCCGCATTGATCCTGGAGCATCGTGAAGAGCTGGCGCTGCTGGATTCCCTGAGCATGGGCAAGCCGGTGATGGACGCCTACACCCTTGACGTGCCGGGCGCTGCCGGTGTGTTCGCCTGGTACGCCGAAAGCCTCGACAAACGGTACGACGAAGTCGCCCCCACCGGCCTCGGCACTCTGGCGACGATCACCCGCGTACCGCTGGGCGTGGTGGCCGCCGTGGTGCCGTGGAACTTCCCGCTGGACATGGCCGCCTGGAAACTCGCCCCTGCCCTCGCCGCAGGCAACAGCGTGATCCTCAAACCAGCGGAGCAATCGCCGTTCTCGGCGCTGCGTCTGGCCGAACTGGCGCTGGAAGCGGGCGTACCGGAAGGCGTGTTCAACGTCGTGACCGGGCTGGGTGAACAGGCCGGTCGTGCGTTGGGGCTGCACCCGGACGTGGACGCACTGGCGTTCACCGGCTCGACGCAAGTCGGCAAATACTTCATGCAGTACGCCGCTCAATCGAACCTCAAGCAAGTGTGGCTGGAGTGCGGCGGCAAGAGCCCGAATCTGGTGTTCGCCGACTGTCAGGACCTGGACCTGGCTGCCGAAAAGGCCGCGTTCGGGATTTTCTTCAATCAGGGCGAGGTCTGCTCGGCCAACTCGCGGCTGCTGGTGCAGCGTTCGATTCATGACGAGTTCGTCGAGCGTCTGATCGAGAAGGCGCGTCACTGGCAACCGGGCGATCCGCTGAATCCGGCGAGCAAAATGGGCGCCATCGTCGATGCGGGTCAGGCGGCTCGGATCATGGGCTACATCCAGAGCGCTCAGAACGACGGCGCACGGCTGGTGGCGGGCGGGGATCGCGTGGTGATCAACGGTTCGAACAATTTCGTTCAGCCCACGCTGTTTACCGGGGTCACCCCGGACATGGCGCTGTCTCGCGAAGAGGTGTTTGGCCCGGTGCTGGCGATCACACCGTTCGACGACGAAGACCAGGCCGTGCAGATGGCCAACGATCACATCTATGGCTTGGCCGCTTCGGTCTGGAGCGACGACCTCAACCGCGCCCATCGCGTGGCCAGCCGCCTGAATGCCGGGACCGTATCGGTCAATACCGTGGACGCGCTGGACGTCAGCGTCCCGTTCGGTGGCGGTAAGCAATCCGGGTTTGGCCGCGATCTGTCGCTGCATTCCTTCGACAAGTACACCCAACTGAAGACCACCTGGTTTCAGTTGCGCTAAGCACTTCACCCGATCGTGAGAACACCCTTCATGCACAACAATGACTCCCGAGCCGCCACGCTCGAACTGAGTACCATCCAACCCATCGCCGCCGACCAGCGCCATGGCCGCGCGCGCGATCTGTTCACCATCTGGTTCGGCTCCAACATCATGCTGCTGACCGTGGTCACCGGCGCCTTGGCTGTCACCGTGTTCAAGCTGCCTTTCATGGCGGCGATGATCGCGCTGGTCCTCGGTAACCTGATCGGCGGGATCTTCATGGCCCTGCACTCGGCACAAGGCCCGCAACTGGGCGTGCCGCAAATGGTGCAGACCCGTGGCCAGTTCGGCTCTTACGGTTCGCTGTTGGTGGTTGCCCTGGTAGTGATCATGTACCTCGGTTTCTTCGCCTCCAACCTGGTGCTCGGCGGGCAATCGCTGCACAGCCGCTACCCGCTGTTCAGCACCATCAAGGCATCGTGCTGGTGGGGCTGATCAGCGTCGTGGCCACCGTATTCGGCTACCGCCTGATTCACGCCTACACACGCGTCATGTCGTACCTCTCGGGGGCGATTCTGCTGCTGTGTTTCGTCTGGATCGTCGCCGTTCACGGTCTGCCTGCAGACTTTCTGCAACGCAACGAAATGAGCGTCGCGGGCTTCCTCGGCACGCTGTCCGTCGCGGCGCTGTGGCAACTGGCGTACGCACCGTATGTCTCGGATTACTCGCGCTACATGCCCGCCGACACGGGCAGCAAGTCCGCGTTCTGGTCGAGCTACTGGGGCTGCTGCCTGGGGTCGATTCTGCCGATGGCGCTGGGGGTGATCGTCGGCCTGTGCGTGGAAGGCGACATCATCGCCGGGTTGATCGAAATGACCGGCAGCATCGCGACACTGGTGGTTGCGGTGTTCTCCATCGGCATCGCCGCCACCAACGCCATGAACCTGTACTGCGGCACCCTGTCGGCGATCACCGTCGGCCAGACGCTGGTGCCGAAATGGTCGGCAGGCGCGCTCTCCCGGGCGATCACCGCGCTGGTGTTGTTCTCGATTTCCCTGACGCTGGCGTTGCTGGGTCAGGACGACTTCATGGCCAACTACACCAACTTCATTCTGCTGCTGTTGTACGTGCTGGTGCCATGGACCGCGATCAACCTGGTGGACTACTACCTGGTCGCCCACGGCAGCTACGACGTGGCCTCGTTCTTCCGTCGCGACGGCGGCATCTACGGCTACTTCAACTGGACGGCGGTGGGTTGCTACGTACTGGGCATTCTGGTGCAAGTGCCGTTCATGGCCACCGAGCTGTACACCGGCGTCATCGCCAAGGCCATGGGCGGCGCGGACGTGTCGTGGATCGTCGGCCTGGCGGTGATTTCGCCGGTTTATTACCTGGCCAGTCAGCGCCGCAGCCGCAAGCAATCGATGAGCGCTCTGGGGAGAAACGCATGAAAACCGATTACGACTACATCATCGTCGGCGCGGGTTCGTCGGGCTGCGTACTGGCGAACCGGTTGAGCGCGGACCCGACCGTCAGCGTCTGCCTGATCGAAGCCGGTAGCCATGACAACAATCTGCGCATCCAGACACCTGCGGGCACCATCACGCTGTACAAGAGCAAAAAGTACAGCTGGAATTTCATATCGGCACCGCAAAAGCACCTCAACGGCCGTTCGCTGCACACCCCGCGTGGCAAGGCGCTGGGCGGCTCCAGTTCGATGAACAGCATGATCTACATTCGTGGCCACGCCAGCGATTACGACCGCTGGGCGCAGGCCGGTTGCCCCGGCTGGGACTGGAACGGTGTGCTGCCCTACTTCAAGCAATCCGAGAACAACCGGCTCGGCCAGGACCCGCGCCTGCACGGCACCGGCGGCGAGTTGAACGTTGAAGCAGCTCGCGATCCCAACCCCGTGTCTCGCCTGTTCGTCAAGGCTGCACAACGGGTGGGCATTCGTCAGAACGATGACTTCAACGGCGAGACGCTGGAGGGCTGTGGCATCTACAACCTGACGCAAAAGGACGCCAAGCGCCTGTCGAGCTATCGGGCGTTTGTCGCCCCGGTGCTGGACCGTCCCAACCTGACGGTGATCACCGATTGTTCGGTGCAATCGCTGATCCTCGAACAGCGCGTCGCCAAGGGCGTGAACGTGGTGTCGGACGGTCAGACGCTCGCACTGAATGCGCGGCGTGAAGTGATTCTGTCGGCGGGCTCGCTCGGCAGCCCGAGCCTTTTGCTGGCGTCGGGCATCGGCCCTGCGGATGAGCTGAAAAATGCGGGCATCAAGGTCGAGCATGACCTGCCTGGAGTCGGCAAGAACCTGCAAGACCACATCGACGGGCTGGTCACCGTGCGCTCGAAAAGCCCCCTTACACTGGGCTTCTCGCTGGGGGCGCTGCCGAGCATTTTGCTGTCGCCGCTGCGCTATGTGTTGCGCAAGAAGGGCTGGTTGACGACCAACTACGTCGAGGCTGGGGGCTTTGCCCGCACGCCACTGACTGACGACTTGCCGGACGTGCAATTTCACTTCGTGCCGGGTTATCGCAGCCATCGCGGGCGGCTGTTCGAATGGGGTCATGGCTATGCCGTGCACACCTGTGTGCTGCGGCCCAAGAGCATTGGCGAGATCCGTCTGGACCGCAACGCGCAGCCGGTGATCGACTTCAACTTTCTCTCGGATCCGCAAGACGCTCGCGTGCTGATCGAGGGCCTGAAACTGGCGCGCAAGGTGTTGGCTGATCAAGCCTTCGACGGGATTCGTGGCAAGGAGATGCTGCCCGGTGCCGAGGTGCAGACCGATGAGCAATTGATGGCTTACGTGCAGGAATACGCCGCGACGGTGTTTCACCCGGTGGGCACCTGCAAGATGGGTGTCGACGCGATGAGCGTGGTCAGCCCGGAATTGAAGGTCCACGGAATCGAGGGGCTGCGGGTGGTCGACGCGTCAATCATGCCGACGCTGATCAGCGGCAATACCAATGCACCGTGCATCATGATCGGCGAGAAGGCGGCGGGGATGATTTTGGGTCGTGCTCCCAAGAGCGCTGCGGCTGCGATGGCTGAACACGCTGCTTATTGACCTGCGTACACCCGCTTCTGCCCGCCGGGCGGAAGCGGCATGGGTGGCGCTCATGAATGCGCCGCTCCCCACCCCAGTTTTTTCCTCGTCAGGGACCACATATTTACTAATTTTCGTCGCCCCCGACATCGGCCAACATCGACCTCGCCCCACAGAGGCAAAAGGTCCGTCAGAGGCCATGAGCGTTGTCTGTTTTTGGCGTCTTGCCCCACTGCCCCGTGAAATAACGAACTCAAAACCACCATTGCGGGAGTGCTCCATGTTCAAGTCTTTCGTATCGCGCTGCGTGCGTCCGCTGACCCTGACTGCCGTCGCCGCCTGCATGGCCAGCGGCGCACAGGCCGGCACGCTGTCCATCGGACATACCACCTGGGTCGGCTACGGCACCCTGTATCTGGCCAAGGATCTGGGCTACTTCAAGGAGCAGGGCCTGACCGTCGAATTGCCGACCATCGAAGAAGCCTCGATGTACATGGCCGCACAAGCGTCGGGCAAGCTGTCCGGTTCGGCCTCGACCCTGGATGAAATCCTCAAGTACCGCCCACAGTTCTGCTTCAAAGCCGTGGCCGCGCTGGACGACAGCCATGGTGGCGACGGCGTGCTGGTGGGCAAGGACGTCAACAGCCTACAAGACCTCAAGGGCAAGGCCGTGGCCGTCAACGAAGGCTCGGTGTCGCAGTTCTGGCTCAACTACCTGCTGAAAAACGCCGGTATGAAAATGAGCGACCTGACCATCCAGAACATGACCGCAGACGACGCCGCCACCGCGTTCATCGCCGGTCGTGTGCCCGCCGCCGTGACGTGGGAGCCGCACCTGACCACCGTGCGCAACAAGCAGCAAGGTAAAGTGCTGGTGGACAGCAGCACCACGCCGGGCGTGATCGTCGACGTCGTGGCCCTGAGTTGCGACGTGATCGACAAGCAGGAGGCCGACGTCAAGGCGCTGGTCTCGGGGCTCTACAAAGCCGTGCAGTACACCAAGGACCACCCTAAAGAAGCCTACGCGATCATGGCCAAGGGCGTTGGCGGCTACCTCGCCGACCCGGCTGAACTGGAAGCGGCCGCCAAGGGCGTGCGTTTCTACGATCAGGCCATGAGCGAAAAACTGCTGGGCAGCAACGGCTCCACGGGTGACGCCGCCGCTGTGATCAAACTGGCCAACGAGACCGCCACCGAGCTGCAAGGCAAGCCGTACAACGTCACCTACAGCGACCTGGTCGACAACCGTTTCATCAGCCCGAAATAAGGCAGGAGCACGTCATGTCCAAGCGTAATTCGTGGCTCAACCGCTGCCTGACACCCAAGACCAGCCTGCCGGTGCAGGTGATCTGGAGCGCCAGCGGCCTGGCCTGGGCCTTGTTGATCGGCCTGTGGGCTTTCCTCTCCTACGGCGGCGTGGTGCCCGCGATGTTTCTGCCGACACCGGGCGCGGTGTTCGACGCCGCGATGCGCCTGGCCCATGACGGCACCCTTGGCCCGCATGTGTGGGCCAGTGTGGAAGTGGTGATGGTCGGCTTCATCGTCTCGTCGGTGGTCGCGGTGCCCATCGGCCTGATGATGGGCAGCTTCCGGCTGGTGCAGGCGTTCCTTGAACCGCTGGTGAATTTCATCCGCTACCTGCCCGTCACCTCGTTCGTGCCGCTGTTCATCCTGTGGATCGGCATCGGCCTGGAACAACGGGTTTCGATCATCATTTTTGGTGTGTTTTTCCAGCAACTGGTGATGATCGCTGACGTGTCCAAAGGCATCTCCAAAGACCTGATCAACGCCTCCTACACCCTGGGCTCCAGCCGCACCGACGCGGTGTTGCACGTCATCGCACCGGCTTCGCTGCCCGGCGTGCTCGACACTTTGCGCGTGACCATGGGCTGGGCCTGGACCTATCTGGTGGTGGCCGAACTGGTCGCTGCGTCCAGTGGACTGGGCTACCTGAGCCTCAAGGCCATGCGTGGTTTTCAGGTGGATGTGATTTTCTTGGCGATCGCGGTCATCGGCCTGTTGGGCCTGATCACCGATCAACTTTTCCGACTGCTTCGCTTGAAGGTGGCCGCATGGGCTCAGTAACTGCAACTTCCCCGATTCCGCTGCGCCCCACGGCCGTGACCGCTACCGCCGAGCCGCGTCTGCGAGTCGATAACGTCACCTTGCAATACAAGACGCCGTCGGGCGGTACGTTCACAGCGCTGGACAAAGTGTCGTTCGACGTACCCGATCAGCAGTTCGCAGTGCTGGTCGGTCCGTCCGGCTGTGGCAAATCGAGTTTGCTCTACCTCACCGCGGGTCTGGCCGAACCCACCTCGGGCGACATCTACGTCGGTGGCCAACAAGTGGATGGCCCCGGCGCCGACCGTGGCATGGTGTTTCAGGGCTACACCCTGTTCCCGTGGCTGACCGTGCGCAAGAACATCGAATTCGGCCTCAAGCGCCGTGGCATGCCTGCGGCTGAACGCAAGGAGATCGTCGATTTCTACCTGAACGAAGTCGGCCTGCTGCGATTCGCGGACAACTACGCCAAGCAACTGTCCGGCGGCATGATGCAACGGGTGGCGATTGCCCGGGCATTGGCGAACGATCCGCAGATCCTGCTGATGGACGAACCCTTCGGCGCGCTGGACAGCCAGACCCGTTTGCAGATGCAACAACTGCTGCTCAAGGTCTGGGAACACAGCAAGAAAACCGTGTTATTCGTGACCCACGACATCGACGAAGCGATCCTGCTGGGCGATCGCATCTTCGTCATGGGCGCCCGTCCGGGCCGGATCAAGGAAGTGCTCGACGTGCCCATAGGCCGCCCGCGCAACCTGGACATGGTCATGGACCCGGAATTCATTCGCATGAAGCGCAATATCTTCCATCAACTGCATGATGGGCCAGAGGAGCATTGATCGGGCATCCCGCGCAATACCTGTAGGAGAACGCCCGTCGTCTATACGACACACTGTCGCGCAGCAAACACGAGACCCTGTAGGAGCGAATTTATTCGCGATTGGCCAGTAAATCTGATGCATCTCTGTTGGATGTACCGACGCCTCGCGAATAAATTCGCTCCCACAGGGGTTGGTGGTGCTTGTTAAATCAGTGACTTACTTGATGTTTGATGAGCACCGCCGGAGTGGGGATCGTGGGCTGCTGCCCTTTACCCCGCCAGATCATCCCAATACGGCGGCGAGCCGATCGCCTCAATGAAGTAATTCCACACCGCGCGGGTCTTCTGTGAGCGCAGGCGATTCTCTGGCGAGAGCAGGTAAATCTGGCTCTGCACCTCCTCCACCGAACCACCCCATTCAGGCATCAGCCGCACCAGCTTGCCATTGGCAAAGTGGCTCTTGCTGAACAGCCAGGACGGGAAAAACACGATCCCTCTGCCCGCCAACGCTGCCTCCACCAACACTTGCGCGTTGTTGCTGCGCAGCGGACCGGTGACGTCAATGACCTCCTGAGCACCGGTTTCCGGGTGCCGAAAATGCCAGCGCTGCAGACCGCCCGAGCCTTTGTAGTTCAGGCAGCAATGCTGGCGCAGGTCTTCGGGTGTCTTCGGAATGCCGTACTTCTCCAGATAAGCAGGACTGGCGCAGAGCACATGGTGCTGATCACAAATCTTGCGTCCGATCAGACCGGAGTCTTCCATGTGGCCGACCCGAAAGGTGATGTCGGCCCCCTCCTGCACCGGATCGATGAACGCATCGGTGACGGTCAGCTCAACCGTCAACTCCG
The DNA here is from genome assembly GCF_045764065.1 of Pseudomonas sp. Pseu.R1. Lineage (NCBI taxonomy): Bacteria > Pseudomonadati > Pseudomonadota > Gammaproteobacteria > Pseudomonadales > Pseudomonadaceae > Pseudomonas > Pseudomonas sp. Pseu.R1. The sequence continues at coordinate 5,571,963 of NZ_JBJGEE020000001.1, read as the reverse complement.
GGTAACGCTCATACAGCCCGTCGAGCAACTGAACGATGTGCAAATGGCCCAGCGCAACCGGTGCGTTGATCCGCACCTGGCCACGAATTTCCGCGCCTTTGCCCGTGACTTCTTCATCCGCCGCGTCCAGCAGTTCCAGCACCTCACGGATCTGTACGTAGTAACGCTCCCCTGCCTCCGTCAGTTTGACGGCACGCGTGTTGCGAAACAGCAATTGCTGGCCGACCTCCCGCTCAAGCGCCGCGATGAAGCGCGATACCGACGACGCAGGCACCTGAAAATGCCGGGCCGTCGCGGAGAAACTGCCGGTCACCGCGACCATGGCGAAGAACCGATGGGCCTTGAGATGCATGAATAACGCTCCGTTCGTATTGCGATAATCGCAATAGTCTTTTGCCAACGCGCCGCATTGTGGCTGTTTGGGCAAGCTTCTACCATCGATTCATCCTTTCACGCAGGCCGGGCTGACCGCAGTCGCCAGTGCCTCCCGTTTTCGAGACTGCATTCGATGATCAACCTGTTTGAACCCTACGACCTGAACGGCCTGACCCTGAACAACCGTTTCGTCATGGCACCGATGACCCGTTCCCGCGCGCCGGTCGACGTCGCCACCGAGCAGATCGCCCTGCATTACACCCAGCGCGGCACTGCCGGGTTGATTGTGTCCGAAGGCACACCCATTTCCCGCGAAGGTCAGGGTTACCTGTTTAACCCCGGCATTTTCACGCCCGAGCAAATCAAGGGCTGGAAGCTGGTGACCGACTCGGTGCACAGCGTCGGCGGCAAGATGTTCGCTCAGTTATGGCATGTGGGCCGCGTGTCCCATACCTCGATCCAGATTGACGGTCAGGCCCCTGTCAGTTCCACCGGCAAAGCCGCCCAGGGCGCCATCGCGTTCGGTTACGACGACAATGGCGAGCCAGGCTTCGTGCCGACCTCCACCCCACGTCCGCTGAGCACCGAGGAAGTGGGTCGTGTCGTTCAGGATTTCGCTCAAGCGGCTGCAAACGCGGTTGAAGCGGGCTTCGATGGCGTGGAAATCCACGGCGCCAACGGTTACCTGATCGAGCAGTTCCTCAATCCGCTGGTCAACGACCGCACTGATCGCTACTCGGCCCAGACGCTGGAAGGTCGCCTGCGCTTCGTCTTCGAAGTGGTCGACGCCGTGGTTGCGCGCATCGGCGCTGACAAAGTGGGCATCCGTATTTCCCCTTACGGCCAATTGTTCGACATGCCGATTTATCCAGAAATCGACGAAACCTATTCGGCGCTCTGCGCAGGCATGAACCAGCGCGGCATCGCCTATGTTCACGTCATGGATCAGACGCATTTCTTCCTCGCTGCCGAAGGCTCGGATGCGCAAGAGGCCGCCCTGCGCTCACTGCTCAAGCACTGCAAAACGGAACTGTCCGACACCACGCTGATTCTCGCAGGCGACATGACCCTGGAACGGGCGCAGGACCTGGTGGACGCAGGCCTGATCGACCTCGCCGGTTTCGGCCAGCCCTTCATCGCCAACCCCGACCTGGTCGCCCGCCTGAAAAACGGCTGGCCATTGACCACACCGGATCGCGACACCTACTACGGTGGCGATGGCAAAGGGTATGTGGATTACGCGCCGTATGAACCGGCGTAACCTCAAGGCGCCCAGCGGCTGAACACCAGGTCATGGTCCTTGACCCGTGACTGGTGGCAAGCCAGGCAGGTTTCGTGTTGTTTGACGTCCACCGGTTGACCGTTGACGAAGCGCCCGAAGCCCCAGCCACCGGAATCCTTGTACTTCACCGAATCCTTGACCATGACCTGCACCGTGGTGGCGGCGCCCGGCACTGCGGCGGATTCCAGTTCCGTGGACTGCACGTGCTTCCACGCCAGTTTGGTCAGCACAGTGCCATCGGGAAAGGGCAGCGTGCCTTCCTTGTAGGCCTTGATGGCAATGTCGTTGCCCACGACGGCGCGGATTTCGTTGAGCGGTGCGCCTTCCGTCGCAGGGGCGACCAGTTGCCACTGGCGATACCCTTCGGGCAACGTCACGCCGTAGATAGGCGAGGCCTTGCTCGCGCTGTCCGCTGAGGCCGCGCTGCTGTCTGGGGTCTTGGTGGCCTCGGCAAACACCAGCGGTGCAGCAATGGCCGAGGCGATGGCCGCCGCGAAAAGTCCGATACGTGCGCGCTTCATGGCGGCCTCCTTTCTCAGGTCCAGTGACGGGAGACGCCACCGTACCGGCCCGGTGTATCGCAAATGTATCGACGCCGCGCCCATTTGCATGGCCATGTATGCGATCAGGGTGCAGATACGTTGCGATACAAAAACGCGGGCAAAAGTCGTTATTCCCGGCTTAGAAACGCCCGGGGCGACTCCCCCATCACCCGCCGGAACATCGCGCTGAACGCGCTCGGGCTGGCGTAACCCAGTTCGCGGGCAACAGCACCCAACGCTTGCCCCTGCTCCAGCCGGTCCAGCGCGGTCGCCAGCCGCACCTGCTGCACCCAGTGGCGAAAGGTCAGCCCGGTTTCCTTGAGAAACAGACGAATCAGCGTGCGCGGACTGGCGCCTACCCTATCGGCCCAATACTCCACGGAGTGAGGCTGTTCCGGGTGATCGAGAATGCCGTTACAGACCATCAGCAGGCGTCGGTCGGTGGGCCAGGGAATCTGCAGCGGCAGGCTGCGAGCGGTTTCGATCTCATGCAGGATCAGCCCGACAATGTGGGTATTGCGCCCCTCCTGGGCGTATTCGATGGGTTGATCGGCCAGCGCCAGAATCAGCTCACGCAGCATTACCGACACTTCGACGACCTTGCAGCGCTGACCGAAACCCTGGGCCACTTCAGGTTCGATGTACAGCGAGCGCAAGTTGACCGGGCTGAGCATCAACTGGTCATGCACCATCCCTGGCGGAATCCATAGCGCGCGTCGGGGCGGAAGAAACCACAGGCCATCTTCGGTCATCGCCCGCATGGTGCCACTGGAGGCATACAGAATCTGCCCGTGACGATGGGCATGAGGCGCGTTGTACTCGCCGGTCTGCTGATCGCGCACCAGCACCGTCATGAGCCGTGGCACATTCAGATAGTCGGCATAGTCCTCGCTGCGGGAGGCGCGTGGCGGGATTGCACTGACGACACGGACGTCTCGTTTCATCGGTCAGGCTTCTGCTTGCGGGAGATGACGTCGCTCATCTCGCCCGCCTGCGCATTGACCGTCAAGCGGTTTTGTCACTTTCTCGACGAAATCTGGCATTTGCTCTTTTCTGACCGTCGATAGCATCGCTGGCATTCCACCCACTTTCATCGAGGGTTTGCCCATGATCAACGCCCGTATTGCACCCGGCAGCCAGCACAGCGTGGCAGCCATCCTTGGTCTGCTGGTGCTGTCCATCGCACTGAGACCGGCCATCGTGTCCATCGGCCCGATCCTGCTGCTGATTCAGCAACACTTCCAATTGAGCTACACCCAGGCTGCGCTGCTGACCTCAATCCCCGACCTGTGCATGAGCCTGTTTGCATTGATGGCGCCCAATCTGGCCCGCCGTTTTGGCGCCGACCGCTGCGTGATCGCGGCGCTGGCCTTGCTGGGTGTTGCCACGCTATTGCGGGCTGTTGCGCCGAGCCCTCTGTTGTTGCTCGGTGCAACGTTCTTTGCCAGCGTCGGCATTGCCATTGCCGGTGCGCTGATTGGCGGTTGGATCAAGGCGCATTTCCCGCACCGCGCGGCGCTGTTCATGGGTGTGTACGCTGCCGGACTCAGCCTTGGCGCGACAGTGGCTGCGGTGTTCACCGCACCGCTCACCGAGCTGGCGCAGAACTGGCGATTCGGAGCGGGCATCTGGAGCCTGTTGTGCCTGACGGCAATCATCAGTTGGGTGTGGCTGGCCAGACGCTTCGCCAGCTCCGCCCCCGCCTCGGCGATCAGGCCCGGTAACGCGCAGACCGTGCGCCTGCCATGGGCCAACCCGCAGGCCTGGCTGGTGGCAATCAATTTCGGCGCCAGTCAGTTCGTGGTGTACGGGCTGTTCGCCTGGCTCGCGCCTTCGGCGGCCGAAACAGGGGTTACGACCTTGGCACCCGGCGTCGTGCTCGGCCTGTTCACGGCGGTGTTTGCCATCGCCAGCGTCGGTGCGGGAATGCTCCCCGGCAAAGCCCACGACCGGCGGGTGATGATCGGTGCGTCCACAGCCTTGGCAACACTGGGCATCGCCGGGATCGCGTTCGCACCGAACTGGGCGCCAGTGCTGTACGTGGTCCTCGCTGCCGTCGGTTTGGGCATGGGATTCACCGTCGGCATGACCCTGCCACTGGACAACGCCACCACCCCTGCACAGGCTGGGGCCTGGACTGTGTTCATGCTGTTCATCGGCTACCTGATCGCGGCGGCAGGCCCGTTGTGCTTCGGTGCTTTGCGTGACGTCACCGGCAGTTACGCCGCAGCCTACGACATGCTCTTTGCGGTGTTGCTGTTCACGCTGTGCGTGACCCCGCTGCTCAAACCTGCGCGCGAGGATCTTCCGCAAGGCGCCATCGCCTGACCGGGTAACTCAGACCTGCTGACGCGCCTGAACCCATCGGCGGTACTGCCTGGCGCGCAGTACCGTCGACATCTGTTGCGCGATCAACGCCCTGATCGGCGAAACAGCAGGCTTGGGCGTTTGTCCCTTGCTCAGCCTGCGCAATTGAAACTTGACCACCGCCATATTGGCCACCGAGGCCAGCGCCTTGTTTTTCCAGGTGATGGGCGGCAATTCGGGGATGACGTTTCGCGCCTGCTGCCATTGCCGAGGCAGGTCCGGTTCGATGGCCAATGCCGTGCCGATACCCACCATGTCCACGCCATGGGCGACGACCGTTTCGGCGACTTCAAGACGCCGGATGCCCCCGGTGACCATCACCGGCATCCTCGCCACAGCGCGAATGTCGCGGGCGAATTCGAGGAAGTACGCTTCCCGCGCCAGCGTCCGCCCATCCCGCGCCACACCCTGCATGGCCGGAGCTTCATAGCTGCCGCCGGACATTTCCACCAGGTCCACCGGCAATGTATTGAGCATTTCGACCACCTGCCGGGCATCGTCGGCCGAGAACCCGCCGCGCTGAAAATCCGCCGAATTGAGCTTGACTGCCACCACGAACCGGGGCGAGACCTCCGCTCGCACAGCCTTGATCACTTCCAGCAGAAGACGGGCGCGATTCTCCAGCGAACCACCCCATTGATCGTCACGCTGGTTGGTCAGCGGCGAGAGAAACTGACTGATGAGGTAGCCATGGGCCGCGTGAATCTGCACACCGGTAAACCCCGCTTGCTCGGCCAGTTGCGCGGCGCGGGCAAAACGCTGGATCACCTCTTCAATACGCGACTCGGTCATTGCCAGCGGCGGATTGAAGTGCCGAGACATCTTGCCCAGATCCATCGCCACCGCCGAGGGCGCCCAGGTCGATTGCCCAAGACTGGCGGGCATCTGGCGACCGGGATGATTGAGTTGCAGCCAGAATTGCGCGTGCTTCGCGCGCCCCACCTGTGCCCAGCGTTTGAAGCGGTCCAGATGCCGGTCGTCTTCCAGCACGACGCCCCCCGGCCCCGTCATGGCGCGGCCGTCGATCATCACGTTGCCGGAAATCAGCAACCCCGCCTCGCCCTCGGCCCACGCCTGATACAGACGGATCAGCGCCTCGGACGGCGCCTGATCAACGTCCGCCATGTTCTCTTCCATCGCCGCCTTGGCGATGCGGTTCTTGATCACCGAACCGCCCGGAAGCTGCAACCTGTCGAAAATTCCCATCTCGTCACCTCGATTGACCGAGGCTCAACCCTAAGATTAAAGTCAGCTTTAAGGTCAACCCCCTCCCTCCGAAATAATCGATCAGGTGCTGCGATGAGAATTGGTGAACTGGCCAAACGTACGGGCCTTGCGGCCTCGCGTATTCGCTTTTACGAATCTGCCGGGCTGATCAACGCCGTCAAACGCACGGCCAATGGTTATCGCGAGTACGCGCCGGACGCCGAGTTGTTGCTGACGATCATTGTCCGCGCGCAGAAGGCCGGTTTCTCGCTGGAAGAAATTCAACACCTGCTGCCTGCCAATCTGGACGACTGGGCGTACGATCATTTGCTCGACGCGCTCAAGCGCAAGGTCAGTGAGATCGAAGCCCTGCAACAGCGTCTGGAGCAGAACAAGGTGCAACTGCTGGCGACCATCGCCGGGATCGAGGGCAAACCGGAAGGCGTGGGGTGTGCGGACAACGCGCGGCGGATGCTCAATGGCATGACAGTTTCGTAGGAACAGATTCTCCGGCGCCTACAGGACCGCGTTCTGCCTGGCCATGTGCAGCCGGTGCAAAGTGATTTTGCGCACTTCGTTTTTACTGATTTCGATGTGGTTTTTCAGCAAGTGCTGCGCGTGTTCGGTACGACGCTGGAGAATGGCGTCGAGGATCTGGCCGTGCTCGGCGTAGGTGGCCTCGATGCGCGGCGCCTGGGTGAAGTCCAGGCGCCGGATGATGCGGATTTTTTCGGTGATCTCGTAATGCATGCGCGCCATTTCGGCATTGCCTGCTGCCTCCAACAACGCGCAATGAAAACGCTCATCCAGCGCCGAGACCCTCGCCGCATCCTGCTCACGCGCGACCTCAGGCACCTGCCAGGTGTTTCGCAGCTCGACGATGGCCGGGTTGGCGGTCAGATCCAGTGATGCCAGCCGTGCCACCGCAGCGTTTTCCAGCACGATGCGCACATCGTAGAGTTCTTCGAAGTAATTGAAATCAAAAGCCCTCACCTGCCAGCCGCTGCGAAAATACACTTCCAGATACCCTTCCCGCTCCAGGCGGTAAAGGGCCTGACGTACCGGGGTGCGACTGGCCTCGACACGCTCGGCCACTTCGTTCTCGCTGAAGCGGTCACCCGGCAGCAAGCGGAATTCGAAGATATCGCCCTTGAGCTGCTGATAGATGCGCTCGACCATGTTGTCCGGGCGATCCTTAGTCTTTTTCGGCTGAGCGATTTGCATGATTGATCTCACGTGTTGGATACGGTGGCGCCTGTTCAAACGCCACCGCCGGCAAGCCGTGCTGCTACAGAATCGGCGCGTATCGAACGCCTCCAGATAAACGCAATTCTTGTGGGAGATTTTATGTTGTCTGCCGACCTCATTCGCCACCAAGGCGGCTTCTACAAAATCACGTCGCGCGGTTGACACTGAAACTGTGGGAGCCGGCTTGCTGGCGAAAGCGATGGCGCCGTTAAAGAGGCATTGGCCGACAAGCCGCATTCGCCAGCAAGCCCGCTTCCACAGAAAAGCCCCATCAGCCCTTTTTCAGGCTGGCGATGTAGGCGCGCCAACCACCGAAGGCCGTGATGTCCAGCGCACCGGCCAGCGCCCACGGTTCGCAGATGAAACCTTTGACGCTGCGTCCGTCGATCAGTTTGAGGTTGCCGATGCCCAGCGGCGTCGGGATCTCGGCAACGAACTCACCGAAGCGCGCCACGGGAATGTCCCACAACTCGACGATGATCGACTGGCCACCTTCGGCCTTGGCCAGACCCGGTTTGGGCGGCACTGTACCGGGTAGTGCGTAGAGGCGGTAGCCGCCTTCGGTCAGGGTCTGCTCGACGAACACTGCATCGCGGGTGGTCAGTTGGAAATTCAGCGGCATGCCGGTCAGGTGCGCGCCCACCACGGCCACTCGCACACAGCCCTTGGCAGGTGTCGCCACCGGCTTGGCCTCTGGCAACGGGCGCCCGGTGGCACCCAACGTCAGGCCCAGATGCGCCTGCCACTGTTTGCCGAAACGCGCCAGCGCCGTGTCATGCCAGGCCGGAGCGATCAGGGTGATGCCCGCAGGCAGGCCATCGGCGCGCCAGCCGGCGGGCAATGCCAACGCCGACAGGTCAGCAAGGTTGGTGAAGTTGGTGTAGTAACCGAACTGCGAGTTATAGAGCACTGGCTCTTCCGCCATCTCGGCAAGGGAGCGAATCGTTGCGGAGGTCGGCACCACCAACGCATCGAATCCGACCAACGCGTCGTTGATCTTGCGGCTCAGCGTTGCGCGCAAATACTCGGCCTTGTAGGCATCGCAGGCGCTGTAGCCCAAGCCGTTTTCGACGATGCCGCGCACCACCGGATTGATTGCGTCCGGGTTCAACTCGAACATCGATTCCATCGCCACCGTGCGTTCGGCGACCCACGAGCCGTAATACAGTTGATCCGCCAGCGCCTTGAACGGCGAAAAGTCGATGCGCGTGATCTCGGCGCCCAACTTGCTCAGGGTCAACAGCGCCTGTTCGTAGACCGCCTGATTCTGCGCATCGCCGAAGAACTCCAGTGTGTCGGGCACCGCGAGTTTGACTGCCTGAGCGAAACCGACCGGTGCGGTCTGCGGGTTGGCACGTGAGTAAGCATCGCTGGCATCAAAGCCTTCAGCGATACCGGCCACCTGTTCAGCGTCTTCAACGGTCAGGGCGAAAATCGAGATGCAATCCACCGTGCGACAGGCTGGAACCAGCCCGGTGTTCGACAGACGGCCCTTGGTCGGTTTCAGCCCGACGATGTTGTTGAAACCCGCAGGCACACGACCAGATCCTGCCGTGTCGGTGCCCAGCGAGAACGCCACCAGCCCACGGGCGACCACGGAAGCGGAACCGGAACTCGATCCGCCACTAACGTAATCAGGATTGATGCTGTTCGGCACCGCGCCGTAAGGCGAGCGTGTACCGACCAGACCGGTGGCGAACTGATCGAGGTTGGTCTTGCCCATCAGGATCGCCCCAGCGGCGCGCAATCGGGCCAGTACCGACGCATCGGCGCTGGCGGTGTAGCCGAACTCTGGACAGGCGGCCGTGGTCTGCCAGCCCGCTGCGTCAATGTTGTCCTTGATCGCGAATGGCACGCCGTACAGCGGCAACTGGCTGATGTCCCCTTTCACTGCGTCGAGGCGCTGGCTCAGGTCGGCCAATTGGGTATCGAGCTGGCTGTGGCTGACAAGTGTGATCCAGGCCGTGTCCTGCTCAGGGTAGGCGTCGCGCAATTGCAGCAGTGCGGCCGGGGTCAGTTCACCGGTTTGATAGGCGGCGATCCATTGATTGACGGTCCAGCCGAACAGCGGGTTTGGGAGGCTTTGCATGGTAGGTATTCCATCTTGTATCCAAGTTTGAATACTGGGAAAGCAAAAGCTGGGCCATGGGATCAGAAGGCCTGTTTTCGGGGCTCTGTGCAGCGACTCAAGTCTTTGCAGCCCTGAAAAATGCGCACTATTGAGGCAGCGTTGAGTGATTTTGGTGCCAGGGAGCGCGCACTGCCTCTGCCGAAGGCGTCGGAGCGTGTCTTGCCCAGAATCAAAAACTACTTCAAGAGTCCCTCCACCACCTCCGGCGTCACATAATGCGGCCCATCGAACAGGTACAGCGAATACCCCCGATACGCCGCCAGTTGCGGCCTCAACTCGTCGACGGTGGCTGGACGAAACCCGCCGCCCACCTGTGGCCGAAACGCCTCGACGATGATCTTCACCCGCTGCGCACCGAGCCTTTCGCGCAAGGCATCGGCATAGGTACGGGCCACAGGCGCAGTGCGGGCATAAACACCCACGCCATCCTGAAAAAACACGCCGATGTCGTCCGGCAGCCAGCTTTTCAGCCAGTCTGCCGTGGCCTCGGGGCCAATGTTGGCGCCGTCGTAGACGCTGATCCACAGCGGCCTGGGCAAGCGCGCCAACAATGTGGGCAGTTCTTTGGCGCGGGTCCAACTGGGGTCGACTTCCGCCGGAAAATACCAGCCGGTCACATTCAACGGCGTCTTCACCTGTGCCATGCGCTCGGACAGCGTGGCCAGTTCTTCGATGTTGTCCCGCGAGCGATTTTCACTGAAGAAACCCGCCAGCCCGACGATCGTATCCTGCGCCCACGGCTCCTTGGCGATGCGCGCCCAATCCGGTAGCACCGGCACTTCCGGCAGCCCGGATCCGGCGACGAACGACTGCCCGTCCACCGCCGTCCATTGCACTAACAGCTCCCGAACACCAAGCTTCTGCCACTCGCCCTGAATACCCACCGTGGCATTGTCCGGCTGCCAGACCACGCCGACGATGTCCGGACGCAGCCCCTGCCCCAGTTCGTACAGCGCATCGACCGCCACCCCCACCGCGCCGATCAACAGCGCCGCCAGCGACGTTCTCAGCAGTCGTGACATCTCACTCGCCTCACCAGGAATACGTCATGCGCGCGAACACGCCCTGCGCGCTGTCATCACCAAAAATCTTCTCGCGGTATTGCACCGAGAAGTCGATGTATGACTGTGGCGCCTTGTGCTTCGTTTCACGAAACCAGTAACGCACGCCAATCCCCACACCCGCCCCGCCCGCGTTATCGGATGAGGTGCGCGTGCGACCGTTGGTATCGACTTCACTGTGCATCTTCGAGTCGTAATCCGCCGCCAGCACGGCGTGCGGGAAGATGACCAGACGCGGGCTGATGCGGTCCAGACGGATGCTGCGGCCCAGTTGCCATTCGCTGTTGAAGTAGTTGCGCTTGTCGCGCAGGTAGCGCCCGCCTTCGGCGTAGAACTGTGACGTCCACCAGCTCGGCACGTCGACACGCAGGTCGGTGCCAACGCTCGATCCATAGCCCAGACGCACCAGCCAGTCGCCGCTGACATTGCTGCCTGCCAGCGGGAACGTGCGCTCGAACGCGGCCATCACGTTGTACTCAGTGAACGGCTTGACGCGAATACCCACCGCTCCTTGCAAGGCATCCAGCCCTTTGTCGTTGCCGCTTTCCTTGTTCCACAGCGTGTCGGTGACGCGCCCGTAGAGTTCGACGAATCGGGCATCGCGATAGCCTTCAGGGCGCCAGAAGATTTCCGTGCTGTTTTGCAGGCTGTCGTTGCTGCTGCTCGGCGCACCACTCAAACCGTTATTGGTGCTCGCGCCGCGATACGTCGTGGTGTTGGTCACACCCCAGACCCGTGACAGGTCGGATACCGCACGTCGGGTGTCGAACACCTGTTGATCGGGCATCTGCAAATCGCCGGTTTTTTGGTAGTCCAGCACACGCTTGAAATAAGCAATGGCCTGCCCGTCGTTCGGAGCACGCATGGCCGTGTAGGCCGCATCTTGAGTCTCTTTGGGGGTCAACCCCTTGGAACGATCGACGCGCTGGAATTCGTCCAGCGCGCCCCGATCATCCCCTGCCTGCATCAAAAAGTAGGCGATCTGCACTTCATCACCGGGCTTCAACTGGCCCTTGGCGCGAGCCTGCTGCATGCACGCCAGCGCCTCTTTGGGTTGCCCCAACGCAGCGTAAAGCGAAGCCTGATCACGCAGCGGCAAGGTGCCAACCGCCAATGCCTGGCTGAAATCCTGTTGCGCGCCGTTCTTGTCGCCCAGGCGCATGCGCATCTGCCCACGTTGGGCCAACAGCGGCGCATCGTTGCCGTTCAAGGCCAGCGCTTCGGTGGCCGCCGACCGGGCCGCGGCGTATTGCTCTTGAGCGATCAACGCGCTGACCAACAAACGGCGATAAGCGATCTGATTCGGAAAGCGACGCACCACATCACGGGCATAACTGACCGCCGCGTCGCTGTCGCCACGGGCAAGCGACGCATAGCCTGCTGCGGCGATGTTAACCGCTCGTTGTTCGTTGATCGCCTCGCGGCGTCGCGTCAGTTGCGGCGACTCACCGAGCACCGCCACCGCTTCGTTGATTGCTGCCTCGGCCTCATCCAGACGCTGCTGACGTTGCAGCGCCTCGATCAGCATCATCCGGTAATCAGGATTCTTTGGAGACTCGACGATGGCGCGACGGGCATAGTCGACGGCGTGGTCGTAATCGCCATTGGCGTAGGCACGCAGCGAACGGTCACCGTTCTGAAAGCCCTTCTTGTTGCCAGGATAGCGCTCGGGATGATCGCGGCGGTCCTTGTCGCGCTCGGCCAACTGGATCAACTTGCGCAGGCGATCGACGTCACTGCGTTGGCGCAAGGCTTCCTGAGCCTTGGCAATCGCCAGGTCGTAGTTCTTGTCGTTGTAGGCGGCGTACGCCTCGTTGGCGATTTCGAACGCCGGGCCGGTCAGTGCCAGCGGCAGGATTTGCGGCGCTGCGGTCGAGGTGGTATCGGCGTAACACAGCGCAGGCAGGACGCTCAGGCCCAGAAAAATCGGAAGTCTCATGAGGGCTGCTCCGAGGATGCGTCCGGTGAGGAATGGCGGTAATCACGATGCTGACGAGCCACGGCCTGCTCGATGGCCTCGCGTGACAGCACGCCAAGGTCCACCAGGTAGTCGCCGATACGGCCGTGCATGTGCGGGCGATAGCCAAGCATCGCCTTTTCGAAAGTGACGCGGTCGAGCAAGCCCTGATCGATCAGCAACTCGCCCAGCAGCGGCGTAGCGGCTGGCAGGGGCTGACCGGCGACGACATCCAGACGCCGCAGTTGCTCGATGATCTCGCTCTCTCGGGCGATCAACTGCACAGGTTCCACGCCCATCTGCTCGGTGAGTTGCTGCAAACCCTCTTCGGACAGCGGGCTGGCCACAGCAATTTCCGGGCGCCCTTCGATGTCCAGCGCCAGCGGCACCACACGCCAGCGCAGGCAGAATTCATCGGCCAACGAGGATTGCGGCTGCACTTTGGCGGCGATGTCGAAGACCCGCGGCAGGTCATTCTGAAACGCGATGGCTTCGGCCAGGGTCTCGTCATCGAGCCAGCCGCGGCTGAGCAAAATGCGCCCCAACGGCATCTGCCGGGTCTGCTGTTCATCCAGCGCGCTTTGCAGTTTTTCGTCGTTGATCGCCTGCCACGACAGCAGCACGCCGCCCAGTTTGCGCGGCGCCCGGGCGACCAGATCGGTGGACGGGAAGTCGTGCATGGTCTTGTCCCAGACCAGCTTGCGGTTGAGCAGCTTGCCCACCAGAAACAGGCGCCAGGCCCGGGCGGCGGCCATGAAGTTGACGAAGTTGCCCACCACCATGCGCGGCATCGACAACAGGCCGTGCTGCCAGCCGTAAATGATCGTGGTGAAGTAACAACGATGAGCCATGCGCCACAGCAGCGCGACGCCGTTGGCCGCCAGCAGAAAACCCACCCAGCCGTTGGTGTCGAATGGGGTCGGGAAACTGGTGTTCCACAGGCCGCTGGCCCGCAGCACGATCAGCGCCAGCAACTGGGCGAGGATCACGTAGGCGATGATGCTGACGAACGAGGTGACCACGCCCTTGCGGTCGCGAAACAGCAAGTAACGGTTGGCGAGCGACCCACTCCAGCCCATCTGCTCCCAGCCTTGCAGGCCGATGCCGAGGGTCCAGCGCGCCTTTTGCCGAAACGCCGTACGGAAGGTGTCGGGAAAGAACTCACGCACGCACAACGGCATTTCCAGCGTCGACTCGTACGGCTCGCGGAACCACGACTTGCGCAGCACACGGTACTGCACAGGGAAGCGCACAAAGATCGCACTCATGCCATAACGGGCCAGGCGTGCGCCGACATCGTAGTCTTCGGTCAGGCTGTCGGTGTTGAACGGCTGGTTGTGGGTTTCGTCGGCCAGCACCTGCAACGCGCGGCGCGAGAAGCAGGTGCCGACACCCGCCGACGGCACGCTGTCGCTCAGACTCTCGCGTACCACCAGGTCCTTGCCGTGCCATTCGGCGAACTCGTCCATGTAAGTCCCGGCAACCCACTCGTACCAGTTGCGCTCCAGCGACACTACCGGCAACTGGATCATGTCCTTGCGCGGCAGCAGGTAGTTGAACAAGCGCATTTCCAGCGGGTGGAGCACGTCTTCACTGTCGTGCAGCACCACCCCGGCGAAGGTCACGCCGTGGGTTTTCTCGTAGAGAAAAATCGCCTGAATCACCCAGTTCAGGCAGTCAGCCTTGCAGGTCGGCCCGGCGTGGGGCACTTCGACGCGATGCAACTGTTTGTAGCGCCGACGCATGCGCTCCACTTCGTCGATGGTGCGCTGATCATTGACGTAGGTGCCGACGAACACCACGTAGTTCTGGTAGTCCAGCGTCGACACCATGTTCTCGATCATCGGCGCGATGACGTCGTATTCCAGCCACGCCGGCACCATGATCGCCAGCGGCTGTTCGTCACGGGCCATCAACTGCTCGGCAGTCAGCGGGCGATAGCGTCGCTCGGCGGTGAACTTGCGATAAATGCGCCGCGCCCAGTACCACAGGTCGATGAACAGATCATCCAGGCTGGAGACCAGGATGATGGTCGCGACCACAATGGTCGCGACCTCCAGCGCGCTGTAGTAATGGGCCAGCCAGTACGGCCAATAAAGCGAGGTCATCGCGGCTCCCGTTACTGGCGCTTGCGACGGGCACGACGGCCAGCCAGCAGCAGGACGATGAAACCGATCACGGCGGCCGGAATCAGCCACAGCGCCGACGGTTTGCGCCACGCGTCGAAGCCTTTCGGTTCGTCATCGTCGATCATCTGGCTGCCGGTCGGGTCCTTGGCATCGAAGGTGGTCAGCGGGCCGTTGTCGCCCAGCACCGTGACGTTGCCGCGTTCCAGCAACACCGGCCGCTCGAAGTTAGGCCCCTGCCCGCCCAAGATGCGATAGACCATGCCGTGCTGGCTGCCAGACTCGACCACTTGCAGCGCCGCCAGATGATTCAGCGATTTTAGGTCCAGCAGGGTTTGCTCTTTGTGGTGAATCAGCAGATGGCCCTGGGCGTCCACTTGCAGGGATTCGTCGCTGCCCTTGACTGGCACTTCAAACGCGAGGAACGCCTTGTCTGGCGAAATGGCGGACTGCGCGTCAGTGGTTACGTTGAGGTCAGCACGCAACGGCGACACACCGCTGGCGCTGGCGATGCGGATGACGTGCGGCAGGCTGCTCGCCGGACGATCAAGATAGCCCTGCGGCACCACCACTTGCGTGCCCGCTGCATAACGCGCGGCCATGCCGGAGAAGTCGCCGTCCAGACCGATCTTGTCCAGCGTCACGTGGCTGCTGGGCAGAATCGAGACCGGGAACGCTTGCGGGGTTTCACGGCACAGATCGCTCACCGGCTGACGCTGGAACGACACACGCACGGTGTTCTGCGCCGCCAGCGCGTAGCGTGGAATACGCGCTTCGATGCGCTGTTTCTGGCCGTCGGCGGTCAGTTGCGCAGCGCCGATCAGGTAGTCGTTGAGGAACAGGCTGGCCACCGGCGGCGTGCCCGAGGCACCCGGGGCTGCCGAGACATCCACCGCCGCACTCACCGGCACGCGCCCGTCATAGGCGACAGTGCCCAGCGGAAAGCTTGCGCTCCAGTCGGCTTTGGCCAGCACATCGACACTGCCCGGTTTGCCGCCCAGGCGCGTCAACGCCACGCGGCCATCGTCGCTCAACGGCATGTTGGCTTCTTCACCGACGGTCAACTGGCGGGTGCGGGCCAGCTTGTTCCACGCCGTGCTGAACAGGCCAATCGCCTTGGTGGCTGCGCCCTGATTGATCATCAGTAGCGGGTGCGCACCCAGCATCGCCAAGCGTACGTTGTCGCTGCCCGAAGCGTTCAGCGCGCCATTGACATGACGTTCGCGCCATTGATTGAACGCGCCGTTTGCGCCCGCATCCAGGCTTTGAATCTGTCGTTGCAGTGCGTCCAGTGACTCGTTGACCGCCTTGAGCAGCGCCGGATCACTGACCGCCAGATCGGCGTTGAACGCCGGGGTCTGCCCCAGCATCAGCAGCGCACCGATCTGCGCCGGATCATCCAGGGTGTGCAGGCCCTTGCCATCGAGGGCAGCGAAGGCCGGAATCTGTTTCAGCTCGGCGGGGATGCTCACACCGCTCAAGTCAATGCTGTCCTTGACCGACGGAAACGGCACGATACGCGCCTGTTTGCCGATGCGTTCAAGGGCCACGCCCAGACGCCACGCGGCGTCATAGCTGGCGCTGGACAGTGAACCGGGTGCCACCAGAATCCCCGGTTTGCCCGGCAGCGCATTCCATGCTGCGCCGAGGTCATGCAACTGACTGGCGTCGAAGCTGTAACTCAGCCGGGTGTCCGGTGCGATACGCAGGACGTTGCCGATGGCGCGTTCGTCTTCGCACTGAATCCGCGAAATGATCGACGACCAGGCAATGCCCAGTCGTACCGAACCGGTTTCACGGGCCGACTTGTCGACTCCCAACGTCACACTGGCATCGCCCTCCCCTGCATTCAGACCCATCGCCCGCACCGGGTAACCGTCCAGCGACAGCAGCAGCGTATTGCGACCCTCTTCGCCGTTGAGGTAGCTCGCGTCGAACTGCAGCGTGGCGTCAGTCAGCGGCACGTCGGCGGGCACCGGCAGGTACAACTCGCGGCGGGCATCGGAGGCATTGAGGATGATCGGGCGGTCAATACCCAAATCCTTCAGCTCGACGACCCGTTGTTGCCGGGTGTCCGCGCTGAGGCGGCTGATGGCCTGACTCAGTGGACTCAGCCCGGTCGGCACCGCCGCTGTCGAGGTGGCAGCGAACGCAGGTGCAAAGGCTAACAGGCTCATGCCGCAGACAAGGGCATGCAGCGCCCCCGTAGACACAGTGACGGAAGATTTCATTCAGGCAGATCTCGGTCAAGGCAAACAAGGCGTGGGAGACCGGCGAACGGAAGCTTCGGCTGGCATGACCAACCGGCTCATTCGCGGATGAATCCGCTCCCACGTGGATTTTTCAGCGGGCGCTGCCGCCAGGACGGCAGGCCGGGGTAAGATGTCGTCGCTAATGCAGACTGGACACCGAACGCATAGACGGCGCCGGGCGTTGCGCCTCGGTCGGTTCCGGTCGCAGCACGGGCGTTTCCACCACGAACTCGTCCACAGGCCGCCCCATCAGGGCGTCGACAATGCGCGCGCACGCCTTGCCATCGCCATAGGGGTTGGCCGAGCGCGAGGCCATGCGCCACAACTGTTCGTCGTCGAACAGCGCGCAGACGCCGCGCACGATGGTGTCAGGATCGGTGCCTACCAAACGCACGGTGCCAGCGGCCACGGCTTCAGGGCGCTCAGTCACGTCACGCATGACCAGCACCGGCTTGCCCAGGGACGGCGCTTCTTCCTGCACGCCGCCGGAGTCGGTCAGCACCACGTGGGCCAACTGCATCAGACGCACGAACGACAGGTAGTCCAGCGGCTTGATCAGGTGGACGTTGGGCAGCCCGCCCAAACGCTCGGTCACCGGCCCCAATACGTTGGGGTTCAGGTGCACCGGGTAGACGATCTGAATGTCATCGCGGCTGGACAGCGTGCGCAGCGCCAGGCAGATGTCCAGAAAACCCTCGCCGAAGTTTTCCCGACGATGGCCGGTGACCAGTAACAGCTTGCGTTGCGGGTCGAGAAAGCTGAACTGACGGTCCAGTGCCACGCGCAACTGACGATTCTTGTCGATGCGCTCGGCGGTCATTTTCAACGCATCGATCACCGTGTTGCCGGTCACGAACGAAGTGCCTTGCAGGCGTTCGCCCAGCACATTTCGACGGGACTCGGCGGTCGGCGTGAACAGGTGATCGGCAATGAGATCGATGCTGCGGCGGTTCATCTCTTCCGGCCACGGCTGGTGAATGTCTCCGGTGCGCAGACCCGCTTCAACGTGCGCCACCGGAATGCGCCGATGAAACGCTGACATGGCCGCGACCATCGCCGAGGTGGTGTCGCCGTGTACCAGCACTTTGTCGGGTTGCACCTCGTCGAGCACCGGATCGATCGCGGCGTAGAGGGCCGCCGTCAGGGTGTTCAGCGTTTGGCCGGGGGTCATCACGTCGAGTGTGTAATCGGCTTTGAGCTCGAACATGTCCAGCACCTGCTGCAGCATGCTTTGGTGCTGACCGGTAATGCAGATCTTTGAATCGATGCCCTGTTCGGCTTCCAGCGCCTTGACCAGGGGGGCCATCTTGATGGCTTCAGGGCGTGTGCCGAAGATCGACAGTACCTTGAGTTGGGGATGAGCTCGAGCCATTCATATTCCTCCCGCGCATCTGCATGCGCCGCACGGCAGCGTACTTCGACCGCAGGGGCGGAAGTCGCTCGAAAGTTGTAGTAATGAACGGACGGAGACGATCGGAGAAACGATTCGATGTTCACTTCACTGTGAAAACGCAGCAATCCTTAGTGCCCGAAACAGGGAAGATTATTAGCAGATAAAAAACGCTTTGCAAAAGATTTTATAACGATTTTAACAACTTGAAATTTTCCTAAACTTTCACAAAGCTGGCGAGTCAATGAAGGGTTTCACCTTGACACAACGGCCCTGCGCCGGTGCTTTCAGGAACACTCAAAGTGTGCGTTCACCCCCACCCTCATGTAAAACATTGAACTTTCCAGCCGCTTTTACTGTCAGGCCACGCGTCACGCAATGGACATGTCGGTTAAACATAACAGTAGCAGCCTTTAGGACAAGACGGATCCAAAGTTGGATGACCGGCGGAAATACTTCACTTTTCTGGCGTCACTTTTGTGACCCTCTTATTGTATACATGCCAGACGAATGTACGGTGCCAAACGCACTGGCATGTCGACAACACACCGCATAATCAAACGAGGTATTTATTGAACCAGGCGATCGTGCGGTCCCACGCCAGCTTCGCCGCGGCTTCGTCATAGCGCGGCGTCGAGTCATTATGAAACCCGTGGTTGGCCCCCTTGTAGATGTGCGCTTCGTAGGTTTTGCCTGCCGCTTTCAGCGCGGCCTCGTAGGCGGGCCAACCGTCAGTGATGGGTTTGTCGAGTTCGGCGTAATGCAACAGCAACGGTGCCTTGATGCGTGCTACGTCCTCGGCTTTTGGCTGCCTGCCGTAGAAAGGAACGGCAGCCGCCAGTTCCGGATAGGCGACCGCAGCAGCGTTGGCCACGCCCCCGCCATAGCAGAACCCGGTGATGCCGACCTTGCCCGTCGATGCGTGATGCGCCATCAACCATTCGATTGCGGCGAAGAAATCGTTCATCAGCTTCTCCGGATCGACCTTCTGCTGTAATTCACGCCCCTTGTCGTCATTGCCCGGATAACCGCCCAACGAAGACAGGCCATCCGGCGCCAGCGCGACGAACCCGGCTTTGGCCACGCGCCGCGCCACGTCTTCGATGTAGGGGTTCAAACCACGGTTCTCGTGCACCACCAATACCGCGGGCACCTTGGCCGAGGCTTTGGCGGGACGCACCAGATACCCCCGAACCTGACCGTTGCCTTTGGGCGAGGGGTAGGTGATGTATTCGGCGACGATATCGGGGTCGGTGAACTCGACCTGCTCGGCCAGCGCGTAATTGGGGCTCAGGGACGCCAGGATCGCGGTGGCGGTCAACCCGCCCAGGGCGAACACGGCAGCACGGTCGAGGAATTCCCGACGGTTGATTTTGCCGTGCACGTAGAAGTCGTACAGTTCGAGCAATTCCGGGGCGAAATCCTTTGCGGTGAGACGGGTCATCAGGGCACTTCCTCATTGATGGTCGGCTGGCCACCGCCCGCACGGGACGGCGAGAACCAATCATTAAAGCAGTGTTTTGTGTCTCTGACTGCGCTGGACAATTAATGACAAGACCACTCGGTCATAATTCTGCCGGTATTTTTCTCAACTAACGCAAGGTGCTGACAATAGCTCGCTCCGTGTGCCTGCACACAACCGCTACATCGTTACTTCAGCGCCGCCTCAATAAAACCGCTTAAACAAACGCACTGTTTTCTTCACACTCCGTGACGGGCGACGAATGCTCAGCCTTCTATCTACATTCCATAGATTTCGTATCAGCAATTAATCTGCCAAACTCAAACACCATGAACTCACGACAAAAAACACTCTTTTAAAAACAGCTGGTTAAGGCTTAACCGCGGCCATTTCATACTGCAACGCGTCCCCCAAATGCGGGGAAAATCTCACCCAATACATCGTGCTTCGCGCACACTTTCCCCACTTTTAAACCGTTAATCACTTTACGAAAAAATAATTCAAAATGTATCTTCCATTTTTTAATGGCCGCGCTACATTCACCTCCAGCGGCACTTCGTCCGTAAAGACAACGGTGCACGACTGACACATTTATTTCTGTTCCGTCTGCGTTTAATTCACGCAGAACGCTGTTCTTTTGCGCCTGAGTTTTACCCATAACAACAACCGCTCATTGATAGAGTGTCGATATCATGAATGACCTGATCAGCTTTCGGTCCCTGCGTCTGACAACGGCCCTGACGGGCAGTCTGATCGGCGCACTCATGAGCCTCGCCCACGCCGCCACCCCTGTGGAAGTGGTCGATCCCGCACCGGATATCCCGACCCTGCAATCCATGCGCGGACTGACTCCACCCGATCCGTCCGGCACCGAAGGCGGGCGCAAGGTGGACCTGATGGGCGACTTCGTCCTCAATCGCGACGCCGCCATTCGCCTCGGCAAAGCGATGTTCTGGGATCAGGACTTCGGCAGCGACGGCTTCACCGCCTGCGCGTCGTGCCACTATCACGCGGGGGTCGATCACCGCAGCGTCAACCAGCTCAATCCGGGCCAGGCGCACATCAACCTCAACGTGGCATCGCTGTTCAACAAGCCGTTCATTGCGCCGAACATTCCAGGCGACGTGCCCTCCTACGGCACCCTGTCCGGCGGCAAGGGCGGCCCCAACTACGCGCTGAAAAAAACCGACTTCCCCACCCACGTTTTGGCCGATCCGCTGGACCGCAACTCGGCGATCCTCTATTCGACCGACGATGTGGTGGGTTCTCAGGGCGTGTTCGAAGCCAACTACGTACGCCCGCGTCAGCCCCGGTTCGACCGCTGCACCCAGCAGACTGACGCGCTGTTCGCGGTCAATAAAGTCAGCGTCCGACGCAGCACCGGGCGCAACGCACCGACGGTGATCAACGCGGCGTTCAACGTGCGCAATTTCTGGGATGGCCGGGCCAATAACGTGTTCAACGGCTTCTCGCCCTTTGGCAACCGCGATCCGGACGCGGCGATTTTCGTCACCACCGAGCGCAGCGCCGGTGTGGCGAGCAAGGTTCGCCTGGCGCTCAATGACGCCTCCGCTGCGTCGCAGGCCGTCGGCCCTCCTGGCAGCCCGGTGGAAATGTCGTGCGGCGGACGTACTTTCGCCGACATCGGTCGTCGCATGCTGGACTCGCTGGTCCTCAGTCATCAGCGCATCGCGACCAACGATTCGGTGCTGTCGTCGATTGCCGTGCGGCGTCCGTCCTATCGCGACATGATCAAGGCTGCATTCCATCCCCGGCTGTGGAACGCCACACAGCCGGTGTCACTGGGCGGGGTGGACTACGCCCAGATCGAGGCCAACTTTCCGCTGTTCTTCGGCCTGGCGATTCAGCTCTACGAATCGACGCTGGTGTCCGATCAGACGCCGCTGGACGCCTACCTGCAAGGCAACACCCAGGCGATGGACGCTCAGGCCGTGGAAGGCATGAACCTGTTCACCGGCAAAGGCAAATGCGTGGCCTGCCATGCCGGACCTGAACTGACCAACGCGGCGACACGCCTGCGTCTGGAGCCTCGGGAACGTATCGAACGCATGGTCATGGCGGATGGCCTGATCACCCTGTACGACAACGGTTTCTACAACACGGGCGTGCGCCCCACCGAAGAAGACCTGGCGTTGGGTGGCAGCGACGCCTGGGGCAATCCGCTGTCGTTCACCCGTCAGTACAACACGCTGTTGCAGGGCTTGAGCGTGCCCGATCCGTTCGAGGTCGATGTGTGTAAATTCGAGGCGCCGTTGAGTCCTGCCGTGCCATGCGATGCCACGCTCAAACCCAACGTCGGGTTTCGCGACTCGGTGGACGGCGCCTTCAAAACACCGACGCTGCGCAACATTGCGCTCACTGGCCCGTATTTCCACAACGGCAGTCGCTCGACGCTCAAACAGGTGGTGGAATTCTACAATCGTGGGGGTGATCGTCGGGGTCAGGACGCCAGCAACACCAGCGGCTTCGATCATCCGAGTGTCAATCAGCACAACGCGTCGAATCTGGACCCGGACATGACGGCGCTGAACCTCACGCCGGGTGAAATCGATGCGTTGGTGCGTTTCATGGAAGTGGGCCTGACCGACCCTCGCGTGGCGTGGGAACAGGCACCGTTCGATCATCCGTCGTTGACCATTGCTCAAGGCGAGGTGGGTGACGGCAATTCGGTGGTGGTGCGGCCGGTCGATGCCAACTCCAGCACGCCACGGGCCAAGGATCAGGAGGTGATGCTCAACGCTGTCGGCGCCACTGGCCGCCGCCCCAGCGACGGGCCGTTGATGCCGTTTGTGAATGACTTGCAGTGACCGGCAGAGCGGTGCCGTTGATCTTTTTACGCCACAGCCCAGACACCGCGTTTGAAGATCAAGATCAACGGCAACGGCCTGGCGGCGCAGATGAGGGTGGCCCCGGCTTCGTGAATGCATTCGCGTCCACTCGATGCAAAAAGGGCCAGGATTTCTCCTGGCCCTTTTAGTCAGCCACAGCGCTGCTCTGACGATCAGATCTGAGCCTGACCACCGTCGACGAACAATTCGATGCCGTTGACGAAACTGGCATCTTCAGAGGCCAGGAACACTGCCGCATTGGCGATTTCCACCGGCTCACCGACACGACCCATCGGGATTTGCGAGGCCAGGTAATCGAGCAGACCTTGTTGCTGAGCCGCATCAGGGCCGGCCAGGTCCACCAGGCCCGGGGTTTTGGTCGCGCCAGGGCTGAGGGTGTTGATGCGCACGTTGCGGTCTTTCAGGTCCAGAATCCAGCTGCGAGCGAAGGCCCGGACGGCGGCCTTCGAGGCCGAGTACACGCTGAACGCCGGGGTGCCGGAGCTGGCGGCAGTAGAACCGGTCAGGATCACCGAAGCATTCCTGGCCAGCAGTGGCAGCGCCTTTTGAACGGTGAACAGCACGCCTTTCACATTGCGATCGAAAGTGTCGTCGTAGTGGGATTCGGTGATGTCGCCCAGCGGCAGCATCGAACCGCCCCCGGCGTTGGCGAAGAGCACGTCAAGACGGCCTTTTTCGCTGCCGATTTTCTCGTACAGCGCATCCAGTTGTTCCAGTTGGGTCGAGTCGACCTGAACACCCGTGGCGTTGCCGACGGCGGCGACGGCGGCGTCGAGTTCTGCCTGACGGCGGCCGGTGATGTAAACGTGAGCGCCTTCTTCAGCGAAACGTTTGGCGGTGGCCAGGCCGATGCCAGTGGTGCCGCCAGTGACCAGTGCGATTTTGCCTGCCAGTTTGCCTTCGTTTGTGCGAGTCATGATGTATCTCCTGAACCTTGATTGGGTAAGTTGTTGCGGTGTGGGAGAACTGTATCGAGGACTCGAAAATTTCAAAATAGAATCATCAGAAAGCTATCGTTTCAAAATTGAAATGAAGCGAGTCGCGATCAGCGCGACAGGATTTTTTTCTCACGTTGCAACTTGCCCCCAAAACCACAGTCCTATCCGCGCCCTGAATCGGGCGCTTTCATTTCGTTCGTCCTGTCGAGCTGTTCGTCCCATGCGTCCATTCGTTCGCCCGTCCCGCGTTGCCCTGCTCTGCCTCGCTTCTTCCCTGTACGCCCTCACCCCGACCGCCCATGCCGATGGCGAACGCCAGTTGGTCCAGGCGATCAACAGCTACCGCGCACATCCCCAGCGGTGTGACGGGCGTGTTTCTCCTGCCATGGCCCCCTTGTCGATGAAAGCGACGGTGGCGCTGCCGGTCGGTTATTCAGGCAGCCTGCGTGAGGGGCTGAAGGAATCCGGTTATCAAGCGGCCAGCGTGCAGAGTGTTCAACTGGTCGGCGCCAGAGATGCCAACGCTGCGTTCGTCATGCTGCAACGGGAATATTGCGACACGCTGCTCGACGACCAGGCCGCCGACATCGGCGTCAGCCGTTACGGCGGGCAATGGCAAGTGGTACTCGCCAAACCGCTGCTCGACTCACATTTGGCCGATGTCCGCTCCGCCGATAAAAGCCTGCTGGCTCAAGTCAACGCCGCGCGCGCCAAGCCCCGTATGTGCGGATATCGGCGTTTTGCTACCGCTCGCCCGCTGAGCTGGAGCAACGCTCTGGGCTCTGCCGCGCAAGGCCATAGCCGGGCGATGGCCAACGAAAATTACTTCGCTCATCAGGACCCGGACGGCGATACCCCTTACGACCGCGCCCGCGTGGCGGGTTATCGAGGTCGTCAGGTCGGCGAAAATATTGCTGCTGGCCAAGGCTCACCGAGCCAGGCCATGCAAAGCTGGCTGGCCAGCCCTGGCCATTGCGCCAACCTGATGAACCCGATGTTTACCCAGGTGGGCGCTGCGTACGCCACCAACACCCGCAGCGATCTGGGCATTTACTGGACGATGGTGTTTGGGGCGCCTTGAACGTTGTTGAACAGAGCTGAACACAGTTGAACGTGCTTTTCTGTGCAATCATATTTAATAGCAACGTGCCACTAACCGTTTCAAAATTGAGAACAGCGTCACAACTATTGGATCCATTCGTTATTGCGATGCCCGTCCAATCGCCCTATCGTCTCTGCCTCGACGCCTGCCGGAACATCAGATCCTGTCGATGCCGACTCAAAAATTTATAACGAGACGTTGATATTTCCCGTGCGCCCGCGCGGGAACTTACTTTGGGATGGAGATGGAAAATGACTACATGGAAATTGCGCGCCCTGGCCATTGCAGGGGTGAGCGTGTTGCTGTCCGCGTGTGGCTCGGCGCAGGTCAACATGACCGAAATGCAGACCACCACCGCCAAGACGCTGGGCCTGGCATCCTCTGACGAAATCACCGTCACCAACGTGCAATACGCGCAACAGAACGCGCTGGGTGGTCAGAAGCTGAGCTACGACGCCACCACCGCCCGTGGTCGCAAGTTCGCCTGCACCGCCTTCGTGATCCCGGGCCTGACCCCTCTGGACAAGGCGACCTGGAGCGACGGCGAGTGCCATCCGAAATAAGTAGCCCCCGCTGAACCGTAGCGGGGGCCAGTCCTTGGCTCCCGCCGTTACTTGATTCCCGCCGTTACAACGCCTCAAGCCCCCACAACACCTCCAGCACATGCCCGGTCGAGCGCTCGACCTCCCCGGCTCGGTGTGCAATCCCCAACTCGCGCCACAGCGAAGGCTGCACCGGACGCATCACTATCCGGCTTTCCGGTAACGGCGTGGACGCTTCGTGGGGCAACAGCGTCGCCCCGTATCCGGCCGCCACCAGACTCTTGATCGCATCGTTGTAATTGAGCTGAATGCGTGGCGTCGGCTGCGGCCCCTCGCTGGCGAACCATTCTGCGACCTGACGCGAAAGACGGGTCGTGGCGTCATTCAGAATCAGCGGCTGCCCCGCCAGCCAGGCAGGGGTGATCACGTCAGGGCTGCTCCAGCGCGCCGGGAGAAACGCCATGACCGGATCCCTTCGCCACGGCTTGATCTGCAACCCCTTGACCGGCGCTTGCGGCAGGGCAATCACGCCAATGTCCAGGCTGCCGTCGGCCAGTTTCTGCAACGTCTGTTGCGAGGTCAGCACCGCCACTTGAACGTCGATGCCGCCATGTGCCTGACTCAAGGTCTCCAGCGCCTGAGGGATCAATTGCGCGATGACGCCCGTGGATGCGCCGAGCCGCACTCGCCCCTCCAGCCCCTGCACCTGGCGTTCGACGTCTTCCAGCGCCTGTTCGGCATCAGCCAGTAACCGCCGCGCTCGTTCGACGAGGGTTTCGCCGATGGCCGTCGGTTGCACGCTGCCTCGGGTGCGCGACAACAACATGCCACCGACTCGCGCTTCCAGATCGGCAATGTGCAGGCTCACCGTGGGCGGCGCCAGATTCAACACCCTCGCGGCCTCGGCAAACGACCCTTGATCAGCGATCGCCACCAGCGTGCGAAGGCGGTCCAGACTGATTTCACGCATGGCTCATTCTCATTCAGAAAACCTGATCCTAATCGTTATTAAATTCAACTTTTACTATCTTACCCATGGTTCGATGATGGTCGCCATCGAACCTTTCAACCCGACTTTAAAAAGAGCAACGACCATGACCCTTCCAGTGGTTTTCATCGACGGCGACCAAGGCACCACCGGCCTGCAAATCCACCAACGGCTGCAAGGCCGGACCGACCTGACACTGGTGACACTGCCTGCCGAGCAACGCAAGAACGCCAAGAGCCGCGCGGCCGCGATCAACGCCTGCGATATCGCCATTCTCTGCCTGCCCGACGACGCTGCCCGCGAAGCTGCCGCCAGTATCGAAAACCCTGCGGTACGGGTGATCGACGCCAGCTCGGCCCACCGCACCGATCCAGAATGGGTATACGGCTTCGCACAGATCAGCGCGCAACAGAAACACGCCATCGCCACCGCCAAGCGGGTGACCAACCCTGGCTGCTACCCAACGGGTGCCATTGGTCTGTTGCGGCCGTTGCTGGATGCGGGTCTGGTGCCTCGGGATTATCCGATCAGCATCAACGCGATCTCGGGTTACTCAGGCAAAGGCCGTGCAGGCGTCGATGAATTCGAAGGACCGGATGCTGCGCAGGCGACGCCGTTCCAGATCTACGGTCTGGGCCTGGCGCATAAGCATGTGCCGGAAATTCAGCAATACAGCGGCCTGTCGGAGCGGCCTGTGTTCATTCCCGCCTACGGCTCGTTCCGTCAGGGCATCGTGTTGACCACCGCGTTGCAGCAGCGGCTGTTGCCTGCCGGGGTCACGGGCGCTTCGTTGCACGCCTGTCTGGAGCAGCATTACGCGGACAGCGGGTTCGTCGAAGTCCTGTCCATGGACGCCGCCAAAGCGCTGAGCGGCCTGGACCCACGGGTGATGAACGACACTGACACGCTGCGCCTGATGGTCTTCGAAAACGCCGGACACGTGATGCTGGCGGCGGTCTTCGACAACCTGGGCAAAGGCGCAGCCGGTGCGGCGGTGCAGAACCTGGATCTGATGATCGGCGCCTGATTCGCCGGTTACAGTAACTCGGCCTTCAACCACTCGACCAACAGGCGCGCCTCTTCCCGGCGCGCCTGGCCATGGCGGCGATAGACCGACAAGGCTTCTGCCAGATGCACGCTCTGGCTGAACGGCGCAACCAACGCGCCGCTGTCGAGCATGCGTTGTGAGGTGCGTCGCCAGCCCATCGCCAGGCCATGCCCTTCGACCGCCGCATGCAGCATCACGGAATAGCTGTCGAAGGCCAGCCTGCGGCGCTGCGGCGGCATCTCATGGCCAAAGGTCGCGAGCCAGGTGTCCCATTCCAGTTGGTAAACCGGCTGTGCGTCATGGTGCAACAGGGTATGACGGTGCAGGTCGCGCAGTGAAATGGGCGTTGGCTGCCCTTTCAAATAAGCCGGGCTGCACACCGGGAACACCTCATCAGCCGCAGAGAACAACAGCGGGTGCAGGCCGTGATCGCGGTTGCTGCTTTGCATCGCCACGTCGAAATACCCCTGATAGTCGGTTAACGGGTGGGCCCAGGTGACCATCTTCAGTTCGATTTCCGGGTACTGCTGATGAAAGTTCGACAGCCGGGGCATCAGCCAGTGAAACGCCTCGCAGGGCTGACACAGCAACACCACCTCATTCTTGCCCGCCACGCCGCGCAGGCGATCCGCCGTTCCGGCCACGTCTCGCAATGCATTACCCAGCGTAACGTTTAGCTCCCGTCCGGCGTCGGTCAGAAACACCGCGCGATTACGGCGTTGAAACAGCGCGATGCCCAAATCCTCTTCCAGCGCGCGAATCTGCCGACTGACGGCGGCCTGAGTGAGGTTAAGCTCCTCGGCTGCCCGGGAAAAACTCAGCAGCCGAGCCGCCGCTTCGAACGGCAGCAGACTGGCCAGTGGCGGGAGGGATTTGCCGAGCTTATTCATAATCTTCAGTAATGCATCGTGACGAAGAGATCATTTGTAGCACAGGTGGGAGGATCGGCAAGATGACGCTGTACGGGGGCTAGCCACATACCCCCTGCGGGAGCGAATTCATTCCGGGCGGCATCACGACGATAGGCCGGGACATTCGACGCCGGTGTGTGAGGTTCACCACCGCATCGCGAATGAATTAGCTCCCACAGGTAATCCGCCAACCGCCAGATCACTGCAACAGGACACCCCATGAACTCACCCCGTTCAACCCTCCTGCAAGGCGTGGGATTCGCAACGCTGGCGACCTTGAGCTGGGCCTGCAATTTCATCTCGCCCTACGTGCTCGGGGAGTACAGCATTCAGGATTTCATGCTGGTGCGTTTCATGATGGCCGGGCTGATGGGGCTTTTGCTGCTGCCGTTGTATCGCGCCCAACTGCGCGGCCTGCGCCCCCGACAATGGCTGACCGGCATGGGCCTCGGCGTGTTGGGGTATCTGGCCTACAGCGCTTGCATTGCCGGAGGCGTGATCTTCGGCGGGCCGTTGCTGATTGCTGCCTTCATCGGCGCCGTGCCAGTGTTGCAGGCCTTGTTGGGCAACGCTCAACACCGCTCGCTGCGCTGGGGGCAACTGGCCCTGCCCATCGGCGCACTGTGCCTGGGGCTGGTGATGATCAACCTGCACGTGCTGCGCGCCCCCTCCGGTGCAACGTCCCTTGGCATCGGCCTGGCCTTTTCCTTCGGCGCGGTGGTGTTGTGGCTGTCCTTCAGCGTGATCAACCAGGCCGCCATGGAACACCTGCACACCGGAGCGACCAGTGCCTGGACCTGCCTGATGATGATCGGCGCCGGACTGTGCGCCCTGCTGCTCGCCCCGCTGGCGTGGGCGGCTGACTGGCTACGGCTGCCGACGCTGGGCATCGCCAATCCCGGCGCGCTGCGTCTTTATGGCTGGGCGTTGCTGATCGCGCTGATGTCGTCCGTGATCGGCGCCTGGGCCTGGAACCTCGCCTCGCGCCGTCTACCCATGGTCCTCTCCGGACAGTTGATCGCGCTGGAAGCCTTCTTCGCCACGGTCCTGGGCCTGGCCTTTCATGGTCGCTTGCCGAGCCTGGCTGAAGCCCTCGGTTTAACCCTGATTCTGTTCGGCACCGCCTGCGCCGTAAGGGTCATTCTGGCGCCGCGTCGCTCCTGTGCCGAGGCCTGTCCCGTTACGTCACAGAAGCATTGCCGCTGAACGCCAGATCCGGTCGGACGCGAAACCTGCGTCGTGATTTAACTGCCAATCAGGAAATTCCCTGGCCGGGCTTCTTCCCCCGCCTCCAGCACCGGAACGTGGGCCTCATCCTTCAGGTTCACCCCGGATAACTGCCGACGACACGCCTCGCGCATGAGATACAGCAACTTGTGCGAAGCCATGGCATAACTCATGCCTTCAAGGCGCACGTTGGAAATGCAGTTGCGCGCCGCATCGTTCAACCCCACGCGCGGCGCGTAGGTGAAGTACAGCCCCAGGCTGTCAGGCGAGCTGAGGCCGGGTCGCTCACCAATGAGGATCACCACCATCCGCGCCTTGAGCAGTTCAGCCACTTCATCGGCCACCGCCACGCGGCCCTGCTGCACCAGCACCACGGGCGACACACTCCATCCCTCAGCGGCAGCCAATTGGTCAATCCGTTCCAGCATCGCCGGGCTGTGGCGCGTCACGGCCAACGACGACAAGCCGTCCGCGACCACCACGGCCAGGTCGAAACCCTCGGAATGGGTCGCAGAATAGTCGCGCAGTTGCTCGACGGATTCCGCCGACAACCGCCGCCCCAGATCAGGCCGTTGCAGGTAGATGTTGCGATCCGGCGCCGAGCTGTGAACGGTCAGGCTTTCCCGCTGGCGCGCCTGCAATTGCTCACTCAACGCAGCGTGATCGAACGGCAAATGCACGGCATCACGGGCCTGAGCGTGGGCGAACTGGAAGTCCAGTTGCGCGGCGGTCGGCAGGCTGGTGCCCGCGTGGCCCAACGCGATGCGCGCCGAGGTCAGCGAGCGCAGTTGACGCCAGGCATCGGCCTGGGCCGGTGAGTTGTTGTGGTCATCACTCATGGCCAGTCTCTTCTTCTCTACAGCTAGTTCAATTGCGCCAAGGCTTTGCGGAACAGCGGGGGCACGCCCTGCCCCAGCCGCACGCCGCCGTCGTCCTGACGCAGGATGTCCATGCGCGTCAGCCACGCCTCGAACTCCGGCGCGGGGCGCAAACCGATGGTTTTGCGCGCATACAAGGCATCGTGGAACGAGGTGGTCTGGTAGTTGAGCATCACGTCGTCGGAGCCGGGAATGCCCATGATGAAATTGATGCCCGCGACCCCGAGCAGGGTCAGCAGCATGTCCATGTCGTCCTGATCGGCTTCGGCGTGGTTGGTGTAGCAGATATCGCAGCCCATGGGCACGCCCAGCAGCTTGCCGCAGAAGTGATCTTCCAACCCGGCGCGGATGATCTGCTTGCCGTTGTACAGGTATTCCGGGCCGATGAAACCGACCACGGTGTTGACCAGAAACGGATTGAAATGCCGCGCCACGGCGTAGGCGCGGACTTCGCAGGTCTGCTGGTCGACGCCATGGTTGGCGTTGGCCGACAGCGCACTGCCTTGCCCGGTCTCGAAGTACATCAGGTTATTGCCGAGGGTCCCGCGCTTGAGGCTCAAGCCCGCTTCGTAACCCTCGCGCAGAATCTCCAGGCTGATGCCGAAGCTGCTGTTGGCCGCTTCGGTGCCTGCGATGGATTGAAACACCAGGTCCAGCGGTACGCCCTTCTCGATGGCCGCCACCGACGAAGTGACGTGGGTCAGCACGCAGGACTGGGTGGGAATCTCGTAGTGACGGATCACGCCGTCGAGCATTTTCAGCAGTTCGCTGATGGCGCTGATGCTGTCGGTGGCCGGGTTGATGCCGATCATGGCATCGCCGTTGCCGTACAGCAGGCCATCGAGGACGCTGGCGGCAATGCCCGCCGGATCGTCGGTCGGATGGTTGGGCTGCAAGCGGGTCGACATCCGCCCGCGCAGGCCCACGGTATTGCGAAAGCGCGTGACCACGCGAATCTTCTGCGACACCAGCACCAGATCCTGCACGCGCATGATCTTCGACACCGCTGCCGCCATTTCCGGGGTCAGCCCCGGCGCCAGCGCCTTGAGGCTGGCCTCGGTGGCGTCGTCGCCCAACAGCCAGTCGCGAAACCCGCCGACGGTCAGGTGACTGACCGGGGCAAAGGCCGCCTGGTCGTGGCTGTCCACGATCAAGCGGGTGACTTCGTCCTGCTCGTAAGGAATCAGCGCTTCATTGAGAAAACGCTTGAGCGGCACCTCGGCCAAGGCCATCTGCGCTGCCGCACGTTCGGCGTCGCTGGTGGCTGCGACTTCGGCGAGGAAGTCGCCGGAGCGCGCAGGACTGGCCTTGGCCATGAGTTCCCGCAGGCTGTCGAAGCGCCAGACCATGCCACCGATGCTGTGGGAAAAACTCATCGCCCTCTCCTCTCTCTGAATCCAGATACTTAACCTGCGACTGCAACAACCGGACCGCGACTGCGAACCACTTTACAGAACAGCGCACCCAGCGCCATCAGGCAAATGAAGATGCCGCAGATGACCAGGTTGAACCAGACCATCGCCACCAGACAGACCACCGCCAGCACCAGCGCGATGCCCGGCACGATCGGGTAACCCGGTGCACGAAAGCTGCGGTCCAGGTTCGGCTCGCTGCGACGCAGTTTGAACAGGCTCAGCATGCTGATGATGTACATGACGATAGCGCCAAACACCGACATGGTGATCATTGCGGCGGTCAGGGTCATGCCTTGCAGGTTGACTACGCCGTCGCTGAGGATCGCGATGATGCCGATCACGCCACCGGCGATGATCGCGCGGTGCGGGGTCTGGAAGCGCGACAGTTTGGCCAGGCTTGGCGGCAGGAAGCCGGCGCGGGCCAGGGCGAAGAACTGACGGGAGTAGCCCAGGATGATGCCGTGGAAACTGGCCACCAGACCGAACAGGCCGATCCACACCAGCATGTGCATCCAGTTGGAATTGTTGCCGACCACCGCTTTCATCGCCTGTGGCAGCGGGTCGTTGATGTTCGACAGCGCGCGCCAGTCGCCCACACCACCGGCAAAGATCATCACGCCAATGGCCAGCGCAACGAGGGTCAGAATGCCTGCCACGTAAGCACGCGGGATGGTGCGTTTTGGGTCTTTGGCCTCTTCTGCCGCCATGGCGGCGCCTTCGATGGCGAGGAAGAACCAGATGGCAAACGGAATCGCCGCGAAGATGCCGCTGATCGCAGGCAGGCTGAAGGTGTCGGAACCGGCCCAGCCGCCCAGCACGAAATTGCTGAAGCTGAAGCCTGGCGCCACGACGCCCATGAACACCAGCAGTTCAGCCACGGCCAGTACGGTCACGACCAGTTCGAAGGTGGCGGCGATGCTGACCCCCAGAATATTCAGGGTCATGAACACGAAGTAGGCACCGATGGCCGCGACTTTCGGGTCCAGCGACGGGTATTGCACGTTCAGGTACGCGCCGATGGCCATGGCGATGGCCGGTGGCGCGAAGACGAATTCGATCAGCGTGGCCAGGCCCGCGATCATCCCGCCAGCAGGGCCGAAGGCACGCAGGCTGTAAGCGAACGGGCCACCCGCGTTAGGGATGGCAGTGGTCAGCTCGGTGAAGCTGAAAATGAAGCAGGTGTACATCACAGCGACCATCAGCGTGGTCACCAGAAAGCCCAAAGTCCCTGCGGTGCCCCAGCCGTAACTCCAGCCGAAGTATTCGCCGGAAATCACCAGCCCCACGGCCAGCCCCCACAAATGCAGGGTTCCCAATGTTGGTTTCAGTGTTGAAGCAGTCATGAGTGTGCACCCCGGTAGCCAAGCGACGGTATTTGCCTGACAGCGAGAATAGCCACAGCGTTGCGGCCAAGGCTTGACCGTAAAAAGCGCGGGTTGTCGTGTGCGGTCAAGTTTTCCGGGTATTTTTCCGGGGTGCGCCATGGCGGCGCATGACAAGGGTGCGGTGCTTTATTGCGGGTCATATTTGACACCTGACTACACAGCGAGGTGAGTTGACGGGTAGCAATTCAAGGCGCCGCACAAAACCTGTAGGAGCGTGGCTTGCCCGCGATCGGCTGCGAAGCAGTCGTAAACTCGGTACATGCGTTCCTTCAGACCCACCGCGCCAGTCGGGTTTACGACGACTGCGTCGCCGATCGCGGGACAAGCCACGCTCCTACAATGAACCCCGTTCGGCCTGAAAATCCGTAACAAGGTATGACATTTGCTTGAAAAAAATTCATACGCACGCTGAAGACCGTTCAATCCAATGTTCCAGACCCTCATCCCCACCGCCGCGCCCAACACCCCCGCCGCCAGCAATCGCGGCGTGTTGTCGGCTGCTGCCAACGGTCTGGACGGGTTCATCGTGCAACACGGTGGCGACCTGGATCGGGTCTTCGGCCGCTCGGGCATCGATCCTGAACAACTGCTCCACCCCACCCTCAGCCTGCCGCTGACCAACTACTGCAAGGTATTGGAAGAAGCCGCGCGGCAAACCGGCTGCGACAATTTCGGCCTGCGCTATGGCCAGCAATTCCAGCCAAAAGCGTTGGGCCTGTTGGGCTACATCGGCCTGTGTTCGCCTACGCTGGAAGACGCGCTGATCAACTTTTCCGAAGCCTTTCCCTTCCACCAGCACAGCACGCTGATCGAGCTGGTGGATCAAGGTGAGTGTTACCGCTTCGATTATCAGGTGCGTCATGGCGCGATCAACGAACGTCGACAGGACGCCGAACTGACCATGGGCATGGCGATGAACCTGGTGCGTCACGTGCTGGGGGCAGACTGGGCGCCTCGGCAAGTCGCGTTCGAACACGCCAGACCGCTGGACTGGCACGAACACCGCGATGCGTTTCAGGCCGACGTGCAATTCGCTCAAGGCTGCAATTCGCTGTTGATCCCCAAGCGCGAGGTGGTCGGCAAGGTCATGCCCGGCAGCGACCCGATTCTGCTGATGCTGATCAAGGACGCCATTCGCCAGCTCGGCGACAACAGCGGCCTTGAAACCAGCCTGCTGGACCGCGCCCGCCAGACCATCCTTGCGACCTTGCACTTGGGCGAACCTGCCCTCGACGAGATTGCCCACAACCTGGGCCTTTCCGAATGGGCGTTGCAACGCAAACTGCGTGATCAGGGCCTGAGCTTTACGCAGTTGGTGGATCAGATCCGCCAGGAAACCGCCCTCGCTCATCTCAAGCAACAGAACCTCAGTGTTACCCAGCTCGCCTCCATGCTCGGGTATTCCGAAACCAGCGCCTTCTCCCGTGCGTTCAAGCGCTGGTTTGGTATCAGCCCGAAGCAGTGGCGCAGCGCGGCGATCACGTCGTAGCGAATACATTTGTCTCGACGCCTTACTGTGTGGGAGCCGCCCGCAGCAAGCCGGCTCCCACAGAAAATGCGCTCGTCAGGCGACCTTACGCTGCAACTCCAAACGTTTGAGGCTGCCCATGCTCAAAAACGCCAACGCCCCCACTAACGCATGCGCTGCCACCACATACATCGCCCCGGAGAACGAGCCGGTGGACTGCACGATGTAGCCGATCACGATCGGGGTGAAGATGCCCGACAGGTTGCCGAACATGTTGAACAGCCCGCCCGCCATGCCGGTGATTTCCTTGGGCGAGGTGTCCGACACCAGTGTCCAGTCCACCGCCACCACACCTTTGCCGAAGATCGCCAGCGACATCAGAATCGTCACGATCCACATCGACTCGGTGAAGTTGCAGAACACCAGTGTGGCGCCCATGGTCATGCCGCACACCAGCGGAATCTTGCGCGCCACCGACAGCGAGAAGCCCTTGCGAATCAGGTAATCGCACACCGCGCCGCCACACAGCGCGCCGAGCAAGCCGCAGATACCGGGAATCGCAGCGATGGCCCCCGCTTCCATGATGTTCAAACCACGGCCTTTGACCAGGTACACCGGAAACCACGTCAGGAAGAAATACTGCAATGAGGTGTCGCAGTATTTGCCCAGATAAATCGACCACATCATCGGGCTTTTCAGCAGCACCTTCAGGTCCGAGAAACGTGGCACGAATCCGCCCTTTTCCTTGGGCTTGTCCATGTCCACCTGAGCGCCGCCTTCACGCAGATGCTCAAGCTCGGCACGGTTGACCAGCGGGTGTTCGGTCGGCGTTTTCACGTACTTGAACCAGACCAGACTGACCACAATCCCCAGCCCACCCATGAACCAGTACACGTGTTCCCAGCCGTAGCGATGGGCGATGAAGCCCATGGCAGGCGCCAACAGCACCACCGACATGTACATCGACGAGTTGAAAATGACCGTCGCCAGCCCCCGCTCCTGCAACGGAAACCATGCGGCGACGATGCGGCTGTTGGCCGGGTACACCGGCGCCTCGATCAGCCCCAACAAAAAGCGCAGCACGAACAAGGTGCCAATGGCCACCGGCACCGAGAAGAAACCGATCATGCCCTGCGCCACGGTGATCGTGGACCAGAGAAACAGCGACAGGCCATAAACGCGCACAGAGCCGAACTTGTCCAGCAGCCAGCCACCGGGCAACTGACCCAGCACGTACGCCCAGGCGAACGCGGAAAACATATAGCCCAGCGTGACGGAGTTGATGCCCAGCACTTCGGTCAGTGCAGAGCCTGTGATGGACAACGTGGCACGGTCGCCGACGTTGATCGCGGTGACGATGAACAGCATCGCCAGAATGCCGTAACGCACTTTGCTGCGCACGGCGGTTGCAGCAGCGGCAGCCGGATCGGCGGCACTGGCGGTGTTGGAATGTTCCACATGAAAGCCCTCATTTTGTTTTTATAGATCGGCCAGCAAGAGCGCTTCACACGAAGCGCTCCCGGTCATGTACAGACGTTGTTTGACGGGTAAATCAGGGGCGTGAACCGACCTCGACGGTCTGCGCGGTCCAGGCGCGGGTCTGCTCACTCAGGGACAAACCGAGGCCTGGACGGGTCGGCACCAGCATGCGGCCGTCGCGGGTTTCCAGACGCTCGTTGAACAGCGGCTCCATCCACTCGAAATGCTCGACCCACGGCTCGGTCGGGAACGCCGCCGCCAAGTGAACGTGCAGCTCCATGGCGAAGTGCGGTGCGAGCATCAAACCAGCCTGCTCGGCCATGCCCGCCACTTTCAGGTACGGGGTAATGCCGCCCACGCGAGGGGCGTCCGGCATCAGGAAATCCGCACCACGCAGTTTGATGAACTCCGCGTGCTCGGCCACGCTGGTGAGCATTTCCCCGGTGGCAATGGGCGTGTCGAATTGCTGCGCCAGTGCCGCATGGCCTTCAGCGTCGTAGCAGTCCAGCGGCTCTTCGATCCAGATCAGGTTGAACTCCTCGAAGCGGCGGCACATGCGCTGGGCGGTCGGGCGGTCCCATTGCTGGTTGGCGTCGACCATCAGCGGGAAGTCGTCGCCCAAGTGCTTGCGCACCGTGGCCACGCGGTGCAGGTCGATGGCGCAATCCGGCTGGCCGACCTTGAGTTTGATCCCGCCAATTCCCTTTTCCCGCGACATGTCAGTGTTGTGCAGCAGTTGCTCCAGCGGCGTGTGCAAGAAGCCACCCGAGGTGTTGTAGCAACGCACCGAATCACGATGCGCGCCCAACAGGCGAGCCAGTGACAGGTTGGCGCGCTTGGCTTTGAGGTCCCACAGCGCGACGTCGAAGGCGCCGATGGCCTGGGTCGACAAACCGCTGCGTCCCACAGACGCCCCGGCCCAGCAAAGCTTGGTCCACAGCTTGGCGATGTCGCTGGGGTTCTCACCGATCAGCGCCGGGGCGATTTCCTTGGCGTGGGCGAACTGACCGGGGCCACCGGCGCGTTTCGAGTAGCTGAAACCGAGGCCACGATGGCCCTCGGTGGTTTCGATCTCAGCCACCAAAATGGCGATTTCGGTCATGGGTTTCTGGCGACCGGTCAGCACCTTGGCGTCGCTGATCGGGTTGGCCAGCGGCAGAAACACCGAGGACACCTTGACCCAGGCAATACGGTCATCGTCGGCGGATTTAACGTGGGCTTGAACAGACATGGGACTCTCCTTTCGAATTTTTGTAGGGCGAATGCTTATAGGGGGTTGAACAATCAGGCGCGTTGCCCGGACAGATCGCTATTGGCCTTGCTGGATGCCGTATCGGGCGCAGGGCTGTCTTCCAGGTCATCGATTTCAAGGCGGTTCAGGGGACCGACGATCACCAGATAGGCGAAGGCGCCGAGCAGGCCCATGGCGGCCACGTACATCAGTGCGGAGTCGAACGATCCGAGTTGATTGACCAGTACACCGATGGCAATCGGCGTCACGATGCTGGCGATGTTGCCGCAGAAGTTGAACATCGCCCCGCTGATGCCCATCGCGCGTTTGGGCGACACATCACCGACGATGCACCAACCCAGGTTGCCGATGCCTTTGGCGAAGAACGCCAGGGACATCACGCCGATCACCACGGGGATCGACTGGGTGTAGTTGGCGATGACGATGGTGCTGGAGAGCAGCAGGCCGCAGATGATCGGGGTCTTGCGCGACGCGGTGAGGCTGTAGCCTTTCTTCAGCATCCAGTCGGACCACACACCACCGATCATCCCGCCCAGGCAGCCGGCAATCGGTGGAATGGCCGCCACCAGGCCGACCTTGAGCATGGTCATGCCCTTGGCTTCGATCAGGTAGGTCGGGAACCAGGTCAGGAAAAACCAGGTGATGGAGGTCAGGCAGAACTGCCCCAGATAAACGCCCAGCATCATGCGATTGCCGCCAATGGCTTTGACGCGCGTCCAACTGAACGGGGTCTTC
Source organism: Pseudomonas sp. Pseu.R1 (assembly GCF_045764065.1). Classification (NCBI taxonomy): domain Bacteria; kingdom Pseudomonadati; phylum Pseudomonadota; class Gammaproteobacteria; order Pseudomonadales; family Pseudomonadaceae; genus Pseudomonas; species Pseudomonas sp. Pseu.R1. The sequence continues at coordinate 5,534,326 of NZ_JBJGEE020000001.1, read as the reverse complement.
ACATCCCCCATGTTCGGCAGACCGCCGCCCGCTTCGATGTAGTCGATTTCGGCCTGATTGGCGCGTTTGTCTTTGCGCGGTTCATGAACCAGCTTGAACCACAGCAGGCCGATCAGAATGCCTGCCCCGCCGGTCCAGAAGAACACGTGTTGCCAACCAAAGCTGTTGAGCAACAGCACCATCAACGGGGTGAAGGCGGCCAACGCGAAGTACTGCGCCGACTGGAAAATCGCCGTGGCCAACCCGCGTTCATGACGGGGAAACCACATCACGGTCAGGCGGTTGTTGGCCGGAAAGGCTGGTGATTCGGCTACGCCCATCAGGAAGCGCAATACGAACAGCACGACGAACGCCGAGCTGAACAGGTCGACATAGCCCTGCAGGTAGGTCAATGCCGACCAGATGATCAGGCTCATGCCCAGCACCAGCCGCGAACCGAAGCGGTCGAGCACGATGCCACCCGGAATCTGCATGCTGGTGTAGGCCCAGCCAAAGGCAGAAAAGGCGATGCCCGTGGTGATCGCATCGAAGCCCAGGTCATGACGCATCGCCGGTGCGGCAATCGACAGCGTGGCGCGGTCGACGTAGTTGAACACGGTCACGATGAAGATCATCGCGAGGATGAGATAGCGAACGTGGGTCTTCGCCGGGACCTGTGGTGTGGGGATCACTGTTATTTTCCTTGTTGTGATGTAGCACGGACGGCTGTGTTGTCTTGGCCCTGATTTGAGCACTGGAATTGCAATGATTGCGCAATCATTGAAACTCAATAAAAAAGGCACTGCGCTGGTTGAACGTCTGCCTTTGGCGAAAATACTACACTGATTGCGCAATCATTCAATACCGCGTTTGTCGGTTTGTGCGGCAAACGCCTCTCCTCTGTGGGAGCGGCGCTAGGTTGGGAGGGAGGGGCCACATAGAGCGGTCGCAGAGGGTCAGGTACTGGCGCGGTCGATCAGGGTGAAGCCGGTGTCGAGGCGTACGGGTTGGGCGCTGGAGCTGTGTTCCTGAAAGCGATCCAGCAAAGCCTGAGCGACCTGCAAACCAATGCGATTACCGTCCACGCGCACCGTGGACAGCGCCGGATGCACCTGCGCGGCACTGCTCAGATCACCAAAGCCCATGACCGCCAGATCTTCCGGCACCCGCAGGCCACGACTCGCCGCTTCGGCCAGCACGCCTTGGGCCACGGTGTCCGAACTGCAGACCACCACATCGGTGGCAACACCGCGGTCCAGCAAACCCGCCAGCCCTTCCCGCCCGACCTGCAGGGTGGCGGGCGGCGCGAGGACTTCCATCGGCACGTCGTCGATGCCGTGCCGCTTCAATTCAGCGATCAGGCTGTGGCAACGACGCAAGCCCCGAGGGTCGCTGATGGTCACTACGGAAAAACGCTTATAGCCTTTGTTCAACAGATGCCGCGCGGTTTCTTCTCCGACCTTTTCGTGGGAGAACCCCACCAGCATGTCGATGGGGTCTTCACTCAAGTCCCACGCTTCGACCACTGGAATCCCGGCCTGAGCCAGACGTGTGCGGCTGGATTCAGTGTGCAACGTACCGGTCAAGACGATGCCGTCAGGACGACGTCCCAGCACGGCCTCCAGCAGCTTTTCTTCCTGCTCGGCGTCGTAACCGGTCAAGCCCAGCAACGTCTGATAACCCGCCTGGGTCAGGCGGTCCATCAGCGCCTGCACCGTGTCGGCGAAGATCGAGTTGGCGATCGTTGGCAGAAAGATCGCCACCAATCGGCTCTTGTTGCTCGCCAGACTGCCCGCCAGCATGTTCGGCACATAGCCGGTCTTGCGCACCGCTTCACGGACTTTTTCGCGGGTGTTCTCGCTCACCAAATCCGGGCGACTCAAGGCCCGCGACACCGTCATCGGCGACACACCGGCGACTTTGGCGACATCGATCAGGGTCAGACTGGCAGCTTTTTTCGGCTCGGACGACGACACAGGGTCAGCCGACCGGCCCGGTTTTTTGGGCATGGAGAGTTCCGAGGTCAACGCAGGGGGTCGGGCACGTCCCAAGAGCAGGATGGGCCGGGAGGGAATTTAACAAAGCTGGGGCGTGGGCGCACGGGGTTGGGACGTTCAGGGCTTGCGGGAGGCTCCATGGTGGCTGGCTCCCACGGTGATTGCGCCGAATCCAGATTTTTCGTTCCACGCCGAATCTGTGGGAGCCGCCTTGGTGGCGAAAAAGACTGTTCAACCACCACTATCCCAACGTCGCCGAGCCAATATCCAGCTTGTCCGCATCGGCAAATTCATCCAGCCCCAGATCCGCCAGGTCCAGCTCTCCCGGATCGGTCTCTTCGTCAGCGTCGGAGTCATTGAGCGGCGACTGATCACCGCCGAAATGCCGGTCTTGCTCATCTTCAATCAAAAACAGCGGTGCAAAAAAATGTTGAGTCACTGCGTGTGGCACTACCTGCATGGCTTCAATCTCCCAACGATTTAATTCCACTTCAAGGCTACTCCAGAATCCGTGGCTGTCACACCCAACTGAAAAACGCGCCGCCATTGTCGCGCAGCATTTGCGCCATGGCGTGGGCGGCGGGTGAGAGGTATCCCTCGCGACGGAGGATGACGCAAAGGGTTCGCGTCATGGTGGTATTGTCCAGCGGCACTTCCCGCAGATATTGCATGTTCTTGCCATATTCCAGCGTTTCCCGGGCGATGAAGCTGAGCAGGCTGGTCTGGGCGATCAACCTGGGCAGCAGGGAAATGGAGTTGGCCTCGATCTGCACCACCGGCAGCGGCAAATTGTGGCGGGCGAAGGCTTCGTCGACCCAGATGCGCGACGACACCCCTGGCGGCGGCAACACCCAGCGATAGTTGCACAGGTCGCTCATCTGAAATGGCGCGTTGAAAATCGGGTGATTGCGGCTGGCGATCACCACCGCTTCGTCGGTGAGGATCGGGTGCGCGTTGAATTCGTCTTCAACGCCCCGCTGCGCACAGATGATCATGTCCAAGTGCCCGGAACGCAGTTGTTCACGAAGCATGTCGTCCTGGCCAATCACCAGTTTCAAGGTGATGTCGGGCGCCCGTTTGAGCAGCGCATTGGTCAGTTCCGGCAGCAGGTACTCGGCCATGGTCGAAGCGCATCCCAGACGAATTTCCCCCACTGCACCGCTGGCAAAATCCCTGACCTCACGCTGAGTCTGGGCGATGCTCTGCTGCAGCATCCTGCCCCGCGCCTGCAACAACTCTCCCACCGGGGTGAGCTTGATCCGGCGCCCGTCGCGCTGAAACAGTTTGGTGCCGAACGACTCTTCCAGGCGCTGAATGCTCTTGGTCAGCGCAGGCTGGCTGCGATTGAGCTTTTCAGCGGCACGGCCCAGATGACCCAGTTCGGCGATGGTGTCGAAATAGGTCAGGTCACGCAGGTCCATATATCAACCAAAGTTATCAATTCATGATTATTAGAAAATAGACTTGATCGATTCAGCTGTCGATAATTTCCGCCATTGGACCGCACTCCATCAGGAAACCGCCCATGCTCTGGAGATCCTCCTTGTCTCGCAACACCTCGGCACACCCCGCTTCGTTTTCCCTCGACAGCCTTCACCCGCTGCTGCAATGGTGTCTGTTAATCCTGCTGGCCGGTAGCGCCGGTCAGCTGTTCAAATTCTTTCACGTCCCCGCTGCGCTGTTTCTCGGGCCGATGCTGGTGGCGATCGCCTTTGGCGTGTCCGGTGCCTCGATCCGTCTCAACAAGCATGTGTTTCGCCTGGGTCAAGGCGCGGTTGGTGTGCTGGTGGCCCACTCGATGACGATGGGTGTGCTGCTCACGGCGATGCAGTCCTGGCATGTGATGGTGTTCGCGACCTTACTGACCGTCGTGCTGAGTGCGGTGGTCGGGATCGGCCTGGCGCGCTGGGGCGGGATTCAAAGCAGCACGGCTGCCTGGGGCACCTCACCCGGCGCAGCATCGGCGATGGTGGCCATGTCCGAGGATTACGGTGCGGATTCCCGCGTGGTGGCGACCATGCAGTACGTGCGCGTGGTGTGCGTGGTGATGGTCGGAGCACTGGTCAGCCGCCTGATCGGCGCTGACGCCGGAGGCACCGACGCTCACAGCACCGATGCGCTGCTGCAAGGCGTGAACCTGCTGCATCTGGGGCTGAGCCTGCTGGTGATCGTGGTCGGTGTGACCCTTGGTAATAAAGTGCCTGCGGGTGCATTGCTGGTACCACTGATTCTGGGCGGCGCATTGCAGCTCAGTGGCGTGTTGCAGATCGTCATGCCGACCTGGTTGCTGGCGATTGCCTATGGCGCCATCGGCAGCTACATCGGCCTGCGCTTCGACCGGGCAACGATCAACTACGTGTGGCGGCGCCTGCCCGCGATGATTTGCAGCGCGCTGATCCTGATCGTGCTCTGCGCCCTCTCTGCCTGGGTCATCGCCGAAATGATGGGCAAGGATTTCCTCTCGGTGTACCTGGCCACCAGCCCCGGTGGTCTGGACGCCATGGCGATCATCGCCATCGACACCCACTCCGATGTCGGCTTCGTCCTGGCCATGCAGACCCTGCGTCTGTTCGGCGTGATCGTGACCGGCGCGTACATTGCGCGGCAGGTGATTCGGGTGACGCGGCGGTTGGCGTGATGCTTCAGATGCGGCGATACGCATCCCCTGCGAGAGATTCTGGTTGACTGGTCAACTGCATTCGCCACCCAGGCGGCTCCCACAGAAATAGGGCCGGATCCGGATCTTGTGTTCGACGCTGAACCCTGTGGGAGCCGGCTCGCTGGCGAAGGCGGTGGATCAGTCAATTTTGGTGTGTCTGACACGACGCATCGCCACCCAGGCGGCTCCCACAATGGGATCAGCGCACGATTACAACCGCGCCAACGCCGTCGCCAGGCTCTGCGCCAGCGGCAGCACCGGCAACAACGTCGCCTGATAGGCGTGATACAGATCCGCCTTGCCCGCCCAGATATCGGCACTCGGTTGATTCTGCGGGTTCAGCTCATGGCGCCAACTGCCGTGCTCTCGGTCGATGAACAAGGTCTCGTTGAATTCCCAGAACGTGCGATACCAGGTTTCGTACGACTGCTCCCCGGTCCGTTGCAACAAGGCCGCTGCCGCTGCCGCCGCTTCCGCGTGGGTCCAGTGCAGGCGATGGCGCACCACCGGGCGGTTTTCCCAGTCGAGGGTGTAGACGATACCCGGCAGGCCATCGACGTTCCAGCCGTAACGACAGGCGTTTTCGAACAGCCCCCGCGCGTCCTCCAGCAACCACGCAGGCGTCGATAATCCGGCTTTCTGCCGGGCCGCTTCCAGATGCAACACCAGGCGTGCCCATTCGAAAGCGTGACCGGGCGTGGTGCCATAAGGGCGGAAACCGTCGTCCGGCTTGTCAGCGTTGTATTCCAGGACCGGCTGCCATTGCAGGGTGAAGTGCTCGATCACCTGATGATCGTTGGCCGCCGCATGTTGATGAATCACCCGCTCGACGATGCGCAACGCGCGATCCAGCCAGCGTGCATCACCGGTGACATCGGCCAGTGCGAGAAAGGCCTCGGTACTGTGCATGTTGCTGTTGGCGCCGCGATAGGCTTCTTCATCACTCCAGTCGCGAGCGAAGGACTCGCGCATGGCACCTTCTTCTTCGCTCCAGAAATGTTGGGTGATGACATGGATCGCCTGCTCCAGCAGTTCCTTGGCACCTGGTCGTTGGGCGACGACGGCAGAAGATGCCGCGAGGGCGACGAAGGCGTGAAGGTAAGCCGCTTTGCCGGTATCGCCACCCTTGTCTGCCGGTTTGGCAAACCAGCCGCCATGCTCGGCATCACGCAAGGGGCCCGCCAACGCGGCAACGCCATGATCCACCAGCTCGGCGCAACCGGGAATGCCGTTGATATGGGCCATGGCGAAACTGTGGGTCATGCGTGCGGTGTTCATGGTTTCAGCGACTGCGTCGGCAGGCAGCCGACCCACGTCATCCAGATTGCCGAAGCCTTGGTGCATCTTCGCTGCCTTGGCGAAGCCCAACAGCCGGTTACCCTCCTGCGCCAGCCAGGCCTTGTGCCCTGGGGAGCGCAACCAACTGCTGAAACCGCGATTCACATCGTCCATTGCTCGTCACCTTTTCTGCTCGGCAGGTTCGGCCCGCCAGGAATTATTAGACGGGTCGAATCATGCAAGCCACAGACGGGTGCAGGCAAGTGAATGAGGTGAATCCTTTAAGCTAAAGATTCTGTAGGCGTGAGCTTGCTCGCGCCTACAACGAGGCGAACGCTACACCCGGAAACGCGCAACCACCTGATTCAACTCCCCGGCCAGTCGCGACAGTTCGTTGCTCGACGCGCTGATCTGGTTGGCGCCGGACGACGATTGCAGCGACAGGTCACGAATGTTGACGATGTTGCGGTCCACTTCCCGCGCCACCTGCGCCTGCTCTTCAGCGGCACTGGCGATGACCAGGTTGCGCTCGGAAATCTGGTTGATCGACGAAGTGATGCGGTTCAACGATTCACCCGCCCCTTGCGCCAGCTCCAGGGTTTCAGTGGCTCGGGAACGGCTGACCAGCATCGATTCCAGCGCTTCACTGGAACCGCTGCGCATGGTGGAGACCATCTTGTCGATTTCCAGCGTCGATTGCTGGGTGCGGTGGGCCAATGCGCGAACCTCGTCGGCGACCACGGCAAAACCGCGCCCCGACTCGCCAGCGCGAGCCGCCTCGATGGCAGCGTTCAGCGCGAGCAGGTTGGTTTGTTCGGCAATCGAGCGAATCACGTCCAGCACTTTGCCGATGTCTTGCGATTGGTCGGCCAAGGTCTGCACCAGCACCGAGGTGTGCTGCACGTTATTGGAGAGGTTCTGGATCGAGCTGACGGTCTCGATCACCCGAGCCTGACCGTCCTGAGCCGCTTCGTTGGACTCGCTCGACGCCTGGGACGTGGACACCGCGTTACGCGCCACTTCTTCCACCGCCGAGGTCATTTCATTGACGGCCGTGGCGGCCTGTTCGATCTCGGCGTTCTGCTGATGCAGGCCGCGATGGCTGTCTTCGGTGACCGAATTCAGTTCGGTGGCCGCCGACGCCAACTGGCTCGCTGAACTGCCGATCAGGCTCAAGGTACTGCGCAAGTTGTTCTGCATTTGTTGCAGCGCACTGAGCAAGCGCGTCACTTCGTCCTTGCCTTCGACGCGGATGTCGTGGGTCAGGTCGCCCTTGGCCACGAACTCGGCGGCGCTGACGGCGTCCTCCAGCGGCAGGATGATGCTGCGAGTCAGCCACAGGGCGAGGATCACTGTGGCCAGCGCCGCGATCAACACGAAGACCAGCACGATGGTGCGTGAATGGCCGTATTGCGACTCGGCCGCCGTGCCTTCCAGCTCGACCTGATGAGAGTAGAAATCCGCCAGATCCCCCAACTGCGCACCGGAGTTGTCGACGGTGGTTTTCATGTCCACCAGCAACAAGGCGTTCAAGCCTTTGAGGTCACCGCTGTCAGCGAGCACGAAGGATTGCGCCAGCCCACGCTGATAGTCGGCCAGGGTGGTGCGGAATTTGTCGTAGAGGACCTTTTCCTCGGGGGTGTCGATGAATTTATCGAGGCTGGTGAGCTTGTCAGCCAAGACCTTGGCGCGGGCGTCCATCTGCCCTTTGTAGACGCTGACATTCTTCGGATCCGGGTCCAGTGCCATGCGCAGGGAAATCGTACGAATGCGCAGCATGGCCTCGCGGATGTCATTGACCAGACGCATGCTTGGCATCCAGTTGCTTTCGACCGCCACCTCACTTTGGCGAATGGTGGACATCTGGCTGAGGGCAAACCAGCCCAATAGCGCAACAAGCAGGGAAATCAGGGTAAATCCAAGGCCCGCGCGGCGGGCGATGGTCAGGTTGCGTAGATTCATGACCGTAGGCTCGTTATTTTGGGGGCGTGTAGGTGTGACGGCGTCGCAAAGTCATCGTATGACTACCGCTTATCGACGCCGCGAGGCGCTTCTTGAGTCGCCGTCAGATGAAGAATCCGAACGCCTGTTCGACGAAACATCGAACCCCTCGTCCTTGAGCGGTCTAGACCTGAAAGACAGCGATCAACAGCACGGGAGACGAATCATGCATCTGGAAGGTTCCTGTCATTGTGGGGCGGTGGAGTTCAGCCTGACCTGCGCCCACCCCTACCCTTATCAGCGTTGCTATTGCTCGATTTGCCGCAAGACTCAGGGCGGTGGCGGTTACGCGATCAACCTGGGTGGCGAGGCGAAAAGCCTGAAGGTCAAAGGCCAAAACAGCATCGCGATCTACCACGCGAAAATGCGTGACGACGAACACAAGCACGTACACACCAGCAGCGCCGAACGGCATTTCTGCAAACACTGCGGTAGCGGTCTGTGGCTGTTCAGCCCCGAGTGGCCGGAACTGATTCACCCTTTCGCTTCGGCCATCGACACCCCTCTGCCCACGCCGCCGGAACATACGCACCTGTTGCTGGACTCCAAAGCGTCCTGGGTGGAAGTGGAAGCAGGGCCGAACGACCTGCAATTCGAACGGTACCCTGAGGAGTCGATTGCCCAATGGCATGAGCGGTTGGGGCTGGAGCGTTGACCCCTTCTCTGTAGGAGTGAGCTTGCTCGGCAAATTCTCTGAACCTCTCCACGACCCGCCGACTCCCAACAGAAAGCCTGGGAGGATAAGCACATGCCAATGCATCGAGTCGCCAGCCTGGCCGATCTTCGTCGGGATCGCGGCATTCAGGTTGAAGTGGGGAAGAAAAAGCTCGTACTGGTCTGGCATGGTGAAGAAGTTCGGGCCTATCAGGCCGAGTGCCCCCATGCTGGCGCGCCACTGGCAGAGGGCGCGGTGTGCAACGGCCATCTGATCTGCCCGTGGCACAAGGCCGAGTTCGCGGTCTCCGATGGCCATTTGTGCGAGCCGCCTGCGCTGGATGCCCTGACGCGCTATCCGACGCAAGTCATCGAAGATCAGGTACACGTCGACGACCAGCCCGTGGAACCGAGACCAGAAGCCCTCGCCGACGACGATCGTTGCTTCATCATCATCGGCGCGGGTGCCGCCGGAACCGCCGGGGCCTGCGCACTGCGAGAACAGGGATTCAACGGTCGAGTATTGCTGATCGATCGCGAACACTCACCGGGTTACGACCGCACTGCGTTGAGCAAATTCGTGCTGGCCGCCGACATGCCCCCAGATGAAACGCCCGCCTTACGGGAAGATGCGTTCTACGTTGATCAACGCATCGAGCGCATTCAGGGTGAGGTGATGAAGCTCGATGCCCTCAACAAACGGGTGACCCTCTCGGACGGTCGGCGCCTCGATTACGACTCGGCACTGATCACCACGGGCGGCGATCCCCGTACCCTGCCGCTGATTGGCGCAGACCTTGCGCACGTGTTGACCCTGCGCTGCCGCGACGATGCAGAAAAAATTCTGCACGCGGCGCAGCTCGGCCGTCACGCGCTGGTTGTGGGCGACAGTTTCATCGGACTAGAGGCGGCTTCTGCGCTACGCAAACACGGCGTCAACGTCACCGTGCTGGCCCGTCATGAAATTCCGTTTGCCGGGCAATTGGGTGAGCGCATCGGCAAAGCCCTTCGGTCGTTGCACGAGCAGAACGGCGTGTTATTTCGCACCCATGTCGATGTTAGCCGTTTCGAAAGCGATGATCATGGACAGCTGACCACTGCGGTGCTTAGCAACGGCGAACGCTTGCCAGTCGACCTGGCCCTGATCGGCATCGGTGTCACCCCTGCCACTCAATTCGTCGATGGTATCCAACGAGATCAAGACGGCTCGCTGAGTGTGGACTCAGGCATGCGCGCAGGTAAGGATTTGTGGGCCGCAGGCGACATCGTGACCTTCCCGCTCGCGGGCCAGTCCAAACGCATCGAGCACTGGCGGCTGGCGCAGCAGCAGGCGCGCATAGCGGCCAGAAATATGCTGGGTGGGCAAGACAACTACAGCGATGTCCCCTACTTCTGGACCCAGCAGGTGGAAAAACGTCTGGATTACCTCGGCCACGCCGATGCATGGGATGACATCGTTTACCTGGGAGATCCCGAAGCGTTCGACTTCCTCGCGCTGATTTGCAATCAAGGTGCGGTAAAGGCAGTGGTCGGCTGCGAACGAGAGCGGGAGGTGGCCATGTTGGCGGAACGAATGAAACAGCCATTGTTCAAGGATGAAGCCGTCATGTTGATCCGACAGATCAGTGCCTGAACACAAAACGGAGAAGCGAAGATGTCACATGAATCGAACCGTGAAGACCTCGAACACACACCCCAAAATGCCGGAAAAATCGATGAACGGCACAAGCAGGCTAATCAACAAGGGGAACAGCCTCGCCATCCTGGACACGAGAAAAACGAGCCTGTCAGCGGGGATCAGAATCGGGACAAACCCTGACCCCGCTTTTGATGTTCATCGACTGGTCGCTGGCTGACGATTACACCGACGCTTGTGCTGACACGGCGCCTGAACCTCGACCGCTTTCTCGACTTTCATCCACCACGCCTCGCCCCGACTGGGGTATTGCAGATAGAACGGCTGGCCCATCTCCGGCGTGGTGATGGAAATGCTGCGATCCCACGCCAGCGCCAGAATACGGTCGAACGGTTCATGCCAGGCGTGCATCGCCAGATCGAAGGTGCCGTTATGGATGGGCAACAACCACTTGCCGCGCACGTCAATGTGCGCTTGCAGGGTTTCTTCCGGTTGCATGTGCACATCCGGCCACTCGACGTTGTAGGCGCCGGTCTCCATGAGGGTCAGGTCGAACGGCCCGTACTGCTCGCCGATCAATTTGAAACCCGGGTGATAGCCGGTGTCACCGCTGAAAAAGATCCGTTGCTCGCCATCGATCATCACCCACGAGCACCACAACGTCTGATTGCCGTCGCGCAGGCTGCGGCCGGAAAAATGCTGAGCCGGTGTAGCGACGAAACGGATGCCGTGAATGTCGGTGGACTGCCACCAGTTCAACTGTTGGACTTTCTCGGCGGGCACGCCCCATTCAATCAGCGTATCGCCCACACCCAGTGGCGCGATGAAATGTTCGGCCTTGTCCTTGAGCACCTGAATGGTCATGTGATCAAGGTGGTCGTAATGGTTGTGGGACAGGATCACCGCCTTCAGCGGCGGCAGGTCCTCCAGGCTGATCGGAGGCTGGTGGAAGCGCTGTGGCCCGGCCCATTGCACGGGCGAGGCGCGCTCGGCGAACACCGGGTCGGTAATGAAATACTGGTCACGCAGTTTCAGCAGCACGGTCGAATGCCCCAGGCGATACACCGTGTTGTTCGGCGCGGCCAGCAGTTGCTGACGGGACAGCGGCTGAACCGGAATCTCACCCACGGGGCGCGTGTGGCGAGGCTTGTTGACCATGGCATTCCAGAAGATGCGCAGCGTCTTGACGAAGCCCGAGCGCTGCATGGGCTTGTGATTGCGGTAGCGACCCTCTTCGCGGGCAAGGACCGGCAACGAAGGAGCGTTATCGAGGTTTTTTTCGATCGAGGCCATGAGGTGCTGACTCCATGAAACGGGTGGAGGTTTCTGCAGTGGCGGACGCATTGCAGAATGTTGCATACGACAGAAAGAAGTAAGCGGGAAGTTGTAACAGGCTTTTACACTACACAGTGTAGTTTCTAGCTTGCACGAATCCCAAAGAGAAGTAAACTGCTCGGTGTAATTTTCCTGCTGGCGGCCCACAAGGTCAGCATCACCTCTCAGAAGAGACGACATGACAGCCCCGACGCGCCTGACCGACCGAAAACGTGAATCCATCGTGCAGGCGGCCATTGCCGAATTCCGCGATAACGGTTTTGAGGTCACCAGCATGGACCGCATCGCTGCCCGGGCTGAAGTCTCCAAGCGCACGGTGTACAACCATTTCCCGAGCAAGGAAGAGCTGTTCTCGGAAATGTTGCAGCGTCTGTGGGCCAGCGCCGCCGCGCAGCCGGACGCCGCTTACCGGCCCGGCGTACCGTTGCGCGACCAGTTGCGCGAACTGCTCAATGCCAAGATGAGCACCTTGGGCGACAGCAATTTCATCGACCTGGCGCGGGTGGCCATCGGCGCGACGATTCACTCCCCTGAGCGGGCGCAAGTCTGGGTCAACCGCCTCAATCAGCGGGAAGAAACCTTCACCGTTTGGGTACGCGGCGCACAACAGGACGGCCGCCTCAAAGCCGTCGAGCCGGGTTTTGCCGCCTCGCAAATCCATGCCTTGCTCAAAGCGTTCGCCTTCTGGCCGCAAGTCACCCTCAACGAGCCGCTGCTCACCCTCGAAAAACAGGTCACCGTGGTGGAATCCGCACTGGACCTGTTTCTCTGCTGGTATGAAATCCGCCCAGCGGCTTAACGCTTGGCGGCGACCACCCGCCCGACGATTTCCCGGCGCACCTGCAAGCCAGGTTCGGCACGCTCTCTGGCAATCGCCAACACCTGTTCCGGTGCGGTGTCCGGACGGCCTGCATTAAACGGTGGCGCAGGGGCGTATTCGATTTGCAACTGGATGGCCTGGGCTGTGTCGGCGTCGAAAATCTCGGCAATCAACGTCAGAGCGAAGTCGATGCCTGCCGTCACGCCACCCCCGGTCATCAGGTTGCCGTCCCGTACCACGCGGTCCTTGACAGGAATCGCCCCGAATTGTTCCAGCAGGCTGTGGGACGCCCAGTGGGTCGTCGCGCGCTTGCCATTCAGCAACCCCGCAGCGCCGAGCACCAACGCGCCCGTGCACACTGACGTGACGTATTGCGCGTTCTTCGCCTGCTGCTGGATGAACGCCAGCGTCTGCGCGTCCTCCAGCAAGGCATCGATCCCCACGCCCCCCGGCACGCAGATCACGTCCAGATCAGGACAGTCAGCAAACGTCACGGTCGGTTGCAGCCCAAGCCCGGTGCTGGATTGCAGCGGGTCGAGGTTCTTCCAGACCAGGTGCACGGTCACGCCGGGCGTGCTGGCGAAAACGTCGTAAGGACCGGTCAGGTCCAGTTGTTGAACCTTGGGAAATACCAACAGGCCGATGTGCAGCGTCATGGGGGTCGCTCCTTGGTGGATGTGAGGGAGTCATTGGACGGATTCACTGTAGCCAGATACGCTTTGGCAGATACGCCATTAACCCCACAGATTACGCCAACCCTTTTGATCGAGAACGGCCATGGCTCACAGCCCCAAACCCATTCACATTCTGGCGTTCCCCAATGTGCAGTTGCTGGATGTCACCGGGCCGCTGCAAGTGTTCGCGTCGGCCAACGTGCATGCGGCGGAGCACGGGTTGCCTGCCCCCTACTCGCCCACGGTCATCGCCCGCGAGCACGGCCACATCGTGTCATCCGCAGGTCTTGGGCTGCTGACGTATCCACTGCCGACAACCGCATCCGACACGCTAATCATCGCCGGTGGCCGAGGTGTCCATACGGCGTTGCAGGATAAGGATTTACTCATGTGGGTTCGGGCTCAGGCAGTACGCGCGCGTCGGGTGGCCTCCGTCTGCACGGGCGCCTTCCTGCTGGCTGAAACCGGCGTGCTGGACGGCCATCGCGTGGTGACCCATTGGGACAGTTGCGCGGAGCTGGCCCGACGCTACCCCGCGTTGCAGGTCGATCCCGAACCGATTTTCATCAACGAAGACGCGCTGTGGACGTCCGCCGGCGTAACGGCAGGCATCGATCTGGCGCTCGCGATGGTCGAGGCCGATCTGGGGCGGACCGTGGCGCTGGCGGTGGCGCGGGATCTGGTGGTGTTTCTCAAACGGCCGGGCGGCCAATCGCAATTCAGCACTGCATTGTCGCTGCAACACACCACCCGCAGCCAGGACAGTCGCTTTGGCGATCTGCATGCCTGGATGCTGGACAACCTGGCCAGCGACCTGTCCGTCGCCACGCTGGCGGCGCAAGTGGGCATGAGCGAACGCAGCTTCGTGCGCCACTACCGCGCCCACACCGGCAACACCCCGGCCCGGGCCATCGAGCAATTGCGCGTTGAAGCTGCACGCCGGTTGTTGGGGGACAGCGCGCTGCCGATCAAGCGGATTGCCGATCGCTGCGGGTTTGGCACTGAAGAGACCTTACGTCGGAGTTTCCTGCGCACCGTGGCCGTCACGCCGCAAGCGTATCGGGAGCGGTTCAGTGCGGGGTGATCTGCGTTGCCCGTGGTCAGTCGCCGCATGGCCAATAAGAAATTAATTTTCATAAATTGATATTTTTATCGATTTTCGTGTAATTTAATTTTCATCACGAAATCAGAGATAAAAATAATGCCTGCCTGTGATCGTCGCCTTTCGACCCTTGCTTCATGCCCTGAACCTTTCGCAACGCCCACTGCCGAGACCGTTTTCATCGCAGGTCTGCGCCCGGACTGAACGCCGTCGCCGCACTGCCTGACCTCCACTTTCTCTGCAAGGAACCGTTGCATGCCCCCTTCTACCGGCCTGTCCCTGTTGGTCTATGCCGCCATCGCGATCATTGCCCTGATCGTGCTGATCGCCCGTTTTCGCCTCAACCCATTTGTCGTCATCACCTTGGTGTCCGTTGGCCTGGCGCTGGTCGCCGGGATGCCTGCCGCCTCCGTGGTGACCTCTTATGAAGGAGGTGTCGGCAAGACCCTCGGCCACATCGCGCTGGTGGTGGCACTGGGCACGATGCTCGGCAAAATGATGGCCGAATCCGGAGGTGCCGAGCAGGTGGCGCGCACGCTGATCGACCGCTTCGGTGAGCGCAACGCGCATTGGGCAATGGTCTGCATCGCCTTTCTGGTGGGCCTGCCGCTGTTCTTCGAAGTCGGCTTCGTGCTCCTGGTGCCGATCGCCTTTACCGTCGCGCGTCGAGTTGGGGTATCGATCCTGATGGTTGGCCTGCCGATGGTGGCCGGTCTGTCAGTGGTGCACGCGCTGGTGCCGCCACACCCGGCCGCGATGCTGGCAGTGCAGGCGTATCAGGCATCCGTCGGCCAGACACTGTTTTATGCCATCCTGATCGGCATCCCGACCGCGATCATCGCGGGCCCGGTCTACGCAAAGCTCATCGTCCCGCACATTCATCTGCCCGATGAAAACCCGCTGGCCAGGCAGTTTCTCGACCGTGAACCACGCAAACAACTGCCCGGTTTCGCGACCACCATGGCGACCATTCTGCTGCCGGTTTTCCTGATGCTGCTGGGCGGCTGGGCCAACCTGATTTCGACGCCGGGCAGCGCGCTCAACAGCTTTCTGCTGTTTGTCGGCAACTCGGTGATCGCCCTGCTGCTGGCGACCTTGCTAAGCTTCTGGACCCTGGGTATCGCCCAAGGCTTCAATCGCGATGCCATCCTCAAGTTCACCCAGGAGTGCCTGGCTCCGACCGCGAGCATTACCTTGCTGGTGGGTGCCGGTGGCGGTTTGAACCGAATTCTGGTGGACAGCGGCGTGACCAACGAAATCGTCGGTCTGGCCCAGGATTTCCATCTGTCGCCACTGCTGATGGGCTGGCTGTTCGCGGCCCTGATGCGCGTTGCTACCGGTTCCGCCACGGTGGCGATGACCACCGCTTCCGGCATCGTCGCGCCGGTTGCCATGGGCTTGGGCTATCCGCATCCCGAATTGCTGGTGTTGGCGACCGGCGCAGGCTCGGTGATCTTTTCCCACGTCAACGACGGCGGGTTCTGGCTTATCAAGGAGTACTTCAACATGACCGTGGCACAGACCTTCAAGACCTGGACGGTGCTGGAAACGCTGATTTCGATCATCGCGTTCGTCCTCACCCTCGGTCTGGCGCGGGTGATCTGAGTGGACATCCTGTATCAGATCCGCGCCCGTCAGGATTCCTTCAGCGCTGGAGAGGGCCGCATCGCCAAACTGATTCTCAGCGACGTCGCATTCTCGGCCAGCGCCAGCCTCGACGAGCTGGCGGCCCGCGCCGAAGTCAGCAGCGCGACCCTGTCCCGCTTCGCCCGCACCGTGGGCTGCAAGGACCTGCGCGACCTGCGCCTGCAACTGGCGCAGGCCAGTGGCGTGGGCAGCCGTTTTCTCAAACCGGAACAGGCGCCGGAACAGTCGGCGTTTTTCAGCCAGATCGTCGGCGACATCGAATCCACTCTGCGCCAGCATCTGGCGGGCTTCGACGACGCCCGTTTCAAGGCTGCCGTCGCCCTGCTCGCCCCGGCGCGGATGATCCACAGTTTCGGCATGGGCGGCTGCTCCAGCTTGTGCAGCGACGAATTGCAAACCCGCCTCGTGCGCCTGGGCTACCCGATCGCCGCCTGCCGCGACCCGGTGATGATGCGCCTGATCGCCGCCACCCTCGGTCCTGATCACAGTCTGGTCGTCTGCTCGCTGAGCGGGCTGACCCCGGAACTGCTGGATGCCGTGACACTGGCACGCAGTTACGGCGCGAAAGTCGTAGCGATCACCCTTCCCCAGTCGCCTCTCGCGACATTGGCCGACGTACTGCTGCCGTTGCAGATCGCTGAAACCAACTTCATCTACAAACCCACGGCGGCGCGCTACGGCATGCTGCTGACCCTCGACGTGCTGGCCACCGAACTGGCGTTGATCGCTCCGGATGACAATCAGGAACGCCTGCGCCGCATCAAGCTGGCCCTCGACGATTACCGCGGCGGCGACGACGGCCTGCCGCTTGGAGACTGACCCATGCTTTATGACCTGATCATTCGCGACGCGCTAGTGATCGATGGCAGCGACACCCCAGGCTTTCGCGCCGACGTGGCGATTCGTGACGGGCGCATCCAGCGCATCGGCGATCTGAAAGGCGTTTCGGCGAACGAAGACATCAACGCCGCAGGCCGCGTGCTGGCACCAGGCTTTATCGACGTGCACACCCACGACGACACTGTGGTCATTCGCCAGCCTGACATGCTGCCAAAGGTCACCCAAGGCGTGACCACAGTCATCGTCGGCAACTGCGGCATCAGCGCGTCTCCGGTGACGCTCGCGGGTGATCCACCGGACCCGATGAACCTGCTCGGCCCCGCCAAAGCATTCGTGTACCCGCGCTTTCGCGACTACCGCAACGCCGTGGACAAGGCGCGTCCGGCGGTCAACGTCGCGGCACTGGTCGGCCACACTGCCCTGCGCAGCAACCATCTGGACGACCTGTTTCGCACCGCTCACCCTGCCGAAATCAGCGCCATGCGCGAACAACTGCGCCAAAGCCTGGAAGACGGCGCACTGGGGCTGTCCACCGGGCTGGCGTATGCCACGGCCTACGCGGCAGAGACTGACGAGGTCAAACAACTGGCCGAGGAGTTGACGGCCTTCGGCGCGGTGTACACCACTCATCTGCGCAGCGAGTTCGAGCCGGTGCTGGACGCCATGGACGAAGCCTTCGACATTGGCCGTCATGCGCGATCGCCCGTGGTGATTTCTCACTTGAAATGCGCAGGCGCAGGCAACTGGGGGCGCAGCCCGCAACTCCTGGCCTCGCTGGAAAAAGCTGCATCGAGCCACCCAGTCGGTTGCGATTGCTACCCGTATGCGGCCAGTTCGTCGACGCTGGATTTGAAGCAGGTGACGGACGCCTTCCGCATCACCATTACCTGGTCCACGCCGCACCCTGATCAAAGCGGTCGTGACCTCAAAGAGATTGCCGCCGACTGGGGCGTGTCACTGCTGGACGCCGCGCGCCAACTGCAACCGGCAGGCGCGGTGTATTACGGCATGGACGAGAACGATGTGCAGAACATCATGAAACATCCGCTGTCGATGATCGGCTCGGACGGGCTACCCGAAGACCCCTTCCCTCACCCGCGTCTGTGGGGCGCATTCCCACGTGTGCTAGGGCATTTCAGTCGCGACCTGGGATTGTTTCCGTTGCACCGGGCCATTCACAAGATGACCGGACTGACTGCGACACGCTTTGGTCTGCATGAGCGCGGCTTCGTGCGCGAAGGGTATTGGGCGGATCTGGTGTTGTTCAACCCGGACACCGTGCGTGACGTAGCCGATTTCAAGGAACCGAAACGCGCTGCCGAAGGCATCGACGGCGTGTGGGTGAACGGGCAGTTGAGTTATGCCCTAGGCAAACCACAGGGAGAGCGGCAGGGGCGATTTTTACCACGCAGCGGGTCGTTGGTCGCAGGGTTCAACTGACAAAACGCGATCCTGCGGGAGATGCCATGTTGGCTGTCCAACTGCATTCGCCACCAGCGGCGGCTCCCACAATGGTCGCGCCGGATCCAAGCCCCTTGTGCGACGCCGAACCTGTGGGAGCCGGCTTGCTGGCGAAAGCGGTGAATCAGCAACACATGAATTGCCTGATACAACGCATTCGCCACCCAGTTGGCTCCCACATGAAGGATGCCGGAGCTGAGGAACTCAGCCGACAATCACCCCACGACACTCCCCAAAACCGATACTCACCTCCCCGTCCTTGCGGCAGCGCGCCTTGAGGATCACTTCATCTCCGGATTGCAGGAAGGTGCGTGTCTCGCCGCCTGGCAGTTCGACCGGGTGTTTGCCGCCCTCGGTCATCTCCAGCAAACTGCCGAACTGCCCCGTCTGCGGCCCGGACAAGGTGCCGGTGCCGAACAGGTCCCCCGCCTGCAACTGGCAACCATTGACGCTGTGATGGGTGACCATTTGCGCCACCGTCCAGTACATGTTCAACGTGTTGCTCAACGCCAGGCGATAAGGCGCGATACCCCGCGCTTTCATCTGGGCCGTCAGCAGCAACACTTCCAGCTCGATGTTCAGCGCCCCGTCGGCCTGATCCTGTTCATCGAACAGGTACTCCAGCGGCTGAGGGTCACCTTCCGGGCGCTGGGGTTGCGCGCAACGGAACGGCGCCAGCGCTTCGGCGGTAACCACCCACGGCGACAGACTGGTGGCGAAGCTCTTGGACAGGAACGGCCCCAACGGCTGGTACTCCCACGCCTGCAGATCCCGCGCCGACCAATCGTTCAGCAGACAGAACCCGGCAATGCGCTGACCGGCTTCGCGGATATTGATCGGCTCGCCCACATCATTGCCAGGCCCCATCCACACACCCACTTCCAGTTCGTAATCCAGACGCTTGCTCGGACCGAACGACGGCACTTCAGCTCCCGGTGCCAGGGTCTGGCCATTCGGGCGTTTGACCGGTGTACCTGAGACCCGCAGCGTCGAAGCGCGCCCATGGTAGGCGATGGGCACGTACTTGTAGTTCGGCAGCAACGGGCTGTCCGGGCGAAACAGTTTGCCGACGTTGGTCGCGTGATGTATGCCCACGTAGAAGTCGGTGTAGTCGCCCACTTGCGCGGGCAAGTGCATCCGGCATTCGCTCATCGGCACCAGCAAGGCATCGCCCAATATCTCCAGTTCTTTACGCTGCGCGCTGCCTTCACTCAGCAGATCCAGCAACGCATGGCGCAGCGCCTGCCGAGACACCGCACCCAAGGCGAAAAACGCGTTGAGCTGCCCATGTCGCGCCGCTTCGGCGGCTATCCGTGCCTCTCCCTTGAACTGCCCGGTTTCGTAGGCCACCTGCAAATCGAAAACGAAATCACCAATAGCCACGCCCCCTCTTGCACTGCCGCCTTCGCGGCTGAACACGCCAAATGGCAGGTTCTGCAACGGGAAATCCGGGTGGTCGTTGGCGCAGGTCACCCAACTGCGCAGGTGTCTGGAAGTGCTCATCGTTGGCTGTCCGTCTCGAAAGGTTTGAAGGTGTTGGCGATGCCGTCCCAACAGGCATCGTAGTCGCTTTGCAGTTGCGGGCATTCCAGCGCGTGGCGGCTGGGGCGCAGGACCTTGCCGGTCTCGAACATGAAGGCCATGGTCTGTTCGATCTTGTGCGGCTTGAGGTCGGCGGCCATGGCCTTTTCCGCCGTGGCGTTGTCCGGGCCGTGAGCACTCATGCAGTTGTGCAGCGAGGCGCCGCCGGGCATGAAGCCCTCGGCCTTGGCGTCGTAGGCGCCGTCGATCAGCCCCATGAACTCATTCATCAGGTTGCGATGAAACCACGGCGGACGGAAGGTGTTTTCAGCCACCATCCAGCGCGGCGGGAAGATCACGAAATCGACGTTGGCCTGGCCGTGGATGGCGCTCGGAGATGTCAGCACGGTGAAAATCGACGGGTCCGGGTGGTCGTAACTCACGGTGCCGAGGGTGTTGAACACGCGCAGGTCGTACTTATACGGCACGTTGTTGCCATGCCAGGCGACGACGTCGAATGGCGTGTGCGCCAGTTGCGTTGCCCAGAGTTCGCCGAGGAATTTCTGCATCAGTACCGTGGGCGTTGGGTCGTTCTCGAAGTGCGCCACCGGCACCTGAAAATCACGCGGATTGGCCAGACCGTTGCTGCCAATGGGGCCCAGATCTGGCAGTCGCAGCGCGCAGCCGTGGTTTTCGCAAATGTAGCCCCGCGCCTGTCCGTCGAGCAGGTCCACGCGGAATTTCAGGCCACGGGGGATCACTGCAATTTCCTGAGGCTCGATGTCCAGTCGACCCAACTCAGTGATCAGCCGCAGGCGGCCTTGCTGGGGAACGATCAACCATTCGCCGTCGGCATTGAAAAACGCCCGCTGCATGGACTGATTCGCGGTGTAGACATACACGCTGACGCCCTCGGCCTGATCGGCTGCGGAGGTACTGGCCAAGGCGATCAGGCCGTCGATGAAGTCAGTGGGTTCGACGGGAACATCGAAGGCGTTCCAGCGCAGGCGATTCGGGGTAACGGGACCTTGTTGCTGGCCGCTGATCTGCCGCTCAAGACGCTGAAACGCCGGATGCGCGGCTGAGGGGTGGATACGGTAGAGCCAGGCCCGCCGTGCCTCGGCACGAGGAAAGGTGAACGCCGTGCCGGAGAACTGTTCGGTATACAGACCCAGGGGGTGACGTTGTGGCGAGTTCTGTCCCACGGGCAACCCCCCGGGCACCGCCTCGCTGGAGAAGTGATTGCCAAAGCCGGATTGATACCGAAGGGCTTCGGGTGCGGATGTGTTGAGCATCTCGACCTCTTGTTTTTATTGAGGGCTTGCATACCTCCGTAGCATTCCGACTCACCGACGGTTGCGCCTGAACTGTCGCTACCGCCGGCAAGCCGTGCTGCTACAAAGGAAAACATGTTATTCGTAAATTGATTACGAATAACGTAATTTGAGTTCCCGCGACGGTCAAGCTATAAAGCAGCATTTTCAGACCGACGCCTTGGCCCATGACAGACGATTCCTCAACCCCAGTAGTCCCACGCCAACAAAAGGTGCAATCCGCCGAGGTCGGCGTCGGCATTCTCAAAGCACTCGCTGAACTGGCCCCTGCCACCTCGCTGTCGAAGCTGGCCGAATACGTCGATATGCCCGCCAGCAAGGTGCACCGCTACCTTCAGGCGTTGGTGGACAGCGGCTTTGCCGAGCAGGACCCCATGACCAGCCATTACCGGCTGGGTCGTTCAGCGTTACAGGTGGGCTTGGCGGCATTGAGCCAGTTGGACGTACTGAAAGTCAGCGCACCGGAACTGATCGCCCTGCGCGACGACATCAACGAAACCTGCTTTCTCGCGGTGTGGGGCAACAAGGGTCCGACAGTGGTGTACCTCGAACAGTCGCTGGGCGCGGTGACGCTGGTCACGCAGATTGGCTCGGTATTGCCGCTGCTCGGGTCATCGACCGGACGAGTGTTCGACG
Organism: Pseudomonas sp. Pseu.R1; assembly: GCF_045764065.1. Classification (NCBI taxonomy): domain Bacteria; kingdom Pseudomonadati; phylum Pseudomonadota; class Gammaproteobacteria; order Pseudomonadales; family Pseudomonadaceae; genus Pseudomonas; species Pseudomonas sp. Pseu.R1. The sequence goes on along the minus strand of NZ_JBJGEE020000001.1, from coordinate 5,512,752 downwards.
CGTTCCTCTCTCCCGCAGAAACCGCCCTGCTGCGCGAGGCGGAATCAGCGCACCTGAACGCAAAGCAGCTAAAAGAGACAGACCGCCACATCAAGGAAATCCGCAGCACGGGTGTGCATCAAATTCACGGCTTGCTGATGGCAGGCGTCAATGCGGTGTCTTCCCCGGTGTTCGCCATGGGCCACAAACTGGTGGGGGTGGTGACGGTTGTAGGTTCGGCGTCGGCATTGACCGATGAACGCCAGAAGGCGGTGGCGCAGAAGCTGCTGCAAACCGCACAGACCATCAGTGCGCGGATGGGTGGGGAAATGCCGAAAGCGTATTGAGGTGCAGCGCCAAATATCGCACTTTCGACGCTGAACTGCGGGGGCCGGCTCGCTGGCGAATACATCGGGCCAGTCACCTTCTTCGGTACAGAAATACCGCTTTCGCGAGAAAGCCGGCTCCCACAGAGATCAGCGCAGACTGTCAGACCTCAATCCGCCGTCAACACCCCACGGCGCAACTGGTCACGCTCGATGGATTCGAACAGTGCCTTGAAGTTGCCCTCGCCAAAGCCGTCATCGCCCTTGCGCTGGATGAACTCGAAGAACACCGGTCCCATCAGGGTTTCCGAGAAAATCTGCAACAACAACCGCTTGTTACCACCTTCTGACGTGCCATCCAGCAAAATGCCGCGGGCCTTCAATGCCTCTTCAGGCTCGCCGTGGTTTGGCAGACGGCCTTCAAGCATTTCGTAGTAGGTGTCCGGCGGCGCGGTCATGAAGCGCATACCGAGGGCCTTCAGACGGTCCCAGGTCTTGACCAGATCCTCTGTGAAAAATGCCACGTGCTGGATGCCTTCGCCGTTGAACTGCATCAGGAACTCTTCAATCTGCCCCGCGCCCTTCGAGGATTCCTCATTGAGTGGAATGCGGATCATGCCGTCCGGCGCGGTCATGGCTTTCGACGTCAGACCGGTGTACTCACCCTTGATATCGAAGTAGCGAATTTCACGGAAGTTGAACAGCTTTTCATAGAAGTTCGCCCAATACGCCATACGCCCGCGGTACACGTTATGGGTCAGGTGATCGATGAACTGCAGGCCCGCGCCCTCCGGATGGCGGTCAACCCCCTCGATGAATACGAAGTCGATGTCATAGATCGAGGTGCCCTCACCAAAACGGTCGATCAGGTACAACGGCGCGCCGCCAATGCCCTTGATCGCAGGCAGGCGCAGCTCCATCGGCCCGGTCGCGATTTCAATCGGTTGCGCCCCCAGCTCAAGCGCACGCTTGTAGGCCTGATGCGAGTCCTTGACCCGGAACGCCATGCCGCACACAGACGGGCCGTGTTCGGCAGCAAAGTATGAGGCTTCACTGCGCGGCTCGTTGTTGAGGATGATGTTGATCGCGCCCTGGCGGTACAACGCCACGTTTTTGGAACGGTGGTGGGCGACTTTGGTGAAACCCATCATCTGGAACACCGGCTCCAGCGTGTTGGGGGTTGGCGAGGCGAATTCGATGAACTCGAAGCCCATCAGGCCCATGGGGTTGTCGTAGAGATCGGTCACGGTCTTGCTCCTGCTAAAAAGTGAAAGGCACGGCGGCGAAAGTCACTGTTCAGCGGGGAGGCGCGCAGGGAATCCCCCGCACACTACGGGCGAGAAAGTCGCCAAAGATCAGTTGCAGACCGAAGATTTTCATGTAGGAAAGATTACTCCGGCTTATCAGCTTGCGCATCTGGATGCGCTGCCTTGAAGGCCGGGTGTTGCAGGGCCAACGCTTCGACCCGACAGATGCGTGGGAAAGCACTCAGGTTCACGTTGAAACGACGGGCTGCGTAGACTTGCGGCAACAGGTAAATATCCGCAAGGCCAACGGCACCAAAACAGAAGCCATCATCGCCGATCAGTGCTTCAACAGCGGCCAAACCTTCGCCGACCCAATGGCCGATCCAGGCCGTCACATCGCCCTCGTCATGACCCAGCCCACGCAATCGGTTGAGCACGGCCACGTTGTGCAGCGGGTGAATGTCACAGCCGATGAGTGCGGCGATTTCACGATGCTTCGCGCGTTCGATCAGGTCGGTGGGAAGCAAGGGAGATTCAGGATAGCGCTCTTCCAGATATTCGATGATCGCCAGGGACTGAATGATCACCTCAGACGTGTCCACCCGCAGCGCCGGAACGCGCCCTTGCGGGTTGATGGCCCGATAATCCGGTTTGCGGTGTTCGCCACCGTCGCGGATCAGGTTGACGGGAATCGCGTTGACCTCCAGCCCTTTCAGCGCCAGTGCGATGCGCACGCGATAGCTGGAGGTTGATCGGTAGTAGGTATAGAGATCCACGGGCAGGCCCTGCTTTTTGTTATTATCGTAAACTGTTTACGCAATGCGTAACAAACTGAATGATCTATCACCCAGAGTCAAGCGTAAACACGATACCTGCGGGGGAATGCATTCGCGATAAGGCCCGACAGCCCAACGCTGCCTGATCAGATCCATCCCTCCAGACGCAACGTCGCGCGCACCAGCCGTTGCTCCTCGTTTTCAATCTCCCGCAGGCTGTCGCAAATACTCTGAATATGCGCCACAGCGGCCTTGCGCGCCTGCTCCGGTAGCCTGCCAGTCACCGCGTTATAGAGCCGCGCATGGTGCCGGTCGATCTGACGCTTCTCGGCTTCACGGTGATAGAGGTTGTTGACCGACGCAAATACGGTGTTGAGCAGCAAATCGGTCAATGAACGCAGGGTCTGCACCAGCACCGGGTTGTGGGATGCCTCGCAGATCGTCAGGTGAAAGGCATGATCGAGTCGCGCATGTTCGGAAGCGGGCAATTCGTGATCATGGGCCGCGACCAGGGCATCGTAGGCACGGGTGATCAGCACGAAATCGGCGTCGGTGCCACGTAATGCGGCCAGCCGTGCGGACTCGCCTTCCAGCAGGCTGCGTACTTCGAACAGGTCGTACAGCGTGCGCGGCTGGGAGGCGAACAGGTGCATCAGCGGCGAGGCAGCGGTGATGCCCAGCCCGCCCATCTGTGCGACGAACGAGCCCTGACCGTGGCGGGTTTCGATGATGCCTCGGGCGCGCAGCAGTTTGAGCCCTTCGCGCAACGCGGTGCGGGACACACCAAGTTTCTCGGTGAGGCGCCGTTCGGAGGGCAGCGATTGCCCGACCTTGAGCACGCCGTCGACGATCAGGCGCTCGATGCGTTCGCTGACGACGTCAGCGACTTGTTGTGGGCGTTCAGTGTTGAAGGTGTCCATGGCAGATCACTCATTGTGGGAGCCGGCCGGGCGGCGCTCCGCTTGCTGGCGAAAGCGGTGTGACAGTCAACTCATGTTTATCCGATGTATCGCATTCGCCACCAAGCGGAGCGCCGCCCGGCCGTCTCCCACAAGGTACCCCGAGCCGACAACTGGTATGACCAGATCCAGCAACAACAACAAAACGTCCCATCACATTTCATAACTATTTGATTCAAATTGTTTTTATAGAAATACATTGTGCAAACGCCAAAAAAAACTGGTTCGACCAGTGCGTTTTGCCATGGACAGTAAATCCCTTCCGGCCAATGATGCAAGTCAGCCGCAGAACGTTCCGGTCAGGGACGGGCCATCAATAAAAACAATGACAGGGTGACGAACCCACCATGAATATCCTGTACGACGAACGCGTCGATGGCGCGTTGCCTGCCATCGACAAGGCCCAGTTGCTGCAAGCCTTGCAGTCGCGATTGCCTGATCTGGACATCCTCCACCGCGAGGAAGAACTGCGCCCCTACGAATGCGACGGCCTTTCGGCCTACCGCACCACGCCGATGCTGGTGGTGCTGCCCGAACGAGTCGAGCAGGTGCAAGCGCTGCTCAAGGTCTGTCATGAACGCGGCGTGCCAGTGGTGGCCCGCGGCGCAGGCACCGGGTTATCCGGCGGCGCTCTGCCTTTGGAGAAAGGCGTGCTACTGGTGATGGCGCGCTTCAACAAGATCCTGCACATCGACCCCGCCGGGCGCTTTGCCCGCGTACAACCCGGTGTGCGCAATCTGGCGATTTCCCAGGCCGCGGCGCCCTTCGATCTGTATTACGCCCCCGATCCGTCGTCGCAGATCGCCTGTTCCATCGGCGGCAACGTCGCGGAAAACGCAGGTGGCGTGCATTGCCTCAAGTACGGCTTGACCGTGCACAACCTGCTCAAGGTCGACATCCTTACCGTTGAAGGCGAGCGCATGGTGCTCGGTTCCGACGCGCTGGACTCCCCCGGCTTCGACCTGCTGGCGCTGTTCACCGGCTCCGAAGGCATGCTCGGGATCATCACCGAAGTCACCGTGAAACTGCTGCCCAAACCCCAGGTGGCGCGGGTGCTGCTGGCCGCATTCGACTCGGTGGAAAAAGCCGGTCGCGCCGTGGGCGACATCATTGCCGAGGGCATCATTCCCGGCGGGCTGGAGATGATGGACAACCTGGCCATTCGCGCCGCTGAAGACTTCATCCATGCCGGTTATCCGGTGGACGCCGAGGCCATTCTGCTGTGCGAACTGGATGGCGTTGAGGCGGACGTTCACGACGACTGCGACCGCGTGCGCGCGGTGCTGGAAAAAGCCGGGGCCACCGAAGTGCGTCAGGCCAAAGACGAAGCCGAGCGCGTGCGTTTCTGGGCCGGTCGCAAGAACGCCTTCCCGGCGGTCGGTCGGCTGTCACCGGATTACTACTGCATGGACGGCACCATTCCGCGCCGGGAACTGCCGGGTGTGCTGAAGGGTATTTCGGCGCTGTCCGAAGAATACGGCCTGCGCGTGGCCAACGTGTTTCACGCCGGTGACGGCAACATGCACCCGCTGATCCTGTTCGATGCCAACCGGCCGGGCGAGCTGGACCGCGCCGAAGCTTTGGGCGGCAAGATTCTCGAACTGTGCGTGAAAGTCGGCGGCAGCATCACCGGCGAACACGGCGTGGGCCGCGAGAAGATCAATCAGATGTGCGCCCAGTTCAACAGCGACGAGTTGACCCTGTTCCACGCGGTGAAAGCAGCGTTCGACCCAAGCGGCATGCTCAACCCCGGCAAGAACATTCCGACCCTGCACCGCTGTGCCGAATTCGGCGCGATGCATGTGCACATGGGCAAGTTGCCCTTCCCTGAACTGGAGCGTTTCTGATGGGTGCCGAACGTCAAATCAACCTGAGCGCGCAGGACCGCGACGCCAGTGATGAACTGTTGGCGCAAGTCAACGAGGCCATCCAATCCGGTTTGCCGCTGCGCATTCAAGGCGCGAACAGCAAGGCGTTTCTCGGTCGCGAGGTAGCTGCCGAGGTGCTCGACACCCGCGCCCATCGCGGCATCATCACCTATGACCCCACCGAACTGGTGATCACCGCCCGCGCCGGGACGCCACTGAGCGAGCTGAATGCCGCGTTGGACGCTGCCGGACAGATGCTGCCGTGCGAGCCACCCACTTACAGCGACGGTGGTGTGGGCGATGCCACGGTGGGCGGCATGATTGCTGCCGGACTGTCCGGGCCGCGTCGCCCGTGGGCAGGTTCGGTGCGCGATTACGTGCTCGGCACCCGCATCATCACAGGGCTTGGCAAGCACCTGAAATTCGGCGGCGAAGTCATGAAGAACGTCGCGGGCTACGACCTGTCGCGGCTGATGGCGGGTAGCTTCGGCTGTTTGGGGTTGATCACCGAAGTTTCGTTGAAAGTGCTGCCCAAGCCGCGACTGTGCACCAGCATCGCTCTGGAAATGGACACGCCGCACGCACTCGCCCGTCTGGCTGAATGGGGCCAGCAACCGCTGCCGATCAGCGCGGCCAGTCAGGACGGGCGGGTATTGCGTCTGCGCCTGGAGGGCGGTGAAGGCTCTGTGGCCGCAGCCCATGATCGCCTCGGTGGCGAGTCTATCGATCCGGCATATTGGCAGGCGTTGAACGAACATCGACTGGATTTCTTCACCGACGGTCGCCCGCTGTGGCGCCTGTCGCTGCCGACCCCTACCGGCGTGCTGGACCTGCCGGGTGATCAGTTGATCGACTGGGGCGGTGCGCAACGCTGGCTGAAGTCCGACGCCACGGGCGAAGAGATTCGCGCCATCGTCAACGCCGTCGGCGGTCACGCCACCTGTTACAGCCACGGCCTTGAAGACAGCCCGTTCCAGCCACTGGCTGCGCCGGTCTTGCGCTATCACCACCAGCTCAAGGCGCAACTCGATCCGCACGGGATTTTCAATCCGGGCCGAATGTACGCAGAGATTTGAACCATGCAGACCACCCTGAGCGAACAGGCGAAAAGCCTGCCCCGTGGCGACGAAGCCGAAAGCATCCTGCGCAGTTGCGTGCATTGCGGTTTCTGCAACGCCACCTGCCCCACCTATCAACTGCTGGGCGACGAACTGGACGGCCCCCGCGGCCGAATCTACCTGATCAAGCAAGTGCTGGAAGGCAAGGAAGTCACCGAAAAGACCCAGTTGCATCTGGACCGCTGCCTGTCCTGCCGGAACTGCGAAACCACCTGCCCGTCCGGGGTCAATTACCACAACCTGCTGGACATCGGTCGGGCCGTGGTCGACGCCGCCGTACCGCGCCCCATGAGCCAGCGCGTACTGCGTGAAAGCCTGCGTGCGGTGGTGCCAAATGCTGGGCTATTCAAATCTCTGACCCAAGTGGGCAACGCGCTTCGCCCGCTGCTGCCCACTACGCTGAAAAGCAAACTGCCTGGCCAGATTCGCCCGGCCAAGGAACGCCCGACCCGGCAACACGCACGGCAGATGTTGATCCTCGAAGGTTGCGTGCAACCGGGCCTGTCGCCCAACACCAACGCGGCGACGGCACGGGTATTGGATCGTCTGGAAATCAGCGTCACATCCATCGCTCAAACCGGTTGCTGCGGCGCCGTGGATTATCACTTGAACGCTCAGGAGCAAGGCTTGGAACGCGCCCGTCGCAACATCGATGCCTGGTGGCCGAGCGTACAGGCCGGGGCCGAAGCCATCGTGCAGACCGCCAGCGGTTGCGGCGCGTTCGTCAAGGATTACGGACACATGCTGCGCGACGATCCGGCCTACGCTGAAAAAGCCGCGAAGATCAGCGCCCTGACCAAAGACCTCGTAGAAGTGCTGCGCGCCGAGCCGCTGGAAAAGCTCGGAAGCTGCACCAGCACGAAACTGGCGTTCCATTGCCCCTGCACGCTGCAACATGCGCAGAAACTCGGCGGCGCGGTGGAGTCGGTGTTGACCCGTCTGGGGTTCAACCTGACCGCAGTGCCCGACAGTCACCTATGCTGTGGCTCGGCTGGCACGTACTCGATCACTCAACCCGAGCTGTCGAAGCAGTTGCGCGACAACAAGATGAACGCGCTGGAAAGTGGCCATCCGGAGGTTATCGCCACCGCCAACGTCGGTTGCCAGACCCACTTGGCCAGCGCCGGTCGCACGCCAGTGAAGCACTGGATCGAACTTATCGAGGACGCCCTGCATCCGATGTGATCGCAGGCCGTCTCGCCCCTTACAACAATCATCAGGAGAAGCCCATGAAAACCAAATCTGTACTGACCCAGACCGAAGTCACTCAGATCCTCGGCGCCGCCCGCGCCGAAGCGCTCAACAATGGCTGGGCGGTGTCCATCGCCGTGACTGACGATGGCGGCCACCTGCTGGGCTTCGAGCGTCTGGACGGCTGCGCGCCGATCGGCGCCTACATTGCCATCGAAAAAGCCCGCACGTCGGCGCTGGGTCGTCGCGAGTCGAAGGGGTATGAAGAGATGGTCAATGGCGGGCGCACGGCGTTTGTGACCGCGCCGCTGCTGACGTCGCTGGAAGGCGGCGTGCCGGTGATCGTCAACGGCGAAACCATTGGGGCAGTGGGTGTGTCGGGCGTGAAGGCCGATCAGGATGCGCAAGTGGCCAAGGCGGGTGTGGCCGCTGTAAACGCCGGTTAAGCTCGATAGCCACTCATCTTGTGGGAGCCGGCTTGCTGGCGAAGGCGGTGGGTCAGTCAACCTATTTGGCACAGGCAAAACGCATTCGCCAGCAAGCCGGCTCCCACGCCCTTCGGGCAGAAGCGATACCGCGCAGATTCAATCAGACATTTTTAACGGAGAGCCCGAGATGACCGAATTCGTCAACTGCCACAACCTCAAGGTGGCGGCCAATCTGAAGCGCTTTGTCGACGAGGACGTGCTTCCCGGAACGGGTCTGAACCCTGACGTCTTCTGGGCCGACTTCGATTCGCTGGTCCACGACCTGGCGCCGATCAACCGCGAGTTGCTGGCCGAGCGCGACCGCCTGCAGACCCAGCTCGACAAGTGGCACAAATCCAACCCGGGGCCAGTCACCGACATGCCCGCCTACATCGCCTTTCTCGATTCCATCGGTTACCTGCAACCGGTGCCGGACAGCGTTCAGGCGACCACCCGCAACGTCGACAGTGAAATCAGCGAACAAGCCGGTCCGCAGTTGGTGGTCCCGGCGGCCAACGCCCGCTATGCGCTGAACGCCGCCAACGCCCGTTGGGGCTCGCTGTACGACGCGCTGTATGGCACCGACGCCATCGACAGCAGTCACGGCGCCGAGATCAAAGCCGGTTACAACCCGCTGCGCGGCGCCAAGGTCATTGCCTTCGCCCGCAACCTGCTGGACGAAGCCGCGCCACTGGCGTCCGGTTCCCACGTCGACGCCAAGGCCTACGCCATCGATAGCGGCGCGCTGGTCATCACCCTCGCCGACGGCAGCCAGTCGCCGCTGGCGCAACCCGAGAAGTACGTCGGCTATCAAGGCGATGTCGCGCAACCGAGCGCCATCCTGCTGAGGAACAACGGCCTGCACATCGAACTCCAGATCGACCCCACCAGCCCGATTGGCAGCAGCGACCCGGCAGGCATCAAAGACCTGCTGCTGGAAGCGGCGCTGTCGACCATCATCGACTGCGAAGACTCGGTAGCCGCCGTCGACGCCGATGACAAGCTGGTGATCTACCGCAACTGGCTGGGCCTGATGAAAGGCGACCTGACCGAAGAGTTGGTCAAGGGCGGCAAGACCATCACCCGCCGCCTCAACGCTGACCGCGATTACACCGCTGCCGACGGCAGTTCGCTGACCCTGCATGGCCGCTCGCTGCTGTTCATCCGCAACGTCGGCCACCTGATGACCAACCCGGCGATCACCTACGACGGCAACAAGGAAATCCCCGAGGGCATTCTCGATGGCGTGATCACCAGCCTGATCGCCCTGCACGACCTGCACAACCGCACCAACTCGCGGGCGGGCAGCGTGTACATCGTCAAACCGAAAATGCACGGCCCGGCGGAAGTGGCGTTCGCCGACCAGTTGTTCGGGCGCATCGAAGATGCCCTGAAGCTGCCGCGCAACACCCTGAAAATGGGGATCATGGACGAAGAGCGGCGCACCAGTGTCAACCTCAAGGCCTGCATCAATGCGGCCTCGGCGCGGGTGGCGTTCATCAATACCGGTTTCCTGGACCGCACGGGTGACGAGATGCACACCTCGATGCAAGCAGGTCCGATGCTGCGCAAAGGCGACATGAAAGCCACGCCGTGGATCAAGGCCTACGAGCGTAACAACGTGCTGGTCGGGTTGGCGTGCGGCCTGCGTGGCAAAGCGCAGATCGGCAAAGGTATGTGGGCGATGCCCGACCTGATGGCCGACATGCTGGAACAAAAAATCGGTCATCCGAAAGCCGGTGCGACCACCGCCTGGGTACCCTCGCCGACCGCCGCGACTCTGCATGCGTTGCACTATCACAAGGTGGATGTGAAGGCGGTGCAGCAGGAACTGGAGAAGGTGGATCTGGAGGGCGAAAGCCAGCAGATCCAGCTCGACCTGCTGACCATTCCGGTGGCCGCCGAAGCGAAGTGGACCGACGAGCAGATTCGCGAGGAAGTCGAGAACAACGCGCAAGGCCTGCTGGGTTATGTCGTACGTTGGGTCGAACAGGGTGTGGGGTGTTCGAAGGTGCCGGACATTCACAACGTTGGCCTGATGGAAGACCGCGCGACGCTGCGTATTTCCAGCCAGCACATTGCCAATTGGCTGCTTCATGGGGTGATTCATGAGCACGAAGCGCTGGACACACTCAAGCGCATGGCCAAGGTGGTGGACAAGCAGAACGCGGGGGATGCGGGTTACAAGCCGATGAGCGAGAACTTCGACAAGTCAGTGGCTTTCCAGGCCGCGTGCGCGCTGGTGTTCAAAGGGTGTGAACAGCCGAGCGGGTACACCGAGCCGCTGTTGCACCAGTTCCGGTTGGCGTACAAGAAGGAGGGGTGATTCTCGCTGTAGCAACGCAGACTGCCAGGTGGATGCGTTGGTGAGATTGCCACCTTCCCTGTAGCAGTCCGGCTTGCCGGCGGTGGCGTTTGTGAAATCGCTACCACCGGCAAGCCGTGCTGCTACAGGCGGCGTTGCTGAAATCGTTTCCGCCAGCAGCGGATTTAAAACTCCAGCTTCGCCCGCGCCACCAACTGACGCGGTTCGCCAATGGCAATCGCCGGTGAACCCAAACCGCTGGACGAGGTGTAGTACTTCTCGTCGAACATGTTTTTCAGGTTCAACTGCAGGGTCAGGTCGCGCTCGTCAAGTTTCATTTTGTAAGAGACGAAGGCGTCGGCCACCTTGGAGGACGGCAGGTAATACTCTTTGCCCGAGCCGTCGTTCACACCCCAGCGGCTGGCAAAACGCGCACCGGCACCGGCACGCAGATCACCCACGCCGACATGGCCGAAGTCCCGGGTCAGGTACACGGCACCCGTATGTTTCGACACACCGTCCAGTGGCTCGCCCTTGAGCACCGGGTCTTCCAGCACCTTGGTGTCGGTGTAGGCGTAGCTGCCGGTCACGCTCCAGAATTCGTTGAGTTGCCCGGTGATGTCCGCTTCCAGGCCGCGGGAACGCACTTCACCCGAAACGCGGGTGCAGGTTTCGCTGCCGTTCACGCCGCAGGGCTCGCTGGTCTGCACGTTCTTTTTGTCGATGTTGAACAGCGCCACGGTGGCGGTCATCGCATCGTTCTGGAACTTGGTGCCGATCTCGTAGGACTTGCCCTCCTCCGGCGGCAGGTCGCCGATGGGCGAGGCAATCGAGGTGTTCGGGCGGAACGATTCGGTGTAGCTGCCGTACACCGACCAGTCCGGCTGGATCAGGTACACCAGGCCCACACGCGGTACGACTTTGCTGTCTTTGACATCGGCACCGACCACGAACGGACGGCCCTTGCCGGTCAGTTCGTCGAAAGCGTCGTAGCGCAGACCGCCCTGAAGGATCCACTGGTCATTGAGGTGAATCGCGTCTTGCACGAAGAAGGCATGGGTGCGCAGGTGGTCGGTCTGATCGCTGTTCGCCGCACTGACCGTGCTCGGTTGCGCGGTGGCGCCGTACACCGGGTTGTTGTAGTTGAAGTCAACCTTGTTGGCGCTGCGGTACAGGTCGCCCAAATCGCGGTAGTTCTTCATGTAATCGGCGCCGAACATCACTTCATGGCGAATGTCGCCCCAGTACAGGTTGCCGAGCATGTTGACGGTGGCGGTGTGGGCGTACTGCACGGCATCGCGGGTGGCGTCGCCACGACGGGTCACGGCGCCGGTGGTGTAGTTGGCCGAGATGAAGCGCGACTGGTAATCGTTGTAGTAGTTGCGGCTGTAGGCGTAACCGGTGCGCAGGGTCCAGGTGTCGTTGAGGCGATGGTCCATGCGCAAGTCGAGGGAATCGGAACGCCCGGTGGTGACGTTGAACGGCTCGTCCAGACGACGGGTGCGCGGGATGTCCAGCACCTTGCCGGTTTGGGTGTTGATCTGCGTGCCCCGGTCGAACGGCACCGAATATTCCATGTGCTCGTACGCCACCGACACCGTGGTGTCGTCGCCGTACCAGGCCAGGGACGGCGCGACGACCGATTGGTCGATGCTGCCGAAATTGCGCCAGTAATCGTAGTTCTGCTTGTCAGCGATAAAGCGGTAGGCCAAGCCGTTGGTGCCAATCGGGCCGGTCACGTCGATCTGCTCGCCGCCGCCACCGAAGCTGGTGCCGAACACAGAAATGGAACGGGCATCCACCAATTGCGGCTTCTTGGTGACCACGTTGATCACCCCGCCCGGGTCCTGAACCCCATAGAGCATCGACGCGGGGCCTTTGAGCACTTCGATGCGCTCGGTGGTGGGCGTGAAGTTACGCGCCTGCACCGATTGCATGCCGTCGCGCATGATCGAGTTGTCGCGGTTGGTGCCAAAACCACGCTTCTGAATCGCGTCCTGGGTGCCGCCGAGGGTGTTGCCCTGCTTGACCCCGCTGACCGCGTTGATGGCTTCGTCGAGGCCGTTGGGCTGACGGTCTTCAATCACCCGATTGGTCACCACGTTCACGGTCTGCGGCACTTCCACCAGCGATACTTCGGTGCGGGTGCCAACGGAGGCCTTACGCGCCTGGTAGCTGGTACGGCTGTGCTCGGTTTCGCTGATTTCGGTTTGCGAAGTGGCGTCGATGTTGGTCGCTTCCAGTTGCATTTCTTCGGCGCTGGCCAGTGAACTCATGCCCAGAGAGCACAACATCGCCGTGACCGAGCAGAGCCCCCGCGCGACGGGACGAAGAATGGGCGAAGGGAACACACGCGAACCGGATTGAGCTGTCATGAACGGATAAACCTGAGCTGTCGAGGAGTGGTGGCGTTCGTTAGAAACGAATCTGATTCTCACTACACGGCTGCCAGCGGGGTTTACCTCACCCGTTTTTTGAAAATAATTTTGATCTTTATCCGGAGCACAGACTGTGGGAGCCGGCTTGCTGGCGAAAGCGTCAGGTCAGACACAGTGGTCTTGATTGAGACACCCCTTTCGCCAGCAAGCCGGCTCCCACAGGCTTGCGCGGTGTTGCGCGATAAGGAGGAATCATCAAAACGCCAGCAATCCGCATTTTGGAAACACCCTGTATCATTCGCCCGCCTCACCCTCTCCTTCTACGTAGCGAAATCAAGGATTGTTCATGCGTATCCGCTCTCTGACGCCTCTTGCATTGATCATCGGCGCGACCCTCTGCGGTGGAGCCCAGGCCAGCAGTGACGATTCCTGCTACCCCACCTGGTCGCTGCTGCGCGACTCACTGGACGTCTGCAACAACCTGCCCTTCCTCAGCCCTGGCAATGACAGCCGGGTGAACCTGCGTCTGCTGTTGGCGGACCGTCAGGCGCTGGCGCTCAAGCCCAACGCGCTGAGCGAAGACGAACGGTCCGAAGGCTACGGCCCGGTGCCGTTCGCCGTTACGCGTCTGGAAGAAGGGGAAATCGAGGGCGACGAGAGTGAAGAATCAGGGGCCGCAGCGCTGAGTGATGCACTGGAACGACTGGGCGTCAAACGCGACAGCACCGACAGCGCAGGGCAAGCGTTCTTACAGGGCGAAGGCAGCCGCTGCCGCAGCAACCGGGACGACAGCGCCGCAAGTTTTATCGGAGAGTTGCTCAGCACGCCCTCGCTGTCCGATGCCGAGCGGCAGTCGCTGGCACGCAGCCGCGTGCAATTGCTCGACAGTTGCACCTGGGAAGGCGAGAAACAGGCGGCCTTGCTGCCTGCCGATGTTCAGTCTGAGCAAGGCAAGGCGTTCGTCACCTACCTGCAAGCCGCCTCGGATTTCTACAGTGGCCGTTTTGCCCAGGCCGAAACCGGTTTCGCCAGCCTGAGTGACAATCCACAACCGTGGCTCAAGGAAACGGCGCGTTACATGGTCGCCCGCACCCGGCTCAACGATGCGCAGAAAGACGCCTTCGATGAATACGGCACCCTCAAGGACAACCTCGACCCGGCGCCATTGGCCAAGGTCGCCGAGGCGTTCGAGCAGTATCTGGCCGCCTACCCGAAAGGTCTGTACACCCGTTCGGCCAAGGGGCTGATGCGCCGTGTGCATTGGTTGACGAACGATTTCGACACGCTGGCCGCCGACTACGATGAGCTGCTCACTCAACGTGACGACGAACAACGCAACCTGCCGCTGGAGGCGTTGATTCAGGAGGCGGACAACAAGCTGTTGATGACCGTGGTCGAGGCCACGCCGGCGCCGCTCATGACCGCCACGCGTGACCTGATGCTGATGCGCCCGGACAGCCCGGCGAAAATGACTCGGGAAACACTCCTGGCCCAGAAAGCGGTGTTTGCCGGGCAACCGGCGATGTTCGACTACTTGCAGGCGGTGTTCGCGTTCTACATCGACAAACAGCCTGACGAGGCGCTGAAACACCTGCCCGACGCGCTGCCCGCTCAGCTCGACTACCTCGCCTTCAGCCAGCAGACCCTGCGGGGTCTGGCGCTGGAAGCCAGCGGCGACCTGCCCGGCGCGCAGAAACTGTGGCTGAGTCTGCTGCCATTGGCCAACGAACCGCTGCAACGGGAGCAACTGGAACTGGCATTGGCCTGGAACTACGAACACGGCGATCAATTGGCCAAGGTGTTTGCCAGTGATTCGCCGATCCAGTCCGCTCAGGTGCGACTGATCCTGCTGGGCAAAGTCGCCGACACGCCCCTGTTGCGTCAGCAAATCAGCCGGGGCATCAGCGACAACGAGAAAGCCACTGCGCAATTCGTGCTGCTCTACAAGGACCTCTTGCACAGCCAGTACGCCGCGTTCGCCGAGGACCTCAAATCACTGCCGGAAAAGCCCGCTGACACCAAGTTGAGCACCAGCCTGGGTTACGTCTACGGCACTGGCCAGACTCTGCAACTGTTCCGCTGGAGGGGCGATAAAGCCGAGTCCGGGTACACCTGCCCGAGCATTGGCGAGATCGCTGCCGTTCTGCAAGCCGACGGCAAAGACGCCAAAGGCCTGAACTGCCTGGGCGAGTTCATACTGCGCAATGGTCTGGACAGCATGCCGCTGGATCAACGCCCGGCTGCGCCGCAACTGGGCAGCAGCGAACCGGCGTTCAAAGGCGAGGTGTTCTCCCGTCTCGACGGCTATCAAACGGTTATCGCCGACGCCAAAGCCACAAAAGAAGACAAGGCCTACGCACTGTTCCGTGCGATCAACTGCTATGCGCCGTCGGGCTACAACAGTTGCGGCGGCAAAGAGGTCGAACCGTCGGTGCGCAAGGGTTGGTTTCGTCAGTTGAAGAGCACGTACAGCGGCACGACCTGGGGAAAATCATTGCAGTATTACTGGTGATGAGATGGCTGGGCTGTGCGCTGATCGGGCTGTTGTGCAGTGGCTTAGCGTTGGCCGACGTGGATGCCCGGGACCACGATGCATTCTGGCTGTGGAGCGGCGTCGCTTCGCAGCCCGTCCTGGATCAGGCGAAAACGCTGTACGTGTTGCAGGGCCAGGTATTTGCGCCACGTCGTGACCGACAACGGGTCGATTTCATCGCCCAAGGGATAAGTATTACGCGCTTGCCGCAACAGGCGGTGTGGATCGTTTATCGTGCCCATACCTTGCGCTGGCCGGAGCCGGTCTACCGCCGGTTACTGGGTCAGGTGCAACGCTGGCAACAGGCGGGCAATGCGGTCGTCGGCATTCAGATCGATTTCGATGCCCGCACCCGGTATTTGCAGGATTACGTGGCGTTTCTCAAGGACCTGCGCCAGCGCCTGCCCTCGCGTTACCAATTGAGCATCACCGGGCTGATGGACTGGAGCAGCAACGCCGATCCACAGGCCATCGTGCAGTTGAAAGGCGTGGTGGACGAAGTTGTGGTGCAGACCTATCAGGGGCGACAGAGCATTCCCGATTACGCCGCGTACTTGCCTCGGGTGAGCCGTTTGGAGCTGCCGTTCAAGATCGGATTGATACAGGGCGGGGAATGGGCCGAGCCGGATTTTCTGCGCGAGAGTCCGTGGTTTCGCGGGTATGTGGTGTTTTTGCAGAATGGCCCCTGACTCCGTCGCGCCCCCCTCACGTCCGACAAACGCAGCACCTGTGGGAGCCGGCTTGCTGGCGAAGGCGGTGTGTCATGCACCACCTCTGCAACTGATCAACCGCTTTCGCCCCCAAGGCGGCTCCCACAACGGGTATGCGCGATCGGCAAATCATCGCTCGATTTCGATATCCAACAACGCCGCGCCCAGCGCCTTGCCATGGGCATCCAGCGCCAGCGACCGGGTCACGCCGCCTTTCAGAATCCCCGGCAATACGAAATTCAGCGCCTGCACGTTCGGCAATTCATAGCGCCGTACCGCTCCTGCCTTGGGGTCCAGCAACTCGGCAAAATGCGCCGTTACCCGCTCGACCGTCAGTTGCTCCAGCAACCGTGGATAGTCCTCAGCCTTGAACGCAACCACCGAGATGTTCGACGTGTCGCCCTTGTCTCCAGTCCGAGAATGGGCAAGGTCCCGCAATTTGACTGCGCTCACGACGCTTCCTCCACATGAACCTCAGGTTTGACCGAATCTCGCGGCAACAACAGCGACGCCACCGCCACCACCTGACGTACCGATTTGCTGGCGCCCCCGCCGCCATACGGGCCGTTGGTGTACAGCGTTTCCACTTCGTTGCCGATGCGTACGGCGTCGGCTCTGTCTGCGCAACGCGCGGCCACCCGCAGGCGTACCTCCCACGGATCACTGTCCGTGCGAGAACCCAGTTCAGTACCGTGCAGCGAATCGACACCAATCAGCTCGGCACGCACGTCATCGCACACCACACCGATGATGTTCAGACGCTCCAGCACGATCTCCCGCGCCAGTCGCGCACGGGCCAGAGCGCCCGGTCCGCCATAGGACATCTGCCCTTCGCCGATCCAGCCGTCGAGATAGCCGACCGACACCTTCAGCGTTTCAGGTCGGGCATGGCCATTTGCGCCCTCGGCCTGCACTTCATCCGGCGCCAAGACGCTGAATGACACACCGGAAAAATCCGCAGTCACGTCCGGCGTGAGGTACGCCTCGGGATCATGAACTTCGTAAATCATCTGCTCAGTGCACGTGGCCGTGTCGATTCGCCCGCCGGAACCCGCCACCTTGCTGATCACCGCCCTGCCCTCGGCATCGATCTGCGCAAGGGGAAAGCCCAGACGCGCCAGGTTAGGCACTTCCTTCACGCCCGGGTCGGCGAAATAGCCCCCGGTGATCTGCCCCGCGCATTCCAGCAAATGGCCCGTCAAGGTGCCGCGCCCCAGCTTCGTCCAGTCATCCTGCGCCCAGCCGAACTCGAACATCTGCGGCGCGAGGAACAGTGAGGGGTCGGCGACGCGACCGGTGATCACCACATCGGCGTCAGCCTTGAGCGCTTCGACAATACCCTCGGCGCCCAGATAGGCGTTGGCCGACACCAGCCGGTCACCCAAGCCGCCGAGGGTCGAGCCGTTGTCGAGCAACTGTTCGGGACTCAACTGCGCGAGCACGTCATCCCCCGTCACGGCGGCCACTTTAAGGCCATGCAGACCCAGTTCCGCTGCGACACGACGCACAGCTTTCGCCGCCGACAGCGGGTTGGCCGCGCCCATGTTGCTGATCACCCGCAAACGCTTCTGCCCCGCCTCACGACCACGCGCCACGAACGGCAGCACACGGCGCATGCGCTCGCCCAGCAACGGGTCGAAACCGGCATCGGGATCGCTCAGACGCGCCTGTTGCGCCAACGCGATGGTGCGCTCGGCCAGACATTCGAACACCAGATAATCCAGCGCGCCCTTGTCGGCCAGTTCCACGGCAGGCTCGATGCGGTCGCCGGAATACCCGGCGCCGGAGCCGATACGTAAAGTCTTCATTCAAAACACTCCCAGCAGCAATGCGGTGAGGGTCATCAGCACCGATGCGGCAAACAGAAACGGGATGGTGAAACGCTGGTGGTCGGCCAGCTCAATCTTGCACAGCCCCACCAGCAGAAAGGTCGCAGGGGTCAACGGGCTGACCGGGAAGCCCGTGGTGTGCACACCCAACAACGAGGCTTGCGCCACTTGCAGCGGGTCGACACCCAATGCGCGGCCCACTTCGGCGATCACCGGCATCACGCCGAAATAGAAAGAATCAGGGTCGAACAGCAGGCTTAGCGGCATGGACAGGAAACCCACCACCATCGGAATCAGCTTGCCGTGGCCAGCCGGAATCTGCGCCACTGCCACTTCGGCCATGGCCTTGAGCATGCCGGTGCCTTGCATGATCCCGGTGAACACCCCGGCGGCAAGCAGGATGCTGGCCATGGTCAGCGCAGTTTTGGCGTGGGCGTCGATACGGGCGCGCTGGGCATCGACGTTCGGGTAGTTGATGCACAGCGCCAGCACCGTGCCGACCATGAACATCACCACCGGATCGACCCACCCGGCGATCATCACCGCCATGACCACGATAGTCAGCAGCAGGTTGAGCCAGAACAGCCGTGGGCGCCGCAGCACTTCTTCCTGCTCGGTGAGTACACGCTCGGGCACCACATCCACTTGGACTCCGGCCCCCAGACCCAGACGTTTTTCTTCACGACGGCCCAGCAGCCAGGCGCTGATAAAGACGAAGGCCAGACCCACGATCTGCACCGGAATCAGCGGTTGAAAAAGCTCGGCCACCGGTACATGCAGGGCTGCCGACGAGCGCAGCACCGGGCCGGTCCACGGCAGGAAATTCACCCCCGCCGCCATCGCCGCTACGCAGGCCAGGATCCGTCGATCGATGCCCAAGCGCGTGTACAACGGCAGCATCGCCGGGATCGTCACCAGAAAGGTCACCGCCCCCGAGCCGTCCAGGTGCACCAGCAGTGCCAACAACGCCGTGCCGACCACGATGCGTGTAGGCCGCGTGCCCACGGTACGCAGAATGCGATCGATGATCGGGTCGAGCATCCCGGCGTCGGTCATCACCCCGAAAAACAGAATGGCGAACACGAACATGCCGACCACAGGGGCGACGTTCTTGATACCGGTGATGATGAACCCGCTGGTTTGCAGACCGAAACCGCCGATGAGCGCGGCGATGATCGGCAAGGCGATCAGGGCAACCAGAGGCGAGGCGTTTGCTCATGACGGTGGCGAGCAAGCAGAGAATGGTGATGACACCGAGGGTGGCGAGCATGGGCTGATCCTTGTCATTCCTGACCGGCGGGCGGCGGAACAAGCTGTTGTTGTTTTCAGCGAGTATTGAAACGGGGGTAAGATTTGTAAATTGAAATGTTTGATGGGTCATGTTCGGAAAATCAGAACGATGAAAAACTCGATTCAACACATCCGCGCCTTTCTGGCCGTGGCCAACAGCGGCAGCTTCGCCAAGGCCGCTGTCGAACTGAATCTCTCGCCCTCGGCCCTGACCGTACAAATCCAGCAACTGGAAGAATGGCTCGGCGTCACGCTGCTGGAACGCAGCCCGCGTCAGGTCAGCCTGACCGCCGCGGGGCAGAACAATCGCGGGCCGATGGAAAAGCTGTTGCTGGATCTGGACAACATCGTCAGTGGCTCCCGCGACTTGGCGGCCCTGCGCCGAGGGGTGGTGACCATTGCCGCCCTGCCCTCGCTGTGTTCCGGGACGCTGCCGCCGATCCTGAAAACCTTCCGCGACCAGTTTCCCGGCGTCGAAGTGCGCCTGCGCGATGTCGTGGCGCAACGCATCGACGCCCTGGTGCGCGAGGGCGAGGTGGATTTCGGACTGGGGGTGCGGGCGCGGATGGGCCACGGGCTGGATTTTGAAGTGGTGATGGTCGACCGCCTGAGCCTGTTCGTACCGCTCGATCATCTGTTGGCGAAACGCCGCTCAGTGACACTGGCCGATATCGCCGCCGAACCGATCATCCTCACGGGGCGCGACAGCAGCGTGCGTGAGCGGGTCGAGCAGTTATTTGCCGACGCCGGTTTGAGCCTGGTGCCAGGACTGGAGGCGAACTACATGTCCACGGTCATGGCGCTGGTGCGGCAAGGTTTGGGAATGACGCTGTTGCCAGAATCGGCTGACGAAGGCCGGGGGGATCTGGCGCAAGTGCAGGTCGAGCACGCGGGGGTGAATCGGGAGATTGGATTGATTACCCGAGCGGGGTTTGGCCTGAGCCCGGCAGCGGAAAAGTTCGTGGAGATGATGAAGACGTCACTCACGCCACAAATCTAGATCCGTGGGAGATTCTATGGTGTCTGATCAATTGCTTTCGCCACCAAGGCGGCTCCCACAGTGATCGCGTCGAATCCAGATTTTTCGTTCGGCGCTGAACCTGTGGGAGCCGGCTTGCTGGCGAATGCGGAGGGTCAGCCACGAATGATCTCACTGGACCACCGCTTTCGCCAGCAAGCCTCTTGCAGCTTGTAGCTGAAAGCTTGCCGCTGCCCTTATGGCTGAACGCCACCTGAACACCTGCACAAATCCGGGATTTTGCAAAAAAACAAGTATGCTCATTCAATAATGAGTATCATTATGTTACACATTGGCAGAACGCGAATGGCTAGCGACTGCGTTCACGCCGCACACCTTATCAGATTTACTTCGGTGATAAATGCTCGTTCCTTTTTTGATCATGTTGCGCGAAGGGATTGAAGCCGCGCTTATCGTAGGCATCATTGCCAGTTACCTGAAACAGACCGGCCGCGGCGAGTGGATGCCCGCTGTCTGGATCGGGGTCTTCCTCGCAGCGGCTCTGGCGCTGTTCGTCGGTGGAGGCCTGGAAATGGTCAGCGCCGAATTCCCTCAGAAACAACAGGAACTGTTCGAAGGCGTAGTGGGCCTGGTAGCCGTGGTCATTCTCAGTTCCATGGTGGTCTGGATGCGCAAGGTGGCGCGTTCGGTCAAACACGATCTGCATCAATCGCTGGACGCCGCCCTCGCCGGTTCGAAAAACCAGACCTATGCCCTGATTGCCATGGTGTTCTTCGCCGTGGCCCGCGAAAGCCTTGAAACCGTGTTCTTCCTGTTGGCGGTGTTCCAGCAGAGCGAAGGCGCGTCTGGCCCGCTGGGTGCGCTGTTCGGTCTGATCATTGCCGTGGCGATTGGCGTGGCCATCTACAAAGGCAGCCTGCGCCTGAACCTGAGCCGCTTCTTCCGCTATACCGGCCTGTTCATCCTCGTCGTCGCGGCGGGCATTCTGGCCAACTCGGTGCGTTCGCTGCACGAAGCCGGGGTCTGGAACTACTTCCAGGACGTGGTCTTCGACATCAGCGCCATCCTGCCGATGGACGGCCCGGCCGGCTCGGTGCTGGCCGGCATGTTCGGCTACCAGGACGCGCCAAGCGTCAGCGTGCTGGTGGCGTACCTGGCCTATCTGGTTTTTGCACTGTTCCTGTTCTTCAGGCCGCAGGCGAAGGTGGTGAGTCTGCCCACCCGCCCGGTCCATGAACACGGCCATTCTTCCTCCGTTTCGAACAAGTAAGGGCAACCATGACCACCACTCCATCCGGCCTTCCGCCACAGAAAGCCAAGCCGCCTCGCGCCCTGCAATTCGCCGTCGCAGGCTCGGTCCTTCTGATGATCGCCGCTGGCGCGATGTTCTATTTCGCCTCACAGGCTGCGCAGAAAAAACGCGTGGCCAACACCGGCAATGAAACCGTGGTGACCATCCACGCCAAGAACTGCGAGCCGAACGAGATCACCGTTCCGGCGGGCAAAAACGCGTTCCGCATCGTCAACGCTTCCGAGCGTGCCGTGGAGTGGGAAATTCTTGATGGCGTGCTGGTGGTCGAGGAGCGTGAAAACATCGTTCCGGGCCTGAGCCAGATCATCAACGCCAACCTGCAACCGGGCGACTACGCCATCACCTGCGGCCTGCTGAGCAACCCGCGCGGCGTGCTGCACGTGACCCCGACTGCGGAGTCCGAAGCCGCCGCCAAGGCCCGTCCGTCGATGGTCGCGTTCATCGGCCCGCTGTCTGAATACCGCGTCTACCTGAGCACGCAGAGCAGCGCGCTGATCCGCGCCGTGACCGATCTGCAAACCGCCATCGAAGGCGGCGATCTGGCAGCCGCTCAGCAAGCCTACGCCCCGGCCCGCGCCGCGTACCAACGCATCGCTCCGGCCGCCCAGCGTCTGGCCGAGCTGGACAACGCCGTCAACGCCCGCGCCGACTACTTCGAAAAACGCGAGCAGGACCCAGGCTTCAGCGGCTTCCACCGCATCGAGTTCGGCCTGTTCCAGCAAAAGTCGCTGGACGGCCTGACCCCGGTCGTTCAGAAGCTGCAAACCGACCTCACCACCCTGAAAACCCAGCTGCTGGCGCAAAGCATCGCCCCTGAGCAACTGGCCAGCATGGTGGTGCGCAACATGCGCAGCCTGGCTGACATCCGCAGCAATGGCGAGGAAGAGCGTTACAGCCACCTCGATGCCGCCGGTTTCGCTGCCAACCTGGAAGGTACGCGCAAGGTCGTCGACCTGCTGCGTCCGCTGTTGGCCAAGAACTGGAACGATGTGCTGAAGAAGATCGACGACGCGGCCACCGCGCTGGACGATCAACTGCTGATGCTCAAGACCGACAACGGCTACACGCCGTACGACCAGGTCAGCACCGAACAACGAAAACAAATTGCGGACAAGGCCAAGGCTCTGGCCGATGCACTCGATGGAATCGACCCGGCCCTGGGCCTCACCGGCCTGTAAGCGTGCCCTGGCGGGTGCCCTAGGCTTTGTACGAAATGTTTTGAGACGAAGGTAAGGCAAGGCGAAAACAGCCGAGGAAGCGGAGTTTACGGGTTGTAAATGAGCATTCCGAGGCTGTTTTCAACGCAGTATGACCGAGTATCAAGACTTTTCGTGCACAGCCTAGCGCCCGCCCGGCCCTGAAACCCGAGCTAAGAAAGTATTCACATGAAAGACTCTGATTCATCCAACGCCCCGATTTCCGCTGAGCGCCGCCGTGTCCTGATGGGCCTGGGTGCCGCCGGTGCCGCCATTGCCGGTGCCAGCCTGGCGGGCAATGCCATGGCCGCCACTGCGCCTGCGCAAGTCACCGAAGCCCCGAAAAGCGAAAAAACCCAGGACCACAACGAGTTCCACGGCACGCACCAGAGCGGCATCGTCACCCCACGTCCGGCTGCGGGCATGATGGTGTCCTTCGACGTGCTGGCGCAGGATCGCGACGATCTGGAGCGCCTGTTCCGCACCCTCAACGAGCGCATCGCGTTCCTGATGACCGGCGGTGAAGTGCCCCAGGTCGACCCGAAACTGCCGCCGCTGGATTCCGGCATCCTCGGCCCGGTGGTCACCCCGGACAACCTGACCATCACCGTTTCGGTGGGCGATTCGCTGTTCGACGAGCGCTTCGGCCTGGAGCACGTGAAACCCAAACGTCTGCAACGCATGGTCGGTTTCCCCAACGACGCACTGGAAGCGGCCTGTTGCCACGGCGACCTGAGCATCCAGTTCTGCTCCAACGCCCCGGACAGCAACATTCACGCCCTGCGTGACATCGTGAAGAACCTGCCGGACCTGCTAATGGTGCGCTGGAAACAGGAAGGCACCGTACCGGCTCAAGCGCCGTTGAAGCCTGGCCAACAGCCTGAGAGCGCGCGCAACTTCCTCGGCTTCCGTGATGGCTCGGCCAACCCGGATTCCAACAGCCAGAAAACCATGAACGACGTGGTCTGGGTGCAAGCGGGCAGCGACGAACCGGCCTGGGCCGCCAACGGCAGCTACCAGGCGGTGCGCATCATCCGCAACCTGGTCGAGCGCTGGGACCGTACCCCGCTGCAAGAGCAGGAATCGATTTTCGGCCGCAAGAAAACCACCGGTGCGCCGATGGACGGCAAGACCGAAACCGACGTTCCGGATTACACCAAAGACCCGGAAGGCAAGGTTACCAAGCTCGATTCGCACATCCGCCTGGCCAACCCACGTACCCACGATTCGCAGAAAAACCTGATCCTGCGGCGCCCGTTCAACTACTCCAACGGCGTGATGAAAAACGGCCAGCTGGACATGGGCCTGCTGTTCATCTGCTACCAGCAGGACCTGGAAAAAGGCTTCATCACCGTGCAGACCCGCCTCAACGGCGAGCCGCTGGAGGAATACCTCAAGCCTGTCGGTGGCGGGTATTTCTTCACCCTGCCGGGCGTGAAAGACAACAACGATTTCATCGGCCGTTCGCTGTTGGCCGCGGCTACAGCTGTAAAAACAAAAACTGCCTGACAACCCTTACCTCACAGGAAGAGCTCCATGAAAAAGTCGCCTCTCGCGCTGTTGGTTACCCTTGGCTTGTTGCAGACCCCGTCCGTATTCGCGGCCACGGCACCGCTGGATCTGGTAACCCCGGTTTCCGACTACAAGATCTACGTCACTGAAAACGTCGACAAGTTGGCCGCCGACACTCAGAAGTTCACCGACGCGATCAAGAAAGGTGACCTGGCCACCGCCAAGAAACTGTACCCGACCACTCGCGTCGCCTACGAATCCATCGAGCCGATCGCCGAGCTGTTCGATGACCTGGACAAGTCGATCGACTCCCGCGAAGACGACCACGAGAAAGGCGTTGAAGCCGAAGACTTCACCGGCTTCCACCGTCTGGAGCACGCGCTGTTCGCCAAGAACACCACCAAAGGTCAGGAAGCACTGGCCGACAAGCTGATGACTGACGTCAAAGACCTGCAATCGCGTATTGCCGACCTGACCTTCCCGCCAGAGAAAGTGGTCGGCGGCGCCGCGGCCCTGCTGGAAGAAGTGGCAGCTACCAAGATCTCCGGTGAAGAAGATCGTTACAGCCACACCGACCTGTACGACTTCCAGGGCAACGTGGACGGCGCGAAGAAAATCGTCGACCTGTTCAAACCACAACTGCAGAAATCCGACGCTGCGTTCGTGGCTAAGGTGGATAAGAACTTCGCCACCGTAGACAAGATCCTGGCCAAGTACAAAACCAAGGATGGCGGTTTCGAAACTTACGACAAGGTCAAGGAAAACGACCGCAAAGCCCTGACTGGCCCGGTCAACACCCTGGCTGAAGACCTGTCGCAAATGCGTGGCAAACTCGGTCTGAACTGAGTTTGAAAACGCGTTGAAAAAACCGCCTGCCGATCGCTCGGCAGGCGGTTTTTATTGGCGGATGAAGATGAATTGATCGTGCCACGCCCGCGGCGCATGCCCACGCTCCGCGTGACGTGGAGCGTCCAGAACGGCGTTCCCACGCGGAGCGTGGGAACGATCAGGCGAATCAAAAACAGAGCTGAGCCAACAGGATCAAATCCCGCTAAACCAGTTGTACCCCTGATCCTCCCAATACCCGCCCGGATAATCGTTGGTCACGAAGATCTCGACGATGTGCTTGGGGTTCTTGAAGCCCAGTTTGGTCGGCACGCGAATGCGCAGCGGGTAGCCATAGCTCGGTGGTAACGCCACCTCGCCGAAGTCCAGCGCCAGCAGGGTTTGCGGGTGCAACGCGGTGGGCATGTCCAGGCTTGAGTAGTAGCGATCCGCGCATTTGAAGCCAACGAACTTCGCGGTCGTATCAGCGCCCACATATTCGAGAAAGGTCTTCAACGGCACCCCGCCCCACTGCCCGATGGCGCTCCAGCCTTCGACGCAAATCAGCCGCGTGATGTCGGTGCGTTGCGGCAGTTTGCGTAAACCCTCAAGGGTCCAAGATGCCTTGTCCCGCACCAGGCCCGAGACGCCCAGTTTCCAGTCCGCCACGTCCAAGTCGGGAATGTCATCCTCGCTGTAGAACGCATTGAACGGAAACGGGTTACGGATCTTGTCCTTGCTGAACGTCGGCGCCAGTTTCTGCCCGCTGAATAGCCACGCCTGGACCCGGTCATTCCAACGCGACATGGCCCACAGCACTTTGTCCACCTGATCGCCATCTTGCAGGTTGCAGCCGCTGAGCATGGCCATGGCGCCCACGGTCAGGCCCCCTTTGAGAAAGTGGCGGCGTTGCAGGTTTTCCAACCGCGTCTGCTGCGCCGGTTCCAGCTTGATGCGCTGGACCGCGCGTTTCTTCGGTTCAATCATGTTCGACCTTTCCGTTATCCATCACCCGCGTACCGCCAGTGATCATCGGCAACAGGGTTTTCGGCACCAGTAATACCAGCGCCAGATGAACCACCACGAACGCGCCAATCGCCGCCATCGCCGCAAAGTGCACGTAGCGGGCGAAGTCGTACCCACCGAACAGTGCGGTGAGTTCCTGGAGTTGAATGGGCTTCCAGATCGCCAAACCCGAGACGACGATCAACACGCCTGCTGCCAACACCAGCCAGTACATCAAACGCTGGACGGCGTTGTAGACGCCCTTTTCGTGCTTGAGGCGAAAGCGCAGCGCGTCGAGTAGATCGCGCTTCACTGCCTTGGGGGTGACCGGCAAGAAATCACGTTTGAAGTGCCGACTGAACAGGCCATACAGCACGTAGATCAGGCCGTTGATCACCAATAGCCACATCACGGCAAAGTGCCAGGCCAGCGCACCGCCGAGCCAGCCGCCGAGGGTGAAATCCCGGGGAAAGGCGAAGTGGAACAAGGGCGATGCGTTGTAAATCCCCCACCCGCTCATGAACATGCAGACCATGCCAAAGGCGTTGATCCAGTGCGTGAGGCGGATGGGCCAAGGGTGAATGCTGGTTTTTTTCATGGATTGAGGCTCCTCCTGAACGCCAACTGCGCCTGTACGTCCGTATTCGCCAGCAAGCCGGCTCCCACAAATGTAGATGACAACATCAGACAGTGTGAGGGCCGGCTTGCTGGCGAAAGGGACGACACGGTGCAACAGATGCACCGCAGCCGTCCTTACATCGGCGGCTGGAAGCCATCCTTGCCGACGGCCACACCGCGCGCAGTCTTGCTGTCTTCTGCCGGGAATACCACCACTTTGGCGCCCTTGACCAACTCACTCACCTTGCCCGCCTCCACATAAGCAATCGGCACGTCTTCCGGCACCACCAACTGTTTCTCGCCACCCTTGTAGCTCACGCTCAAGGTGCGGCCATTGGCGTTGGTCAGTTTGCCCACGGTGCCATTGGTCATGGTGCCGGTACTGCCGTCAGCGTTCTGCCAGCCGTAGTGCCCTTCGCCACTGCCCTTGAGGCTGGCTTCGAACACCGTCACTTCCAGCGCTTTCAAGGTGCCGTCAGCCTGCGGGGTGGCCGCCGAACCGATGAAACTGTCGGACTTGATAGACGCGATATCAGCCTTCGACACCAGACGCACGCCGGTCTTGTCAGTCAGGCCAATGCTCTGGTGAGCCCCCGTGCGGGTGGTGAAGTTCAAGGTGTTGTTGTCGACGCTGTCGACGGTTCCGCGCAGGGGTTTGACCACCGGCATGTCGGCGGCGCAGGCCATGACAGCAGCGCTGAGCATCAGCAGGCCAAAGGTAGAGGACAAAGCGGTCTTCATGTTCATGACGAGTTCCTTCCAGGCAGGTTCATAACGTAGGCATTGCGGGTTGAATGAGGTTCATCCTGTCCAACCAACCGGTACCGCACCATGACCGCCGGATGACATTTTTGTCATTCGCATACTCAGCGCCGCTGGGTCCTTCAATGACAAAAATGTAACCGCCCGCGCCGGACAGGTTGGTTAAACTGCCCACACGATGCAATGCGAGCCCTACGATGCACATCCTGCTGATCGAAGACGACACCAAGACCGGCGAATACCTGAAGAAAGGACTCAGCGAATCCGGCTACAAGGTCGACTGGGCGCAGCACGGCGCCGACGGCCTGCACATGGCGCTGGAGCAACATTATGACCTGCTGGTGCTGGACGTCATGCTGCCGGGCATCGACGGCTATCAGATCATCGAAATCCTGCGCGCCAAACAGGACGTGCCGGTGCTGTTCCTCACCGCCCGCGACCAGTTGCAAGACCGTATTCGCGGGCTGGAGCTGGGCGCCGATGATTACTTGGTCAAGCCGTTTTCGTTCACCGAACTGCTGCTGCGCATCCGCACGATTCTGCGCCGTGGCGTGGTGCGCGAGGCCGATCACTTTCATTTGGCCGATCTGGAGCTGGACCTGCTGCGCCGCCGCGTGACCCGCCAGCACCAGATCATCACCCTGACCAACAAGGAATTCGCCCTGCTGCACCTGTTGCTACGTCGCGAAGGTGACGTGCTGTCACGCGCGCAGATCGCTTCGGAAGTCTGGGACATGAACTTCGACAGCGACACCAATGTGGTGGACGTGGCGATCAAACGCCTGCGCAGCAAGGTCGACCTGCCCTACCCGGTCAAGCTGATTCACACCGTGCGCGGTATCGGCTATGTCTGCGAGGTACGGCCATGCGAGCCCGACGCCCACCCTCTCTGACCCTGCGTTCGACCCTGGCCTTTGCGGTGGTGGCGATGCTGGCCGTGGCCAGCGCCGGGATGTACCTCTACGAAACCATGAAAGCCTCGGTGATGACCCGCAGCGACCACGCGGTGCTGGCCCGGCTCGATCACTTTCGCAAACTGCTGCAATACGACCTGACCCTCGACACCCTGCGCGGCAGCCCTCAGTTGTTCGAGAACATGCTCGACAGCGAGGACGACATCTTCATCATCGGCGAGCCGGGCAAGACGCCCGTGATCCTGGTCAATCCACTGCATGCTCCCTTGCCCGAGACGCCAGTGGTGGCGCCGGATCAGGCATTGAACGTGAGTGATCTGCGCAGCGGCACGGCCAACCCGGATGCGCCCATGCGCGCGGCCACGGTGGCGGCGATGTCCGGCGGCAAGACCGTGCATTTGACCGCTGCGCATCTGGCGGTCAAGGAAATGGCCACCCTGGCCAACTTCCGCAACCGGATCCTGGTGGCGGTGGCACTGGCCTTTCTGGTCACCGCACTGCTGGGCTACGTGTTGTTGCGTCGCGGCCTTCGCCCATTGCGCAAGATGGCCGAACACGCCACAGCCATCACCCCGGCACGCCTCGACAGCCGCATGGACAGCGGCGATACGCCGGTGGAGCTGCAACAACTGAGTGACGCCTACAACGCCATGCTCGACCGCCTGGCCGACGGCTACGAGCGACTGAATCAGTTCTCCGCCGACCTTGCCCATGAAATCCGCACCCCGGTGGGATCGTTGATGGGGCATTGTCAGGTTGCGTTGCGCCAACCCCGTTCGGTAGATGAATACCAGACGTTATTGGCGTCGAATCTGGAAGAGCTGGAACGCATCTCGCGCATGGTCGAAAGCATCCTGTTCCTCGCCCGCGCCGATGACGCCCAAGCGGCGTTGAATCGTCAGCCGCTGCAGCTGGCGGATGAGCTGCAACGGGTGACCGGCTACTTCGAAGGCCTGGCCGAAGAACGAAAAATGACCCTACGCACTACAGGCGACGGCGTGTTGAATGCCGACCCATTGCTGCTGCGCCGGGCCTTGAGCAATCTGGTGGCTAACGCGATTCGTTATGCCGACGAACACAGCGAGATCAACATTCGCGTGGTTCGAAGCACTGAACACTGTCGCATCGAAGTGGAGAATCAGGGGCCGAACCTCAGCGAAGCGGCCCTGAGCAAGCTGTTCGACCGTTTCTACCGCGTCGACGCCTCTCGCCATCAGAGCTCGGATTCCAACGGGCTGGGGTTGGCAATTGTGGCGGCGATCATGCAGTTGCATGGGGGTGAGGTGACAGTCGACCAGCCCTCAGAAAGACAAATCCGTTTCGCTTTGATGTTTCAACCTGATTGATGCAATTGCGTTGCGTCTGGTCCGGATTGTGGGGGCCGGCTGCTGGCGAAAGCGATGTTTCATCCACTGTTGTGCTGCCTGATACGACGCCTTCGCCAGCAAGCCGGTTCCCACAACGATCGCATCCGATCAAGCCTTTTTGTCGTGGGTCACTTGCAACTTGTAAAACGTCGCCGCCCCGCCCTCGGTCGCGTACCCGGTGTTGTCCTGGGTGTACACCCCCGCCTTGAAATACAGCTGCTTGCCGTTCCAGGTCGCATCGAGCTTGCTGTCCCACTGCATCTCGTGGGCATTGACCGTAAGGTTGCCCGCCGGGGTCAGGTGGATGGTGTAGGTGAAACGCTCCTTGAGCAGCACACTGGTTGCCAGTTGAATCACTTCAGGCTCTGAGGTTGGCGTGACGCGGTACTTGATGACCAGATTGCCGGTCTGGGTTTTCTCCTTGTATTGATACTCCAGCTTGATCAACGGCTCGGTGCTGCCATAGCAGTGGATCTGACCAATGACGATCTTGCCGGACGATGGCACCTGATCCACGGTCAACGCCGCACGCAGAAAATTGTCCGCCTGGTTGTAGGTCCAGTTGTGCACCGCGCCGTTGGCGTAGGTCTCTCGCAGTTCAGTGCGCGGGTAGACCGCGTTGTCGGTTCGCGAGCCGGTCACCGGCGCCCAGAAGAACAGCGTGTCGCCGGAGCGGAAATAACCATCCTGATAACCCGCCACCAACTTGGGCGTGTCGATGGTCGCGGCAGGAATACCGACGGGGACGGAGAGGTTCCAGGTAGCAAGGTCGATCATGTTGCACTCGTGGGTGCGCATTGCGCACCAGCAAAGGGAGGTCTCTGGAACGGGGGTTCTGGCCCCGTTGCCTGTCGCCTTTGCTATCGGCTGAATCGGTTGTTCTTTAGCCGCCCTACCCCGTCAAGAAATCGCCAAAGACCACCCGCAAACACCGATGGCTATTATTTTGAGATCAAACAATTCAAACACGCGATTGCGCATTTTTTGATCAAATTGGCGGATTCCGGGCACATCGGTTCCGCCATTTTTTTGGAGCCCACTTCGACCTGCCGGTGAAAAAACAACCAGAAACCACCGAAATGCCCGACAGACGGTCATGAATTTCTTCTCGCCCCTACAGCTACGCTGCCGTTCATCCAGTTTTCGTTTGACGAAACAACTTTGTTACCGGATATTAATAGTTAGCAACCTAATAATACGGCGTCTAATCATTCACTGCCTAACCAAATCCCGTTCGATCTACGACTCTCCACACAGCGGCACTCACATGAACCTAGACTCACTGCAAATGCACATCACCGGCGGCGTCGTCGCAGCGTCCCGCCAATGGCGCCGCGTGTGTCAGACCACCCTGGTGAACTACGGCGTGTCGGAGGCATGTGCAGGCCCTCTGCTGATGATCGCGCGCCTGGGTGAAGGCGTGCGCCAGGTCACGGTCGCCCAGGCCTGTGGCCTGGAAAGTCCTTCGCTGGTGCGCCTGCTCGACCAGTTGGGCAAAGCCAATCTGGTGCAGCGCACCGAAGACCCGACGGATCGCCGCGCCAAGGCCCTGAGCCTGACCGAAGAAGGCCGCACGCTGGCCAATTCCATCGAAGACGAATTGATTCGCCTGCGCCGCGACGTGTTCGGCGACATCGACCCGGCAGACCTGGAAGCCACTCTTCGCGTCTTCAAGGCCTTCGCCAAAGCCAGCCCCGTAGGGCCGGAGCTGTCATCTTGAAAGACATGTTCAAAGGCTTCTTTCAGGGCGTGCCCCCCTCTCGCGACTGGTTTTACGGTGTCCGCACGTTCGCCGCGTCTATGCTTGCTCTTTACCTGGCGTTGATTTTTGAATTGCCGCGCCCTTACTGGGCGATGGCCACGGTGTACATCGTGTCCAGCCCGTTCCTGGCGCCGACCAGTTCCAAAGCCCTGTACCGCGCCGCCGGTACGTTTCTCGGCGCAGCGGCTTCGGTGCTGGTGGTGCCGATCTTCGTGCAAACGCCGTTTCTGCTCGCGGTGGTCATCGCTTTGTGGACCGGCACCCTGCTCTTTCTGTCTCTGCACCTGCGCACCGCCAACAGCTACGCGCTGATGCTGGCGGGCTACACCATGCCGCTGATCTCTTTCCCGGTGGTCGACAATCCGCAAGCGGTGTTCGACATCGCTGTATCGCGGACCGAAGAAATCCTGCTGGGCATCGTCTGCGCGGCAGTGATCGGCGCCATGTTCTGGCCACGGCGCCTGGCCCCGGTGCTGGTCGACTCCATGGGCAAATGGTTCAAGGACGCCTCGACCTACAGCGACCTGTTCCTGGCCCGCAACGCCACACCGGAAGCGGTAGGCGCCTTGCGCACAGCCATGGTTGGCACCTTCAACACCCTGGAGCTGATGATTGGCCAGTTGCCCCACGAAGGCGCGCATCGCCAGACGGTGCGCAACGCCAAAGAACTGCGCGGGCGGATGATTCACCTGCTGCCCACCATCGACGCTCTCGACGATGCGTTGTGGGCACTGGAGCGCCGCACGCCCGAACTGGTGGCTGACCTGGCGCCGCTGATCATCGAGTGCCGGGACTGGGTAGAGAAGACCGCCGAAAGTGCACCCGTCCAATACTGGCAAGCGCTTCACGACGAACTCGACCGCCTGCAACCGACGCCTGCGCAACTGGACGATCGCCGCCAACTGCTGCTCTCCACCACGTTGTACCGCCTGCGCGAGTGGATCGACCTCTGGCAAGACTGCCGCAGCCTGCAACACGCCATTGAGACCGACGACCATCGCCCGTGGCGCGCGGTGTATCGCCACTGGCGTCTGGGTCGCCTGTCGCCGTACCTCGATAAAGGCATGATGCTGTACTCGGTGGCCACCTCGGTCAGCGCGATCATCGTCGCCTCGGTGCTGTGGATTCTGCTCGGTTGGCAAGACGGTGCCAGTGCCGTGGCGCTGGCTGCAGTGTCGTGTAGCTTCTTCGCCGCGATGGACGACCCGGCGCCGCAGATTTACCGGTTCTTCTACTGGACGTTCTTGTCGGTGATCTTCGCCAGCCTCTACCTGTTCGTGGTGCTGCCGAACCTGCACGACTTTCCGATGCTGGTGCTGGCCTTCGCCGTGCCGTTCATCGTGGTCGGCACACTGACCGTGCAGCCGAAGTTCTACCTGGGCACGCTGCTGACCATCGTCAACACCTCGTCGTTCATCAGCATCCAGAGCGCCTACGACGCCGACTTCCTGAACTTCCTCAACTCCAACCTCGCCGGTCCCGCAGGCTTGGCGTTCGCCTTCGTCTGGACGCTGATCGTGCGGCCATTCGGCACCGAAGTCGCCGCCAAGCGACTGACCCGGTCGAGCTGGCGCGACGTGGTGTCGCTGTGTGAACAAGCGACCTTGGCCGAGCACCGGCAAATGGGCGTGCGCATGCTCGACCGTCTGATGCAGCACCTGCCGCGCCTGGCGATCACCGCGCAGGACACCAACATTGCCCTGCGCGAAGTGCGCGTGGCGCTGAACATGCTCGACTTGCTGGCCTACCTGCCACGGGTGCACGCGGTGCCGCATCAATTGCTGCGGCAGGTGATCGATGAAGTGGGGGCGTATTTCGAGCACTGCCTCAAGGCCCGCGAGCGTCTGCCTGCGCCCAAGGGCCTGTTGATGACCATGGACCGCGCACGCCGCTCGCTGACCTTCGCCTGGATGGGCGATGACGAATCCCGCCTGCACCTGTTGCACGCCTTGAGCGGCTTGCGTCTGGCGCTGTTGCCGGGTGTGGAGATTGTCGACGCGCTGGCCGAGCAAGAAGAACAACCGCCGTATGGCATCGATGGAGCGCCGCTGTGATCGGTATGACTGGAATGATCGGTGATCTGGATATCAGCGGGATTTTCCTGCCCACGTTTCTGGTGCTGATGGGCATCGCTTACGTGATTTTTCTGGTGCTGCACGCCGTGCTGTCCCGTGTGCACTTCTACCGCCTGGTCTGGCACCGGGCTTTGTTCAACGTCGGTCTGTACGCCCTGCTGCTCGGCGTGGTGGATACCCTCAGTCGCTATCTGATGAGCTGAAATGAAAAAACCTCTCCTGACTTTGGGCCGTGTGGTCCTGACACTGCTGGTTGTCATCCTCGCCGCGATCGTCGTCTGGCGCATGGTGATGTATTACATGTACGCCCCCTGGACCCGCGACGGCCACATCCGCGCCGACGTGATCCAGATCGCCCCGGACGTGTCCGGTCTGATCGAGAAAGTTTCTGTCGTCGACAACCAGGCGATCACCAAGGGCCAGGTGCTGTTCACCATCGACCAGGACCGCTTCCGTCTGGCGCTGCGTCAGGCTCAGGCGACCGTGGCCGAGCGCAAGGAAACCTGGGAACAGGCCCAGCGCGAGAACAAGCGCAATAAGGGGCTGGGTAATCTGGTGGCCCGCGAGCAACTGGAAGAAAGCCAGTCCAAGGAAGCCCGTGCCCTGTCGGCGCTGAACGAAGCGCAGGTGGCGGTGGACGCCGCACAACTGAACCTCGACCGCTCGGTGATCCGCAGCCCCGTGGACGGCTACCTCAACGACCGCGCACCCCGTGACCGCGAATTCGTCAGTGCCGGACGCCCGGTGCTGTCGGTGGTGGACAGCGCCTCGTACCACATCGATGGCTATTTCGAAGAAACCAAACTGGACGGCATTCACATCGGCTCGGCCGTGGACATCCGCGTGATCGGCGACAACGCCCGCCTGCGCGGCCACGTGGTCAGCATCGTGGCCGGTATCGAAGACCGCGACCGCACCAGCGGTAACAACCTGCTGCCCAACGTCAACCCGGCGTTCAGTTGGGTGCGTCTGGCCCAGCGCATTCCGGTGCGCATCGCCTTCGACGAAGTGCCTGCGGACTTCCGCATGATCGCCGGACGGACTGCCACGGTGTCGATCATCGACGACGGAGCCGTTAACAAAAGCCCTGACAAAACCACTGACAAAGGAGCCGCTCAATGAAACCCGGTGCGCGCCTGTTGACCGTGGGCCTGGGCATGTTGCTCTCGGCCTGTACGGTGGTGGGTCCCGATTACCATCTGCCCAAGGACGCGGCGGTCAATCGTCCCGATTTGCAGGGTGAGATCGCTGGCACCTCGTCGAACGTGGTGTCGGCGCCAGTCCCCGCCGATTGGTGGCGCCTGTACAACGACCCGAAACTCGATGAACTGGTGCGTCAGGCACTGGCTTCCAGCACCGACCTGCGCGTTGCAGCGGCCAACCTGCAACGGGCGCGCTACCAGACCGATGAAGCGGACGCTGCCGGGGGCTTCACCAACACCGCCAAAGCCGGGGCGCAGCGCTTGCAGGAGGCCGGTCAGGCGTTTCTGATCGAGGACAAAGTGCCGGTGGCCAACGTTGGCGATGTCGGCCTGACCACGTCGTATCAGTTCGACCTGTTCGGTGTGTTGCAGCGCGGCATCGAGGCGGCCGAAGCCAACACCGATGCGGCGCAGGCCGCCGTGGACACCGCGCGGATCACCCTGGTGGCTGACGTCGTGCGTTCCTACACGCAGATTTGCGCGGCCAACGAAGAGCGCAACATCGCCCTGCATTCGCTGGACCTGCAACAGCAGAGCCTGACCCTGACCCAACGCCTGCGCGACGCCGGGCGTGGCGACGAAACCCAGGTCACGCGCTCCCAGACCCAGTACAAATCCCTGCGCGCCGACCTGCCGCGTTATGAGGCCGCGCAAAAGGCCGGGATGTATCGCCTGTCGATGCTGCTGGCCAAACCGCTGGATCAGCTGCCCAAAGGCGTGGCCGAGTGCGCCGAGCTGCCGCACATCGCTCAGGTGATGCCGGTGGGCGATGGCGCAGCCCTGCTCAAACGGCGTCCGGATGTGCGTCAGGCGGAGCGTCGTCTGGCCGTCTCCAGCGCCGCAATTGGTGTGGCCACGGGTGAGTTGTACCCGGACATCAGCATCGGTGCGACGGTTGCCACGGTCGGCATCCTCAAAGACCTTGGCGAACCCTCCACCAACCGCTGGGGCTTCGGCGGGTTGATCAACTGGACCATTCCGTCCAACGGCGCCCGCGCGCGGATTCACATGGCTGAAGCGTCGAACCAGGCCGCCCTCGCCCACTTCGACGGCGTGGTGCTGAACGCCATCCGCGAAGCTCAGACCAGCCTCTCTCAATACACCGCCCTGCTGGAGCGCCGCGATGCACTGGCCGACACCGAAGAATCCGCCAAACAAGCCGCCGATCAGACCCACCGGTTCTACATGGCCGGTCGAGAATCCTTCCTCGCCGACCTGCAAGCCACCCGCACCTACACCGACGTGACCGCGCAACTGGCAGCGGCCAATACGCAAGTGGCCATGGGACAGATTGATTTGTTCCTGGCGCTGGGTGGGGGTTGGGAGAATAAGCAGGCGACTGCGCAGGCCCAAAAATAACGGC
Source organism: Pseudomonas sp. Pseu.R1 (assembly GCF_045764065.1). Classification (NCBI taxonomy): domain Bacteria; kingdom Pseudomonadati; phylum Pseudomonadota; class Gammaproteobacteria; order Pseudomonadales; family Pseudomonadaceae; genus Pseudomonas; species Pseudomonas sp. Pseu.R1. The sequence continues at coordinate 5,476,884 of NZ_JBJGEE020000001.1, read as the reverse complement.
CAACACAGATCCAACCTGTGGGAGCGAATTCATTCGCGATGGGGCCGACACAGACGCTGCATTTCCATCGTCTGGAACACCGTCATCGCGAATGAATTCGCTCCCACAGCGGTTCTGCACCCGCCGCCACACTTGCCACGGCTGCTTGAATTGAACCCTTCCCCGCCTAAACTGCCTGATCTCTTTATACCCATCCGGCAGGAGGCACCCCATGCGTACGTTGCAACTGGCTGACAAAACCGTTCCCGTCATCGGTCAGGGCACCTGGCGCATGGGCGAAGACCGTCATCAACGCAAGGACGAAGTCGCCGCCCTGCAACACGGCATCGATCTTGGCCTGACCCTGATCGACACCGCCGAGATGTACGGCGAAGGCGGCGCCGAGGAAGTGGTGGGCGAAGCCATCGTCGGTAAGCGCGATCATGTCACGCTGGTGAGCAAGGTCTACCCCCACAACGCCAGCCGCAAAGGCGTCATCGCCGCCTGTGAGCGCAGCCTGCAACGCCTGAAAACCGAGCACATCGACCTCTATTTGCTGCACTGGCCCGGTTCCTACCCGCTGGACGAAACCGTCGAAGCCTTCGAAGGGCTTCGGGTCGCGGGCAAGATCGGGCGCTGGGGCGTTTCCAACTTCGACGTGTCCGATCTGCTGGAACTCGACACTGTCACGTCCAGCACCAACTGCGCCACCAATCAGGTGCTCTATAACCCTGCCGAGCGCGGCATCGAATACGACCTCATTCCCTGGATGCAAAACGCCCTGATGCCGCTCATGGCGTACTGCCCCATCGGCCAGGCGGGTGACCTGCTGATGAACCCCGCCATCCTGCAAATCGCCGAACAGCATGGCGTGACGCCCGCGCAAATCAGCCTGGCCTGGGTGTTGAGGCAAGAAGGCGTGATTGCGATCCCCAAGGCAGTCGATCCTCACCACCTGCGCCTGAACGCCGAGGCGGTGAACATCGAATTGAGTCTTGAAGATGAATTGCTGATTGATACGTCATGGCCCGCGCCGATTCGCAAACGGCCGTTGGGGATGGTTTGAGGCACAGCGCGCGCCTACCCGTGAAATCGCAATGCGCAGACATAAAACGTCACAAAACTGTCAAAAAGCCTTGCGATGATGCCGCTTTCGATCCTGTGTCCCCAGGGCACATTTCGCCTGCGAGCCTTCATGAACCAAAGCATTGCCCGTTCTCAGGACTCTGACATTTTCGGTCTGTTGTATGGCTTTCGTTTCCGCTCCGGAGAGGCTGCCCAACAGATCGATTCACCTACAGCGCTGGAGGCGCTGCGCCAACCGGCAAACCCGGATGAGTTCATCTGGCTGCACCTGAACCTCGCTCACGCCAGTTGCGAGCGTTGGTTGAAAACCAACCTCGACTTGCCCGACGAGTTTCTCGAAGCCCTGCATGAAGGCTCGCGCTCGACCCGCATCGAACACGTTGACTCTGCCCTGTTGGCAGTGGTGAACGATGTGGTCTTCGACTTCAACCGCGTTTCCAACGACATTGCTACGCTCTGGGTCTGTGTGCGCAGCAACCTGATGATTTCGGCACGGCACAAACCGCTGCGTTCGGTAGACAGGCTGCGGTCGTCGGTCAAACAGGGGGAAACCTTCCGCTCCCCGCTGGAACTACTGGCACACCTGCTACGAGATCAAAGCGACGTGCTGGCGCAATTCATGCGCAAAACCAGCCTCAGCGTTGATCGTATCGAAGACCAACTGCTGGCAGAACGCCTGAGCAACAATCGCACCGAACTGGGCGCGATGCGTCGGGTGCTGGTGCGCCTGCAACGCCTGCTGGCATTGGAGCCGGGCTCGCTGATGCGCCTGCTGCACCGCCCGCCGCAGTGGTTGCAGGAAGAGGATTTGCAGGAGCTGCGTCAATCCACGGAAGAGTCGGCGCTGGTCATCAGCGACCTCACGGCCCTGGGCGAGCGCATCAAACTGCTGCAAGAAGAAATCGCCGCCAACCTCAACGAGCAGAGCAGCCGCACACTGTTCACCCTGACCGTCGTAACCGTCCTGGCCCTGCCGATCAACATCGTGGCGGGGTTCTTCGGGATGAACGTCGGGGGAATTCCGTTGGCCAGCGATCCGCACGGGTTCTGGATTCTGGTGGTGCTGGTGGCGACCTTTACCTTCGTGGCAGGGCGCTGGGCGTTTCGCAAGAGTCGGGATTATTGAAGCTGCGCTAATCCGCTTCTGGCCGTAGGCCGTAGGAGATTCTATGTTGTCTGGTCCACCGCATTCGTCACCAAGGCGGCTCCCACAGAGATAAATCGCTGGCCTGACACACATTACTGTGGGAGCCGGCTTGCTGGCGAATGCAGAATGTCAGACACCCCTGTGTTCAATGCCCCACCGTTTTCGCCCGTAAAGCGGCTCCCACACAGAATGCGAAGCTACAGACGATTTCTTGAACACCACCCATCCTTTAGCGCGACAAATCCACCCGAACCCTGACCTGCGTCGTATCGTTGTCACATTTTGTAATGATCATTGTTCACATCCCATCTCAACAGGATTGTGAATCATGGCGACCCCCTCACTGGCTCAAGGCTCTGCCGGGCTGAGTTCTCAATTCGGGCGCAAGCCTGGCGTGCTGACGATGGTGATTTTCTTCGCCATCCTCGCGCTCGGCCTGCTGTACACGGCCTATAGCCTGAAATCGGACATGGATGATCTGGGCACGGTCGTGACCACGTGGGTGCCGTTCCTCCTGCTCGGCGTGGCGTTGCTGATCGCCTTGGGCTTCGAATTCGTCAACGGCTTCCACGACACCGCCAACGCCGTCGCGACGGTGATTTATACCCATTCGCTGCCGCCGAATTTCGCGGTGGTCTGGTCGGGCGCGTTCAACTTTCTGGGCGTGCTGTTCTCCAGCGGCGCGGTGGCGTTTGGCATCATCGCGCTGCTGCCGGTGGAACTGATTCTGCAAGTCGGCTCGTCCGCCGGTTACGCGATGATCTTCGCGCTGCTGATCGCGGCGATCCTGTGGAACCTCGGCACATGGTGGCTGGGCCTGCCTGCGTCGTCGTCGCACACGCTGATCGGCTCGATCATCGGCGTCGGCGTGGCCAACGCGTTGATGCACGGGCGCGACGGCACCAGCGGCGTGGACTGGTCGCAAGCCACCAAAATCGGCTATTCGCTGCTGCTCTCGCCACTGGTCGGCTTCACCTGTGCGGCGCTGTTGCTGTTGGCCCTGCGCGCGTTCGTCAAGAATCGCGCGCTGTACAAGGCGCCTGAAGGCAATACCCCGCCGCCACTGTGGATTCGCGGCCTGTTGATCCTGACCTGCACCGGCGTGTCCTTCGCCCACGGCTCCAACGACGGCCAGAAAGGCATGGGGTTGATCATGCTGATTCTGGTCGGCACCCTGCCCATGGCCTATGCGCTGAACCGCACCATGCCCGCCGATCAATCGGTGCAATTCGCGGCAGTGGCAGAAGTCACGCAACAGGCGCTGAGCAAAGCTGTGCCGTCCCCTGCACCTGCTGACCCGCGTAAAACGCTGTCCGAGTACATCCGCGACAAACAGCCGACGCCTGATCTTGTGCCTGCGCTGGCGGTGATGGCGGGCAAGATCGGCATTCAGGTCGCCAGTTACGGCTCGCTGGCCAAAGTGCCTGCTGAAGCCACGGCCAACGTGCGTAACGACATGTACCTGACCTCCGAAGCCATTCGCCTGATGGATAAGAACAAGGTAGGCAATTTCGACGCTGACACCCAAGGCAAAGTCTCGAAGTTCAAGCAGCAGATCGACGATGCCACGCGCTTCATTCCGCTGTGGGTGAAGATCTCCGTGGCCATCGCACTGGGGCTGGGCACCATGGTCGGGTGGAAGCGCATTGTGGTGACCGTCGGCGAAAAGATCGGCAAGACCCACATGACCTACGCCCAAGGCGCCTCGGCCGAAGTGGTCGCCATGCTGACCATCGGCGCGGCGGACATGTACGGCCTGCCGGTGTCGACCACCCACGTGCTGTCCTCCGGCGTGGCAGGCAGCATGACCGCCAACGGCTCGGGCCTGCAAATGCGTACCCTGCGCAACCTGGCCATGGCCTGGGTCTTGACCTTGCCTGCGGCGATTCTGCTGTCGGGCGGGTTGTACTGGCTGTTCACCCAGATTTTCTGATTTACAGGGCTTCACGTGCTCTCCTTCACAGGCGCTCAAGCGCCTGTTTTTCAACCGCACGCCGAGACTCCTGTGGGAGCCGATATCGCGTGGACCGCTCGATCAAACACGATCCATGTCCCAAGCCCTCACCGTTCGAGCATTGATGCCCCTCCCTGCCTGCCTAAGATGGGCGCTACACCCCGCCTGAACCGTGAACCGGCCATGACCACAAAAAGAACGCTGTACGACAAACACATCGATTCGCACACCGTGTGCACCCTTGATGACCAGGGCCATGTCCTGCTGTACATCGACCGCCAGGTCATCAACGAATACACCAGCCCTCAGGCGTTCAGTGGCTTGCGCGAAGCCGGGCGTGAGGTCTGGCGGCCGGAAACCGCGTTGGCGGTGGTCGATCACGTCAACCCGACCGCGCCGAAACGTGTGGCGGCGATGGCCGATCCGGGGGGCGCGCTGCAAGTGTCCTACCTGGCCGACAACTGCGAAAAATTCGGCATCGAGTTGTTCGACGTGCTCGACCAGCGCCAGGGTATCGAGCACGTCATCGCACCCGAGCAGGGCTTCATCCTGCCCGGCATGGTGATTGCCGCAGGTGACAGCCACACCACCACCTACGGCGCGCTGGGTGCGTTCGGTTTCGGCATCGGCACCTCGGAAATCGAGCACCTGCTGGCCACCCAGACCCTGATCTACAAACGCCTGAAAACCATGCGCGTCACCGTCGACGGCGGTCTGTCCAGCGGGCTGACCTCCAAAGACGTGATCATGGCGCTGATCGGACGCATCGGTGCATCCGGCGCCACCGGATACGCCATCGAGTTCATCGGCTCGACTATCGCAGCGCTGAGCGTCGAAGCGCGCATGACCATCTGCAACATGGCGGTCGAGGCCGGTGCACGGGGTGCATTCATGGCACCGGACGACAAAGTGTTCGCCTACCTACAGGACAAACCCCGCGCCCCAAAAGGCGAGCTGTGGGACCAGGCCCTCGCCCGCTGGAAAACCCTGCGCAGCGATGACGACGCGGTGTTCGATCAGGAAATCCACCTCGACGCCCGCGACTTGCAGCCCATGGTGACTTGGGGCACCAGCCCGGATCAGGCGGCAGCGATCAACGGCAGCGTGCCTGATCCTGAAACCATCGCTGACCCGATCCTGCGCCAGGACATGCGCCGCGCCCTGACCTACATGGGCCTGGAAGCGGGCATGCCATTGAGTGACATCGTCATCAGCCACGCCTTCATCGGCTCGTGCACCAACGCACGCATCGAAGACCTGCGCGACGCGGCCAGTGTCGTGCGCGGCAAGCACGTCGCCGAACACGTGCGGGCGATGATCGTCCCCGGCTCTACCGCGGTGCGGGATCAGGCCGAAGCGGAGGGGTTGGCGACGATCTTTCGTGACGCCGGATTCGAATGGCGCCAGTCGGGCTGCTCGATGTGCCTGGCGATGAACGACGACGTGCTCGCCCCCGGCGACCGTTGCGCCTCCAGCACCAACCGCAATTTCGAAGGCCGACAGGGCGCGGGCGCACGCACTCACTTGATGAGCCCTGCCATGGTCGCCGCCGCTGCGATCACCGGCCACCTGACCGACGTTCGCAGCCTGCAAGGGAGCCTCTGAGATGCAGCCATTCACCCACGTTCGCGGCAAGGCCGCGCCGATGCTCGCGGCCAACATCGACACCGATGTGATCATGCCTAAACAATTTCTCAAGGGCATCGACCGGGCCGGGCTGGATCGGGGCCTGTTCTTCGACCTGCGCTTTCTGCCTTCAGGCGAGCCAAACCCGGATTTCATTCTCAACCAACCGGGATGGCAGGGGGCGAAGTTCCTCGTCACCGGCCCCAATTTCGGTTGCGGGTCAAGCCGTGAGCACGCCGTCTGGGGCCTCAAGCAGATGGGCATACAGGCGCTGATCGGCAGCAGCTTCGCCGGGATTTTCTACGACAACTGCCAGCGAAACGGTGTGCTGACCATCGTGCTGGACGAGGCGCAGGTTCAGGCACTGGGGCGCCTCATCAGCCAGGCAGACACTGCCGACATCGAAGTGGACCTTCCGGCGCAGGAGATCCGTTTGCAAGATGGACGGAGGATGCCGTTCCAGATCGATGAACTGAGAAAAGACGCGCTGTTACTGGGGCTGGATGCGATTGGCAGTACGTTGCAGAAACGCGAGCGGATTCTGGCGTTTCAGCAGCGGCATCTGGCGGAGAATCCATGGCTGGTCTGAGAACCTGCTGACGAAATGTGACTTCTGTGGGAGCCGGCTTGCTGGCGAATGCGCTGTGTCAGCAACATCAATGTTCAATGACACACTGCATTCGCCACCAAGGCGGCTCCCACAGTGGGCAAATGCGGCGTGTCAGATCTGGCGGGGCAGCTCTGCAAGTGATTTACAACGACAACCCCTGAAAATGCGCCTGCAAAAACTCCACGCACACTCGCAATTTCCCTGAGTTGGCCAGCCGCGTCGGGTACACCGCCCAGACGTTGGCGCTCTCGGTGTATTCAGGCAGCACTGGCACCAGCCGCCCCTGCTCAAGAAACGGTTTGACGTCCCACAACGAACGCTGCAACACCCCTCTGCCGTCCAGCGCCCATTGCAGAACGATCTCGCCACTGTTGGACGACAACGGCCCGCTGACCCTCACCGTTTCCGCCACACCGTCACGCTCCACGTGCCAGATACCAAAGGCGTTGTCGCGCTCCTTGATCACCAGGCAATCGTGCTGCTCCAGATCACTCAACTGCTGCGGCGTGCCACGCCGGGCCAGGTAATCCGGGGCGGCGCACAACACCCGGCGGTTGCTCACCAACTGGCGCCCGATGTGTTGTCCGGGGATGTCATCGCCCACACGAATCTCCAGATCGAAGCCTTCGCTGACGATGTCGACCACTCGGTCGAACAGGTCCAGACGCACCTCCAGATCCGGGTACGCCTCGGCCAGTTTCGAGATTGCCGGGGCCACATGATTGCGGCCAAAACCGAACGAGCTGCACAAGTGCAGCTTGCCCCGTGGCGCCGAATGGGCGTCGGACAGTTCGTCATGGAGCAACTGAAAGTCTTCGAGAATCCGCACCGCCCAGCGCTGCACCCGCTCACCGTCCTCGGTCAGCGCCACCTTGCGGCTGGTGCGGTGCAACAGCCGCGTGGCCAGGGTCGATTCAAGAATCTGGATGCGCTTGCTGACATACGCCGGGGACAGCCCGAGTTCGTCCGCTGCGGCGGCAAAACCGGCCTTGCGGATCACGGTGAGGAATACCCGCAGGTCTTCGGGCAGGGGTGCCACTTCTTTTTTTGAGGTCATGCGGGGTTCTTTTTATCAGGCTCGGTCAATGACCTGTGGGAGCCGCCTGGGTGGCGAAAGCGTTATGTCAGCCAACATTGACGTTTCCGGCATACCGCATTCGCCACCCAGGCGGCTCCCACAGTCCGAATCGCGGACAACAATAACATCCCGCCAACCCGGGCGTTTCAAAACGTAAACATCGATATATCTCCAAACGCTATAAAAATATGGAATTAGGTTCTTTTACGGAATAACTCACACCCTCTATAAATAGCCCCACTTATTCCAAAAGCCACTGCTTCAGCGCGAAGGATTTCTCATGGATGTTTTCTGGTTTCTCCCGACTCACGGCGACGGCCATTTTCTGGGCACCACCAAGGGCGCACGCCCGGTCACGCTCAACTACCTGAAGCAAGTGGCGCAGGCCGCCGATGATCTGGGTTACCACGGCGTGCTGATCCCTACCGGCCGTTCCTGCGAAGATTCCTGGGTCATCGCCTCGGCGCTGGTGCCATTGACCGAGCGCCTGCGTTATCTGGTGGCGATTCGTCCGGGCATCATCTCGCCCACCGTCTCGGCGCGTATGGCTGCGACGCTGGATCGCCTGTCCGGCGGGCGTCTGCTGATCAACGTCGTGACCGGCGGCGACCCTGACGAAAACCGGGGTGATGGCAGTTTCCTGGACCACAGTGAGCGCTATGAAGTCACCGACGAGTTCCTGAAAATCTGGCGCCGCGTGCTGCAAGGCGAAGCGGTGGATTTCGAAGGCAAACACTTGAAGGTGCAAAACGCCAAGGCCCTGTACCCACCGATCCAGAAGCCTTACCCGCCGCTATATTTTGGTGGCTCTTCACAGGCCGCCCACGAACTCGCCGCCGAGCAGGTGGACGTGTACCTGACCTGGGGCGAGCCACCGGCCGCTGTCGCCGAAAAGCTCGCTGACATCCGCGAACGCGCTGCCCGCAATGGCCGCACCGTGAAGTTCGGTATTCGCCTGCACGTCATCGTGCGCGAGACCAGCGAAGAGGCGTGGAAAGCGGCGGACACCCTGATCGAGCACATCAGCGACGAAACCATCGCAGCGGCACAGAAATCCTTCGCCCGCTTCGACTCTGAAGGCCAGCGCCGCATGGCTGCGCTGCATGACGGTCGTCGCGACAACCTGGAAATCGCCCCGAACCTGTGGGCCGGTGTCGGCCTGGTCCGTGGCGGCGCGGGCACGGCACTGGTGGGTAATCCGCAAGAAGTCGCTGCGCGGATCAAGGAGTACGCCGACCTGGGCATCGAGAGTTTCATTTTCTCCGGCTACCCGCATCTGGAAGAGGCCTATCGCTTCGCCGAACTGGTGTTCCCGCTGCTGCCGGAGCCGTATCGCAGCCTGGCCGGTCGCGGCATCACCAATTTGACCGGACCGTTCGGCGAGATGATTGCCAACGATTTGCCGCCGCAGAAATAGAAGCCGTCACAGCCGTGATCGTTCCCACGCTCTGCGTGGGAACGATCACCGTCGTTGCCCGTACGATCGCCGCGACAAGGAGTCCTCAAGCATGACCGCCAGCGTCCCGTTTCAACCACAAGTGATCCCCATGCAGCTACTGACCCTACCGCCCTCGCCCGCACTGGCCACTTCGATCCGCGCCACCGCGCAAGTGTTCGAGGACCCCAAATCCCAGGCCCTGCTGGCCCACGTGCAGCAGGTCGCACCCAGTGATGCCAGCGTGTTGATCATTGGCGAAACCGGCACCGGCAAAGAATTGGTCGCCCGCCACATCCATAACCTGAGCGCCCGTCGTCACCAGCCGTTCGTGGCGGTGAACTGCGGCGCGTTCTCTGAATCCCTGGTCGAGGCCGAACTGTTCGGCCATGAAAAAGGCGCTTTTACCGGCGCCCTGACGGCCAAGGCTGGCTGGTTCGAAGAAGCCAATGGCGGCACGCTGTTCCTCGACGAAATCGGCGACCTGCCGATGGCCATTCAGGTCAAACTGCTGCGCGTGTTGCAGGAGCGTGAAGTCGTGCGCCTGGGCTCGCGCAAAAGCACGCCGATCAACGTGCGCGTGCTGGCCGCGACCAACGTTCATCTGGAGCGCGCCATCAACGCCGGGCATTTCCGCGAGGATTTGTTCTATCGGCTGAACGTGGTGAACCTCGAACTCCACACCCTGCGCGAGCGTCCCGGCGATATCCTGCCGCTGACCCGGCATTTCATCGATATCTACAGCCAGCGTCTGGGCTGCGGGCCAATCCAGATCAGCAGCGAGGCCGAGTACAAGCTTCGGTCCTACAGTTGGCCAGGCAACATTCGCGAGCTGGAAAACGTTATTCATCACACCCTGCTGATTTGCCGCAACGGGTTGATTCAAGCCAGCGACCTGCGCCTGTCGAACCTGCGTCTGGAGCGGCAGGAAGAATCTGCCTCTGTCGTCGATGACTCCACCGATGCGCTGCTGGCCCGTGCGTTCCAGAACCTATTCGAAGAACAGGCCGGTGCGCTGCATGAAAAGGTCGAAGACGCGCTGTTGCGGGCGGCCTATCGTTTCAGTCATTACAACCAGGTGCACACGGCACAATTGTTGGGCCTGAGCCGCAACGTGATCCGCGCGCGCCTGATCAAGATCGGCGAACTGGCCGTGAACAAACGCCGCCCCGGTGAGCAGCTTCAAGGGGACCGGATGGTGCAGGTTTCGGTTTGAAAAAGGGCTGCGCTCACCGCGGCCCGACGATTTCACTCACCCACTCATACGCGTTAAAGGTCATCGCCTTGGTCTGATACGCGCGAATCAGTCCCCAGAAATCCCCCTCCCCCTGCTCGGCATTGGCCACCGCCGCTTCGCATTCGGCTTTCGACTGCCACAACACGTGGCTGAGGACACGCTGGCGGTCTTCGCTGACCTGCACGCTGGCGCGAATGAAACCGGGGTAGGTCCGGGTAAAGTTTTCGAAACGCTCGTTGAGGGCAGCCACCAGACCCGCCTGATGGCGCGGGTCAACCACGAACTCGACGAACTGGCTGAATGGAAGGGTTGAGTCTTGTGACGTCATGAACGCTCTCCACAGATGACGAAAGTCGCTGAACAGCATGCTGCATCCCTGATCGCCAGGAACTACGTTTCTTGCGCCGTATTGAAACAATCCGGGCCTGTTGCGGACCAAGGCTGCGAAGGGTAAAACCTCCACTTAACTAGAGGTCAAGCCTCATTTCTCTTTCGTTGCAGGATTCAGGGCTTTCCATGCGCACTACAGACGCCACGCACCTGGCTCGGGAACTGACCATCGGCCAACTGTCCGCCCGCAGCGGCGTGGCAATCACCGCGCTGCGTTTCTATGAATCCAAGGGACTGATCAGCAGCCAGCGCAACGCAGGCAACCAGCGCCGCTATCCTCGCGATGTGCTGCGCCGGGTCGCCCTGATCAAGACCGCGCAGCGTCTGGGCATCCCGCTGGCGACCATTCAAGACGCGCTGGACACCCTGCCACAAGACCGTGCCCCTACTCTGGACGACTGGAACCGACTGTCCGCACGCTGGAAAACCGACCTGGACGACCGCATCAACCGTCTCACCGCGTTACGTGATCAGCTCAACGGCTGCATCGGCTGTGGCTGCCTGTCCATGGAGGCCTGCCCGCTGCGCAACTGGGGCGACAGCCTGGGCGACGACGGCAGCGGGCCTCGTCTGCTGGATCAGGACTGAAGGTTCTGCGGACTGACCAGCGTCCCCGCCAACGCTCGATCCTCCAGTGATAGTTGCATCTGCTGCATGGCCTGATTCAACTGGTTGGTGGCCTGAATCAGCGCGTTGGTCATGGCTGAAATCTCCAACTGCAACTGACGCATCTTGTTTTCACGAACCCTGGGCGACAGCGAACGGTCGCTCATGAAGGCCTGCATGTCTTTCATACGCTTGGCGATGCGCTCCTGAATCGAGCGAATCATCTTCAATTGATCCTTGATTCGGTCTGGCAGGTCAGTCGCATCGATATCGGCGTCCTTCTTGCCGCTTTTCGCCGCTTTTTGCGCCTCCGGCGACAACAACACTTCGACGCTCTGGCGCAGCTGTTCGGCGGCCGTGGGCAGTGCGTTGCTGTCCTTTGTTGCCTGCGATGCCCTGGTGACACTCAATTGAAGCACGGGTGTGGTATCACCGGGATTGCTGAAGTTCAGGCTCAACATGAAAAAACGCCTCTGAAGTCCGTGAATGACCCGTGCGTCCATGGGGATTCAGGGGGTCGTCAAGGGGCTTTTCGGCGCTTTCGGACAGTCCTTTAGGGTGATGGCGTGAAATTGTGTCGTGATCGACACAATTCCGCAGCATGTCGATTTCCTTTGTAGGAGCGGGGCTTGCCCCTACGCCCTTCGGGCAGAGGCTGTAGGCGTTCACCTCGCAGCCAATCGCGCCGCCAACGCCTTGGCCTGCAACGCTACATCAGTGACGGCCGTGCTTTCCCACCACATCCCGCGCAGCGGTGGCCCCATCGCGAACAGCCGCGACGACACCTGCCCTTGCGCATCCAGCACTGCGCCGCCCGCATCGGCCGCAATACCCAACGCCAGTGGCCCCGGCTGAATCAACCCACGCGCCAGCAACTGCTTGGGCAGCGCTTTGTCCACGCGTCGCCAGTCGTACTGAATACCGGTGGAGTTGATCAAGGCTGCGCCACTGACCTCAGTCGGCTGATCCTCGCCCCGGTAGCGAACGCTGATGCGCACCTGCCCTGCGGCTTTGTCGTACACGTTCTGCAACGACGCGGCATGAATCTTCAAACGCCCCTCTTCAACCAACCGCTCCAGCAGTTTCGCGCTTGGCGGTGGCGAGCGGTGGTGATGGCTTTCCCACCAAGGCCGCACGTGGCGTACGAACTGACGCCGTTGACGGTCCGTCGCCTGACTCCACAAACGCGGAATATGCACCCGAACCGTGTCCAGCGGCGCCTGCCAATCGATCCCCTGAGCGATGGCCTGCTCGCATTGTTCCCGAAGCGCGCGAACCAGTTGCCGAGTGCTGCGCACGCTATGATCAGCGCCGAGAAAATCCGGCCAGGCCGGTGGCTGGCGGCGTACATGAGGCAGCAGGCCATGGCGCGAGAATACGTCGATGGGACCACGATGCCCGGCCCGCTCCAGCGAGACTACGGCGTCAACCATCGTCAGCCCGGAACCGATGATCAGTACACGACCTTGCGGATCCAGCTGACGCATGGCGTCGACGTCCCACGGGTCTACCGCCGCGGCGTTGAGGGCGCTGGCGTCGCGTTGCGGGGTCCGTGCGGCGGCGAACATACCGGTCGCCAATACGCCGAAGTACCCACTCAGCCCCCGGCCGTCGGCCAACGTGATGCGCACACCTGTGTCATCGGCCTGCATATCCGTGGCCTCGCTACGCACGTGCTCAACCGTCGAACCGTATGTCTCCCCCAACGTCCGGGCCTGCGCCAGACGCTGTTGAACGTACAGCCCGAAAATGCCCCGCGGCGGAAACAGTTCGGCAACCGGCACATGCTGCTCATCGGACTCTGGCCAGCCCCCTGCCGTGATGAATTCGCCCAGCCAGCGGGTCAGGTCTTCGGGATCATCCGGCTCGACGCCCATGCGCGCGGCGTTGCCATTAAGGGTGTGCCCCAGTTCGGTGGCGCTGTAGGCCTCGCCACGTCCGAGTTCAGGTCTCGGCTCGACGATCACGATTCGCCGCTGCCCCGGCAGGCGCAGCAACTGCACCGCCAGCAGCGTGCCGCTGAGGCCGCCGCCGACAATCAGGATGTCGGCGTCCGGTCGATTGTTCTCTGAGGTCATTGTTCTTCGCCTTCTCTTCGCCACAGTGGCGCGCACGTCTGATTATGGAGAGCGTGCGGGTGGATTCAAACAGGACGTTGGTCGCCCCGTCTCGGTACGAAGGATGCAGGGCACGGGACATGCCGGATTCAGGCCGGGATTACTGGGTGCAAAGCGGGCAAAGTGTTGATGGGGTGTCGCTGGCGCAACATTTGGAACACCGCATCTACCTGTGGGAGCCGGCTTGCTGGCGAATGCGATCTGCCAGTCAACTCCCCTTGAATTGACCCACCGCTTTCGCCAGCAAGCCGGCTCCCACAAAAATGCGTTCGACCGCCGGTAATAGGGTAGGCCATGGTGTTACAGGATTGCCCTTCAGGACACCACATTCCTGACAAACCGCAACGCCACCTCGCCGTCATTGCGATAGGCATGAGGCTGGTCGCCCGCGAACATGAAAAACTCCCCCGCCACGACACGCCGGGTCTCATCGGGCAAGGCAACACTTAGACAGCCCTCGATCACGTAGACCTGCTCGCTCCAGCCCTCGGGATCCGCTTCCGAGGTGTAGGTTTCTCCGGGTGCCAGGCTGAACTCCCAGAGTTCAACCCCGTGACGAGCCGTGGCCTTGGCCAGCAAGACCGCCTTGCTCCCCGGCTGCGTGCCCGCCCAGGCCACCTCATTGATGCTGCTGGGATCACGATCGTCTGGCGCCTGAATCAGATCGCTGAACACGACGTCCAGTGCCTCAGCCACGCGATCCAGGGTCGCGAGGCTGACGTTCCGCTCCCCGGCTTCGATGGCCACCAGCATGCGCCGACTGACCCCCGATTTCTCGGCGAGCGCCGTCTGGCTCAGGTCCGCTGCATGGCGCAGACGCCGAACATTGAGGCTGACGTGTTGCAGCACCGATGCGCGGGTAGACGGATCCTTGTGCATGGGTTCGCTCCTGAAAGGGGGGTGAATGATTTTGCTGGTGCTATGGCCAGACGCGACGCTCATCAAACACAACGTGAATCAATGATTTACAGGTCACCGCAAAATCCTGTGGGAGCCGCCTTGGTGGCGAAAAGCGTCGATTCAGCGATATCGATGTTGATGTGCGCACCGCTTCGCCACCAAGGCGGCTCCCACAACGATTGCGCTCGAACATCAGTTCTCTCAACCCTTGCGTTTCAAATCCAGCCGCCGCAGGTGGCACGTCACTTCTTCGCGGTCGTGGTACAGCTGCTTGCAGCCAATCGACACTTTCACGCCCCGCGCCTTGAACCCTTCTTCAATACGGCCCAGCAAGCGCCGCACTTCGGCGTAACGCTGTTTCATCGGCAGCTTGAGGTTGACCACCGCTTCGCGGCACAGTCCCTCGCCCAGCCAGGTTTCCAGCAACGCGGCGCTACGCGCAGGCTTTTCAACGATGTCGCACACCATCCAGTCCACGGTCTGGCGCGGCTTGTAGGTAAAACCATCGGCCATCAAATGCTGAACCAGCCCGGTGTCCATCAGGCTTTCGGCCATGGGCCCATTGTCGATGGCGGTCACCAGCATGCCGCGCTTGACCAGTTGATACGTCCAGCCGCCCGGCGCTGCGCCCAGGTCGACGCCGGTCATGTCATCCGACAGTCGCTCTGCCCACTGGTCCCGAGGGATGAAGTGATGCCAAGCCTCCTCCAGTTTCAATGTCGAACGGCTCGGCGCCTCCCGTGGGAATTTCAGACGCGGAATGCCCATCGGCCACATCGCCGAATTGTCCGCATCGGCCAGGCCCAGAAACACCTCACGGCCGCTTCGGAAGGTCAGTAGCAAACGCGGCAGGCTCGGGTTGTCCACCAACTTGCCGGCCTTTTCCAGCGCCTTGCGCAACGGGCCTTCGAACTTGCGGCAGAACGTCGACAGCTCTTTGCCGTCGTTGGTGTCGACCACTTCCAGCCACAGGCTGCCGCAGGTGGCAAAACCGGCCATGTGGTCGAGAATCACGCTGATGCGGTCAGTTTCCGGCAGCGCGACGAACACGCCCCGCGCCCACTGCCGAGGGAAAATCAAATCAGTAAAGCGCACGCCATTCATCAGGCGCTCAGCGCCGTCCGGCTCGGTGCAGACAAACTCCGCGCAGGCCGTGTCCGGCTTGGCACGGGCATAGCCGGACACGCCGAGGATCGCGGCGTGCTCGCTGATTTCCGAGCAGACTTCGCCTTCAAAACCGGGGCGGCAATGCATGAAAAGGGTGTTCACGGGGGTGGTCTCCATGGCGTACCAGGCATTTTGCCGACGCGACCTATACTTGAGGATAAATCTCAACGACACGAAAGCCGCGCATGATAGCGGAATCAGGAACCACTGGCGCAGGCCACAGGTCCAGTACTATTCAATGACCGTTTAAAAGCCGCCATTCAGAGGGCTTAAACCGACCGTCTTACCGTTTTGTATGATACGTCCGTCCCTACCGTGCGGACTCGTCAAGGAGTTAGTTCATGCCCTCCCTCGATAGCCTGAAAAGCCTCAAGACACTCGACGTCAGCCACAAGACCTACCATTACTTCAGCCTGCCCGAAGCGGCCAAGACACTGGGCGATCTGGACAAACTGCCCATGTCCCTGAAAGTGCTGCTGGAAAACCTGCTGCGCTGGGAAGACAACCAGACTGTCACCGCTGAAGACTTTCACTCCCTGGCCGCCTGGCTCAGCGAACGCAAATCCGACCGCGAAATTCAATACCGCCCTGCCCGGGTGCTGATGCAGGACTTCACTGGCGTGCCTGCGGTGGTCGACCTCGCCGCCATGCGCGCTGCCGTGGCCAAGGCCGGTGGCGATCCACAGCGCATCAATCCGCTGTCTCCCGTGGATTTGGTGATCGACCACTCGGTGATGGTGGACAAATTCGGCGATCAGCAGGCCTTCAGCGAAAACGTCGACATCGAAATGGAACGCAACGGCGAGCGCTACGCCTTCCTGCGCTGGGGCCAGAGTGCGTTCGACAATTTCAGCGTGGTGCCGCCGGGCACCGGCATCTGTCACCAGGTCAACCTCGAATACCTGGGCCGCACGGTGTGGACCAAAGAAGAAGACGGCCGTACCTACGCCTTCCCGGACACGCTGGTCGGCACCGACTCCCACACCACCATGATCAATGGTCTTGGTGTATTGGGCTGGGGCGTTGGCGGGATCGAGGCCGAAGCGGCGATGCTCGGCCAGCCCGTGTCGATGCTGATTCCCGAGGTGATCGGCTTCAAGCTCACCGGCAAACTGAAAGAAGGCATCACCGCCACCGACCTGGTGCTGACGGTCACGCAAATGCTGCGCAAGAAAGGCGTGGTGGGTAAATTCGTCGAGTTCTATGGTGATGGGCTGGCCGACCTGCCACTGGCCGACCGCGCCACCATCGCCAACATGGCCCCGGAATACGGCGCGACCTGCGGCTTCTTCCCCGTGGATGATGTGACCCTCGACTACCTGCGCCTGTCAGGGCGCCCGGATGACACCGTGAAACTGGTCGAGGCCTATTCCAAGGCGCAAGGGCTGTGGCGTCTGCCCGGTCAGGAGCCGGTATTCACCGACGCACTGGAGCTGGACATGGGTTCGGTGGTCGCCAGCCTTGCTGGTCCCAAACGCCCCCAGGACCGCGTGGCATTGCCCGATGTCTCGCAGGCATTCAGCGATTTTCTAGGCTTGGCGCTCAAACCGAGCAAACAGGAAGAAGGCCGTCTGGAAAGCGAAGGCGGCGGCGGTGTCGCCGTGGGCAACGCCGATCAGATCGGCGAGGCCGAGTATGAATACGAAGGCAATCGCTATCGCCTGAAAAACGGCGCGGTGGTGATTGCCGCGATCACCTCGTGCACCAACACCTCCAACCCAAGTGTGATGATGGCGGCGGGATTGCTGGCGAAAAAAGCCGTGGAAAAGGGCCTGCAACGCAAACCGTGGGTGAAGAGCTCGCTGGCCCCCGGCTCCAAAGTCGTCACCGACTACTATAAGGCGGCGGGGCTGACCGAATACCTCGACACGCTCGGCTTCGATCTGGTGGGTTACGGCTGCACGACATGCATCGGTAACTCAGGCCCGCTGCGCGACCCCATCGAAAAGGCCATTCAGCAATCGGACCTGACCGTCGCCTCGGTGCTCTCAGGCAACCGCAACTTCGAAGGCCGGGTGCACCCGCTGGTGAAAACCAACTGGCTGGCCTCCCCTCCTCTGGTCGTGGCTTACGCGCTGGCGGGAAGCGTGCGCGTCGATCTGAGCCGCGAGCCGCTGGGTGAAGGCAAGGATGGCCAGCCGGTTTACCTGCGTGACATCTGGCCAACGCAGCAGGAAATCGCCGAGGCCGTATTGAAAGTCAGCACCGGCATGTTCCATAAGGAGTACGCCGAAGTCTTTGCCGGAGACGAGCAATGGCAGGCAATTGAAGTGCCGCAGGCTGCCACCTACGTCTGGCAGGAAGATTCGACCTACATTCAGCACCCGCCGTTCTTCGACGATGTGGCAGGCCCGCTGCCGGTGATCGCCGATGTACAGAAGGCGCGTGTACTGGCGATTCTGGGGGATTCGGTGACCACTGACCACATTTCCCCGGCGGGCAACATCAAAGCAGACAGCCCCGCAGGCCGTTACCTGCGAAGCAAAGGCGTGGAGCCGAAGGATTTCAACTCCTATGGCTCACGGCGCGGCAACCACGAAGTCATGATGCGCGGCACCTTCGCCAATATTCGTATTCGTAACGAAATGCTGGGCAATGAAGAAGGCGGCTACACACTGCACGTCCCAAGTGACGAAAAATTGCCGATCTACGATGCGGCCATGCGCTATCAACAGGAAGGCACGCCGCTGGTGATCATCGCCGGGCAGGAATATGGCACAGGTTCCAGCCGTGACTGGGCGGCAAAAGGCACCAACCTACTGGGCGTCAAAGCCGTCATCGCCGAGAGCTTCGAGCGGATTCACCGCTCCAATCTGGTGGGCATGGGTGTGTTGCCGTTGCAGTTCAAGAATGGCCAGAGCCGCAAGACACTGGCGCTGACGGGCAAGGAAGTGCTGAACATCACCGGCCTGACCGGCGCAACCTTGCAACCGGGCATGAACCTGACCTTGCAGATCACCCGGGAAAACGGCCAGCAGGAAAACGTCGAGGTGTTGTGCCGAATCGATACCCTCAATGAAGTGGAATACTTCAAGGCCGGGGGGATTCTGCATTACGTGCTGCGGCAGTTGATTGCTTCGTGAGGTGACGCCAACGCCCCCCCGTGGGAAATACCGTTCCATCACCTGTGCCACCGCATCGCGAATGAATTCGCCCCAACAAGGGACCTGCCCGGCCCAAATGCCGGGGCCTGCACGGTTTCCTGTAGGAGTGAAGCTTGCTCGCGATCGGCTGCGCAGCAGTCGTAAAACCGGTGTGCACAGTCTGTCTGGCATACCGGTTGGTTGAGTTTACTGTCGCCTCGCGGCAGATCGTCAACAGGCTGGACTCCTACGCACTTCGGGCAGAATCTTGGCTCCAGCGCATCGAGAACTTCGCGCCGCCATGCTTCAGAAATTCCCTACACCAGTCTGCGAAATCCCAACGCCATCTTCGGAACACTTTCATCCCGATCCGACATGCGCATCCGTTTAATCGACGTTAAAATCGCCGACTTCTTCCGACATACAGGGACGACATCATGTCGGCGTTACGCTGGGCCACCTTGGCACTGCTCGCATTCGGTTACTGCATCGCACTGTCATACGGGCAATTGAGCCTTCCGGTGGTGATCACCTTCGGCCTGTTGATCATGGCCGGCATCTGCGTCAGCCACTTCCGACACCGAGCGATACACGTTCTGGGTCATGCACTGTTTATCGCCTTGGGGGTCGGGCTCGCCAGCCACTGGTTGCCGGGTTTTTTCAGTGCCCGAGCCATCAGTGCCGTGCGCTTCACCCCTGAAGCAGCACCGTTTTCAATGTACCTGAACCTCGACAAGCCGCTGATCGGCGTCTGGATCGTGCTGGCGTGTCCCTGGGTATTCACCGCCGTGGCGCTGCGCCGATCACTGCTCACCGCCAGCCTGACCCTTCCCTCGACCACGGCGGTGTGCCTTGCTACAGCGGTCACCCTCGGCCTGGTGGCCTGGGCGCCGAAATGGCCTGAGCAAACCGGAATCTGGGCGCTCAACAATCTGCTACTGGTCGCGCTGACCGAAGAACTGCTGTTTCGCGGCTACCTGCAAGGCGGGCTCACACGCCTGCTCCAGCGCGTGCCCCATCACCAGACGCTCGCCCTGTTCATCGCTTCGTTTCTGTTCGGTCTGGCCCATCTCGGCGGGGGGTGGCAGTGGATGGCGTTGGCAGGCCTGGCGGGTATCGGCTATGGCATCGCCTGGCGCTTCGGTGGACTCCCGGCCGCCGTAGCGACCCACTTCGGACTCAATTTCGTGCATTTCAGCCTGTTCACTTACCCGATGTTCGACCGCTGAGCATTGATCTGCGGCAAAGCGTCCCATGATCCAGTTCACAAAATGCTTAATTTTGCGGCCAGCGCGCCGATACCCCCTCAAAGCCTTCCCGGATTGAACAGCTTATGCGTAATAACCAGCCCATCACCCAACGCGAACGGACCTTCCCGGCGCAGCAACGGTTGATCTCGACCACCGATGCGCGCGGCGTGATCACCTACTGCAACGACGCCTTTGTCGAAATCAGTGGTTTCTCCCACGATGAACTCCTCAAGGCGCCCCATAACACCGTGCGCCACCCGGATGTTCCGTCCGCCGTGTTCGAACACATGTGGAGCACGCTCAAGCAGGGCTTGCCGTGGATGGGCATCGTCAAGAACCGTTGCAAGAACGGCGATCATTACTGGGTCAACGCCTACGTCACGCCGATCTTCGACAAACAGCAGGTCGTCGGTTTCGAATCGGTGCGGATCAAACCCACCGCTGAACAGGTCCGTCGCGCCGAAGCGCTGTATCAGCGCCTGAATAGCGGCAAGTCCGCCGTGCCGAACCGCGACAAATGGCTGCCGGTGCTGCAGGACTGGCTACCGTTCATCCTCGTCAGCCAGTTGAGTTTCCTGATTGGCGTGTGGCTGAACTCCTACTGGGGCTTTGCGCTGGCGGCGGCTTTGTCCGTGCCGCTGGGCTTGCTCGGCCTGAGCTGGCAGCAGCGGGGCATCAAACGCCTGCTGCGCCTGGCCGAACAGACCACGTCCGATCCGCTGATCGCCCAAATGTACACCGACAGCCGTGGCGCCCAGGCGCGTCTGGAAATGTCGATTCTCAGCCAGGAAGCGCGCCTGAAAACCTGCCTCACCCGTCTGCAGGACACCGCCGAACATCTGAATGCACAAGCGCAGCAGTCCGACAGCCTGGCACAAGCCAGCTCCAGCGGTCTGGAACGCCAGCGGGTGGAAACCGAGCAGGTCGCCACCGCCATCAACCAGATGGCCTCGACCACACAGGAAGTCGCCAGCCACGTGCAACGCACTGCCGATGCCACGCAACAGGCCAACGAACTGACCCGCCGTGGCCGTGACATCGCCAGCGAAACCCGTGAAGCCATTCAGCGCCTGTCCGCCTCGGTGGGTGAAACCGGCCTGACCGTCACCCAACTGGCCAAGGACAGCGATGAGATTGGCGGCGTGGTGGACGTGATCAAAGGCATCGCCGACCAGACCAACCTGCTGGCCCTCAACGCCGCCATCGAGGCCGCTCGCGCAGGCGAGATGGGCCGTGGTTTTGCCGTCGTGGCCGACGAAGTGCGCCAACTGGCACAGCGCACCACCGAATCCACCGGGCAGATTCACTCGCTCATCGCCAAACTGCAAAGCACCGCCAACAACGCCGTGCAGACCATGGAAACCGGCCGCCGTCAGGCCGAGGAAGGCGTTGAACAAGTCATGGAAGCCGACAAGGCGTTGGTGGGCATCAGCGATGCTGTGGCCAACATTACCGACATGACCACACAAATCGCCGCCGCCACCGAAGAGCAAAGCTCGGTCGCCGAGGAGGTCAGCCGCAACATCAGCACCATCGCCCAACTGGCCGACCAGACATCCGACGAAGCCCGCCGCTCTGCCAGCCTCAGCGCCGAACTCACCAACACGGCCCACAGCCAGTACTCGCTGGTGGAACGGTTTAATCGCTGACGCACACTATTCACCCAAAAGCCCCGACCGGAAACTGTCGGGGTTTTTTATTACCGAAAAAAGTAGGACGTTTCTGAAGTTTATTATATTCGGTATTTTTTAGCCGTTTTATGCGGAGTGTCGGATTGACAGGAGAGCGCAATCACTATTAGTTGAGTCTCAGACAGCGATAAATAAATAACACCACGCAGGTGTTTTCGTTGATCTAATCAACTGATCACTCGGACACAGATGCTTTCACCCGATGTGAAGGACTGTGTCTCATGGAGAAATGTATGAATGATATGAATATCAAGGTCCCCGTTCCGTTGGCGCGTCCGGTGGTTCCAGTGGCCTATTCAGACGGACTGTTGAGGGTAACTGATCTGCAATCGCCTATTTCAGTGGAGGTGGAAGTCTGGCCTGCCGCAGAGACCGGATACACTGTCCGTCTGGACCTGGACGGTGTTTCCGTTACTGACGAACGCGTTATTACTGATAATGACAAGCCGGGGGACATCCTGACACTGAACCTGATGAGTGAACATTTGCGCGATGAGGGTACGTACCGCCTGGAATACCGAACCTACAGCCCTAATACCCTCGTAGAAGACTTCTCTCCTCCGATTTCACTCAAGGTCGACCGCACCCCACCCGGCGCCAGCCTCCTCGCTCCGATGATCTTCCCGGACGCCACTTTTGGCAATTACCTCCTGGGCGTGCTTCCAGGCTACGCAGGCATGGAGGCTGGCGACACGATCCAGACCCGCTGCAACGGCGTCCCCGGCCCGCGTCATGTCGTCCAGCCGAACGAACTGACCGTGCAGCCCATCGAGATCATCTTTGATCGCGCGGCGCTGCAAGACCTCGGCACCGACAACGTCTCCATGTCCTACACCGTGACCGACCGTGCCGGCAATGAGTCGATGCAATCTGTGTCACTGGTAATGTCATTGGCATTGTGATCGTCCGACACGCCATTCAATTGAATGTCTGAACCACAGTCTCCCATGCACATGCATGGGAGACTGATCCAAACTTTGTAAATATCGAATTATTTGCTGTTGATTTTCAGCGCTTATTTCCTTTTTTCCTACATTAATTTGGTATCGCTCTTTATTGAAATATTTTTTTCATCGCCAACACGGAACAATCCTCAAGGAAAAACGCCCCAAAACACCCGAACGCCATAAATTCTCGAAAACATCAAGTGCAATAGTTCCCTCCTAATCGTCACACATACCTTTGCAAGCGTCATGATTGACAGCCAGGATTTTCAAATCAAACATATACAACTTGAACGGCCATTCCTACAACTTGGTCTGCCACCGCTCAACTCGCTTTAAACATTACCGCCCCCATTATGACCCAGGAGCTTCCATGGAAGACGAAAAGGACATCCCGCCATCCGCTCATCCGCAGAAAAACAAGTCGGAAAGCCCTCCGGAATCAACGGAAAATAAAGTAATGGATAATAGTCATGAACAGGACGATTCAGACCAGAAGGAATGGTCTGTTCCGCATTATGAGGAATTCCACGCCGGTCGCACCACGTGCTCGACGCGCGAGCAGATTCCCGCCGAATACTCGCCCGGTCTGAGCAACATTCTGGACATCGCCGCGCATCTGGACGAAGAGCTCAAGGCCGCGAACCCGACACTGGCTGCGCCCTATCTCGACGGGCATGAATCCGGCGTTCTGACCCAGGAGGAACTCATCGCCGGGGTTTACGTCAACGTGCCCCGCTCTGCCAGGATCTGGACGGGGGATTATTTGAAAATGCGCTGGGGGTCCAATTGTTTCTGCACGGTCCTCACTGTGCCTGAAGAGCGTGACGGGCCGCGCCTGACCCAGTATGTCTGCCTGGACCGTCTGGCCAAGTACGAGACGGGCAAAATCGCGGTGCGCTATGAAGTGGTACGCCGCGCTCGTCTGGTGGGCGTCTCCGAGACCCTGATCATCATGGTGCGCGGCAGTAAAACCCGGCCCAAATGGTCCAACCGCGGGCGAGCCATTCGTCGACGTCGGCTGTAACCGTAAAACGGACACTGTCCGATCGTGATACCGGTTTTCTGATCGGGTGGAATGACAGGCAGTGAAAAGCCCCGGCCAACTTACTTGGCCAGGGCTTTTCAACACAGCGTCAGATCACACGATCAGAACGCCAGACGTACACCCAGGTTCGCTCCCCACGGCTGCTCGACGTGCCCGCCCTTCATGTAGTCGAAGTCGGCATGCACCTGCAGGCGCTCGGACAACGACACTGACAGACCCGCCCCGAGTTCTGCCCGGGAGCCGAACACATCACTGTCAAAACGCTGGCCGTTGACGCTGACACCGTTGCCACGGGAGAACTCATGGGCCGCCGCCACACGCACATAGGGCTGAACCACGCCACCGTCCTTGAGCGCGAACTGCCGCCCCAGGGTCGCGCCGACTTTGCCCAGCACCGACTGCGTCTGGTCGCTCTTCGCCTTCAGGCCGTTGTCCAGCGTGTAGCTGTTGCCATCGACCCACACACTCGACACCTGCGCGAACGGCTCCACGAAGTAGTCATCCGACAGCTTGATGTGCTTGCCGAACTCCACCGACCCGCCAACGGCCTTGTTGCTGTAGTCGCCCTTGGCCTTGGCGCCATCACTCATCGCCACCTTCGACTGATTGTGAAACTGGTTCACTTTCAACACGCCATCCAGGTAATACCCGTCGTCCGACAGCCAGGTGCCATAGGCGCCCAGATAGTAGCTGTCCACCTCACCCGAGGAGCCGCGTCCCATGTCCAGATCAGACGTGCTGTAACCGCCCATCACCCCCACCAGCAGATGCCCGTCACTGACCGGCACCGGCGCATCGGCACCGAACGACAACCCGCGCTGCTTCTGCTGATAACTCACGCCCGCATCCAGCGAGGCGTTAAAGCGGCTGCCATAACTGCGCATCCAGCCACCGCCCTCCTCACGCCCGCGAATCTCCCCCATGCGACTGCGCAAAGTCGTCAGCTCGCTGTTCCAGATCGTCGGCCCGACGTTGAACAAGGCCAACGCGCTCTGGGTCGACGGGCTGATCGTCTTGCCGGAGCCGACAATGAACCAGTCGGTGCCTTGTTGCTCCAGTGCGTAGGAGTAGGCGCCGAGGTCGACGCGGTTGTTGTACCCCGCGAGTTCGAACACTGCGTTGCCGCCTTCGGTGTGGACGACCTGTAACGCCTCGAATTCGGCAGGTACCGCTTCTTGGCCTGTATTGCGTATTCTCAGCGCGTATCTTCCCGAAGCGTCCCCTGCAACATTCAGCAAATCTGCTGTACCATCGGTCAGGTTGATTTGCATATCGAACAGTCCCCGGCCTGAAAGTTGACCTAGCGTCAGGGTGTGACTCCCGTCTTCTGAAAAGCCCACACTGCCTCCATCGATGGCCAGCGACCTTACAGAGTTGTCTCCTGCCAACTGCCAATGACCGCTTGAATCGATGACCACCCCATTACCGTTGACAATGTTGCCATCCAAGCGAGCGTGATTGTGCAATTCGACGTTGAGGGTGCTGCTGTCATCCGCGAAAAGCTCGCCGTTAAGCTGGCTGTTGTTGATCTTGAAGTCCACCTCACTTTTGTTCTGAACTTCCAGAAGCCGACCATTTCCAGACTCAAGAACAGACCCTCCTGTCAAAAAAATTTTGGCTTTGGTGTTTCCCCATTTACCGCCGCTCAATTGATCGACTTTTATAGCTGGCCCCACGCCACCTGACACAAAAGAATTGTCCAGCTTTAACACATTCATCGTGCCAGCTTCTCCCATCACGATGAAAATGCCCTTCTGCTCACCAATGATACGGCTTCGGTCACTGACGATCGCCGTTCCTCCAGTCATGCGCAATCCTCCATTGTCTTGAAGAGACGGCAACATCCCCATTCCCAAAATCGTCGAATTAGTCAGTCTCAATATTCCGGTAGGGCCTACAGACGCCCCGTAGGAAGCACCCGATATCGTCGTATCTGAAACGTTCGCAACCGAAAGAGTATTTAGATTGGTGACATCCGTTACGAGTCGAAGCCCCAATTCATCACGACTGTCAATGACTGAGTTCGAAATATATGAAGTTCCTCGTAGTACCCGCACAAGGCCGTATACCGTACTGGCGTTGATCGTAGCGTCAGAATCTTGCAAATCGACCCCGCTCACTTCCGAACCTCCGACCACCTTCAATGTACCTCGATTTGTTACTCGATAAACGTACGTGTTCTTTTCTCCGTCAACCACGTGTACCCCACCCTCTACAAAAAAATCACTGCGGTTATCGTCCAGTGGGTATTGCTGACTCTGCATACCTTCTGAACACGTCGACAGCGTATCAAGCGAAACGCACTGCCCACCCCAAGCAAGGGGGATAAACATACTTACGGATAACCCTAAAAGAGTATTTTTGTTCATGAGATTCGTCGCAACGTTTCTTCCAGGCATTGAAGTTCCTAAATCATGAAGTGTGAACGTGGGACAAACTGCCAAAAAAAGATAAAAAAACAGAAAAAAAATTTTTTTTAAAAAGTAGGAAATTTCCTAAAAATCTGCCATCCCCGCCTGACTCCGTATCGGGGCCGCCCCTTTTTCCACAGGCACCTCGAGGTAAAAACTGACAGAGCTTGTCGGCGTAACAAAATGTGGCGTCCTACAAATCCGAACTTCGTCCTACACGCAGTACCACTGCCACGGGTTGACACTCAAAAAACACCTCTATTAATTTAATTACGAGTTGGCAGGAAGCCACCTATGGGCTGATCACCCAACACCAATCAAAAATCACATCAAGGACAACGCATGAAAATTTTGAATCAAGCGCCGGAAATTATTAAAAACCGCGCAAAACTAGATCCAATTCAACTGGCCGCACCCGATATAGCGGTCGCGTTCCACGACACTGACAGCTTAGGCCTCATCCCAATTTCAGAACTTTCTGCACCGCTCACCGTAGACTTAAAAGTTTGGGAAGCCGCGGAAGAAGATTACACCTATCAACTCGTATGGGACACTCAACGACATGGAGTGGAAAAGCTTATTACTTCTACAGAAAAGCCTGGCGACCCACTCACGCTTGAAATCCCCGTTGAGCTAATGACGCAAGGGGTTCACGCACTGCAATATCGTACGTATAGCCCTTTTTCTGACTCAGAAAACTTTTCTGATATTTTTCCGGTGATCATCGATACTACCGCACCCGGCAAGCCTGTTCTGGCTGGCATCCTTTTTCCTCCGGAAGTGCAAGACGGGCTTACCGCCGCAGAACTGGATGCGTTGGGCGGCCAGTTGGAGACTACGGTTCCCGGCTATACGGGCATGGCCAAACACGACCTGATCAAGACTTATTGGGGGGACATCGAAGGCCCCTCAGCGGTCGTGACTGAAAGTGATATGGGACTGAATAAAGTCACTCTCGTGTTCTCTAAAGACTTTTTGCAATCCATCACGCCTGGTACTCACCCGGTAAGATTCACGGCTACCGACCGTGCAGGGAACGTATCTGATGAGTCAGTTACCGTCGATGTCCTGTTGTTGCTTGAAGAACTCCCTGCCAATTACCCAGCGCCTGTAGTGGATCCAACACTGGGTGATCTAATTGACTACATTGAGGCAAAACCAGGTGTACAGGTGAATATCCCCCATTATCCCGGTGCTGCTGCATATGACCAGATCACGCTGTCATGGGGAGCAGGATTACAAATGCTTCCGGTACAACTGCTACCAGGAGATGAAAATGAAGAGATCGTGCTCTCTCTGCGAGTGCCTTTTGAAATCATTGCCCTGAATCCAATTGGCACTATTGCAATTACCTACAATGTCACGCGTCTAAACCGCCCGGCAGGATCATCGCTTTCGACTTCTGTGGAGGTCCACGCTACCTTACCTGTTCCAGAACCAATACTACCGCCCATCATTCAGGGCACCAGTTTGGGAAATCCAAACGTGGATGATAACTTCATCGACGAGGATGACTACGAACTGAACGGGCGAGTAATCATCAAATGGAACAGTGCCTTTCAAACCAACGACGATATTCACTTGTATTGGGGAGATCAACAACAGCGTCAATGGTATCAGATCAACCCCAGCGATGTTACAGCGGCGAGAGATCTGACCATCCCGGTCGCCAACGCAATTATCAAAGCGCAGGGAACAGGATCGGAAATCCCTGTCCGTTATTCAATTGCGCGAGTAGGCAACCCTAACCTGGCCAACTCCCTCACCCAGAACATCACCGTAAGATCAAAGGAGGACTTACCTGGCGGCACCGACGGCATTGAAGGGCCTACATTCAAACTCAACCCCGCTGGCTATATTTCCCAAAGCGTGGCGCCTGATGGTACGACCGGAGTAGTTTCACCTTACGTCAATATCGCACAAGGT
This sequence comes from Pseudomonas sp. Pseu.R1, assembly GCF_045764065.1. NCBI lineage: Bacteria > Pseudomonadati > Pseudomonadota > Gammaproteobacteria > Pseudomonadales > Pseudomonadaceae > Pseudomonas > Pseudomonas sp. Pseu.R1. The sequence continues at coordinate 5,449,199 of NZ_JBJGEE020000001.1, read as the reverse complement.
CAAAAATTGTTCTTCACCTTCAAAGGTTTCGACCGAAATAATATCCCTATCGAGGCGGCCACATTCCTGGACTCCCGTATTTTGGATGATCAAGACGTCGTAAAAGGCTACGGATTCAAAGTGCCCTACAACATTTTGCGCACTATCTGTCGCGGCTTCTGTGAAGCCTACATCCGAGTTGAACCCGCTCCAGGGAGTAACCAAAGCTCCGTGACTTCGAAAACCACCCGTGTGGGTGTCGAAATGCGCCAGTCTAGTGAAGCTGTTTGCTCAATCTAATACTCATAAAATGCAAGTAGACGTAATTGAGTTTACGCCTACCTGCTCTTTGAAAGGGTTTCATCATGCAAGATACTAAATCTGTAGCTGCACCTATCCCACTCGCTCTCCCTACAATCCCAGCCACACTTGATAATGGCCTTCTACCCATTGAATATGTGGATATGCCTGTAAAAGTCGTCTTTCCAGTTTGGCAGGCAGCAGAAGCTGGTTATACATATCAGCTTGTTTTCAACGGTGTACGCATCATGCCTGAGAAGACGATTCTGGAAACAGATACGCCCGGCACTCCACTGCACGTCGATATTCCGGTTGAGTTGCTCAATGAGGGCACCCATGCGGTTGCATACCGTGTTTATAGCCCTCTCGGTGACTCCGAGAACTTTTCCGAACCTACACAACTTTTAATTGACCGAACCGCCCCCGGCACTCCCGAACTCGCCGCCATCGGCTTCCCTGTCGAGGTCCAGAACGGTTTGACCTCGGCTGAGCTGGAATCGATGAACAACATTCTACCCGGCCGAATTGCCAGCTACAGCGGAATGACCGTTGGCGATGTCATTCGGACATATTGGGGCGGGCTGGAAGGACCAATGCTGACGGTGACTGCCAATGACATGGGGTTGAATCGCGTCATGGCTGATTTTACTCGGGAATTTCTGGAGCAGGCAGACGGAGAGCGTTCGGACGTCTACTACACGGTCACTGATCTAGCGGGCAATCTCTCGATGCACTCCGAAGCCGTTTCGGTGGACCTGCAGCTTTCTGTTTTGCAGCCCCTCCCCACCCCCACCCTGAAAGAAGCCCAAAACGGCATCCTCGACCCGGCCAACGCCACGCAAGGCGCCACGGTGGTGATCGATGCCACGGCGCATCTGCGCGAAGGCGAGAAAGTAGTGGTGCGCTGGAATGGACCGAAAGGCGCTGACACGAAGGAACTTGTGGTGAGCGCGAGTCAGGCGGAGCAGTCGGTTTCGCTGGTGTTCGCCAGTGCGCTGGTGTCGGTCAACGATGGACAGACCGTCGAGGTGTCGTACAGCGTCACGCGGCGCAGCGGCGTGGTGCAGGATTCTGACACGGTGACGGTGAAGATTCTGAGTGCGGCGCTGGACCTGCCTGCGCCGACGGTGGATACCGTCGGGCCGGACGGGGTGCTGCGGCCTTCACTGATCACCGGTCCGGAGGCGATCGCCCGTGCGAGCTATCGCGGTATGGTGCCGACGGATGTGGTAAGGGTGCGCTGGGTGGGTAAGACCACATTCAATGGCCCAGCCCAGACGGTCGGTGACAGCACGCACCTGAAGTTCAGCATTCCAAAATCCTACATCGTGGACGCCGAGGGCGGTACGGCGAAGGTGTCGTATCTGGTCAGTCGCAACGGAGCTGAAACGGAGTCTCATCGTCTGGACCTGACAGTCCGCGAGGAGATGAAACTGGACACCTCGCCCGTAGCCCTGGCGGGCAAGGTGTACCTGATTCCGGGCAAGCCTGATGTGCTTCCGACGTTTCCAAACGGTACGACGGTCAAGCGCACCCCGAGCGGGGGCCGCCCGCCCTATACCTACACCAGCAGCAACCCGGCGGTGGCGGTGGTGGATAAGGACGGGTTGACGTCTGTTCGCGGCAACGGCTCGACCACCATCACGGTCACCGATGCGTCGGGCGAGAACAAGGGCTACACCGTGGCAGTCAGCGGGGTCATCCATTGCGTGGGCGTGGGCTCTGGCAACCTGGCACAGGTTTCGGCAGCCGCAGCACAAGCCAACAGCCGCGTACCGACCATTCACGAGTTGATCGAAATCTACAACACCTACGGCAATCGCTGGCCAATGGGCAATGGCAATTACTGGTCATCCACTGTGGCCAAGAACGTGTTTGGCGCCAAGTGGTATTACGTGAAGAACCTCAACACCGGCAAAGACTTCATGTTGCTGCACCACAACGCCAGCCTGGGCGTCGCGATTCGTTGAAACAAGCCTCTCTGTCTGTCAGCACCTGACTGATACACCTGTCGAAGACGCTGCACACCGCTACCGTCTTCGATCGGCGTGGACCCGTCTGAACCTTGATAAAGAAGAAAAACGATGGAAAAGCCAACCTCCCCCTCGCCCTTGACCCTGTGCCACTCTGCCTTGCCGGATCGTTTTCAGGCGCTGGTCAACGGCAAACCCTTCCTGCCCCAGACAGTGGACGCGCTGTCGTGTTTGCAAACGGAGCTTGAAGGGGCGCGTAACCGCAAGATCTGGAAAATTCATGCCGTGGGTAAAGTCGCCTACCGGCGTACGGTGTTCGGTCTGTTTCTCGACCCGTCGCTGGAACCGGGGACTTACGACCTGGTGCGGGATGATCGCCTGACGGTGATCTATCACCTCACGCCCAAGCAGTCCGCGCAGGTCTATCACTCGCAAGACTTCCAGGAAGGTTCGCTGAGCCTGCTTGAATGCAACGGCGCAAAAGGCCGATTGCGGGGTTCGTTCGAGTTCGCGATTCCGGCTGTGGGGTTCGCAGTGTCGTGTGGCGAATTCGACGTCCTGTGTCGCCCTGAAAAACCGGCTTCAACTTGCCAGAAATCGGGTGATACGCTCGGCCGACTCTTGTAGACAGGCAGCGTAGCTCAGGCCCGCCGACTTCAATGGCTTGAGGTCATGGTTGGCGGTGGGCAACCAGTGAATGTCGATTGGCGAGGACAGCGTGTAACCCTCGACCGCCTCGCGATTGCCCAGTGCATCGCGCTCGCCCTGAATGATCAACGTGGGGGTTCGAAGATCGGTCAGGTGGACAACGCGAGGCTTTTCCGGTTTGCCCACGGCGTAGAACGGGTAACCCAGGCAGATCAGCCCATCGACGCTCAACTCGTCGGCGATCAGGCTGGCCATGCGCCCCCCCATGGACTTGCCGCCGATGGCCAGACGGCCCTCGATGATGGGTCGCACCGCTGCGTAGACATCGCGCCAGCATTCGAGCAGTTGTGGCTGAGGGTTTGGAGGGCGTTTGCCTCCGCCCGTACGGCGCTGAGCCATGTACGGGAATTCAAACCGCAGCACACCCACGCCCATTGCGGCGATGCGTTGGGCGATGTCGTTCATGAACTCGCTGTCCATGGGTGCTCCAGCGCCGTGGGCAAGAATCAATGTACTGGGCCAAGCCTGCCCGACAGACGCCGGGGCGTTCCATAACCAGCCGTGGGTGCGTGCCAGTTGTGCAATGGAATCAGCGTCAATGCTCTGGGTTTTGTCGTTGCCCATGGGTGCCTCGTTCTGGACTGAATGGCCGCCATTATGCCGGGGTCGTTTTTTTTGTGGGAACTGACAAAGGGTGTGTCAGTTGGCACGTTGCCGTCTGCAGTATCCCCTTCGCCAGCAAGCCGGCTCCCACAGAATCGGCGCCGGTCCTGAGTTCATGGCCCGAGACAGATCAGTGTGGGAGCCGGCTTGCTGGCGAAAGCGGTGGATCAGTGATGAATGGGTGACTGGTGGGCAGCCGGTCCCGGCAGCGCTTCGACGACCGAACATGAAGACACTCCGTCGAGACAGCCCCGGTTCAGCTTGGGCTATCTACCCTGCCATAACACTTCGGCCATCAAACACCAACGCCATGAGCGCCCCAACCCGCACACAACCGGGCGGTTTCATCGTCGGTCTGCTTTTTTGTCCGGTGCGGGTCGATCAACCGCGACGATCACCTGCCATATCTGCCAGCTCGGGCCAACTATTTGGGCAGTTAAAAAGTGCAATTGTCGACGGCTTTTGTATACAACTTCGATGTGAAAATGCTCTGCAGACGAGCAAGGAATGCGGGCAGAGAAACGTTTCAGTGGCCATCGAAGGTGCGTGAACGCCGCGTCCTGCAACGGGACGCGGCAGCCGCACGCATGACGTGACGAAGTGTCGCAGATCTCTGAATTACGGCTTCCATCCAAGATGAAACGCGTCTAAGCTAAGCCACACAGTGGTCCGGCAATAGCTGGCCACAGGCTCAGTGACAGGATTGTGCACGACCCCGTCAGCCCTCTTGCAGACCGACAGCGCAGCCCTGTCGTCACCCGCAGGGTTGTATCCAATTTCTCGAACTCACGCGCGCTGCCTCACCGACCTGTTCCCCCGTACCTTTCGGCCCACTTGGGCAGACGGCCTCGGCGCGCCTTCGCGCAGGCTTCTGCCGGAATTCGCAGCACTCGACCGTTGACCCCGATCCACGCTCAGGCGCGCCAAAAGGTCTACGCTTTATTCGATGTTGCGGCCGTTACCACTCTAATAAAATTCCGAACCGTGGAACCTGATAATGAGCACAGCAATCAGTCCGACTGCTTATAACTATAAGGTGGTCCGCCAGTTCGCCATCATGACGGTGGTCTGGGGGATTCTCGGCATGGGGCTCGGCGTTTTCATCGCCTCGCAGCTCGTCTGGCCCGACCTGAATTTCGGTCTCCCGTGGACCACCTTCGGACGCCTGCGTCCCCTGCACACCAACCTTGTGATCTTCGCCTTCGGGGGCTGCGCCCTGTTCGGCACCTCCTATTACGTGGTTCAGCGCACCTGCCAGACGCGGCTTATTTCCGATGGCATGGCGGCCTTTCATTTCTGGGGCTGGCAAGCGGTGATCATCGGCGCCATCGTCACCCTGCCGATGGGCTACACCACCACCAAGGAATACGCCGAACTGGAATGGCCGATCGCGATTCTGCTGGCCATCGTCTGGATCACTTACGCGGCGGTGTTCTTCGGCACCATCGTCAAGCGCAAGACCAAGCACATCTACGTCGGCAACTGGTTCTACGGCGCCTTCATCGTGGTCACCGCGATGCTGCACATCGTCAACCACATGTCGCTGCCGGTGAGCCTGTTCAAGTCCTACTCGGCCTACTCGGGCGCCACGGACGCGATGATTCAGTGGTGGTACGGGCACAACGCCGTAGGCTTTTTCCTGACCACGGGCTTTCTTGGAATGATGTATTACTTCGTGCCGAAACAGGCCGAGCGCCCGATTTACTCTTATCGTCTTTCCATCGTGCACTTCTGGGCGCTGATCACCCTTTATATCTGGGCAGGCCCGCACCATTTGCACTACACCGCCCTGCCCGATTGGGCACAATCGCTGGGCATGGTGATGTCGATCATCCTGCTGGCGCCGAGCTGGGGCGGCATGATCAACGGCATGATGACCCTTTCCGGCGCCTGGCATAAATTGCGTACCGACCCGATTCTGCGCTTCCTGGTGGTGTCACTGGCCTTCTACGGCATGTCCACCTTCGAAGGGCCGATGATGGCGATCAAGACCGTCAACTCGCTCTCGCACTACACCGACTGGACCATCGGCCATGTTCACGCAGGCGCGCTGGGCTGGGTGGCGATGATTTCCATCGGCGCGGTGTACCACATGATCCCGCGCCTGTATGGCCGCCCACAGATGCACAGCATCGGCCTGATCAACGCGCACTTCTGGCTGGCGACCATCGGCACCGTGCTGTACATCGCCTCGATGTGGGTCAACGGCATCACCCAGGGCCTGATGTGGCGCGCGATCAACGACGACGGCACGCTCACCTACTCCTTCGTCGAAGCGCTGCAAGCCAGCCATCCAGGCTACATCGTGCGCGCCCTGGGCGGTGCTTTCTTCGCCAGCGGCATGCTGTTCATGGCCTATAACGTGTTCCGCACCGTGCGTGCCGCGAATGCTGAAGAAGCGGAAGAAGCCGCCCAGATCGCTGTCGTGGGAGCGCACTGATGATCAAGCACGAAATGCTCGAAAAGAACATCGGCCTGCTGTCGATCTTCATGGTGATTGCCGTGGCCGTGGGTGGCCTGACGCAAATCGTTCCGCTGTTCTTTCAGGATGTCACCACCCAGCCCATCGAAGGCATGAAGCCGCGTTCAGCGCTGGAAGTCGAAGGTCGTGATGTGTTCATCGCCAACGGCTGCGTGGGCTGCCATTCGCAGATGATCCGGCCGTTCCGCGCTGAAACCGAACGCTACGGCCACTATTCGGTGGCGGGCGAAAGCGTCTGGGATCACCCCTTCCTGTGGGGCTCCAAGCGTACAGGGCCGGACCTGGCTCGCGTTGGCGGCCGCTACTCCGATGACTGGCACCGCGCGCACCTGTACAACCCGCGCAACGTGGTGCCGGAGTCGATCATGCCCGCCTACCCGTTCCTGGTGGAAAACAAGCTCGACGGCAAGCTGACCGGTCGAAAACTGGAAGTCCTGCGCAGCCTTGGCGTGCCGTACACCGACGCCGATATCGCCGGGGCGGCAGACGCCGTCAAGGGCAAGACTGAAATGGACGCGCTCGTGGCCTACTTGCAGGGCCTGGGCACCCTCATCAAAAGCAAACGGTGATCGCCATGGATATCGGAATGATTCGAGGCCTGGGCACCGTCGTAGTGATGGTGGCCTTCATCGGTCTGGCGCTGTGGGTGTTCAGTCCCAAACGCAAAGCCGAATTCGACGACGCGACCCTGCTGCCCTTTGCCGATGACCCCGAGGCCATCAAGCACCTTGAGCAAGCGCACGCTTCCAGGAGCCCTGAAGAATGAGTACGTTTTGGAGCCTGTACGTCACCGTACTGTCGTTGGGCACGATCTTCTGCCTGACCTGGCTGCTGCTGGCGACCCGCAAGGGCCAGCGCGCCGACACCACCGACGAAACCGTCGGCCACTCCTTCGACGGCATCGAGGAGTACGACAACCCGCTGCCCAAGTGGTGGTTCATGCTGTTCATTGGCACCATCATCTTCGCGCTCGGTTATCTGGCGCTGTACCCCGGCCTGGGCAACTGGAGCGGTTTATTGCCAGGTTATCAGTACGCCGACAACGATAAGCAGATCGCCTTCTCCGACGGCAAGACCGGTTGGACCGGCGTGCATGAATGGGAGAAGGAGATGGCCCGTTCCGACGCGCGCTTCGGCCCGATCTTCGCCAAGTTCGCGGCGATGCCCATCGAAGACGTCGCCAAAGACCCGCAAGCCCTGAAAATGGGGGGGCGCCTGTTTGCCTCCAACTGCTCGGTCTGCCACGGCTCCGACGCCAAGGGCGCCTATGGCTTTCCTAACCTGACCGACGAAGACTGGCGCTGGGGTGGCGATCCGCAGACCATCAAAACCACCATCATGGGCGGTCGCCATGCAGTGATGCCTGCTTGGGGTGAAGTGGTCGGCGATCAGGGCGTGCGGGATGTTGCCGCCTACGTGCTGACCCAACTGGACGGCCGCAAACTGCCTGCTGACGCCAAGGCTGACCCGATTGCCGGGCAAAAGATCTTCGCCACCAACTGCGTCGCCTGCCACGGCCCTGAAGGTAAAGGTATGGCGGCTTTGGGCGCACCGAACCTGACCCACCCTGCAGCATTCATCTATGGATCGAGTTTTGCGCAGTTGCAGCAGACCATCCGTTATGGCCGTCAGGGCCAGATGCCTGCGCAGGAAGTGACGCAAGGCAATGACAAGGTGCATTTGCTGGCGGCGTATGTGTATAGCCTTTCGCATGGTGAGAAGGCGGCGGGTGGACAACAATAGGCTGCACACAGCCATTGTGGGAGCCGCATTGGTGGCGAAAGCGGTGCGTCTGTAACGAGTGAGTTGGCGGATCCGACGCCTTCGCCACCAAGGCGGCTCCCACAAGATTGTCCCTTACCGCAACCGGATCGCAAGAATGTAGGGCGCCACCCCGGCACGTCTTGAAGGCCAGAATCAAAAGCCAGGCTGCGCGCTTACCCAAAATCAAAGGGGTATGATGAGCAGCAAACACAAACGACCCCGACCGGCACGCACTGGCCGGGGCAATTTTCCCCTGCCGAGGGGCGCTTTGATGAGCACACGCCGATGAGCAACCAGATTCCGGTCCACAACGTGACGCCGCCCTCGAAAGACGGCGATACCGTTGACCTCTACGCCGCTCGGGAGAAGATCTACACCCGCGCCTTCACCGGCGTATTCCGTAATTTGCGCATTGGCGGCGGAATCGTGTTGTTTCTGCTGTATTTCGGCACCGTCTGGCTGAATTGGGGCGGGCATCAGGCAGTCTGGTGGAACCTCCCCGAGCGCAAGTTCTACATCTTCGGCGCCACGTTCTGGCCTCAGGATTTCATCCTGCTGTCGGGCATTCTGATCGTCGCGGCTTTCGGGTTGTTCTTCATCACGGTGTTCGCCGGGCGCGTGTGGTGCGGCTACACCTGCCCGCAGAGTGTCTGGACCTGGATTTTCATGTGGTGCGAAAAGGTCACCGAGGGCGACCGCAACCAGCGGATCAAACTGGACAAGGCGCCCATGAGCGCCAGCAAGCTGGCCCGGAAGTCCGCCAAACACGGCCTTTGGCTGCTGATAGGTCTGGTGACAGGGCTGACCTTCGTCGGCTACTTCTCGCCCATCCGCGAACTGACCGTTGATTTCTTCACCGGCCAGGCCGATGGCTGGGCCTATTTCTGGATCGGCTTTTTTACGCTCGCCACCTACGGCAATGCCGGCTGGCTGCGGGAACAGGTGTGCATTTACATGTGCCCTTATGCACGTTTTCAGAGCGTGATGTTCGACAAGGACACGCTGATCGTTTCCTATGACCCCCGTCGTGGCGAGAAGCGTGGCACACGGAAAAAGGATCTGGACTACAAGGCACAGGGCCTTGGCGACTGCATCGATTGCACCCTGTGCGTTCAGGTCTGCCCCACCGGCATCGACATCCGCGACGGCCTGCAAATCGAGTGCATCGGCTGCGCGGCGTGCATCGACGCCTGCGACACGATCATGGACAAGATGAACTACCCGCGCGGCCTGATCAGTTACACCACCGAACACAATCTCTCCGGGCAGGTGACGCATAAATTCCGCCCTCGCTTGATCGGCTATGCCGTGGTGTTGCTGGTGATGATCGGTGTGCTGACTACCGCGTTTTTCATGCGCTCACTGGTGGGTTTCGACGTCAGCAAGGACCGGGTGCTGTACCGCGAAAACGCCGAGGGCCGGATCGAAAACGTCTACAGCCTGAAGGTGATGAACAAGGATCAGAAAGACCACACCTATGTGCTCGACGCCACGGGCCTGCCAGACCTGAAACTGCAAGGGCGCAAAGAAATCCGCGTCGCGGCGGGCGAGATTTTTACCCTGCCGGTGGAGCTGTCGGTCGCACCCGAGCAACTGCCATCGAGCACCAATGAAATCCGCTTCATCCTCAAGGACGCCGAGAACAGCGACACCGAAGTGCAAGCCAAAAGCCGTTTCATCGGCCCACAAGTTCGTTGAGAGACGCCAGACATGACCGCAGCCACCCTCACAGCCCCTTGGTACAGACACCGCTGGCCCTGGATCATCATCGGCATTCTCGCCTGTTCGGTGACGTTGACCCTGTCGATGGTGACGATTGCCGTCAACCACCCGGACAACCTGGTCAGCGACAACTATTACGAAGCCGGCAAAGGCATCAACCGCTCGCTGGACCGCGAACTGCTGGCCCAAACCCTGAAGCTGCGCGCCACTGTGACGCTGGATGACGTGACCGGTGAGGCTGATCTGCGCCTGACCGGTGACAGCCAGCCGGAAACACTGGTCATGAACCTGATTTCACCGACACAACCGGAAAAGGACCGCAAAATCGTCCTGGCCCGCGTGCCTGCGCAACCGGGGCGCTATGTTGGGCAATTGAGCGACAACGTCGAGGGGCGCCGTTTCGTCGAGCTGCTGGGCGTGGAAAACAGCCAGACCTGGCGCTTGTTCGAAGAAGAAACGATCAGCCGCGACAAGGATCTGGTGCTGGGCGACGAACCGATTCAGGGTGTTGAAGCTCATAAGAAGTGATGACGTGAACGCACACACCGCTGCACCCATCCCCTGCTTCCACTGCGCCCTGCCCGTCCCGTCCGGCGGGCGTTTCAGCGCTATCGTGCTCGGTGAGCGTCGCATTTTCTGTTGCCCCGGTTGCCAGGCGGTGGCGCAGGCCATTGTCGCCGGAGGTCTGGAACATTATTACCAGCATCGTAGCGAAGCCTCGACCAACCCACAGACCTTGCCCGCACAACTGGCCGACGAGCAGGCGCTGTACGATCGCCCTGATGTTCAGGCGCCGTTCGTGAAGCATGACGCCAGCCTCGCCGACACCACGTTGCTGATCGAGGGCATCACCTGTGCCGCCTGTGGCTGGTTGATCGAACGCCACCTGCGCACCCTGCCCGCTGTCGCTGAAGCGCGCTTGAATGTGTCGACGCATCGCCTGCACCTGCGCTGGGACGATCATGAGTTGCCGCTGAGCCAGGTCCTCAATGAAGTGCGCAGCATCGGCTACGTCGCGCATCCCTATCAGCCGGATCATGCCAACGAGCAACTGGCTCAGGACAACCGCCGCAGCTTGCGCCAATTGGGTGTCGCCGGGCTGCTGTGGTTTCAGGCGATGATGGCAACCATGGCCACCTGGCCGGAATTCAACATTGACCTCAGCCCAGAGATGCACACTATCCTGCGCTGGGTGGCGATGTTTCTGACAACACCCATCGTGTTTTACAGCTGCGCGCCGTTCTTCAAGGGCGCTCTGCGGGATCTGTGCACTCGCCATCTGACGATGGATGTCTCGGTTTCGCTGGCCATCGGTATGGCCTATCTGGCGGGGATCTGGACCGCGATCACCGGTATCGGCGAGCTGTATTTCGACGCGGTGGGCATGTTCGCGCTGTTTTTGCTGGCCGGGCGCTATCTGGAACGCCGCGCCCGTGAGCGAACGGCGGCCGCTACCGCGCAACTGGTCAATCTGCTGCCCCCCTCCTGCCTGCGGATCAATGACGACGGCCAGAGCGAACGCATCCTGCTCAGCGAACTGCGCCTCAATGACCGGGTGCAGGCGCAACCCGGTGCCGTGCTGCCTGCCGATGGTCGTGTGGTGTCAGGTCAATCCAGCGTCGACGAGTCGCTGCTCACCGGCGAATACCTGCCGCAACCTCGCGTCCCGGGCGATGCCGTGACTGCCGGGACCTTGAACGTCGAAAGCCCGCTTACCGTGCAAGTGCTGGCACTGGGCAGCGACACTCGTTTGTCTGCCATCGTCCGTCTGCTCGACCGCGCGCAATCGGAAAAACCGCTTGTGGCGCAGATGGCGGATCGGGCGGCCCAGTGGTTTCTGCTGATTTCACTGCTCAGCGCACTTGGCATTGGCCTGCTGTGGTGGCAACTGGATCCGCAGCGGGCGTTCTGGATCGTGTTGGCCATGCTGGTCGCCACCTGCCCCTGCGCGCTGTCACTGGCTACGCCCACCGCCTTGACGACCGCGACCGGCACACTGCACGGCCTCGGCCTGTTGCTGACCCGAGGGCATGTGCTCGAAGGGCTGAATCAGATCGATACCGTGATCGTCGACAAGACCGGGACCCTGACAGAAGGCCGTTTGACGCTCAAGGCCGTTCACCGCTTGGGCCGTTTGACCAGCGACGATTGCCTGAACCTGGCCGCTGCGCTGGAAAGCCACTCCGAACACCCGATTGCCCGCGCGTTCGGGGTGTCGGCGTTGAACGTCGAGCAGGTCATCAATGAGCCGGGTTTGGGGCTGGAAGGCCTTATCGATGCGCGGCGGGTACGGATTGGCGACCCCGTGTTCGTCGCTTCACTCAGCCATGGTTCACCACCGAAGGCGCCCGACGAACCGGGGCAATGGCTGCTGTTGGGGGATGATCAGGAAGTCCTCGCGTGGCTGGTGCTGGACGACCGTGTACGCAACGACGCAGCGGCGCTGATCAATGCGTGCAAGGCCCTTGGCTGGAAAACTCTGCTGTTGTCGGGGGACAGCTCACCGATGGTCGCCAGCATCGCCGCCCAACTGAAGATCGAGGAAGCCCGAGGCAGCCTGCGTCCGGACGACAAGCTGCAGATTCTCCACCAGCTCAGATCAGAGGGCCGCAAGGTGTTGATGATCGGCGACGGGGTGAACGATGTCCCCGTAATGGCCGCCGCAGACATCGCCGTGGCCATGGGTTCGGCCACCGATCTGGCCAAGACCAGTGCCGATGCGGTGTTACTGTCCAACCGCTTGCAGGCGCTGGTTCAAGCGTTTGCCATTGCCCGACGCACACGCCGTATCATCATCCAGAACCTGCTTTGGGCCGGGCTGTACAATGGCGTCATGTTGCCCTTCGCCGCGCTGGGCTGGATCACGCCCCTGTGGGCGGCGGCGGGCATGTCGCTCAGTTCGCTGGTCGTGGTGCTCAACGCCCTGCGCCTGATGCGTGCTCCGAGCACTGAAATATTGCCTGATCCATCGACCCCGGAGGCCCGATGCCTGCGCTCTACGTCATGATCCCGGTGGCGCTGTTGATCGTCGCGGTGGCGATCTACGTGTTTTTCTGGGCTGTGGACAGCGGCCAGTACGACGACATGGACGGCCCGGCGCACAGCATTCTGTTTGATGATCAGGACCCCGGTCATAAGGCGGGCGTGGATGAGGCGTCAGGAAAAGAAGTTCCAAGTGAGAAGAAGATCGGGTGAATTGTTCAGAAGTTGCGGTGCATCTAACGACGCTTGCCCGCGATGGCGTCACAGCAGACAACATTTATTTCAATGACTGCCCCCATGCCTGACCTCCTCCCCCAACTCCTCTGCGCCCTCATTCTCGGCCTGCTCGGCGGCGGGCACTGCCTGGGCATGTGCGGCGGGTTGATGGGCGCGTTGACCCTGGCCATTCCCAAGGAACAACGCAGCCGACGCTATCGCCTGCTATTGGCCTACAACCTTGGGCGCATTTTCAGCTACGCCTGTGCTGGTTTACTTATCGGTCTGGCAGGCTGGGCGGTCGCCAACAGCCCCGCTGCAATGGCGTTGCGGGTGATCGCCGCTTTACTGCTGATCTGCATGGGCTTGTACCTGGCCGGTTGGTGGAGCGGGCTGACGCGCATCGAAGGTCTGGGTCGCTGGTTGTGGCGTTACATCCAGCCACTGGCCAACCGCATGCTGCCCGTGTCGAGCCTGCCCCGCGCCTTGTTACTCGGCGCATTGTGGGGTTGGTTGCCGTGCGGGCTGGTGTACAGCACCTTGCTGTGGTCGGCCAGTCAGGGGAGCGCTGTTCACAGTGCGTTGCTGATGCTGGCGTTTGGTGTCGGCACCTGGCCGGTCCTGCTCGCGACCGGTCTGGCCGCTGAACGCACGACCGCCCTGCTCCGGCGACGAGGCGTGAGGGTCGCAGGCGGGGTGCTGGTGATGCTGTTCGGCATCTGGACGCTACCTGGGCCGCATCAGCATTGGCTGATGGGGCATTAAATCGTTCTACCGCTTCGAAACATCTCTTAAAACTCGCGATCACCACCGGTCTGTATGGCAATTGCCGATTCAAGTGCACATCCGTACACTGCGCAACCTTTTGTTACCGGTGGTCCCCATGCTGTTCGTCCTGCGTATGTCGCTGATGGCGGTGCACTTCATCCTTGCAGGTGCCCTGGGCTTGGCGCTTGGCATCTGCCGTCCGTTCAACCCCGACAACAGCCGCCTGTGCGCGCGCCTTTATGCGTTGCCTGCGATGTGGATTCTGCGCCTGCGCCTGAAAGCCGAGATGGGTGCGCAGTTCGACCGCTCCCGCCCATGCGTGATCGTCGCCAACCACCAGTCCAACTATGACCTGTTCGTGCTCGGCAACATCGTGCCGCCACGCACAGTCTGCATCGGCAAGAAAAGCCTCAAGTGGGTGCCATTATTCGGCCAATTGTTCTGGCTGGCAGGCAACGTGCTGATCGACCGTGGCAACCCGCTGCGCGCGCGTCTTTCGATCCGCCAGACCACCGAAACCCTGCAACACAAGGACACCTCGATCTGGGTCTTCCCGGAGGGTACGCGCAATCAGGGCAAGGGCCTGCTGCCGTTCAAGCGCGGCGCCTTCCAGATGGCAGTCGATGCGGGCGTGCCGATCGTCCCCGTCTGCGTCAGCACGTATGTGCGTGACATGCAATTAAATCAATGGGATAGCGGCCAGGTGATGATTCGCGCCTTGCCCGCCCTCTCCACTGTCGGCCTGACCAGCGATGACATTCCCGAGTTGATCGCTCGCTGCCACAGCCAGATGCAGACGTGCATCGAGCAGATGGACCGGCAATTGCGTGCACCTGAAAGCGAAGACCAAACCGCCGCTGAACGAATGGCATAAAACCCTCGAACTCGTTGAAATCCGCTGACTCTGATTGGGAACGTAGCGCTAAGCTGCAGAGACGTTCCACCTAAAAGAAGAAGCGAACCATCATGGGCCGAGTTGTCGCTGCTGCCGTTTACAGTGCCGGAAAGAAAGTCACCAACATCACCCTCGACGAAGGGGCTGTTTGGGCTGCCAAGCCCGGGCATTTCGTCTGGATAGGCCTGGAGCAACCCAACGCTCAGGAACTGGCCTCCCTGCAAAAGCAGTTCTGTCTGCACGAACTGGCCATTGAAGATGCGCTGGAGGTCCACAGTCGTCCGAAGCTGGAAACCTTTGGCGATGCGTTGTTCATCGTCACCTACGCGCCAATCCGAGAGAACGGCAAGCTGATCTTCATCGAGACGCACATCTTCGCTGGCAAGGGCTACATCATTACCTCGCGCAACGGCGATTCGAAATCTTACGGGTTAGTGCGCCAACGTTGCGAAGCGCGACCACTGCTGCTGGAGCATGGCGAAGACTTCGTGCTGTACGCGCTGCTGGATTTCGTCACTGAGAACTATCAGCCGGTCACCGAGGCCATTCATTGCGAACTTGAAGAGCTGGAGCACAGCGTACTGAGTACGGAACTCAACGAGGCCGATATTCATCGCATCCACGCGCTGCGCCGCGATCTGCTGCGACTGCGACGCTATGTGGCGCCGATGGTGGAGATAGGCGAAGAGTTGCAGAAGCTGAGCTTCCCCTTCATCGACAAGAACATGCGCCCCTATTTCCGCGATGTAGAGATCCACGTAAAGCGGCAGATGGAAGACTTGGCCAACCTGAGGGACATCGCCAGCCAGACCATCGAAATCGGCCTGCTGCTGGAGTCTTCACGTCAAAGCCTGACCCAACGCAAATTCGCGGCATGGGCGGCGATTCTGGCGTTTCCCACGGCGATTGCCGGGATTTACGGGATGAACTTCCAGAACATGCCGGAACTGAGCTGGCACTACGGTTATTTCATCGTGTTGGGGGTAATTCTGGGCGGGTGCGGGATCTTGTTCGCGAGCTTCAAGCGGTCGGGGTGGCTGTAAAATCGTCAATTCACCGCACAGGGATCTGACACTCTGCAATTCCCTGTGGGAGCCGGCTTGCTGGCGAATACGGCGTATCAGTCAACATTCAAGGGACTGAACGGACGCTTTCGCCACCAACGCGGCTCCCCAGGAGAAATGCATTTGCGCTCAAGAATGCTTTCAATCAGTCAAAGACATCAGGCAGTGGCTGGCTTATTCGCCACAAACCGCATCATCCACTCCGCCACCGTCGTCCCGTGGTGCTCTTCTGCAAGGCTGGCAATACCCTTGCTGTACACCTGCTCACCCAAGGCTTCCTGTCGAATGTCGAGCAACGTGCGCGAGTAGTCGTGGATGAACTCGGGGTGGCCCTGGAAACACAGCACCTGATCATTGATGTGGTACGCCGCGAATTGGCAGAAATCGCTGGAAGCAATGACCGTCGCGCCTTCCGGCAGTGCGGTGACCTGATCCTGGTGACTGATCAACAGCGTCAGCTTGTCCATCGCCGGGGTCATCCACGGCTGGGCCGGGGCCAGGTCGTAGTGATGAATACCGACACCCCAGCCCTGGGTCGCGCGTTCAGTCTTGCCGCCCAGCAGCAGGGCCAGCAACTGATGGCCGAAGCACACGCCCAACAGCTTGTCGCCGCGTTTGTAGCGCTCCAGCAGGTAGGTTTTGAGGGTTTGAATCCACGGGTCAGAACCGAACGAATCCGCCTTGGAACCGGTGACCAGATAGGCATCGAAACGCTCGTCATCCGCCGGGTAGTTGCCTTGCATCACGTTGTAGACGACGAACTCGGCCGGGATCGGCTGGCGGGCGAACAGCGACTCGAACATGCGGCCATAGCCGGTGTATTGATCGACCAGTTCCGGGCGAAGAACGTCGGTTTCCAGAATACAGATGCGTAACGACATAAAAATACCTGAAGCGACAAGGCGAAAATGCACACGCCCAAGCCTGCCTTGAAGCCCGAATCAAGGCAAGCACCGTTTGTGTCATGGGAGTGTCATTGGCTGAACCGGCGCTGTCGGAATCCGCTACCGATAGCCCTGCGTCCTCCTGTGGGAGTGCACGCGTCAGAACACCTTGCCGTTCAGGGCTTTCTCCAGCAACAACGCCGGAGGCGCGAAACGCTCGCCATATTGCTCGGCAAGATGCTGCGCGCGGGCGATGAACGCTTTGAGGCCATATTGATTGATGAATTGTAACGCCCCGCCCGTCCACGCCGGGAAGCCAATGCCGAACATCGAGCCGATGTTGGCGTCGGTGGTCGAGCACAACACGCCCTCTTCCACACAACGCACGGTCTCGATGGCCTGAATGAACAGCAGCCGGTCGCGAATGTCCTGCCCGGCAATCTGCACTTCGGGCCTCTCGAAGCGCGCTTTCAGCTCCGGCCAAAGGCGTTTGCGCGCACCGTCCGGGTAATCGTAGAAGCCGCCGCCCGCTGCCTTGCCCGCCCGTTTGCATTCATTGAGCAACACGTCGATGACCCGCGTGGCCGGATGCTCAGGGACCGTTACGCCCTGAACTTCCAGGTCGTTGCGCGCCTGCTGGCGAATATGGCTCATCAGGCTCAGCGACACTTCATCCGACACCGCCAACGGCCCGACGGGCATGCCAGCCTTGCGTGCTTCAGTCTCGATCATCGCTGCAGAAATGCCTTCGCCGAGCATGGCGATGCCTTCATTGGTGAACGTGGCGAACACCCGCGAGGTGAAGAATCCCCGGGCGTCGTTGACCACAATCGGCGTCTTGTTGATCTGCTGCACAAAGTCGAAGGCACGAGCGAGGGTCATGTCGTTGGTCCGCTCACCTCTGATGATTTCCACCAGCCGCATCTTGTCCACCGGGCTGAAGAAATGCATGCCGATGAAGCGCTCCTGCCGACTGACCGCTGTCGCCAGGCCGGCGATCGGCAAGGTCGAGGTGTTCGAGGCGATCACCGCATAAGGCACCACCACCTGTTCGGCCGCAGCGCTGACCTGCCCTTTCAGTTCGCGGTCTTCGAACACCGCTTCGATGATCAGGTCACACCCTTCCAGATCACTGTCCCGCCCTGTGGTCTTGATCCGGGCCAGAATGGCATCACGCTGCTCGGGTTTCATTCGCCCCTTGTCGACCTGCTTGGCGAGCAGCCTGACCGAGTAATCCTTGCCCTTCTGCGCGGCGGCGAGGTTGATGTCCTTGAGCACCACATCGACCCCGGCCAGCGCGGTGACGTACGCGATACCGCCGCCCATCATCCCGGCACCGAGAATGCCGACCTTGCGCATGTGATAGACCGGCGGCGCCTTGGGCCTCGCCTCTCCGGCGTTGAGTTCATTGAGCTGGAACCAGGTGCCGATCATGTTCTTGGCGATCTGGCCCGTGGTCAATTCGGTGAAATAACGGGCCTCGATTTTCTCGGCGGTGTGGAAATCCACCTGTGCGCCCTCCACGGCGGCAGCGAGGATTTTTTCCGGTGCGGGATAGCAGCCTTGGGTCTTGCTGCGCAGAATCGCCGGGGCAATCGCCAGCATTTGCGCGACTTTCGGGTGTGCAGGCGAGCCGCCGGGCATCTGAAAACCCGGCTGATCCCAGGGCTTGCTCGGTGCGGGATTGGCCAGAATCCACTCACGGGCCTTGTTCAGCAGATCATCAGCGTCAGCGGCAATCTGGTCGATCATCCCTGCCTTGAGCGCCTGCTGCGCACTCAGCGCTCGGCCCTCCATCAACAACGGCAAGGCCTTTTCCAGCCCCAGCATGCGCACCAGCCGCACTGTCCCGCCACCACCAGGCAGCAAACCCAGCGTGACTTCGGGCAAACCCAGGCGCACGTGTTTCTCGTCGAGGGCGATACGCTGATGGCAGGCCAGGCACAGCTCCCAACCACCGCCCAACGCCGCGCCATTGATCGCCGCGACCACGGGTTTGCCGAAGGTTTCCAGTGCACGCAGTTGGGCCTTGAGGCCCATGGTCATCTGGTAAAACCATTCGGCTCGCGAGGGCTCGACCTTGATCAGCTCGTTCAGATCGCCACCGGAAAAGAAGGTCTTCTTGGCCGAACGAATGATCACACCGACGATGCGCTCTTTATCGGCCTGCAAGCGCACCAGCGTCTCATCCATCGCCAGGCGGTAGGTTTCATTCATGGTGTTGGCCCGCTGGCCGGGCATGTCCAGCGTCAGCGTGACGATCTGATCGGAACCGATTTCGTACTGGATGGCGTCAATCATGCGGTCGTTCTTCCTGAAGCTGTTTTATATGAACATCATGCAAAACCGCGTCTGCCCGAAGGGCGTAGGAGCGTGGCTTGCCCTTCGGGCAGACTCAATAGCCCGCGCGCTCAATGATGGTCGCAATGCCCATGCCACCGCCCACACACAACGTCGCAAGGCCATAGCGCAACTGCCGCGCCTCCAGTTCATCGAGCAAAGTGCCGAGGATGATGCAGCCTGTCGCCCCCAGCGGATGCCCCAAGGCAATCGAGCCGCCATTGACGTTGACCTTTTGCGGGTCGACGCCCATGTCCTTGATGAACTTGAGCACCACCGAGGCAAAGGCTTCGTTGACTTCGAACAGGTCGATGTCTCCGATCGTCAATCCCGCCCGGGCCAGGGCCTTGCGCGTGGCCGGCCCTGGGCCGGTGAGCATGATGGTGGGATCGGTGCTCGTCACCGCAGTGGCGACAATACGCGCCCTGGGCTGCAAGCCCAGCTCTCGACCCTTCTGTTCGGAGCCCAGCAACATCAACGCGGCGCCGTCAACGATTCCCGAGCTGTTACCGGGCGTATGAACGTGGTCGATGCACTCGACATGGCTGTACACCCGCAACGCCGTGGCGTCGTAACCCATCTGGCCGATCACCTCGAAGCTGGGCTTGAGCCTGCCCAGCCCCTCCAGCGTGGAATCGGCACGAATGAACTCATCGTGATCGAGCAGCAACAGACCGTTCTGGTCCCGCACCGGCACCAGCGAGCGCTTGAACGCGCCACTGTCTCGAGCGATGGCGGCCTTTTGTTGGGAGTTCAAAGCGAATCGGTCGACATCCTCGCGGCTAAAACCCTCAAGGGTCGCGATCAGATCGGCGCCGATGCCTTGCGGCGTGAAGTGGGTGTGCAGGTTGGTCTGCGGATCGAGTACCCAGGCCCCTCCATCACTGCCCATCGGCACGCGCGACATCGACTCCACGCCGCCGACCACGACCAAATCCTCGAAGCCGGAGCGCACCTTCATGGCCCCCAGATTCACCGCCTCAAGGCCTGATGCGCAAAAGCGATTGATCTGCACCCCCGCCACACTGATTGCCCAATCGGCCACCAACGCGGCGGTTTTGGCGATATCGGCGCCCTGATCGCCAACCGGCGTCACGCAGCCCAGCACGATGTCGTCCACCTGCGTGGTATCCAGACGGTTGCGCGATTGCAGTTCACGCAACAGCCCCGCCAACAGCTCCACCGGTTTGACGCTGTACAGCGCACCATCCGCCTTGCCCCTGCCCCGTGGCGTACGCAGCGCGTCGAAAATGAAAGCGTCGGTCATTCTGCCCCTCACTGGACTGCCATTTCTTTGTCTGCTGACACACTAACGGTCACACAGAGATGTTCAATGATCGAAGTGCTCAGCTCACTTGACTGTGATGAAGGTTAGCTCGTTGTGGGAAGTTTCGGACTCGGACGAACGGTAGTGAGCTATCGGAAAGCGACCTTTTCACCTCAAGGTGTCTAGGACAGGAATATTGCGTGCTAGCCAATGGCCTTATCACCATTTTTCCTAACCAGATCGAATTATTCATACCAAACCGATCTAAGCAGCGTCGCACGCGGGCTCTAAGGTTAAGTCTGTAGCAGTGGCGCCATAAAAATGATGCAAACAGCGCCGCGTCACCGGTTAATTGATTGGGGGCACCTGCTCTCCGGATTTCACCTAGGCCAGCTGCCGCTTCCCTTTTCAGGGATGCAGGTGGGCTTTTGTCGCTCAGGAATAACAAAAAAAGGCATACGCCATGTTCAAGCATTCGAAAGTACGTCAGGCAGGGCTGATTGTTTTTGCCACCACACTGTTGTTGATTTTGCCGAACCTGTCCCGATTGTTCGGTTGATCTTTTTCTCTTTGGCCTTGCCACAGAGCGCATTTGTGCCACCCTTTTTCTCATCGGAAAAGAGGGATGCACACATGCGTCAGTGGCTGGCAGTTTTCGCACTGGGTTTAAGCGTGGCCGCACAGGCGGGGCCGGTTGAACAGGCCCAGGCGGTGGCGGCCATTCGGGATGGCAAACTGGCGATCGATGTGCGCAGTCAGAGCGATTACGAAGCGGGCACCATCCTCAATGCCGTGCGCGTCGATGACCGGCGCCTGGTTCCACAGATGAAGCAAGTCATGACCGACCGCAACCTGGTGCTGGTGGTCTTCAGCGCAACGGAGGCCAGGGCCAGCAAGGCGCAGGACATGCTGATAAAAGCCGGTTACACCAGTATCATCAACGGCGGCGCCTACGACGAACTGCACAACGCGCTGTACGACGTCACCGACGATCCTGCGGAGTAACCCTCATCTTGCGTTCAATTCTGATGCTGGCTGGCGTCCTGCTGGCCCTGCCCGTTCATGCTGCACAACTGACCCTTGATCTGGGCACCGCCAAAGGCACCCGCACGTGGGACACCGAGCAACTGCTCAAACATCCGCAGGCCCGGGATATCGATATTCCCCAGGACGTGTCCTATAAGCGCGCGATGCATTATCGCGCCGTGCCCGTAGCGGCGTTGCTGGAGGGGGTGACGAACGACGCCCACCTTCAGGCCATCGCCACGGACGGGTTCGCAGCAGAAATGCCCGCCGCCCCGCTGCTGCAAAAAACCGGCTCACAGGCCTGGCTGGCGATTGAAGACCCCGCGCATCCGTGGCCGGGGCTGAGCCAGGACAAACCGAGCGCCGGGCCGTTCTATCTGGTATGGACCGATCCTGCGGCCAGCAACATCAGCCCGGAACAATGGCCTTACGCGGTGGGTAAGATTCGCCTGTTGGCGTCGGTGGCCGAACGCTTCCCCGCGCTGCTGCCTGACCCGAAACTGGCGGCTGAAGACCCCGTGAACAAGGGCTTTGCGCTGTTTCAGAAGAATTGCTTCGCCTGCCATCGCCTGAATGGCGCGGGGGATTCACAACTGGGGCCGGACCTGAACATTCCCCATAACCCCACCGAGTATTTCGCCGGGGATTATCTGAAGCTGTACATCCGCAACCCGCAAAACCTGCGTCAATGGCCCCAGGCCAAGATGCCTGCGATCACGCCGGAGGTGTTATCGGATGAGGAACTGGGGCAGGTGGTGAGTTATTTGAAGCAGATGGCGGGGCGTAAGGTCAGCCAATAATTCAATCGTCGACGCCAATCTCCTGTGGGAGCGAATTCATTCGCGATGCGGGCGTACATCCGACACAAATGCGTCGTATGCACTGACCTCTCGCGAATGAATTCGCTCCCACAGGTTATGATGGCAGGGCAGGCATCAACAGCGACATCCGACCTTCAAGACTGACGCTGCACCTGCATTTGCACCACCGGCTTGGCCACCGGCGCAGACGGCGACACCACCACCTTGGCATGCATCTGCTCGCAACCACCACCACGGCGCATGCCGCGCACCGGGCAGGCGTCCAGGTAATCCAGCCCCACCGCCAGCTTCAGATGACGCTCGGGGATGGCCAGTTGGTTGGTCACATCGAAGCTGTACCAGGCGTCATCGATCCAGGCCTCGGCCCACGCATGACTGGCCAGGTGGTCGCTGCTGTCGCTGTACAGATAACCCGACACATAACGCGCCGGAACGCCCAGGCTGCGCGCGCAGGCGAGAAATGCGTGGGTGTGGTCCTGACAAACGCCTGCCCCATTGGCAAACGCCTGCGCCGCGCTGGTGTCGACGGCTGTTGCACCTGGCGTGTAAACGATGTGCTGATTCAGCGCCTGCATCAGATCGATCAGTGCGTTGCGGTCGGTGTGCTTTTTCGTTTCCTTGGCCGCGAATGCACGAATGGCTTCGTCCGCTTCGGTCAGGCGAGTGAAACGCAAAAACGGCAGTGACGACTGGCTCTCATGCTCGGCTTCACGCTTCTCGTCGATTTCAACTTGCCCGCGTGCACCGATGACAATGGCCTCGTGGGGTTCATCCATGGTCAACACGTGCAGGATGTTGCCGAACGGATCGACTTGCGCTCGCACCGGCCGCGGCAATGCCAGTTGCCAACTGAGCACTTGCTGGCGCTCGCTGTCATGTGGCGTCAGACGCAAATACTGGATGCTGGCGCGGACCTGATCGTCGTAGTGATAAGTGGTCTCGTGGCTAATGGACAGTCTCATGCTGCCTCCAGATAAGAAGTGTGGATAACGTTTCCCAGTTGGGCCAGCAGCGGAATGAATTCGTTCAACCATTCATGCAGGCCTTCGTCAAGGATTTCGTCGATGCCGGTGTACCGCAGGCGGGCATCGAGTTCGGCGGCCAAGCGTTGGGCCGGACGCCCGTTGGCGCCCGGTAGAGTGGACAAAATCATGTCCAGCTCTTCAAGGCAGGCGCGCAACGAACGCGGAATATCCGCGCGCAACAACAGCAGCTCTGCCACCTGACGCGCACCTGGCGCGTCGCGGTAGACCTCGGTGTACGCCTCGAACGACGACAGCGCACGCAACAAGGCACTCCACTGGTAGTAGCCCGCCGCCGAACTGTCCGCCGCTGCGTTGGCAGACGGCCCGCGCAGTTCGAGCATTTCATAACGGGCATCGAGCATGCGCAGGGTGTTGTCAGCGCGCTCGATGAACGTGCCCAAACGAATGAAACGGAACGCATCGTTACGCATGATCGTGCCGTACGTGGCGCCACGGAACAGGTGCGAACGCTCTTTGACCCACTCGCAGAAACGGCTCATGCCGTAGCGGCTCAAGCCCTGCTCGGCGATCCCGCGAATTTCCAGGTAGGTCGAGTTGATGTTTTCCCACATGTCCGCAGTAATGCGCCCACGTACCGCGTGGGCACTGGCCCGCGCCGCCGCGAGGCAACTGAAAATGCTGCCCTGATTGGTGGCATCCAGCGCGAAGAAATGCAGCAGACGCTCGGCATGCAGATCACCGAAACGCTCGCGGTAATCGTCCAGGGTGCCGGTGATCAGCAGCGGCATGGCCAGTTCATTGAGGCCATCGCCGCGCCCGTCCTGGGGCATCAATGACAACGAGTAGCTGACGTCGAGCATCCGTGCGAGGTTTTCCGCCCGCTCCAGGTACCGCGACATCCAATATAAATCCGAGGCAGTTCTACTTAGCATTGGCAGGCTTCCTTAATCCTCGACCACCCAGGTGTCCTTGGTTCCGCCACCCTGCGACGAGTTCACCACCAGCGAGCCTTCGCGCAAGGCGACTCGGGTCAGGCCACCGGGTACAACGCGGGTTTCACGGCCAGACAACACGAATGGGCGCAGGTCGATATGTCGCGGGGCGATGCCGTTCTCGACGAAGGTCGGACAGGTCGACAGGGACAAGGTAGGTTGAGCGATGTACGCGTGGGGTTTGGCGATCAGCCGCGCCCGAAACGCTTCGATTTCCGCTGCGGTGGCGGCAGGACCGACCAACATCCCGTAACCGCCGGAACCCTGGGTTTCCTTGACCACCAGATCGCCCAGATTGGCCAGCACGTGGGACAGTTCTTCAGGCTTGCGGCATTGCCAGGTCGGCACGTTTTTCAGGATCGGCTCTTCGTCGAGGTAGAAACGGATCATGTCGGTGACGAACGGGTAGATCGATTTGTCGTCGGCGACGCCCGTGCCAATGGCGTTGGCCAGCACCACGTTGCCCGAACGATAGGCCGACAACAGGCCCGGCACGCCCAACATCGACTCAGGGTTGAACGCCAGAGGATCGAGGAAGGCGTCATCGAGGCGGCGATAAATCACGTCCACCGCTTTCGGGCCATCCGTGGTGCGCATGAACACGCGGTCGTCGCGCACGAACAGGTCGGCGCCTTCCACCAACTCAACGCCCATCTCCCGCGCCAGGAAGGCGTGTTCGAAGAACGCGCTGTTGAAACGCCCCGGTGTCAGCACCACCACACTGGGGTTATCCAGCGGGCTTGAGCTTTTCAGGGTGTCGAGCAACAGGTTCGGGTAGTGGTCGATAGGGGCAATGCGCTGTGCGGCGAACAGCTCCGGGAACAGGCGCATCATCATCTTGCGGTCTTCGAGCATGTAGCTCACGCCGCTGGGGGTGCGCAGGTTGTCTTCGAGAACGTAATAAGTCCCGTCGCCATCGCGCACCAGATCGACCCCTGAGATGTGGGCGTACAGATCGCGGTGCAGGTTCAGGCCCTGCATTGCCAACTGATACTGCTCGTTGGCCAGCACCTGCTCGGCAGGGATGATCCCGGCCTTGATGATGCGTTGATCGTGGTAGAGGTCGGCGAGGAACATGTTCAGCGCTTTGACCCGCTGAATGCAGCCGCGCTCGACCACACGCCACTCACTGGCGGGGATGCTGCGAGGAATCGTATCGAAGGGGATCAGACGCTCGGTCCCCTGCTCGTCACCGTACAACGTGAACGTAATCCCGGCGCGATGAAACAAAAGATCGGCCTCACGCCGACGCTGAGCCAGTAACTCAGGTGGCGCTTCGCCCAGCCAGCGGGCGAATTCCCGATAATGTGGCCGGACAGCGCCGCCCACATCGTACATCTCATCATAAAAGGTGCGGATCATGCCGTACTCCTTGTCACCATGGACCCATGGACCTTCGCAAGGCCCGTGCCAGCGGCATAAACGCTTTTAAATCAATGAGTTGAATAAAACAGCAGACGCCTTCGCACCATTCCTGTGCAAGAAGCGCCCTCACCCATTCCCCTACGCTTCATGGAGAAGCGTCCCGCCACCGAGAATTCTATTACCAGCATAGCCAGAGTTGATTTCCCGACTTGAGTTTGTTTACGGATAATCGCGCCATCAACGCAGACAACCTCGCTCCAGACTGCACGAGCGACGTTTTTGTGTTCCCGGATTGTTCAACGAAATTCCCTTTACGCCGCTCGTACCCGAGCGGCTTTTTTTTGCCCCGATTTGGCTGCCGGAAATGCTGGGAGTTCCCGGTTCTTTCTCGTCTTGGGCATCTGTAGCAGCACGGCTTGCCGACGGTGGCGATCTTCAGGACGCTGCCGTCGGCAAGCCGTGCTGCTAGAGAGCGTTTTGCGGGCACGCCAGTCGATCAATGAAACCGCCTGACCTCCTGTTTCACGCCCCAACCCTCGACCTCTCCATCCAGGCCGAAAATCGCGCTCTGCAAGTCCTGTTCGAAATCACCGATGCCATCATAAGTCGCGTACATCACTTTGCTCACTTGCAGGTGCCACGCACCGTCCTCACGGGCGTTGATCTGAGTATTGAGGGATTCGCCACGAAACTTTTCCGCAGCCTGACGCGCCCGCTCTTCATCCGGGAAGACGGCATAGAACTCGATGGGGTAGATGCGTGCGAAGTCGAAACCGCTTTCTTTCATGCGGCGCAGTACGTGACTGCTGATGTCTTCTTGATAGGTCGTGCTCATGAAACGTCCTCCTATACAACGATAGATAGAGTTTCAACGATCCCGAAACGCCTCATGTGGAAGCGCCAAGCGGCAGATCCTCCGCCACCCGGGACTCAAGCATGTCGCTGACAAGGCCGATGCTGCTGTTACAAAAAGAACATCAGTACACGAGCTGGCTCGGGTAGATGCTCCACCGGCCTTGTTTGCAGATTACGCCCATTATCAACGCGTTGCCAATCGGCAACGCGTGGTTATTTCACAGGTTTTTCAGTGGGCCTCGACGATGGAAATGATCTGCACCGCATTCTGCTCCTTGAGTGTCCTGACGGTCGGATCCTGAGTTCGCCCTTCCAGATCGTTCAGGTCGAGCTCGTGAGTGACCGGGAACAGACGCGGGCGCAATCGCTGAGCCGCCTCTTCTTCACTGGGACGCTGCTCGGATTCAAGATCAAGGCTCTGCTGCACGCCGTCCTTATCGAGAAACGCAATAGTCCAGACTTTCATCGATGTCTCCTCAGTCGGAGCCGGAAACCGGCCTAATGATCTTGACCCTGCCCTGCCAGCGGCGTTCCACCGGTATGAGTCGCACACTGACGTGACTGCCCACATGGGAACAACATCGTAAAAACGTGTCTGGAACGAGGCTTGCGCACCCGAAACCTATACAAAGGTGGGATACCCCCTGCACGTCTGACTGCCGATACTGCGCGCCCTCGACGCCTCTCCCTGCGGCGCTCTCTCTGGAGTCCTACATGCTTACCCGCCCTACCCGGCAGCGCGCGCTGCTCGGCCTTGGAACACTGTCCCTGTGCGCAGGCCTGATGCCCGTCGTCCAAGCCGAAGGCTTTCTGGAAGACAGCAAAGCCAACCTCGAATCACGCACGATGTACTTCAACCGCGATTTTCGCGACGGCAGCAGTTCCAACCCTCAGGGCGCCTCGAAACGCGAAGAGGCGGCGCAGGGCTTCATCCTCAATTTCCAATCGGGTTATACGCAAGGCCCGGTAGGGTTCGGCATCGACGCACTGGTGATGGCCGGTTTCCAACTGGATTCCAGCCCCGACCGCAGCGGCACTGGCCTGCTGCCTTCCAGCGGCAGCGACCCACGCGGCTCGAAGGGCCAGTACGCCAAAGCGGGCGCAGCGGCCAAGGTCCGCGTCTCGAAAACCGTGTTCAAGTACGGCGCGATGATGCCTGACGCGCCTCTGCTGAAGTACAACGACGGACGCCTGCTGCCCACGATGTTCAACGGCGGCATGCTGACCTCTGAAGACCTGTCCGGCTTCAAACTGATGGCGTCGCGGCTCGACCACTACACCGCCCGTGATTCCACCGATTCTCAGGACATCCGCCTGAACAGCAAGAACAAGCGCTATACCAGCGACATCACCGGCAACCACTTCGACATGTACGGCGTCGACTACACGATCGCGCCGGGCCTCGTCGGCCAGTACCACTACGCGGCGCTGGAAAACGTCTATCACCAGCACTACCTCGGTTTACTCGCCACTCAGAAAATCGGACCGGGCACCGGGTCTGCCGATGTGCACTTCATCAAGAGCCACGACGACGGCTCGGCGCGCGCGGGCGAAATCGACAACCAGGCCTTCAGCGCCCTGCTCGCCTACGCACTGTCAGGGCACAAAGTGACCATTGGCTGGCAGACCATGATCGGCGACACCTCAATGCCGTATCTGGACGGCACCAACCCGAACCTCGTGAACTACATCCAGGTCAACGACTTCGCCGCAGCGCAGGAACGGTCGTGGCAGTTGCGGTATGACTACGACTTCAAGGCCATCGGCCTCAGTGGTTTGAGCGTCATGACCCGTTACGTCAACGGCGACAACATCAAGGTGGCGGGCAGCGACAGCGAAGGCAAGGAATGGGAGCGCGACAGCGAGGTCAAGTACGTGGTGCAGAGCGGGACCTTCAAGGACCTGAGCGTTCGCCTGCGCAACGCGACCTTCCGCAGCAACTACGAGAAGTTTGCCCGGGATGTGGACGAGACCCGGTTGATTCTGAGCTACAACTTTTCGGTGCTCTGACACGCTCAAATATTGAGACTGGAACACAATCCCTGTGGGAGCCGGCTTGCTGGCGAATACGTCGGATCAGCAAAATCTTCATTGACTGACACACCGCCTTCGCCAGCAAGCCGGCTCCCACAGCAGACCGAAGTGCTGCAGCCGCCATTCACAGATCGAACGGCAACGACCACCAACAAAAACGCCCCGATATCGGGGCGTTTTTGTTGAGGCGGGTTTATTGCGGCTTGGCGTCCTTCACCCCTGCCGTGTTGTCCAGCAGGCTCTTGGTCGCAGTCTGCAGGAAGCTGTCGAGCTTTTTGCGCAGCTCGGCCACATCCGGAGCGTTTGGCTCCAGCTCGGCGTGAGGCTTGGTGCCCAGT
This sequence comes from Pseudomonas sp. Pseu.R1, assembly GCF_045764065.1. Taxonomy (NCBI): domain Bacteria; kingdom Pseudomonadati; phylum Pseudomonadota; class Gammaproteobacteria; order Pseudomonadales; family Pseudomonadaceae; genus Pseudomonas; species Pseudomonas sp. Pseu.R1. The sequence continues at coordinate 5,420,835 of NZ_JBJGEE020000001.1, read as the reverse complement.
TCGTAGTGGTAGATTTTCGGCTCCATTTCCTTCGGTTCGATCAGGATGCGGTTGCCGGTCACGATGGCCACCGTCTGCTCGCTGCCCGACGGCTTGATCACGCCGAAGCCCAGATCGCCCGCAGGCAGGTTCAGCAAGTCACGGCCCCAGCATTGGTGCACGGTGTCGCCACCCAGGCGGCCCATGATGGTCGGCACGATGTCGATCTGAGTACCGACGATGCTGCTGCGCTTGCCGAACTTGTCTTGCAGGCCAGGCGCGATCATCAACATCGGCACGTTGAAGCGACCCAGGTCCATTTCGGTGATCTGCTCGTTGTTGCCAAAGCCGTGGTCGCCGACGATGACGAACAGGGTGTCCTTGTAATAAGGCTCTTTCTTGGCCTTCTCGAAGAACTGGCCCAGCGCCCAGTCGGAGTAACGCATGGCCGTCAGGTGCTCATCCAGCGTGCCATGCCCGGTCACGCGCTCAACCGGCAGGTTGGCAGGCAGCGCGTAAGGCGTGTGGTTGGAGAGGGTTTGCAGCAGCGCATAGAACGGCTTGCCCTTGGCTTCGCGGTCTTTCAGTTCCTGAGCGCCACGGTCGAACATGTCCTGGTCGGATACGCCCCACGTCGGGTCGGAAAACACCGGATTGACGAAGTCGTTACGGCCGATGAAGTTGGTCATGCCCTGGTTGCTGAAGAACCCGGACTGGTTGTCCCAGGCGAAGTCGCCGTTGTAGACGTACACGTCGTCATACTTGCGCGCGCTCAGCAGTTGCGGCAGGCCGGACAGCTTGTGGCTGCCTTCCGGGGTTTGCATCAGGTATTCGAAACCCGGCAGGTTCGGGAAGCACGCCATGGTGGCGAACATGCCCTGGTGCGTGTGGGTGCCGTTGGAGAAGAAGTGGTCGAACAGCAGGCCTTCTTCAGACAGTTTGTCGAAGTACGGCGTGATGTTGGATTCATCGCCCAACGCGCCCACCGAGTGACCGGCGAAGCTTTCCATCAGGATGACGACGACGTTCTTGATCGGCAGCGTGTTGCTGGCAGGCGGGGTGAACTCGCGACGGATGGCCGCCTTGTCCGAATCGACCAGCTTGTCATTGGCGGTCAGCAGCATGTCGCGCACGGTTTGCTGCGCCTCTGGCTGCGGCAGTGTGGCCTTCCAGATGTTATCGCGGTCTTCGGACATGCGGCTCTTGGCAGCAGCGAGCAGGGTCAGCGTGCCGTTCAGGCCCAGGGTGTTGGCGAAATTGGATTCGGTGGTGTAGGCATCCCCCCAGCGCAGTGGCGGGCCTTGACGCAACGTACCGCGCGCGGCGACTACAGCGATCAACAGGCAGACCACAAATACGCCGACGCGGGTGTACCACGGGGCAACAGCACGGTTGCTGGAGCTGCCGATGTTGAAACCACCCCGTGGACGGGTCGCACGGTCAATGCCTTTGAAGACCAGACTCAACAGCCAGGTCAGCAACGCCCACGCCAACAGGTAGCGCACTACCGGGTAGCCGTACCAAATCATGCTCAGTACGGTTTTCGGGTCTTCCTTCACGTACTGGAACACCAGCCCGTTCAGGCGCTGATGGAACTCGCGGTAGAAGTCCATTTCCATCAGGCCGAAGAACGTGGTCAGGCTCGCGACCAGCGTCAACCAGAAACGGAAGAAGCCGCGTGCCGCCATCAGCCGGGCACTGAACAGCGCCAGCAACAGCGGAATCAGGATGTAGACCACCAGACGCAGGTCGAAACGCAGACCGTTGCCAAATGCCTCGATGAATGTCGAGGCAGGCGTGGCGCCGATGCCTTCACGGTTGTAAACCAGCAGCGCCACGCGCAGCAGGGTGTACAGCACCATCAACGCCAGGCCACTCAATAATGTGTAAGCCAGGTGCGATTTGACGGTAGGTTGCGGCGCGCGCGCCGGGGCGTCCGGTTTGGCCATGAGTCTTGGGATCCGTTGGATTCAGGTTTATGTGTGTTAAAGCCGGTGCAGTCCGTGGCATTGAAATGCAGCACACGACTGCGGGGGGCAAATAGTACGTGATCGCCCGGTGTTTACCACCAATGCGCTGCATTCTTCATGGGCACGCACGGGATAAATTCAGGATTCGTTCAGCCAGCGAACGGCAAGCGGCGGGAATTTTCTCGAAAAAGCAGTGAAAATTCCGTTGTTTGAGTAGAGCTCTAATATTTTCTTACAAAGAACGCCTGACCCACCGAAGCGAATCAGGCGTTGATGTTCCAGCCGTTTCCGGTGCGACGCTAGACCCGCACATCTCCCCGCGGACCGGCAATCGCCCAGATGATCAGGCCAAGCACGGGCAACAGTGCGATCAGCAAGACCCAGAGGATCTTCATGCCGGTTTCTGCACCGCTCTTCAACACATTGAGGATGGCCCAGATGTCGAGGGCCAGAATGATCAATCCAACCAGACCATTGAAGGTGGAACCCATGGTGACGCTCCTTATTGAAAGCTTGCCCAGTTAGGAGTGGTGCCGTTGAATGAGGGTTCCGTGAGGCGGGCGGGATATTTGCGGGAGGTGAATATCGCCCCTGATATTCAATACCGCACAAAACGGTAGCAGCATGGCTTGCCTGCGGTGGCGTCCGTAAAACCGCCGCCGCCGGCAAGCCGGGCTGCTACAGAACGATGTACTCAGCCGTTACACCTCTTGGGCTTTGAGCGCCTCCAGGGCAGGCTCGATCAGAATACCCAGTTCAACGCCCAACTCCATGACCCGCGACTGGTCGTTGCCGTACACCAGCACCGTCTGCAATTCGTCATCCAGCGGTTCGCTCAGGTTCATCAGCACGTACCCGCCCATCTCCTTGTTCATGCTGCTCAACTGGATCTGAATGCGGTTCAGCGCGGTCAGCGGCTCGGTTTTGGCCAACTGTTTGGGCTTGATATTGAAGGCCACCTGAGGGCCAAACGACGCCGTGATCTCGGTGAACAGGTCCATGTAGTTGTCGGCCTGGAACATCACGGTTTCCGGCAGGCTGCCCACCACTACCCACTCCCCCAGCGGAATCGGGAAGGTGTCGTCGTAATTGACATCGGGGTTGGCGGCCAGGAAAGCGTCAGGATCGGCGTAAGCCTGCTCGGCTTCGTCGGCAATCTTTTCGATTTCCTCGTCGCTCATGCAGCCGGAGCTGATCTTGCTGATGAATTCGAGGAGAGAAGCTTTCATGGCATGGGTACTCGGGCGCGAAAAAACAGGCGCGAAGGATAGCGGGAAATCCTTCGCAGCTCTATTCCTGAGGTCGGCGCATCAAACGCTTAAGCGGGCCAATTGCTCAGCCGTTTCGGTGGCGCCCATGGTTTGTGCGGCCATCAACGGGGTCACACCCTTGGCATCCTTTACATTGGGATTGGCGCCTTGGGCGATCAGGTAGTCGACAATCGCCGTCCGGTTGAACATGGCCGCCATCATCAAGGCCGTTCGGCCATCGGCCGAAGCCCCTTCAACGTCTGCTCCGCCTTCGACCAGAATCCGTACCACGTCCAGATCGCCTTTGAAGGCTGCCCCGGCGATCGGGCTTTGACCATTGGCATTGCGAATTTCCGGATCTGCCTTGTGCTTGAGCAGCACTTTCACAGCGTCCTGGTGGCCGTGATAGGCAGCCAGCATCAACAGCGTGTCGCCTTTGTGGTTACGCAGGTTGGGGGTCAAGCCGCTTTCAAGCAAGCGGTCCAGCATATTCGCATCACCGGCACGGGCGCGGTCAAACACCTGTTCGGCAAATTCCAGCGCTTCTTCGTCCGACATGCGTGTGGGGCTATCCGGTTTGTTGGGGGTGTCAGACATTTCATCTCTCCTGAGGCGCACCCGGCAGGGTGCACTTAGCCAATACTGCATTGTGCTGCACACACCCTCTGATCTGCGCAGCGACGATAAAGTTTGCGCACAATCTCACCTTTCTCACCCGCCAAGCCAGCAAAGGATTTCGATGAAGGTGATAGCCACACCGCCTATCGACATCGTGAACAAATCGCTGAAACAACGTGAAATGAACGCCGGGTATCGCTGTCTCAGATATCAGCAACCCCTTCCACTCCCCCTCCATCTCCCCCCACGAACTCTCCCGGCTCCCGCAAAATGCAGGACGCCGATTAGCCTTTCATGCAAATTGCACGAACGCAAAAAAGTATATTCCGCATAAGCAATTGATTTATAACAAATTTATTTTCAACCCATACTGGCACAGTCACTGCACTAGTCCTACCAAGCCTGTTAACACGAGCAATGGAGCCGCTAGACATGACTTTCATCCAAGAGAAATTCGCTTCCGTATTTTCCGATTACCAAGTCACCACTCAGGCTCGTCCGGATGGCGGCGTGCTGTTGACTCTGCGCAACAGTGAGGGCAAGCACATGCGCCGCTCGATTTCATACGCGCAGCTTCATACGCCTGTGCAGATGGAATGGGTGATCAGTGCCATTCGTCGTGATCTGGCGGCTCAGGCCAGCGAACTGCCTGCCATTTCGATGCTGCAAAGTCAGCACCGCTTTGACTTGCCGACTTATCACACGCGATAAGCGCTATTCGTTGCAGCACCTGAAGCATCCCTTTATGAAGACCGCGATAGCTGACCTGCCATCGCGGTTTTTTTGCGCATTCCATCAGCCGACGGGTGTCGCGCTGACCTTATCTGCCTATCCGTTATCGGATGATGCCACGGCACAGCGCTTCACCTACCGCCTGCGCGCGATTGGTGACGCCCAGCTTGGCATAGATGCTTTTGAAATGATGTTTGACCGTTGCCTCCGAAACTTCCTTGATCAGCGCAATTTCCCACGCCGTTTTACCCTCTCGCGCCCATTTGAGAATTTCCATCTCCTTGGCGGTCAATGCTCGAGTCTGGAACTCACGCCCTTTCCCGGCCACATGCAGCATGGGCACCAGGCTGGTCACCAGATAGCGATCGTTGTGCGTCAGCGGACGCTGCAACCCATTGAGCGAACACACCGTCACCACCCCGCGATTCGCCCGGTTTTCGCTGCTGTAACCATAAGACAGTGCAGGTAGCAGCCCGCAGTCCTGAACGGCGGCCAAATAGGCCGACGACGGAGGATAGTCGTGAAACGCATCCTCCCAGTCCAGAAATCCCATCTTGTGGCGATAACAGCGAATCACCGGGTCCTCGATCATCAACCGTCCCTGGGCGTACAACTCCTTCCAGTAATTGTCGACGTTGGACGTGATGCAACTGAGCAATGACCCTTCCCGGTACTGATACAACATGGCCCGCTCGCAGCGACATTCCTGTCTGAGCCAGTCCAGCGCATTCTCGATCGCGGCGTTGCCGTCCTGATCCGTGATGCTGCTCACCATCTGTTCGATCAACGGGCTCAGCGTCCCTGTCTGTACGTTTTTCATCTTCCCCTCCATTTAAAAAACGTCATGTGCCGTCCCTGAGTGCTCTTTAGAGTTGTTGATAAATTTCGGCATCCAAAAAACACGAAGTCCTGCACAAAAACGCAGGAACGAGCGTGCGTTTAGAAGCCGTCAGGGTCCGACAGCGCAAGGGTTACACAGTCCGAGGGGGTTAAACACAACGGCGAAAACAAACAGTCATGCCTGACTTACAAACAGGCCACTTCCCACAAAACAACCAAAACGTGCTTACATTTTTGCCTTTTTTGAAACAAAAACGGCCAATGCAAAAGGCATTGGCCGTTCGGAAATTCTTGCGACTGAAAGCGTCTGCTCGCTGTCGCAACGATGAGCAGTCAGTCGTCGAGTCCAGGAAACTCATCGGCGATGGCATCCCCTGTCGGGACACCCTGGCGCCCTGCTCCATCTCTGAACAGACGAGTGGCGATCAGACGCGGATGGTCACCTAGGTCAAACCATTGGCGCGTTCCGGCCGGAATGGCGATCAGGTCATTTTTCTCGCACAACACGGCGTACACGAAGTCACCAACGCGCAGCGACAACAGCCCCCGCCCGGCGACGAAGAAGCGCAGTTCGTCGGTGTGATGATAATGCTCGCGACGTGGTTCACCACTCGGGACAGGCCCGTCGATACTGATCACCTCGACCGCGTCAAGGCCATGCTCGGTCATCAATTGATCGATCTGCACACGACATGCGTCCAGCACCTCCTCCTCACTGGCGCCCGCCTTGAGCGCTAATGTCGATGGCAGGCGGCTAAAGGCAATTCCCTGCTCGGCGAGCGTCGAGGCGATGTCTTCCTGGTGAGTCAGGACCTTGTTGGGCAACTCAGGAGAAGACACGTGATAGACAGAGAGAATGCTCATTGCGGGGTTCCTCGGTTCAGTCGACGTCGGCCGGAGTGTGCTGGGCCGGACGCGGGGTCAGACAGGCTAATCAATGAAAGACTCGGTGGGCATGACGCACTCATCATCGCTCCTTTTGCATCCGTGCGACGGCCAACAACGCGGCGATCAACGCGGCCAGGCTGGCGATGGCAAAGGTCCAGCCCGCACCCAGCGCGTTCCACGCGTAACCGGAATACAACGCGCCCATGGCACCTCCCGTGCCGGACAAGGCGGCGTACAACGCCTGGCCCTGCCCTTGTTGGCGAGGGCCAAAACTGCGTTGCAGGAAATGAATGGCCGCTGCGTGAAAACTGCCGAAGGTGGCCGCGTGCAGTAATTGGGCGAACATCAGCACCGCCAGATGGTCCGCGAAACGGCCCAGCAGTAACCAACGCAATGCCGCGAGCGAGAAACTGGCGATCAGCACATGGCGCACGCTGAAGCGTTGCAGAATGCGGCTCATGCCCAGAAACATCAGCACTTCGGCAACGACGCCCACGGCCCAGAGCAAGCCGATGATGCCGCGACTGTAGCCCAGATGCTCCAGATGCAGCGTGAGAAAGGTGTAATACGGGCCATGGCTCAACTGCATCAAGGCCACGCAGATATAGAAGGCCAGCACACCGGGGCTGAATAACTGCTTGAGGAACCCTTCGCCTGCCGCACGCTGGCTGCTTGCCACGGGTTGCGCGTTGGGCACCCACCAACTGCTGGCAACGATCCCGCCCATGATCAGCAACAACGCCTGCGGGTAAAGGTCCAGACTGAACCACTCAAACAGACGCCCCAGGCCCACGACCGTCAGAATGAAACCAATCGATCCCCATAGCCGAATCTGGCTGTAGCGCGCAGTCTGCCCTTGCAGATGCGCCAGGGTGATCACTTCGAACTGCGGCAACACGGCGTGCCAGAAAAAGGCATGCAACGCCATGACCATTGCCAGCCAGGCGTAGGACTTGTCGACGAGGATCAGGGAAAAACAGCCCAGCGTGCAGATCGCGCCAAGGCGCACGATGGCCAGCCGCCGCCCGGTGTAGTCCCCCAGCCAGCCCCAAATGTTCGGCGCCACGCAGCGCATCAACATCGGGATAGCCAACAGTTCGCCAATGCGCGCACTGGGGAAGCCCAGATGATCGAAATACAACGCCAGAAACGGCGCGGTCGACCCAAGCAAGGCGAAATAGAAGAGATAGAAACTGGACAGCCGCCAGTAAGGAAGCGCCGCCACGGTCAAAGACCTGTGGCGGCAGCGCCGGGGTCCGGCATTACAGCTGACCCAGAACCGGAGTGCTGACGCGCACGTCGTGGTTTTGTCCGCGATGACGCAGCAGGTGATCGAGCAAGACGATGGCCATCATCGCCTCGGCGATCGGCGTGGCACGAATGCCGACGCAGGGGTCGTGACGGCCTTTGGTGATCATCTCCAGTGCATTGCCGTTAACGTCGATCGAACGGCCCGGAACGGTGATGCTGGACGTCGGTTTCAGCGCCAGGTGCGCAACGATCGGCTGGCCCGATGAAATGCCACCCAGAATGCCGCCCGCGTTATTGGACAGGAAACCTTCCGGGGTCAACTCGTCACGGTGCTCGGTGCCGCGCTGGGCAATGCTGTCGAAACCGGCGCCGATTTCGATGCCTTTCACCGCGTTGATGCTCATCAGGGCGTGAGCCAGTTCAGCGTCCAGACGGTCAAAAATCGGCTCACCCAGCCCCGGCATCACGCCTTCGGCGACGACGGTGATTTTCGCGCCGACCGAATCCTGATCACGGCGCAACTGGTCCATGTAGGCTTCCAGCTCGGGCACTTTGTCGGGGTCCGGACTGAAAAAGGCGTTCTGCTCCACAGACTCCCAGGTCTTGAACGGAATTTCGATAGGACCCAGCTGACTCATGTAACCGCGTACGGTGATGCCCTGAGTCAGCAGGTATTTCTTGGCGATGGCCCCCGCCGCCACGCGCATCGCGGTTTCCCGCGCCGAGCTGCGGCCACCGCCACGGTAGTCGCGCACACCGTATTTGTGGTGATAGGTGTAGTCGGCATGGGCCGGGCGGAACAGGTCCTTGATCTGCGAGTAATCCTTGGACTTCTGGTCAGTGTTGCGAATCAGCAGGCCAATGGAGGTGCCCGTGGTCTTGCCCTCGAACACGCCGGACAGGATCTCCACCTCATCGGCTTCCTGGCGCTGAGTGGTGTGGCGGCTGGTGCCGGGCTTGCGGCGATCCAGATCACGCTGCAGGTCTTCCAGCGACAACTCGACACCTGGCGGGCAGCCGTCAACGATGGCGACCAGCGCCGGACCATGGCTTTCGCCAGCGGTGGTGACCGAGAACAGCTTGCCGAAGGTATTGCCGGACATGCGGGAGGCTCCGAAAAAACGACCAAAAACACGAGGGCGCCAGTATACGCAGGCTGAACGCGCAGTTCACCCTCGAACCTTACGCAATTAGTCGCGTCCAATTGACACTTTCTTGACGATGGCCTTGCGATGCTACCCGGTATGTCCCTGATTCGCGGCTTGCTGCCGCTGCGAGTAATCGCTTTGACCCTCACCCTTTTATCGTCCATTGCCCACGCGGGCACGCCGGTCGTCTTGCAACGTCCCATCTCGCTGGAGACGGGCACGGGCGAGCTGTTTGGCACGTTATTGCTGCCCAAGTCCACCACACCCGTGCCGGTGGTGCTGATCATCGCAGGTTCCGGCCCGACCGATCGTGACGGCAACAACACCGATGGCGGGCGCAACGACAGCATGAAACGCCTGGCGCTGATCCTGGCCCGGCACAACATCGCCAGCGTGCGCTACGACAAGCGCGGGGTGGCCGCCAGCCGTCCTGCCACACCTGATGAACGCGACCTGAGCATCGAGAAATACGTCGACGACGCCGTGGCCTGGGCCGAGAAGCTGAAAACCGATCCACGTCTGGGACAATTGATCCTCATGGGCCACAGCGAAGGCGCACTGGTTGCGACGTTGGCCGCTGAACGTGCCGGGGCCACTGCATTGATCTCCGTCGCAGGCACTGGACGCCCGGTGGATCAGGTGGTGCGCGAGCAACTGCAATACCGGCTGCCGCCGCCCCTGCTGGCGCGCAGCGAGGAATTGATCGAGGAAATCAAGGCCGGCAAGACCGACGACAACGTTCCTGAACCTTTGCAGGTGGTGTTTCGCCCCAGCGTACAGCCGTACCTGATTTCGCTGTTCCGGCAGAACCCTGCGCAAGCGTTCAGCCAATTGAAGATCCCGACCCTGATCATTCAGGGCCGCAACGACATGCAAGTTGGTGTGGGCGATGCCGAGTTGCTGCACAAGGCCAAACCGGACTCGCAACTGGCGATCATCGACGGCATGAATCACGTGCTGCGTATCGTGCCGATGGACATGAAACGTCAACTCGCCTCCTATAAAGACCCACAACTGCCGCTGGCCAGTGAGCTGTCCGATCGGATTCTGAAGTTCATCGGGTCAGTGCCTGCTGCCTGACGGCATCGCCCAATAAATTGCGACCTAAATAGATATTTCAGGCAGGACTCGGTTCTCCTGTGGGAGCGAATTCATTCGCGAGAGGGTGGTGCATCAGACGAGTATCTGGACGATGTACCACCGCATCGTCGGATCGCCGACCGGAATGATTTCTCTCCCACAGGGGACGGTACCCTTCCCGACCTGAAGAGGTTTCCCTTCAGCTTCACCAAAAACGGCCGATATCGGGATGCTGGCATCGTGTTTGCCGGGCCATGTCGACAACAGGATCGCCGTAATGACAGAAGCTACCATGCAGGCCGAAGTGGCCGCCCCGACGGAAGGAAAAGAAGGTGACGTCGCCACTCCGGTGCTCTGGGAGGACGTTCAGGCCGAGCATTTTACGATGCTGCGTCTGGCGCCCCTGCCCACCGACCGCGCCACTGGCGGGCGCCCTCTGCGCTTTGTCGAATTCGGTCGCGCCGAACGCCATAACCGGGAGTTCAGCCTGCTGCGTATGAGTTATCACCTGCCCAGCCAGAAAACCCGAAAGGAACAGAACCATCTGGACATCTGGGTCGACCACGCCAGCCGCGCCGTGCGCGTTGGCCCGGAATCCGGCTTGCAGATCGAACCGTGGAACCGGGGTCTGGGACGTTTCATGCTGGCCCAGGGGATTCACTGGGCGCAAAAACGCTGGTCCGAGTACCGCATCGAAGGCACCGCATTGGCGAACAAGGATGCGCTGAACGAAGACACCCGCCTGCGCCGCGACCACTTCCTCAAAACCCAGGGTTTCGAGGTGGTCTATGCCGATGCGCAACACCTCAAAGGCAGCATCAAGGACGCCAAGGTCGGCAACCTGAACAACACGTGGAACACCGACAAGGTGCAGATCGTCGAAATCCTCGACGCCGCGCAGATGTTGCAGCAGGCGGAGCAGAAGATTCTCGAACAGGAAGTGGCGATCAAAAAGGCCGAAGACAAGGTCAACAAGTACCGCCGCGATGACAGCGGACTGCGCTTTACCATTGCCTGCCTGGTGACCTTTGCGGTGTTTCAGGCGGGGCTGTTGATCTGGATTGCGACGCATCGCTAATGTCCGCTCGCCGCACACCTTGTGGGAGATTCTACTTTGCCCGGTCAAACGCCTTCGTCGGAACCGCACTAGGGCGGCTCCCACAGGGGTCGCGCCGAACCGAATCTCGTTATCGGCGCTGAATATGTGGAGCCGGCTTGCTGGCCCCCACAAAGGTAAGTGATGTGCCTTATACGCGAGAAACAAACATCGCCTGATGCGCCCGGCACTGCTCGGCCGTCAGCATGAATACCCCATGTCCGCCGCGCTGGAATTCCAGCCAGGCGAAATCCACTTCCGGGTACAACGCCTCAACGTGGATCTGGCTGTTGCCCACCTCAACGATCAACAAGCCCTTGTCGGTCAGGTGATCCGCTGCCTGCGCAAGCATCCGGCGAACCAGATTCAAACCATCGTCGCCGCAAGCCAGCGCCAGTTCAGGCTCGTGCTGGTACTCGTCGGGCATGTCGGCGAAATCTTCGGCGTCGACATACGGCGGGTTGGACACGATCAGGTCGAAACGCTGCCCCGGCAGGCCGTCGAAACCATCGCCCTGAACGGTGTACACGCGCTCCTCCAGGCCATGGCGCTCGATGTTCTGATTGGCCACTTCCAGCGCCTCGAACGACAGATCGGCCAGTGCCACCTCTGCCTCGGGAAACACATCAGCGCACGCAATGCCGATGCAGCCGGAGCCGGTACACAGGTCGAGGATGCGCGCAGGCTCGTTGCCCAGCCACGGCTCGAAGCGGTTTTCGATCAACTCGCCAATCGGTGAACGCGGAATCAACACGCGCTCGTCGACGATGAACGACATGCCGCAGAACCACGCCTCGCCCAGCAGATAGGCGGTTGGCACACGCTCGTCAATGCGGCGTTTGATCAGGCGTTGCAGGTTGACCAGTTCGTCGTCTTCCAGATTGCAATCCAGGTAGCTGTCGGAAATTTCCCAAGGCAGATGCAACGCACCCAGCACCAGTTGGCGGGCCTCGTCCCAGGCATTGTCGGTGCCGTGACCGTAAAACAGGTCTTCCCCGTGAAAGCGACTGACGGCCCAACGGATATGATCGCGCAGGGTGCGCAGGCGGGAAGTGATCACAGCAGACTCCTTGAAAAAACGACGGGCGATTCTATCAGCCCTCCTCGCAACAAACGATGCCTGAGTCCGAGGCAAATCGCGCCGGGTGAAACTTTCCACAGCCTTTTGCCCGTTTTGCAGGCAATATGACGGCAAAACCGCGACCTGCTCGACGGCTTGACGCCCGGCGAAAAAAGCGATGCCTGTGAGCATTGAGATTCACAGAATCGCTCTGCCAGTGGACAATGTGGCAAAAGCCCCACTCGAAGGAGCCCCAGATGTCTGTTTCAAACACCGGTCCTAAGACCATGTTTCAACTCAGTGGCCGTGAATACGCAGCCGCCACCTTGAGCAATGCCACGCTGATCATCATCGACGCCCAGAAGGAATACCTCAGCGGCCCACTGGCCCTGACCGGGGTTCAGGACGCAATCGACAACATCGTCAAACTGGTCGACGCGGCCCGCGTGGCCAAGTCGCCGATCATTCACGTGCGTCACCTCGGTACTGTCGGCGGCATGTTCGACCCTCAGGGCGAGCGCGGAAAATTCGTTCCGGAACTGCTCCCTCAAGGCGACGAATACGTCATCGAAAAACGCCTGCCGAATGCACTGAACGGCACCCTCGCCAGCGACGATCGCAAGACCCTGCACAAACTGCTCGAAGACCTGGGCCGTCTGGACCTGGTGGTCTGTGGTTTCATGAGCCATTCCAGCGTCAGCACCACCGTGCGCGCGACCAAGGATTACGGTTTCCGCTGCACCCTGGTCCAAGACGCCTGCGCAACCCGCGACCTGCCCACCCCGACCGGCGTGATCAAGGCCGAACTCGTGCAACAGGCCGAGATGGCAATCATGAACGACAACTTTGCCAAACTCGCGTTGACCAAAGACCTGATCTGACTGGCCTCTTCATCAGGAACTGGCCCCGTGAGCCGCAGCGCCCTGCCCCGCCTCGGATATCATTTTTCGGCAGTTCCTGAAGAAAAAGCGTACAACTACAGTCATCGGGTTATGTGATCCCTCTCACATAACCGCCCATCCGTTAAACGCCCGTGTTTGCCTTCGAGCGCTGGCCCGGCGGGAACCACCCCGACATACGCTGGTCAGAGCGCCGATACCCATAGAGGAAGTCGGAATGAAGATATCCGATGGTTTCGATGCCCGCCGCCTGCGTCCCAAGGGCCAGAGTAACTGGCGGATGCGCATTGGCGCTGCCATCTCGGCGATTTTCGCCACGGCCGGTGTGCTGCTGGCCATGGCAGGCGTTGCCAGCCTGATCGGCCACCCGCCCGCATTGGGCGATTTGAACGCCAGCCCCGCCGGGGCCGTCGTCACGGTCGTTATCGGTTTGTTTCTGTTGTACATCGGTGTCTGGCTGTGGCGCCGCAGCCGTCGGCACCGTCGTCGCGCCGGCGAACTGAGCATGTCCGCACACCTGATGAAAAAGCACGACTGACCCTTCCCCGCGTCTTGCATGGCCGCTTGATCGTTTTTAGTCGCGCCGATTCGGGCGTGACTTGGTTAAACTGGCGCCCTTCGCGGAGACCGACATGCAAGACGACGACTTTTCCCTGTTCAGAAACGAGATCCGTGGCGTCAAGCCGATCAAGACTGAACACGCCGATGTAGGCAAACCCAAAATCGACCGTAAGAACCTGGCCAGGCTGCGTCAGGCAGCGACTGTGCGGTCGGATGCCACAATCACCGTGGATGGCCTTTCCGATCAATTCGTGATCGACGTCGGCCCTGAAGACAATCTGTACTGGGCCCGCGATGGGGTGCAGGAAGGCCAGATGCGCAAGCTCAAGCTGGGTCAGATCAGCTTCGAAGGCAGCCTCGATTTACACGGCATGAGCGTAGAGCTGGCGCGGGAGACCATGTGGGAGTTTCTGGCCGAGGCGACGAAACTGGAAGTCCGCTGCGTGCGCATCACCCACGGGAAGGCGGTGCGTCTGGACGGCAAGCGGCCGATGATCAAAAGCCACGTCAACACCTGGCTGCGTCAGCATCAACAGGTTCTTGGCTTCACCTCGTGCATCGCTAAACATGGCGGCGCAGGGGCGGTATACGTGATGCTCAAGCGGACGATGATGGAGGGGCGAGACGAGTAGCTTGCAGACTTGCCCCCCTTGTGGACCCAACGTGGCCGCTCATACGCCATTTGCGGGAGACTCTGTGGTGGCTGGGCAGCCTTTTCGCCACCAAGGCGGCTCCCACAGAATCGGCGTCGATCACAAATCTGCGGCTCGACACGTACCATTGTGGGAGCCGGCTTTCTGGCGAAAGCGGTAGGTCAGTTACAGATGAGGTGACTGAGGCATCGCATTCGCCAGCAAGCCAGCCTCCACAAGTCCTGAGTCGCTCGCCCTATCAAAGGTAGCGCTCAGGACCGCGTAACGAATCCGGAGTCAACGCGGACCCGGACCACCACCGCCTGGCCCACCGCCACCACCAGGGCCACCCCCTTCATAGTGACCGCCACCACCGCCGTGGCCGCCGCCATGACCACCCCAGCCCGGCCCCCAGAACGGCCAGCAACCGGACATGGCCGACATCACCGCGACCACCATCGCGACCTTTGCAATACGACTCAACATTTCGCTCACTCTCTCGAAAACGGGTTTAACGACAGGCGCTCATCACCTGTACATACCCCTTGCAAATTCTGACAGCACAGGCCGCTGAAACCGCGTCTGCACTTGGTAGCCACCCGGTATCGGAATTGATACGTGCGCGATCGAAAACGAAAGGGCCGCGACGAGGATTCCCTCCAGTCGCGGCCCTTTTCCTTCAGCCGTCGAACCCGGTCCCGGGTCGACTCAGCCGTGCTCAGCGATGGTAGTAACCCGGTCCTGGGCCACCGTCGAAATACCGATGGTCATGCCATCCGCCGCCACGATGTCCCCATCCGGGACCAAAGAAACATCCCGAAACCGACGACGTCAGGGCGATCACCAGTGCGATTTTCGCGATTCGGCTCAACATAATTTCACTCTCTTCATCCGGGCATCTGTCACCCATTTACTCAGACACCGAATGGACACATTTCGACATATGGGTTCGGTAAAGGTTAGGTAAAGGTCACCTGACACAGGCCTGGGCGGCGACGTGCCGCAGGTTTGTCGGTCGTGTGCCTTACCGCTCGCTGCCCAGCTACGCTACTATGTGCGCCTTTGCAGGCCACAACCCCTGCGTTTTTTTGAACCCACACGGAACACAACCCTGTGACACTGGAACAGAATTACACGGCGATCCTTGGTCAACTTGGCGAAGACGTCTCCCGCGAGGGCCTGCTCGATACCCCCAAACGCGCGGCCAAAGCCATGCAGTACCTCTGCCGTGGCTACCAGCAGACGCTGGAAGAAGTCACCAACGGCGCGCTGTTCAGCTCCGACAACAGCGAGATGGTGCTGGTCAAGGACATCGAGCTGTACTCGCTGTGCGAACACCACCTGCTGCCGTTCATCGGCAAGGCCCATGTGGCCTACATCCCGAGCGGCAAGGTCCTGGGCCTGTCGAAAGTCGCGCGCATCGTCGACATGTTCGCCCGTCGTCTGCAGATTCAGGAAAACCTGAGCCGTCAGATCGCTGAAGCCGTGCAGCAAGTCACTGGCGCGCTGGGCGTGGCAGTGGTCATCGAAGCCAAGCACATGTGCATGATGATGCGAGGCGTCGAGAAGCAGAATTCCTCGATGATCACCTCGGTGATGCTGGGCGAATTCCGCGAAAACGCGGCCACCCGTACCGAGTTCCTCAGCCTGATCAAGTGATCCGGGCGTCCTGAAGCGCCGCAACCTTGCGTTGCGGCTGCGAGGTTTGAAACATGTTGATGAAGGCATTGCGGGTCGGCCTTGGCCAGTTGGTCATTCTGGTCGACTTTCTGACCCGTCCCAGCAAGAAAAAGCGCTCTCCGGAAGTCCAGGCTGCCGTCGAAGCGTCAGCCAAAGACCTGACCCTGTATCAGTTCAACGCCTGCCCGTTCTGCGTGAAAACTCGTCGTACCCTGCGTCGCCTGAACGTACCGGTCGCGCTGCGCGATGCCAAGAACAACGCGCTGGATCGCCAGACCCTGCTCAATGAAGGCGGCAAAATCAAAGTGCCGTGCTTGCGCATTGAAGAAGCGGGCAAGACCGTCTGGATGTACGAGTCCAAGGTCATCATCGATTACCTCGAAAAACGCTTTTCCGCCGTTTGACTCCCTCCTTGCAAGCAGCCTTGTCGATGACAGGGCTTGCTTGGCGATTGCCCTTTGGAGATCATGTATACAATAAAAACAAATATTGAATACATGAATAACTACTTCAGACACTGCCCCTACACATTACTGCCCCGACTGGGCGGAAGCGCTGCTCAATGGCTTCAGCCAAGTGTTACTGCAACGCAGCCCGCTGTGCGGGTTGATGTGCTTATTGGCCATTCTCATCAGCGCGCCCTCCTCCCTCGGCGGCGCCCTACTTGGCGCAGTTGCGGGATTGCTGACCGCTCAGCGGCGCGGCTATGCCAAGGCTGATCGTCAATCCGGCCTCTACAGCTACAACGGTGTGCTGCTGGGCCTGCTGATCAGCTATCGCTTCGAATGGTCGCCTCTGCTGCCATTGCTGATCATGGCCTGCGGTGGCCTGAGCGCAATGCTGATGCACACGTGGCAGCAGCGAACACCGCGCGCTTCCTGTCTGAAGGCCTACACCGCGCCATTCGTGCTGTTCAGTTGGATTCTGCTGTTGTTCGCCGAACCGCTGCCAACCACCGGGTTGTTCGGTGCCAGCCTGATTCAGGCGCTGCCGCTGGGCTTGGGTCAGGTGTTCCTGCTGGATCACCCTTTGGCGGGCCTGTTGATTGGCGTCGGCTTGCTGATCTCCAACCGTACCGCTGCGTTGTGGGCGGCTGTAGGGTGTATCAGCGGGATCGCGTTCGCCCTTTGGCAGCAGGAAAGCAATCTGGCGCTACTGGGGCTGGCGAGTTACAACCCGGCGTTGGCAGCCTTGGCATTCAGCCATGTCCGCGATAAACCCTGGCTGCCGGGGATTGCCATCGTATTGGCGATTCTGTTGCAGCCGGGCTTTGCCGGATTGGGCCTGGCCACACTGACCGCTCCCTTCATTCTCGCGTGCTGGTTAATACAAGCGGGCAGCCGGCTGTTGCAGCAATCGGCCAGAGATTCGCGAACCTCTTCGTCGGGAAACTCATAAGCACAGACGTTTTTAATCTATTAACGAGCTGTGGGTTTTCGTTATAGTCGCGGCCATTAGCCATCGCTTTTTTCATAAGAATAATCACACGACACGACAAAGGAATTCGCAGTGAACAAATTCTTCGCCGCTTCACTACTGGCCGCCGGAATGGCTTTCGCCAGCGCTGCTCAAGCCGCACCGGAACTGATGAACGTCTCGTATGACGTGATGCGTGACTTCTACAAGGACTACAACGCCGCGTTCCAGAAGCATTGGCAGGCCGAGCACAAGGAAGACGTGACGCTGAAGATGTCCTTCGGCGGCTCCAGCAAACAGGCACGCTCGGTCATCGACGGTCTGCCCGCTGACGTGATCACCATGAACATGGCCACCGACATCAACGCTCTGGCCGACAATGGCGAACTGGTGCCGAAGAACTGGGTGACCCGCCTGCCGAACAACAGCGCGCCGTTCACCTCGGCGACCGTGTTCATCGTGCGCAAGGGCAACCCGAAAGCCCTGAAAGACTGGCCGGATCTGGTCAAGGATGGCGTTGAAGTGGTCGTGCCCAACCCGAAAACCTCGGGCAATGGCCGCTACACCTACCTCTCCGCCTGGGGTTACACCCTGAAGAACGGTGGCGATGAAGCGGCGGCGAAGAAATTCGTCGGCGAGCTGTTCAGCCATGTGCCGGTGCTCGACACCGGTGGCCGTGGTGCGACCACCACCTTCATGACCAACCATATCGGTGACGTGCTGGTGACCTTCGAAAACGAAGCCGAGATGATTGCCCGCGAGTTTGGCCGTGATCAGTTCGAAGTCGTCTACCCGACCGTTTCCGCTGAAGCCGAGCCGCCAGTGAGCGTGGTCGACAAGGTCGTCGACAAAAAAGGCACCCGCGCGCTGGCCGAGGATTACCTGAAGTACCTGTGGTCACCGCAAGGCCAGGAAATCGCAGCGGCCAACTACCTGCGTCCGCGTGACCCGGCAATTCTGGCCAAATACACCGACCGTTTCCCGAAAGTCGACTTCCTCAATGTCGAGAAAACGTTTGGCGATTGGCGCACAGTGCAGAAAACCCATTTTGTGGACGGCGGGGTGTTTGATCAGATTTATCCGGCGAAATAAGCAGCGCCCGGACATGAAAACGGCGACCTATTCAGGTCGCCGTTTTTGTTTGCCCAAACGTCCCCCATCAGAACAGGCTCCCACAGGGTGGGTGCCATTCACGAATCAATGGATAGACACAGGTCATTGTGGGAGCCGGCTTGCTGGCGAAGGCGGTGTGTCAATCAGCATTGATGTATCAGATGTACCGCATTCGCCAGGTCCTTTCGCGGCGTCTCTGATCGTTTATCAAATGGCTCAATCAATTCCCGAACTGGCGACTCAACCCCGGCGGCACGCCGCTGGAGTCGGTTTCCTGCCACGGACCGGCTGGTGAGGTGGACCAGCTCCAGCCGTTGTTCCAGCGGTAGTAGGTGCGCTGGCGGTAGAAGGTGTTGGGCACGTTATCCAGCACATGCACGCCCAGTTTCGCGTCCCAGTGGCTATTGCCACCCGGGGGTGGGGCGAAGTGGGATGAGGTTTTAGGCCCCGACGGAATCGGCGTCGAAGGCGGTGTCTGCGGCGTGGTGCGGGGTGTTCCCGGTTGCGGGGTCGGCTGCGGCTGAGGGGAGCCGCCGCCGGGGAGCGTCGGAATCGGCTCCGAACTCTGCGGCCCCGGACGCTGAACCGCACAGGCGGCGCTCAAGGCCACTACCACACTCAACAAGGCAAATCGTGCGACGCGATACATAGTTGCTTCTCTACTGTGTCTGGGCCGCACGAACAGGCGTTGCGAATGCGCTACTGATCGGGGCTGTCGATGGTCAGGGCCTGGCGGGCAGTGACGTTGCTGGGCAACGGCTGGCTGCGTCCGATCCACTCTCCGGAAGTGGGCTGGCCTGCGCGGGATACCCGAGCAACGAGTTGGACTTCGGGAAAGTTCGACAGTTTCAGCTGCGGCATCATGGCGTCAGCATCGGTCAGTTCCACTTCGACCGGCAGGTCGGCAACCGTCACCCGCTTGACCGCCAATGGCGCAGGCGGGCCAGACACCGCGCGGGCGAAGACGAACACGGTATCGCCCGGCTGGACCTTGCCTTTCAAGGCATCGGACAGGCTGACGCGTACCTTCAAATGCGCACCGGTCGCCGCGGCAACGGGCGTTTCCTGCAACGTGCCGCCACTCTTCACGAGATTATCGCTGGCTCGGGCGATCCCACCCTCCAGCGCCTTGCGGGACGGATCATTCGGCGGCAACACCGCCAGCAGGCGCGTCCAGTAATCCACGGCCTCCTGGAAGTGCTGACTCTCGAAGGCGTTGATCCCCTTGAGGCCCAGACTGGTGACTTCTTTCGGATCGAGCTTCAAGGCCTCGTCCGCCAGCCCCTGAATCTGTGGGGTCCAAGCCTTGTTCCCGGCGAAGTACAACGACTGCGCCCACTGCCCCAGCAGCTCCGGCTGACGCCCTGCCAGTTCAACCGCACGCTCAAACATCTTCGCCGCATCCGCCGGGCGATCCTGCGCCATGTAGGTTCGAGCGAGGAAATACAGGCTTTCCGCCGAATCCGGCTGAGCTTTTACAGCGCGCTCAAGACGATCGGTCATTTGCGCCAACGACGCCGGAGGCTGAGCGAACTCGCGAGTCAGCTCGACTTTATCGCTCGCACCGAAATGCAGGTACAGCGCCAATCCTGCCGCTGGCACCAACAGCGCGACCAGCAGCGGCAATGGCTTGCCCAGACGGGAGACTCGCTCAGGCGCAGCGCCTTCGGTGTCGGCCAACAACTCACGCGCGGCTTCAGCGCGACCACTGTCCATCTGCGCCGCCGACAGCACGCCTTCGGCTTGCTGCTGTTGCAACTCGGCCAGACGCTCCTGATACAACGCGACGTTCAACGCCGTGCGATCTTCTTCGGATTGTGCGCGTCGACCGCGCACCAGGGGAATCAGCAGAAAACTCAGGGCCACCAGCAACAGCAGGCCGACCGCTAGCCAGAAATCGATCATTCGTGTGTGTTATCCAACAGATGGGCGAGGCGCTGACGCTCCTCGTCGGAAAGCTCATTGGCGCTTTGGGCGCGCTGGCCACGACGGCGCGCGACGATCACGCCAATCAACGCCACCCCGCCCAGCAACAGGCCGGCAGGGCCGAACCAGAGCAGCCAGGTGTGGGCGTTCAACTCAGGCTTGTAGCGCACGAACTCGCCGTAGCGATCGACCATGAAGTCGATGATCTGCTGATTGCTCTGGCCTTCGCCAAGCATGCGGTAGATCTCTTTGCGCAGGTCGGCGGCGATGGGTGCGTTAGAGTCGGCGATGTCCTGATTCTGGCATTTAGGGCAACGCAGTTCGCGGGTCAGCTCGGTGTAACGGGCACGCTCGGCGTCGTTCTTGAAGGTGTAGGCGTCGATGGCGGCGTGGGCGGTCGTGACACAACTAAGCATCAGCACCACAGCAGTCAAACGCCGCACACCTTGTAGGCCTTCACTTGCTCGCGAGACGGCGGCACGGTCGACACATTTGCGTCGGATGTGAAAAAGCATCGCGAGCAAGCGAAGGCCTACAGGGGAACGTGAACAAGTCATGGCTTACCCTCATCCACCAGCCCCTGATACAACCCGGCCAGCTTTTCACGCCACACTGTCTCGTCAATTACGCCCACGTGCTTGTAGCGAATGATGCCCTTGCGGTCGATCAGGAAGGTTTCCGGCGCGCCATAGACGCCCAGGTTCAGCCCCAGACTGCCTGCTTCGTCGTTGATGTTGAGCTGATACGGGTCGTGAAAATCCTTGAGCCACTTCAAGGCGTCGGCGTTGACGTCCTTGTAGTTGACGCCGTAGATCACCACACCCTGCTGCGCCAACTTGGTCAGCACCGGGTGCTCGACACGACAGGCGATGCACCAGGTGCCCCAGACGTTGACCAGCGCCGGTTTGCCCAGCAGGTCAACACGGGTCAGGGGTTTGCCGTCCTGCACCGCAGGCAGGGAAAACTCCGGAAACGGTTTGTCGATCAGTGCCGACGGCAGCTCCGACGGGTTCAGGTACAGCCCTTTGTAGAGAAACGCTGCCAGGCCCAGAAACAGCACCAGCGGAATCAACAACACCCAACGCTTCATACCGCAGCTCCCGCCAGACCCAACGCTTCCCGTACTTTTGCCCTGACCTTGACCCGGTAACGCTTGTCCAGCGCCGCCAGTAAGCCACCCAACGCAGTGATCAAGCCGCCGAACCAGATCCAGCGTACGAACGGTTTGACGTGCACACGCACGGCCCAGGCGCCGTTATCCAGTGGCTCGCCCAGCGCGACGTACAGATCGCGGGTGAGGCCTGCATCGATTCCGGCTTCGGTCATCATCGAGCGCTGCACGGTGTACAGGCGCTTCTCGGGATGTAGCACGGTGATTTCTTTGCCGTCCTCCAGCACCCGAATCGTGCCTTGATCCGAGGTGAAGTTAGGCCCCTGAATGTGCTTCGCGCCCTCGAAGACGAAGGTGTAGCCGCCCAGCTCGACCGAATCTCCCGGCGCCAGACGCATGTCGCGCTCGGCGCTGTTCTGGCTCGACAGCACCACGCCCAGCGCCACCACGGCGATGCCGATGTGAGAAAGTTGCATGCCCCAGTAACTGCGAGTCAGCGACGTCATGCCTTTGACCAGGCCCTTGTGCCGGGTCTTGTCGAACAGGTCACGCACACCGGCCAGCAGCACCCAGGCCGCCAGCAGGAACGTGGCCAGCACCGCCCAATGGAAATCGGTCATGGCGAAACTGGCCACCACGGCCAGTACGGCACTGCCGATCAGCACTGGCGTCAGCATGTTCAGCAGCCATTTGAGCGGCGTGTCTTTCCAGCGCACCAGCACGCCGACCGCCATGACGAACATCAGCAAACCCATCAGCGGCACGAACAGCGCGTTGAAGTACGGCGGACCGACCGACATCTTCGCCCCGCTCAAGGCGTCCAGCACCAGCGGGTAGAGCGTGCCGAGCAGGATCATCGAGGCCGCCACCACCAGCACCAGGTTGTTGCCCAGCAGCAGGGTTTCGCGAGACCACAAGCCAAAACCGACGTGGCTTTTCACCACGGGCGCGCGAATGGCGAACAGCGTCAGCGAGCCGCCGACGACCATCAAGAGGAACACCAGAATGAACACACCACGGGCCGGATCGGAAGCGAACGCGTGCACCGAGGTCAGCACGCCGGAGCGCACGAGGAAGGTGCCCAGCAGGCTCAACGAGAACGCGGCGATGGCCAGCAACACGGTCCAGCTTTTGAACACGCCGCGCTTTTCCGTGACCGCCAGCGAGTGAATCAGCGCCGTACCCACCAGCCAAGGCATGAACGAGGCGTTCTCCACCGGGTCCCAGAACCACCAGCCGCCCCAGCCCAGTTCGTAATAGGCCCACCACGACCCCAGCGTGATGCCGATGCCGAGGAAGGCCCAGGCGACGATGGTCCAGGGCCGCGACCAACGCGCCCATGCTGCATCCAGACGCCCGCCGAGCAACGCGGCGATGGCGAAGGCGAACGCGACCGAGAAGCCGACATACCCCATGTAGAGCATCGGCGGGTGAATGATCAGGCCGGGGTCTTGCAGCAGCGGGTTGAGGTCGCGTCCATCTTGCGGAATCTGCGGCAACAAACGGCTGAACGGGTTGGAGGTGAGGATCAGAAACAGCAGAAAGCCGACGCTGATCATGCCCATCACCGCCAGCACCCGCGCCAGCATCACTTGTGGCAACTGGCGCGAGAACACCGACACGGCGAAGGTCCAGCCGCCCAGAATCAGCGCCCAGAGCAGCAGCGAACCTTCGTGGGCGCCCCACACCGCGCTGAATTTGTAGTACCACGGCAAGGCGCTATTGGAGTTCTCGGCAATGTAGGTCACCGAGAAGTCGTCGACCATGAACGAATACGTCAAGCAGCCGAAAGCGAACAGCAGAAAGGCGAACTGGCCCCACGCCGCCGGTCGGGCCAGACTCATCCACAACCGATCACCGCGCCAGGCGCCGAACAACGGGACGACGGCCTGCACGATGGCGAAGCACAGGGCCAGGATCATGGCCAGGTGGCCGAGCTCAGGAATCATGGCTTACCCCTGTTTGGCCGGAATGGAGGGTGCGCCGGGCGCGGGCTGACCGCTGTCCTTCAACGCTTTTGTCACCTCGGGCGGCATATATTTTTCATCGTGTTTGGCCAGCACTTCATCGGCCATTACCACGCCATCGGCATTCAGTTTGCCCAGTGCGACGATGCCCTGCCCTTCACGGAACAGGTCGGGAAGAATGCCACGGTAGTGAATGGTCACCGACTTGTTGAAATCCGTGACCACGAAGGAGACGTCCAGCGAATCCGCGGATCGTTGCAACGACCCCTTCTCAACCATGCCACCGGCGCGAATTCGCGTGCCATGGGGCGCCTCGCCGCTGGCGATCTGGGTTGGGGTGTAAAACAGGTTGATGTTTTCCTGCAAGGCGCTCAAGGCCAGACTCACAGCGATGCCGATCCCGGCGAGGATCGCCAGAATGATCAGCAGGCGCTTTTTTCGAAGCGGATTCACGTGTTGCTCTCCCGGCGCAGACGGCGCGCCTCTTGTTGCAGGTAACGCCGACGCGCCAGCAGCGGTGACGCGACGTTGATCGCCAGAACGGTCAGGCAGATGCCATAGGCGGTCCAGACGAACAGCCCATGCTTGCCCATGGCCAGAAAATCGCTGAAGGAATCGAAGCTCATGATGGGTCCCCTGAACGACCCAGGGCCTTGAGTACTTCATCCTTGACCCATGCGGCGCGGGACTCGCGCTTGAGCACTTCCAGGCGCATGCGCACCAATAACACCGCGCCGAAGAAGCAGTAGAAACCCAGGGCCGTGAACAGCAGCGGCAGCCACATCTCGGCAGGCATCGCCGGTTTTTCAGTCAGGCTGAAGGTCGCGCCCTGGTGCAAGGTGTTCCACCACTCCACCGAGTATTTGATGATCGGGATGTTGATCACGCCCACGATGGCCAGCACCGCGCAGGCCTTGGCGGCGCTTTCACGATTGCTGATGGCGTTGCCCAGCGCAATCAGACCGAAGTACAAGAACAGCAGAATCAACATGGACGTGAGCCGCGCATCCCAGACCCACCACGAACCCCAGGTCGGCTTGCCCCAGATGGCACCGGTGACCAAAGCCACGGCGGTCATCCAGGCACCGATGGGCGCGGCACACTGCAGCGCGACGTCGGCCATTTTCATTTTCCAGACCAGCCCAACGACGCCACAGCCCGCCAGCATCACGTAGCAGGACTGGGCCAGCATCGCCGACGGCACGTGGATATAGATGATGCGGAAGCTGTTGCCCTGCTGGTAATCCGGTGGCGCGAAGGCCAGGCCCCAGACCACCCCGACGCCAATCAGCAACGCGGCGGCGATACTCAACCACGGCAGCCATTTGCCGCTGATGCCGTAAAACCACTTCGGCGAGCCGAGTTTGTGGAACCAGACCCAACTGATCCCGCTTTTCGTCTTGGCGCTGGTGTTCATCGCGCTGCCTTTTTCATCATGCTGTTCATCACGGTTTCATTCATGTGCGTGCGCTTCTGTTGACCGAAGCGTCATGTGCGGCTGTGCCAAAAGTGCAGGCCAAAAAGCTGTCCGATCGATCAGGAATCGATTATTCGCCAACACTGATTTTCAAGCCAGCGGCAATTGCAAAAGGTGTCAGCGTTATAGCGAGTGCTGTCAAACTGCCAAGCCAAAGCAGATAGCCGGTCGCAGGCATGCCCTGAAGTGCAGCTTGCAAGGCCCCGCTGCCCAGAATCAGCACCGGGATGTACAACGGCAAAATCAGCAAGGCCAGCAGCAAACCACCGCGCTTGAGCCCTACCGTCAGCGCTGCACCCACGGCGCCGAGCAGGCTCAACACGGGTGTGCCCAGCAACAATGACAATAGCAACACCGGCAGGCACGCAGTGGGCAATCCGAGCATCAGCGCCAGCACGGGCGACAGCAGGACCAGCGCCAACCCGGAAAACGCCCAATGGGCCAACACCTTGGCCAATACCAGCAAGGCCAGCGGATGCGACGACAGCACCCACTGCTCCAGCGAGCCGTCTTCGAAGTCGCTGCGAAACAGCCCGTCCAGCGACAACAGCACCGACAACAGCGCCGCCACCCACACCAGCCCCGGGGACAGGGTCTGAAGCAGCTGTGCTTCCGGGCCTACGGCCAGCGGAAACAGGGCGATGACGATAGCGAAGAACACCAGCGGATTGAGTAATTCGGCGGGGCGGCGAAACAGCAAACGGGCTTCGCGGGCGACCAACAAGGTGAACACGCGACTCATACGGCCCACTGCCCCAGATCCAGATCGCGATAACCGGCCGGCGTGCGGCTCAGCGTGTGGTGCGTGGTCAAGACCACCACACCGCCCTGCTCACAATGCTGGACCAAATGCGCCTCCAGTTGCGCGACACCGTGCTTGTCCAGCGCGGTAAAGGGTTCGTCGAGCATCCACAGGCCGGGGCCTGGCAAATAAAGGCGGGCCAGGGCCACACGACGTTTTTGCCCGGCAGACAGCGTATGGCACGGCACGTCCTCGAACCCGCGCAGTCCAACCGCTTCGAGGGCCTGCCAGAGGGCGTGGACTTTAACGCCGTGGTGCAGCGCGCAGAGCCAGGTGAGGTTTTCCACGGGGGTGAGCAATTCTTTGATGCCTGCCGCGTGACCGACCCACAACAGGTTGTGCGCCAACGCGCTTCGGTGTCGTGCCAAAGGCTTGCCATCGAGCAAGACGTCGCCTGCGGTGGGCTGCATCAAGCCGCTGAGCAGGCGCAGCAGGCTGGTTTTGCCACTGCCGTTGGGGCCGCTGATCTGCACCATGTCACCGGCTGTCAGTCGCAGGTCGAGGTGCTCGAACAGCAAGCGCCCGTCGCGCTCGCACGCGAGTTCTGTGGCTTCCAGAACGGGGATCGGCATGTGGACCTTCTTTTCGGATGGCAGGTGTGCACGGTGGTTCAAGTCAGGCGCGCGGTGGCCGTTATACTTTGTTGCAGCTTAGCGAGTGCTGGATTATGCCAGCTTGAGCCATCGAGAGCGCAAATTTACCGAGTCGGGATCTGATGACAGGCGATATACCCAATCTTTCACCCGTTGCCGCCGCCACAGCGTTGCTGCGTGCGGGCGTCCCCCCGGGCGAAGTCCTCAAGCTGATGGAGCCACGTGAAGGCTTGCTGAATGCAGGTCAGGTCGCCAACGCCGAAGTGGTCAGCCTCAAGCAACTGGGCCAGGACTTTCAGTTGTTGCTGAAATTGACGATGGACAACGGGCGCCAGACCACCCTGCCCGTCAGCAGTTCGCTGCCACTCACGCCCGGCACCACGGTGAATGTCGCTCAAGGTTCTGCCGACACGCTGACCATCAGCCTGCAAGACTTGCAAAAAGCCATCGCCAACAGCCTGACCAGCATCGACACCCGCCAGTTGCCCGCAGGTACGCTGTTGCAGGGCAAGGTATTGACCACTCAGGTCATCGCCCAGAATGTCGCGCAACTGGCCAGCCAGCCTTCGGCACCGCCCACCTACCGTTCGATTGTCCTGTTGCTCAACACTGCGCTGGCAGGCAGCAGCCTGACTGTCGACAGCCCGCAGCCACTGCGCGTGGGCACGCTGCTGAGCGCTCAGGTGCAAAACAGTCAGGCCCTGAACTTCGTCGCGTTGCCCAATCGCATGGACGAATTGGCGCTGGCCCAGCAATTGTCGACCCAGCAAAGCCGCCAAGGCTCGCTGCAAAGCCTGTTCACAGCGCTCCAGAATTTGCCTGCGCCCTCTGGCAATACACCTGACACGCTGACGCCATCACTGCGCGCCAGCATCGATCAACTGTTCGCTGACCTGCCAGACCTGCAACAGATGAGCACCGCCAAAGGCGTCGCTCAGGCGTTGAATGCCAGCGGCCTGTTCATGGAGTCGCGCTTGCTGGCCGGGGAAAACCCAACCCTGATGCCGGACCTGAAAGCCAACCTGCTGCGGGTCATTTCCCAGATTCTTCCGGGCGTACCGGGGAACGTGACCTACAACGACGCTGCGGCCGCCAACACCCTGGCGCGGGCGATGCCGGGGTTCATCCGCAATGCGTTGGGCACGTTGGGACTGGTCGCGGCACCGAACATTCCGACCAACTTCCCATTACCTTCCCGCACGCTGGGCAGCCCGCAAAGCCAGGACGATCTGGAGACCCTGCTCAAGTTGGCGGCGGGTGCCATTTCTCGCCTGCAAAGCCATCAATTGGCCGGTCTGGAACAGACCCGGACCAACGCCGATGGCACGCAGGTGACGACCTGGCAACTGGAAATCCCCATGCGCAACGCTCACGACGTGGTGCCATTGCAGGTCAAGTTGCAGCGCGAAGATGCGCCAGAGCGTGAAGAAAGCCCGGAAACTGCGACACAGGAGGTCAAGGAAAAGGAAAAGCTGTGGCGCGTCGAGCTGGCCTTCGATCTGGAGCCGCTGGGGCCGTTGCAGGTTCAGGCGCAACTGGTCGCGGGCAGCCTGTCGAGCCAGATGTGGGCGCAGCGGGAAGCCGCTGCCGAATTGATTTCTGCCGAGCTGGACGGCCTGCGCGCACGGCTGGTGGCCTGCGGCCTGAACGTGAAGGAACTGGCGTGCAATCGCGGGGTGCCGACTCAAGGCTCGCGGACTGTGTTGGAACAACGCTGGATCGACGAGAACGCCTGATGAGCAAGCCCGAACAGAACCCGCGCCAGGCGATTGCCCTGAACTACGATGGCCAACAGGCCCCGACCCTCACCGCCAAGGGCGACGACGCGCTGGCTGAGGCTATCCTGGCCATTGCCCGCGAATACAAGGTGCCGATCTACGAAAACGCCGAACTGGTGACCCTGCTCGCCAGAATGGAGCTGGGGGACAGCATTCCGCAGGAGCTGTACCTGACGATTGCGGAAATCATCGCGTTCGCCTGGCGCTTGAAAGGGAAATACCCCGAGGGGTTCGACCCGGATCCACAGCCGGTGGAGCGAGATATCACGCCGCGCTGAGCGACGCCAACTGTAGCGAATCGCCCGTTTTCCAGGCACAACACTGTCGCGCGGCAAACACACAATCCCTGTGGGAGCGAATTCATTCGCGATTGTGGTCGTTCAGCCGACCCACCTTTGTCGTCTGTCACAACCCATCGCGAATGAATTCGCTCCCACAGTTTCAGACCGTGCTTGCCAGGAAGAACCCTCGCGCTAGCCGATCTCACCCATTGCCATGCAACTTGCTCATCAACTGCGCCTCGGCCTGGGTCAGACCGCAGGACTGGGTCAGCTCATCGACACTGGCGCCCATGCTGACCAGACGCGCAGCCTGGGCGAAGGACAAGGTGGAAGGATCACGCTGTTCCAAGGCGGTGATCTTGTCCGGCAACGGTGCGACGATGGCCTGCAACTCGTGCAGGTCTTCGCCCATTTTCACCGTACCGCCCTGGTAGTTTTCCAGACGCCGGGCCAGTTCACGAATGCGCTGGTCACGCAGCGAGTCGGCTTCGAGCTGCTGCGTGGCCAGGGTGCGCTGACGCTTGGTATGGGCCATGAACATCGCAACGGTCGCGACCCACAGTACCGCCAGAAAAAGGACTGCAACCTCAAGGATCAATCAAATGTTCTCCAGCTCGGACCACTCTTCCTCGGTCATCATCTTGTCCAGCTCGACGAGGATCAGCAGTTCGCCGTTTTTGTTGCACACGCCCTGGATGAACTTGGCGGATTCGTCGTTGCCCACGTTTGGCGCGGTTTCGACTTCCGACTGACGCAGGTATACCACTTCCGCGACGCTGTCGACCAGGATCCCGACCACTTGCTTGTCGGCCTCGATGATCACGATACGCGTGTTGTCGCTGACTTCAACCGGTGGCAGACCAAAGCGCTGGCGGGTATCGATCACGGTCACCACGTTGCCGCGCAGGTTGATGATGCCCAGCACGTAGCTCGGCGCTCCCGGCACTGGCGCGATCTCGGTGTAACGCAGCACTTCCTGAACCTGCATCACGTTGATGCCATACGTTTCGTTGTCCAGGCGGAAGGTGACCCATTGCAGGATCGGATCTTCGGAACCCTGTGCTGACGACTTCTTCATACCCCTAACCCCTTGCGTGTTGTGCTTTGCGAATGACGCCTTCGCGCCACCCTGTGTTTATTGGAGATGTTTATTTGCGCGTCTGCATCTGCTTGACCGCACCGCTGGCGATCAACTCGGCCAGTTCGGACACGTCCAGCAGCGCACACATGTGTTCAATCACGGTTCCAGCCAGCCACGGACGCTGACCACGATGGGTGCGCCATTTGATTTCATCAGGCTCCAGACGCAACGAACGGCTGACCTGATGCACCGCCAGCCCCCATTCATAACCTTGCACCGAGATCACGTATTGCAGGCCCTGACGGAAATCATCGCGATAGCGGTCCGGCATGATCCAGCGTGCGGTGTCCAGTACCTTCAGGTTGCCTGCCTGGCTGGGCAGAATGCCGAGAAACCAGTCTGGCTGGCCGAACAGCGGCGTCAGGTCATGCCCCGCCAGGGGATAGATCGACCCCAGGCACACCAGCGGCACAGCCAGCGTCAGACCCGCCACGTCGAACAGCAGGCACTCGAATGGTTCGGCCGCCCAGTCCGGGCGCTCGTTGGAGGTCGGTGGTGGCGTGGGCGTACGCTGCGACGGCAGGTGCACCTCGACGACCGGCTCCACCCGCGCCACTTCAGGCTCGACGACCACCGGCTCGACCACAGGCGGTGCCACAACGGGTGGCGCGATCACCGGCGGCAGAATGACCGGTTTATCCAGCACGCGAGCGACGACAGGCTCGGCCACGGGCACAGGGGCCGGGACTTCACGCGGCGCAGCGGGTTTGGTTTCTGGCGTGAAGGCAAGCGAAACCGGCGCAGGCCGAGTCACCGGCACGGCCGCCGCGACCGCTTCAGCCACCGCCGAACGCATGCGCGCGTCATGGGCCTGCTCTTCGAGCACGGCCGCTTGAAACTCATCGATGGCAGAGGCGTCTTCCAGCTCTTCGGTGGCGTCCTGAAGCAACGCGTCCAGATAGTTCTGAAGGGCCTTTTGTGGTCGTGATGCGATGTCCAGAGGGCGGTTGTTCATACAGAAGCCCGAAAATAAGTGAAGCGATGACCGCCTGCCTGAAGTATCGGCTGCACAATGGGCCGACTTGAGGACACCGCTACACGGCGCATGAATAAACGATCAGCGGCCATGTCACGCCACCTGCCCGACGAGTTGTTCGGTGAGCATGTGCTTGAGCAGGGCGCGGTAGGCCAACACGCCCCGGCTCTTGCCGTCGAACTGCGACGGCGTGACCCCGGCCCGACTCGCGTCACGCAGGCGGGTGTCGACCGGAATGTAGGCTTTCCAGACATGATCGGGAAAGCTGTCGCGCAGCAGCTTCAACGTCCCCATCGACGCCTGGGTGCGGCGGTCGAACAGCGTGGGCACGATGGTGTACGGCAGCGGCACTTTGCGCGAGCGGTTGATCATGGTCAGGGTGTTGACCATGCGTTCCAGGCCCTTGACCGCGAGAAACTCGGTCTGCACCGGCACCGCCAGTTGCTGACTGGCCGCCAGCGCGTTGACCATCAAGACACCCAGCAGTGGCGGGCTGTCGATGATCGCGTAATCGAAGTCCTGCCACAGTTGCGCCAGGCTCTTGGCGATCACCAGGCCCAGGCCGCTCTGCCCTGGCGTCTGACGCTCAAGGGTGGCCAGCGCGGTGCTCGACGGCAGCAGGGAAATGCGCTCATGGCTGGTGGGCAACAACAACTGGCCCGGCAGTCCTTCCGGCACCGTGCCTTTGTGCAGAAACAGGTCGAAACAGCTGTGTTCCAGCGCGTCAGGGTCATGGCCGAAATAACTGGTCATCGAGCCATGGGGGTCCAGGTCGACGACAACCACGCGCTTGCCCGCCTCGGCCAGCAACCCGGCTAAAGCGATCGAGGTGGTGGTCTTGCCGACCCCGCCTTTCTGATTGGCGACTGCCCAGACTCTCATGTGTTCGTTTTCCCGCCGATCAGGACAAGGCGTGACCGGGACCGTTAAGGGGCAGATGACGAAGATTTGACGCCTTGCGGCGGTTTGGCTGGAGCCGGTGCAGTTTGTGTGCCAGCACGGCGCAATGCGGCATCGGGTTTTGCATTGGCCGTGGTGCCGGAACCGGTCAGGCTGCGGCGCACGTCCAGATTGCGCGAAATCACCAGCACCACTCGGCGGTTACGAGCGCGGCCATCGGCGGTGGCATTGGAGGTCAGCGGCTGGAATTCGCCGTAACCGACCGAGGCCATGCGCGCCGGGTTGATCCCGTCCATAGCCAGCATGCGCACGATGCTCGACGCACGGGCCGACGACAGTTCCCAGTTGCTCGGGTACTGCGCCGAGCTGATCGGCTGGTCGTCAGTAAAACCTTCGACGTGGATCGGGTTGTCGAACGGCTTGATGATCTTGGCCACTTTATCGATCAGGTCGAAAGCCAGGTTGCTCGGCATGGCATCGCCGCTGCCGAACAACAGGCTGGAATTGAGTTCGATCTCGATCCACAGCTCGTTGCCCCGCACGGTCATCTGATTGGAAGCGATCAGGTCGCCGAATGCGGCGTTGACATCATCGGCAATCGATTTGAGCGGGTCCTGAGCGCCCTGCCCCAATGCGGCGTCGGTCTGATCGCTGTCTTTGACCAGCGGATCGGCCGGGCGCACGGTCTGGGGTTTCTGCTCACCGATAGGGATCGGTCGCACGCTGCGTTCGGCTTCGTTGAAGACCCCGACCAGCGCCTCGGACAGCACTTTGTACTTGCCCTCGTTGAGCGAGGAAATGGAATACATCACCACGAAGAACGCGAACAGCAAGGTGATGAAATCCGCGTAGGACACCAGCCAGCGTTCGTGGTTTTCGTGCTCTTCGTGGTGGCGACGTCGACGGGCCATCAGTCCATCACTCCATGAAGCCTTGCAGCTTCAGTTCGATCGAGCGCGGGTTTTCACCTTCGGCGATCGACAGCAGGCCTTCGAGCAGCATTTCGCGATAGCGAGACTGGCGCAGGGCGACCGCCTTGAGCTTGTTGGCCACCGGCAACAGGATCAGGTTGGCCGACGCCACACCATAGATCGTCGCGACGAAGGCCACGGCGATGCCGCTGCCCAACTGATTCGGATCCGCCAGGTTGCCCATGACGTGAATCAGGCCCATGACCGCACCGATGATGCCGATGGTCGGCGCGTAACCGCCCATGCTTTCGAAGACTTTGGCGGCCTGAATGTCGCGGCTTTCCTGGGTGAGAAAATCCACTTCCAGAATGCTGCGAATGGCTTCAGGCTCAACGCCGTCGACCAGCAATTGCAGGCCCTTGCGTGAATAGGCATCGGGTTCGGTGTCGGCGACGGTTTCCAGCCCCAGCAGGCCTTCCTTGCGCGCAGTCAGGCTCCACGACACCACGCGATCAATGCCGCCTGCGAGGTCAACCCTTGGCGGAAACAGAATCCAGATGAAGATCTGAATTGCCCGTTTGAAGGCGCTCATCGGCGTTTGCAACAGGGACGCTGCGATGGTGCCGCCGATCACGATCAACGCCGCAGGCCCGTTGAGCAGCGCCCCAAGATGGCCGCCTTCGAGGAAGTTGCCGCCGATAATGGCAACGAACGCGAGAATGATCCCTATAAGCGTCAAAACATCCATTACAGACACGCCTCGACCAAGTGGCGCCCGATATCGTCCAGGCTATAAACGGCGTCAGCCAGATCGGCCTTCACAATGGCCATGGGCATGCCGTAGATCACGCAACTGGCTTCGTCTTGCGCCCAGATGTGGCTGCCGCCCTGTTTGAGCAGGCGCGCACCTTCACGGCCGTCCGCGCCCATGCCGGTGAGCACCACGGCCAGCACCTTGTCGCCGTAGGCCTTGGCCGCCGAACCGAAGGTGATGTCCACGCAGGGCTTGTAATTCAAACGTTCGTCGCCGGGCAGGATTTTCACCGTGCCGCGACCGTCGACCATCATCTGCTTGCCACCGGGGGCCAATAGCGCCAGACCGGGACGCAGAATGTCGCCGTCTTCGGCTTCCTTGACGCTGATGCGGCACAGCTTGTCCAGACGCTCGGCGAAGGCCTTGGTGAAGGCGGCGGGCATGTGCTGGATCAGCACGATGGGAGCCGGGAAGTTGGCGGGCAACTGGGTCAGGACCCGTTGCAGCGCCACCGGACCGCCTGTCGAGGTGCCGATGGCCACCAGCTTGTAGGCCTTGCGCTTGGGCGCAGGCGACGATGCGGTGTGAGAAGCGTGAGGTGCAGGCGCCGCCGAGGGACGCGCAGGCGCGGGCGCCGGACGAGCCGCCCCCGCCGTGGGTGCCGGACTGCGCAGCGAACTGGAAACCGGTGCGACGGGCGCAGGCGCTGCGGGCGCGCTGCTGTAGCCGCTGAAACGGCGGTTGCTGCGGGAGATGGTGTGGACCTTCTCGCACAGCATCTGTTTGACCTTCTCGGGGTTGCGCGAGATGTCTTCGAAATTCTTGGGCAGGTAATCGACGGCACCGGCATCCAGCGCGTCCAGGGTGACGCGGGCGCCTTCATGGGTCAGCGACGAGAACATCAACACCGGGGTCGGGCAACGCTGCATGATGTGGCGAACGGCGGTAATGCCATCCATCATCGGCATCTCGTAGTCCATGGTGATCACGTCAGGCTTGAGGGCCAACGCCTGCTCGATCGCTTCCTTGCCATTGGTGGCGGTGCCGACCACTTGAATCGTTGTGTCAGAGGAAAGAATTTCCGAGACGCGCCGGCGAAAGAAGCCGGAATCGTCTACCACCAGAACCTTGACTGCCATAAACACTCCAGAGGGTCTGCCCGGTAATCGGCGCAGCCCGTTTCATCAACCTCTGGTCCACCGGGGTTGCAAAGGTGGACAAGGAACCTGTGGAAGCGAATTTATTCGCGATTCGGAGTATCAGGCGCTACATCTCTGTGGATGTACTGGCCAATCGCGAATGAATTCGCTCCCACAGGGTCCATCGCTTTGCTGCAATCAAATACGCCGCGCAGCGTAGCGCTTGAGCATGCTCGGTACGTCGAGAATCAACGCGATGCGGCCATCACCGGTGATGGTGGCGCCCGACATCCCCGGCGTGCCTTGCAGCATCTTGCCCAGCGGCTTGATCACCACTTCTTCCTGGCCCACCAGTTGATCGACCACGAAGCCGATGCGCTGGGTACCGACCGAAAGGATCACCACATGCCCTTCGCGTTGCTCCTCATGGGCGGCGTTACTGACCAGCCAGCGCTTGAGGTAGAACAGCGGCAATGCCTTGTCGCGCACGATGACCACTTCCTGACCATCGACGACGTTGGTGGTCGACAGGTCTAGGTGGAAGATCTCGTTGACGTTGACCAGCGGGAACGCGAAGGCCTGATTGCCCAACATCACCATCAGGGTCGGCATGATCGCCAGGGTCAGCGGCACCTTGATGACGATCTTCGAGCCTTGGCCCTTGGTCGAGTAGATGTTGATCGAGCCGTTGAGCTGGGCAATCTTGGTTTTCACCACGTCCATGCCCACGCCACGGCCCGACACGTCGGAGATCTCGGTCTTGGTCGAGAATCCCGGCGCGAAGATCAGGTTGTAGCAGTCGGTGTCGCTCAGGCGATCTGCCGCATCCTTGTCCATGACCCCGCGCTTGACTGCGATCGCGCGCAGTACCGCCGGGTCCATGCCTTTGCCGTCGTCGGAAATCGACAGCAGGATGTGGTCGCCTTCCTGTTCCGCCGAAAGCACCACACGACCGCCACGGGCCTTGCCCGACGCTTCGCGCTCTTCCGGCGACTCGATGCCGTGGTCCACCGCGTTGCGCACCAAGTGCACCAACGGGTCGGCCAACGCTTCGACCAGGTTCTTGTCCAGGTCGGTTTCTTCACCCACCAGTTCAAGGTTGATTTCTTTCTTGAGCTGACGCGCCAGGTCGCGAACCAGACGCGGGAAGCGGCCGAAGACTTTCTTGATCGGCTGCATGCGGGTCTTCATGACCGCGGTCTGCAAGTCAGCGGTGACCACGTCCAGGTTGGACACGGCCTTGGACATGGCTTCGTCGCCGCTGTTGAGGCCCAGGCGCACCAGACGGTTACGCACCAGCACCAACTCGCCGACCATGTTCATGATTTCGTCCAGCCGCGCGGTGTCGACGCGCACGGTGGTTTCCGCTTCGGTCGGTGCCTTGTCGCCGCCCGCCGCAGGGGCCGGGGCACGGGCCGGTGCCGGAGCGGCAGCCGGTGCAGGGGCTGCTTTGGCAGGCGCAGCAGGTGCCGCAGCCGCCGCGGGCTTGACGGGTTCGGCTTTAGGCGGTTCAGCCTTCGCAGGCTCGGCTTTCTTGACCGGTGCAGCGGTCGCACTGGCCCCCACGTCTCCCGAGAACGCGCCCTTGCCGTGCAACTGATCGAGCAGCGCTTCGAATTCGTGGTCGGTGATTTCATCCGACGGCGTATCTGCCGACGCTGGCGCAGCGGCCTCGGTCGCAGCAGGCGCAGCCGCACCCCCGGTGGCGTCGGCGGAGAACGTCCCCTTGCCATGCAACTGATCGAGCAGTGCTTCGAACTCGTCGTCGGTGATTTCGTCGCTGGCCGGCTCACTCGCCGCAGCGGACGCCGCAGGCGGAACCACAGCGTCGACCGCGAACTGGCCTTTGCCATGCAACTGGTCGAGCAAGGATTCGAATTCGGCGTCGGTGATTTCATCACTGGCCGCTTCATCCGCCGCCGCAGGGGCCGAAACCGGCGCCACAGGCGCAGACACGGCGGCACCGGCCGCTTCGGCCTTGACCGCATTGAGCGAGTCCAGCAGCTGTTCGAATTCCTGATCGGTGATGTCGTCGGAGGCTGGCTCCGCCACTGCTTCGACGACCGGTGCAGGCGCGGGTGCTGCGGCGACTTCGTCCGCCGACGCAGGCTCGGCCAGACGCGACAGCGCGGCAAGCAATTCAGGCGTGGCAGGCGTAATGTCCGAGCGCTCACGCACCTGACCGAACATGCTGTTGACGGTGTCCAGGGCTTCGAGCACCACGTCCATGAGTTCCGCATCGACCCGACGCTCACCTTTGCGCAGGATGTCGAACACGTTCTCGGCGATGTGACAGCATTCAACCAACTCGTTGAGCTGGAGGAAGCCGGCGCCCCCTTTTACAGTGTGAAAACCGCGAAAAATTGCATTGAGCAGATCCGCATCATCCGGCCGGCTTTCCAGCTCGACCAACTGCTCGGACAACTGCTCCAGAATCTCGCCGGCCTCTACCAGAAAATCCTGAAGGATTTCTTCATCGGCGCCGAAGCTCATTGGGGGTGCTCCTAAAATTAACCGTCAACCGATCCAGGGGCCGCACCTTGGGTCTGCGCGGGTGGCCTTCGTCGAAGCCTTCACGCGCCACACCTGCGGCCACTTTCACATAGAACCTGAGCGCTGGAACTTCAGAACCCGAGGCTGGATAGCAGATCGTCTACATCATCCTGACCGGATACGACGTCTTCACGTTTATCGGCATGAATCTGCGGACCTTCACCCTTGGAATGAAGTTTTTCCTGTTCTTTTTGCTGCCGGAACGCTTCCTGATCGTGCTGGATACCGGCAAAACGATCGACCTGGCTGGCCATCAACACCAGCTTGAGCAAATTGCTCTCCACCTCGGTGACCATCTTGGTCACACGCTTGATCACCTGTCCGGTGAGGTCCTGATAATCCTGAGCCAGCAGGATGTCGTTCAGGTGGCTGGCGACCTCGTGGGTCTCCTTCTCGCTACGGCTCAGAAAGCCCTCGACGCGGCGGGCCAGATCACGAAACTCTTCGGCGCCAATCTCGCGACGCATGAAGCGTCCCCAGTCTGCGCTCAAGGCCTTGGCATCGGCGCTCAGGCCATTCATCAAGGGCGTGCTCTGTTCCACCAGGTCCATGGTTTTGTTGGCCGCACCTTCCGTGAGCCTGACAACATACGACAAGCGCTCGGTGGCATCCGTGATCTGGGACACCTCTTCGGCTTGCGGCATGTGCGGGTCAATCTGGAAATTGACGATGGCACTGTGCAACTCGCGCGTCAGCTTGCCGACTTCCTGATACAAGCCGCGATCACGGGTCTGGTTCAGCTCGTGGATGAGTTGCACGGCTTCGCCGAACTGGCCTTTTTCAAGGCTGGTCACCAGCTCCTGTGCATGTTTCTTCAGGGTCGACTCGAAGTCACCCATTGATGAATCTTTAGGATCCATAGCGCCCTCGCAGCGAACATCAGCTATTGACGCGCTCGAATATCTTCTCGATCTTTTCTTTGAGTACCTGAGCGGTGAACGGCTTCACGACATAGCCATTCACACCGGCCTGTGCGGCCTCGATGATCTGCTCGCGCTTGGCTTCTGCCGTGACCATCAACACTGGAAGGTGACGCAGGCGCTCGTCGGCTCGCACCTGACGCAGCAGGTCGATGCCGGACATGCCAGGCATGTTCCAGTCGGTCACCAGGAAATCGAAAGCACCGCTCTGCAACATTGGCAACGCGGTAGTGCCGTCATCTGCTTCGGCCGTGTTGGTGAACCCAAGGTCACGCAACAGGTTTTTTATGATCCGCCGCATCGTTGAGAAGTCATCAACGATGAGGATTTTCATGTTCTTGTCCAATTCGACCTCCAAGCAGTCTTTAACGCGCCCAGCTCCCGGACGCGCGTTCAATCAATACCGGTGCAGCAACTTGACCGGTGACACGAAAACGAGAGGGCTTTGGAATCGAAAGGTACGAGCGCAGCGGAAAAGCGTCCTGAAGACCTGATCCGACCGGCTCCTGCCTTGTCTCTTTTGCTTCCCACATCACATCACATCTTGCACAGCCGGTCTTACAAGCAACCCGCAGCCTCTATCACGAGGCTGCGCAATCTATCAGCGCGCGCGCCATTCTCCCAGCCGTCCACGCAGACGCGCGGCGCACTGGCTGTGCAACTGGCTGACACGGGATTCGCTGACCCCCAGGACCTCACCGATTTCCTTGAGGTTCAGCTCTTCGTCGTAGTACAGCGCCAGCACCAGGCGTTCACGCTCGGGCAGGTTGGCAATGGCATCGGCCAGTGCGCTCTGGAAGCGCTCGTCTTCCAGGTCCCGCGACGGTTCCAGCGACTGGCTCGCGCCATCCTCGTGCAACCCTTCATGCTCGCCGTCCTGCAAGAGGTCGTCGAAACTGAACAGGCGGCTGCCCAAGGTATCGTTCAAAATCCCGTAATAATCATCGAGACTCAATTGAAGTTCGGCAGCAACCTCGTGATCTTTAGCGTCGCGGCCGGTTTTTGCTTCAATCGCACGAATGGCGTCGCTGACCATGCGCGTGTTGCGGTGAACCGAACGTGGCGCCCAGTCCCCCTTGCGCACTTCATCGAGCATCGCGCCACGGATACGAATACCCGCGTAGGTCTCGAAACTCGCACCCTTGGTGGAGTCGTACTTGGTCGACACTTCGAGCAACCCAATCATGCCCGCCTGAATCAAGTCCTCGACCTGAACACTGGCCGGCAGACGCGCCAGCAGATGGTAGGCGATGCGTTTGACCAGCGGGGCATAACGCTCAATCAGCTCGTACTGGGAATCCTTGGATGATTTGCTGTACATGCGATAGCCACTTGCAGTCATGACACAGGCCCTGCACTGGTCTGATGAACCAGGCGCTCAACGAAAAATTCAAGGTGGCCACGCGGGTTCGCCGGCAGTGGCCAGGTGTCGACCTTTTGCGCGATGGCCTTGAACGCCAGCGCACATTTGGAACGTGGAAACGCTTCGTAGACCGCACGCTGCTTCTGCACGGCCTTGCGCACGCACTCGTCGTACGGCACAGCACCCACGTATTGCAGGGCCACGTCGAGGAAACGGTCGGTGACCTTGGTCAGTTTGGCGAACAGGTTGCGCCCTTCCTGCGGGCTTTGGGCCATGTTGGCCAGCACACGGAAGCGGTTCATGCCGTAATCGCGGTTGAGCAGTTTGATCAGCGCGTAGGCGTCAGTGATCGAGGTCGGTTCATCGCACACCACCAGCAGCACTTCCTGTGCCGCGCGCACGAAACTCACCACCGACTCACCAATCCCGGCAGCGGTGTCGATCACCAGCACGTCTAGGTTGTCGCCGATTTCGCTGAAGGCCTGAATCAGACCGGCGTGTTGTGCCGGGCTCAGTTGAACCATGGTCTGGGTGCCGGAGGCCGCCGGTACGATGCGCACACCGCCCGGGCCTTGCAACAGGACATCGCGCAGCTCGCAACGGCCTTCGATAACGTCAGCCAGGGTGCGTTTGGGGGTCAGCCCCAACAAGACGTCGACGTTGGCCAGACCCAGATCGGCGTCCAGCAACATAACGCGGCGTCCCAGCTCGGCCAGGGCCAGCGAGAGGTTCACTGACACATTGGTCTTGCCTACGCCACCTTTGCCACCGGTCACCGCGATAACCTGAACGGGATGCATGCTGCCCATAGTTAATTCTTTACCTTGTCTTGCTTAGACCCAAGCCACATTTCGGGCTGCACGTTCACTGAGTGAACAATGCCTGGCAGACCAACGATGCAGGTATTTTCCATTGTCATTTTCCTTACCTAGCCCGCGCGCTTGCCGGTGCTGTGATAAAGATCCGCAAACATATCCGCCATTGCTTCCTCGCTCGGCTCCTCCTGCATCTGCACACTGACGGCACGGCTTACCAACTGGTGCCGACGGGGCAGATGCAGATCATCCGGTATCCGTGGGCCATCGGTCAGATAGGCCACGGGCAATTCGTGTGTCACCGCCAGGCTCAGCACTTCGCCAAGGCTTGCGGTTTCGTCGAGTTTGGTCAGGATGCACCCGGCCAGACCGCAACGCTTGTAACTGTGATAGGCCGCGGTCAGCACTTGCTTCTGGCTGGTGGTGGCCAGTACCAGGTAGTTGCGCGCCTTGATGCCGCGACCGGCCAGGCTCTCCAGTTGCAGGCGCAATGCCGGGTCGCTGGCTTGCAGGCCAGCGGTGTCGATCAGCACCACGCGCTTGCGCAACAGAGGCTCCAGCGCCTGCGCCAGAGACTGGCCCGGGTCGACGTGGGTCACCGGCACATTGAGAATCCGGCCCAGCGTCTTGAGCTGCTCCTGAGCCCCGATGCGGAAGCTGTCCATGCTCACCAGCGCGATATTTTGCGCGCCGTATTTCAACACATAACGGGCTGCGAGTTTGGCCAATGTAGTGGTCTTGCCCATACCGGCCGGACCGACCATGGCAATCACCCCACCCTCTTCCAGCGGCTCGACGTCCGGTGTGACGATCATGCGCGCCAGATGAGCCAGCAACATGCGCCAGGCATGAGGCTGATCATCGACATCCGGGACCATATTCAGCAGGTCACGGGACAGAGGGCCAGACAGGCCCACACGCTGCAAACGACGCCACAGGTTGGCCTGCTGCGGACGGCTGCCTTGCAACTGGTTCCAGGCCAGCGAACCGAGCTGGACTTCCAGCAGTTCGCGCAGGCCATTCAACTCCGAACGCATCGACTCGTAAGCGCGTTGGCTAATCCCCGGTTCGGCGGCGGATTGACGCTCAGCGCGCTCGGCACGGTCGGCGGCAATAGCGGCGTGGATCGAGGGGCGGAACGGTTCATCCAGCGTCGGTTCGATCTGCTTGCTGTCGTCCATCGCAAGACCGGCAAACAACTGCCGGTTGGCGACCGTGTCCAGCTCGCTACGGCTGGTCAGCTCGGCCTGTGCGGTGACGATGCGCGACTGAGTCTTGCGCAGCTCGTCTTCCAGCTCGATATTCGGCACACGCGGCGCCAGCGCCGACAGTTTGTAATCCAGCGCGGCTGTCAGTTCCACACCACCGGCGATCCGCCGGTTGCCGATGATGGCGGCTTCAGCGCCCAGCTCATCACGAACCAGTTTCATGGCTTGTCGCATATCGGCGGCGAAAAAACGCTTAACTTGCATGACTCACTACCTCAGCCGTTCGGCCCGACAGTCGCTACGATGGTGACTTGCTTATTGTCAGGAATTTCCTGATAAGCCAAAACATGCATGTTCGGAACCGCCAGGCGCCCAAAGCGGGACAACATGGCGCGAACCGGACCTGCAACCAACAAAATGACCGGCTGACCCTGCATCTCCTGACGCTGCGCCGCTTCGATCAACGAGCGCTGAAGCTTCTCAGCCATACTCGGTTCGAGCAGAACGCCTTCTTCCTGACCCTGACCTGCCTTCTGCAGACTATTGAGCAATATCTGTTCCAACCTTGGCTCAAGGGTGATAACAGGCAGCTCCGGCTCAATGCCCACAATGCTTTGCACGATGGCGCGGGACAGGCCGACCCGTACGGCGGCCACCAATGCGGCGGTATCTTGACTCCGGGCGGCATTGTTGGCGATGGCTTCGGCAATGCTGCGAATATCGCGCACCGGCACCTGCTCGGCCAACAGCGCCTGCAACACCTTGAGCAGCGCCGATAACGACAGCACGCCCGGCACCAGCTCTTCAGCCAGTTTCGGCGAACTCTTGGCCAGCAGCGTCATCAGTTGCTGCACTTCCTCATGACCGATCAGCTCATGAGAGTGCTTGTACAGAATCTGGTTCAAGTGGGTCGCGACGACAGTGCTGGCATCGACCACGGTGTAACCGAGGGACTGGGCTTGGGCGCGCTGGCTGATTTCGATCCAGACTGCTTCCAGCCCGAACGCCGGGTCTTTGGCAGTGATGCCGTTGAGGCTGCCGAACACCTGACCGGGGTTGATCGCCAGCTCGCGGTCGGGGTAGATCTCGGCTTCGGCCAAGGTCACGCCCATCAGCGTCAAACGATACGCGCTCGGGGCCAGGTCCAGGTTGTCGCGAATGTGTACGGTTGGCATCAGGAAGCCCAACTCTTGCGACAACTTCTTGCGCACGCCCTTGATCCGCGCCAGCAGTTGCCCACCCTGATTGCGGTCTACCAGCGGGATCAAGCGATAACCCACTTCCAGGCCGATCATGTCGATCGGGGTCACATCGTCCCAGCCCAGCTCTTTCGACTCCTGGGCACGGGTTGGCGATGGCAACAGGTCCTGTTGACGCTTGACCTCTTGAATCGCGGCCAGCTTGGCCTGGTTCTGTTTTTTCCACAGCAGGTAAGCCCCCCCTGCTGCCAACAGGCCCAGACTGATGAACGAGAAGTGCGGCATGCCCGGCACCAGGCCCATGATCACCATGATCGCCGCCGACACCGCCAGCGCCTTGTGCGAGGTGAACATCTGGCGGCTGACCAGCTTGCCCATTTCTTCGGAACCCGATGCACGGGTCACCATGATCGCGGCGGCAGTGGACAGCAGCAGCGAAGGCAGTTGCGCCACCAAACCGTCACCGATGGTCAGCAGGGCGTAAACCTTGCCTGCGTCGGAGAAGGTCATGTTGTGTTGCAGGATACCCACCAGCATGCCGCCGATGAGGTTGATGAACAGAATCAGCAGACCGGCGATGGCGTCGCCGCGCACGAACTTACTGGCACCGTCCATGGAGCCGTAGAACTCGGCTTCCTGGGCGACTTCAAGACGGCGACGCTTGGCTTCGGCCTGATCGATGAGACCGGCGTTGAGGTCGGCGTCGATGGCCATCTGTTTACCGGGCATGGCGTCGAGGGTGAAGCGCGCGCTCACCTCGGAAATACGACCGGCACCTTTGGTCACGACCACGAAGTTGATGATCATCAGGATCGCGAACACCACGATACCGACGACGTAGTTACCGCCGATCACCACTTCACCGAAGGCCTGAATCACCTTACCGGCAGCGGCGTGGCCGTCCTGACCGTGGAGCATGACGACGCGGGTCGATGCGACGTTCAGCGCCAGGCGCAGCAAGGTCGCGATCAGCAGAATGGTCGGAAAGACCGAGAAATCCAAAGGCCGTAGGGCGTACACGCAGACCAGCAACACGACGATGGACAGCGCGATGTTGAAGGTGAAAAACACGTCCAGCAGAAACGGCGGCATCGGCAACATCATCATTGCCAGCATGACCAGCAACAACAGCGGCACGCCCAACTGACCACGACCCAGACCGACCAGCCCGGAGCGTGCGTTAGTGATTAATTGAGAACGATCCACCGATTCTGTACCTGCGCGTTAAATCAAACTTTTGACGCCAGAGGCGTTGTAACGCAGGTATTGCAAAAACCTGTCCAACTCTTGGATTGGATTGAATATATCAGAGTGCCATTATTGGGGAATGTGGTGTGGTCGACATAATTTGACGTTAGATTCTTTCTCTGATGCCAGGCCCTACTAATTATCCCGCCGCAAATCCGGCGGAATCGGTAGATTGTCTTTCAACGGATCAGGCCGTTTGCCCTTCCCGGCCCGGAACTGACGAATCTGATAGACATACGCCAAGACCTGCGCCACCGCCAGATACAACCCGGCAGGAATCTCGTTTTCCAGCTCAGTGCTGTAATAGATCGAACGCGCCAGCGCCGGGGACTCCAGCAACTGGATTTCGTGCTCGGCGGCAATCTCGCGAATCTTCAGCGCAATGAAGTCCGTCCCCTTGGCCAGCAACACCGGCGCACCGCCCTTGTCCGGGTCGTACTTGAGCGCCACGGCGTAGTGGGTCGGGTTGGTGATGACCACGTCTGCCTGGGGCACCGCCGCCATCATCCGCCGCTGCGACATCTCACGCTGCAACTGGCGAATCCGCTGTTTGACCTCGGGTCGCCCTTCGTTGTCCTTGTGCTCGTCGCGCACTTCCTGCTTAGTCATCAGCAGCTTTTTGTGCGCATCCCACAACTGCACCGGCACGTCCACGGCCGCGATGATCAACAGTCCGCAGGCCATCCACAGCGTGCTCCAGCCCACCAGTTGCAGGCTGTGGGCCATGGCCATTTCCATCGGTTCATGGGCAATGGCCAACAGGTCGTTCTTGTCCTTGGCCAGCACCATGATCGCCACGATCAAGATGATGAAAAATTTGGCGAGGGACTTGAGCAGCTCGATCAGCGATTTGGGCGACACCATGCGCTTGAGCCCGGCCAGCGGGTTCAAGCGACTGAATTTGGGCGCCATCGACCCTGCCGCGAACAACCAGCCACCCAGCGAAATCGGCCCGATCAGTGC
Source organism: Pseudomonas sp. Pseu.R1 (assembly GCF_045764065.1). NCBI lineage: Bacteria > Pseudomonadati > Pseudomonadota > Gammaproteobacteria > Pseudomonadales > Pseudomonadaceae > Pseudomonas > Pseudomonas sp. Pseu.R1. Next base: position 5,376,597 of record NZ_JBJGEE020000001.1, on the reverse strand, counting down.
TGCGATGGTCAGCGCGACCAACAACGGCGTGACGGACATCAAGGCGACTTTGCCTGACGCCATCAGCATCAGGCTCATGCTGCGCTCTTCCATCAGCGCGTCGCGGGAAATGACGAAATTGTCCCGCATCAACTGCATCATCATTTCGGCCATGGACCCGCCGAACGCCAGCAAACCGGCGGCGCCGACGATCATGACGATGACGGTATTGAGTTCTTTGGAGCGGGCGATCTCGCCCTTTTCTCTGGCCTCACGTTTTCGTTTGTCCGTGGGGTCTTCTGTCTTGTCCTGACCGCTCTCGCTTTCAGCCATGTCAGCGCGCCTTGACCATGTCTTTGAGCAACTGCAAGGCGTCCACCGCCAGCGGTTGGTACTGATTGAGAATGTCGCCGAGGGAGATCCACAAAATCCCCATGCCCAGCACCAGTGTCAGCGGAAAACCGATCGAGAAGATGTTCAGTTGCGGCGCCGCACGGGTCATTACGCCCATCGCGATGTTGACTACCAACAAGGCTGTGATCGCGGGCAGCACCAGAATCAGCGCAGCGCCCAACACCCAGCCCAGACGCAGCACCAGCTCCCAGAAATTGGCCGTCATCAGCCCCTGCCCCACGGGCAAGGTGGTGAAGCTTTCGATCAGCACTTCAAACACCACCAGGTGGCCATTCATGGCAAGAAACAGCAGCGTGACCAGCATGGTGAAGAACTGGCCGATCACCGCCACCGAGACGCCGTTGACCGGGTCGACCATGGACGCGAAGCCCATGCCCATCTGGATCGCAACGATTTGCCCGGCGATCACGAACGCCTGAAAGAACAGTTGCAACGACAGGCCCAGCGCAGCGCCAATAACGATCTGCTGGGCAATCAGCAGCAGCGCGCTGAGGTCCAGCGCATGCACTTCCGGCATCGGCGGCAGACTCGGCGCGACGACCACGGTGATCGCCAGCGCCAGATAGAGACGCACCCGGCTCGACACCAGCGTGGTGCCGAACACCGGCATGGTCATCAGCACGGCGGCGATACGAAACAGCGGCAGCATGAACGCCGCCACCCAGGTGCTGATCTGCGTGTCGGTCAGCGCCAGAACAGGTTCCATTGCCGACTCAGCCGATGACTTGGGGAATGCTGGTGTACAGCGTGATGATGTAATCCATGAACGTGCGCACCAGCCACGGGCCAACGGCGATCAGGGTCACCAGCATCACCAGCAGGCGAGGCAGGAAGCTCAAAGTCTGTTCGTTGATCTGGGTGGCGGCCTGAAACATCGACACCAGCAGGCCGACGATCAGGCTCGGCACCACCAGAATCGCCACCATGGTGGTGGTCAGCCACAGGGCTTCACGAAACAGGTCTACAGCAACTTCCGGGGTCATGCCGCGCACTCCTCGTCAAACAGATTCATACGCCACCAAAGCTGCCAGCCAGCGTACCGATGATCAGCGCCCAACCGTCCACCAGCACGAACAACATGATCTTGAACGGCAGCGAAATGATCAGCGGCGACAGCATCATCATACCCATGGCCATCAGCACGCTGGCGACCACCAGGTCGATGATCAGAAACGGGATGAAAATCATGAAACCGATCTGAAACGCGGTCTTCAATTCCGAGGTCACGAACGCGGGCACGATGATGGTCAGCGGCGCGGCATCCGGGGTCGGAATGTCGGTGCGCTTGGACAGGCGCATGAACAGGTCCAGATCGCTGGAGCGGGTTTGCGCCAGCATGAAGTCCTTGATCGGCACTTCAGCCTTGGCCACCGCGTCCTGCGCGGTCATCTTCTCGGCCAGATAAGGCTGCAGCGCGTCGGTGTTCACACGGTCGAACACAGGGGCCATGATGAACAGCGTCAGAAACAGCGCCATGCCGGTGAGGATCTGGTTCGACGGCGTCTGTTGCAGCCCCAGCGCTTGGCGCAGGATCGAGAACACGATGATGATCCGCGTGAAGCTGGTCATCAGCATGACGAACGCCGGAATGAAGCTCAGCGCCGTCATGATCAGCAGGATTTGCAGGCTGACCGAATACTCTTGCTGGCCGTTGGCACCCGTGCCCAGCGTGATCGCCGGAATCGACAACGGGTCGGCGGCGAGCGCCAGCGGCGCTGCCAGCAGCAACAGCAGCGTCAAAACAATGCGCATCAGTTCTTATCCTTCTGACCCTGTTTGCCCAGCACTTCCATCAGGCGCTTGGCGAACTCTGGCGTGGCGTGCTGAGTGGCAGGCACCTCGACGGGCTCGTTCATCACATGCAATGCGGTGATGCTGCCAGGCGACACCCCCAACAAGACCTGCTCGTTACCGACCTGAACCAGCACCAGTCGATCGCGCGGCCCCAAAGCGCGGGAGCCGACCAGTTCGATGACCTGATTGCCCGCAGGGCCGGTGCTCTGAACCCGACGCAGGAGCCACGCCAGACCAAAGATCAGCGCCACCACCAAGCCCAGGCCCAGCACCAGTTGCATCAACTGGCTGCCAATGCCGCTGCTCAACGCGCTGACCGGTGGCACGACCGCAGGCGCCGTGTTCGACGCCGCAGTGCCGGAAGCCGACGCGGCGGGTGCCACGGCATCGGCCGCCAACACCGCCCAGGACATCAACACGACAGGCGCTGCCAGCAGGCCCTTGAGCCGCTTCACGAGAAAAGCGCTCACTTAACGCAGCTTCTTGATACGTTCGCTCGGGCTGATCACGTCGGTCAAACGGATGCCGAACTTCTCGTTCACCACCACCACTTCACCGTGAGCGATCAGCGTGCCGTTGACCAGCACGTCCAGTGGCTCACCCGCCAGACGGTCCAGCTCGATCACCGAGCCCTGGTTCAGTTGCAGCAGGTTGCGGATGTTGATGTCGGTGCTGCCCACTTCCATGGAAATGGACACCGGAATGTCGAGAATCACATCCAGATTGGGGCCGTCCAGCGACACCGGGCCGGTCTGCTTCGGCACACTACCGAACTCTTCCATCGCCATGCGGTTGCCCGAGGACTGACCGGCATCGGCCGCCAGCAGCGCGTCGATGTCCGCCTGACCACCCTCACCCGCTTCACCCAGGGCCGCAGCCCACTCGTCGGCCAGTGCCTGGTCGTCTGTGGAGTTCATTTCGTTTTCATCAGCCATGGTTGTCCTCGGCGAGCAATATTCGTTGACACAGCAATTCGTTTACACAGCGCATTCTGAAACTGACAGCACCCGTCAGCGGCGTTCGACCGGCTCGACCACTTGCAGGGCCAGGTTGCCCTTGTGCGAACCGAGCTTGACTTTGAACGACGGCACGCCGTTGGCGCGCATGATCAAGTGATCGTTCAGCTCCACCGGAATCACGTCACCCGGCTGCATGTGCAGGATGTCCCGCAATTTGAGCTGACGACGGGCCACGGTGGCGCTGAGCGGCACCTGCACGTCCATCACGTCCTGCTTGAGCGCATTGACCCAGCGTTCGTCCTGATCGTCCAGATCGGACTGGAAACCGGCGTCGAGCATTTCACGCACCGGCTCGATCATCGAATACGGCATGGTCACGTGCAGGTCGCCGCCACCGCCGTCGAGTTCGATGTGGAACGTCGAAACGACAATGGCCTCACTGGGGCCGACGATGTTGGCCATGGCCGGGTTCACTTCCGAGTTGATGTACTCGAAATTGACTTCCATGATCGCCTGCCAGGCTTCCTTCAGGTCGATGAACGCCTGATCCAGCACGATCCGCACCACGCGCAGTTCGGTCGGGGTGAATTCCCGGCCTTCGATTTTGGCGTGACGGCCATCGCCGCCGAAGAAGTTGTCCACCAGCTTGAACACCAGTTTGGCGTCCAGGATGAACAGCGCAGTGCCGCGCAACGGCTTGATCTTGACCAGGTTCAGGCTGGTAGGCACGTACAGCGAATGCACGTACTCGCCAAACTTCATCACCTGCACGCCGCCCACCGCCACGTCCGCCGAACGGCGCAGCAGGTTGAACATGCTGATGCGGGTGTAACGGGCGAAACGCTCGTTGATCATCTCCAGTGTCGGCATGCGTCCACGGACGATGCGGTCCTGACTGGTCAGGTCATAACTTTTGACGCTGCCCGGTTCGATAACGCTTTCGGTCTGTACCAGACCATCGTCCACGCCATGCAGCAGCGCGTCGATTTCATCCTGGGACAGCAGGTCTTGCACGGCCATGTCGTGGTCCTACTGCAGTACGTAGTTAGTGAAAAGAACCTGTTCGATGACGCTTTTGTTCAACTCTTTCTGGCCAACTTCCTGCACCACCGCAGCGGCCTTCTGGCGCAGCATTTCCATGCCGACCGGCGTTGCGATGGTGTCGAATGGCTGACCGGAGAACATCATCACCAGGTTGTTGCGAATGACCGGCATGTGCACTTTCAGCGCTTCCAGATCAGCGTGATCGCGGGCCAGCAGGGTAATGCTGACCTGCATGTAGCGCTGACGGCCGTTGACGTTGTAATTGACCACGAACGGCGGAGTCAGTGGCTCGAAGATCGCCTCTTTCTTGACGTTCGCAGCTTCCGCAGCCGCCACAGCCGGATCCGGCTTGCTTTCGGCCTTGTGCATGATGAACCAGGTCGCACCGACCGACAGACCGATGGCCAGCAACAGACCAACCACCACCAGGATGATGATCTTCAGTTTGCCTTTCTTCGCCGGGTCTTTAACTGCTGCGTCGTCGCTCTTCGCCATGCCAATAATCCGTCACTATCCAAAGGGTTCGGTGTTGCGTGACAGAGGGAGAGCAAGGTGTGTGCCAGAGTTGAAAACAGAAGGTGGGAGAGAGACTGTGGGAGCGAATTCATTCGCTCCCACAGGTGTTGCGGCGTGGCAGATCGATCCGCCACGCGATGAATCAAGCGTAGTAATCGACCGCGCTGGAACCCACGACGGTCAGCGGTGCGCTGGCCACGGCACTGGCAGCATCGATCGGGGCGCCGTCGGCGATCAGGTCGCTGCCGCTGGCATTGCCCGAACCGCTGGCGCCGTTACCGCGCTGGGCGTTGCCGCCGGACTGCTGTTGCGCCTGTTGCTGCATGTTGCGCGACTGATCGGACACGTTCACGTCCACCTGCCCCATGCCCTGCTGGGCAAAGGAGTCGCGCAGACGGGTCATCTGGCTTTCCAGCGCATCACGCACACCCACGTGGGCGCTCATGAAGGTGACCTGCGTCTGCTGGTCTGCCGCCATATTGACGCGAATGTCCAGACGGCCGAGTTCAGCCGGTTCCAGTTGAATATCCGCCTGTTTCAAGTTTTGACTGGACAGGTACATCACGCGGTTGACCACGCCTTCGGTCCAGCCACTCTGATTCATCGCCAACGGCTGATTGAGCAATGGCGATGGCGTCGCAGAACCCGGCTTGACCTGGGCCGCCTGAGACAATGCCGCCAGACGATCAGCGAAGTTGTCGACGCGCGTATCGCTGCTCGCCCCTTTGACGTCTTTCAGGCCGTCGGCCAGCAGACTGCCGAACGCCTTGTCACCGCCACTCTCGGTGGCGTTCTTGTCGACAGACTGATCGCCCAAGGCCGCCAGATTACCGGCCAGCATCTGCGCCGGATCGGCATTCGGATCCTGCTTGCCGGTGGTCTTGCTGGCGTCGGTCAGGTGTGCGGAGTTCTGCGCGGTCTGCTGGGTCTTGTTCTCCAGCGCGACCTGAACCGCCGTCAACCCTTCCAGTGGATCGGCCGACGGATCGAAAGTGTCATCGGAAGCATCGGTGGCAGTCGCCGCGGTCGGCGCTTGAACGGTCGGCGGTGGAATCACTTGCGCGGTACTGGCCAGCAGCGCCGCCGGATCCACCACAGGCTGCGGATCGACCACTGGCTGCACAGGTTCAGTGACCGGCGGCATGACCGCCAACGTCGGGTCCAACACCGAGTCCGTGACAGTGGCGTCGACAACCGTCGAATCGGTGGAAGCGTTCGACGCGTCTGAGGTGTCGTCGTCGGAATCGTCGTCGCTGTCGTTGTCGGCGCGGTTGTCGGTTTTGCTGTTCACCGTCTTGGCAGGCAAGCCATTGCCGTTACCGGCAACGGTCTTGTCGGAAGCGGCAGATGAGTGGCTGGCGCTGTCCTTGCGGTCTGCTGCCGGACTCTTGGCGCTGGACGGTTTGGCCGGGCTGTCATCGACACTGGACGGCTTGGGGCCGGCCTGTTTGGCAAACACGCTCGAAAAGCTGGAAGTGTTGTCCTTGACGGGGTCTGGCGCCTTTGCCGACGTGGCGGCGCTGGCTTTCTGGGCTTTGGCAGCGGTCAGAGCCGTCAATAAAGGGTTGTTGGCGAGGGCCATGTTGATCTCCGCAAGAGCACGATTGCACAGATGTCTAGCAAATGGCGGGCCAGCTTCTGAAAATCTGGCGATCGGCGCTCATCGACCGATGAGGCTGGTCTGCAATTCGACATCGAAAAAATCGCGCACCACCCGGTGCTCAACCTCGATGGCTTTGATCAATTGCTTGACTTGGGCATCAGTAGCAGTGACAGGCCCATGGGAAAGGTCTTCAAGCTGACGGCACAACTGCGCCAGATCGACGGCACCCATGTTGCTGCAACTGCCTTTGAAGCTGTGGGCCATCATGCCGACCTGCTCCATCTGGCTGGCCGATGCTGTCGAGAAGCCTGGTGCCAGGATCAGTTGGTTCAGATCCCTGACGCGCTTTTCGGAATCCTTGATGAACACCTCCAGCAGCGCCGGGTACTCACCCTCCATGACATCACGCAATGTGCCGAGAACGGCCAGATCCACATGATTTTCCAAGACTTGTTCGCTCCTTGATCAAGAATCGCGGGATTATGCCAGACCCTCCCAGACGAACTCCACAGAGGCCGTCCGACCATCCGTCGACCACTGACAGCGGTCGCTAAGCTCCCTGACCAGACTCAACCCACGCCCGGACAGCTGATTGACCGCAGGCGGCAGGGCCAGCACCTGCTCGACATTGAATCCGTTGCCACTGTCGTGCACCTGAACGATCAGCCGACCGCCACCCTGCGCCACCGGGATTATCTGGAAGTTAAACCGGATGAAACCGTCTTCCAGGTTATCCAGCCGCTCGCCGCGCTGCTGGTAGTACAGAGCAAAACCCGCCGCGTCCTGCTTGAGCGCCGAATCCAGCCCCAGCACACCATGCTCCAGCGCATTGCTGTACAGCTCAGCCATCACGGTGTACAGCTCGCCGCTTTGCTGACGCAGGCCGTGCACTTCCTGCAACAACTGCAACAGGTAGGGCAAAGGGTTGAAACGTTTGAGGGTCGATGCCCGGAATTCAAAACTCGCCGACCAGTCCAGCGGGCTGGAATCGCCACTGTCACTGTAAATGACCGATGGCGGGCCAAGAGATTCCGGCTCCGTGAAGCCCACTTCGACCATGCTCACGTCATCGCGCACTTGCCCGCGAAAGCGCGCCAGCGCCCACTGCACCTCTTCCATCAGCAGGTCGGGGTTGCGATTGGAGACGAACACGTTCTGTAAACGCCGCGCGCCGAACATCTCGCCGCTCTCGTCGGTGCTGTCCACCACCCCATCGGAGAGCAGGAACACCCGATCACCGGCTGCGAAGGGATAGACCTGCGTGTTGTCGTCAAAACTGCTGGCGCTCAGCACGCCCAACGGCAAGTGAGAGGACACCAGCGGCGTGTGCGGGCGACCATCGGCATGCAGCAGATAACCGTCGGGCAAACCGCCGTTCCAGACCTCGACCTGCTGCTGCTTGAAGTTCACGCAGATCAGCGCGGCGCAGCAGAACATGTCCACCGGCAGAATGCGTTTGAGCTTGGCGTTCATCTCGCGCAGGGTTTCTGGCAGCCCATAGCCCTTGGCGGTCATGCCGTAGAAGACTTCCGCCAATGGCATGGCGCCCACCGCCGCCGGAAGGCCATGGCCGGTGAAGTCGCCCAGCAGCAGGTGCATGTTGCCGGACGGCGCCCAGGCCGCCAGCAGCAGGTCGCCGTTGAACAGCGCATAAGGGGATTGCAAGTAGCGAATATTGGGAGCGCTCAAGCAACCGGAGTGGGCGATCTGATCGAACACTGCCTTGGCCACGCGCTGTTCGTTGAGCAGGTATTTGTGGTGCCGGGCAATCAGGTCGCGTTGCTGCAGAACGGTTTCCTGCAACAGCCGCAGGCGGTTCATGGCGTTGATCTTGGCCGCCAGCACCACCTGGTTGTAAGGCTTGGCCACGAAATCATCGCCCCCGGCGTCCAGACAACGGGCCAGCGCCTCGCCTTCGGTCAGCGATGTCAGGAAAATGATCGGGACCAGCGACTCCCCCGCCAACTCCTTGATTTGCCGTGCGGCCTCAAATCCGTCCATCACCGGCATCAGGGCGTCGAGCAGGATCAATTGCGGGCGGCTGCGCTCGAACACCGCAACGGCCTCGGCACCGTCGCAGGCATTCAGCACTTCATGGCCCTGGCGACTGATGATCGCCGACAGCAACATGCGGTCACTGGCATTGTCGTCGGCGATGAGGATCTTCAATCGCTCAGGCGGCGCAGATTCCACCATCAGCCGATATGGAAGAGTTTGGCGAAGTTGGAAATGGCAAGAATCTTGACCACGTCAGCGCTGCAGTTTTCCAACCGCACGTCGGCGCGGTCACCGCCGGCATGATCACGCAGCAACAGGAGCATGCCCAACGCCGAACTGTCGAGGTAATTGGTGTCTTTCAGGTCGACCACATAACGGGCGGCGCGGGTTTCTTTCTCGTAGGCCCCGCGAAAATCCTGATGCGTGGAAAAGTCGAAACGTCCCTTGATCTTGATGGTCAGTTGCTGCCCGTCGGGAGCACGCTCGGAGGTTACTGACATAGGCAAATCCCTTATATGAAACAGCGTCAGACGGGTGAAGTTTTAGCACTGCTTGTGCGGCGCGGCAAATGGAGATTGCGGTGAGCGGTCGGTGTCAGGCACAACGCAGAGCCTTTTGGGAGCCGGTTGGGCGGCCAAAGCGGTTGATCAGTGATAAATGAACTGACTGACAGGCCCATTCGCCAGCAAGCCGGCTCCCACAGATTCAGCGTCGAGCTGAAGATTTGGATTCGACGCGACTTTTGTGGGAGCCGACCTGGTGGCGAAAGCGGTATGTCGATGACTAGGTTCTCAACTGACCCAACGCGTTCACCGGCCCAGTGAGCTCTCACTGAAGATCACGACATCACCCACTAGAACGCCTCATGCCGCGGCAAGCGCTGGGACAGTTCATCCAGCAGCTTCTGCTCGCGCTTGTCTTCCAGCGCCCGGGCTTCGTCGATGTAGCGCTGCACCAGTTTGCGCAAGCCTTCCACCCGCGCGTAGGCCTTCTGCCATTCGCCGCGCGCCTTGTTGAGGTTGTTCTGGTGCCAGTTGAGGCTCTGCCGTTGCTGACTGACGGCAGTTTCGAGCTGATTGAGGAAGCGCTGATAGTTCATGAGCCACTGGCCGGACACCCCATGAGCGCCCTTGTTGATCCACTGCTGTTGATAGTCGGAACGAAATTTTTCCAGCTCGGCGAGCTTGCCTTCCGCCAGCCGGACCTGCCCCTGAAAATGCCCCAGACGCTGGACGGCGGCCTTTTCGGCCTTCTCGGCCATTTCCACCACCGGCGCCAGGCGGCCCGCGCGAGTCTGCGCCATGGCCTATCAGCCTCCGCCCTGGGGATTGAAGATCTTCGCCAACTGCTCCTCACTGCTCTGCATGCTTTCGTTGTCGTGCAACCCTTGACGCAGGTACTGAACGAGCTGCGGTTGCAGGTTGATGGCCAGGTCCGTCTCGCGATCACCACCGGCGACGTACGCGCCGACGCTGATCAAATCGCGACTCTGCTGGTAACGCGACCACAACTGCTTGAAGTACTGCGCCTGCACCATGTGCTGCGGATCGACCACCGACGGCATGACCCGGCTGATGGACGCTTCGATGTCGATGGCCGGGTAATGCCCTTCCTCAGCCAAACGTCGGGACAGCACGATGTGCCCGTCGAGCACGCCCCGCGCCGAGTCAGCAATCGGGTCTTGTTGGTCGTCGCCTTCGGACAGCACGGTGTAGAACGCAGTGATCGAACCCCCGCCCTTTTCCGCATTACCGGCACGCTCGACCAGCTTCGGCAACTTGGCGAACACCGAAGGCGGATAACCTTTGGTCGCGGGCGGCTCGCCGATGGCCAGCGCGATTTCCCGCTGAGCCTGGGCGAAACGTGTCAGCGAGTCCATCAGCAACAGGACGTTCTTGCCCTTGTCGCGGAAATATTCAGCGATGCGCGTGCAGTACATCGCTGCGCGCAGCCGCATCAGCGGCGCATCATCCGCCGGGGACGCGACCACCACCGAACGCTTGAGGCCTTCTTCGCCGAGAATGTGCTCGATGAATTCCTTCACCTCACGGCCCCGCTCGCCGATCAGCCCGACCACGATGATGTCGGCCTCGGTGAAGCGGGTCATCATGCCCAGTAGCACGGACTTACCCACACCAGTCCCTGCGAACAGGCCCAGGCGCTGACCGCGACCAACCGTCAACAACCCGTTGATGCAGCGAATGCCCACGTCCAGTGGCTGGCTGATCGGATCGCGCTTGAGGGGGTTGATGGTCGGGCCATCCAGCGGCACCCAGTCTTCGGCCTTCATGCCGCCCTTGCCGTCCAGCGGGCGACCGGCGCCATCCAGCACACGACCGAGCATGGTCATGCCCATCGGCAGGCGACCGGTGTCCGGCAGCGGCACCACCCGGGCGCCCGGCGCGATACCGGCGACGCTGCCCACGGGCATCAGAAAGACCTTGCCCCCGGCGAAGCCCATGACTTCGGCCTCGACTTCCACTGGGTGATGGTTGTCATCGTTGATCACCACACAGCGGCTGCCCATCGCCGCGCGCAAGCCTTCCGCTTCGAGGGTCAGGCCAACCATGCGCAGCAGACGCCCTTCTACCACCGGCTGAACCGGCAGACGAATGGCTTCAGCATAGGTGCTCAGGCGCTTGCCAAAGCTGGTGCGTTCAAGACGCATCGGAGGCGTCCGGGGTCTTGTTCAGCGCATCTTCAGCGCTCTTGATAGCCGCCTCCAGATCGACGCTGACGTCCGGCATGGCCGGGTGCAGCGCCTGCTCATGAAGCTGATCGAACATCTTGGCGATGGCGACGCTCAAGCGGGTTTCGACCGTTGCGTCGATACGGCTGTGTTCGGTCTCCACCCGACAACCGCCCGGTTGCAGCGTGTCGTCTTCAAGGATGCGCCAGTTTTCTTCATGGCGCTCACGCAGGGCTTTGACCTGAGCGAAATCCTGAGAGTTGACCAGAATCCGCACGTTGTTGGCGCCCATGGGCAGCAGACGTAATGCGTCTTGCAAGACCTTGCCGATCTGGCTGGAGTCGGTCTTCAGCTCACGCTGTATCACTTCCCGCGCCAGATGCTCGACCAACTGAACCACCGACTTTTCAATCTGCGCGTCCTGATCGGCAATCGGCTCGAACAGATGACTCATCAGGGTTTCCAGGCTTTGCAGCTTGGCGGCCAGCGCCACCTCGGCTTCCTGACGCACCTTCAACTGGGTGCTGTGAAAGCCCTCTTTCTCGCCGATGGCAAAGCCTTCGTTGTAGGCGTCCTGACGGATGCTCTCCAGCTCTTCCAGCGTCAGCGGCTGGACTTCCTCCAGCGGGACTTCTTCGCTTTCGGCAGGTTCCGGCTCTTCAATCTCGGGTTCAGGCTCAGGCTCCACATGAGGGTCGAAGCTGGGCAATGCCCAGACATCGATCCCTCGCAGATCCTTGGCCCGAATGAGCTCGCTGGGTGCTTCTTTATCGGAGCTGAACATCGACTACCTACTCTTAAATCATTTCCTCGCCACCCTTGCCGCCGAGAACGATCTCCCCGGCCTCCGCCATACGACGGGCAATGGTGAGGATCTCTTTCTGTGCAGCTTCCACGTCGCTGACGCGAACCGGGCCTTTGGCTTCCAGGTCGTCGCGCAGCAATTCGGCGGCCCGCTTGGACATGTTCTTGAAGATCTTTTCCTTGATCGCCTCGTCGGAGCCCTTGAGCGCCAGCACCAGCACGTCGGAAGAGACTTCGCGCAGCAACGCCTGAATGCCACGGTCGTCGACGTCTGCCAGGTTGTTGAAGACGAACATGAGGTCTTCGATCTGGGTCGACAGGTCTTCGTCCACCTCGCGGATGGAATCCATGAGCTGGCCTTCGACCGAACTGTCGAGGAAGTTCATGATGTCCGCCGCACGTTTGATACCGCCCAAGGTGGTACGCGAGGTGTTGGCGTTGCCCGAGAACTGCTTCTCAAGGATCTGGTTCAATTCTTTCAGGGCCGCAGGCTGCACGGTGTTCAACGACGAGACGCGCAGGATGATATCCAGACGCACCTTGTGGTCGAAATGGCCGAGCACTTCACCGGCCTGGTCAGCATCCAGATAAGCGACGACGATGGCCTGGATCTGCGGGTGCTCATAGCGAATGACGTCCGCAACAGCACGCGGTTCCATCCACTTCAGGCTGTCCAGACCACTGGTGTTGCCACCCAGCAGAATGCGGTCGATCAGGCCGTTGGCCTTGTCCTCGCCCAGCGCCTGGGTCAGCATCTTGCGGATGTAACCATCCGATCCGATGCCGACGCCGGTCTGATCGCCGACCAGATCGACGAATTCGCCCATCACCTGTTCGACCTGCTCGCGGTGCACATTGCGCATCTGCGCCATGGCCACACCGACACGCTGGACCTCTTTGGGACCCATGTGACGCAGAACCTGCGCGGCGTCCGTCTCACCCAGGGTGAGCAGCAGGATCGCGGCCTTGTCAACGCGGGTCAGTTTGACCGCTGCACGAGTCTCACTCATCTGTGTTGATCCACTCTTTTACGACCTGAGCCACACGAGCCGGGTCTTCAGCCACCAGGCTCTTGATTGCGTTGAGCTGCGCGTCATAACCCTCACTCGGGCTCGGCAGCAGGATGCTTTGCGGACCGCCCAGACTCACGCGGTCATTGGACAGCTCACCGTCCAGACCCACCATGCCGCCCAACTCGACGTCGCCGTCAGCATGCTTGCCTTTCGGGTTGGTGATGTTGTTCAGCACCGGACGCAGCACGCCGAACACCAGCACCAGGATGAAGATCACGCCCATCGCCTGTTTGACGATGTCCCAGAACCATGGTTGCGAGTAGAACGGAATGTCGGGAATCACTTCGCCACGGTCGGTGGAGAACGGCACGTTGATCACGCTCACGCTGTCGCCACGGGCGGCGTCGAAACCGACGGCGTCCTGCACCAGACGGGTGAAGCGCGCCAGTTGCTCGGCGGTCCACGGCACCGTCGTGGTTTCCCCGTTGGCCGGGTTGACCTTGACCTGATCGTCCACCACGACCGCCACCGACAAGCGATTGATCTTGCCCTGCTGCTGTTTGGTGTGGCTGATGGAACGGTCCAGTTCGAAGTTCTTGGTCGACTGGTTACGCTTGTCCGACGGGTACGGCGCGAGCATCGGCTGGCCGGTGGCCGGGTCCATGATCTGCTGACCGTTGGCGTCCAGCAGAGGCTGGCCGGGCGCGATCGGACCGGCAGCACCCGCTGCACCACCGCCCGTGGTTTGCGGCGCCGTGGCCGGACCTGGAGGCTGGTTGCTCAGTGCGCCCGGCACACCTTGCGGACCGCTGCTGCTGGAGCGCTGTTCGCTGGTGGTCTGCTCGCTGCGCAGTGCAGGCTGATCAGGGTTGAAGCTTTCTGCGGTGGATTCGACGGCGCTGAAGTCGACATCCGCCGACACTTCGGCCTTGTAGCGGTCGTTGCCCAGCACCGGTTGCAGGATGTTCTGCACACGCTGGGTCAGCATGCTTTCCATGCGACGGGTGTAGTCGAATTGCTTGCCCGCCATGGTCAGCTCGGAATTCTCCGCCTGATCGGACAGCAGGTTGCCCTTCTGGTCGACCACAGTGACCTGAGATTTGGTCAGCTCAGGAACGCTGGTCGCCACCAGATTGACGATGGCCATGACCTGACCCGGCTCAAGGCTACGACCGGCATACAGCTCAACCAGCACCGAGGCGCTGGGCTTGCGGTCATCGCGAACGAACACCGAGCTTTTCGGTATCGCCAGGTGCACGCGAGCAGCCTTGATGTTGTTCAACGCGGAAATGGTGCGCGCCAGTTCGCCTTCCAGACCACGGCGATAGCGGGTGGCCTCCATGAACTGACTGGTGCCCAGGCCCTGGTCCTTGTCCAGAATCTCGAAGCCGACGTTGCCGTCGTTCTGCGCGATCCCGGCACCGGCCAGTTTGATGCGGGCACGGGAGAGGTCTTCGGACTTGACCAGCAAGGCGCCGGAGTTCGGCTCGACGGTGTACGGAATGTCGGCCTGGGCCAACGTGTCCATGACCTGCTTGGTGTCCATGCCGGACAGGCTGCCATACAGCGGCTTGTAGTCCGGTTGTTGCGACCAAAGCACGACGGCAAAACCAATCGCCACGCTGGCGGCCAGACCGACCATGAGGCCGACCTGACGCAACATGGTCATCTCGGAGAGATTTTGCAGGAACGCCAGACCGAACATCGGCGGCTTGCTTCCTGTCGCACCCGCTTTGGCAGGTACGTTATCGGCGACGGCTTCAGCCATGACTTAAATCGTCCTCAAACCGGCATTTGCATGATGTCTTGGTACGCCTGAACCAGCTTGTTGCGTACCTGGGTCAGCGCCTGAAACGAAACGCTGGCTTTCTGCGAGGCAATCATCACGTCAGTGAGGTCCACGCCGCTCTTGCCCACTTCGAAGGCCGTTGCCAACTGATTGGACGCCTGCTGGGTGTCATTCACTTTATTGACGGCCATGCCGAGCATGTCGGAAAAGCTCGTCGCACCGGTCTGCTCAGGGGCATTGACGGCCTTGGGCATGGCCATCGCATCCATTTGCATGGAGCGCATGTCCAACATCAAGCGATTAAATTCAACACCTTGGCTCATGACTTCTCTCTCAAAAGGGCCGCAAATTTTTGACACCGATTCAGCGGTTACCCATGCAGTAGCAACAACGGTGCCAGACCAATGGCGGCACAGTGCCACCTTTTCATGAAAGTATTGGGAGGATTACAGAATGGATAGCTACACCCAAGAATTACGGAAACCTGTGGGAGCCGACTGGCTGGCGATAGCGCAGTGTCCGTCACTGATTCACGACTGATCCGACGCATTCGCCAGCAAGCCGGCTCCCACAGCGATCGGTGTTTCTTTCAAGAAGCAAACAGATACCCCTCGACATCCATCCCCGCATCCCGCATCTGCGCCAGCTTGTAGCGCAACGTACGCGGGCTGATACCCAGGCGTTCAGCGGCTTCCTTGCGGCGGCCGCGCTCGGCACGCAGGGTGTCGATGATCAACTGGAACTCTCGACGCCGCAGGTCCTCACCCAATGCCCCCGCCGATTCACCACCGGCCGCATCCGGCGACGGATCAATGACGCCCGGGGTTGTCGGCAGCATCGACGAAACCTGAAGGACCGGCGCCGGTGCAGGCACCGAGGCAAACGAAACAGGCCCGGCCAGACAGAAGTCTTCGGCCTGAATCACCCCGCCCTGTTGCAGAATCAGCGCCCGTTGAACCGCGTTATCCAGTTCACGCACATTGCCCGGCCAGCTGTAGCCCACCAGACACTTCTGTGCATCGGCAGACAGGCGCACCGGCGCATGCTTCATTTTATTGACGTGCTTGGCCAGCAGCCGCTCGGCCAACGGCAGAATATCGCCGGGACGCTGACGCAACGGATGCCAGGCCAGCGGGAACACCGACAGCCGATAGTACAAGTCTTCACGGAAGCGCCCCGCCGCCACTTCCCCCGCCAGATCACGGTTAGTGGTGGCCAGCACGCGAATATCCAGCTCGATGGGCTTGCGTGCCCCGACCCGCTCCACTTCTCGCTCTTGAAGCACGCGCAGCAACTTGGCCTGCAAGCCCATGGGCATCTCGGAAATCTCGTCCAGCAGGATGGTGCCGCCGTCAGCCTGTTCGAACTTGCCCGCCTGGGCTGCGATGGCGCCGGTGAACGAGCCTTTCTCGTGGCCGAACAACGTGGCTTCGAGCATGTTGTCCGGAATCGCTGCACAGTTGATCGCAATGAACGGCTTGCCCGCCCGTGGCGACTGCTGATGAATGAACCGCGCGAGCACTTCTTTACCCGTGCCCGACTCGCCGGAAATCAACACCGTCGATTCACTTTTCGCCACCCGGGCCGCCAGATTCAACAACTGCGCACTGGCAGGCTCGACCGCGACCGGCCCCTCCCCCTCGGCAGGCCCCAGGCGCCCCAATGCATGCTGGGCGACCAGCGCCAGCAACGCCTTGGGTTCGAATGGCTTGACCAGATAATCGGCGGCGCCTTGACGCATCGCTTCGACGGCCCGGTCCACCGAGCCGTGTGCGGTCATTAATAGAACCGGCAATTGCGGGTAACGGCTGCGCAATTGGGCCAGCAACTGATGCCCGTCCATGCCGGGCATATTGACGTCGCTGATCACCAGACTGAACGCGCTGTCGCCCGCCGCCACCAGCGCATCCTCAGCGCAGCCCACGGCCCGGTAATCATGCCCGGCCAATTCCAGGGTTTCGCCCAACGCTTCACGCAGGGAAGGGTCATCCTCGACCAGTAATACCTTGATCGTCATGAAAGGTTACCCGCGGTGCCGACGCCGGGAATCAGCGGTAAGGATACGATGGCGCAGGTGCCGCGGCCCGGACGCGAACGGAATTGCACCTGCCCCTGGTGAGCCCTGGCGACGGCCGTCACCACCGCCAGCCCCAGACCGGTGCCGGTGGTTTTGGTGGTAAAGAACGGCTCCCCCATCCGGGCCAGCGCAGCGGCGTCGATGCCACTGCCGTTGTCACTGATGCACAACCGCAGGGTGTCACCCCGGTTGTACGCATGAATTTTGACGCGAGCGGACGCCGAACTGGCCTGCACCGCGTTCTCGATCAGGTTGAGCAGCGCGCCGACCAGGGTATCGCGGTTGCACAGCAACTCGCCCTCGTTACTGTCGCATTGCCAACGCACGCCGACATCACGCACGTGGGTGTGGGCGGCGGATTCCAGCGCCTCGACCAACTCGCCCGGCGTGACCCGATCTGTCAGCGGCAACTCGCCTCTGGCGAATACCAGCATGTCACGGACCTGATGCTCCAGCTCGTGAAGGCGCTCTTTCAGGCGCCCGGCGAAACGCTGCTGGGTCTCGACGTTCAGCGCCTGCTCAGTCAAATGGCTGGCATAAATCATTGCCGCCGACAGTGGCGTGCGGATTTGATGCGCCAGCGAGGCGACCATGCGCCCCAAGGACGACAAGCGTTCGTGGCGCGCCAACTGGCTTTGCAAATGACGGGTTTCAGTCAGGTCGTTGAGCAGGACCAGTTGGCCCGGCTCGGCGTCCAGCGAGCGCGTCGAGATAGAAAGGCGACGCCCGTCCTTCAGGGAGATTTCGTGACCGTCATCTTCCCGTGGTGCGAAGCAACGCGCGATCACGTGACGCCAGAGCATGCCGATCAACGGTTCGCCCAGCAAATCGATGGCCGCGGGGTTCGCCTCGCGGACGATGCCTGTGCCATCGATCACGATCACACCGCCCGGCAGCAGGTCGAGCAGGTTTTGCAAACGGTTGGCCAGCCGTTCTTTCTCGGCCAGTTCCTGCATCCGCTGGGCGCTGACGACTGCCAATTCGCCCTTGAGCTCGGTGACCCGGGCTTCCAGCAGGCTGTAGGAATCGGTCAGTTGTGCCGACATCTGATTGAACAAGGCGAACGCCTGCTCCAACCCTTGTCGACTCTCTACTTCCGGGGACGGCTGCACTTGCGAACCCGCGGGTACAGGTTCGGAAGACATCTGAGCGGCCTGGGGCATAGTTGATCTCTCGCGTGGCGAACCGTCAGTAAACGGTATGTTGCGAGAGACTTAGCAATCCCCGTGCCGAAAAAAAACCGCTGAAAAATCAGCGGTTTCTTTTTTACGCGTCAAACGAGTGTCAGTCGTCGAGCTGATCGTCGCCCTCGCGGCGGCTCATCCCGTACTTGCGCATCTTCTCCACCAGCGTGGTACGACGGATGCGCAAACGTTCAGCCGCTCGCGCCACGATGCCGTTCGCATCGTCCAGTGCCTGCTGAATCAGGCCCTGCTCCAGACCACCCAGATAGTCCTTCAAATCCAGACCTTCCGGAGGTAGCATCGCGCCATTGGCGAAATTTGGCGTATGGCCGTTGATCGCCACACGCTCTTCCAGATCGCTGCGCAGACTGTCCACCAACTGCTCGTCTTCGTCATCGACGTAGCGGAATTTCTTCGGCAGTTCGGCGACACCGATCACACCATAGGGGTGCATGATCGCCATGCGCTCCACCAGGTTTGCCAGTTCGCGAACGTTGCCTGGCCAGCCGTGACGACACAGCGACATGATGGCGGCGGAATTGAAACGAATCGAGCCACGCTTCTCATGCTCCATGCGCGAAATCAGCTCGTTCATCAGCAGCGGGATGTCTTCCACCCGCTCACGCAACGGCGCCATTTCAATCGGGAACACGTTGAGGCGGTAGTACAGGTCTTCACGGAAGCCGCCGGTCTCGATCATGTCTTCGAGGTTCTTGTGGGTCGCCGCGATGATGCGTACGTCAACGCTCTGGGTCTTGTTGCTACCCACGCGCTCGAAGGTGCGCTCCTGTAACACGCGCAGCAGCTTGACCTGCATCGGCAGTGGCATGTCGCCGATTTCATCGAGGAACAGCGTGCCGCCGTTGGCCAGTTCGAAGCGCCCTGCCCGGCTGGTGATTGCCCCGGTGAAGGCACCTTTCTCGTGACCGAACAGTTCGCTTTCCAGGAGCTCGGCCGGAATGGCGCCACAGTTCACAGGCACGAACGGCGCATCGCGGCGTTTGGAATGGTAATGCAGGTTGCGCGCGACCACTTCCTTACCGGTGCCCGACTCACCCAGGATCAGCACGCTGGCGTCGGTATCGGCCACTTGCTGCATCATCTGGCGCACGTGCTGAATGGCACGGCTGGTGCCGACGAGGCTGCGGAACAGATTGGGTTCGCGTTGACGACCGCGCTCGCGGGCCTGGTCGTACATCTCGCGATAGACCTGGGCGCGGTGCAGGGAATCCAGCAGCTTGCTGTAGCTGGGCGGCATCTCGACGGTGGACAGCACGCGTCGGCGCAAGTCTTCGGCCAGCTCGGCAGAAGAATTTTCGCCCATCAGCAGGACGGGAAGGAACTCATCCCAGGCGGCGATGGTCTTAAGCAGCCCTTGAAGACTGCCCGGGGCATTGACGGTGCCAACCAGCACGCAAAGGACTTCTCGAGTGGATGCCAGAGACCCCACGACCTGCTGCCAGTCGGAGCTGGAGCAAGACAGGTTCTCATCGCCGAGAAAATTCAGAATCACCGCCATGTCACGGCGGCGTTGGCTATCGTCATCGATCAGCAGAATCTTGATTTCACGCCACATGCAATAGCAACTTCCCTAGTCAACTCGATGCCCATTCGGGGGCAAGCTTGGCTTTGTATGGTCCGCAGAGACGCTACAACAACCAGAAATTAGTGAACATCACTAGTTAAGTCAAAAAACCGTACACAGTCAATTTTATGGCGCACAAATTTTTTCGATCAACCAAGCGTCAACCGAACAGATGGTAAACCTTTGCGGCGTTTTGCGCTCGCTGGATTTGCGTCATTTCTTCGACTATTGCCTGACGCTCCCCCACCGCGATGTCAATCATCTGTCTGTACACGCCTAACAGCTCTTCCAGATTGCTGCGCAACTGCGGCTCATCGTCATTGGCCTCACGAATGACTTCGTCGACACAGGCGCGACAGGCCAGGTCCAGCTTGCTGATGGCCGCCCAGTCACGCTCGGCGAGCGCGTCGACCAGAGCTTCGCGGGTTTCTTCGATTCGCTTGAGTGCAGCACTCATGGTGATCTCCTTTACAGCGCAGGTTGCTGATCGCCGATCGCGTCCCAACCTTCCTTCACTGTAGTCAACAGACCGCTGACTTCGTCGAGAATTCTTGGGTCGGTCTTGATGTTGGCCTCGGCCAGGCGCTTCATCATGTACACATACAGGTTGTCGACATGGGCCAGAGCTTCAGCCTGTTTTTCCATGTCCAGACCTTCGCGCAGGCCTCCGACAATTTCGATCGCCTTGCCAATCAGCACGCCTTTGGCGGCGATGTCTTTGCGCCCGATGGCACCTTTGGCCTGAGCGATGCGGTCAAGCCCCGCCTCCATCAGCATCTGCACGAGGCGATGCGGCGTGGCGACGGCGGTCTGCGCGTGTGAATTGACCTTCTGATACTGCCGAAGGGCTGCCATCCGGTTCATGTACTTACCTCACACATCTTTAAGTGTCTATGTTCAGGCTATCGGCACGGGTTTGAGAAACTTTAAGGCCAGATGCCAAAAACCCGGCACTTTGGCCGGGTCCTGGTTGTTCACTGTTTCATCAACCGCTTTGCTGAGCGTTCAGCGAGTCGAAGAACGACGTGATGCTGGTGGCAGAGGCTTTCAACTGCCCGACCAACAAGTCCATCGCGTTGTATTTCGCGGTCAGGGTCGCGGTCAGGTTGGTGACGCGCAGATCCAGCGCTGTTTGCTCGTCAGTCAGATCGTTCTGCTGAGCATTCAGGCTCGCGGTGCGGGTGTCGAAAATCCCGCCCGTTTGGGTGTACGGCGTAATCGCGGCGGTCATGCGCGCCAGCAGGCCGTTCTTGCCATCGCCCGTGCCGGAGAACAGTTGCTGCACATCACCCGCCAGGCCCTGGGTGTTGATGGCCTTGTCGAACTTGGTGCTATCCAGAGACAGCGTACCGTCGGTTTGCGAAGTGGTGATGCCCAGCTGCGAGAGCACCGACAGGTTGCCGTCAGCGCCGGTGGTGACCAGCTCGTTACGCAGCGCCGACAGAATCGAACGCGGCATGGCGTCGCCGGTCAGGGCGGCCGGGGTCACGGTCGCACCGGTGGTGGCGTCGGCAGTGTCGCTGATAGTGGCTTTGGTCACCGAGCTGACCGCATTCACGACGGTGTTGTACGCGTCGATGAAGGTCTGCAGCGAGGCTTTCAGGCCGTCGGTGTTGGTGGCCACTGTAACGGTGGAACTGCCTTCAGCGAGGAGCGTCATGGACACGCCGCCCAGGCTCTTGTCGATGGTGTTGCTGGCACTGGTGACCGTCAGACCGTTAATGGTCAGACTGGCGC
The DNA here is from genome assembly GCF_045764065.1 of Pseudomonas sp. Pseu.R1. Lineage (NCBI taxonomy): Bacteria > Pseudomonadati > Pseudomonadota > Gammaproteobacteria > Pseudomonadales > Pseudomonadaceae > Pseudomonas > Pseudomonas sp. Pseu.R1. Next base: position 5,355,412 of record NZ_JBJGEE020000001.1, on the reverse strand, counting down.
TGGCCGCCTTGGCGGTGACATAGCCCGCGCTGTTGACGTCCGTTGGATCAAGCTTGGCGTCAGCCGCGATATTGAACTGCGCCACATCGCTGGTCGCCGTGATATCGGAACCCGCACCGGTTTTGGTGGAGTTGAACACCAGACGCGAACCCTTGTCATCGGTGATGATGCTGGCACTGATGCCGGAGGTGCTGGTGGTGGCATTGATCTGCTTGGCAACCGACGTCAGGGTCGCGCCATCAGGAATGGTGATGCTGGTGTTAATGCCATTTTGAGTGAGTGTCAAATTCCCACTCGGAATGGCACTGGTGGCGCCGTCGGTGAATGCACCGGTTGCAACACTGGAGCTGGTTGCCAGATTCTTGACATTGATGCTGTAAGTACCCGGCACCGCAGAGTTGTCCGAGGTCACCGTCAACTTGGTGGCATCAGAGGCTTTGGCGGCATAGCCGGAAAACGACGGAGAATTGGTCTTGCCCAGATTGGTCAAGGCCGTCTGGAACGTCGACATCGCGCTTTTCAACGTACCAATCCCGGACAGCTTGGTGGTGACCAGCTTGGTCTGGGTGGTGATTTGCGTCTGTTTGGCCAGCTTGTCGGAGTTCACCAGCGCGGTGACGATGTCACTGATCGCCAGGCCCGAACCCAAGCCGGTGGTGGTGGTAATTGGACTAGCCATCTATTTCTCCTTTCGGTGTTGAGTCGGTCTTTTGACTGCACGACAGCTCAAAAGAACCGCCTTCACGTTTCATGCCAGTTAAACTTTTGCATCGAACAACAGGCTGTTTGCATTTTTCAGACTGTCGGCGATCTTCAGAGCTTCGGCGGACGGCAACTGCCGCACGACTTCGCCCGTTTCAGTGGCAATCACTTTCACGACCACCTGACCGGATCCCTCGTCGATCGAGAATTCCAGATTGCGGCGGACCGATTGAAAGAACTTTTCCATTTCCTGGACGGCTGCTTGCAACTGCTGAGTCTTCTTTTCGTCGTCAGAGTCTTTACTCGTCGCCGTGTCCGCGTCTGCCGAAACGGCTGAAGCTTGAACGACTTGAGGCGCCACGGCTTGCTTGTCTGTGACAGCAGCAGGCACGGATGGCAAAGACTGCACCGTGGGGTAAGCCATGTTCAATCGGGTGCTTAGGTCCATGTCTTTAACCTCTCAAAGTAAAAAGCGGGAGAGCACGCAAGCACACTCCCCCGCCAAAACCCTAGCCGATATTACTGAAGCAGCTTCAGAACAGCGGATGGCAGCTGGTTAGCCTGGGCCAGAACAGAGGTGGAAGCTTGTTGCAGAGTCTGTTGTTTGGTCAGGTTAGCGGTTTCAGCTGCGAAGTCGGTGTCTTGAATACGACCCAGTGCAGCGGTGGCGTTTTCGTTGACGTTCTGCAGGTTGGAGATGGTGCTGGTCAGACGGTTTTGCGAAGCACCCAGGCTTGCACGCGTGGCGTTGATGGTCGCCAGAGCGGTGTCGATTGCCGAGATGGCGGCGTCGACGTTGGTGTGTGCAGTGGCGTTGCTGGTGCCGCTGATCGAAGTGGTGCCGCTCGCTACGCCCAGTGCCGAAGCAGTGAAAGTACCGGTCAGGACCAGGTCGATGTGGTTCGAAGTACCAGTGTTCGAGCCAACTTGCAGAGTCACGGTGCTCGCGGTGCCGTCCAGCAGGTTCTTGCCGTTCAGGTTAGTCGAGTTGGCGATACGGGTCAGTTCGTCCGACATCTGAGAGTATTCAGCGTCCAGAGCGGTACGGTCAGCAGTGCCGTTGGTGTCGTTTCGGGACTGTACGGCCAGTTCACGCATACGCTGCAGGATGTTGGTCGATTCTTGCAGAGCGCCTTCAGCGGTCTGAGCGATCGAGATACCGTCGTTGGCGTTCTTGATGGCTACAGTCTGACCACGGATTTGCGAAGTTTCGCGAGTGGCGATCTGCAGGCCGGCTGCGTCGTCTTTAGCGCTGTTGATTTTCAGACCGGAAGACAGACGGGTCATCGAAGTCGACAGTGCATCGGAAGCCTTGCTCAGGTTCTTCTGAACAGCCAAGGAAGCTACGTTGGTGTTTACGCCTAAAGCCATGATGAATTCCTCGTTGGTTGGGTACTGCGGCTTTCCGGCCCTGGCAAGCGCCGGGTGTGGCCTAGAGAACCTTCGTAATGTTTATCGTCGTATCTGCAAGGAGCTTGAGGGCTTTTTCAAAATTTTTTGCCACCAGAGCGCCACCCCTGCTTTTGACGGGGGTTACACAGCGTTTCGGCGCAACTCGCTCAAGCTTTAATCACAACGCTAAGCCATTCATTACCCACGAGTTTTTTGACCGAACGCGCCACAGGACGCGTCCGGCGATTCATCGCTTATAGCAGCGAATATTTTTATTGCAGCAGCTTCAGGACCGCCGCCGGAAGCTGGTTGGCCTGGGCCAGCACAGCCGTCGACGCCTGTTGCAACGTTTGCTGCTTAGTCATTTCTGCCGTTTCCGCCGCGAAATCCACATCCTGAATTTGCCCCTTGGACGCTTCAGCGTTCTTGACCATGTTTTGCAGGTTTTCCATCGCGCTGGACATCCGGTTCTGATTCGCCCCAAGGTCCGCACGGGCTGCGTTGATTTTGCTGAGCGCCAAATCGATCGCCTTGACGGTGTATTCAATGTTTTCGATACGGGCTGCTTTATTGAGAGCGATATCACTCGCTTTAGCGTCCCCCACCACCTTCTCCGCATCAGCCAATTTCTTTTTAGCTGCGTTCAACGTATCGATGTCTGTCTGGGCGGGAGTAGCAATGGCCGCGAACGTCTTTTCAGCGGTCGCCAGATCGGTTGTCGCAGTCTTCACATCATCCATCATGGCCTGCGTCACGCTGTTAGAGATATTCCGGAAACCCGTACCATCGATCGTCAACGGCGTATATTCCCCCTTCACGACGGCCCTAGACCCTGAGGTTGTTGCATCAGCTGCGACAGCGGGTATGTCCTCACTCGCCGCAAGAATGGATTTGGCAGAGAAATCCTGATCAAGGGTCAGACTGATTTTTTCGGTCGAGCCGACGTTTGCACCAATCTGAAAGCTGAGCTCTCCCGCGCTTCCATCCAACAAACGAAGCTCCGCGCCAAAGGTCGTTCCTGCGGCAGAACGCGTAATTTCGGCATTCAATTTTAGAAACTCGGCATTCAAGGCATCGCGTTCTTTTGGACCTTTATCGCCGTTCGCTGCTTGAATAGCGAGATCACGCATGCGCTGCAAGTTATTCATGTTCTGATCTAAAGCACCTTCGGCCGTTTGAATGATCGATATCGCCGCGCCGGCATTGCGCAACGCAACCGTCATGCCGCGAACTTGCGTCGCCAGGCGCGTTGCCAACTGCATGCCTGCGGCATCATCCTTCGCGCTGTTGATCCGCAACCCTGAAGATAGACGAGTCATAGCTGTGCTTAGCGAATCAGAGGACCGATTTAAATTACGTTGCACAGACAGCGAAGCAATATTGGTATTTACAGTCAAAGCCATTTTTAATTCCCTCGTTGATAGAAACGGTTGGCTTTCAAAAAACGGGGAAGTCCATTTCTCCCGGAAAAGCCTAACGGTCCCGCTATCGACGATTCACCCAATGCCTTTAATCGCTAAACCTCAACATCACCGGTGCCATCACGACAAATGAAGGGCAATTAATACGCTAACGTATTCAGAAATATCAGCTTTAAAAAAACATAAAAAAACGGCCTCTTCGGGCCGTTTCTTCGATATCAACTTATTTATATGTAAGAACTTTCCGCGATTTTTCTCGCAGGAGAAATAATCACTGAACACACAACGCTACAAACTCCCCCTCCAGCCAGTCCGCCAATCCAATCCAGTCCTGCCGTTCCTGGCACTGCAAGATTGCAGTCAATACTTGCGCCCATTCGGCGTGTTGATCCGCGGGACGGGCGGTGAACGTTGGCAGCGCTGCGTCGATCAACTCGACCATTTTCAATGCCCCTTCGATGTCGCGTCCCAGCCGAAACAACCGAGCGCAGCGACGAGCATCGTGGGAGATGTGTTCAAGGTCTGTCATGGTGCCGTCCAGTCCGGGTCGAAGTGGGTGCCGGTGATAAGGGCACCGTCGCGGCTGGTGTTGAAGAACCGCACGTCTGGGTGTTGGGTGATGTAGCGTTCCAACTCGATCAGGTAGCTGCGAAAGTTGAGCTGTGTCTTGACCTTGTTCCCTCGCCCGTCGAGCACCCAGTGTTTGGCGATATTCAATTCCGGGCCAAGCGCACCGTCCTGCCAGCCCGTGTGGGTCTTGCCACCGGGGAAGGCGAAGTCGGCGCCGAACAGGGTGATGCTCGCCGCGCCCATCTGCACGGCCAGGTCGACGGCCGGGTGAATGACGCTGCCGCCCACGAACAGACTCGCCCTGGGAGTCTGCTGGCGAATCTCTGCGTACATCGGGCTGGATGAGTAACCAACGAATCGCGGTCCTTGCCAGGCGTTCAGCATGGCAGCGTCCTGTCCGGGCAAATACACCAGCGTGATGCCTTCGGAATCCGGGGCAGGCAGGTGTCGGCTGCTGATGCGATGGTCGATGCTGACCACGATGTCCGGCCGGATGCCCTGATTGCGCAACGGCACGTAAGCGGTGTCGACGCAGATCAGCAACGGCCGTTGAGCGCTCTGCGAGACGTTCGACAAACGGGGCAAATGTTGTTGCAGGCTGGGGCCGGTGGCGATCACAAACACATCACGGCCCGCGTGCGTGCCGAAAAGCGCGGCCACATCGCTGTCCGATTCCAGCAGCGCCCTGCCCTGTTTCAGACGCTCGATGTTTTCCGGGTTGTCGGTGGAGAATTCGCGGTTATTGAAATTGACGTGCACCTCGCTGACCAGACGATCGCGAATCCGCGCACTGCTGTCGTCGGCGAGCACCATTTCGGCAGGCAACGCGAAGAACGGCAACTGGATTTCCGTTCGCTCGTCGGCATACGCCAGCACCACCCGAGGGTCGCTCAGCCAGTCATCCTGTTCGAGCAGTTGCAGCACCAACGCGAACAACGCGCCATTGAGAATGTGCACATGCAGGGCTTGGAGGCTGGAAGATCCCAGCATGACGCGCTGTACATCCCCCAACCCAGTCCCGTACACATGGGCTTCGGCACACTGGGCAGGGAAACTGGCCGCCTGCAATTGCGCCTCGGCGATCCGGTCATGGCGGCTGGTGAGCTGAATTCCCGCCACTGACAGCGTCCATGCCTGACCGTCCACCTGCTCGGCGGGCACGGCCCAGGCATCCTCAGCGTGCAGCCGAAGAGCAATGTGGGGCCAGCGCTGCTCGATGACGGCGAGGTTGCGCTGGAAAATCTCGCTCATGAGCGCGTCCTTATCAAACGAGAGGAATAAAAAAACGGCGACCTGATGATCAGTGTCGCCGTTTTGACTGACTCAGGGTCAAGGACGATAAAGGATCGCCGAACCCCACGACAAGCCTACGCCGAAGCCGCTGATGGCCACGCGTTTCCAGGTCGAGTCGAGCATGTGCTTTTCCAGCAACAACGGCACGCTGGAAGAGACGGTGTTACCGGTTTCGAGCATGTCCTTGACGAACTTCTCGGCCTGAGCACCTTCTTCGAAGCGGCGCGCGACGGCATCGACGATAGCCGCACTGCCCTGGTGAATGCAGAACGCATCGATATCGGAGGATTGCAGGCTGGACTCTTCCAGCAATTCATTCAAGTGCGCAGGCACTTTCACCAGCGCGAAGTTGAACACCTGGCGGCCATTCATATAGAAGTTGCCGTTGATGGTCTTGAGGAATTCAGCACCACTGCCATCGCTGCCGAATTTGGACTTGCCCAGATGCCACTGCGCGTCTTCACCCATCCAGGTGGCGGTGGCGGCGTCGCCGAACAGCATGGTGGTGTTGCGGTCGTCGGGGCTGACGATTTTCGAATACGGGTCCGAGGTCACCAGCAGGCCGTTCTTCAACCCCGTAGCTTCCATGAAACCTTTGATCGCATAAAGGCCGTAGACGTAGCCCGAGCAGCCCAGCGAAATGTCGAACGTGGCGACGTTGGTCGACAGGCCGAGCTTGTGCTGAACGATGGCGGAGGTGTGCGGCAGCCCTTCTTCGTCGCCGTTCTGGGTGACGACGATCAGCACGTCGATGGCGTCGCGAGACAGTTCCGGGTTGTTGGCGAACAGCTTGTTGGCGGCTTCGACACACAGGTCAGAGGTTTCCTGAGCATCGTCTTTGCGTGGCAGAAAAGCGGAGCCGATCTTGCCGAGGATGAAGTCTTCATCCTTCCCGAATTTTGCACCCTGCGCGTAATTGTCGACGCCGGCTGTCGGCACGTAACTCGCTATGCTTTTAATGCCAATCATTCTGGCTTCCCAATCAAAAACGCTGAACATCGCCCGTCGCCCTGAGGCGGGGCATTGAAAATCCGGGGGGCTTGAAGCCTAAAAAACCGAGTCATCAGGCGTTGAATCAGCCAGAACACCGCTGAATTCGGCCAGATGTCGTCATTGCAGCAAGCACGATACAGTGGAGATGCCCGGAGTGACTCGCAGGTCACCAAAAGTTTTACAAGCTTTTAGCTGACCGGGCAGTGCGGCGCAAGGGTCGATTGGCTTTACGACAGGCAATTGACATGAAGATGTCACCAAAATGCGGTTGTGGGTGGCAGGGCACCGCGCCCTTGCGGCAGGGCGCCCAGCCCCAGCTTTTGATTTTGCTCTTGATCTCCATACGCAACAGTCCAGACACCGCCGAACCCGAGTTGGGTGCAGGCTGAACGCAAGTCGCGTTCGGCGGTGTCTGGACTATTGCGTTCGAAGAGCAAGAGCAGGAGCAACTGCGGCTGCGTTAGCCAATGACATCCCAGTCAAGCGCCGTTCCGCGCTTGAGCGGCTGGCGGGCGTTTCGCCCCAAGATCGCATCGATGTGCTTGGGGGCCAGGCCAAGACCGGGGCGAATGGCGCGCACATTCTGTACAGTGAAGGCCTCGCCCTCGGCGATGTCCTTCACGACGTACAGCGACCGACGGTACTGCAGCGACTTCTGCTCCGCCTGCGTCGCCCCATATTGAACATGCCCCAAGCCCTGCCAGGCTCGCTCGGTTTCAGTCACCAGACTGGCCATCTCGGCAGGCTCCAGCGAGAAACTGGCGTCGACGCCACCCTCAGCACGATCCAGGGTGAAGTGTTTTTCGATCACCGTGGCCCCCATTGCCACCGCCGCCACCGACACACCTACGCCCATGGTGTGATCGGACAGCCCCACCTGACAGCCAAACAGCCCCGCCAGATGCGGAATCGTGCGGATGTGGCTGTTTTCAGGAGACGCCGGATACGTGCTGGTGCACTTGAGCAGAACCAGATCCTTGCAACCCGCCTCACGGGCAGCGCGCACCGTTTCGTCCAGTTCGGCGATGCTGGCCATGCCGGTGGAGATGATCATCGGCTTACCGGTAGCGGCCACTTTGCGGATCAGCGGAATGTCGGTGTTCTCAAAGCTGGCGATCTTGTAGGCCGGCACATCAAGGCTTTCGAGAAAATCGACAGCAGTCTCGTCAAACGGTGTGGAAAACGCCAGCAGGCCCAGCGCCTTGGCTCGGGCAAAGATTGGTGCGTGCCACTCCCAGGGGGTATGGGCCTGTTCGTAAAGCGCATACAACGAAGTGCCGGCCCATAGGCTGTTGGGGTCCTTGATGAAGAACTCGCCCTCGTCGATGTCCAGCGTCATGGTGTCGGCGGTGTAGGTTTGCAGCTTGAGCGCATGGGCGCCCGCCCTGGCTGCGGCTTCCACGATGCGCAACGCCTGATCCAGCGACTGGTTATGGTTGCCGCTCATTTCCGCGATGATGAAGGGCGGCGCATCGGGGCCGATCGCTCTGGAGCCGATCTTGAAGGTGTTCATGGTTGCTCACTCGCTGCAAAAAATTCATGCCCGATCAGGGTGTTCGCCAGTCGTTCGGCGCCACAACCATCCACCAAAACGCGCGAGCGCTCGGCCATGCTCAGTCGTTGCGCCGGGTCAGCGATCAGGTCACGAATCGCGTGGGTCAATTGTTCTGTGGTCACGCACTCGTGAGACCCCAGATAGCGGTGCATACCCGCTTGCCCCAGCAACCGGGCGTTGAGTGCCTGGTTGTGCGCCACGGAGATACACAGGGTTGGCAGGCCCAGTGCAGCCCGTTCCCATGTCGTGCCGCCCCCGGCTCCGATGAACAGGTCGGCACGCTGCATCAGGCCGAAAAAGTCATCGGTCAGCGCCTGCAAATGCCAGTTCGGACGTTCGGCGCACAAAGCTTGCAGCGCTTCCCAATCGGGGTTGTGCAAACCCGCGACGATGTCCACCGAAAGGTCATCGAAGCCCTTCAGTGCCAGTAACGTCGCATGCACCTGATGCGCTGCATCGAACCCGCCGAAATTTACCAGCACCCGCTCGACCCGCGGCTTGATCGCGATCGCCGCGCATTGGAATTCCTCGCGAAGAAGTGCAAATCGCGGTCCCAGGAATGTCTGGCACGACGCCCCGACCCATTGGGCATAAGGGTTGTCCAGCACCTGCGCGGAATAGTTCTGGTCAAGCAACACGTCCACGGCATGGGGCCGATTGGCGAGGTCGTCGATGGCCATCAAGCGGTGAGTCAGTTGACGCGCTGCGGTCTCCCAGCGAGCGTCCAGGCCATAGTGGTCAACGATCAGCCAGTCGAACGTTGGCTCGTCGGCCAACTGTTCGCCCAGCGCATAGATATCCTCCTGCCAGGGCAGCGCGGCTTCGATGTCGGCGCCGCTGTGCTCTTGAACGTAGTGGCCCGGCAAGGCGTGGGTGACGAAGCCAGCATCGCGCAGGCGTTGCAAGGCGTGGCCGGGCAACTGGCGGCAGGCGAATTGCACGTCCACCTGTTGCTTGCGCAAGGTATGCGCCAGCGTCAGGCACCGCGCGATGTGCCCGCTGCCGATGGCGATCGATGCATCGGCGCGAATCAGGGCCCTCACCCTTCCAGCTCCCCGTTGGCCTTGAGCGCCGCATACAGGTACTCGGCACGCCGCCAGTCTTCTTCGGTGTCGATGTCCTGAACCAGATGGCGAGGCAGGATGACCGGCAGGCTCAGTGAAGAAAAGACGACGTCCCCGCGCAGCCATGCCTCGCTGCGCCCCCAGTAGAACTGGCCCGCGTCCTGATAGGCCGCTGCCAGATCCTGGGAGCGCACGTGGCGGTATTGGGGGTGCATGGCATCGAGACTGCCATCCTCGGTCATGATCAACGCCCGCTGAACGGGGAAGCCGAAACCGCACACCGAGAATGCATAGGATTTGTCAGGGGCAGCCTGCAAGGCCTCCAGCCCTTGACGCAAAAAACGTGGTTGCAGCAACGGCGCGGTCGCGTAGAGGCAGCAGGTGTAGTCGTAGGCCTGATCAAGCGCGCCGATGGCGTGTTGAATGACCGCCGCCGTTCCCGTGAAATGGTCGGCCAGCGCTGAGGGCCGCATGAACGGCACCTCAGCGCCGTGTGCACGGGCGACCTCAGCGATGTCCTCATCGTCGGTGCTGACCACCACCCGGTCGAACAAGCCGCTGCTCAATGCGGTGCGGATCGAGCCGACGATCATCGGCTGGCCATTGAACAGCTTCAGGTTCTTGCGCGGGATGCGTTGGCTGCCCCCGCGAGCCGGGATGATTGCCACGGCAGTCATGAGGAGAATCCTTGAATCAGTGCTGGCATGTCAGTCATCCCTGGCATCGACCAGCAGGCGCCGCAACTGTCCGATCACCTCGTCCTGCTGTTCGTCGGTCATGGCAGGGTACAACGGCAGGCTGATCGCTTCGCCGTAATACGCCTCAGCCTGGGGAAAGTCACCCGGCCCAAAGCCCTGATCCCGATAGTACGGCTGCAAATGCACGGGAATGTAGTGCACGTTGACGCCGATTCCGGCAGCACGCAAACGTTCGAACACCTCACGATGACTGATCGACAGACGCTGCACCTGCACCCGCACCACGTACAGGTGCCAGGCCGATTCGGCTTGGGTCTGCGCGGTGGGCAAGCTCAGTGGCAGATCGGCGAGCAAGGTCTGGTAACGGGCGGCCAGTTCGCGACGTCGCGCCAGAAAGCCGTCGAGCCGGTTCAACTGCGACAGCCCCAATGCGGCCTGAATATCGGTGATGCGGTAATTGAACCCCAACTCCACCTGCTGGTAGTACCAAGGACCATGACTCGGTTCGTCCATATGCGCCGGGTCACGGGTCATGCCGTGGCTGCGCAGACGACGCAGACGTTCGGCCAGCTCCGGCCGGTTGGTCAGCACCAGTCCGCCCTCGCCTGTAGTGATGATTTTCACCGGGTGAAAACTGAACACCGTCATGTCCGCGTATTCACCACAGCCCACGGGGCGACCGGCATAACGGGCACCCACGGCGTGGGAGGCGTCTTCGATGACCACGAAGCCGTAGCGTTGCGCGAGTTGACGAATCGCTCGCATGTCACAACTTTGTCCGGAAAACGCAACGGCGATGACGACTTTCGGCAGCCGCCCTTCGCGCTCGGCGGTGTCCAGCTTCGCCGCGAGGGCATGGGCGTCGAGGTTCCAGGTCAGCGGATCGATGTCGACGAAGTCCACCCGAGCGCCGCAGTAACGCCCGCAGTTGGCCGATGCGAGAAAGGTGTTGGGGCTGGTCCACAGCCAGTCACCCTCCCCCAACCCGGCTGCGAGACAGGCAATGTGCAGCGCCGCCGTGGCGTTGCACACCGCCACACCGAATCCGGCTTCACAGCGCGCGGCCATCGTGGCTTCAAAGCGCTCGATGCTCGGGCCTTGGGTCAACCAGTCGGACCTGAGCACCTCGACCACCGCATCGATGTCGGCCTGATCGATGCTCTGACGACCATAAGGAATCATGGCTGGATATCGGCGTGCAATTGGCTGATCTGCGGCACCGACATGAAGTCCGGATTGGTGTCGGAGCGGTATTCGAAATCATCGGCGACAGGGCTGCCTTTTTCGCCGGTGGCGTCGATGGCGAAATCGATGTCGACGTTGTTGAAGCGAATCGACGGCACGATGGTGTAGTGATCCTTGAACTCAAGGGTCATGCGCGCATCGTCTTGCGGGACCATCAGCTCGTGGAGCTTTTCACCCGGACGAATGCCGACGATCTTGTGCGGCAGCTCGGCCGCCATGGCCTGCGCCAGATCGACGATGCGCACCGACGGAATCTTCGGCACGAAGACTTCGCCGCCGTGCATGCGCTCGAAGCTTTGCAAGACGAAATCCACGCCGTGGTCCAGGGTGATCCAGAACCGCGTCATGCGCGCATCGGTGATCGGCAGCTCTCTGGCGCCACCCGCGATCAGCTTGTTGAAGAACGGCACGATGGAGCCTCGGGACCCCGCCACGTTGCCGTAGCGCACCACGGCAAAACGGGTCTGTTCTTCGCCACCGATGTTGTTGGCCGCGACAAACAGTTTGTCCGACAGCAGCTTGGTCGCGCCGTACAGGTTGATCGGGCTGGCCGCCTTGTCAGTGGACAGGGCGATGACCTTCTTCACGCCGTTGGCGATGGCCGCCGCAATGATGTTCTCGGCGCCATTGACGTTGGTGCGGATGAACTCGGTCGGGTTGTACTCGGCCGCGGGAACATGCTTGAGCGCAGCGGCATGCACCACGTAGTCGATGCCGCGCATGCCTTGTTGCAGACGCTCGGCGTCGCGCACGTCGCCCAGGAAGTAACGCATGCAGGGCGCGTTGAATTCCTGCTGCATTTCATATTGTTTGAGTTCATCGCGGGAGAACACCACCACGCGCCGGGGCTGATAGCGTTCCAGCAGCGTGCGGATGAACTGGCGACCGAACGAGCCGGTCGCGCCTGAGATGAACACCGATTTGCCATTGAACATATGAAAGTCCTTTACCCTTGCCGCCTCAGGCGAGCAGTTCGGCCCAGCTCGAACCGGATGGCTCGCCCAGCGAGAACCCTTTGCCGGTGAGGTCCAGGTTCTTGTTGTAAGCCAGATCATGGGCGAATGCTTCCGCCCATTTGCCTTGCAGGGCCGCCAACGCAGCCGGAGCGACGGGCAAAGTGCCTGGATGGACGACCTGCACCTGCGGCGTCCAGACGATCAAGTACCCGGCCTGGCCCAGTTTCAGGCACAGGTCGACATCAGCGAAGGCGTCAGCGAACTGCGCTTCGTCCAGCCCGCCCACGGCGTCGAACAGTTCGGCGCGCACCATCAGGCACGCGTCGGAGACCGCCGAGTAGCTTTGGTCGAGCAACAAGCGATGCAAGTAACCCGCCGCGTCTTTCGGCTCGCCGACAAACGCCGGGCCGACACCGCCGTTGAGGCCTAGAATCAGGCCGGCCTGGCTGACCTTGCCCTGGCGGTCGAGCAGCTTGGCACCCACCACGCCCACTTCGGGGCGCATGGCCTGATTGAGCAGCGCGTCGATCCAGTTCGGACCGACGATCTCACTGTGGGCCGACAGCAGAATCAGGTACTCGCCCTTGGCCTGCTGACGGGCTGCGTTGATCAGCGCCGCCTTGCTCAGACGTCGTTCGGTGCGGATGACCCGCACACGCCCTTTTTCCTGACGGGCCAGCCATTCGACCATTTCAGGCGACTGGCTGTGGTTGTCGGCAATCAGCACTTCGTAACTGACGTAACGGGTGCGCAGGGTCACGCTGGCCAGACAGCGTTGCAGGTCGGCGAGGTTGTCGTCGCTGGCCAGCAACACAGACACCATTGGCCGCTGGCTGTGGCGGTAGTCGATGCGCCAGGTACCCGGCGTGGTGGCAATGACCTGCGCCTTGTAGCCGCGGTTGCTCAGATGACGGGTCAGCGCCAGACGCTGTTGCGGGTTTTCCTCGACCGGCAGCGCGTCGCAGATCAGCAACGGCTCGTCCAGGTGCGCCAGCCAGCCCATGCCGCCCTGCTCGATCACGCGCAGCAACAGTTCGAATTCCAGTGCCTGAGTGAAGTCCGCCGAATAGCCGCCCGCTTCCACGAGCACGTCGCGGCGCAACAACCAGTGACGGGACATCAGGCTCGGATTGCCCTGCAACAAGTCAAGGTTGAAGCCCGGACGCATGACGTGAGTCAGCGCGCCGCCTGGAAGGCGCTGGACCTCATCGGCAAACACGGCGCGGCACTGCGGCGCCGCCTGCAATTCCAGCGAGGCACGCAACAGGCCGCCCGGCGTGAACTCGTCGCCCACGTCGGCCAGGAGCATCCAGTCGCTGGTGGACTGCTGCACCACCTGATTGATCTTCTCGACCCAGTTGCTTTTGCTCACCCGCACGAAGTGCAGCGTGTTTTGCGCACTGGTCGCCGCAGGCGGTTCACCCGTGGTGAACACCACCACCTTGAAGGATTTGCAATGGCCTTCGACCAGACTGTCCAGGGTGACTTGCAACTTGTGCATGTCATCCTCCAGGTCCAGCAGCAGGATACCGAACTGCGGCGCCGGGCCTTGAGCGGCAATGCGTTGGACGATCGCCTGTGCATCGGCAACAGAAGGTTTGCGCGCATCGAGCCAATGCAACAGGCGCCCGGACGGCATGTCGGCGAAACCGATGCGATGGTCCTGACGATGAATCGACGTCAGGCGCTGCAGCCATTTGGCCATTTGCGCGGCCTCTTCGCGGTTGTCCTGATCGGCCACGAGTTTTGCCAACGGCTCGACGATGTGCGGGTTGAAAATATTCAGCGCCATCGCTTCCCACAGTCGATTGGCGATGGTCTCGGCGTTGTCGTTGTCGTGGGTGCGCAGCAACAGCTCCTGACGCACCCACACGCCTTCAAGCTGTTCGATCTGTTGCTGACCCGCAGGCATGGCATGGATCAAAAACTCGATCTGGCTCAGTACGTCAAAGAAAGGCTGGTTGTAGAACGGCATTTCGACAAACTGACGAGGACCGAACTTGCGCTCTGCCGGGGTGAAGACGTCGAGCCAATGCGACGACAGGATAGAGGTCTGGGTCAGCGAACGCTGCTCGTCCAGACAGGTGCGCAAGGTGTCGTAGGCAGACTGAACCACGGCGGCACGCTCGGCGGTGGCCAGCACAGACAGACCAGTGTCCAGCGAACTCAGGAAGCTGGCGAACTGCTGACGCTCCACCACGGATTCGGGATCAGTGCTGCCCAGCTTCTTGAGCATGTTGGTCTGTTGGCCGCAGAAACGATGCTCGCTCTCGCGCACGACGTAAGGGATCGGCAGGATCCGCGCCTTGGCGCTGGCCAACAGGTAGAACGCGTGGCCGAACTCCTGCATTTCCCCCGAACAGCCTTCCGGCAGCGCTGCAAACCATTGTTCAAGCAGCGCCGTGCGGGTGACCGCGTAGAACGGCGGCAGGTACTGATCCATGAAACTCGACACGCGCTCGGCGGCGAGATCACTGGCGTAGTCTTCGAGCACTTTCTTGTCGCGACGCAGGTACTCGACGCTGTCGCCGTGTGCCTTGTACATCAGGCAGTAGCCATGGCACAGGCCGTAGGCAGGGTTCGCCGCAAGAAAGTCCACCGACTGAACCAACGCGTCGTGAACCAGGAAATCCGCATCATCGACAAAAGCCATGAACGGCGTCGCGACCTGGGCAACGCCGTGAGCGATGGTTTGCTGTGGTTTATCTGCGAATTGGGGCAGATGTTGATAGCCCACTTGCGGGAACAACGCAGCGATGTCGCCATTGGACTCCAGCGAAGCATCGAGCACCAGCACCCGGGCAGCCAGCGAGCTGTAGTACTGCAGGGTCCGGCGCAAGAACGCAGGCCGGTCCTGCGTGATGACAACGAGGGTGAGCTGCTGGTTAAACGACATGGTGTTTCCCGAAAGTTGGTGGCTATGCATTACGTTCCTGCCATCCTGCCAAGCGTCAAAAAAGAAATGTTCCGAGAGGGAACGCAAGCCCGGGGCATGCGACATCAAGCCGCTCATCGAGCGCCTGAAATCTGTCGCTTGCCGCACGCACGCCCTCTGCCACGGGGACCGAAGTCCAGTGGACAGGTTCGCCAGCCCACAGGAGCAGGCACTTGAGGCGTGCGTTTTATGGCGTCATGGCGGTGACGTAGCAGGAACTACGCCAACTCTGAGCGATGAACATGCGAGGGAAGAGGCAAAGGCCTGATGCGGCCTTTGCCGGGGGTGCCACGAAAGACGGATCAGTCGGCAAGCCAGCCGTTGACCCAATGCTGCAAGTTGTCGCCACGCAGGATGTAATCGCGCATGACGATCTCCCGCAGTTCATCGCCCATGCGATAGCTGGCGGCAGGGTCGGCCAAATGCATGCGAATGGCGTCCAGCCACTCGGCGGTGCTGTTGCTGACGACCCGCGTGCACGGCAAGTAGCCTTCGTAGGCACGGGTGTCGCTGCAGATGACCGGGTAACCACAGGCGCCGTACTCCAGCAGCCGCAGGTTGCTCTTGCAGTCGTTGAAGATGTGGTGTTCCAGGGGCGCCAGTGCCAGATCCAGATTCAGGCTCGCCAGCTTGGCCGGATAAGCCGCCAAGCCCACCGCCGGGTGAAATTCGTGAACGTAGGGCCGCAACGCTTCCGGGCACATGCCGAAGAAGACCCACTCCACCTGATCGGCCAGCTCGCGGACCACCTCGGCGATGATCTCAAGGTCACCGGCGTGACTGGTGCCCCCACCCCAACCGACACGCGGCTTGCGGGAGGTTTGTCGCTGGCTGCGCACGCCACTCCACAACGACGAAGCCAGCATGTTCGGCACCACGCGAATGTCGTGGTGCATGCCGGACAGCGCGTCAGCCAACGCCGCCGTGGACACCACGACCCGATCGCACAGGCTGGTGCCGAGGCGCACCATCTCCCCCATGTTGGTCGGCATGTTGCGCATGTGGCCGTTTTTCTTCGGCACGCTGATCACGTAATCGTCCAGCTCGTAAATGCGTCGGGCGTTGGAATACGTCTTGAGGGTGACGACCTGATCGATGGAGGTCTGGCTGTAGCGGCACTGCACCACGATCACGTCGGGGGACTGACGCTCCAGATCGATGATCGACGGCAAGTCATAGCTCAGACGCCCCTCGATCCGGCCATCGGCCTCCAGCTCAAGGAACGGCTGAGACACGCGGTAGTGCCCGACCGCTGTACTGTTGACCGGGATCGCCAGCACGTTCGGCAGACGCCGCGACGAGTACGGGTTCCAACCCTTTTTCAAGCCCGGCTCCAGACTGTAGAACGAACCGGTCAAACGCAAGTTCGTGTTATAGGCCGGGTCACGGGCCACGGTGGGCAACCAGCGCATATAGAATTCGTGCTGATCGTCGATCAACGACTGTTTTTCCCGCACCTGCTCGGCCAGCGGCGAAGCCCCTAGCGCGAGCAATGCACGCGGCGTCCAGACCACCAGATAACCGGATTGACGCACCCGCAGGCACAGGTCGACTTCACTCAGGCTGCCGCTGAAGCCGCTGCTGTCCAGCCCGGTCAACTGATCGAACAGCGCCCGACGAATCAACAGACACTCAGGACCGACGGCACTCAGGTTCTGTGTAGCCTGCAAACGCAACAGGTGGCCCGGTGCGCCCAGTGGCTCGCCGAAGAACGCAGGGCCTGCCGGGCCGTGATAACCCAGAATCAGCCCGGCCTGTAGTACATAGCCTTCCGGACTGAACAGTTTGGCGCCGACCACGCCCACCTCGGCACGGCGGCCATGGTTCAGCAGTTCGTCCAGCCAGGCGGCATCGGCGATCACGGCGTACACGCTGAGCAGCAACAGATACTGTCCACGGGCGTGGGTTGCGGCGAAATTGCGCACATCGGCGCCACTGCCCTGCCCGGCGTATTGCACGACGCGCAGCTTGTCGCCACCGACCTGCTGCATGTCCGCCAGCCAGTTGCGCGCCTCTACCCCCACGCTGCCGTGGTCAACGATCAGCACCTCATACTGACCGTAGGCCGTCTTGCTCAGCAGCGTTTCAATACAACGCTGCAAGGCCGCCAACTGATCCTTGTGGGCAATGACGATGGACACCAGCGGCTGTTCGTCGCTCAGATATTGCACCTGATTGATCAGCGGCTCTTCGGTGTCGTGCAGTTGATACGCGATGCCCATGCGCTCAAGGTGCGCACTGACCACTGGCGCGCTCTGCCTGGCGACATCCGCGAGCTTGAGCCACTGATGGAAAGAGAAACGGGACTCGACGAGGATTTCCGCCGCATGCTGCACCACCGGACCGTGGGCCTCGACCAACCGCCAGATCGCGTCGTGGGGCGCCAGCTCGCCGAAACCGGCGTCGAAGCCGCCGACCTGCAACAGCGCCTCACGCTGGAACGCCAGCACACGCCCGACATAGGGGTAGCTGCGCAGCAGATCGAGGTTGAAATCGGGCTTGAAAATGGGCTCAGCCGATTCGCCCTTGTGCAGCGCGCCTTCGTCGCTGTACAGACAAAGCACTTCGGGCGATGTGGCCATGCGCTCGGCCAGCACCAGCAGCGCACAATCGGTCAGACGGTCCCCGGCCCGCAGCAGGTAAACCCAGTCAACGCGCTGCAACTGCGGCAACAGTTCGTTGAGCTGCGCCACCCAGTCGGCCTGCAATGGCAAGGTGAACACCCGTTCGTTCAAAACCGGGGCGTCACAGGCGCTGGACAGCACCAACGTCAACTCGGCCGGGTACAACTGGGCATCGAGGCTGTCCTGGGTCAGCGCCACGTTCGCCGCGCTGCCAAACTCGTCGAGCACCACGGCTACCAGCTTCGGCTGCGACGGCCAGGTGGCCACGTTTTCGGCCACCCGCTGGCGCTCGGCGCCAAACAGGGTGCGGAAGCTCAACCACTGCTGATACAGCTCGGAAAAACTTTCGCTGTCGCTGCCCACTCGCCAGGGTAATGCGGCCTGCCGGTCGCCCAGCATGCGGCTCAGCGGCAGCTCTTGCCAGGTACGATTGCCCGCCTGCGCTTCAGACAGCGGCACGTAGCGCACCCAACCGTATTCGGGGGCGTTCTCGGCGGTCCGCGCCTTGAGCATTTGCTTGAGCCAGTGACGTTCATCGTCGATCAGGTCCTGCACGGCCTGCTGACGGCTGAACCGCTCCGGGTGCAGGCGTTCGGCGCTCAGCACATCGTTGAGCATGACCATGTTGCCGCGCTTGAGCAGGCAGACGTACAGCACGAAGTCCACCAGCGCCGTGAAGCCTTTGCCGACTTCAGGCAAAGCCGGCAGGATGGCCTGCACGTCGCGGCGGCGCATCAATGAACTGGTCAGGCCACCGAGGAAATTGGTCGGCGAAATGTCGAACACCGACAACAGGTCCGGGCCGTAGAACAGCGAACTGGCTTCGGCGAGCGGGCAGTTCTCGATCCGCGCAGGCAACTGGATGTCGTCCGGGTCGCAAAAGTAACGCTGAGCGAGGACCAGACTGACGTCGTCATGCTCGATCAGCACATTCGCCTGCCGGGCGATGGCGGCGGGAAACAGCCGGTCGTCATCGCACAGAAACTTGATGAACTCGCCCTGCGCTTCGCTCAGGCACGTCAGCAGGTTGCCGACGAATCCCAGACGCGAAGGATTGCGCACATAGCGCAGGGCCACGTGAGTGCTGTCGGCAAACTGCTCGACGATCTGCCGGATTTCATCGTTCGGGCTGTCATCGCACACCAGCACTTCCAGCGGCTGATACGTCTGGGCCAGCGCGTCCTGCAAGGCTCGTCGGAAGAAACGCGGGTTGTAGGCGGGAATGACGAGGCTGACGAGAGGAGCTGAATTCACGGGCGGGCTCACGAGCGGCGCGGCGTCTTGGAGAAAGGGCCGACTGGACCGCTGACAATAACGGTTGAGGCTCGAAGACGGCAGCGAATGTGGCTGCTGCCGCCTTACAACGCAGGGCTTACAGCTTGTTGAACAGGTTCAGGCTGGACAGCATGGTGAACACCTGTTGCGACGCTTGCAGCATGGTTTTCTGCAAGGTCAGACGGGCGATCGCGTCCACAGGGTCGGACGAGGTGATGGTGCCCGCCTCGGTGGTGCCGTTGTCCAGTTGCGTCTGGTTGGTGGTGCCTTGGTCGGTTGCGGTTCGCGCCCGTGCGCCACCATCGGCCACAGCATTGGAAATCTGATCGGCAGCGCTGGTCAGGTTACCAATGGTAGAGGTCAGCGTGGCCTGCAGTTTCTGCATAGCAATCGGATCACCGTCCACTTTTCCGTTCAGAGCGTTGATCACGTTGCTCAGGGTGTTGAGGATGTTCTGGCTCTGCTGGGTGTTGGACTGAACCGTGAACTGATCACCCGACGCTGGCGCAGGTGGCGAACCGCTGACGGTGAATGTAACGCCCGCTGCCACCGCCTGGTTGGCCACCGGCGTACCGGTCAAGGTCCCGGAGGAAACCGGCTGGCTGGTGGCCGCGTTGTAAGGTGCAGCGTACAGGTCGTAAGTAGTCGCGCTGGTGAAACGCAGGATCGCGCCGCCATTGGGGAACGTCTTGTCGAACGTGGCCTGATCGGTCACCGTCGAGCTGGTGATAACGGTGCTCGACGGGTTGGCAGGCAGGCGCGCGGTGGTGACGCTGCTTGGCGACACGCCCAGCGTGAACGTGTGCGGCGAGGCAGTCATCGCAGCATCGGCGTCTGCGGAGCTTGCGTACTGCTCAGTCGTCAGGTTGATGTTCAGGTTCAGCTCAAGGCCCCGGAACGAAACGGTCTGGTTCGCGCTGCTGGTGGTGCTGAACTTGCCCGACGCAGTGGCGTCCGCGGTGACATCGGTGCCGTCCTTGTCGAGGATCTTATACTGCGAACCGTTAGTGAACGAGATCGTGTACGGCTGACCGGCGGTGAACTGACTATTGTAGGTAGTGCTGTTGCTGACACTGCCACCCGACAGCGAAATCATGCCGTCGTCAGTGGTCGGCGACACCAGCGTAGTCGTAGTACGAGTGGTATTGACCGCCTGTTCGAACGCATCCCAGCCGGTGGTGTTGGTGGCCATGGTCGAGCCGCCGGAAATCGCCACGAGATTACGCGTCTGGTCACCCTGATAGCTGTAGCTGCCATCTGCGTTAACCGTATACGGCGCAGTGCTGGTCTTGGACCCCGAAAAGATATAGCTGCCGTTGGCATCCTGAGTGTTCATCAGACCCAGAATCTGAGTTTGCAGCTCTTTGAGCTCGGCGGCATTGGCCTGACGGTCTTTGTCGGTGAACGAGGCGCTGGCGGCACCCAGGGTCAGTTCCTGCGCGCGCTGGATCGCCTGGGTAATGGCACTGAGTGCGGTTTCCGAGTTCACGACACTGGTATTGATGCTGTCGATGTTGGATTTGTACTGATTCAGCAAGGTGCCCTGTTGCTGCAATTGCAGGACACGAGCAGCGCCAACCGGATCATCGCCGGCCGTATTGAGCTTGACCTGGCTGGACACTTCTTCGCCAGTCTTGGTGACGTTGGCGTATGTACGCGAGTAGTTCGCCGCGCTGGTTTCGTAAAACTGAGCAGTGGAAATACGCATGGTTTACGACTCCTTAAAGACTGTTGATCAGCGTGCTGAAGATGGCTTGAGCCGCTTTGATGATCTGCGACGAGGCGGTGTAGTACTGCTGGTACTTGACCAGGTTGGCCGCCTCTTCATCCAGCGACACGCCCGACACGCTGTCACGCGCACTCTTGGCCTGAGTCAGCACGGCGGTAGTGGCGGTGGCGTCGTTCTTGGCCTGGCTGGCTTTGGAACCGACCGTGGTAATCATGTTGCTGTTGGCGCCGCTCAGGCTCGAACCCGTGCCGTTACCGGCAGCGGTGTCGACCGTCTGCTTGGTCTGCAGCGTCAGCACCGATTCGGCGTTACGGTTATCGGCAGAGCCTGCACCGGTCACCGCGATGCTGAAGGTGTCACCGTTTCCGGGCGTGCCGGAAATGGACATGCTGATGCTGTACGACTGGGTCGCACCCGCGGAGTCGGTGTAGCCCACTTGCAGCGACAGGTCATTGTTAGTGCCCTGCACGATGAACCCGGTGACCGGATTGCCCGAGGCGTCTTTCACCGCGCCACCCGAGGCATCCAGCAGCGAGTACTGCTGCGAGCCGTCCGCCTGCTTGTCGCCCATGACGATCCGCATCGGGCTGGTCGCGGTCAGCGCGTTGCGCAGATCGGTGGTGGCCGTGGCGTTGTAGATATCGACTTGCGTCGCCAGGGTCGGTTGGCTGAAAGTGCCAGTGGTTGCGTTGGACGCCCCTGCTGTACCGGTAAGCGGCCCTGCGGTGGCGATGTCTTTGGCATCGGTCATGACCGTCTTGATGCCACTGGCAGCGTTGCCCGTCGGACTCACTTTGAAGCTGTCACCGGCCTGTACCGAACCGCTGAGAGTCATCGAAAAACCATCGATAACGGGCGGGGGCGTGGTGCCGGTGTCGTAGGAGCCCATGTCCTTGCCGTCCGGCAGGCGTTTGACGCTGTAGCCGGTGGCGCTGGTGAAGGTCACCTGATAGTCGTTGGTGGTCAGCGCACCCGTGTTGGAAA
Organism: Pseudomonas sp. Pseu.R1; assembly: GCF_045764065.1. NCBI lineage: Bacteria > Pseudomonadati > Pseudomonadota > Gammaproteobacteria > Pseudomonadales > Pseudomonadaceae > Pseudomonas > Pseudomonas sp. Pseu.R1. The sequence goes on along the minus strand of NZ_JBJGEE020000001.1, from coordinate 5,333,976 downwards.
TGGTCACATTGAGGTTGCCGGACCCCGCGCTGTTGCCTTTGCTGGCGATGCTACGCTGAGCGACCAGGCTGGCGTCGTTGATGCTGGTAAACAGGTTGGAGCCGAAGTCGCCATTGGCATCGACGCCCTGATTCAACTGCTGGTTGATCTGATCAGCGGCCACCAGCGCCAGTCGACCGAGCTCATTTTGCGCCGGTTGCAGCACATCGCTGCGGTAGCGCAGCAGCCCGCCCAGCGTGCCGCCGGTCACAACGCCGGACACGTCCACGTCGCTGTTCTGGTAATTGAGTTTGAGCGCGTACACGTTCGGGTCGCTGTCGCTCGGGCCGGCGCTCAGGGTGTTGGCCTTGCTGCCGGTGACCAGCGGCTGGCCAGTACCGATGTACACGTCATAGTTGCCGTTGGTTTCAACGACCTTGGCGCCCACCAGTTCGTTGAGCTGGCGGACCGCTTCGTTACGTGAATCGAGCAGCGAGTTGGGCTCGCCGCCGGCCGACTGCGCAGCGGTAATCTGTTTGTTCAGATCGGCGATCGAAGAGGCCAGCGCGTTGACCTGTCCAGCCACCGACGTCAGTTGGCTGTTGATTCCGGCGTTCTGATCCTTCATCTGCTGCGAGATGGTATTGAACTGGGCGGACAACGCCTTGGCAGACGTCAAAAAATTGGTCCGCGCAGACGAGTCAGTCGGGGTTTTCGACAGCGACTGCAAGTTGGTAAAGAAGTTGCTCAGCACGGTGCTGATGCCGGTCGAGCTATCCGACAGGATCGAATCCAGCTTGCTGGCCTGCCCCAGATACGCCTGGGCATCGGAATCCAGCGAGGTACTGGTCTGCAATTGGGTGTCGAGGAAGCTGTTGTAGATCCGACGCACGTCGGACAGCGTGGTACCGGTGCCGATGAAGCCGACGCCAATATTCTGCTGCACACCGGCAGTGGTCATCACTTGCTGGCGCGAGTAGCCCAGCGTATCAACGTTCGCAGTGTTGTTGCCGATGGTGGTCATCGCTGCACTGCTGGCGTTCAGCCCTGAAAGCCCAATTGAAATCAGTGACATGGTTCAAACCTTATAAAGTCGTGGAAGAGACCGGCGCGGCTGCGTAGTTCTGGTAACTCTTCATCTGTTTCGCGATTTGAGAAATCTTGCTTGCGTAGCCCGGGTCCGTGGCGTAACCGGCCTTCTGCAGCTCTTTCACAAACTGTTCCGGGTTATCGGCCGACTTGAGCGTGGCTTGATAGCGATTGTTGTTTTGCAGGAAGCTCACCAGGTCGTGGAAGCTGTCTGCGTAGGAATCGTAAGAACGGAAGTCCGCCGTTTCCTTGACCATCTTGCCGTCGCGGAACTCACTGGTGATCGCGCGCGCCTCAGGCCCCTGCCAGCCGCCCTGAGCCTTGATGCCGAACAGGTTGTGGCTGCTGCTGCCATCGGATTGACGCATGATGGATTTGCCCCACCCGGTTTCCAGCGCCGCCTGCGCGACAAGCACCGTTGGGTCAACGCCTATGCGTGCCGCGGCGTCCTTGGCCAGCGGCAACATGGTGTTGACGAAATCGTCGGCACTGGCAAACGCCGCCTTGGCGGGCGCGAGTGGCGTCTGCACGCGATTGCGCACATAAGCGTCGGCCTGAGCGGTGTATTCCGGGCCGATGGTCCAGTCGCCGTTGGTGCCCGCGCGCTTGGCCGCGGCGACGGCACTGGACACGGCAATGCGGTTTTTCAAGGTCGTGGCACCGTTGGCCGCGGCGTCCTGCGTGGCAGAAGTGTTCGGCACGATGCCCGCCATAATGCGATCGGTCAGCTTGCTAGGCAGCGCCAGACGACGGGCGTTGAGCGCCGCAACGTCGTTGTGCGGGGTGCCGTCAGTTGCCGGCGCAGGCGCCACCGAACGGGTTGCCCACAACGGACGCTGGGCGATGCGCGTGGCCAGGCCGGTTTGCGAAACGCCGCTCGCGTCGGTGGCAGGCGTGGCATTGCCTTGTGGCGCCGGTGCGATTTCCGTGGTCTTGGTCTTCGACAGTTGGCGCATCAGCACGTCTTGCAGGCCGATACCCCCACCCTCGCGGGACAGGCTCACCGACAATTGCTGGTCGTACATGTCCTGGTACTGGCGCGTGGCGTCGCTGTTGAGCGGGTTGTCCTTGGCCAGCACTTCGTTGGCCGAACGCATCGCCTTGAGCATCTGGCTGACAAACAGCGACTCGAACTCCTGCGCCACCTTCTTGAGGTTCGCATCGCTTTCGCGGTCGCCGTTCTTCAGGGACGCCAGACGATTGAGGTCGGTATACGCCCCCGAATCGACTGTGCTGGTCCCGCCACTTGGAATGCTCATTCCTGCTCCTCTAACTCAAAAGCCTTAAATCACGATCAGGTCGGCTTGCAGTGCGCCTGCCTGTTTCAACGCTTCAAGAATCGCCATCAAGTCGCCAGGCGCAGCGCCCACCTGGTTGACGGCCCGTACGATCTCATCAAGCGTCGTGCCAGGACCGAACTTGAACATCGGGTGCAGTTCCTGTTGGGCATTGATCTTCGAACGCGGCACCACGGCGGTCTGACCGTTGGAGAACGCGCCCGGCTGGCTGACCACCGGGTCTTCGGTGATGGTCACGGTCAGGCTGCCGTGGGTCACGGCCGCCGGGGACACTTTGACGTTCTGGCCGATGACGATGGTGCCCGTGCGCGAGTTGATGATGACTTTCGCCGAGGTCTGACCCGGATCGATTTCCAGGTTCTCCAGCACCGACAGGTAGTCGACGCGCTGGTTAGGGTCCAGCGGCGCTGTCACGCGCACGGAGCCGCCATCCACGGCCTGAGCGACACCCGGGCCGAGCATGTCGTTGATCTTGTCGACGATGCGCTTGGCAGTGGTGAAGTCATTGCGGTTCAGGTTCAGGGTCAGCGAGTTGCCCTGATTGAAACCACTCGGCACCGCGCGCTCGACCGAAGCACCGCCAGGAATACGGCCCGAGGACGGAACGTTGACGGTGATCTTCGAACCGTCCCGACCTTCGGCGTCGAAACCGCCGACCACCAGGTTCCCCTGAGCGACCGCATAGACGTTGCCATCGATACCTTTCAGTGGCGTCATCAACAGCGAACCGCCGCGCAGGCTTTTCGAGTTACCGATGGACGACACGGTGATATCAATCTGCTGACCGGGCTTGGCGAACGGCGGCAAGTCGGCGTACACCGCAACCGCCGCGACGTTTTTCAGTTGCACAGTGCCCGAGCCCGCCGGCACCTTGATGCCGAATTGCGAGAGCATGTTGTTGAAGGTTTGTAGGGTGAACGGGGTCTGGGTGGTCTGGTCACCCGTGCCGTTCAGGCCCACCACCAGACCGTAACCGATCAACTGGTTGGTCCGTACGCCAGAAATGCTGGCGATGTCCTTCAGACGTTCGGCCTGTACCGCACCGACCGCCGTGAGGGAGAGCAACGCTGCCGCTATCAGTTGCTTGAACGTGATCATGGCTATCCCGCTATCAGAATGGGAACAACGGGCTGAGGAAGAATCGGTCGAACCAGCCTGGCTGACTGGAATCGGCGAATGCGCCTGTACCGGAATACGTGATGCGCGCATCGGCCACGCGAGTGGACGACACAGTGTTGTCAGTGGCGATGTCATCGGCACGGATCAGGCCCGCGATGCGCACCAGCTCATCGCCGGTATTGAGGGTCATCCACTTCTCGCCGCGCACCGACAAAATACCGTTGGGCAATACATCGGCCACCGTCACAGTGATCGAACCGGTCAGACTGTTGCTCTGCGCAGCCTTGCCATCGCCTTTGGTGGCACGGTCGCCGGTGTAGCCTGCGTTCAGGCTCAGATCGCCGCTGCCCACCGGGTTGTTGGTGCTGACGCCCGCGCCGAACAACGAGGTCAGACCGATGCTGTTGCTGCTGGTCTTGCTCAGGCTGGAGTTGGCCGCCTTGCTGGCCGCCATCCGCTCGGACAGGGTGATGGTGATGATGTCACCGACCCGGTACGCCTTACGGTCGCCATACAGGTTCTGCTCGAAACCGGCCTGATAGATCGAACCGTTGTTCGCCGCTGCAGGCAGCGGCGTTCGTGGCAACACCGGCGCGTAATAAGGGTCATTGGGTTTGGCCGAGGGCGCAACGCAACCGGTCAGCAGCGCGAGACCGCAAAGCGGTGCTGCCAACAGGGAAAGCCGCAATACAGAAAGCCGTTTCATGACACTTAAAACCTCGCGGTGTAGCAGGCGTTTTTCAGGCGCCCTATCGAATTGATCCGTTGTTTCTTGACACGCCATCAGGTGGTTCAGTCTTCCATTACAGGTTCTGTGTGACGTACTGCAGCATCGAGTCAGCGGTGGAGATCACTTTGGAGTTCATCTCGTAGGCGCGCTGAGTGGTGATCATGTTCACCAACTCTTCCACGGTGCTGACGTTGGAGTTTTCCAGGGTGTTCTGCTTGACCACGCCCAGACCGTTCAAGCCTGGCGTACCCACCTGCGGCGCGCCGCTGGACGCGGTTTCCAGGTACAGGTTGCCGCCCTGGGACTGCAAACCGGCCGGGTTGATGAAGTCAGCGGTCTGGATGTTGCCGATGACCTGTGGCGTGGCGGTTGCCGCAGACGTGGTGACCGATACGGTGCCGTCTTCGCCGACTGTGAAGGTCTGCGAGTCCTGAGGCACGACGATGGCCGGCTCCAGCGCGTAGCCGTTGGCGGTCACGATCTGGCCGTTCTGGTCCAGGTGGAAGGTACCGTCGCGGGTGTAGGCGATGGTGCCGTCCGGTTGACGGATCTGGAAAAAGCCACGGCCGTTGACTGCCATGTCCAGCGGCTGGTTGGTGGTTTGCAGGCTACCGGCGGTGAAGTTCTTTTGAGTGCCGACGATGCGCACACCGGTACCCAGTTGCAGACCCGAAGGCAGCTCGCTGTCCGATGTGGACTGAGCACCTGGCTGACGCTTGATCTGATAGAGCAGATCCTGGAACTCGGCGCGGTCACTTTTGAAACCGGTGGTCGACACGTTGGCCAGGTTGTTCGAAATGGTCGTCAGGTTCATGTCCTGAGCGGCCAGACCGGTTTTTGCTACGTAGAGTGCCGGAAGCATTCGTAAATCTCCTCAAACGCCGAATTGTCGACGCAAGCTGTCAGTCATTAGCCCATCTGCAAGACGCGAGCCATCGACTCGTCATCCTGCTCGGCGGTCTTCATCATCTTGATGTGCAGTTCGAATTGGCGGGACAGCGCCAGCACCGAGGTCATCTCATCGACAGCGTTGACGTTGCTCGACTGCAGAAACCCGGATTCGACCTGTACGTCGGCATCGGCCTGCGCCGGCTTGCCGTCTTTGGTGTGCATCAGACCGTCGGGGCCTTTTTCCATGTTCGAAAGGTCGGGCTTGACCAGCTTGATGCGGTCGATCTGCGCCATGACCTGAGGGCTCTCACCCAGCGAACGGACGCTGATCGTGCCGTCGGCACCGATCTCGATCTGTTGCTGGGGCGGCACGGCAATCGGCCCGCTGTTGCCCATGACCGGCAAACCATTGCCATCACGCAACACGCCTAGGGCGTCAATGTTCATGCTGGAGGTGCGGGTATAGGCTTCGCCGCCGTCGGGCGTCTGAACGGCCATCCAGCCATTGCCCTTGACGGCAACGTCCAGTTCACGACCGGTGTCGATCATCGAACCCTGGCTGAAGTCGGTGCCCGGGCGCTCGCTCATGGCGTAGGCGCGCGACGGGTTGACCTCGCCAAATACCGGCATCGAGCGGGCCTGTTCAAGGTCGCGCTGAAACCCGTTGGTCGAAACGTTCGCCAGGTTGTTGGCATGAACCTTTTGCGCAACCGCGTTTTCCGACGCCCCGCTCATGGCCACGTAAAGCAACTTGTCCACAGTCTTCCTCCTCTGACAGACGCTTGCCGCCTGTAGCTGTACTGAGCAGGTCTTAGCAATGATCGCGCCAGTTTTTCAGGTGCGATACAAAGTGCTGATTCCCCAATGGTTTCGGGCGCTTCGGGTGGGTTGTCGGGGACGAGCGGTCAGGCTGCGACAGCAGACCGCCGCTTTCGGAGGAAAGGCTGCGTATCGCCGCCAAAAAATTTTCGTACGAGGAGCGATAATTGCAGCGAATTGGCCATTGCTCTTTTTATCAACGGGAAACCGTCATGCGTCTGCGTACCGCCCTGCTCCTTGCCCTCGCCGCCTCTACAACCGTCGCACTCGCCGCCCCGGCGCCTTATTACCTGTGGCAAGGCAAACACAAGACCATCTGCGCCCAGACCAGCCCTGGCAAGGGCTGGACCAAGGTGAGCGGCGGGTTTGTGAAGTCCGATTGTTCGATTTGAGAGGCGTTACTTTTTTAACAACACTGTGGGAAATGCTATGGAGGCTGGCCAGCCTTTTTGGCACCAAGGCCGCTCCCACAAGTATCGTGCCGAATCCAAATCTTGTGGTAGACGATGAACCTGTGGGAGCCGGCTTGCTGGCGAATGCTTTTGCTCTTGCTTCTGCTCTTCATACGCCGATAGTCCAGACACCGCCGGACTATCGGCGTATGAAGAGCAGAAGCAAAAGCGGAGCAACGGCAACGATTACGTTGCCCTGATCAACGTCTGCATCAACTCCGCTTCCGTCGACAACGTTTTCGAGTTGGCTTGATACGCCGTCTGCGCCTGTATCAATTCCACCAATTCAGATTGCAGGTCCACATTCGAGCCTTCCAACGAGTGGTTGACGATACTGCCCAACGTACCAATACCCGGCTCTTCGTAGTTGGCAACGCCAGAATCGGCGGTTTCGATCCAGCGCGTATTGCTCATCGGCTGTAGTCCCTGCTCATTGGCGAAGCTGGCAAGCATGACCTGGCCAATGACACGTTGCTGACTATTGCTGTACCCCACACTCATGATTCCGTTCTTGTCGATGGACAGCTTGTTGGCGCTACCCGCCGCATACCCGTCGACAAACACTCCAGAGGAGCCCGTTGCCGCCCGGAACTGGCTCAGCTTGTTCATGTCCAGCACGATACCGCCGCCATCACCAGTGGCGCCGTTACTGCCCCAGCGCCCGCCGACCTTGTTGCCCTCAAGGGGCTTGGCAGGCACCCAGCCACTCAGCGTCAATTTGCCATTGCTCGCCACCAAGCCAGGCCCACCCGTGAGTGTTTGCATCGTGCCGTCGGCATTGAACAACACACTGGCAGTCAACGGATCAGTGCTCTCAGGGTCCTGCGGATTGCGACCGTCGATCAGCACGTGCATTTTCCAGCTGTTGCTGCCGTCCTTGACGAAGTACTGCGTCAATTCATGGCGAACGCCCAGTCCGTCAAAAACGGCGCTGGTGAAGGGCTTGTTATAGGTGGAAACGTCGGCCCGATCAAAAGCCGGTACCGGGCGGGGCATGACAGGGTCGCCGGGGTTGAGCAACGCACCACTGGCATCGTTCAGCGGCAAGGCGATGGCGCCGGTGCTGGCAGCCGGACTCGGCGCCCAATTGCCATTGACCTTGATTGCAGGCTGCCAGCCATGCAGTGCCAGATCACCACTCTTTTCCAGCTTGACGGCTGCCTGATTGCCGGTCAGATGCAGATTGCCATTGAGCAGCTTGCGTATGCCAACCTCCAGAGGCGTAGTGGTCGACGGATCGAGCGGGTTCACGCCATCAATCAGGAGGTAGGACGTCCAGTTGTTGTCGTCGAGCTTGACGAAATACTGCGTGAGTTGGTGATCCTGCGGTGGTACTGCGGCCTTGGCCTGAATCACAACGACCTCATTGCCTTTCGAGTCCTTGCCCCTGACCTCCTTCACCTCCGGCACCCCCGCGTCCTGAATGATCTGGGTCGTCATGCGCGTCCAGGTACGCGGGTCGTTCACGTTGAAACCCGGAACAGCCGCCAGTGACGCTTCGGCGGAATCCAGGTTGATGGTCTGCTCCACCTTGCTGGTGGCCTTGGGCGCCATGTTGGCATTGTCGATCTGAAGATCGGTACGCACACCCCGAATCACCTGACCGTCAGCGGTCACCGCATACCCCTGCAAACGGCTGCCTTGGGAGTCCACGATGTAGTTTTCGGCGTCCTTGAGAAATGCGCCAGAGCGGCCATAGCTGATCGCGCCGTTGTCACTCATGACGAAAAAACCCTTGCCCTGAATCCGCATGTCCAGCGCCCGGCCCGTATCGGACATCACGCCGCCTGCCTTGAAGTTCTGCGAAACATTGGCCAGGCGCACCCCGTCACCGACGGCATTGCCGCTGCCCAGCATCGATGAGGAATAGACGGCAGAGAACTCTGCCCGAGAGGATTTGAAGCCTGTGGTACCGACGTTGGCGATGTTGTTGCCCGCCACTTCCATTCGTTTGTGAGCCGCATTCAGCCCGGCCACCGCAATATTGAATGACATGAACACTCCCTGAGTCGTCAGCGACGACGCTGCGTCAATGCATGGATTTATTCGCGGGCAAAAGAATGGGGTCGGGCCAGAAGGCTCGACGACATTCGTTTGTCAGCGAATTTGATGATCGCAAAGACGGGAGTAGGAAATTTCCGGGTCTGGAGTGGGATGGCTCTGGAAGTTTTTTTGCCCAAGCGCTCGCGCCCCCCTGTGGGAGCCGGCTTGCTGGCGAAAACGGTGGGTCAGTTAACTCATCAGGTACAGACACTACGCATTCGCCAGCAAGCCGGCTCCCACAAGGGCGTGGCGTATTCCAAAAAAAAGCCCCTCAAACGAGGGGCTCTAAGCACAGCAGAATCAACCGACCGTCATCAGGTCATCTGAATGGTGGTCTGCAGAATGGTGCTCTCCGTCGAAATCGTCTTCGCGTTTGCCTGATAGTTGCTTTGTGCCTTGATCAGTTCGACCAGTTCACCGGTCAGATCAACGTTGGACTCTTCCAGCGCCGATCCGGTAATGCTGCCCAGCGTACCCGACTCTGGCGCGCCAGTGACCGGAATACCCGAAGCGTAGGTCTCGCGCCACATGGTGCCGCCTGCCGGGGCCAGGCCCTGGACGTTGGCGAAGGTGGTGAGTGCCACTTGACCGATCACCTTGGACTGGCCGTTGGTGTAAGTGGCGAACAGGTTACCGCTGGAGTCCACGTTCATCGCACTGATCTGGCCGGTGTAGTTACCGTCCTGACTCTTGGAGATCGCGCCACCGGCAGCGTTGGTCTGGGTGGTGGCCAACATATCCAGCTTCATGCTAGCGGCTGCGCCCGCGCCGTTCGCGACCCACGTAGTGGTCGAACCAACGGTTTTGCTTTGCGCCGGCACCCAGCCGTCAATGCTGAAGGTGCCATCGGCATTCACGCTCACGCCACCACTGGTCACAGTCGGGGTGTTCATGTCGCCCGCGGCGTCGAAGGTCAGCTCGGTCGTGGCTGGCGTCGTCGAATTCGCCGGGTCGGTGATGCTGCGACCGTCGATCAGGGTGTACATGGTCCAGCTGTTGGTGTCGGTTTTGCGGAAATACTGGGACAGGGTGTGCTCGTTACCCTGGGCGTCGTAGATCGGGGTGCTGTACGTCGAGGTGTATGTGGACGTATCAGCCGGATCGAACGCAGCGCCGGTCGAGACTTCCTTGGACGAATCCAGGTTGGACGCGATGGTAATGGTGGTCGTCGCCTTAGGCGCCATGTTCGAGGTGTCGACCTTCAGGTTGGTCAGTACGCCGGTCATCACGTTGCCGTTGGCATCGACGCCATAACCCTGCAGGTTGTTGCCGTTATTGTCGATGATGTTGCCGGCGCTGTCGGTGTGGAAGTTGCCCGCACGGGTGTACAGCTTCTCGCCGTTGTTGCTCAGCAGGAAGAAACCGTTGCCGTTGATGGCCAGGTCCAGATCACGGCCAGTGCCGGTGGTCAGCGAACCCTGGGTGAATTGCTGGGTGACCGCTGCGGTGTAGACGCCGCTGCCGACGTTGGTGCCGCCCGAGGTACCGCGAATGGATTGCGCGTACTGGTCAGCGAATTCCGCACGGGACGCCTTGAAGCCGACAGTCGCGACGTTGGCAATGTTGTTGCCGGCGACGTCGAGACTTTTGTTCGCTGCGTAGAGCCCACTCAGACCGATATTGAAAGACATACTTCACTCCTGCGCCGTCGAGTCGGCTCTAGATCCCGATTTGTTGAACTTTGGACAAGGCAATGTTGGTGCCGTCGGCCAGATTGAGAGTCATTGCGCTACCGGCCGAGCCCATGGTGACACTGGTCACTGTCGCAGGCAGGTAGGTGGTCAGGCCGGTGGAAGTGCCATCGAGACTGCCCGTTGCCTTGAAGCTGTAGTTACCTGCAGCCAGGGTATTACCTGCATCGTCCTTGCCGTCCCAGGTGAAGCTGGTGGTGCCGGTTTTCTGCTCGCCCAGATCGATGGTACGAACGATGCTGCCCGTGCTGTCGTAAACCTTGACAGTGGTGATGGTGCTGGTTGAAGGCACCACGACCTGACCGGTCATGTCCTTGGACGTGTCCACGTGCGTCGAACCCGAGTCGACAATCACCGAGCGCCCCACCAGCGACGAGGCTTGCAGCGCCTGCGACGACTGATACATGCCACCGATCGCATCGACCGAGGTGCTGAGGTTCTGCATGGTTTCCAGGCTGCTGAACTGCGCCAGTTGAGCCACGAACTCGCTATTGTCCTGTGGATCGAGCGGGTTCTGGTTCTGCATCTGGGTGACCAGCAGCTGCAGGAACGCATCTTTGCCCAGACTGCTGGCGCCCGTGGTGGTGTCGCCTGTCTTGCCAGACGTCGCGGTCTGGAGCGACTTGATGTAGTCGCTGGTGCTGGTGTCGTTAGTAACGGTCATGGCGTGCGCCCCTTATCACTGACCCAGGGTCAGAACCTTCTGCATCATTGTTTTGGCGGTGTTCATGATGTCCGCGTTGGTCTGGAACGAACGGCTGGCCGAGATCATGTCGGCCATCTCGTTGACGACGTTGACGTTCGGGTAATACACGTAACCGTTCTTGTCAGCTGCCGGGTGATTGGGCTCGTAACGCGCTTCCAGATTGGAAGGGTCTTCGACGATGCCTGCCACTTGCACGCCCGTGCCGGCCTGGCCCTGGTCTTCGAACAGCGAAGCGCTGCCACCGGACTCCTGGCCCTGAAAGACCGTGGCGAAGACCGGGTGCCGTGCGCGGTAGGTCTTGTCCAGACTGGAAGACACGGTTTCGGCGTTGGCGATGTTACTGGCGACGGTGTTCAGGCGAGTGTTCTGGGCACTCATGCCACTACCGGCAATATTGAAAACACTGGACAGGGACATGAATTACTCTCCGCGCAGGGCCGATACCAGCCCTTTGAACTTACTGTTGAGCAAGGTGAAGCTGGCCTGGAAGCCCATGGCGTTCTCGGCGTAGTTGGCGTTTTCGATTTGAGAATCGACGGTGTTCTGGTCCAGCGATGGCTGGGACGGCGTGCGATACAGCAGGCTCGCTTCACCGCTGTCCACGCCTTGGGCTTCGATGTGGTGGGCATTGGTGGTGTTCAGCGCGAACGTACCGTTTTTGGCCTTGTCGCTTTCGGCGGCCAACACTTTGGAGAAATCCAGGTCGCGCGCCTTGTAATTTGGCGTGTCGGCGTTGGAGATGTTGTTGGCCAGCACTTCAGCACGTTGAGCGCGGAAGTTCAGCGCTTTCTCGTGAATGCCCAGTGCGTTTTCGAAGCTGATGCTCATGTCGGGAAACCTTTATCGGTTGACCAGATGTTCTTGACTGCAGGTCTTTGAGCAAGGGGCGTGCCAATTCTGTGAGAGGCCGTATTTGCTGGGGTTGCGGGTGGGTGGCAAGGGTGAATGCCAGAAAAGCGGCAAGCGATTTCCGCTGATGGAAGGGAAAGCGGCAATGGGCGTGCCGATTTTTTGCCGGTTTTTGGGATAGGGGCGCGACGCCAAAGGTTGACTTGGGATCCATGTAGCAATCCCAAATCAACGCACACAAAAAACCCGGCAATCACGCCGGGTCTCTGACACGCCACAAGCCAGCTTACTTGGCCTGGTAAATAATCCCGGGACTGCACTGCACCATCTGATAATGATCAGGCAACCCGTTCAGCGCCTCGGACGCCCCAAGGAAAAGATACCCGCCGGGCTTCAACGTCGCGTGAATGCGCAGCAGGATGTCCTTCTTCACCTCAGCGGAGAAGTAGATCAACACATTGCGGCAAAACACGATGTCGAACTTACCCAGCGCCGCGTAGCTGTCCAGCAGGTTGAACGAACGAAACTCCACGCGACTCTTGATCGGCGCCTTGACCGTCCAGCGCCCCGGGGTTTTCTGGTCGAAATAGCGTTGCAGCCGATCAGGCGACAAGCCCCGGCCTATCGCCAGGCTGTCGTACTCCCCGGTCTTGCAGTTGGTCAGCATGCTGCCCGACAGGTCCGTCGCCACAATCTGCGCCCCGGCCTTCAACTGCCCCGGATTGCTACGCTCGAACTCGTCGATCGACATCGACAACGAGTACGGCTCCTGCCCCGACGAACAGGCCGCTGACCAGATACGCGGACGCAGCCCCGGACTGGCCTTGAGCTGCTCCGGCAACACCTTGCTTTTGAGCACCTCGAACGGGTAAGTATCGCGAAACCACAAAGTTTCGTTGGTGGTCATCGCATCCACCACCTGCTCGCGCAAACCGCTGCGCGGCTGAGTCTGGATGCGCTGGATCAACTCACCCAGCGACTTGATACCCTGCTGCTCCATCAGCTTGTTCAGGCGGCTGGAGACCAGGTATTGCTTGTTTTCACCCAGCAAAATGCCACAGGCTTTTTCCAGGAAGCCCCGGAACTGCTCAAAATCCAAATTACCTGTAGACATGCCGCCTCTCAAATCATGTGAACAGCCGAGGACGTGCGCCCTCAGCTGATATCCGCCGCCCTGATACGATCTACCACTCTAGCTGCAAGATCGTCCGGCCGAAACTTGGCCAGGAAATCATCGGCACCGACCTTCTTCACCATTGCCTGGTTGAACACGCCCGACAGCGACGTATGCAGGATAATGTGCAGCTTCTGCATGCGCGGGTCGTTGCGGATCTCGGCAGTCAAGGTGTAGCCGTCCATCTCCGGCATTTCAATGTCGGAAATCATCATCAGGAACTCTTCTTCAGGCTTCTTGCCCTCGTCCACCAGTTTGCGCAGGTATTCGAGTGCCTGACGACCGTCATTCAACGCCGTCACTTCCACGCCCACGGTCTGTAGGCAACGGGTGACCTGTTTGCGCGCCACCGACGAGTCATCGACCGTCAGCACCCGCAGGGATAGCGCCTTATGTTGCACCTCTTCACTTACCACGCCTGCGGAAATGTTTTCCGACACTGGCGCCACCTCGGCGAGGATTTTCTCCACGTCGATGATTTCCACCAACTGGTCGTCGAGCCGCGTCACTGCCGTGAGGTAGTGATCGCGACCGGTGCCCTTGGGTGGCGGATGAATCTCTTCCCAGTTCATGTTCACGATGCGCTCGACCGAATGCACCAGAAAGCCCTGAATCTTGGTGTTGTATTCGGTAATGATCACAAACGCGTTATCGATATTGCTCAGCGCCTTCGCACCGGTCGCCATCGCCAGATCGAGGATCGGGATGGTCCCGCCACGAATATTCGCCACTCCGCGCACAATCGGACTGGACTTGGGCATGAGGGTAAGTTTCGGGCACTGAAGCACCTCTTTTACCTTGAACACGTTGATCCCGTACAACTGCTTGCCGTCCAGACGGAACAGCAACAGTTCAAGGCGGTTCTGCCCTACCAGTTGCGTGCGCTGGTTCACTGAATCCAAAACACCAGCCATGCACCACCCTCCCCAAAACGACCAATTGCGCACTGCCCGATCGGCATGCGGCACGGGCCTTGCTATCTACCCGTCATGAGCATATTAACGACAGTATCCCGACACCTGACAAGCGCCAGCCGCCATTTGCTCGGCGGACTCGCGGTCATGTGCCTGTTAGCCAGCGCAACTCTCTGCCGTGCAGACAATGTGACGCTGCCTGAACAACTTATCGGCGTCACCCAAGGCTTTCTTGAATTCACCGTTGAAGACTATCTGGCCACCAGTCAGACCCAGGGACGCTACGAAATCGAGGTCAAACAACTCGACCCTCGCCTGCGCATGCCGCACTGCGACAAGGATTTGACGGCCACGCTGGAAAGCCCGGCACAGCCCATTGGCCGTGTGACCGTCAAACTGCGCTGCGAAGGCAGCTCTCCGTGGACGGTGTTCGTACCCGCCCAGGTACATTTATTTCGCAATGTGGTGACCGTGGTACGCCCGATGAAACGCGACGCAATTGTCACAGAGGGCGACGTGGCCTTACGCGAGCGCGATGTGAGCCTGTTGGGACAGGGTTTTCTCGACTCACTTGATCAGGCCGTCGGGCAGAAACTTGTCCGACCAACGGTCATCGATCAGATCCTGACCCCGGTGCACCTGGAACAACCGCAAATGGTCCGCAAGGGTGATCAGGTAGTCATCAGCGCCCGCAGCGGTTCGATGAGTGTGCGCATGCCCGGCGAGGCGTTGTCCGATGGCGGTTTCAACGAGCAAATACGGGTCAAGAACCTGAATTCCAAACGTGTGATCAAGGCCAACATCGTCGCCCCCGGGCAGGTCGAGGTGCCTATGTAAGGGTATTGTCCTCTGGCGCTGCGCTTGCGCTTTTCCTACACTCGGAACCGTTACGCCCCATGCGAAGTCAATTCGAGACTGTTTTCGCACTGGCCCTAAAGTTATTCCGGGTTTGGCCGAAACCAAGGCAAGCGTCCAAGAACCCAGAGGTTTTCAATCATGGTCATCGACTTCAGTCGTTTGAATAGTTCCACTACCGTGGGTGGTACATCACGTACCCCAAACACCAAGGAAGCAGGCAAGACCGACGCCCCGGCGACGGCCAGCACTACCTCCTCCGTGAGCGGTAGCGGTGAGACAGTCAGTTTGAGCAGCGAAGCTCAACAGTTGCAGAAGATCACTGATTCGTTGCGTGATCAGCCCGTCGTCAACAGCAGCCGCGTGGCCGAGTTGAAGCAGGCGATCGCCGATGGCAGTTACAAGGTCGACAGCAACCGTGTCGCGAACAAACTGCTTAATTTCGAAGCCCAGCGCTAGCCCCCGGTCCGCGCAGGGGCTTCTGGACGCTTGAATCCCAGGGCATGCGATGCAAGACACTACGTTGCTTCAACTGATCACGGACGATATTGCGCCGACCCAGCACCTGCTGGAGATCCTGAAGGCTGAATCACTGGCCCTTCACGGTCGCAATATGGTCGAAATGGAACACATCCTGGCGCAGAAACAGGCGTTGGTGATCGTGCTCGAACAGCACGGACGCAGACGCAGTCAACTGCTGTCGAGTCTTGGCCTGCCCGCCAGCCGCGCGGGACTCGAAGAAGTGGCCAAACACTCGTCAGTCGGCGACGCGTTGTTGAAAGCGGGCGACGAACTGAGTGCGCTGATAGCCGAGTGCCAGGCTGCGAACGAGCAGAATGGCAGTCTGATTCAACTTCAACAGTTGACCACGGCCCAACAGCTCAGAATTCTCAATGGTGGTGACACGCCGACGCTGTACGACAGCCGGGGTTCAACATCGGGCAGAGCCAGACCACGTCCGCTTAGCCAGGCGTAAGTTCTTGTATCAAGGCGTGCAACATGATGGCAAAATGCCTCGCGCCGCACGCTGTCGTTTTTTGCCTGGAGATGGATAAACCGTGAATGCATTAAGTGCGGAAGATGCTCCGCAGCCACCGAAGGTCATCACCACACCTTTGGAAATTGCCTCCACCCTGCGATTGCTGATGGACAGCCACGATCCGCTGATCATCACCTTTCACGAACGTAGCCAGCGTTTCCAGAGCTATGTCATCGAAGTCGACCGCGACAGCGATGTGCTGGCGCTGGATGAAATGATTCCTCGCGATGGCGAGCGTTTCATGGCCGCCGGTGAGCCGTTCCGCGTTGAAGGCTTCCATGATGGCGTGCGCGTTGCCTGGGAAGTCAAAGCCCAGATGACCATTGTCGACGAACCGCACAGCTACCGTGGGCCGTTGCCGGGAGAAGTGGTTTACCACCAGCGCCGCAATGCGTTCCGTGCCGCCCTCAAGCTGGCCTCGCTGGTCGACATCAAGCTCGATGGCGATAAGGTCAAGACCCCACTCAAAGGCAAGCTGCTGGACATTTCCGCGACCGGCTGCAAGCTGCGTTTCGAGGGCGATGAATCCCAGCGCCTGCAATTGGGCCAGGTGTATGAACGTTTCACGGCAGACCTGCCGATCGGCAGCATGACCACGTCTGTGGAGCTTCGCCATCTGCACTTCGAAGAGAAATTCAACACCACGTTCGCCGGTGTGCGCTTTCACAACATAAGTGGTCTGGTGCAGCGTCAGGTCGAGCGTTTTGTGTACCACTTGCAGCGCGAAGCCCGTCGATTCGACAAAGACGACGATTTCTGATCACTGATTATTGATTCCAGTTGCTTGACCACTGTGCGAGTGAGCTTGCTCAAGATGGCGTCCTGACAGCATCCTTCCGAGAAGCTGATCTAGCGCATTCGTGAGCAAGCTCACTCCCACAGTTCGTTTGCACCCTCTGATTCTGATTACAACGGCCTGTCCACGCCCACGTCTCGCGCTCCATCAACAGGCGCGACAGCGTTCACTTCATCGACCACCGCAACCGGGCGTACAACACCCTCCCCTGACGGCACGACGCGTTCAGGCTCTGGTTCAGGAGGCTCGTTGCTCGTATCACTCTCGGCAGGTGCCACGTAACCCGGTTCGTTCGGGTTCTGCATCTGATCCTGAACCACTTGCTCATCGACCCGTGGATCGAGCGCCACCACCAGCGGCGAGGCGGCCATGCTGTCCGGCATCGCAACGTGATGCAATGGCGCATCCTGCACCTGATGCAGATTGGTGACCGCTTTCGGACGAACCCGCAGCACCAGAATCAATGCCGTAAAACAGACGAATGCATACAGCATATTGCTGCCGAACTGCTTCATCAGCACGCCCGCCACCAACGGCCCGATACTGGCGCCGACGCCGTAGGTCATCAACAACATGGCGGTCAAAGAGACTCGACGCTCCCCCTCAACGTGGTCGTTGGAAAATGCAACGGCCAGCGGATACAGGGCGAACTGCAGCAGCGACGCCAGAAAGCCCATGACGAACACCACTTCAATGGGCATGGAAGGGAAAATCGCCAGTGGCAAGCCAGCCAGCAACAGAAGACCGGCAGCGCCACGAATCAGCCAGGCGCGGTCGTAGCGGTCGGACAGTTTGCCGAGCGGACCTTGCACCAACAGACCGGCGCCGATACAGGTCGCCATGAACAGACCGACGTGTTCGGTCGACAGTCCTTGCTGCGCGGCATACAGCGGCGCCAGACCATAGAACGAACCGATGATCAGACCGGCACTCAACACCGTGGTCAGCGATTGCGGCACGCGGCGCATGAAGAACAGCGGCTCCAGGGGCGCCGGACGCATCGGCGCCGGGTGAATGCTGCGGGTCATGGCCACCGGCACCAGGCACAGAGTGAAACACATGGCGACCAGCATCAGCAGCTCAGGCCCCAACTGGGGATGCACCACCAGAATCAGCTGACCGAGCACCAGCCCCAAGTACGACGCGATCATGTAGCCACTGAACACCGTGCCGCGCTGCTTGGGCGAGGCCTGTTCGTTGAGCCAGCTCTCGATGACCATGTACTGGCACATCATGCCCAGACCCACGATCATCCGCAGGAAAATCCACGCGGGCAGGTAATTGATCAACCCATGCCCTAATACCGCAGCACCAACGATCCCGGCACAGGTCGCATAGGCGCGAATGTGCCCTACCCGCCCGATCAGCCGGTGGCCGACCTTGCCGCCCAGGGCCAGCCCCACGTAGTTGGCCGCCATCAGCGCACCGACCCACAGGCCGTCGACCTGATCGGCGGCCAGACGCAAGGCAAGGTAGGTGCTCAGAAGGCCCGAACCGATCAACATCATCAGTGAGGCGAAGTACAGCGCTCGAAAGGATTTCCAGATTTGGCGCATCGGCTTTCCAAAAACGCACACCCTCGTCCACGGAAGGTGTGCGCATGACGTTTTTTAAGCTTGGGCAGCCAACACACGTCGCTCCCAAGGGGTAATTTCGTTGAAGAAACTGGTCAACTCCAAGGTCTTCGACGCGATGTAGCCTTCGATGAATTCGGTGCCGAACAGTTCCTTGGCCAGCGGGCTGCGTTTCAGACGCTCCAGTGCCGCATGCAAGGTACATGGCAGCGAAAGATTGTCCGGAACATCAAACTCCCCCTGTATCGGCGCCGACGGCTCCAACTGTTGCACGATGCCGTACAGCCCCGCTGCAAGACTAGCTGCTATGGCCAGGTAGGGGTTGGCATCTGCGCCAGGCAAACGGTTTTCCACACGACGGGCCACAGGTGCGCTGGCGGGAATGCGCAGCCCAGCGGCGCGGTTGTCGTGAGACCAGCAGGCATTGTTCGGCGACGCGAAAGGATGACACAAACGCTGGTAGGAATTGACGTTGGGCGCGAACAAGGCCGTGAAATCCGCCATCGCCGCCTGTTGACCGCCGATGAAATGGTGGAACGCAGCGGTCGGTTCGCCTTGGGCGTCGCTGAAAATGTTCTGTCCAGTCACGCTGTCGACCACACTCTGATGAATGTGCATCGAACTGCCCGGCGTGTGTGCCAGCGGTTTGGCCATGCACACCACGGTCAGGCCGTGCTTGAGTGCCACTTCCTTGAGCATGTGTTTGAACAGGAATGTCTGGTCGGCCAGCAGCAGCGGATCGCCGTGCAGCAGGTTGATCTCGAACTGGCTGACGCCCATTTCGTGCATGAACGTGTCACGAGGCAGGCCCAGCGCCGCCATGCATTTATAGACTTCGCTGAAGAACGGGCGCAGGCCGTTGTTGGAACTGACGCTGAACGCCGACTGGCCGTCTTCCCGCCGACCATCCAGACCGACCGGCGGCTTGAACGGCAGATTCGGGTCGCTGTTGGGGGCGAAGACGAAGAATTCGAGTTCAGTGGCCACCACGGGCGACCAGCCATGGCGAGCGTAACGAGCGATCACCGACTTGAGTTGACCACGGGTCGACAGCCCGGAGGATTCGCCGTCCAGCTCATCGGCATCACAGATCGCCAATGCACGAGGATCTTCGCTCCAGGGCAGGCGGTGAATCTGCTGCGCATCGGCGACCAGCGCCAGATCGCCGTCATCGCTGCCGTAGAATTTCGCCGCCGGGTAGCCACCCATGATGCATTGCAGCAACACGCCCCGCGCGAGTTGCAGACGACGGCCTTCAAGAAAGCCTTCCGCCGTCATCACCTTGCCGCGCGGCACGCCGTTCAGGTCCGGGGTGACGCATTCGATTTCATCAATGCCCATCAATCGCTGCGCGAGTGAATTGTGGCCATCGGTCAACATGACTCAGATCCTTCTTATTAGGCAGGCCGCCTGAGCGGCGAGGTGTACAAAATAGACATCAGGCGTTCGGAATATCAAGCGCATCTTTCGTCCCGTACGAGGTTGGCCGGGTTCTTGCTATTTCGCCCCTAACAGCGCTTGAAGCGCCATTTCCATGACAGCGAGTATTACGGCTCCTGCCCGCTTGCAAGCATTGTGTATTCGCCGTCGTGCGTACATGGAGCACAGGATTCCCATGACCAAGAAAATCCCCGTCACACAGCCTCTGCTGCCACCGCTGGAAGAGTTCGTTCCGTATCTGGAACAGATCTGGGAAAGCCGCCACCTGACCAACGCCGGGCCGTTTCACGAGAAGCTGGAAAAGGATTTGGCGGATTACCTGGGCGTCGAACACCTGTGCCTGTTCTCCAACGGCACCATGGCATTGCTGACCGCGTTGCAAGCCCTGCGCGTGACGGGGGAAGTGATCACCACGCCCTACTCGTTCGTCGCCACCGCCCACTCGCTGCTGTGGAACGGCTTGAAACCGATCTTCGTCGACATCGCGCCGGGGTCGTTCAACCTGGACCCTGACCGCATCGAAGAGGCCATCACGCCCGCGACCACCGCCATCATGCCGGTGCATTGCTACGGCACGCCGTGTGACGTCGACCGCATTCAGAAAATCGCCGACCGTTACGGCCTGAAAGTGATTTACGACGCTGCACACGCGTTTGGCGTACGCCATCAGGGCCAGAGCCTCCTGCGCAACGGTGACTTGTCGATTCTCAGTTTCCACGCCACCAAGGTGTTCAACACCTTCGAGGGCGGGGCCATCATCTGCCCCGACGCCAAGACCAAGCAGCGCATCGACTACCTGAAAAACTTCGGTTTCGCAGACGAAGTGACCGTGGTCGCGCCCGGTATCAACGGCAAGATGAGCGAAGTCAACGCGGCCTTCGGCCTGCTGCAACTCAACTACATCGACGGCGCCCTGGCGCGCAGAAAGCGCATCGACACCATGTACCGCGAGGCCATCGCCGACATGCCGGGCCTACAACTGTTGTTTTCGCCGAGCGACGACCACAACTTTGCCTATTTCCCAGTGGTGGTGGGCGATGACTTTCCGCTGTCTCGTGACGCGCTGTTCGAACGCTTCCGTGCAAGGGACATTCTGGTCCGACGCTATTTCTATCCGCTGATTTCGACCTTCCCGATGTACCGCCATCTGGAGTCAGCCAGGCCCGAGCGCCTGAAGGTCGCAAGCGACATTTCCAGCCGGATTCTCTGCCTGCCGATTTTCGATGCGCTGAGCGTCGAGGCATTCGACAGCATCATCGAGGTGCTGCAAACGGCGCTGTCCGAACGCGCCTGAGACCGCCCCTTTCGCAGCGCCGTTGCAGAGCGTGCCCTGCCTCAAACCCTTTTTCCTGTCACTCGCCTGCTCTCGTCGCAGGCAGCAGCGGCCGTCCAATCAGATGTAAGGATTCCGATGAACGCGTCACGCCTGGTCAGCATCGTCATTCCGGCCTATAAGCCCACGTACTTCGAAGTCGCACTGCGCAGCGCCTTTGCGCAGGATTACGATCAGTTGGAAATCGTGATCTGCGACGATTGCCGTGACGACGGGATCGTCAATCTGGTGGAAACGCTCACGCCGCAAAGCCCCTTCCCGATTCGTTACTACCGCAACGAGCAGTCGCTGGGCGAGGCGCTGAACGTCGCGCGCGGCATTCGCGAGGCCCATGGCGAATACGTCAAGTTCCTCTACGACGACGACTTTCTGGAACCCGATTGCGTCAGCACGCTGGTGGCCTTGCTGCATGGGCATCCGGACATCACCCTGGCCGCTGCCACGCGCCGCCTGTTCGATGAAAACGGCGACTTTCTGCCGGACAACCTGGTGACGTTTTTCCCGTTCAAGGACGATGTGGTGATCCATGGTCCGGAGTTGGTCGCCCTGCTGTCGGAAATCCCGCTGACGTTCATGGGCGAGCCGAGTTCGGTGATGTGCCGACGGGACGATGCACTGGCCTACGGTCAGGACCTGATGTCGCTCAAGGGCCAGACCATTCATTGGCTGGGCGACATCAGCCTGTATGTGAAGCTGCTTCGGCAAGGCAACCTGGCGCTGCTCAAGCGTCCGCTGTCACGCTTTCGCATGACCGACACCCAGAGCAGCAGTATCGCCCGGGCGGCGCCGCAAGTGGCCAAGGAAGGCCACAACAATTACTACCGCATCACCAAGGAGCTGGAATGGCTGCGTGAGCGGGGTATCAACGGCGACGTGAAAATCGCCCCCCTTCAAGACCGGGAAAACTTCGCCAACTTCAACCTGCGGGCGTACTTTCTACAGAAATCCGCCGCCGAACTGCGTCACGACCATGTTCAGGACTGGGCAGAAAAACGCAGGCCCACCGGCCCGCAGAAGCCGCACATCGTTCACTACTTCCAGCAGCACCATGGCACGCCGGGCCTGGCAATCGTCGTGTCGGATCTGCACGGCAGAGCCTTGCCGCTGCAACGCACGCTGACGAGTGTCGAAGCCGCCACCCGCGGCTGGATGCCGCCGAAAGTATTCGTGCTGTACGACCCGGCCAACGGCCAGCCGGACGCGACGGACAACGCCAATTATCTGCCGGTGACCGGCCACAACCGAGCGCAGCAACTGAACCGGCTGCTGGAAGAAAGCGGCTTCGACTGGTTCATGCTGATCGAGGCCGGCTCCACACTGAACGTCGCCGGGCTGCTCAAAGCCGCTGTCCACATTACCGAGCACCCAACGACCCGGGCACTGTTCGCCGATGACATCGCGCAAACGCCCGAGCCGGCCTCGGAGGTGATGCTGCGGCCGGATTTCAATCTGGATTATCTGGTGAGCTTCCCCGAAGCCACGGCCCGGCACTGGCTCTTCAACCGCTATTCGGCCATCGATGCCGGTCGGTTCGACGGGCGTTATCCCCAGGCGCTGGAGCTGGACCTGATCCTGCGCCTGATCGAACACGAAGGCCTTGGCGGGCTGGAGCACATCGCCGAGCCGCTGGTCAGTTACCGCCCCGAGCCACGGGAGAGCAACCCGGACGAAGTGCGCACGTTACAGCGCCACCTGCACGCCCGTGGCTACGCCAACGGCCAGGTCGTCGAGTCACGGCCGCGGCATTACCAACTTCAGTACGGCCATGCCGGGCAACCGAAGGTGACGATCATCGTCACCAGCCGCGATCAGATTCTGATGCTGCAACGCTGCGTGGAAAGCCTTCTGGAAAAGACCACCTACCCGCACTACGAGATCATCATTGCGGACAATGACAGCCAGGACCCGCTTGCGGTGGACTGGCTCAACGGTGTCGAAGCCATGCAACTGGAGCAGGTGCGTGTCCTGCGCTGCCCCGGCGACCTGAGCCTCTCGGCCACGTACAACCTCGCCGCCCGACACGCCAGCGGCGACTACCTGTTGCTGCTTAGTCCTCGTACTGCCGTGCTGCACGGCAACTGGCTGGACAACCTACTCAACCATGCTCAACGTCCGGAAGTCGGTGTGGTCGGCGCCAAGCTGCTGGCCCCGGACAACACGATCCAGCACGCGGGCATCATCCTGGGGCTGGAAGCTCCGGCGACCCACCTGTTCAGTGGGCAGAACGGGGCCAGTGAAGGCTACATGCAGCGCCTGGTGGTCGATCAGAACTACAGCGCGGTCAGCCAGGCGTGTCTGATGATCGGCAGCGCTCTTTATGATGCGCTGGGCGGCATGGACGAAGGTGACTTCAGCGATTGCCTGGGCGATGTCGACCTCTGCCTGCGGGTCAAAGACACCGGGCGACTGATCGTCTGGACGCCCTATACCGTGTTGCTGCACGAAGCGCCGGAAAACCTCTGCGTCACACCTCACGCCTCGCTGGCCTTCTATGGCAAATGGCTGAACGCGGTGGCTCACGACCCGGCGTACAACGACAATTTCTCTTCCCGGGGTCAGGGCCTGCAACTGGAAACCAACGTCGAACTGACCTGGCGCCCTTTGTCATGGCGGCCTGCGCCTGTGGTGCTCGCCCACCCTGCCCAACTGTCGACATCGGCGACCCGTCTGACCGCCCCGCTCAAGCAACTCGCCGAAGGCCTGCACATCGAGCCGGTGATCACGCCCGAACTGCTGACAGTCGCCGAGTTCGCGCGGCTGAAGCCCGACACGCTGATTCTGCAAAGTCCGCTGACCGATGCGGCGCTGCACACCCTCAATACCACCCGCGCGCTGAGCAAGGCGTTGCGTGTCTACGACCTCGGCCAATACCCGGTCTCGGCCTCGCAACGGGCTGGTGCGCCCTCGGACGAACAGGTCCAGTACGCCTTGAAGACCGGGCTGCCACTGATGGACAAGGTCCTCGTTTCCAGCGAGGGACTGGCCGACGTGCTGAGCGTGTATCACCCGCGTATTCAGATCATCGAAGAGCGCCTCGAAAGCCGCTGGCGAGACATTCAGGGCTACAGCTACGCCCTGCCCGATGGCAAACCCCGCATCGGCTGGGTGGGTAACACGGCGCAACTCGGCGAACTGGCTCTGATCGAGGACGTGATCAAGGCGCTGGCTAGTCAGGTGGAATGGATCATCATGGGGCCGTGCCCCGAATCGCTTCGCCCCTATATTCATGAATGGCGCAGCGCCGTCGACGGCGAATTGTATGCGGGCGTGCTTGCCTCGCTGGATTTGGACGTGGCGCTGATCCCGGCGGGCAACAGCCTGTACAGCGCGCACAAAAGCACGCGTCTGGCCCTGGAACTGGGTGCTTGCGGCTACCCGGTCATCGCCAGCGATGTCCCTGGCTTGCGCAACAGCCTGCCGTTGACGCGGGTGAACAATTCGACCGCTGCGTGGACCGAAGCGATTGCGATGCACATCGACGATCCCGACCAGGCGAAGCGTCTGGGTCTGGCCCTGAAAGCGAAGGTAGTGAGCGACTGGATGCTCGACGACGCGCATCTACAGCGCTGGCAGGCCGCGTTGCTCGATCATTGAGCCCACATGCAAAGGGCTCCCTTGAGGAGCCCTTGGTACGTGCCATTCAGACCGACCGCTACCAGCGAATGACGCAACCGCCCCACGAATAGCCCACGCCGAATCCCACCGCCGTGATGGCATGCCCTCGCTGAATCTGGCCCTTGTTCAAGGCTTCCTTCAACGCCACCGGAATGCTGCTCGACACCGTGTTGCCACAATGACGGAACTCGGTGATGAATTTCTCCGCAGGCAGTTTCAGACGACGACGCAAGGCATCGAGCATGAACTGGTTCGCCTGATGGAAAGCGAACAGGTCGGAATGCTCGACCGTGAAGTGCTCATCGAACAGTGAGGCGAACAGCTTCGGCACTTGGGTCATCGAAAATTCGAAGATGGCCGAGCCATTCATGTACAGGTTGGCGTCCGAACGGACGTTGCCGCTGTCATCCCCGTATTCGTCGGGCACCTGCCCAGCTACCAACGGTCGGCGAGCGCCGCCCATCGGCACGATCAGGTTGGACGCCCCGGCGCCGTCGCTGCCATAGCGAAAGCGCTCCAGAGAGGGTTGCGCCTGGTCCGAGGCCTGGATCAGCGTCGCCGCCGCGCCGTCGCCGAACAGGGTGCGAACGCTCTTGTCCTTGGGGTTGATGTAACGGCTGTAGGTGTCTGCCGTGATCAACAGCACGTTCCTGCACTGTCCCGACTCAATGAACCCCTTGGCCAGCCCCAGTCCGTAGATGAAGCCCGAGCAGCCCTGATTGAAATCGAAGGCCGCGCAGTGCTGCGGCAACCCCAAGCGGTGTTGCAGGATGCACGCAGTGGCCGGGAGCATGTAATCCGGGCTTTGAGTGCAATAGATCAAGCAGTCGATGTCGTCCCGCGAGGTCGTGCTGTGGGCGAACAGCTTTTCACAGGCCCGAAACGCCAGATCCGACGCTGTCTCGTCGTCAGCGACGATGCGCCGTTCGTTGATACCGGTCTTCTGGAAAATCTTGTCGACGTCCCACTCGGGAAATTCCCGGGCGAGCATTTCGTTGTCCAGCACGCGGTCGGGGAGTTCGTACTCAATTTCACTGATTCGAGCGTAACGGGCCATGGCATGCCTATCCTGAAATCCGTTTGGCCGGCACGCCGAACACCACGTCGCCGGGTTTCACTGCGCGCAGGACCACACTGCCCGCCCCCACCACCGCGCCCCTGCCCACCCGCACCTTGGGCAGAACCGAGGAGCGCGAGCCCATGAACACTTCCTCTTCCAGCACGGCGCCACCGGTCAGGTCGCAATGGCCGCTCAATGTCGAGAAATCGCCGATGTGGGTGTCGTGGCCGATGGTGCACAGCGAGTTGACCGTCACGAAATCGCCAATCGTCAGGTCCACGGACAACACGGAAAACGGGCACACCAACACGCCGCGCCCGATCTTGACGTTCTCGCCAACAATCGCCGTGGGGTGAATCAGGGTGAAGAACTGCGCACCCTTGGCCAACAGTTTCTCCACGACAAACTTCTTGTCCGACGGTTTGCCGATGGCCACCAGCAACCGCTCGTCTTCAGCAGGCTCGTAGGCGTCAATGGTCGAGAGGATGTCTGCGTAATGATTGAAGCGATTCAGCGACAGGCTGCCGTCATCGAGAAAACCGCCAATCATGTAGCCTGGGTTGTGCTCGACCCAATCCTTGAGCCAGGAATGCACCTCCCGGCCAAGACCGCCCGCGCCAACGATGATCAGTTTGGTGACGTTCATTCGGCCAGATACCCCCCATCGACAGCCAGCGACGTGCCCGTGACCCAGCGCGCCGCCGGGGACAACAGGTAATTGACGGCGTAGGCCACGTCCCGAGGATCGCCCAGCCCCAGCGGGTGCTTGCGCTCGATGGCAGCCATGGAGTCCTCGCCCACCAGGCCTTCGAGCTTCTCGGCCATCTCCGTGCGCACCACGCCCGGCGCGACCGCGTTGACCCGAATGCCTTCCCGCGCCAGCTCCAGCGCGGCAGCCCGCACCATCGATTCCACCGCGCCCTTGCTGGCGCAGTAACCCACCAGCGCAGGTTGAGCGACCTGGGCCATGACCGACGACAGCATCACGATGCTCGACGGCGTCCGGCACACGCCTTTCTGCCGGAAAGCCTTGATCAAGGAAAAACCGGACGTGACGTTGGTGGCGAAAATCTTTTCCCAGTGATCCAGCCCCATGGCCCGAATTGGCAACGGCAGTTGAACCCCCGCTGCGTGCACCAGCCCGTCCAGCGGTGTCGACGCCTTGACCAGCGCTTTCATCCACGCCGACACGTCATCGCCGCCGAGAAAGTCGAAGGCGTGACACGTGTGCCCCTCGCCCTGCAACTGGCTCAGGGTTTCTTCAAGCCGCTGCATGTCGCGACCGACGGCAACGATGCGCGCGCCCTGCTGGCTGAGCCAGATCGCGACCTGACGCCCGATGCCGGAAGACGCGCCGGTCACCAGAATGGACTGCCCATCCAGCGAAAAAGGATTGGTCTGCACTTACGCCTCGATACGGTCTTGCGGAACCCGCGTCAGCGGGCTGATCCGGGTGTTGTTGAAATCCACGATGCAACCGGCCCACGAATAGCCGACGCCAAAACCGGCCAACAGGTAATGGCCTTGCAAGGTGGCGGCCTGGCCCTGTGCATCCAGGCTCAGCGCCAGCGGAATCGACGCGCTGCTGGTGTTGCCGACTTGCTGCAAGTTCAAGACGACCTTGTCCGACGGCACCTTGGCCTTCTTCGCCAGGTGTTCGAGCATGAACTTGTTGGCCTGGTGAAAGACGTACTTTTCAATCGTCCGCGACTGCTCGGCGGCCTGCGCCTCCAGCGCGCGCACCAGCGCAGGAACCCGCGCCAGGGTGAAAGCGAAAATCTCGGCGCCGTCCATGTACAGGTCGTACGGCCCACGCACGCCCTCCTCGGAGGTCGATCTGTCCTGACCGCTGCGGTCACGGAAACCACCGCCAGGCACGAGGAGGTTTTTCTCGCCACGGCCATCGGTGCCCAGCACGAACGGGGTTACAGGTGCGGACGGGTCATGCTCGATCAGCGTCGCCGAACCGGCGTCGCCAAACAGCGCCGCAACCGAACGGTCTTCGGGGGCCACCAGTTTGCTGATGGTGTCTCCTACCAACAGCAGCACCCGCTTGCTGGCGCCACCGGCAATCATTGCCGAGGCCATCCACAGCCCGTAGACGTAACCGGAACAGCCCATGTTCACGTCCAGCGCTGCGGTCGTGACCGGCAGTCCAAGGCGTCGTTGCAACGTACACGCCGTGGCGGGCAACACGTAATCCGGGGTCTGCGAGACAAACAGCAAGGTGTCGATGGACGCCTTATCCACGTCCAGATCGTTCAGCAGACGCTGCGCAGCCTCGACACACAGGTCGGAGGTGCACTGGTCCTTGACCACATGGCGCCGTTCGATGCCAGTGCTGGCCATGATCTTGGCGACGCTGTCTTCGCCGAAACGGGCCGTCAGCTCAGCCACTTCGCAGACGTTGTCAGGCAGCGCACAGGCAATGCCCCGGACCTTGGCTGCAGAAATACGGCGCACCGCGTCATCGGTACTGCCTGCGACGCTACTCATACGGGATCCTCGCCAGAGGTTGCGGCGAGACCGGCCTGGTGTGCCCACTCCGCGCATGACGCCCGAAAATGCAGAAGCTTGGCTTCCGTCGAGCTGAAAAAGCGGGGGGGATCCCAGGACCAGGTGTCGCCAGGAATTCGCTTGCAGATGTCATGATCTTCATCGAAGACCGAGCGGTTGTTTTCAGCGGTCGAGGCCATGAAGGTTGCGACGATCTCGTCATAACGCTCGGACGCGGCGCGCAACGGGAACAACTGACTGGTGAACCAGGTGCGGTCCTCGTGCGGTGACGGGAAAAAGTTCTGCATCGACCACGAATAGCCGTAGGTCGACGACAACATGGAAAACGGATAAAGGAAGATGCTCATGTAACCGGGAAACGCCTCTCGCGGCGTGAAAAACCGGGAAAGCCCTTCCAGTCGGCGCGCGACCTTTTCGTTCTCCACGGGGGCATACCAGATCGAGTTTTCGCCGTAGAACACGTTCTCGCCTCGGCCCAGCTTCAAGGTGGCCAGCGTATCGCGGTGCACCAGCGGAATGTGATACGGCTCCAACGCGTTCTCCAGAGAGATCGACCAGTCGGATTCGAACGGGTAACGGTTGAAATCGGCGACGCCGTTCAGCGCCGGGCTTGCCTGCTCGATCAACCGATAAATTTCCGGCCCCAGTTGATCCGCCAGCGACGAGCGCGGCTCGATGGCGAAAAACACCAGTTCGCCACACAACGCCAGCTTGAAGAAATTCAGATTGGCCTTGCCGATGTCACAGCCGGTAAAGCTTTTGGCGTCGGGAATGCGTAATTGACCGGAGGAATAGTTCCAGCCGTGGTAAGGGCATAGAATCCGTTGGCGCCCCCGATCTTCGGTGAAAAAACGCGTGCCACGGTGCGGGCAACGGTTGTCGAAGGCAATCAGATTACCGGCGTCGTTGAACACCACGACCTCGAAATCCAGCACGTTGAAACGCACGAAATCCTTGTCGTCGGCGACTTGCGACTTCAGACAGAGCGGGTGCCAGTAGGCCTTCACCAACGCTGGCGCGATCTGTCGGGATTTCGTGCTAGTCATGAGCGTGTCCAGAATATGGGGCAGTACAGCGTTACTCGGCGACCAACGTGATGACGTCGCGCACCGTCACACACTTGTTCAGGCGTGCAGCCGACAGCGTCTTGTTCAGGTGCTCGTCGGCCATGGCCATGAAGGTCACCAGGGCAATCGAATCCCAATCCAGTGGCTGATCGACCGTCAGCGACCCAGCGTCCGCTTCCATCGCCTCTTCAATCAAACCTACGACTTTCTCTTCCATCACTCGCCACTCCACAGAACATGATCGGACGCTTTCGCCGATGCGTATGCCTGTCGAAGCAAGATCCGAACCAACGCCCCCAAACAGACCTAAGGGCCTTGTTCTACGGGGCTTTGAGTCTACGAAGGGAAAATGAGCGGCAACGCGAGAGACAAAAAGTCGGCGCCTGCAAGACGCGACAAGGCCTATGAAAAAAGGCGCCGTTGAAGGCGCCTTTCGAGGAAGGACTCCATCAGCCTGCCGGCCGCTCCTCGCCCACCTTCACGCCACGCATGTGGAACACCAGCATCGTGCCCTGAATGTGGTAAAGCTCCAGGTCATCGGCCAGGTTTTCCAGGTAGCGGGTCAGCTCCGGAAACTGCGGGTTACCGTAATCGTGCCAGACGATGCAGTTACGCTCGCCGCCCAACATTTGCAGGGAGTTTTCGGTGTCTTTCTTGACGTATTCGTACTCGTGATTGGCGTCGACGAAGATGAAATCGAACTTGCCCTTGTACGGGGTCGGATCGAACGTCATCGAGTCCTGAAGAATCTGTTTGACCATGCCCTTCTTGGGCGAACGGTTGTACTTGCGTGTCGACAGCAGCGCCTTTTCGGCCAGCAACTTGTCATCGCCCTGAAAGACCACGCCCTCGGTATCCGGCAGGTCCAGCGTGTAAATGCGCGGGTTCTGGTCGCCGTTGTCCGGCAAGTCTTCCAGCACCAGTCGGGTGGTGCGACCGTCGAACGTGCCGAACTCGAAAATGAAGTTCGGATTGATGGCCCGAACCAGTTTGAGCAGCATCACCGATTCGAATGCGGTCAGGCTGCCTGCCCCGTCTGCGGGCGGCATGAAGAACTTCACTTCTTCCTCACGGCCGTCTTCGATACTCAGTACGCGATAAGGCCGAATGTGCATCAACTTGGACGGCGCAAACGTGTTCGTTGCAAGACAGGTAGTCATGTTCTTTCCTCGATAAATTCAGGCGGCTTCATTGCGCTCTCAGCGCGAGGCGGAAAGTTCGGCCTTCAACTGCGCCAATTCTTTCTCGTATTTGACGATTTTAAGGATGCGCGAACTGACGAAGTGGCGAGTGATGGTTTTCGGCGAATAAAACACATCGGTCTGCCATTCGCCGCACAGCAACTCCTGGCCGGTGGGGTCATCGGCAGGCTGAATGATCATGTCTGCCATGATGCGATCGACCCCGGAAACATTCGGCCCCGATTCGTGCCACAGGCGGCTGTCCATGATGACGAAATCACCGGGCGCCAATTCAGGTGTCACGGTCGGCCATTGGACGTCGAAACTGGCCGGGTCGATTTCCCCGGCGTCGCCCAGAACGCCCAGGCGGTGCGAACCGACGTGGAACGTCAGCCCGCCGTTGTCCTTGTTCACCAGACTCACCGGCACGAACACGCTGCATTTGTTCGAATGGCCCGCGTGGTAACAACTGTCCTGATGCAGAAAGACCTTGTTTGAACTCAGGGCGTCCTTGATCACAAAGCGATGGTTGTACAACGCAATGTGCTCACCCATGAACGCCTTCAGGGTGTTGGCGAACACCGGCTCGCGGTACATGTGCGCGAGCCGTTCGGGAAGTTGTTCGTTGAGCGACACCGGGTTGGCGCGGTTGACGTCCCGGCCCTTCTCCATGATCGCGGCGTGAAACGCCTTCCACTCGCTCACCCAGGCCTGCGCCACTGCCGGGGCGATGGCGTTGCGCACCACGAACACGCCGGTCTGGCGGAAGACGTCGGCGTCGAACGTTTCAGACGACAGCCTTGGCAACAGCGCCTCAAGGGCTACCACGCTGGCAGGCTTCATATGAAACGGAACGTCAGTTCGCTGTCCTGGCTCTGCTTGGTCTTATTGCAGCGAGCCAGCACGTTGTAGCGAATCGGGAACAGTTCACGACCGGGGGATTCCAGAATATCGATCTCGACGATGTCGAAGTCCCGCAGCAGAGCATTCCAACCGTGTTCGGTGATGCGCCAGCAATCTGGCGAAGGACCGTGAATGCGCCAGTTCAACGGCGCGGAAATCAGTAAATGGCCGCCGTCTTTGAGCACCCGACGGATTTCCTTCACGGCATCGAACGGGTTCAACGTGTGCTCGATGACTTCCATGCACACCACGACATCGTAGGCGCTGTCGGCAATGAATTCGTTGACTCGGGTGATGTCGCCCACCAGGTCCGGGCCGTAGGTATCGACGATGTCGAACGTCTCCACCGCAAAGTTGTGGAAGCTCTCCCTGACCAGAGAACGGTCCTGCGGGCCGACTTCCAGCAAACGTCCGGACTCGCCTCGCAACTGCTCTGCGGTTTTCTTGACGAACTGTTGCAGGTGATCGCGGGCCAGTTGAAACGTGTCGTTATCGAATTGCGATGGTGTCGCCATGATGAATCCTGAAGTCTGCCCGAGGCAGTGATTGAGATGTAATCGGCGCGAAGCGATACGCCCTGTCTTTCGCGTATCGGCCACGGGTCGACGATCATTAATTTACTCAAACACGCTTTTCGCACGGCCTCAAGGGGTATCGCGCTCGACGGTCATCGCCACCTGGTGCCTGCGCGACGGTTTCGCCTCGGCCCTGCCGTGGCCTGCGGCTTGGCCGGGTTATTGCTTCACAGGCCCATCAGAGACTGCGCGTCATTTTCATGGCAGGCCGGAATTTTCTGTCTGCCGCGCTGTGCGAACGAACGTTCGGGTCACCCTTTTCACACACCGGAAACCAAGATGGATTCTCAACGCCTGGTCAGTGTCGTCATCGCTGTCTGCCGAACCGAGTTTTTCGAAACCGCCCTGCGCAGCGTGATCGAGCAGACCCACGACGCGATTGAAATCGTGATTTGCGATGACACCCAGGACGGCTTGGCCGAGACCGTGAGCGATCTGTACCGGGCGTCGAGCCCCTGGCCGATTCGCTACCTGCGCAACGAACATGCGCAGGGCATCGAAGCCTGTTTCCAGCAGGGGGTTGAAGCGTCCAGCGGCGAGTACATCAAGTTTCTGTCCGGTGACGCTCTGCTTGGGCCTGACTGCATCAAGCAAATGGTCATGGCCCTGGCGGTCAGTCCGCAGGCTCGGCTGGTGGCGGCCCATCGCCAATGGCTCGACGCCGATGGCGCCTTGCTGCCCGAAAACCTGGCCACGCGTTTTCGCGTCGATCAGCCACTGGTGCTGCGCGGCCCTGATGTGGTGGCCGTGCTGGGCGAGTTCACCTGTAATTTCATTGGCGAGCCGAGCAGCGTGCTGTGCCGCCGTCAGGACTTCATCGCCCTGGGCGAAGCCCCGTTCACCTTGATGGGTGAATCACTGGAATTGCTCGGCGCGCTGGCGCTGTATGCGCGCCTGTTGAGTGGCGGCGATCTGATTCTGTTGCCCTCAACGCTGAGCGCCAGCCGCATCGCCCCGCTGCACCTCACCGAACAGGGCATCGAGATTGCGGGGGCGGACACTGACGACGTTCACCGTTTCCATCGTCTGGTGCGTGAAGCCGGTTGGGCGAGCACCTCCCTGGCCAACGGCCGCGTCGGCGCACGGGCGCTGGCTGACTCGGAAAGTTTTAGCGATTTCGACGTGCTGGCACACCTGTCTGCCCCTGCGCCGCAACGCCTGAATCCTCAGCAAGTGCAGGCCTGGTTGAGCCACCGCACGCCAGACGAAGGGCAGCAGCGCGAGATTGATCGCCACTTCAGTGAGTCGGGAACGCCCTCGCTGTTGGTGGTGATCAAAGACTTCGATTCGACCCCGGCTGATGTTCAACTCACCCTCGACAGCCTGCCCAAAGACGGCCCGCTGGCGGCGACGAGTCAAGTGGTCATGGCGTCCGAACTCACGGCACCTGCCACACAAAACATGGCCTCGGTGCTGAACCAGATCGTCCAATCCCGTGCGTTCGATTGGCTGCTGACGGTCGACGCCGGTACGCAATTCACGTCTTTTGGACTGACCGCCTGCGCCCTGCAACTGATGCAGGCGCCTGACCTCGCACTCGCCTTCGCCGATCAAATGTACCGCCACCCTCAAGGCGGCCTGATGTCGGCCCTGCGCCCGGATTTCAATCTCGATTACCTGCTCAGTTTTCCGCTGCAAGCCGCTGCCCACTGGCTGTTCGCTCGCACGACCCTTGAGCGTCTGGGCGGCTTTGATCCGCAGTTCGGCGACGCGGCAGAATTCGACCTTATCCTGCGGCAGATCGAACACAGCGGCACCGAGGGCATTGCCCATGTCTGTGAGCCGTTGCTGGTCTGTGACTTGCCCGCGACGACGCCCAACCTGCACGAAATCGGCACCCTTGAACGCCACCTCAAGGTCCGTGGCTATACGCAGGCGCAGGTCGTTCATACCCTGCCCCGGCGCTACCACGTGCTGTATGGCCATGCCGAGCAACCGCTGGTCTCGATCATCGTGCCGACCAAGGACCAACTGCCGTTTCTGCAACGCTGCGTGGAAACCCTGCTGCACAAGACCCGCTATCCGAACTACGAGCTGTTGATCGTCGACAACAACAGCGAAACCCCCGAAGCCCTGGCGTGGCTGGCGCAGATCGAAGCCATGGGTTCGGCGCAGGTCCGGGTGCTGCGCTACCCCCACCCGTTCAACTACTCGCGCATCAACAACGTCGCAGCGGCGCAGTCGCGAGGCGAATACCTGGTGCTGCTGAACAATGACACCGCCATCGTCCACGAACGCTGGCTGGATGAACTGCTCAACCATGCCTTGCGCCCGGAAGTCGGCGTGGTCGGCGCCAAGCTGCTGTACCCCACGGGCCGCATGCAGCACGCGGGCGTGCGTCTGGGGA
This sequence comes from Pseudomonas sp. Pseu.R1, assembly GCF_045764065.1. NCBI lineage: Bacteria > Pseudomonadati > Pseudomonadota > Gammaproteobacteria > Pseudomonadales > Pseudomonadaceae > Pseudomonas > Pseudomonas sp. Pseu.R1. Next base: position 5,299,920 of record NZ_JBJGEE020000001.1, on the reverse strand, counting down.
TGGACGGTCCGGCCGGTCATCAGCACATCGGCGAGCCCCAACACATCCAGGGCTACACCCAGCGGGTGCAGGTCGATCAGGACCTGAGCGCGGTGACGGCAGCGTGCCTGATGGTCCGTCGCTCGATCTACGACGAGGTCGGCGGCCTGGACGAGACGGCGTTCGTCGTGTCCTACAACGACGTGGACCTGTGCCTGAAAGTCGGCGAGCGTGGCTATCTGAATGTCTGGACGCCGCATGCGGTGCTAATTCACGAAGGCAGCGTCAGCCAGACCCATGTCGACACGGCCGCCTACCAGATCAAACGCAAGCGGTTCGTGGGCGAGCAACTGGCGATGTACCGCAAATGGTTGCCGCTGATCGGGCGCGACCCGGCCTTCAACCCCAACCTGTCGTTCGACCTGCAATCGGTGGAGCTGGAGTTGAACATGCAACTGGTCTGGCGGCCGATGGCCTGGCGCCGCGCGCCCGTGGTGCTGTCCTATCCGGACGGGCTGTGGGCCGCGCCGCAGGAGCGGGTCATCGGCCCCCTGCAAGCGCTCGAACAGCAGGGATCCATTGAAGGCAAACTCAGCAGCGCACCGTTGTCGATCCCGCAAGAGGCCCGCCTCAACCCTGACGTCATGGTGCTTCAGGCGCGACTCGATGAGGCCTTTCTTCAGACCGTCGCCCGCGCTCGCGTGCTGCCGAACGCCTTTATCGTCCTCGATCTGAATGACGTGCATCTGGGCGCTGAACAGCCTGGCGACGACGCGTTCGCCTTCAGCCCGGAGCGCCTTCAGATCCTTCAACAGTTACTTCAGCATGTGGACCGGGTCGTGGCTGCCACGCAAATGCTGGCTGACATCGCGCGGGAGTTTCATACCGACGTACGGCTGATTCCGTCGCGCTTGAGCACTGCAAGCTGGGGGCAACTGTCGTCCGCCCGTGGACGCGGCCAAAAACCTCGCGTCGGGCTGGTCAGCGACAACTGGCAAGTTCATGACTTGCAGATGATCGTCCCGGTGATCGAGGCACTGGCCGATGAGGTGGAATGGATCGTGATGGGCGACCATCAAGGCCTGTTGCGCCCTTACAGCCATGAACACCACGAATTGCCAGGGGCTGATCAGTATCCGAAGGCGATGGCAGCGCTGGACCTTGACGTCGCGCTGCTGCCAGCGATCGATAACCTGTTCAGCACCTGCCGCAGCGACCTGGCGGCCCTGCGTCTGGGGGTTTGCGGCGTGCCGGTGGTGTGCAGCGATGTGCGCGCGTTCTCGGGCGATCTGCCGGTGACTCGGGTGCCCAATACCCTGTCAGGCTGGCTGGAAGCCGTCCGCGCTCACACTCAGAACCCGTCGATTGCCGCGCAGTTGGGCGATCAGCTACGCCAACATGTGCTGAGCAACGGCATGCTCGACGACACGATCATCAAGGCGTGGCAAGACGCCTGGCAGCCGCAGCGCTGACCGCCTCGACAGCGCCCGGTCATGACTGGGCGTTGTCGAGCTCCTGGATCACGAATGCCCGTTGGCGGCGATACCCGCCCGGACTTTCCCCCGTCCATTTCTTGAACGCCCGGTGAAATGCGCTGGGTTCCTGAAACCCCACCAACGCGGCGATATCGACCACGCTCATGTCAGTCTCACGCAGTTTTTGCTGGGCAATGCCTCGGCGCACCTCGTCCTTGATGCCTTGAAACGCGCAACCTTCACGCTCTAATCGGCGCCGAAAGGTGGTGGGACTGAGCTTCAGTTCCGCGGCCATTTCCAGCAGCGTCGGCCAGTGCCCGTAATGGCTGTTGCGCAGGCGTTGATACACCTGTGAAGCCAGCCCCCGCTGATTGCGAAAGCGGATCACCAGCCACTGCGGCGCTGTACGCAAGAACGACTTGAGCGAGGGCAGCGACTGCACCACCGGCAGGCGCAAGTAATGACTGGAAAATTCGACTTCGGTACGCGCTTCACCAAACCCCAGGTTAAAGCCCCACAGCAATGAGTCGTCGCTCAACCGTTCACGGGTGTGCCGAAAATGCGCGCGATCGATGGTGATGCGCCGCCCGCCCAGCCAGCACAACAGGCTGATCATCAACAGAAGAAAGGTCTCTTCTCCGAAGCGGCGCTTGGTCGGCTCGACAGCGTGATTGTCCACCGAGATGATCGCACGCTGACCGCGCACGATCAGGCTGCCACGGAAATCCTTGAGAAACAGGCCGAAATTGCTCAGGCACTGGCGCAGGGCTTTTTCCAGATTCGGCTCCTGAATCAGCCCCCGGCAAATCAGCGCGAAACTGCCCAATGGCATGCCGTGGCTGTCGAGGTCGAAAAACTCGTCGCCCAGCTCCTTGATCTGAATCAACCACAACGCCGCGAATGCACTGGCGGGCACCCGCGCCGCCGGATCTTCCAGCAACGCCATGTCGATCCCCGCCCCTTCCAGCACCGATTGCAGGCGCAGCGGCTGGTCACGCAGAGAATGCGTCACCAGATGAACGAAGTAGATCGAGACCGAATCCTTATCCCGCATGAGCCGCCATTCCTGTTGTCGTTATAAGCCACCACGCAGATGGTAAAGAACGCCAGCCGATCTGGACAGTTTTGGCATAGGCCCTCCCCGAATGCCGATCTAGACTTGCCCGCACACTGCACCTGACCGAAATGCCGTCGGTCGGGCCTGTTTACCCCATTCAGCCCCCATACAGCAGGTTTCAGGAGTCGACATGAGCACTACCGAAGTTTTCGTCGTCAGCGCATTGCGCACCGCCATAGGCGGGTTCGGCGGCTCCCTCAAGGATGTTTCGCCCATCGAACTGGGCACTCAGGTCAGCCGTGCAGCGCTGGCAAAATCCGGGCTGGCCGCCGAGCACATCGGTCACGTGGTGATGGGCCATGTCATCCCGACCGAAGTGCGCGACGCCTATCTGTCTAGGGTCATCGCGCTGGAGGCGGGGCTGACCAAGGAAACCCCGGCCATGAACGTCAACCGCCTGTGCGGCTCGGGCCTTCAGGCTATCGTGTCGGCGGCGCAATCACTGTTGCTGGGCGATGCCAAGGCCGTGCTGGCCGGTGGCGCCGAATCCATGAGCCGCGGCGCCTACATCATGCCGCAGGCCCGCTGGGGCGCGCGGATGGGCAACGTGCAGGCCTATGACTACATGCTGGGTGCGCTGCACGATCCCTTCGCCAACATTCACATGGGCATCACGGCCGAAAACATCGCTGAAAATTTCGGCATCACCCGCGCCGATCAGGACGCTCTGGCGCTATCCAGCCAGCAGCGGGCCGCGCGTGCCATTGCCGAGGGTCGTTTCGATGGCCAAATCGTGCCGATTGAAATCGCCACCCGCAAAGGCACCGTGACCTTCGCGCAGGATGAACACGTGCGAGGTGACGTCACCGCCGAACAGCTGGAAAAGATGAAAACCGCGTTCAAGAAGGACGGCACGGTCACGGCGGGCAGCGCCTCTGGGCTGAACGACGGTGCGGCAGCGCTGATCATGGCCAATGGCGACCTGGTGCGCGAACACGGCCTCAAGCCCATGGCGCGACTAGTGGCCTACGCTCACGCGGGGGTTGAACCGTCGATGATGGGCCTGGGCCCGATTCCGGCGAGCCGCAAGGTGCTGGAGCGCGCCGGGCTGACCGTCGCCGATCTGGACGTGATCGAGTCCAACGAAGCGTTCGCCGCACAAGCCTGCGCCGTGGCCCGTGAACTAGGCTTCGATCCGGAAAAGGTCAACCCGAATGGCTCGGGAATTTCCCTCGGCCATCCCGTCGGCGCGACCGGCGCGATCATCGCCACCAAGGCCATCCACGAACTGCACCGCATCGGCGGACGCTATGCGCTGGTCACCATGTGCATCGGCGGCGGCCAAGGCATCGCGGTAATCTTCGAACGTGTGTAAGGGGCGACTTTCATGACCATGCAACACATTGCCGTGATCGGCGCAGGCACCATGGGCAACGGCATCGCGCAAGTCTGCGCGATTGCCGGGTTCGACGTGACCCTGCTGGACATCAGCGACGCCGCACTGGAGCGGGGCCTGGCGACGATGCGCAAAAACCTGGAGCGTCAGGTCAACAAGCAGACGCTGACTGTCGAATTGGCCGAAGAAGCGCTGTCGCGCATTCGCTGCACCACCGACTACGCGCAACTCAGTGACCCGCAAGTCGTGATCGAAGCGGCCACTGAAAACCTCGGCCTTAAACTGAAATTGCTCAAGCAGATTGCGGACAACGTCGGTAGGGATTGCGTGATCGCCTCCAACACCTCATCGCTGTCAATCACCCAACTGGCCGCAAGCGTCAGCGACCCGGAACGCTTCATTGGCCTGCACTTCTTCAACCCGGTGCCGATGATGGGCCTGATCGAAGTCATTCGCGGCCTGCAAACCGCCGATGAAACCCACGTGGTGGCGATCAAACTGGCCGAGCGCCTGAACAAGACCGCCATCACCGCAGGCAACCGACCGGGGTTCGTGGTCAACCGCATTCTGGTGCCGATGATCAACGAAGCGATTCTGGTGTTTCAGGAGGGGCTGGCCACGGCACAGGACATCGACGACGGCATGCGCCTGGGGTGCAACCAGCCGATCGGCCCGTTGGCACTGGCTGATTTGATTGGCCTGGACACATTGCTGGCCATTGTCGAAGCCTTCCATGAAGGTTTCAACGACAGCAAATACCGCCCTGCACCACTGCTCAAGGAAATGGTTGCGGCCGGGTATCTAGGGCGCAAGAGCGGGCGTGGGTTCTTTATCTATAACTGACCCTGTGGGAGCCGGCTTGCTGGCGAATGCGGAGTATCAGGCAATACATTCGTCGCTGACCCACCGTATTCGCCGGCAAGCCGGCCCCCACAAATGTCACTGCGCCACAAAAAAACCGCAATGCCTACGGGGGTGCGGTTTTTTCGTTTCAAATGCCGAATCAATGAGAAAACAACGAATTCCCCACCTTGCCCGCCATCTTCTCCGGCTTGATCAGGAACCGCGCCAGTGCAGGCAACAGCCACAGCGCGCCGAACATGTTCCACAACAGCATGAAAGTGAGCATCAAGCCCATGTCGGCTTGAAACTTGATGGCCGAGAAAATCCAGGTACAGACGCCAATCGCCAGACACAACCCCGTGAACAACACCGCCTTGCCGGTTGATTTCAGGGTTTCGTAATACGCCTCTTGCAACGGCAAGCCCGCGCGCAGGAAGCTTTCCAGACGGCTGTAGATGTAAATGCCGTAATCCACGCCAATCCCCACACCCAATGCCACCACTGGCAAGGTCGCAACTTTCACGCCGATGCCCATGAATGCCATCAACGCGTTGCCCAGCACCGACGTCAACACCAGCGGCAGCACGATACACAAGGTCGCCGCCCACGAACGGAAGGTGATCATGCACATCACGGCCACGCAGATGTACACCAGAATCAGGATGGTCAGTTCGGCCTGCTTGATCACCTCGTTCGTGGCCGCCTCAATCCCGGCGTTGCCTGCAGCCAGCAAGAACTCCAGCCCCTCTTTGTTATTGGCCTTGGCGAAGTCCTGCACCGCATGAACAGCGCGGTCGAGGGTTTCAGCCTTGTGGTCGTTGAGGAAAATCAACAGCGGCGCCAACGAACAGGTGTTGTTGTACAGCCCGTCCGCACGGGAAATCGAGCTGTTGAGCACATCCTTGTTGCGCGACAGCGACTCCCATTTCAGGTTGCCCTCGTTCATCCCTTTGATGACTTGTTTGGAGACCGTGACCAGCGAGATCGCCGATTGCACGCCCGGCGTGTTCTCCATCTTCCACGACAACTCGTTGATCGCTGACAGCGTCTGATAGGCCGAACAGCCCTCAGGCGGTGTCTTGACCATCACTACCAGCACATCGGAACTGGTGGAGTAATTGTTGATGATGAAATTGTTGTCCTGGTTGTAACGCGAATCCGGGCGCAGCTCCGGAGCGCCTTGATCAAGGTCACCAATCTTCAAGTTGTGTCCGTACCAAAGACCGCCAACCAGCGCGAGCAGCGACAGGATTACCGACACCTTGGCGACATTGGGCGCAGCGAAATTCGACAACAGACGCCAGAACGGGTGTTCACGGACGGCATCCTCCTTACTCCGCACAACAGCCTTTTTGCTGATACCCATGTAAGAAATCGCAACCGGCAGCAAAATCAGGTTGGTGAACACGATGACGGCCACACCAATGGATGCACCGATGGCCAACTCACGAATCACGCCAATGTCGATGATCAGCAAGGTGATGAACCCTACGGCGTCCGCCAGAATCGCGATCATGCCCGGCAGGAACAGCTGTCGGAACGTGCGACGTGCTGCAGTCAGCGCGTTGTCGGCATCGCTGGATTGCAGCGCAATACCGTTGATCTTCTGCACGCCGTGGGAAATACCGATGGCGAAGATCAGAAATGGCACGAGCATCGAGTAAGGATCAAGGCCAAACCCCACCACATGCATCAGCCCCAACTGCCAGATGACGGCAATCAGCGTCGTGCTCAATACCGCCACGGTGCTGCGCGCGCAGCGAGTGAACCACATCAGCAAGACGAGTGTGATCAGGAAAGCCACACCAAAGAACATCACCACCATGATCAGGCCGTCGATCAGATCACCGACCTTTTTGGCGAAACCGACAATGTGAATGTCGACATTGGGGTTCTGGGCTTCGTATTTGTCGCGGATCTTCTCTTCCAGTTGGTGGGAGAACTGGCGGTAATCCAGTGGCAACAGTTTGCTCTGGTCGTTAGGGTCCGGGTAGGACTCCTGAAGTGGCACGTCGACAATACTGGACTTGAAGTTGTTGGCCACCAGACGGCCGACCTGCCCGGATTTGAGGACGTTATTGCGCAGCTTGTCGAGACTGTCCTGAGAGCCGTCGTAACTTTGCGGAATCACTTCGCCACCGGCAAAGCCCTCCTCCGTCACTTCTGTCCAGCGTACGCTCGGGCTCCAAAGCGACTTGAGTCCGGAGCGGTCCACGCCGGAAATGTAAAACACCTCATCGTTGATCTGCCGCAGGGTCTCCATGTACTCCTTGGAGAAGATGTCGCCCTGTTTGGCTTCCACAGAAATCCGTACGGTGTTACCCAGGTTTGCGAGGTCGTTACGGTGATCCATCATGTTCTGGATGAACGGATGCCCGAGGGGAATCATCTTTTCGAAGCTGGTGGAAGGCCGCACCAGCGTCGCCTGCCAAAACAGGAAAATACTGACCAGCAGGCAAATCACGATCACCGTCGGGCGATTATTGAAGATCAATCGCTCAAGCAGCGTCGGTTTGTCGTGGTGGTGTTGAAGATTGGTCATGGAAAAGTGTCCTCGCCGAGCCAGTTCTTATTGTTGAGCGACATCGGCGCCCGTTGGCGAGGCAAGGTGCACGCCGCCTTGTCCGACCAGAATGAGATTTCCCTTGTCGTCCTCGGTCACCCCTGCCAGAGAAAGGCGATCAGGGCGATTGGAGACCGTAAAGGTTTCCCCGTCATCGGTGCTGCGCATCACAGTGCCGCCGTTGCCCACCAGCACGATGGAGTGGTCTGGCATGAGCGACGCATTGGCAATACTGAACTCCAGCGGCCCGCGCTCGCCCTGTAGCGAAACCAGCTCCCAACTGCTGCCGAAGTCGGTGGAGCGAAACAGGTTGCCGCGCAGGCCGTAAGCCAGCAGCGTATTGGCTTGTGCAGTCCCGACCGCACCAAACAACGAGCCTTGATACGGGCCTTCTATTTTTTCCCACGTCTGCCCGTCATCGGTAGAGCGAAACATGCTGCCCATTTCCCCCACAATGAACAGACCCGCGTCTTTCACGTAGGTAATACCGTTGAGGTGATACTGGTCCTCGTTATCCAGACGGTCGCCGATATCCTCCCAATGCTGACCGCCATCCCGGGTTTCCAGCAGCGCGCCATAGGCGCCCACCGCGATACCACTGGAAAGGTCTTTGAACCAGACATCCAGCAGCGGCGCCTCACGCTTGAGGTCTTCGAACTGCTTTCCCCAAGTGACGCCACCGTCGCTGCTGGCGAGGATCTGAGCATCGTGGCCGACGGCCCAGCCGTGCTTGTCATCGACGAAATAAACCGCCGTCAGCAGTTGACGAGTAGGGACTTTGGCTTGCAGCCAAGTTTTACCCTGATCATCGGAGTAAAGGATGTGACCACGGTCACCGACCACGACCATGCGATTGCCTGCGTGAGTGACGTCCAGCAACAGGCTGCGGGAAGCTTTAGCGGATTCAAGTGCAAAGGTGGCGGCATCGCCCGTGCTGCCGGACGTGTCGGCTGACGTACTTTCGGCTGCCGACACAGCACCGCAAAACGCCATGGAGATAAACAACGAGGCTGCAATATTCAGAGGCTTGCTCGCCCGGATTGTCCGAAAACCGTCATCGCCCTGAACGGCTGCGAACCCAGTGTGCCGATTGACTGGCTCACGCATGGAGCTTCCCCTTCCTTTATTTTTATTAGGTTCCTCGAGGGCTGTCCGACGCAGCAAGCGCTCTAGCCTGCGCGCGTGGCCTCACCGAAGCGACCTCATCCTAGCCAGCTTTGGAAACGTATGACAATCAACATGACGTTATCTTTTGCTAAGCAACGAAGCGGTGATTGCCGCGTTATCACTGGGACTGATTGGCAACTGTAGCTGCTGGGATGGGGTGTCGGGCGACATACAAGCAAAGAGCCATCACGAGGAGGATTTTCAAGTCCCGGAAAAGACAAAACCCCGTCTGCTTTCGCAAACGGGGTTCTGCAATTGAATCTTGACGATGACCTACTCTCACATGGGGAAACCCCACACTACCATCGGCGATGTATCGTTTCACTTCTGAGTTCGGGATGGGATCAGGTGGTTCCAACACTCTATGGTCGTCAAGAAATTCGGTGTGCCGACTCGTCTTTCGACGCTTCAGCAAATCAGGTATGTGATATCCGTTCGTGACGCAAACTCTCGGTTCGTGTCGTCTCCACAGTCACCGCAATCCGGCCCTTGGCTCAAATTGCTTGGGTGTTATATGGTCAAGCCTCACGGGCAATTAGTATGGGTTAGCTCAACGCCTCACAGCGCTTACACACCCCACCTATCAACGTCGTAGTCTTCGACGGCCCTTCAGGGAACTCAAGGTTCCAGTGAGATCTCATCTTGAGGCAAGTTTCCCGCTTAGATGCTTTCAGCGGTTATCTTTTCCGAACATAGCTACCCGGCAATGCCACTGGCGTGACAACCGGAACACCAGAGGTTCGTCCACTCCGGTCCTCTCGTACTAGGAGCAGCCCCTCTCAAATCTCAAACGTCCACGGCAGATAGGGACCGAACTGTCTCACGACGTTCTAAACCCAGCTCGCGTACCACTTTAAATGGCGAACAGCCATACCCTTGGGACCGGCTTCAGCCCCAGGATGTGATGAGCCGACATCGAGGTGCCAAACACCGCCGTCGATATGAACTCTTGGGCGGTATCAGCCTGTTATCCCCGGAGTACCTTTTATCCGTTGAGCGATGGCCCTTCCATACAGAACCACCGGATCACTAAGACCTACTTTCGTACCTGCTCGACGTGTCTGTCTCGCAGTCAAGCGCGCTTTTGCCTTTATACTCTGCGACCGATTTCCGACCGGTCTGAGCGCACCTTCGTACTCCTCCGTTACTCTTTAGGAGGAGACCGCCCCAGTCAAACTACCCACCATACACTGTCCTCGATCCGGATGACGGACCTGAGTTAGAACCTCAAAGTTGCCAGGGTGGTATTTCAAGGATGGCTCCACGCAAACTGGCGTTCACGCTTCAAAGCCTCCCACCTATCCTACACAAGCAAATTCAAAGTCCAGTGCAAAGCTATAGTAAAGGTTCACGGGGTCTTTCCGTCTAGCCGCGGATACACTGCATCTTCACAGCGATTTCAATTTCACTGAGTCTCGGGTGGAGACAGCGCCGCCATCGTTACGCCATTCGTGCAGGTCGGAACTTACCCGACAAGGAATTTCGCTACCTTAGGACCGTTATAGTTACGGCCGCCGTTTACCGGGGCTTCGATCAAGAGCTTCGCTTTCGCTAACCCCATCAATTAACCTTCCGGCACCGGGCAGGCGTCACACCCTATACGTCCACTTTCGTGTTTGCAGAGTGCTGTGTTTTTAATAAACAGTCGCAGCGGCCTGGTATCTTCGACCGGCATGGGCTTACGGAGCAAGTCCTTCACCCTCACCGGCGCACCTTCTCCCGAAGTTACGGTGCCATTTTGCCTAGTTCCTTCACCCGAGTTCTCTCAAGCGCCTTGGTATTCTCTACCTAACCACCTGTGTCGGTTTGGGGTACGGTTCCCGATTATCTGAAGCTTAGAAGCTTTTCTTGGAAGCATGGCATCAACCACTTCGTGTTCGAAAGAACACTCGTCATCAGCTCTCGGCCTTGAAACCCCGGATTTACCTAAGATTTCAGCCTACCACCTTAAACCTGGACAACCAACGCCAGGCTGGCCTAGCCTTCTCCGTCCCTCCATCGCAATAACCGGAAGTACAGGAATATTAACCTGTTTTCCATCGACTACGCTTTTCAGCCTCGCCTTAGGGACCGACTAACCCTGCGTCGATTAACGTTGCGCAGGAAACCTTGGTCTTTCGGCGTGGGTGTTTTTCACACCCATTGTCGTTACTCATGTCAGCATTCGCACTTCTGATACCTCCAGCAAGCTTCTCAACTCACCTTCACAGGCTTACAGAACGCTCCTCTACCGCATCACCTAAGTGATACCCGTAGCTTCGGTGCATGGTTTGAGCCCCGTTACATCTTCCGCGCAGGCCGACTCGACTAGTGAGCTATTACGCTTTCTTTAAAGGGTGGCTGCTTCTAAGCCAACCTCCTAGCTGTCTAAGCCTTCCCACATCGTTTCCCACTTAACCATGACTTTGGGACCTTAGCTGACGGTCTGGGTTGTTTCCCTTTTCACGACGGACGTTAGCACCCGCCGTGTGTCTCCCATGCTCGGCACTTGTAGGTATTCGGAGTTTGCATCGGTTTGGTAAGTCGGGATGACCCCTAGCCGAAACAGTGCTCTACCCCCTACAGTGATACATGAGGCGCTACCTAAATAGCTTTCGAGGAGAACCAGCTATCTCCGAGCTTGATTAGCCTTTCACTCCGATCCACAGGTCATCCGCTAACTTTTCAACGGTAGTCGGTTCGGTCCTCCAGTCAGTGTTACCTAACCTTCAACCTGCCCATGGATAGATCGCCCGGTTTCGGGTCTATTCCCAGCGACTAGACGCCCTATTAAGACTCGCTTTCGCTACGCCTCCCCTATTCGGTTAAGCTCGCCACTGAAAATAAGTCGCTGACCCATTATACAAAAGGTACGCAGTCACCTAACAAAGTAGGCTCCCACTGCTTGTACACATACGGTTTCAGGATCTATTTCACTCCGCTCTCCGCGGTTCTTTTCGCCTTTCCCTCACGGTACTGGTTCACTATCGGTCAGTCAGTAGTATTTAGCCTTGGAGGATGGTCCCCCCATGTTCAGACAAGGTTTCTCGTGCCCCGTCCTACTCGATTTCATTGACAAGAGGTTTTCGCGTACAGGGCTATCACCCACTATGGCCGCACTTTCCAGAGCGTTCCGCTAACCTCAAATCAACTTAAGGGCTGGTCCCCGTTCGCTCGCCACTACTAAGGGAATCTCGGTTGATTTCTTTTCCTCAGGGTACTTAGATGTTTCAGTTCCCCTGGTTCGCCTCTTGCACCTATGTATTCAGTGCAAGATAACGGTCTTGTGACCGCTGGGTTCCCCCATTCAGACATCTCCGGATCACAGTCTGTTTGCCGACTCCCCGAAGCTTTTCGCAGGCTACCACGTCTTTCATCGCCTCTGACTGCCAAGGCATCCACCGTATGCGCTTCTTCACTTGACCATATAACCCCAAGCAATCTGGTTATACTGTGAAGACGACATTCGCCGAAAGTTTGCTATTCACAAACTTTACCTTAGCCTGAAGTTCCACCAGTGAAAGTGGCCTTCAGTCTATCTTTCTATCACATACCCGAATTTTTAAAGAACGATCTGATCAAAGACCAGAAATCAACATTCATCATCAGCCTGATGGAATGCTCATTTCTAAGCTTTAAGCAACACAAGCAGCGGCAAACCAGTAAATGGTGGAGCCAAGCGGGATCGAACCGCTGACCTCCTGCGTGCAAGGCAGGCGCTCTCCCAGCTGAGCTATGGCCCCAGGGAACTGGTAGGTCTGGGCAGATTTGAACTGCCGACCTCACCCTTATCAGGGGTGCGCTCTAACCAACTGAGCTACAGACCTATTAAAGGCTCTGCTTATCGTCTTCTTCAATGAATCAAGCAATTCGTGTGGGAACTTGCGAAGCAGCCGAGTCTTCGATTAAGGAGGTGATCCAGCCGCAGGTTCCCCTACGGCTACCTTGTTACGACTTCACCCCAGTCATGAATCACACCGTGGTAACCGTCCTCCCGAAGGTTAGACTAGCTACTTCTGGTGCAACCCACTCCCATGGTGTGACGGGCGGTGTGTACAAGGCCCGGGAACGTATTCACCGCGACATTCTGATTCGCGATTACTAGCGATTCCGACTTCACGCAGTCGAGTTGCAGACTGCGATCCGGACTACGATCGGTTTTATGGGATTAGCTCCACCTCGCGGCTTGGCAACCCTTTGTACCGACCATTGTAGCACGTGTGTAGCCCAGGCCGTAAGGGCCATGATGACTTGACGTCATCCCCACCTTCCTCCGGTTTGTCACCGGCAGTCTCCTTAGAGTGCCCACCATAACGTGCTGGTAACTAAGGACAAGGGTTGCGCTCGTTACGGGACTTAACCCAACATCTCACGACACGAGCTGACGACAGCCATGCAGCACCTGTCTCAGTGTTCCCGAAGGCACCAAACCATCTCTGGTAAGTTCACTGGATGTCAAGGCCTGGTAAGGTTCTTCGCGTTGCTTCGAATTAAACCACATGCTCCACCGCTTGTGCGGGCCCCCGTCAATTCATTTGAGTTTTAACCTTGCGGCCGTACTCCCCAGGCGGTCAACTTAATGCGTTAGCTGCGCCACTAAAATCTCAAGGATTCCAACGGCTAGTTGACATCGTTTACGGCGTGGACTACCAGGGTATCTAATCCTGTTTGCTCCCCACGCTTTCGCACCTCAGTGTCAGTATGAGCCCAGGTGGTCGCCTTCGCCACTGGTGTTCCTTCCTATATCTACGCATTTCACCGCTACACAGGAAATTCCACCACCCTCTGCCCTACTCTAGCTTGCCAGTTTTGGATGCAGTTCCCAGGTTGAGCCCGGGGCTTTCACATCCAACTTAACAAACCACCTACGCGCGCTTTACGCCCAGTAATTCCGATTAACGCTTGCACCCTCTGTATTACCGCGGCTGCTGGCACAGAGTTAGCCGGTGCTTATTCTGTCGGTAACGTCAAAACAGCAAGGTATTAACTTACTGCCCTTCCTCCCAACTTAAAGTGCTTTACAATCCGAAGACCTTCTTCACACACGCGGCATGGCTGGATCAGGCTTTCGCCCATTGTCCAATATTCCCCACTGCTGCCTCCCGTAGGAGTCTGGACCGTGTCTCAGTTCCAGTGTGACTGATCATCCTCTCAGACCAGTTACGGATCGTCGCCTTGGTGAGCCATTACCTCACCAACTAGCTAATCCGACCTAGGCTCATCTGATAGCGTGAGGTCCGAAGAGCCCCCACTTTCTCCCGTAGGACGTATGCGGTATTAGCGTCCCTTTCGAGACGTTGTCCCCCACTACCAGGCAGATCCCTAGGCATTACTCACCCGTCCGCCGCTGAATCAGAGAGCAAGCTCCCTTCATCCGCTCGACTTGCATGTGTTAGGCCTGCCGCCAGCGTTCAATCTGAGCCATGATCAAACTCTTCAGTTCAATACTGCAATCGGGTTTTGAGAAAACCCTATAAACTTGGCTCAGCAATCGTTGGTTAAACCATGATTTCTCGTGGAGTAATTTGCGATGCTGATAATCTGTTGACTTCAGTCTTACAGCGCAAGCACCCACACGAATTGCTTGATTCAGTTGTTAAAGAGCGGCTGGTCAAGAATCTTTCGTCTCAACCGAGGCGCGCATTCTACAGCAGCGTCTCATCTTGTCAAGCGGTTATTTTCAGAAGTTTTCAAAATTTCTTTTTCAACTTCAACCACTTGCGCTTCGTTCGATTTGGCATCTCACGTTAGCGGGAGGCGAATTCTACAGCGTTACTCGCTGCTGTCAACACCCTTTTTTTCACCGCTTTCGATTCGAGCCAAGCCGGAAAACCGAAGCACTTCCAACCCTATCTAGAAACCGTTAACTCGTTGATCTACAAGGAGTTTTCGGTTCCGACTGCGCCGGAAGTGGGGCGAATTATAGAGACATCTGAAGGGGCGTCAACCATTAATTTCGTTTTTTGCCAAAATCCCCATAAATCGGAAAATTGCGCACTATATTGCTCATTGATCGATTCTTCCGCATTATTGCGCCCTTTCTTGCTCTGCCTACTACTCTTCGGACCCCTTTAATAATGAACGCTAAGCAAAACGGCCTGAGTTCGGTCGTTCTTCCCGTTGCCATGCTGCTGATCGCCATGGCTTCGGTCCAGACCGGCGCCTCGCTGGCCAAATCACTGTTCCCCGTCGTCGGTGCCCAAGGCGCCACTGCCCTGCGCCTGGTTTTCGCCAGCGTGCTGATGTTGCTCATCCTGCGCCCATGGCGGACAACCTTCACCTCAGCCTCCCTGCGCGCGGTGCTTATATATGGCATCGCGTTGGGCGGGATGAATTTCCTCTTCTATATATCTATCCGGACAACGCCTTTGGGAATTGCGGTGGCCCTGGAGTTCACAGGCCCATTGGCGGTTGCCTTGTTCCACTCGCGCAAGGTGACCGATTTCATCTGGATCGCGCTGGCGGTCACCGGCCTTGCCCTGCTGATCCCAACCGGGCACGCAGAAAGTCTGGACCTGACCGGCGCGCTCTACGCGTTGGGGGCAGGCGTGTGCTGGGCTGCTTATATTCTGTTCGGTCAGAAGGCCGGCGCGGATCACGGCGTTCAAACGGCAGCATTGGGCGTTCTGATCGCTGCAATCTTTATTGCACCACTCGGCGTGGCCCATGCAGGCAGTGCGATATTCGACACAGAACTGATTCCCGTCGCTTTGGGTGTAGCGATCCTGTCCACTGCGTTGCCTTATAGCCTTGAGATGATTGCCCTGACCCGCATGCCGGTACGCACCTTCGGCACACTGATGAGCATGGAGCCTGCCGTTGGCGCGTTATCCGGCCTGGCATTTCTGCACGAAAACCTGACACTGACCCAGTGGTTTGCCATCGGAGCCATCGTCATTGCATCCGCGGGGGCGACGTTGACCACACGCCCGGAACCCGCCGCACTCGTGCCCAGTGACTGATTTTTTTACGCTCGTTACACGATGTCGCTGGTATTTGTAACGCCGTTGCGCCATGTTTACGTCCTGCCCTCATCCAGTATGGAGCTTCACTCGGACGGAAACAGTTGATGGCCAACGCAAACGAGCGAACTCAAGCGGAAGACTGAGCGGTCCGATCCCGGTCAGGTAAGGAAATGAATGAAGTACATTTTAATAATCCTGGCGGCCTTGACTGTCGCCGGGTGCGCGGCCACTTCAAAGCCAGTCAAGAGCAAGCGGGGACTGCACATAAATTGCTCCGGCCTTTCGTCCTCCTGGGACAAGTGCTACCAGATGGCAGCCGACTCTTGCGAGTCGAAGCAGTACCGAGTCATCGCCAAATCGGGAGACGCAGCCGAAGAACCGGGTGACTTTCCGCTGGGTCTCAATCCCGCAGGTTACACCAGCCGCAGCATGATCATAGTCTGCAAGAAACCAACCCAACCTTGATGCAGCTGACGCACCCTGTCGGCAGTCCCGCTAGAATCCATGCAGATGCCACACCGCTGAGACGGTGCGGCATTGCCCTCAGACAGCCGCCGTCCGCGTCTCCAGCCAAGTCAAGGCCGCGCCGTCAACCAACGGGCTCAAGCGATGCCTGACCTGAGCGTGATAAGCGTTAAGCCATTCCTTTTCTTCCTCAGTCAGCAAACCGATGTCCAGGCAACGGGTATCGATCGGGCACAACGTCAGGGTCTCGAACTTGAGAAACTCGCCAAATTCGGTTTTGCCCGCTTCCTGATTGATGACCAGGTTTTCGATGCGCACACCCCATTGCCCCGGACGGTAGGTGCCCGGCTCGATCGACGTGATCATCCCCGGTTGCATGGCCGTTTGCGGCGTCGTGGCAGCCTGATACGCAATGACTTGCGGACCTTCGTGCACATTAAGGAAGTACCCCACGCCATGCCCGGTGCCGTGACCGTAGTTGACGCCCTCGGCCCAGATCGGTGCGCGAGCGATGGCGTCGAGCAATGGCGACAGGATGCCTCGCGGAAATTGCGCACGGGACAACGCAATCACGCCCTTTAGCACACGGGTGCAGTCCCTCTTCTGCTCCGCGCTCGGCGTGCCGATTGGCACCATGCGCGTGATATCTGTGGTGCCCCCCAAGTACTGACCGCCAGAGTCAATCAACAGCAGGCCATCACCCTCAATCTGCGCATAGGCCTCTTCAGTGGCACGGTAGTGCGGCATTGCGCCGTTGCCATTGAAACCAGCAATGGTGGCGAAACTCTGGGAGATGTAACCCGGCCGCCTGGCACGGGCAGCGCCGAGTTTTTCGTCGATGGTCAGTTCACTGACAGGCTCGTTGCCCAACGCCGAATCCAGCCAGGCGAAGAATTCGCACAAGGCCGCGCCGTCCTGCTCCATCGCCTGACGAATGTGCTGCGCATCAGCCTCGCTCTTCTGCGATTTGAACAGGGTCGTGGGATTGAGCCCTTCAACCAGGCTCACTTCGCTGTCCAGGTAATCGAGCAGACCGCAGGTCACGCGCGCAGGATCCACCAGCAGACGCGCTTCTTTAGGCACCTCACGCAACGCGGCACCAATGTGAGTGTAATCGCGCAAGATGATGCCCTCGCCTTCCAGCGTCTTGCGCAGTGCCGGGTTCACTTTTTCCGGCGCGACGAACAGGCTCACGCTGTCCGGGCCGATCAAGGCGAAGGAAATGAACACCGGGTTATAGGAAACGTCTTCACCGCGCAGGTTGAACAACCACGCGATGTCATCCAGGGTGGCGAGAAAATGCCAATCGGCTCCACGCTCGGCGAGCACGCTGCGCAGCCGTGCCAGCTTTTCTTCACGGCTCTGAGTGGCCTGCGGTGCCACATGCTCATAGATGGCTTGCGTCGGCAGCGCCGGACGGTCGTCCCAAAGCTCGGTCAATGGGTCAAGATCGGTGCGCAGCCGGGCGCCGCGTTCATAGAGGTTGCTCGCCAGGGTCCGTGACGATGCCACCGCCAGCACCGCGCCATCGACGGCGACCACCGAATCAGCGCTGGCCTGATCGGCCAGCCACTCTAGCGGACCTTGCTGACCCGGCTGCAGCTTGACCAGCTCAATACCGCTACCCGCCAGTTCTTTAGCGGCCTGTTCCCAATAGCGACTGTCAGCCCAGAGACCAGCGAAATCCTGAGTGACGATCAAGGTGCCGACCGATCCGTGAAACCCTGACAACCATTGACGCCCTTGCCAGTACCCCGGCAAGTATTCGGAAAGGTGAGGATCGGCCGATGGCACCAGCCAGGCATCGATACCTTCACGACTCATCAGGGCGCGTGCCTGCACCAAGCGTTGCGCCACCACTCCAGTGGTTTTCGACTGCGTATTCATTGACTCTCCTGCTGACCGGATCGGTTTGCACCGTACCCGTCAGATAATGGAGGACGACTCGAACGGGAGCAACCGCATGCCCGTGTCGAAGGATGACAGTCCACCTCCAAAGAACCGCTTGAAGGCACACAGTTAGAAATAGCCTGACATTACACAGGGGTAAATACTTCAAGACATGGCCGTCTCACGCGTCACGGCGTTCGCTGTTAATCGAATGGAAATAAATACCCTAAAACGAGTAATTACCCCTGTTCATTCAGCACGTCATTAGTTCCAGAATTATTAACTAACAGGACCCGCATCCCGTTCAATTAATGAACGCCATAAAATTGCCTTCCATGGAGGGTGACTGACTTTTGGCGGTATAAAATTGTCTACCCACGCGCTTTTGCGGGCTCAACGCCATTACGAATCGCCGCTGGAAAAGCGTCAGCGCACCGTGATGGAGCATTGATGTTTTTTTGACTTCGTTAAAAATCAATAACTTATATAGCCAAATCCCCCGTTTATCAAAAATTTAACAGAATGTTGGCGAAATAAATTGACAGACTCTGCGCAGCCGTCGATATATATGCCTGTCTCATGTTTTCCTGTTTTAGCAGGGCGGCCACAGAGCCGTGCGCGGAGAACATTCAGACTTCATCACTCTGTATCTGCCAACGAAGTTTGCAATCCCCACGGTGCGTTTCTCGCGCCGACGGGAAAGTGTTGGCCAAAAGAAAGTGTTGCGAAATGACTGAAAGTGTCCGGTCGGGCGGTAGCTTTGCCCATCGACTCGCTCAGGCCGACCTTCACGACATACGACGGATATCAGAGACAGCGAACACCACGGCAGGATCTGCAGATTCGGGCGGTAGCGTGCCTGAACCCCCTTTGCCAACGCTGTGCTCTGCTTCATGACTACAGGGGCGCGAGGCAATGCCTTTATCTTTCGACACGGATGAGCAGCTGGCCATGCGTCTGGCTGACGAAATCGATGCCAACGGCTTTGCAAAACTCAGTGGTGCCGTCAATGACACCGACCTGCAGCAACTGCGGACCTGGACGGACGAACAGGCGCAGAAGCATCACGGTGAATACTTCGCGTACCACGGCGAAGGCATGCTGGGCGAGAGCCTGTTGGCCAGTTATTGGGCTGACCCACGCTTCAAGTCGCTGCTGGCGGGCCTTTATCGGCACGCCGCGCAACGCGACCCACTCAGCGACCGGATTTTCCCGGTACTGCGCTGCGTACAGGGCGACATCGGCAAACGCGAGTCCAACGCCTTTCACTACGACGCAAGCCTGGTAACGGCACTTATTCCTGTGTTCATCCCCACCGAAGGTGAAGAACGCGGCGATCTGATGCTGTTTCCCAACATTCGTCGGGTGCGCTCATGGGTGCTGTTCAATGTGATCGAAAAGGCGCTGTTACAGAACAAGCTGGCGCGCAGCTGGATCATCAAGGGCATGCAGCGCAATTGGCTCAAGCCCTACATCCTGCGCCTGGAGCCCGGCAACGTTTATTTCTTTTGGGGCTATCGCACGCTGCACGCCAACAAGACATGCAGCCCTGGCCTGAAACGCGCCACCGCGCTGTTCCATTTTGGTGATCCACACACAGGAAGCCTGGCGACTCGCCTGATCCTCAGAATCAACCAGGGCCGGGCGCGGCGTATGAGCAACAAGGTCGGCACTCAGCCGCCCGCGTCCCATCCGCGTTGAGCCCTTGCTTCGACAGCCAGCCTGCTACACACGCCTTCACGCTTTGCATCAGAAATGGAGACTTCGATGATCAACGTAACCAAGACTTACCTGGGCGATATCGACAAGTTCAAGACGTACGTCGAAGGCATCTACGCGCGTGGATGGCTGACCAACCACGGGCCACTGGTGTGCGAGCTGGAGCAGCGCCTGAAGGATTATCTGGGCGTCAAGCACGTGATTCTGACCAACAACGGCACTCTCGCCCTGCAAGTCGCCTATCGCGCTCTGGGGTTGAGCGGCAGCGCCGTGACCACGCCATTCAGTTTCGTGGCCACCAGCAGCTCGCTGCAATGGGAAGGCATTCGTCCAATCTTCGCCGACATCGATGCGCAGACCTGGAACATTTCCCCGGAACACATCGAGAGCCGCATCGTCTCGGACACTACCGCCATCGTCGGCACTCACGTGTTTGGCAACCCGTGTGCGGTGGAACGCATCGAAGAGATTGCCCGTCGGCGCAATCTGAAAGTGGTGTACGACGGCGCCCATGCCTTTGCCGTGCGCCATGCCGGTCAGTCAGTGCTCAACTGGGGCGACATCAGCACCTTGAGCTTCCACGCCACCAAGCTGTTTCACACCATTGAAGGCGGCGCGATCATCACCAACGACGACGAACTGGCGCGCCGTATCCATTTGCTGTGCAACTTCGGCATCGTTGACGTCGACAAGATCGACGGCATTGGCATCAATGCCAAGCTCAACGAATTTTCCGCGGCGATGGGGCTGTGCATTCTCGACGACATCGAGAACATTCTTCAGGAGCGCGCTGAAATTGCCCACTGCTACACCACTCGCCTGGGCGATTACGTCGATCTGCAAAAGCCGGAAAACAACAGCGAGTTGAACCACAGCTACTACCCGGTCGCCCTGAGCGACGAGCAGCAACTGTTGCGTCTGCGCAGTGCCCTGAACACCAACGGCATCAACCCGCGCCGCTACTTCTACCCGTCGCTGGACACCCTGGAATACCTGCAACCGCAAGCGGCGCAAACCGCTTCGCGCTCACTGAGCGAACGGGTGCTGTGCCTGCCGATTTATCCGGGCCTGCAACGGGAAGATCAGGAACGGGTGATCAACACCGTGATCGCCGAGTGCAGTCTGGGCCATGCCTCGTACCAGGTGCCCGATCTGGCGCATGTGATCTGACACCGGCTGAACGCAACACGCCCACGTTTCTGGCGAGAAAGGACACCCCATGCAAACCAAGCGCTCAGTCATACGCAACACTGCGTTGAGCTATGCCGGACAGGCTTACACCTTGCTGGTGGGCATCCTGATCATGCCGTTCTACCTCGGTCACATGGGTGCCGAGGCCTACGGCCTGATCGGTTTTTTTTCGGTCTTGCAGGCCTGGCTGCAACTGTTGGATGCGGGCCTGTCGCCGAGCCTGGTGCGCGCGGTGGCGCATCAGCAGGCCGCTCAGACTCAGGATTTTTTGTCAGGTCGTCTGCTGCGCTCGTTCGAGATCATCTTTCTGCCATTGACCGGGGCCTGCTGCGCGGCGATGTACCTGGGCAGCGAATGGATCGCGGTGCACTGGCTCAACGCCAAGGAGTTGTCGACACGGACGCTGGTCGAGTGCATCGGCCTGATGGGCATCGTGATCGCTCTGCGCCTGTATTCGACGCTGTACAAAAGCGGCATTCAGGGCCTTGAGCAGCACGCCTGGCTGAACCTGGCCAACGTCATCATTGCCACCCTGCGCTACTTCGGCGGATTGTTTCTGGTGAGTACGATTTCCAGCGATCCGGTGCTGTTCTTTCAGTTTCAAGCGCTGGTGGGCCTGATCGAAACCCTGATCTTCGCCGCTCGCGCGTACCAGCAGATGCCGACGCCCTCATGGCTGACCGGCTTCGACTGGCACCTGGTGAAGCCGATCATTCCGTTCGCGGCGAGCATGTCGGGCACCGCAGTGTTGTGGATCGTGCTGACCCAGATCGACAAGGTGCTGCTCTCCGAGCTACTGCCGCTCAATGAGTACGGCTACTTCTCGCTGGTGGCGCTGATCACCACCGGGATCATGATGCTGAGCAACCCGCTGGCGCAGACGCTGCTGCCGCGCCTGACGGTGTTGATGGCCGAGGGCCGACGGGATGACATGCACGCGCTGTTTCTGGCTGCCAACCGTTTTGTCTGCACGTTTCTGTTCCCGCTGGCCGCGCTGATCGCCTTGCATGCCCACGACATGGTGTATGCCTGGTCCGGCGATCGACCGGCGGCCGAATGGAGCCGACTGATCCTGCCGTGGTACTCGCTGGGCAGCGCGATCATGGCTGTCAGCGCGTTTCAGTTTTACCTGCAGTACGCCTACGGCCAGATGCGTTTGCATGTCTGGTACAGCGTGATTTCGGCGCTGATCACGGTGCCGACGATGGTCCTGGCGATTCATTTCTACGGCGCGCTTGGGGCCGCCATTGCCTGGTTCGTCCTGCGTTCGGTGTCGTTCGCCATCTGGCCGATGGTGGTGCACCAACGACTGGCACCGGGGATTCACGGTTTGTGGCTGCGCGACATCATCCGCATCAGCGTGATGACCGCCGTGGGCCTGGCGATCAGCGAACCGGTGTTGCGCCTGATCGCTGACGACAATCGCTTCAACACGTTCATGGGTCTGGCCGTCAGCGGCCTGATCACGCTGATGGTGGTAGCAGCAAGCTACAAGCCACTGGTGACGAAGATTTCCGTCTTGTTCAGCAAATTGAGTACTTAAGCCATGGATGCTATTAGCAAAAAGATGCCGTTGTCGGCGTCCGCCGCACCCCTGGTCAGCATCGTCTGCCCAGCCTACAACCAGGAAGCCTATATCGCCCAGACGCTGGACGGCTTTCTGATGCAGGAAACGTCGTATGACGTGGAAATCCTGGTCAACGACGATGCCTCCACCGATGGCACCGCCCGCATCATCGCGGAATACGTCGAGCGCTATCCGACGCTGATCCGCCCCTTCTACCACGAGACGAACCAGTATTCGCAAGGCAAACCCTCGGTGCCGCGCCTGTTTGGCGAAGCCCGTGGGCGCTATATCGCGTTCTGTGAAGGCGATGATTACTGGACCGATCCGCGCAAGCTGCAAATCCAGGTGGAATTCCTCGAAAACCACCCCGATTACGTGCTGACCTACCACGACGCGATCCCCTTCGACGTCAACGGCCAGTACGGCATCCAGTTGCAGGGCAAGCTGCGCGGCGACGCCACGGCGCTTGAGCTGCAAAAGGCACGCCCCATCTCGACGCTGACCACGGTGTTTCGCAACGTCTTCGACTCGCTGCCCAAAGAGCTGATCGGCGCGCCGCTCAACGATCTGGTCTGGTGGTCGCTGCTCGGCGCCTATGGCAAGGGCAAGTTCATGGGCGAGATCAAACCGGCGGCCTATCGCATGCACCCCGGTGGCGTGTTCTCCATGCGCTCCAACAAGCGAAAACTGCACATGGCACTGCAAACGTCGGGCGCACTGGCCAATTACTACAACCGCTTGGGCAACGACGAACTCTATGAGTATTTCCTGATGGAACTGGTCGGTTACTCCATGTCCGCGATCACGCCCCAGCGCAAGGCTCAGACCCTGTTGCAAGTGGGCAGAAACTTCAGCACCAACATCGGCAAAAGACTGATGACGACCTTCAGCAAAGGTCATGTTCAGTAACGTGTTAGTGGTCTGCGTCGGCAATATCTGTCGCAGCCCCATGGCCGAAGCCATGTTCCGACAACGCGTACGCAATGATCGCGTGGCCATCTCGTCGGCAGGCACCCACGCCATGCTCAGCTCAACCATGGATCCACTGGCCCGGGCCGTGTTGCACGTCAACGGCGTTGAAGCCCATCGCCATCGCAGCCGTCAGATAGACCGCCAGATGCTGTACGACGCGGACCTGATCCTGCTGATGGAGCATCGCCAGACCCAAAGCGTACTGAAGCTGGCCCCCGAAGTGCGCGGCAAGACGTTTCTGATTGGCAAGTGGCAGCAGGACATGGAAATCGCCGACCCGTACCGGCGCCCGAAATTAGCCTTTGAACAGACCTACGAGCAGCTCTCGCGTTGCGTCGACGACTGGCTTCCTTATCTTCAGTCAGGAGATCCAAGATAAATGACCGCTATGAACCGTACTTCCCTGGACGACGTCCAGGACTCCCGGATCGATCTGGCGACTATCTTGCGCACACTATTCGATCACAAGGGAATGATTGCAGCGATCGTCGGGGTCTGCATTCTGCTGGGGCTCACCTACGCCGTGCTCGCCACGCCGATTTTCCAGGCCAACGCGATGATTCAGATCGAGCCGAAGAAAATCGGCATCGAAGGCCGCACCGAGGTCAGCAGCAAACCGCTGTCGGTCTCCCAGGCGACCACCGAAATCGAGCTGATCAAATCCCGCGCCGTACTGGGCAAAGTGGTCGATGACCTGAAGCTCTACATCATCCAGAAGCCCAAGTACGTGCCTGGCATTGGCGGCTATATGGCCCGTCATTTCAAGCCGGATCATGACGGAGAACTGGCCGCGCCGATGTTCGGTCTGGACAGCTTCGCCTGGGGCGGCGAGAAGATCGACATCTTCCAGTTGGAAGTGCCTGACGCGCTGCTGGGCGAGAAGATGACCATGGTCATCGACAAACCTGACAACTTCACCCTGTATGACGAAGACCACAACAAGCTGCTCAGCGGCCCGGTCGGTCAGACGGTGGAAGGCAGCGGCGTGAAAATTCAGGTGGCGGCCCTCAATGGCCGTCCTGGCACCGAGTTCCGGGTGATTCGCCAACGCACCCTGACGGCTGCTCTGGATTATCAGGATCGCCTGAAAATCATCGAAGCGGGCAAGGATTCCGGGATTGTCTACCTGTCGATCCAAGACCCCGATCCGGTACTGGCCAAGCGCATTCTCAACGAAGTCAGCCGCCTGTACGTGCGTCAGAACGTGGAGCGCAGCTCGGCTGAAGCGGCTCAGCGTCTGGAATTCCTGCGTTCGCAACTGCCTGCCGTGCGCAAGCAACTGGAGCAATCGGAAATTGCCCTGAACAATTTCCAGACCAGCGCCAAATCGGTGGACCTGAGCGTGGAAACCAAGTCGGTGCTCGATCAGGTGGTCAAGCTCGAAGGCACGCTGTCGGACCTGAAGATGAAGCGGGTCGACGTGGAGCGTCTGTACACGCCTGAACACCCGACCTATCGCGGCCTGATGACGCAGATCGGCCAGGTCGAAGCGCAAAAAGCGGCGCTGTTGAAGAAAATCGAAACCCTGCCTGCGACCCAGCAAGAACTGCTGCGCCTGAACCGCGACATGCAGGTCACCTCGCAGACCTACACCCTGCTGCTGGACAAGAGCCAGGAGCAGGACATTCTGCGCGCAGGCAGCATCGGCAACGTGCGCATCATCGACAATGCCGACGCCAATGTCGAAGAGCCGGTCAAGCCAATGCGCAAACTCATCGTACTGGTGGCTGCCCTCGTCGGCCTGCTGGTGGCGGTGGCGACGGTGTTCGTGCGCCAGGCGTTCTACCGTGGCATCGACAACCCGGACGTGATCGAAAACCTGGGCATGCCGGTGTACGCCTCGTTGCCGTTTTCCCGTCAGCAGGAGCGCATGGACAAACTCGGCAACCGCTCGGGCAACAAGGAACCGCGTCTGCTCAGCGTCAGCGCGCCGACGGAACTGGCCATTGAATCGCTGCGCAGCCTGCGCACCAGCCTGCATTTCGCGATGCTGGAGGCGCGCAACAACGTGCTGATGATTTCCAGCCCGACGCCGGGTGTGGGCAAATCGTTCGTCTCCAGCAACCTGGCGGTGATCATCGCCCAGACCGGCAAACGGGTGCTGTTGATCGACGCCGACATGCGCAAAGGCTATCTGCACAAGCTGTTCAACCTGACGCCCAAACACGGTCTGTCCGACACCCTGGCCGCGCGGCTGAAGAGCAAGGAAGTGATCAACCACACCGAAGTGCGCAACCTGGACTTCATTTCCTGTGGTTTCGCCGCGCCCAACCCGTCGGAGCTGTTGATGCATGACAACTTCAACAAGCTGATCACCGACCTGTCGCCGCTGTACGACCTGGTGATCGTCGATACCCCGCCGATCCTGGCCGTCACCGACGCCACGCTGGTGGGTCGTCAGTCGGGCACCTGCCTGCTGGTCACCCGGTTCGGCCTGAGCAGTGCCAAGGAAATCGAGGCGTGCAAACGCCGTCTGATGCACAACGGCATCCTGATCAAAGGCGCGATTTTCAACGGGGTGCTGCGCAAGGCGTCGACGGCCGACTATGACTGCGCCGCCTACGGATACGACTACACCACTGTCCGGAAATAACCGAAAGCCCTGCGCGAGCGCGGGGCGTGATTCACAGCAGTAAAGGAGACGTACATGGCCAGGACCATCGCAGTGATGCAACCCTACCTCTTTCCTTACTTGGGGTATTTTCAACTGATCGCCGCTGCAGACGTCTTCGTCCTGGGAGACGACCTGCAGTACGTGCGGTCCGGCTGGGTCAATCGCAACCGAATCCTGCACAACGATGAGGCGCGGTTGATCAGCTTCCCGCTGAAGAAAGACCGCTTTCAGTTACAGATCAATCAGCGGCAACTGTGTGATCGCTTCGCCGAAGAGGCCGAACGGCTGATCGCGTTGATCGCCGAGAGCTACGAAGAGGCACCCTATTTCGCCCAGGTCATGCCGCTGATTGAACGGTTGATCCGTTTTCCACAGCAGAACATTGCGCTGTGTGCCGAACATGCAATTCGCGAGTTGTGCGCCTATCTGCACATCGTGACGCCGATCATGCGCAGTTCTGACCTGATTCTTGGCAATCCCGCCGACAAGCAGGAGCGCATTATCCGAATCGCGCACACTTTCGATGCGACCACGTTCATCACGCCGGAAGGCGGCTCGGTGGTGTACGACCGGGACCATTTCGCACGTAACGGCCTGCTGGTGCGATTCTTCCGGATGAATCCGGTGGAATACCGGCAGTTCAGACAACCTTTCGTCGCCAATCTGTCGATCATCGACGTATTGATGTTCAACTGCGTGGAGCAGGTTCAACACATGTTGACCCATTTCCAGCTGGACAAGAACCCGCCCGCTGCCGAGCCCGGATTGCTGGCCCGAATGACGCACCACCCTGAGCTTGTATCAACTCTGTCGAACCGGATTGCAGTGGAGTGATCAATGATGTCTCAAGCCGTCAACACCTCAAGTAACCCAGCACGCTGGTATCTGATTCAAACCAAACCCCGCCAGGAAGCCCGCGCGCAGGAGCACCTGCAACGCCAAAGCTTCGAATGCTACCGTCCGGTCAAGCATGGCGAGAAAAAACGCGGCGCTCGCGGCCCTTCCGAAGAGGAGCTGTTTCCCGGCTACCTGTTCATCCGCATGGATCAAACGAACGATAACTGGTACCCGATCCGCTCCACTCGTGGCGTGGCCCGCATCGTGACTTTCGGCGGGATGCCGATTCCGGTTCAGGACGAGTTGATCGAACAGATTCGTGAACGCCTGCTGGCGCCGCCGCCCAAGGTGGTCTTCCAGCAAGGCGAGGCGGTGCGCATCACGGCCGACGGATTCAACGACATCGAAGCGATTTTCCTCGCGGCCGATGGCGATGAGCGCGCGGTGATCCTGCTCAACCTGCTGCACCGCGAACAGAAAGTGACCCTGCCGGTCAGCAGCCTGTCGCGGATGGAAGCGCGGGTGAGCTGAAACCGCGCACTCCTGCATTCAATACCTCGAATTCTATAGGGGCTGACGCTTTCAGCCTCTTGAACCCTTTTCGCCCGGAAACTCACCATGATCCCGAAAACGACGCTGGTGACGCTCACTTATGGTGACCGTTTCAACTATCTGCACACGCTCGTCAGCCGTTCACTGGAAAGCCCACTGATCGATCGGGTGATCATCGTCAGCAATGCCTCCACGGCGCCGCTGGAAACCCTGCGTCGCACCTGGCCCAGCGAGGTCAGCGTGATTTACCTGCACGAGAACACCGGTTCTGCCCGGGGGTATTCGGTGGGGATTCAGGCCGCGCTGGACGCGGGGGCCGAGCACATCTGGCTGATGGACGACGACAACGCACCGACCATCAATGCCATCGCTACGCTGCACCGGGTGCTGGAGGAGCGCAAGCTGATCGACGGCGAAGACAAGGCCGCCGTGCTGGGTTTCCGCCCGACGCACCAGGCCGACATCGCTGCCGGGGTGCCAAAGCGTTTCGCGATTCAACGCCGTTCCAGCTTCTTCGGTTTTCACATCGCCCAGTTGCCGTACAAGATCTGGCGTCGCCTGCCCTGGGGCGCACCGCAGGCCGCGCCCGGCACTTTGCCAATGGTGCAACTGCCGTTCGCGACCTATGGCGGCCTGCTCGCTCATCGCAACCTGTACCGCAAGATCGGCCTGCCGCTGGACGCGCTGATGCTGTACGCCGATGACAGCGAATACACCTGGCGCATCACCGCAGGGGGTGGGCGGATTTTCCTGGTGCCCGAGGCAGTGCTCGATGACCTGGAGAACTCTTGGAACATCAAGGCGCGCACCAACAACATCTACGAGAGCTTCCTGCTCGGCGGCTCGGACCTGCGGGCCTATTACGGTGCGCGCAACCAGGCGTGGTTCGACAAGAACGTCTGGGCCAACTCATCCATGCTGTACAGCCTCAACCGCTGGGTGTTCTTCCGACTGTTGCGCCTGATCGCCCGCAAACGCGGCGCCGAGGCGCGTTTGAACCTGATCGAAAAAGCCATCCGTGACGGTGAGTCCGGCGTACTGGGTCTGAATCAGTCGTATCCATTATGAATATCCTGTTCATCAGCAGCCTGTATTCACCTCACATCGGCGGCGGCGCGGAGATCATTCTTCAGCGCACCGTCGAAGGCCTGCAACAACGAGGCTGCCAGGTCAGCGTGCTGGTGACCGGTCCCGACGCGGGGCTGGCGAGCGAAAAGGTCAACGGCGTAACGGTCTATCGCGCCGGTCTGCACAATTTTTACTGGCATTTCGGGGCGCAGCGGCCGGGACGTCTGGCCCGGTTGGGCTGGCACCTGCGCGATCGCTACAACGGCGCGATGCGCAGCTATGTGAAGCAGGTGATTCAAGAACAACAGCCGCAACTGGTGGTGTGCCACAACCTGGCGGGCTGGTCGGTGTCGGTGTGGGATGAGATCACTGCCGCGCAACTGCCCATCGTTCAAGTGCTGCACGACATGTACTTGATGTGCCCGAGTGCCAACATGTTCAAACGCGGCCAGTGCTGCCAGCAACCCTGCGGCACGTGCCAACAGTTTCGCAAAGGTCACGATGCCCGCTCGGCGCAGGTGTCGGCGGTGGTCGGGGTCAGCCAGTTCATCCTCGACAAGTTGCAAAAGCGCGGCTATTTCAACGCGGCCAAAGGCTATGTGGTGCACAACGCCAGCCCCTACGCGGCGGTGTACAACTCGCCGAGCACACAACGGCAGTTTGACCCGGCGCTGAAGAAGGCCCCGCTGCGTTTCGGATATATGGGCACCCTCTCGGAGCAGAAAGGCGTACGCTGGCTCATCGAACAGTTTCAGCGCCTGCCGTTCGACGCCACCTTGCAGATTGCCGGGCGCGGACAGGCCAGCGATGAGGCCGCCTTCAGAGCCTTGGTCACGTCGCCGAATATCAGTTTCGTCGGATATCAGCAGCCTGAAACGTTCTACAGCCAGATCGATGTGGCCGTGGTGCCGTCGCTCTGGAACGAGCCGTTCGGCATGGTCGCCGTCGAGGCGTGCGCGCACTCGGTGCCGGTCATTGCCAGCCGCATGGGCGGGCTGCCGGAGATCATCCAGGACCCGCTCAACGGCTTGTTGTGCAACCCGGACGATCCTGACTCGCTGGGCCATGCGTTGCTCCGCCTGCATCAACAGCCGGAATTGCTGGCCCGCTTGAGCCGCCAGGCACGGGTCAGTGTGGCGGCATTGTTGAATCTGGACCTGATGCTGGACAGCTACGAAAGCATCTTCGCCCAGACGTTGCTCGACAACATCGTGCACCGCGACCCGACGGTCCTGCCGCATCCGGTCTGACGAGCCGCGTGCGCACGCGACATTCCTTGCCGACGGCCCGAGACCTGACTGAGCAAGCGCTCCGGACCGTGCCTCTTCACTGAGACAAGCCATGCCGATCACGCGCCTGACGAGGTTACGACGACCATTGAAAATCCTGCTGCTGAGCTGGGTGATCAGTGGCTCGGCCCTGGCTGACGACGGGTTCATCATTGGCGTCGACACACACTTGATGAACAAGAGCACCACCTCGGCCAAGGCGCTGCAACTGCTCGAAGCGGCAGGCGTGGACTCGGTGCGGGATGACGCCTACTGGTCCAGCGCCGAGCCCCGACGAGGCTTGATGAGGATTGAACCGGCCTGGCAGGCCTACTTGAGCAAAGCCCAGGAACACCATTTACGCCCCCTGTTGGTGCTGGGCTACGGCAACCCGTTTTACGACAACTACGCCAAACCGCGTAAAACGCTGATTCGCGATGCGTACGCCAACTACGTCAGCTTCGTGACTCGGCAGCTCACCGACAGCGTGGATTTTTACGAAATCTGGAACGAGTGGGACAAGGAAAACCCCGTTGATCCGGCCTTCGCTCAGGACTACAGCCTGTTGATCGAAGAAGCCTCCAGGCGTATTCGCACCAACCAGCGGCCCATGATGATTCTGGCCGGGGCGGTGACCAGTCAGGGGATGGACCTGGGCTTCGCGGACCGGCTGGTGGAATCGGGGATTCTCAATCATGTCGACGGGTTGTCGCTGCACCCTTATGTGCATTGCCGCTCGGATGAACGCAACACCCCGGAGAACTGGATTGCCTGGCTGCGACGAATCAACGAAGACCTCAAGGACAAGACGAAGAACAAGACGGACGTGCCGCTGTACCTGACAGAAATGGGCTGGCCCAGCAACGACGGGCGCTGCGGGGGTGACGAGAAGACCCAGGCCGCGTTTCTGGCCCGCAGTTTTTTTCTGGTCCAGACCATGCCCAACGTCAAGGGCATGTGGTGGAACGGCTTGCTCAACGACGGCCCGGACGCCACCGACCCTGAACAGAATTTCGGGCTGCTCAATCAGGACCTGAGCATCAAACAGGCGTACCTGACCCTGAAGGCGATCAGCCCGACGCTGCACCAGTTTCGCTATGACGCGGAGAAAAGTCGTGAAATCGACTCGCAATACCTGCTGCGCTTTGCCAAAGGCTCGGACCAGATCATGGTCGCCTGGACCGCCGGTCTGCCCCGCTCGATAAAGGTTGACGCGAGCAGCGTGATACGCGGCAACGTGCAGTACATCGACACCCGCGAGCCGCAGAACGGGCTGGTCGACAGTGGCATACCGTGGAACTGCAACGAAGGCCGCTGTTCAGCGCAAGTGCCGATCGACGAGTTTCCGAAAATCATCACGCTGGGCACCCGCCCAGCGTTGTTTGCCTTGCCTTGATATCCGGAATTTCAACGCGCCTGTAGGAGTGAGCTAGCTCGCGATGGCGGTGTGTCAGATGCCGAATGATTGACAGATCCGCCGCCCTCGCGAGCAAGCTCACTCCTACACGGGAGCGCGCCAAGCCGGTGATATTCATCTTTCCACCCTCACAGGTCGACCACAATGATTGTGATCAATGCACGTTTTCTGACCCAGGAGTTACGCGGCGTTCAGCGCTTCGCAGAGCAGACCTGTCTGGCGCTCGCGCAGTTGCGCGACGACGTGGTTTTCGTCGCGCCCCACGGGATCAAGATGCATGACAGCGCCAACGCGTTGAACGTGCAATGCATCGGACGCCACGGCGGCCATCTGTGGGAACAACTGGACCTGCCGTTGTACCTGCGCCGTCAGGGCACCCCGCTGCTGGTGTCGCTGTGCAGCACCGCGCCGTTGTTCTACAGCAACCAAATCGCCACCCACCACGACGTCACCTATGTGCGCCATCCGGAAAGCTACACTCGGCTGTTTCGCCTGCTGTACCGGACAATGACCCCCATCATGCTGTCGCGAATCAAGGCGCTGCTGACGGTCAGCAACTTTTCCAAGGGCGAGATCTCGCAGTTCTACAACTACCCGGAAAAGAAGATTTTCGTCGTGCCCAATGCGGTCAGCGGCGCGTTCCAGCCGGGGCCGCCCCTGCGTGATCAACCGGAATACCTGCTGGCGGTGTCCTCCCCCAGCGCGCACAAGAACTTCAGCCGCATGATTCAGGCGTTCCTGATGCTGCGCGACCACGACGACGTGCAGCTGCGCATCGTCGGCGGCGCCAGCGACGTGTTCGCCGATGACAACCTGCAACGCCTGGCCAGCCGCGACTCACGCATCCGTTTTCTCGGACGCCTGAACGATGACGAGTTGATCGAGCAGTATCAGGGCGCAACCGCATTCGTGTTTCCGTCGCTCTATGAAGGGTTCGGCATTCCCCCTCTGGAAGCGCAAGCCTGTGGCTGCCCGGTACTGGCCGCCAACGCCGCGTCGATCCCAGAGGTGCTGCAAGCCAGCGCACTGTATTTCGACCCGCTGGACATCAGCCACATGGCGTCGGCGATGGAGCGCATTCTCATCGACCTGCCGCTGCGCCAGTCCTTGCGACGGCGCGGCTTGAACAACGTGACCCGGTTTTCCTGGGATGAGTCGGCGCGGCGGGTGTCTCAACGCATCGACACGTTGCTCAACCGCCCCAAGGACCGCCGCGCCGCTTCCAGCGCTGACGCCCTGCGTCGTGAATCCTCCAGCAAGCTCTGAGGCACGCCCATGAAACGTTTGGCCTATCTCGACGCGCTGCGCGGCATCGCTGCGTTGCTGGTGGTGTTCACCCACCTGTATTTACCGGTCGTCGGGCATGTCTGGGTGTTCGACTACTTGATCGACCCTGGCAAGCTGGGGGTGCTGTGGTTTTTCATGATCAGCGGCGTGGTGATCCCCTACAGCCTCAAGCCCGGCCCCGACGGCGCGCAGCGGTTTCTGGTGTCGCGCTTCATGCGCTTGTATCCGGCGTACTGGCTGTCGCTGTTTCTGTTTATCGCGGTGCTCAAGCTGACCGGCGCTCCCCTGCCCTCGTTGGCTCAGGTTGGCGCGAACCTGACGATGGTCCAGGCCGCACTGGGCTTCGACGATGTGATCGGTCTGTACTGGACGCTGTTCATCGAGCTGGTGTTTTACG
This sequence comes from Pseudomonas sp. Pseu.R1, assembly GCF_045764065.1. NCBI lineage: Bacteria > Pseudomonadati > Pseudomonadota > Gammaproteobacteria > Pseudomonadales > Pseudomonadaceae > Pseudomonas > Pseudomonas sp. Pseu.R1. The sequence continues at coordinate 5,267,252 of NZ_JBJGEE020000001.1, read as the reverse complement.
CCCTGTGCCTGGCGCTGTTCATGGGCGGCAAGCTGTACGACCAGACCTTTCGCACGCGCTGTTCACTGGTGTTTCTGCTGATGGCGCTGGCGATGGGTGTCGTTCGCGCATTGAGCGAACGCAAGTTGCCGGTGGCCCTGCCGCTGGCGTTGTCGCTGATGTTCTTCGGTTCGATCTGGCGCCAGTGGCTGCTGGCCGAACACAGCCAGGAACTGACCCGCAACCTGAAAACCTTGCTGATTGCCTTTGCTGTGTTGCTGCCACCGACCCTGTTCATGGCGTACAACAAGGACATGGGCAATGGTGAAACCTGGGGCCGTTACTGCTTCACCTACGCCGTGGCCATCAGCAGCTTTCTGCTGCTGACCCGCAGTGTGCGCCTGGACCATCCCGCACTGGTCTGGCTGGGCGCGGTGAGTTACTCGCTGTACCTGCTGCACCCCTCGATGGGCATGCTCGCCGAGTGGTTGCTGAACAACACGGGCGCATCTGATCTGGTGGTCGCGGTGTTCGCCACACTCCTGACACTCGGTGCCGCGCACCTGTGTTTCCACTGCATCGAATCGCCGTTCATTCAACTCGGCAAACGCTTGAACAATCGCAAAGCACGGACGCAGCCAGTAAACGCTTAACGCTTGTAGTCGGCCTGCGCAAAAACAACCGCTCCCGCCCCGAGACTAGCTGCGCTAGGCGTACGGGGGTCACGTGAGCCGTTACAGCAGAGAACTCCAATGAAGATTGCAATTGTCCACGACTGGCTGGTGACGTACGCCGGTGCCGAAAGGGTTTTGGCCTCGCTCATTAAAATCTGGCCCGAGGCGGACCTGTTTTCCGTCATCGATTTCCTCGGCGACCAAGACCGCGCGCAACTGGGCGGCAAGGTGGCGACCACCACCTTCATCCAGCGACTGCCCCACGCGAAAACCAAATACCAGCGCTACCTGCCGCTGATGCCGATGGCCATCGAACAACTGGACTTGTCCGGTTATGACCTGATCATCAGCAGCAGCCATGCGGTGGCCAAGGGGGTGCTGTGCGGCCCCGATCAGTTGCACATCAGCTATGTGCATTCGCCGATCCGTTACGCCTGGGACCTACAACACCAGTACCTCAAGGAAGCCAACCTGAGTGCCGGGCTGAAAGGCAAAGTGGCGCGGATGATCCTGCATTACATGCGCATGTGGGATCAGCGCACCTCTGCCGGAGTCGACGAGTTCATCGCCAACTCGCATTTCATCGGTGCGCGGATCACCAAATCGTACCGCCGCGAATCGACGGTGATTTACCCACCGGTCGACACCCGTGGCTTCGCTCTGCAAGAACAGAAGCAGGACTACTACTTCACGGCCTCACGCATGGTGCCGTACAAGCGCCTGCCGATGATCATCGAAGCCTTCGCGGCGATGCCGGACAAGCGTCTGGTGGTGGTCGGCGACGGCCCGGAAATGGAAAAAGCCAAAGCCGCTGCGGCCCACGCACCGAACGTCACGCTGCTCGGCTATCAACCCTTCGCGGTGTTGCAGGAACACATGCGCAACGCCAAGGGCTTCGTGTTCGCCGCCGAGGAAGATTTTGGTATCAGCCCGGTGGAGGCACAGGCCTGTGGCACGCCTGTGATCGCTTTCGGCAAGGGCGGTGTGCTGGAAACCGTTTGTGGTCTGGACCACCCGCAACCCACCGGGGTGTTCTACCCGGAGCAGAACGCGGCCTCGTTAATCGCCGCCATCGAGACTTTCGAAGCGGAACGCTCGCGCATCACCGCGCAGGCCTGTCGGGCCAACGCCGAGCGTTTCAGCGAAGCGCGCTTCGAACAGGAAATGCGCCAGTTCGTCGAGCACCGCCTGCTCGCCGTACGCCAGACGCGTCAGCCCCCACCCACACGGCCGACTTCGGCGCCTTCCGGCCTGGTCGCCAATGAACTGTCCGCCCGCGTTGTTCCGATTAAATCTGTCTGAGCGAGCACAAAACATGCGCACACCTCTTCGCGGCATCTTGCATGCTCATCAATCGTCGTTGTCGGTTGCTCATCGCCTGCTGGACCTGGCGGTGGTCGTCATCGGCGGCTACGGCGTGAACGTCCTCGCCGGCACCGGCATGAGCACGGAAATCTGGATGCAAATCCTGCTGGCCGCCGTGGCCTTCCACTGGCTGGCCGAGTACCACCAGTTGTACGGCTCATGGCGCGGTGAACGGATCCTGCGCGAGTTGCTGAAAGTCGCCAACTACTGGGGGCTGGCCTTCGTCCTGTTGCTGTTTGTCGATTACCTGCTGTTGCAGCCCGCCGATCTGGCCGACAACAGCCAGATGGCCTGGTTTGCCAGCGTGCTGGTCGCCCTGTGCGGCTATCGCCTGGCGATTCGCAGCTTGCTGCACACCCTGCGCAGCCGGGGCTTCAACACCCGCCGCGTAGCCATCGTCGGCACTGGCCATTGTGGCGAGCGTCTGGCGATGTCCATCGAAAGCGCGCCGTGGATGGGCTTGAACCTGTTGGGCTTTTACGACGAAAAACCCGAACAGATGGACCTGGCCCGCATTGGCCGACGCATCCCGGTGCTGGGTGATCTGGACGCGCTGATTCAGGACGCCCGCGACGGCAAGATCGACAAGGTCTACATCACCCTGACCCTCGGCGCCCAGGCCAGGCTTCAAGAACTGATCAAGGGCCTGAGCGACACCACTGCGTCGGTCTATGTGATCCCGGACGTGTTCATGTTCGAGCTGCTGCACGCTCGCAGCGAAAGCATCAACGGTCTGCCGAGCATCAGCATTTTCGACTCGCCCATGGACGGCGCCTGGAGCCTGGTCAAACGCCTTGAGGACATCGTCCTGTCGAGCCTGATCCTGAGCATGATCGCCCTGCCGCTGATGCTCATTGCGCTGGCGATCAAGCTCACCTCCCCCGGCCCCGTGCTGTTTCGTCAGCGTCGTTACGGGCTGGATGGCCGACCGATCATGGTCTGGAAATTCCGCAGCATGAGCGTGCAGGAGAACGGCGACGTGGTGAAACAGGCCACCCGCAACGATAGCCGCATCACCCCGTTGGGCGCGTTCCTGCGACGCACCTCGCTGGATGAACTGCCGCAGTTCTTCAACGTGCTGCGCGGCGAGATGTCCATCGTCGGTCCGCGCCCCCACGCGGTGGCGCACAACGAGCAATACCGCAAGCAGGTGTCGGGCTACATGCTGCGGCATAAGGTCAAGCCGGGCATCACCGGCTGGGCACAGATCAACGGCTGGCGTGGCGAAACCGACACGCTGGACAAGATGCAGAAACGCGTGGAATTCGACCTGCAGTACATCGAGCACTGGTCGGTCTGGCTGGACATGAAAATCATCCTGCTGACGCTCTTCAAAGGCTTCGTCAACAAGAACGCCTTCTAAAAAAGACAACTGCCAACAATAACGACTTGGCCGCGCAGCTACGCACGGCAGGAGGTGCACGGGTGTATGAGCGAAAGAGATCCGATGTTCGGTGTGAGTAAGGGATGCAACGAAATCACTGCGGTGCCAGTACGCACCTTTTAGGATTAAGAAGGAACACTCATATGAAAGTAACGTTCGCGGTAGTGCTGCTTTCCAGTCTGGTTCTGCAAGGCTGCGCATTCGCCCCCGGTCAGTACATGTCACTCAGCGATGTCACCGATAAAGACCCGGATGGTCCGGCGGTCACGTTGGTCAACATCACGCCCACCACCCTGGCCCAGCAACAGAAAGTGGCCGCGGCTGCCGCCAAACCGCTGCCACCGGAGCTGTTGAACTACAAGACCCCTGAGTACGTGGTCGGGCCGGGTGACGCCCTGCTGGTCACAGTGTTCGAACACCCTGAACTGACGGCCCCCGGTTCTCAGGAGCAACTGGACGCCAACAGCCGTGAGGTGTTGAACGACGGCACGGTGTTCTTCCCGTACGTCGGCCGCATCCAGGCGGCGGGCAAGACCGTTTCGCAAATTCGCGAGCAGCTGCGCATGGGCCTGTTGCCGCAGTACACCGAGGTCAAGGTCGACGTCAAAGTGCTGCGTTACAACAGTCAGCGCGTGCTCCTGTCCGGCGCATTCAAGACCCCCGGCCCACAGCCGATCACCAACATTCCGCTGAGTCTGGTTCAGGCCATCAGCCAGGCCGGTCTTGACCTGACCGACGCCAACCTCGCGGGCCTGACCCTGCGTCGCGACGGCAAGGATTATGTGATCGACGTCGACTCGCTCAACCGCAAGGATTCACAACTGAGCAAGATTTTCCTCAAGGACGGCGACTACCTGCACCTGAACAGCAACTCGAAGAACAAGATCTACGTGTTGGGTGAGGTTCAGCGCCCTCAGGTGATTTCGTTCAGCACCACCAGCGTGACGCTGCTTGAAGCCCTCGGCACGTCCGGCGGCCTGAGCCCTGATGCGGCGGACGGTGAGGCGGTGTACGTGATTCGGGCGCAGGACGCGACCCACTCGGCGACCGTGTATCACCTTAACGCCAAGAAGCCGACCAGTTACGCGCTGGCCAAGGGCTTCGAACTGGCGGCTCAGGACGTGGTGTTCGTTGGCCCTGCCAACATTACCCGTTGGAGCCGTTATGTGAGCCAACTGTTGGGTTCGAACAACATCATCCAGACGGGTGCGATGTTCCGGAACTGATCAGCGGCAAGCTTCAAGCGGCAAGTTGGACGCAACGGCAAAATCCTCGCAGTCAGTGGCTGCGGGGATTTTTTTTGTCCTGAGATTCTGGCTCTTCACAGACTCAATATTCTCGTCCTCGTCCGCTCTTGCTCTTCATACACAAACAGCCCAGACGCCGCCGGACGCGACTTGGGTGCTGGCTGAACGCAGGTGTCGTGGAGTGGGTTGAGCCGCAGGGATGCGGCGAGAGCGAGGTGGCCATGGATGGCCACCCCTCGCGTGCCCACGGAGCGGCGCCGGAGAGAAGGAACCTGGCGCAGCCGGGCCAAACCAGGAGCAATGGTTTTTGGTGACTTTTTCCCGAAAGAAAAAGTTACCCGCTGTAAGAGCGGAAAGGTGAATCAGCGTCACCTTCGCGAACGGATTAACCCCCGATATCTGGACCACGCTTTTAAAGACTGGCGCCTTTGGAATCGGGTGCAGATCCGTTATTGGGGATATAGAGATTCAGGGTTTCGCCCCTTACGGGCGACCCCATTTTGTCTTGGCAAAATGGGGGAAAACCGCTTGCTCCTGGTTTGGCCCGGCTGCGCCGGGTCCCTTCACTCCGGCGCCGCTGCGTGGGCACGCCGATGACGGCCATCCATGGCCGATCGGCTCTCGCCGCATCCATGCGGCTCAACCCACTACACGACACCTCCGTTCAGCCAGCACCCAAGTCGCGTTCGGCGGTGTCTGGGCTATTGTGTATGAAGAGCAAGGGCAAAAGCGAGAGCGAGAGCGAGAGCGAGAGCTGACGCGACGAGAAGTCGGCGTTCAGATGTGCATTTACCACGAAATTTATGGGGAACCGGAGGTGTTGATACAGCAGCAGCAGATCAACACTTACAGCATCGCGAGCCAGTATGGAGTATCAATAGTCAAGGCTTCGAATACGCTGAAACCCACGGTTTTGTTGGCCACTCTCTGGCCTCAACCGCTCTGGCACACATGCTGCTTTGAAACACCAAAGGGTCCAAACGCCCATCATTTTCGCGCTGACCCCAAGGAATCAGAACATGCTGGTGGTTTCAATTTCAGGCAGTCCTGCAACCCGATCCCGTTCGGGCGTGGTGCTCAAACATGCGGCGCAGTGGCTGGCCGATCATGGTGTCGGTGTAAAAACCGTGCGCATTCAGGATTTCAACGCTGAAGACTTGTTGTACGCCCGTTTCGACAGCCCGGAAGTCGTCGCCTTCATCGAGGCGGTGGCCAAGGCCGATGGTTTGCTGATCGGCACACCGGTCTATAAAGCCTCGTTTTCCGGTGCCTTGAAAACCTTGCTGGACTTGCTCCCCGAGCGCTCGCTGCACGGCAAAGTGGTGCTGCCACTGGCCACCGGCGGCAGCATCGCTCACATGCTCGCGGTCGACTATGCGCTGAAGCCCGTGCTGTCCGCGCTCAAGTGCCAGGAAGTGCTGCATGGCGTGTTCGCCATCGACAGCCAGATCAGCTACGTCGACGACAGTCCGTTAGGCGGTGAGCTGGATGAGTTGCTGACTCAGCGCCTGCACGACGGGCTGGATCATTTCTTCCTCGGCCTGCAACACCGGACCAACGCGCGGCACAAGGAAGCCGGGAGGCACTTGAAGCTGGCGCTGTGAATCGCCTGTCAGTTTTTTGTAATCCTTGCGTCACCCTCCTGAGGGAGCGGGCTTTCTAGAGTGGCGACTCACAGAACTGATCGGAGTGGTCACCATGAACATGCGTCTTCCCCTTGCCCTCGCTTTCTCAGCCCTGTCGTTGTTCGCGGTCGCTCAAGCCCAGGCCGCGCCGGCTTCTGCGGGTGACATCAAGAACGTCGTGCTGGTCCACGGCCTGTACGCCGACGGCTCCAGTTGGGCCAAGGTGATCCCACTGCTGCAAGCCAAGGGCCTGCACGTGACTGCCGTGCAAAACCCGACCACCTCGCTGGACGCTGACGTCGATGCGGTCAAGCGCACACTGGCCATGCAGGACGGCCCGACGATTCTGGTCGGCCACTCCTACGCGGGCATGGTGATCACCCAGGCCGGTGACGATCCCAAGGTCAAAGGCCTGGTGTACATCGCCGCCCGCGCACCGGATGTTGGCGAGGACTATCCAGCCCTGACCAAAAAATTCCCTGCGGCCCCGGCGGGCGCAGGCCTGCAATGGTCCAGTGATGGCTACGGTTTGCTCTCCGAACAGGCTTTCGTGCATGACTTCGCAGGGGATCTGCCCGAAAAAGAAGCGCGCACTTACTTTGCCGTTCAGCAGCCGGTCGCCAAGGCGGTGACCACCGCCAAGACCACCGTGGCCGCCTGGCGCGACAAGCCGACCTGGTACGCGGTGTCGACCGAAGACCGCACCATCAACCCGGATCTTGAGCGCTTCATGGCCCAACGCATGAAGGCCCATACCATCGAACTCGCCGCCAGCCATGTGTCGCTGATTTCCCAGCCCGAGAAAGTCGCTGACCTGATCGTGCAGGCCACCCACGCGACGGACGCTCATTAATCGTTACACTGAGTCCATCGGCCGGGGCGCCCGCTCCGGCCTTCACTCGCTTGTCGAGGTTCGTGCATCGCGCCTATGAACATCCTGATCATCGAGGACGAACTCAAGACCGCCTCCTACCTCTGCGCGGGGCTGACCGAAGCGGGGTATGTCGTCGATCACGCCAGCAATGGCATCGACGGCCTGCATATGGCCCGCGAGAATCATTACGACCTCATCCTGCTGGACGTCATGCTGCCCGAGATGGACGGCTGGACGGTGATGGAAAAACTGGGCAGCCGTCAGCAGACACCCGTGCTGTTTCTCAGTGCCCGCGGCACGCTGGAAGACCGCTTGCGTGGGCTGGGTCTGGGCGCCGATGAATACCTGGTCAAGCCGTTTTCCTTCGCCGAACTGCTGGCGCGAATCCGCATCATCCTGCGTCGAGGCCACGTAGAACGCCCTGTGGACGCCATCGAGGTCGGCGATTTGCAGGTCGATGTGGCCAAGCGTCGAGTGACCCGTGGCGGGCAACGTCTGAGCCTGACCAACAAGGAGTTCAGCCTGCTGATGTGCTTTATTCAACGGCGCGATGAAGTTCTGCCGCGCAGTCTGCTGGCGTCGCTGGTCTGGGACATGAATTTCGACAGCGACACCAATGTGGTCGATGTCGCTGTCCGGCGCCTGCGCCAGAAGCTCGACGACCCCTTCCCCACCCGGCTGATTCACACTGTGCATGGCGTGGGCTATCGCTTCGAGTACGAGGCATGAATCGGCTGTCGCTGACGCTGCGCCTGGCCCTGTTGCTGGCGTTTTTTGCTTTTGGCGCCATGGCCATTCTCGGCTCGGCGCTGTACTTCGGGCTGCGCGCGCAACTTTCCCTGAGCGACGACGCCGCGCTGGTCACTCGGGTCGATCAAATCCGCAATCTGCTGCAAGACAGCGACGCCCAGGAAATGGTGCGCGACAAACCGCGCCTGTTCGGCAACATGCTGGGCAACTCCGAATCCCTGCTGATCGTGCAGACCCAAGGTGGCGCCGAGCTGATTGCGGTCAACCCCGGCAATCGCGATGTGCCGCAGGTCGACGCCGTTGATGCCGACACACCGCTGTCGCTGAAGCAGGTTCAGCATGGCCAGGCCGCTGACGGCACGCCATTCATCTACATGGCGGCCGAGGTGCGAACGACAGGCAATCAGCCGCCGCTGAAAGTCACCTCCGGGCGTCTGCTCAACGAGCGGGCGCGGATTCTGGCGGGTTATCGCAACGACATCCTCACGCTGTCCAGCGTCACGGCGGTGCTGATCGCGCTGCTGGCGTATGTTCTGGCGCGACGCAGTATGCGGCCGCTGCGTCGACTGGCCGAACAGACTGCGACCATTGGCATCGGCACGCTGTCCAGCCGTATCGATCGAGAGAACGCACCGCAGGAACTCGATGCCGTCATCGCTCAGTTCAACGCCATGCTGGCCCGGCTCGAACGAGGGTTCATCGATCTCAGACAGGTCAGCGCCGACATGGCCCACGACCTGCGCACGCCCATCGGCAACCTGCTGGGCCAGATCGAGGTCGGGTTGGGAAAAGCCCGGGAAATGGACTACTACCAGCGTTTGCTGGGTTCCAATTACGAGGAACTACAGCGGCTTTCAAAGATGATCGACAGCATGCTGTTTCTCGCCCGGACCGAACACGCCGAAGAAGCCATCGAGCGAAGCGACATCAACGTCGCGCAAGAGCTGGCGCGCATCGGCAGTTATTTCGAGGACCTGACCGAAGAGCGCGGCGTGCGCCTGACCTGGAGCGGCGACGGCACCTTGTGGGCGGACGTCACCCTGTTTCGTCGTGCATTGGCGAATCTGGTGTCCAACGCCGTGCGGCATGCCCAAACGGGCAGCGAAATCCGTGTCGAGGTACAGCGAAAGGCGCACTTCAGCATCGTACAGGTCAGCAATCTGGGGGAGACCATTGCCCCGGCAGTGATCGAACGATTATTCGACCGCTTCTATCGTGCGGACCATTCGCGGCAACAGTCTTCTGAACGCAGCGGGCTGGGGCTGTCCATCGTCGCCTCGATCATGAAACTGCATGGGGGGCAATGTCGGGTCGCCAGCGAGGGGGGCGTGACCGTCTTCAGCCTGTGGTTCCCCCATGCCTGAGTCGATCAGTGCTCCAACAGCGGATACAGCGACAACACCAGCAGCAACGCCATGATCCCGTTGAACACCCGCAGCCAGAACGGGTCGCGCAGCACATTACGCAACAGACTGCCGAAGCCCGCCCACATGCCCACGGCGGGCAGGTTGACGATCCCGAAGACCATCGCGATCACCACGACGTTAGTGAAGTAGCCATTCATGGGGGTGTAGGTGCTGATGGCACCAACGGCCATCACCCAGGCTTTCGGGTTGACCCACTGAAACGCCGCCGCGCTCAGGCAGCTCATGGGCTTGCCCCTGCGCTCAGCACTCTCGCTGGCGGGACCCGAGGTGGCGATCTTGTACGCGAGATAGAGCAAATACGCCGCCCCCGCATAGCGCAACGCGGTGTACAACACCGGATACGCCTTGAACGCAGCGCCCAGACCAAAGCCGACAGCGAGCACCATCAGCGCAAAGCCGAAGCTCACGCCGAGCATGTGCGGAATGGTGCGGTTGAAACCGAAGTTCACGCCCGAGGACAACAACATGGTGTTGTTGGGGCCTGGGGTAATCGATGACACGAAGGCAAACAGAACAAAGGCGAGCAGCAAATCGGCAGTCAGCATGATGCGGGTCCACGGTGTGTTTTCTGATTTCTGGCGCTCACGCTATCGAAAGCGCGGCGTGAAACACACGGACAGTGAGGCTGACTTTTACCCGTACAGTTTCAACAAACTTGCATAACAGATGAAACTGTTCGTTCAAACCCTTGAGCCAGAGCGCTTAGCCCTGACGCGCTTTCGACGGGGTACTGATGTCGGCGTTCACTTCGCCGCGGGTGTCGAATTCGTGGGCTTGTTGCAGTTGCGGCTCGGCCATCAGTTGCGCTTTGCGAGCCTGATATTCGTCGTAGGACAGGCCGCGACGGTTCAGGTCTTCAAGGGCCAACTGGTGGGTTTCTTCAGCGGTGTAAGGGCGCAATTCAGGGTGATTGCCAGCGGCACAGCCGGAAAGAACAGCGACTGAAAGCGACATGGCGAGGGCGAGAAGACGATTCATGGGAGCCTCCATTCGGCTCGTTTCTGGAATGAAGCCAAGGCTACGCGCCGGGGCTTTTCAGCAGAAATCAGTCGTCTTGATAGTCGCTATCGGGTTTTCAGAACCGATGCCTGAGCACACCGGTAAAAGAGGAGACGCTGCAGAATCTGTGGGAGTGAGCTTGCTCACGAAGAGGACAGTCCAGCCACAACATCTCTTGTGCCTGTAACGCAGCATTCGTGAGCAAGCTCGCTCCCACAGTAATCTCTGTGTCACTCGAAAGCGGTTAAACCAACCAATGCCACAACAACGAGGTGCCGATCAGGCCGACCACCGAGACGATGGTTTGCAACACCGACCACACCCAGATCGTCTGCTTGAGTTGCAGGCCGAAATATTCGCGCACCATCCAGAAGCCCGCGTCGTTGACGTGGCAGAAGAACACCGAACCGGCACCAATCACTAACGCCACCAGCGATGCCTCGATCGGTGCCAGCCCCGCCATCATCGGCGCAAGAATGCCCGCGGTCGTGGTGGTGGCGACGGTAGCCGATCCGGTGGCCTGGCGAAGCGCCACGGCAATCAACCACGCCAGCAGCAGATACGGCATGTGCGCGCCTTCGGCGGCTTTACTGATGGTCTGGCTGACACCGGCATCCAGCAAGGTCTGTTTCAGGCCGCCACCGGCACCGATGGTCAGCAGGAGCACCGCAATCGGCGCCAGGCTTTTACGCAAGGTTGCCCCCACGTGCTCGCGGGAAATGCCGTTGGCCCAACCCAGGCATACCGTCGCGGCCAGCACGGCAATGCCCAGTGCCACCAGCGGCTCACCGAGGAACTTCAAGGTCAGCGCGATGCCGCTTTCCGGCTCCATGGCGACTTTGGCCAGGGTGCTGCCCAGCATCAGGATCACTGGCAACAAGATGATCAACAGCGAAATGCCGAAGCCCGGCTGGCGCGCGACTTTCGACTTGGCCGAAAACAGCTCGCCCAATTCAGCAGGCTCTTCAACGTGCAAGCGCTTGGAGAGCCAGTTGCCATACAGGGGACCTGCCAGAATCACCGCAGGCACCGCGATGCAGAAACCCAGCAACATGGTCAGCCCCAGGTCGGCGTGCAACGCGCTGACGGCGATCAGTGGACCGGGGTGCGGTGGCATCAGGGCGTGCAAGGTGGTCATGCCTGCCAATGCCGGAATGGCGATTTTCAGCAGCGGCAGATTGGACTGACGTGCCATCACGAAGATGATCGGCACCATCATCACCAGGCCCACTTCGAAGAACAGCGGCAAGCCGATGACCATCGCCACCAACGCCATGACCCACGGCAAGGTCTTGCCTTTGCCCAGCCCGAGCAGCGTCGAGGCAATGCGGTCCGCCGCGCCCGATTCAGCCATCAACGCGCCGAGCATCGCACCCAACGCGATGATGATCCCGGCCTCGCCAAGAATCCCGCCAGCGCCCTTGCTGAACGCTTTTGCAACCGCCTCCGCTGGCAGCCCCGCACCTATCCCTGCGATGAAAGTGCCCACCAGAATCGACAGAAACGGTGGAAGTTTGGTGGCGCTGATCAGCACGATAATCGTGGCAATGGCGACCAGACAGCAGATGATCAGGCGGGTGTCGTGAAACACCCACGCAGCAGACGACAGATCCACGCGGAACCCCTTATCGTTCGATTCTTATTGAAGGTATGTCTGCAACAATTTGTTTCAGACGGCCGAACGATACCGGATGCGGCAAGACGTCGCAGTGATTTTTTCGCAGGAAGTGGCCGAAACGGCGTGCCATTCATTCATTCATCTAAATGAATTTCAAAAAAAGTCCGTTTCTCACAAATGACTGGATGAGCGCCGAAGCCTGTGGGAGCGGATTCATCCGCGATGCGACGGTACGTCCGACACATTTCTGGCGGATGTACTAACGCATCGCGAATGAATTCGCTCCCACAGAGGGGATCTCAGTCAGCCTCCAAAGCGGGTTGTGCACACTCAATCAACACATCCCGCAACGCCTGCGCCGCTGCCGACAATTTGTGATCGGCCAAGGTCATCAACCCGATCCGCCGCTCGATACGCGGGCCTTCCAGCGCCACGCAACGAGCGCCCAATTCTTCCATTTGCTGAATGCACAGGGACGGCACGGCACTGACGCCCAGGCCGTTGGCGACCATTCTTCCCACCGTTGACAACTGATGACTTTCGAAGGCCACAGACAACTTGCCGTGTTGAGTTTGCAAGTCCTGCTCCAGCAACAGACGCACTGCCGAAGGCCGTTGCAAGGTAATGAAATCGTGGTGCAGCAGTTCGTCCCAGCTCACCACGCCGCGCCCGGCCAAGGGTGAATTCGAGGGCACCACCGCGACAAAGCGGTCCAGGTAAAACGGAGTGAAGGTCATGCTGTTCCTCGATTCAGGCTCAAACCCGATGCCCAGCTCGACGCGCCGATGATCGACCATCTCCAGCACCTGCTCGTTGATCACGTCGTGAACCGCCACGTTCACGCGGGGATAGCGCTCGCGAAACACCTTGAGCGCCACCGGCAACAGGCTTCCGGCAAACGACGGCATCGCTGCGATCGACACCTTGCCCATTTGCAAGGTAAAGCGCTGGCGCAGGACTTCTTCAGCGTTGTCCCAGTCCGCCAGCAGCTGTCGCGCCAGGGGCAGCAACGCTTCGCCTTCCGGGGTCAGGCTGACGGTGCGCGTTGTGCGCGTCAGCAGTTGCCCCCCCAGATCGTCCTCCAACGCTTTGATGGTCAGGCTCAACGCCGGTTGCGACAGGTGCAGCCGTTCCCCCGCTTGAGCGAAGCTTAGGCATTGGGCCACTGCTAGAAACGCGCGAAGCTGCTTGACGTTCATTGATTTATTTAACTTATCAATTCATGAAAAAAACAAAATTAACAAATCACTGACGCGGGAGGAAGATGAGAACAACGCCCTCCGGCAAGGCGATTGTCGGACACAACTACAACGAAGCGGGGACCAAGCACTATGGCCGGACTCGACAAACGCGTCGCAACCTACGAAGAAGCCCTCGCCGGGCTGACTGACAACATGACAGTACTGGCCGGTGGTTTCGGCCTGTGCGGTATCCCGGAAAACCTCATCGCGCAGATCAAGCGCATGGGTGTGAAAGGCCTGACGGTTGTGTCCAACAACTGCGGCGTCGATGGCTTCGGTCTGGGCATCCTGCTGGAAGACCGGCAGATCCGCAAAATGATCGCTTCCTACGTCGGCGAGAACAAACTGTTCGAAGAGCAGTTGCTCAACGGCCAACTGGAAGTCGAACTCACTCCCCAAGGCACCCTCGCCGAGAAAATGCGCGCAGGCGGTGCCGGTATCCCCGCCTTCTACACCGCCACTGGCTACGGCACTCCGGTTGCCGAAGGCAAGGAAACCCGCCAGTTCAACGGCCGCAACGTGATTCTGGAAGAAGCCATTACCGGCGACTTCGCGATCATCAAGGGCTGGAAAGCCGACCACTTCGGTAACGTGGTCTATCGCCACACCGCGCAGAACTTCAACCCGGTTGCCGCCACGGCGGGCAAGATCACCGTGGTCGAAGTCGAGGAAATCGTCGAGCCAGGCGTACTGCTGCCGACCGAAATCCACACGCCGGGCATTTATGTGGACCGCGTGATTCAGGGCACTTTCGAGAAGCGCATCGAGCAGCGCACCGTCAGAAAAGCCTGATCTGTCCCCATCAGAGCATGGGCCACCGAACACAATAAAAGGACCCGAACCATGGCACTCTCCCGCGAACAAATGGCACAGCGCGTGGCGCGCGAACTGCAAGACGGCTTTTACGTGAACTTGGGCATCGGCATTCCGACCCTGGTCGCCAACTACGTTCCTGAAGGCATCGACGTGATGCTGCAATCGGAAAACGGCCTGCTTGGCATGGGCGCCTTTCCGACCGAAGAGACCATCGACGCCGACATGATCAACGCCGGTAAGCAGACCGTGACAGCCCGCGTGGGCGCTTCGATCTTCTCCTCCGCCGAATCCTTCGCCATGATCCGTGGCGGCCATGTGGACCTGACCGTACTGGGCGCCTTCGAAGTCGACGTCGACGGCAACATCGCCTCGTGGATGATCCCCGGCAAGCTGGTCAAAGGCATGGGCGGCGCGATGGACCTGGTGGCCGGCGCCGACAACATCATCGTAACCATGACCCACGCCTCCAAGGACGGCGAGTCCAAACTGCTGTCGCGTTGCAGCCTGCCGCTGACCGGCGCCGGTTGCATCAAGAAAGTTTTGACCGACCTGGCTTACCTGGAAATCGAAAACGGCGCCTTCATCCTGCGCGAAACCGCACCGGGCGTGAGCATCGAAGAGATCGTCGCCAAAACAGCCGGTAAATTGATCGTGCCGGATGATGTGGTTGAGATGACGTTCTGATTGCGACACCTGTGGGAGCCGGCTTGCTGGCGAATACGGCGTGTCAGACAACACAACTGTGAATGACCCACCGCATTCGCCAGCAAGCCGGCTCCCACGGCCTTCGGCCAGAAGCCAAGTGTCACATCTGATGTCACATCGCTACACCACTCTGCCCTTTCAGCAATGAAGGGGCTTTGCCGTATCTAGCGCTGCACCTTTTCTTGCGTCACTGCCAACACTAAAAACAGCTATGCCAATAGCATCCAAAAATAACTCCAAGAGGTAACACACGTGGCCGCCGATCTCGAAGAAAGCCGCTCCGCCCGATTTGCTCTGCGCTGCGCCAAGTGGGCCGAGCGCTGGTTCCCTGACTCCTGGGTGTTCGCCGCCCTCGCCGTGGTGATCGTCACCCTCGCCACGCTGGCCATCGGCGCAAAACCCGCCGACACCGCCAAGGCCTTTGGTGACGGCTTCTGGAGCCTGATTCCCTTCACCATGCAAATGGCCTTCGTGGTCATCGGCGGCTACGTCGTCGCCAGCTCGCCACCCGCCGTCAAACTGATCGACCGTCTGGCCCGGATTCCAAAAAACGGTCGCTCCGCCGTGGCCTGGGTCGCGCTGATTTCCATGGTCGCCTCGCTGCTCAACTGGGGCCTGTCGCTGGTATTCGGCGGCTTGCTGGTGCGTGCACTGGCCCGTCGTACCGATCTGAAAATGGACTACCGCGCTGCCGGTGCAGCCGCCTATCTGGGTCTGGGCGCTGTCTGGGCACTGGGCTTGTCGTCGTCGGCTGCGCAACTGCAAGCCAACCCGGCCAGCCTGCCGCCGTCGATTCTGGCGATTACCGGGATGATCCCGTTCACCCAGACCATCTTCCTCTGGCAATCGGGCATCATGCTGCTGGCGCTGGTGGTGATTTCGATCATCGTCGCCTACGCCACCGCCCCTGGCCCGGCCAACGCCCGTGACGCCAAGGAATGCGGCGTCGACCCGGCATTCAGCCTGCCACCGCTGCCTGCCCGCACCCGCCCGGGCGAATGGCTGGAATACAGCCCACTGCTGATCATTCTGATGGTAGTGCTAGCGTCCGGCTGGCTGTACAACGAGTTCACCACCAAGCCTGCGATCACCGCGATTTCGGGCCTGAACACCTACAACTTCCTGTTCATCATGGTCGGCGCCCTGCTGCACTGGCGTCCACGCAGCTTCCTCGATGCCGTGGCTCGCGCCGTGCCGACCACCACGGGCGTGCTGATTCAGTTCCCGCTGTACGGTTCGATTGCCGCGCTGCTGACCACCGTCAAAGGCGGCGATGCACAGACTGTCGCGCACCATATTTCGACGTTCTTCACCAGCATCGCGTCTCACGACACCTATGCCCTGCTGATGGGCGTGTACTCGGCAGTCCTGGGCTTCTTCATTCCGTCCGGTGGCGGCAAGTGGATCATCGAAGCGCCGTACGTGATGCAAGTGGCCAACGACCTGAAGTACCACCTGGGCTGGGCGGTGCAGATCTACAACGCGGCCGAAGCGCTGCCGAACCTGATCAACCCGTTCTACATGCTGCCGCTGCTCGGCGTGCTGGGCCTGAAGGCGCGGGATTTGATTGGCTTCTCCTTCGTGCAATTGCTGGTGCACACGCCGTTGGTGCTGTTCCTGCTGTGGGCGTTGGGGACTACGCTGGCGTATATCCCGCCAGTGATGCCGTAAGCGTCTCCACATAACCTGTGGGAGATTCTATGTTGACTAATCAACCCCTTTCGCCACCAAGGCGGCTCCCACAGGTTGCATGTCGAATCATGGATTTGTGATCGACGCTGATTCTGTGGGAGCCGGCTTGCTGGCGAAGGCGGTGTGCCAGTCAACGTTTCGATTGCTGACCCTTCGCCTTCGCCAGCAAGTCGGCTCCCACAAGCGTCGCATCCGGCCGGAATCATTCGGCGCGCCACAGTGCCGTGTCGGCTGGTTGACGATAATTTGTATCGAACCACATAACCCCGCACAATCGCTGCCCCTCATCGACCACCCGGCAGTCCCCATGAAAAACATCGCCTACTTTGCCTTCGCCCTCCTGGGGCTGATTTGGGGCACCAACTTCATGTTCATGAAGTGGGCGTTGGAATGGATTTCCCCGGCGCAAATCGTGCTGGTGCGCTCGGTGTTCGGTTTCCTGCCGATCCTGATCTACGCCCTCGCCACCCGCGCCCTGAGCTGGAAGCACCTGCGCCACGCCCATCATTTTCTGGTCATGGCCCTGCTGGCGACGGCGGTCTATTACTACCTCTACGCCCAAGGCACGACGTTGCTGCTGTCCAGCGTCGCGGGCCTGCTCAGCGGCGTGATTCCGCTGTTTACCTTTGGTTGTGCATTTCTGTTTCTGCGGGAGGAAAAACTCAATGCCCGCATGACCCTGGGCGTGTTGATGGGCTTCATCGGGGTGCTGCTGATCGCGCGGCCCTGGGCCAGTGGCGATGCCGCCATTTCAGCGAAGGGTGTGATGTACATGATGCTCGGCTCGCTGAGCATCGGCTGCTCGTTCGTCTACGCCAAACGCTTCCTGACCGGACTGAACATTTCAGCGGTGGCGCTGTGCACCTATCAGATCGGCATCGCCATGCTGATCCTGTTCGCCGTCACCGACCGCACCGGCATCGAACACATCAGTGAAAGCCCGAAAGCCATGATCGGCGTTTCACTCGGTCTGGGGCTGTCGGGTACGGGCGTGGCGTACATCCTCTACTACTTCATCGTCGAACGGCTGGGCGCGGTGATCGCAGCGTCGGCCACCTACATTCCGCCAGTGATCGCCCTGCTGATCGGCATTTTCGTGGCAGGCGAACCCGCTCATGTGCTGGACGTGGTAGCGATTGCCGCGATCCTCGGTGGAGTATTCGTGCTGCAAAGTGGCCGAAAGATCGCGGCGCAGCGGGTCGCACCGCAAAGCTGAGGAACATCACATAACCTGTGGGAGCCGGCTTGCTGGCGAAGGCGGTGTGACAGTTAACGTTGCCATTACTGATCCACCGCCTTCGCCAGCAAGCCGGCTCCCACAACGTCTGCTGCATCACTGCGAATAGGCGTAATCACGCTCGACCCGCGTCACCCGCGTGGTGCAGCGGCGATACCAGGTCGACCTCCCGCGTTCGCGGATTTCCCGATGCTCCGGGTGTTCTTTCCAGGCCAGAATCGCCGCTTCGTCGCGCCAATACGAAACGGTGATGCCCACGCCACCCGCCCCTCTTGCTGATTCCACACCCAAAAATCCGGGCTGCTGGCGCACCAGGGCAAGCATTCGTTGCGCGGCGTGCGCATAACCCTCGTCGTCCTCGTTTGTGCGAGTCGACGTAAAGACCACCGCGTAATATGGCACCGCAAAGGTATCGGTCATCATCGCGATCAGCCTCCGCTTGCCGCGCAGGCCAGCACGAAGGCTTTCACCAGCGGCGGAGTACGGCCTTGCAGTGCGGCGCGTTCGGGTTGAAACAGAGTGGCGACGAAGAACGGATGTCCCTCCAGTTCCATCGCGCGAATTTCCTCGTCGTGGTCATAGCCTGAAACCTTCAGAGGTCCGGCGAAAACCTGCGCTTCCAGTTCCTTGCGCAAGCCGTAGCGGCAGCGATAACGCTCGTGGGTTTCCTCAGCCCCATAGGCCTTGGCGATACGCGAGCCGGCCACCAGGCGAATCGGCGCGAACGCCTCGACCAGTGAGCAACTGAGGGGCGTGATGATCGCCTGATCGGAATCCGGCGCCGTTTCGGCATGCTCGGCATCGGTCCAGTCGAGATGATTGCGCGCATATTCCAGCAGCGCATGCTGAAAGCCCCCGCAAGTGCCCAAAAACGGCATTTGCCTTTCCCGAGCAAAACCAATCGCCGTCAGCGCGCCGTCCATGTCGCGATAGGGGCTGGCCGGGACACACCAAACCCCATCGAACGCCTCCAATTCAGCGCCCTGTCCCACCTCTGTCGTCGGCACCCAGAGGCCCTCGACGACGATGCCGGTCTCCCCTGCCACTCGGTCCAGCGCCACGGGAATGGCCTGATGGGCGGGGACGCTTTCATCGTAATCACCCACCAGCGCGATACGGATCACCTGTTTCTGCTTCATGCCTGCTCCCTGTTTCAAACGCTTTGCGATCGGTCTGGGGATGACTATAAGCTTGCCGTGATGCAATCAAAATTGGCATTAACGCAAAGGATCAATGCAGCCATGCAATATCGAATCAGTCATGCCGACCTCACGTTGATCCTCGCGCTGGTGCGCGGCAAGACGTTGCTCAAGGCGGCTGAACGACTCAAAGTCGACGTCTCGACGGTGTTTCGAGCAGTGCGTCGGCTGGAAGCGTCCGTGGGCACGGCACTGTTCGATAAGAGCCGCTCAGGGTATCACCCCACCAGCGCAGCGATTCTGTTGGCACAGCAGGCAGAAAGCGCCGAACACGCCTTGAGTCTGGCGCAGATCAGCCTTGAACAAGGCCAGCACATCGTCAGCGGCACAGTACGTCTGACCTGCACCGAAGCCGTCCTCCAAAGCCTGCTACTGCCCGCCCTCACCCGCTTCATGCCCGACTATCCAGGCCTCAAGCTGGAACTCAACACGTCCAGCACCTTCGCCAACCTCAGCCGCCGCGACGCCGATATCGCGCTGCGCCTGACCAATGCCCCGCCGGAGCATCTGGTGGGTACGCGTCTGGGGACTGTTTCGTATCAGGTCTGCGCCAACGCGTCCTACCTGCAACGACACGAACCGACCGATTTGAGCGCCATGGACTGGATTGCGCCGGACGATTTTCTCCCTGACCACCCGACCGTGACCTGGCGTCGCCAGCAACTGCCGGGCGTGAACCTGGCCTACCGGTGCAGTTCAATGCTGGCGGTTGCGCAATTGGTGAGGGCCGGAATGGGCGTGGCCGCGCTGCCGGACTTCATGCTGCATGAGGGAGATTTGCAGCGACTTGGGGACCCGCTTGAAGGCTACGACACCGCACTGTGGCTGCTGACTCGACCGGATTGCCGGGCGCTGCGTTCGGTGTCGGCGTTGTTCAGTGAGCTGACCCAAACACTCAAATGGGCCTGAAGGCATCGATATGCCTGACACTGCGAGCACCCTGTGGGGGCGAATTCATTCGCGATGACGGAGGCCCAGACGATGGAGATGCAGCGTTTGCACGGACCTCATCGCGAATGAATTCGCTCCCACAGAGACCAGCGCTCTCACCCACCCCGCTGCTCACGCCGAAACTGCCCCGGTGGCATGCCATTGGCCTTGCGAAAACGTCGCGAAAAGTACGCTTCATCGGCAAACCCGCAGATCTGGGCAATGTGGCTCAGGGGTTTGCTGCTGTTCATCAAATACGTGCGCGCCAGGCGCATGCGCCGCTCAAGAACCAGCTCGGAAAACGTACTGCCCGTCTCTTTGCGCAACAGGTGCGTCAGGTAGTTGGGCGAGAGGAACGCTGCCGCTGCCGCATCGGTCAAGGTCAGGGCCGGATCGGCAATATGCTCGCGAATGTAATCCATCACCCGCGCCATCGCATCCCGCCGCCCTCGGCGCTCTGCCTTGCTTGCCGACAGCGCGCGTAACTCGGGCTCGAACTGATTGCAGACCTGACCAATCAGTTGCAGCAGATACCCCCGCAACATCGACGCCGAACCCAATTGCCGGGTTTGATCCACTTCGCGCATCTGACCGAGCAATGCCGTGATCTCGGCAAAACGGGCGTCGTCGAGGATGAAATCCAGATGTTCCTGAAAGCGAAACGGCGCCAACTCAGGCGCCTCGTTCAGCGGTATGTCCTCCAGGTCCATCGGGTCGCATTGCAGGTGCTGCAACAGAAAATCCTGAGAGAAGTTGATCAGCACGAAATTGCCGTCTTCCGGGTGAGGAATGACGTGCAGGCGATGGGGCAGGATGAACGCCAACGTGTTGCGCGGAAAGGGCCGGATCGCACCACCGATGTGCTGCACGGTGTCGCCCCCCAGGTTGATCTGGATCTGGAAATATTCGTGTCGATGGGGCGAGGTCAGGGCCGGGCGAGCGGACTTGTCACGGATGTAGAAATCCATGCGGTCGCTGCGTTGCTGCATGCCATAGGTCTGGATGCGGGAGGTATTGGCCATCGCTGAAACACCTGCAAACTCTCGGTCGGACGGCCGCATCTTAGGGCAACGACAGCCGTTCGACCAAAAGATTGTCAGGTGTGTCAGCCGATCGTGACGGTCAACTCAGCAAGCCCTTCGATGCCCGCCGTGACCACATCCCCCCGTTGCAGCGCGCCCACGCCCGCTGGGGTGCCGGTGTAGATCAGGTCACCAGCTTTCACGCCCACCGATTGCGACAGGTAGGCAATCACATCCTTGACGGCCCAGATCTGGTCCGCCAGATCGCCGCGCTGGCGGGATTCGCCGTTGACGTCCAGCCAGATCGATCCGCTGTCCGGGTGGCCCACTTTGCTCACCGGCAACAGGGCGGTGGCGGGTGCCGAGGCGTCGAATGCCTTGGCCCACTCCCATGGGCGGCCCATCTTCTTGGCTTGCGCCTGCAAATCGCGACGGGTCAGGTCCAGGCCGACGCCGTAGCCCCAGACGTGGCTCAACGCGTCTTGCGGGTTGATGTTCACGCCATCCTTGCCGATGGCCACCACCAGCTCGATTTCGTGGTGCAAGTCCTGAGTCAGCGGCGGATACGGGATCGTGCCTTCGGCAGGCACCACGGCATCGGCGGGTTTGGCGAAGAAGAACGGCGGCTCGCGATCGGGGTCGTGGCCCATTTCACGGGCGTGTTCGGAATAGTTGCGACCGACGCAGAACACGCGACGGATGGGAAAGCGCGCAGACGTTCCAGCCACCGCCAGCGATGGCGTGGCGATGGGTGCAATGACGAATTCGCTCATGGTCATGTCCTCTCTTTTGAAGGTTGATTGACATGAAAGCAGTGTGAGGATTCGGCAACAGGCCGGGTTGGACAGATCCCCGCAGGTTATGGACGGAGCAACGGAGCTGCAGGTGAACACAGCACTTGTGAGAGCTGACTTGTTGTGAAAGCGGCGGGTCAGCTAGGCATGAGGTGACTGAGGTATCGTATTCGCCAGCCAGCCGGATCCCACAGATTTTGCGGCAACTCTGATGTTCTCAGTCCGACGCAATCATTGTGGGAGCCGCCTTGGTGGCGAATGCGTCGGGGCAGGCACCAAAACTGGCTGACTGACCGCGCGTTCCAAGGAGCTTACCCACGCCCCACAAACGGCATGCTGTTGGCCATCACCGTCATGTTCAGCACGTTCGCCGACAGCGGCAGGCTGGCCATGTAACTCACGGCATCGGCCACGTGCTGCACATCCATGGTCGGCTCCACTTGCAGCTCGCCATTGGGCTGCAATACGCCCTTGGTCATGCGGTCGGTCATTTCGGTCAGCGCGTTGCCGATGTCGATCTGGCCGCAGGCGATGTTGTACTGACGGCCGTCCAGCGAGGTGCTTTTGGTCAGGCCCAGCACCGCGTGTTTGCTGGAGGTGTAGGGGGAGCTGAACAGGCGCGGCGTGTGGGCCGAAATCGAGCCGTTGTTGATGATCCGCCCGCCCTGCGGCACTTGCCGACGCATCAGGCCGAACGCTCCGCGCACGCAGAGGAACATGCCGGTGACGTTGGTATCGATCACGTTCTTCCACTGCTCGACCGACAATTCGTCCATCGGCACCGCCGGAGCGCCGATTCCGGCGTTGTTGAACGACACGTCCAATCGTCCAAAGGTGTTTTCGATGGTCGCGAACAGCGCTTCGACACTGGCCGCGTCACGCACATCGGTAGAGACGGCCAACGCCTGCTGCCCCGCCGCCTTGGCTTGTTCGGCCAATTCAACCAAGGGTTCCAGCCGACGCCCGGCAAGCACCACGGCGTAGCCGTCTTCGAGCAATTGCAGTGCGACGGCGCGGCCAATGCCGCTTCCTGCGCCGGTGACCAGCGCGACTTTCAAGGCAGGCGATAAAGACATGGAGAACTCCTTTTTGTTAATGGATTAGGAATACATCCGAGCGAACCTGTAGGCGTGAGCTTGCTCGCGATCGAGGTCCGATCAGTCACCCATGCAATAGCCTGAAGACTGGATCGCGAGCAAGCTCACTCCTACAGACAGGTGGAGCTCAAGTTAACTGTGCACCGGGGTCAACACCGGTTTGCCCGCATAAAACGCCAGCAGGTTGTTGGCCACCATCTGCACTGTGTCACGTGAAGCTTCTGGCGAAAGGCCCGCGACATGGGGCGTCAACACCACGTTGTGCAGGATTTTCAGGCTGTCAGGGATGTGAGGCTCATCATCGAACACGTCCAGCCCGGCTCCGGCCAGACGCCCGTGCTGCAACGCATCGACTAGCGCCTCGGTGTCAACCACGCTGGCGCGGGCAATGTTGATGAGAAACCCGTCTGCACCCAACGCTTCGATGGCTGACTTGTCGATCAAATGCTGTGTGCCACCGCCGCCAGGGGTCGCGATGATCAGGAAGTCACACTCGGCGGCCAGCGCCCGTGGCGAATCGCAGTAATGAAAGTCCACGTCGGCGCGTGGTGAACGGTTGTGATAACTGATCTGCATGTCAAAACCCTGCGCACGCTTGGCAATCGCCAGCCCCACCGCGCCCAGCCCAAGAATCCCCAACCGCTTGTGGGTAAACGACGGACGCGTCACCTTGCGCCATTCGCTGCGCCGCGCCGACGCATCGGCCAGGGGAATGTCGCGCACCAGCGACAACAGTAACGACATGGCATGATCGGCCACCGTCGGCGCATTAACCCCGGCGCCGTTGGTCACGGTAATGCCCCGTGCTTCAGCAGCGGGCAGATCGACTTGCTCGTAACCCGCACCGATCACACAAATGATCCCCAGCTTCGGCAACGCCGCCATCTCATCTGCGGTAAACCCCAACGGCCCACGGGTCAGCACTGCATCGATCTCATCGCCCCGAGTGGCCACCGCCTCAGCCCGCGTGGCCGGGGTCGGCGCCAGAATCAAGCGAAACCCGCTCTGCTCCAGAATCGGCAAATACTCGTTCACGCTCTCGACCAGCACCAGCACCGTCTTCGTCATCATCACACCGTCGGGTCATTTTCGATGGGACAGACAGTAGCGCGAGTCAGAGCGGTTGTGCAGGGAAATTACGTTCAACACGGTAGATGCCCGTGCCCTCTTACCCCTCGAATCGATTTCCCCCATTCTTCTTTGCGCTGTACATCGCCTCATCGGCATGCCGGAACAGTTGCGCCAGATCAGTCGCATTTTCCGGATAGTTGGCAATGCCGATGCTCGGCAGGATCTGCCAGTCGTGCCCTTTGAGCACCATCGGCACATTGAGCACCTTGCAGATTTTCTCGGCGACTTTGCCTGCATCGTCCCGACTGTTGACCCGGTCCAGCAAGACCACGAATTCGTCGCCCCCGATGCGTGCCACGGTGTCGGTTTCGCGCACGCACTGTTTGAGTCGATGTGCGACCTCCTGAAGCAGCAAGTCCCCAGCGGCATGGCCGAGGGTATCGTTGACCAGCTTGAATTTGTCCAGGTCCAGATAGAGCAGCGCCAGGCGGCCCTTGCTGTTTTTGGCGCGCTCCAGGGATTGCTGCAATCGCTCCTGAAGCAGCATACGGTTGGGAATCTGGGTCAACTGGTCGTACTGGGCCATGCTTTTGAGGCGGTCATACAGTTGTTTGCGTTCAATGGCAGCAGCGACCTGGGTCGAGACGAATTGCAGCAGTTCCTTGTCGCGTTCGTCGTAGTGCGGGCAATCAGGGTGGCTCTTGACCAGCAGCGCGCCAATGATGCCATGCTGGGTTTCCAGCGGTGCCGCCAGCCAGGACAGACCGTCGGCGCCCAGCAGAGCGCGCAAGTAGTCAGGCGCACAGTGTGGCGTGTCCTGTTGGCCATGTTCAGGGGCCAGTAACAGGGAGCGCCCCTGCCCCACCACTTCGGTCGCCAGCGCGTTGGCCATCGGCTGTTGCAAGGTCGGGTCGAGGGCGTCGACGTGGTAGGTAAAATTCAGCAGCCCGCTGTATTTGTCACGCAGGGCGACGAAGAAACTGCGCGCAGGCAGCAAATCACCGATCACGCTGTGCATGTCTTTGAACAACGCCGAGAGATCACTGGCCGTGTGAGCGGCTTCGGAGATGCGAAACAACGCAGCGCGCATCGACTCGGCACGCTTGCGCTCGGTGATGTCCCGGGCCACAGCGATGCGCAGGTTGTCCACTTCCGACCAGCGCGCCGACCACATGATGTGCACCACACGGCCATCTTTGCGGACGTAACGGTTCTCGAAACCTACGTTGGGCTGCCCGGCCATGATGTCGCGGGCCTCGGCCAATGTGCGTTCGCGATCATCGGGATGAACCAGCTCGATCATCTTGCGACCGATGAGTTCATGGGGCAGATAGCCGAAAATCCGCTCCGCCGCCGCACTGACGAACACGTAGCGACCCTCTGCATCGACCACGCAGATGGCATCCAGCAGCATGTCGACAAATCCCACCAATGCAGCGTAAGTGTTTGTTTCCATACGATAAAAGCCACCTGCAAAAAGAACGTTCACGCACCTGACAGCTGACCGTCATGAAAAAGCGCAACACGGGCCGCCATAGTGCACAAAGCCGTGACGTTCGGCCATGCGACCGGCGTTCATAACGACAGGTTTTTTCCAGTCGCGACACATCGGTTGCCCGCACTGAAGATAGCTGTTTATGGTCTGACGGATGCGCCCGGACACACAGCGCTGCCTGGCAGGCAGAAACGCGCAGCGGTTTCTCGCCGCTTCATGAATGAATCATGCTTATCAAGGAACGTTATCAATGCTTAGAGGAATCTCCAGATCATTGCGTTGCAGAACAGCGTTGGCCAGTGCAATGAGCGCTGTTCTGTTGTCTTCGGTCCCCGCCATGGCGGCCAGTGAGCCAGGCAAGGCGTTGGCAGCCAAGGCCGGTATCCCGTGGCCTGCGGTGATCGCCCACCGGGGTGCGTCGTTCAATGCCCCGGAAGAAACCATCCCCTCCTACACCCTGGCTCGTGAATTGGGTGCCGACTATCTGGAAATGGACATCCAGCGCACCAAAGATGGCGTGCTGATCGCACTGCATGACGACACGCTGGAGCGCACCACCAACATCGCCGAGGTCTACCCTGACCGTGCGAAGAACCCGGTCAGCAGCTTCACCCTCGAAGAGCTCAAGCGTCTGGACGCCGGGTCCTGGTTCAACAAGGCCCATCCGGATCGCGCCCGTGCCAGTTACGCCGGACTGAAAATTCTGACGCTGGATGAAGTGATCGACATCGCCGAGGGCGGCAAGAACAAACCGGGGCTGTACATCGAGACCAAAGTCCCCGCGCAGTTTCCAGGCATCGAAGACGATTTGAAGAAAAAGCTGGAGCAGCGCGGCTGGCTGAGCCAGCGCCCGGCCGCCGAGAAGGGCTACGTCAATGTGGCCCACACACCGGGCCGCGTGGTGCTGCAGACGTTCGAAAAGCCGAGCCTTGAGTTATTGCAGAAAGCCATGCCGAACACGCCAAAGGTGCTGTTGCTGTGGCTGGGTGACGGCTACATTCAGGCCGCCTCCGACAAGACGTTCAAGGACTCCGGCGCGAAGGACAAAGCAGCGTTCTATGCCACACAGGAAGTGAAATCGAAGGAAGAGTTCGCCGCATGGATGGACTGGGCCAAGGCCCACGGCGCCATCGGCACGGGACCTGCGGCGGCGCTGAAAGACGGCGGTGATCAGAGCTACATGGATCTGGTGCAGCCGTGGATGAACAAAATGGCCCATGATCGCGGCCTGATCATCCATCCCTACACCGTGGACGATGCGGTGGACTTCAAGGCCATCAGCGCGCGCGGGGTCGACGGTTTCTTCACCAACCGGGCGTCGGAACTGCTGAAGTTCTATGGTCGACCGTCGAAGGAGAGTATGGAGTCGATTCTGAAGCGGATCGGGTATTGAACCCATAAGTCGCGAGGGGGGATGTAGAACTGTGGGAGCCGGCTTGCTGGCTCCCACACGCCGTGTTAACGCTTTTACGCCAACTCGGCCACCACTGCCGCCAACGCTTGGGCCGGATCCGCCGCCTGGCTGATCGGGCGACCAATCACCAGATAATCGGAACCGGCATCCAGCGCCTGACGCGGTGTCAGAATGCGGCGCTGATCGTCCTGGGCACTGCCCGCAGGGCGAATACCTGGCGTCACCAGTTGCAGCGAAGGATGGGCCGCCTTCAGGGCCTGAGCTTCGAGTGCCGAGCACACCAGGCCGTCCATCCCGGCCTTTTGCGCCAATGCCGCCAGACGCAGCACTTGCTCCTGTGGCTCGATGTCCAGACCGATGGCCGCCAGGTCTTCACGCTCCATGCTGGTCAGCACGGTCACGCCGATCAACAGAGGCTTGGCGCCACTGCGCTGCTCCAGCACATTGCGGCAGGCGTCCATCATGCGCAGGCCGCCGGAGCAGTGCACGTTGACCATCCACACGCCCATCTCGGCAGCGGCCTTGACCGCCATCGCCGTGGTGTTGGGGATGTCATGGAATTTCAGGTCCAGGAACACTTCGAAACCCTTGTCGTTCAAGGTTTCGACGATGCCCGATGCGCTGCTGGTGAACAATTCCTTGCCCACCTTGACCCGACACAGTTTCGGGTCGAGCTGATCCGCCAGTTTCAACGCCGCTTCGCGGGTCGGGAAATCCAGGGCAACGATGATGGGGGTCTGGCAAGCGGACATGAGCGGGTTCTCTGGCAAGTCGAAATCGGCGCGCATTGTAGCGGAACCTGCCGCTGCGCGGGACCCGGTGATCGTAAAGTGTGACCCAGCATCGCGGTTCACCCTGTGGGAGCGAATTCATTCGCGATGACGGAGGTCCAGACGATGGAGATGCAGTGTCTATACCGACCTCATCGCGAATGAATTCGCTCCCACAGAGAGCAACGAACGCCCACTTATCGCGCACGATCAAGGCCTGATCGCCGAACAAGCATCCTGCATACGACCCTTTTCGAAACATTGCGACACATTTGCACACTACTGGCATGACCACTGCAACGCTCCACCTCCCGATGAGCCAATCAATCCAGGGAGTGACGCATGAATACGCAACTGAAGCCCACACTGGGCACGCTGCATTTGTGGGGGATCGCTGTGGGGCTGGTGATCTCCGGTGAGTATTTCGGCTGGAGCTACGGCTGGGGTGTGGCCGGGACGCTGGGTTTTCTACTCACGTCGCTGATAGTCGCGGCCATGTACACCTGTTTCATCTTCAGTTTTACCGAGCTGACCACTGCCATTCCCCACGCGGGCGGTCCGTTTGCCTACAGCCGCCGAGCCTTTGGTGAGAAAGGCGGGTTGATCGCAGGCCTCGCGACGCTGATCGAGTTCGTCTTCGCCCCGCCCGCCATCGCGCTGGCCATCGGTGCTTACCTCAACGTGCAATTTCCGGCGCTGGACCCCAAGCATGCAGCCGTCGGCGCTTATATCGTTTTCATGACCCTCAACATCCTCGGGGTCAAACTGGCGGCCACGTTCGAATTGGTGGTCTGCGTGCTGGCCGTTCTGGAACTGCTGGTGTTCATGGGCGTCGTGGCTCCAGCCTTCAGTTTCAGCAACTTCGCGCTGAATGGCTGGGCCGGGTCTGACAGTTTTGGCGCTCCGGCGATTGCCGGGATGTTTGCAGCGATCCCCTTCGCCATCTGGTTCTTCCTCGCCATCGAAGGCGCCGCCATGGCCGCCGAAGAAGCGAAAGATCCCAAGCGCACCATTCCGAAAGCCTACATCAGCGGCATCATCACCCTGGTGTTGCTGGCGATGGGCGTGATGTTTTTCGCCGGTGGTGTGGGCGACTGGAAAGCCCTGTCGAACATCAATGATCCGCTGCCTCAGGCCATGAAAGCGGTGGTCGGCGAAAGCTCCGGCTGGCTGCACATGCTGGTGTGGATCGGCCTGTTCGGGTTGGTGGCCAGTTTCCATGGCATCATTCTGGGCTATTCGCGGCAGTTCTTCGCCCTCGCCCGCGCCGGTTATCTGCCTGCTTCGCTGGCCAAACTGTCACGCTTTCAAACGCCTCATCGCGCGATCATTGCCGGGGGCGTGATCGGTATCGCGGCGATTTACAGTGACGGGCTGATCAACCTCAGTGGCATGACCCTCACTGCGGCGATGATTACCATGGCGGTATTCGGCGCGATCGTCATGTACATCATGAGCATGTTGAGCCTGTTCAAACTGCGCAAGACCGAGCCGCTGCTGGAGCGCACGTTCCGCGCGCCGGGCTACCCCATCGTGCCGGGCATCGCGCTGCTGCTGGCGGTGGTCTGCCTGATTGCCATGGCCTGGTTCAACGCGCTGATCGGGCTGATTTTCCTGGCGTTCATGGCCGTAGGTTTCGTGTATTTCGGCGTAACCGGCCATGCGCGCTCGGCGGCGCCTGCCGATTCGATGTTGACGGGGGTTTAGAAGAAGCGCTATGTGGGAGATTCTATGTTGGCGGGTCAACCGCATTCGCCACCAAGGCGGCTCCCACATTGACCGCGCCAGACCGAAGCGTTTTATTCGACGCCATACCTGTGGGAGCCCGTTTGCTGGCGAATGCAGTCTGTCACACACATCCATGTTGAATGACACACCGCGTTCGCCAGCAAGCAGGCCCCACAAAATGGCGAGCACGACACCAACTCTATAACCACGCATCCCCTGGAATGGAACCACTGAGCAGCGCCACTGCTCAAAGCGGTATCACAAGAAGGAGAGAGCCCCCATGCCCTGGTACGCCTGGTTAATTCTGGTCATTGCAATCGGCTCGATCGTCGGTGGTTTGCTGATGCTCAAGGATTCGGCAAAAAAACTGCCCCTGACCGAAGAACAATTGCGACGCGTGCACGAGCGCAACGCGGAAATGGACGCCAAGGAAGCGCGCGATCGCTGAAGCCGTCATCAGCGGGCGGTGCAACACCACCGCCTGCCTCCCCTCTTCTCAATCCCGACTGTCACCGTCGTCCAATGCCACTGCATGGTGGCTGGCCTGTGGCGTGACCGCGATACGGAACGGCTGGAATATCTTGAACATCTGTCCGTTCTCCCGGAGTTGACGCAACAGGTCGCTGAACTTCTCCCCGGTGATCGGTGCATTCGGGCGCAACAGAGCAAAGTGTCGATACACCTGATCCACCCGGTCCGACACCAAAAACTGCCCGGCGTCCTGCGGGTTGGCGGCGATGAATGTGCTCAGGTAGGAGCGCGTGACCAAGGCGATGTCCGCCCGGTCACGCAGCACCATCGCCAGGTTGCTGTCATGGGAATAGGTCAGCGTGGCGTTGTAATGCTCGGCCAGAAACTTGGGGTCGGCGTTGAAATGGGCGAATGCGTAGTGATAACCGCTGAACAGCGCCAGACGCTTGCCCTTCAACTCTTCGAAATACGCTTGCGTACGCCCCGCGACACGGTGAGCGACAAAGATTTCCGCGTCTTCAAGCCCCATGTCCACATCCTCGTGCGGGATGTCTTTCCAGCCCCAACCGGGATTTTCAAAGATGGCCATGTCGAAACGTTCCTGCTGGAAATCGCGGAAACGACGAGGAATGGACGTCGGGACCATCTCGAAGCGATAGTCACTCTGCATGGCGTTCAACGCATCGACCATTTGCGGCAACAGCCCGGTGTCTTCACCCCGTTCAGGGCGAATCGTGTAGGGCGGAAAATGCGCCGCACCAATACGCACCAACTGCGCCGCACCTGCCTGCCAAGCCCACAACGTGGTCGTCGCCAAGAGCAACGTGTTCAAAGCCATCCGCACCGGCGTAGACATCAAGACAAAGCACCTCTGGCGAATAGGAGTACGCGTAAGCTATGCGTTCACGGACAATTAGACAACGCTCAAATCAACTCAAAACCCGCTTGATTCTCGCTCCAGTCACCTGGGCAACGACAGTGCTATCTGGTTCATGCAAGGCTCCGATGTCAGGGATGTCCGGGAAATGGCCGATATGCAGCCCGATCCTTCGTCCGTAGCCTGTGTCGACGACGCCCCGCACCCGGGCCTACAAAGGTACTTACAAAAAAACGTTCGCGCCGCAATTTATGATGGGCGTTGTCACCAGGCAAGGGCTCGGACCCGATTTACGACCGTTGCCCGATAAAAAGCTGTTTCGCCCGGCAAACCACCGTTGACCCACACGGTCCCAGACATCGCACACCCGCAGCGGGTTGGACGCCGCCGCGTGAATGTGGCTACGCTGCATGTCGGTGCCACGGGTTAAGAAACTGGAGTTCGAGATGCCCCATTGGTTGGTGATAGATCTGGAGGCCACCACCGAAGAAGGCGGCTGGCCAGTGGCAGAGATGGAAATCATTGAAATCGGCGCCTGCGTGGTCAATTCGGAAGGACGGGAAGTCGATCATTTCGAACGCTTCGTTCGCCCCGTTCGCAGGCCGCAATTGACGCCGTTTTGTCGCGAACTGACCCACATACAGCAAGCCCAGATTGACAGTGCGCAACCTTTGCCGACGATCTGGCCGCAATTCGAACGCTGGATGAGCCATCACCGGTCTCGTCTGGTGGGTTGGGTCAGTTGGG
This sequence comes from Pseudomonas sp. Pseu.R1, assembly GCF_045764065.1. Classification (NCBI taxonomy): domain Bacteria; kingdom Pseudomonadati; phylum Pseudomonadota; class Gammaproteobacteria; order Pseudomonadales; family Pseudomonadaceae; genus Pseudomonas; species Pseudomonas sp. Pseu.R1. The sequence continues at coordinate 5,236,004 of NZ_JBJGEE020000001.1, read as the reverse complement.
GGGATTACGATCGCCAGCAGTTCGACCTGCAATGGCAACAGCACCAATTGACCAGCGACCTGAGCAGCCTGCCGCACATCAACCTCAAACAGCGCTTTGCCCACGCCCGTCAATTGCAAAAGCCCTGCGGCCTGAACACGGCGCTACAACTGGCGGGCATGCATTTCAACGGCCAGCAGCACCGCGCACTGAGCGACGCCAGAAACACCGCCCGACTGCTGCCATTGGTGGCGCCGGGCTGAAGGCGACGCATTTATCAAAGCGGATGACGGCCTTTTGTACGTTGGGCATACTGTCCGACCTTTTTCAGCCCTTCCAAGGAGATCAGCCATGTTCAAGGTCAACGAGTATTTCGACGGCACCGTCAAGTCCATCGCCTTCCAGCAAGCCGATGGCCCGGCCACCATCGGCGTCATGGCTCCCGGAAAGTACAATTTCGGCACCGCTGACCGCGAAATCATGCATGTCGTCTCCGGCTCGCTGAAAGTGCTGCTGCCCGGCGCCTCCGACTGGGAAACCTTCAACGCAGGCGACCAGTTCCGCGTACCGGCCAACAGCAAGTTCGACCTGGAAGTCAGCGTCGAAACCGCTTACCTGTGCGAATACCGCAAGGATTGAAGCACCGAGAGACTCGCCTGCCGGTCGAACGCACTGGTGGGCGTTTTATGGCGACTGATCAACTGCATTCGCCCCCAAGGCGGCTCCCACACTGACCGAGCCGGATTCAGACCCCGGTTCGACGAACCTGTGGGAGCCGCCTTGGTGGCGAAAGCGACTTGACCAAGCAACATAGAACTCCCACAAGGTTGCATCGAACCGCAGCGATGGTACAGCCCCTTACACACCTGCTCCTTGTACATTGAATTGCAACGCCGCCAACCGCGCGTACAGCGCATTGGTTGCAATCAATTCGGCATGCGTTCCCACCGCCACTAATCTCCCCTGATCCATCACGGCGATCCGGTCCGCGTTCTGCACCGTTGCCAGCCGATGGGCAATGACCAGCGTCGTACGGTCCTTCATCAAGGTCGGCAACGCCTGTTGAATCAAATGCTCGCTTTGCGCATCCAACGCACTGGTCGCTTCATCGAGCAGCAGGATCGGCGCATTGGCCAACAGCGCCCGCGCAATCGCCAGCCGCTGACGCTGCCCGCCTGACAACCCCATGCCCCCATCCCCCAGGTGCGTCTGATAACCCTGCGGCAACAGCTCGATGAACTCATGAGCGTGAGCGATGCGCGCCGCCGCCTTCACCTGCTCCTCGCTGGCTTTTGGATTGCCATAGCGAATGTTGTCTTCGACGCTGCCGAAAAACAGCGCGGGCGTCTGGGACACCCAGGCAAAACAACGACGCAGGTCCAGCGGATCGAGGCGTTCGACGGGCAGTCCTTCGATCAGTACCCGTCCTTGCTGCGGGTCGTAAAAACGCAGCAACAAGTCGAACAATGTCGATTTCCCGGCACCCGAAGGCCCCACCAGCGCGAGGGTTTCCCCGGCTTCAATGGTTAAGCTCAGACCTTCGACCGCATTGCGTTCAGGCCTCGACGGGTAGGCGAAGCTGATGTTTTCCAGTGTCAGTTGGCCGCTGACGCGCTCAGGGAGTGTCAGCAGGTCACGGCTTGGCGGGGTGATTTCGCTGCGCGCCTGCAACAGCTCGGTGATACGCTCGGCGGCGCCCGCAGCGCGCTGCATCTCGCCGATGACTTCGCTGAGGGTGCCGAACGCACTGCCGACGATCAGGCTGTAGAACACGAACGCCGCCAGTTCCCCGCCAGAAATACGACCGGCGATGACGTCCATCCCGCCCACCCACAGCATCACTGCCACCGCCCCCAACACCAGCACGATCACCAGCGTTAACAGCCATGAGCGTTGAAGAATCCGCTTGCGCGCCGTGTCGAATGCGCCTTCAGCGGTCAACGAGAAGCGCTGTCGGTCCTGTTCCTGGTGGTTGTAGGCCTGCACGGTCTTGATCTGCCCCAAGGCTTCGGACACATAGCTGCCCACGTCCGCGACCCGATCCTGGCTTTCCCGCGACAGGCTGCGCACACGACGGCCGAAAATCAGGATCGGCGCCACCACCAGCGGCAAGGCCACCACCACGATACTGGTCAGTTTGGGGTTGGTGAAAAACAGCAAGATCACCCCGCCGATCACCATCAGCGCGTTGCGCAGGAACATCGACAACGACGAGCCGATCACCGATTGCAGCAACGTGGTGTCAGCGGTCAGACGCGACTGGATTTCCGAACTGCGGTTGTTCTCGTAAAAACCGGGGTGCAGGCTGACCAGATGGTCGAACACCTCTTTGCGCAAGTCGGCCACGACGCGCTCGCCGATCCATGACACCAGATAAAACCGGGTAAAGGTGCCCACCGCGAGGGCCACCACCAGCGCCATGAACAGCGCGATGCTCTCGTTGAGCAATGCGGGCGAGCGGGTCAAAAAGCCCTGATCGACCATCAATCTGATCCCCTGCCCCATCGACAAGGTGATCGCCGCCGTGACGATCAGCGCCACCAATGCGCCGATGGCCTGTTTGCGATAAGGCGCGATCATCCGCAGCGCCAGACGAATGGCATGACGCTGACGTCCGGAAAACATTGAAGCCATGAAATGCACCTGAGAGACCACACGATGCCAGAGCGTACACCGCCGCGAAGGTGCACGCTCGTCGAGCCTGGCTGAACTCAGGCGATTACAGTGAGTCAGGTAAAGGGTGTCCACATGCGTTATGACGTTATCAAGGGAGGGTTAGCGTGGATCGGTCTAACAGCGGGGTGGCAGTTTGCACCGTGTTCTGGTGGACTGTTTGAACGCTTGATGCGTCCAGGGATGTCACGGCGCATTCATCAAGCGCGGCTACGTTATAGGTGTATTGAAGCGCACAACCTGATGAGGAGACAGGCCATGAGCTTACAGAGCAGCAATCAAGAAACGATTGTACGGCCCCAGCCCCAGTCTCAACTGGGCGGCGCCATTCTCGATGAACACGGGAATCAAATCCTGATTACTGAAGAAATGGTTCAGGCCGCATGTCAGGAATGCGAAAAGTACTGGGTCAAACCTGAAAAACAAGATTGATGAACAGACTGACTTGAAACCCGGCCCGCGCGCCGGGTTTTTTATGCGTATCCGTTTGTCTATCTTCGTCGCCCTACCACTTGTGATGAAACGTCCTACCCAGACTGAATTGACCCAAACAGCGACCTTCGATTACGTGCCTTTCTGTTCAACCTGAACCTGTTTACTCATCAAGGAAGGCATTCGCATGACACAAACAACACTCTATAGCTACACAACCGACGACGTTAACAAGGCCTACAGCCTGATCGCCCCCACTATTTTCGACTCAGTTTCCGAGCCGAACGCTAAAACGCAGCCCTCAATGCTGATCGTTGCCGGTGTTCAGGGCTCAGGTAAAACCTACCTGCTGGAAAACACCCTGCTGAAAACCAACCGCTATCAAAACTTCATCAGGCCTTACTTGCTCGAATACCGCGAATATCATCCGCAGTATCAGGAGATGATTGAATACGGCGTGTTGCACGCCTATGAGCATACCGAAAAGTTCATCTGGGAGTTGGGGCAAAAAATCTTTCAAGACGCGTTCGAAAAGAACTACAACATCATTATCGAAACCGCTCTGGACAGTATCGATTTTGCGCAACTGCCTACCTACGCGGCCAGCAAGGGGTACGTCTTTGACGTTCACCTGATCGGTTGCAAACGTGAGTTCGCTCACGTCTCTACCATCGAGCGAGCGCTGAAAAGCATCGACGACAAGACCCTGGAACGTTTCGTGATGCTGTCGAACATTGACGAGAGCATGGCCAATGCACAATCGATCCTCACCGCCTTTGAAAATGCCTGCGCGGCCTCGGTCGGTTCGACCATCACGATGTACGAACGCGGATTCGGGACGCTGCGCAATCGTCGCGTGGTCTGTCAGAGCCGATGCACCAAGCCCGACGACCTGACACCGGAAGCGATCGTCGACGACAGTGGCGCCACCCTCAACCCGGAGGATCACAACATGCGCATCGTACGTAACCCAGAAGCGAACAAGCCCTGTTCGTTCAACAACTACGCCAAACTCGTCAACACTCCAATCGTGTCCCTTGAAGAGCGCGGCGAAACCCTGAAGGCCTCGCACATTGCGTTGGCCAAGGCAGAGCGCAGCATCGAGCCTGTGCCCTATCAGGTGTTCAACGACCTGTATGCGTACGTGGTGAAATACGTGTTCCGTTAAACCGTAACGGCGCCCAGAGCCTTGACGATCCGCTGCAAGACGTCCGAGTGACCGACGATGCCGACCTTCAGACCTTCGATTTCCCGGCGCGGTGGATAGTGCTTGCGCAAGGCGTCGAAGGCCAGGCGCTGACTCGCGCTGTCGCCCACCAGGCTGCGGCGGAATTCCGCATCATCCCGGCGCGGATCATAAACCCCTCGGCAGAGCATGTTCAGCGCCCAGACCGGATCGGTCGCAGCATCGAGCGAGACCTGCGCCAGCCATTGTCGGGGCAGCAGGTCTTCGAGCTGGATCACCGGAGGCTGGCCAAGGTGCGTACAAAGGGCCTGATAGATCTGCGCCGTACCGCGTTGCCGACCATCCAGGCTGTAACCGGCGATGTGCGGGGTGCCAATGACACACAGGTCGGCCAGCTCAACGTCGACCTTGGGCTCCTCTTCCCAGACATCCAGCACCGCTTGCAGGTCTTCGCGTTCGAGCAACACGTCGCGCAGCGCGATGTTGTCCACAATCGGGCCGCGGGCGGCGTTGATCAGCCATGCGCCGTGCTTGAGCTGTTGGAGACGCGTGCGATCAAACAGATGCCAAGTCGGTAGGTCGCCACTTTTGTTCAACGGGGTGTGCAGGCTGATCACGTCGCAACGGGCGATAATTTCGTCGAGGCTGACGTAGTCGCCTCCCTGCGCTGCCTGCCGTGGCGGGTCACAGACCAGTACGTTCCAGCCCAACCCCTGCAACACCTTGATCAAACGGCCGCCCACCTGGCCTGCGCCCACGACACCATAGGTACGTTGATTGAGGTCCACTCCTTCGATTTCGGCGAGGGTCAGCAGACTGCCGAGTACGTAATCCACCACGCCGCGGGCGTTGCAGCCCGGTGCGCTGGACCATTGAATGCCCGCTTCGTTGAAATAATCGAGGTCCAGATGGTCAGTGCCGATGGTGCAGGTGCCGACGAAGCGGACTGAGGAGCCTTCCAGCAACTCACGGTTAACCTTGGTCACCGAGCGCACCAGCAGAATGTCGGCATCGGCCACGGCGGCGCGGTCGAGGGTGCGCCCTGGATAACGGCGGATTTCGCCAAAACCGGAGAAAAAGGCGTCGAGCAGTGGAATGTTTTCGTCAGCAACTATGCGCATGGTGGGCTCCCTGAGGTCGCGGCAGTGTAGGCGCTGACGCGCGCGGGGGCCAGCACCGTGCCGGGGAGCGGAGGAATATCAGGCGAGTTTCTTACGGATCCAGTACAGGTACACGCCATCGGCGGCCTGTTTATCGACCAGTTCATGATCCAGAAACACGCAGAATTTGGGGATGTCGCGCTGGGTCGAGGGATCGGTGGCGATGACCTTCAGCAGCCCGCCTGCGGGGAGGTCGCGCACTTTCTGGTGCAGCATCATCACCGGTTCAGGGCAATTGAGGCCCGTTGCGTCGAGAACGGCGTCAACGGCAAGGCTTTCGAGGGAATCAGACATGGGGCACTCCGGAAACTGGCGGGCATTGTCGCTTAAATGGGCGAGTGCGCCAACCGTTGGTAGTCTGGCGGAGCGGGTGCAGACACCACAAAACTCTGTCGTCCTTGAAACCGCTGCCGCCTGCAAGCCGGACTGCTGCAGGGTAAGGGCAAGAACCGTAACCTGATGGGAGCGAATTGCCACCCACGGCGCGCCAACGGCCTAAATTGCCATCAACCATCCCCACTCTGTGCGGTCAACTACGCTGCTGCCTACTCTCTTTGTAGGATTCTGCGACATCTTGGTGGTTGGTGATGAACACCCCGGCCCGTATGATCCTAGACATTTTTGCGCAGATTAGAAGCCTATGTCCCTGATAGTTCTACTGCTTCTGCCTTTTGTTGGCAGCTGTCTGGCGGCGCTTTTGCCGCACAACGCTCGCAACAGCGAATCCCTTCTGGCTGGCCTGATCGCCCTGATCGGCGTGATTCAGGTGGCACTCTGGTACCCGCAAATCGCCCACGGCGGCGTGATGCGTGAAGAATTTTTCTGGCTGCCCAGCCTGGGCCTGAACGTCGTGTTACGCCTCGACGGCTTCGCCTGGCTGTTCTCGATGCTGGTGTTGGGCATCGGCACGCTGGTCTCGCTCTACGCCCGTTATTACATGTCGCCCGAAGACCCCGTCCCCCGATTCTTTTCGTTCTTTCTGGCATTCATGGGCGCGATGCTGGGCCTGGTGATGTCCGGCAACCTGATTCAGATCGTGTTTTTCTGGGAATTGACCAGCGTCTTTTCTTTCTTGTTGATCGGCTATTGGCACCACCGCGCCGACGCCCGACGCGGCGCCTACATGGCGCTGATGGTCACAGGCGCGGGCGGTCTGGCGCTGCTGGTGGGAGTCATGCTGCTCGGGCATGTGGTCGGCAGTTACGACCTGGATCGTGTGCTGGCATCCGGCAACGTGATTCGTGCCCACGCCCTGTACCCGGTTTTGCTGACGCTGATCCTCCTTGGCGCCCTCAGCAAAAGCGCACAATTTCCTTTCCATTTCTGGCTGCCCCACGCCATGGCCGCGCCGACGCCGGTGTCGGCGTATCTGCATTCGGCGACCATGGTCAAGGCCGGGGTGTTTCTGCTGGCGCGGCTGTGGCCCGCACTGTCGGGCAGTGAGCAGTGGTTCTGGATCGTCAGCGGCGCAGGGGCCTGCACCTTGGTGATCGGCGCGTATTCGGCGATTTTCCAGACCGACCTAAAGGGCCTGCTCGCCTACTCCACCATCAGCCATCTGGGTTTGATCACCCTGTTGCTCGGCCTGAACAGCCCTCTCGCAGCGGTCGCCGCGGTGTTCCACATTCTCAACCACGCCACCTTCAAGGCCTCGCTGTTCATGGCCGCCGGGATCATCGACCACGAAAGCGGCACGCGGGACATCCGCAAGCTCAGCGGCCTGATCAAACTCATGCCCTACACCGCGACCCTGGCCATGGTCGCCAGCGCTGCGATGGCCGGGGTGCCGCTGCTCAACGGCTTTCTGTCCAAGGAAATGTTCTTCGCCGAAACCGTGTTCATCTCCTCCACCGCGTGGGTCGAGGCGGCGTTGCCGGTGATCGCGACCATTGCCGGGACCTTCAGCGTCGCCTATTCCCTGCGCTTCACGGTGGACGTATTCTTCGGCCCCAAGGCCACTGACCTGCCTCACACGCCTCACGAGCCGCCACGTTGGATGCGGGTGCCGGTTGAATTGCTGGTGCTGACCTGCCTGATCGTCGGGATTTTACCGGCGCTGTCGGTCGGCCCGCTGCTGTCCGCTGCCGCACAACCTGTCGTCGGCGGCGAGCTGCCCGAATACAGCCTGGCCATCTGGCACGGCTGGAATGCGCCGATGATCATGAGCCTGATCGCCATGGGCGCGGGTATCCTGCTTTACCTGTTGCTGCGCCCTCACTTCAAGCGTGCCCGCTTCAAAGGTCCGCCGCTGATCTGGCGCCTGAATGGCAAGCGCCTGTTCGAGCGAGTGCTAGTGCTCAAGCTGCTCGCGGCACGCGGTCTTGAAAACCTGCTGACAACCCGACGCCTGCAAGCCCAGTTATTCCTGATGGTGTTCGTGTCGGTGATCGCAGGCTTCGTGCCGATGTACGACGGTGGCCTGACCTGGGGCGATCGCCCGAAAATTCCGGGGTCGGGTGTGTTCGTCATGCTGTGGTTGATCGCCATCGCCTGCGCCCTTGGTGCGGCATGGCAGGCCAAGTACCACCGACTGGCAGCCGTGACCATGGTCGGCGTCTGCGGCTTGATGACGTGCGTGACGTTCGTCTGGTTCTCCGCGCCGGATCTGGCCTTGACCCAACTGGCCGTCGAAGTGGTGACCACGGTGTTGATCCTGCTCGGCCTGCGCTGGCTGCCACGACGCAACGAGAACGTCGCCCCACCGCCTCGTTCGCGCAATCGTGCTCGCGCCCGTCGGGTGCGCGACTTCGTATTGTCAGTGGCAGTGGGCGGCGGCATGGCGCTGCTGTCCTACGCCATGCTGACTCGCCCTACGCCAAACGTGATTTCCGAGTTCTACCTCAGCCGCGCGCTGTCTCAGGGCGGCGGAACCAACGCGGTCAACGTGATGCTGGTGGATTTCCGCGGCTTCGACACCTTTGGTGAAATCACCGTATTGGCGGTGGTCGCACTGACGGTCTTCGCGCTGTTACGTCGCTTCCGGCCGCCGAAAGAAAGCATCCTGCTGCCCGCGCAACAGCGTTTGCTGGCGCGGGATGTGGTCACCGATCTGGTCAACCCCCGTAACGCCAAAGACACCGCGCTGGGCTTCATGATGGTGCCCGCCGTGCTGGTGCGCCTGCTGTTGCCAGTGGCGTTCGTGGTCTCGATGTACCTGTTCATGCGCGGCCATAACCAACCGGGCGGCGGTTTCGTCGCGGGACTTGTGATGTCGGTGGCGTTCATTCTTCAGTACATGGTGGCAGGCACCCAGTGGGTCGAAGCTCATATGAGCTTGCGCCCGCTGCGCTGGATGGGCACCGGCCTGTTCTTCGCGCTGGCCACGGGGCTTAGCTCGATGGCGCTGGGTTATCCGTTCATGACCACTCACACTGCCCATCTTCACCTGCCGCTGTTCGGGGATTTCCACGTGGCCAGTGCGCTGTTCTTCGACATTGGCGTGTACGCCGTGGTGGTCGGCTCGACGCTGTTGATCCTGACCGCGCTGGCTCACCAATCCGTGCGCAGCCATCGCCCGACGTCGTTACCACAGCCGATTGATCCGGCACTCGCCCCCACCCCCTCACAAGGAATTCAGTGATGGAAGAAGTCATCGCGATTGCCATCGGCGTGCTCGCCGCCTCCGGTGTCTGGCTGATCCTGCGCCCTCGGACTTTTCAGGTAGTCATGGGCCTGTGCCTGCTGTCCTACGGCGTGAACCTGTTCATCTTCAGCATGGGCAGCCTGTTCATCGGCAAGGAGCCGATCATCAAGGACGGCGTGCCTCAAGACCTGCTCAATTACACCGACCCGCTGCCCCAGGCCCTGGTGCTCACGGCCATCGTTATCAGCTTCGCCATGACCGCGCTGTTTCTGGTGGTCCTGCTGGCGTCTCGCGGTTTGACCGGCAACGACCACGTCGACGGCCGGGAGGGCAGTGAATGAGTCTGATGAACCAACTGATCATCGCACCGATCCTGCTGCCCACCCTGACCGCCGCGTTGATGCTGTGGCTGGGCGAAAAACACAGGCCGCTGAAGGCGCGGATCAACCTGTTGTCCACCGCGCTCGGCCTGGCCATTTCCATCACCCTGATGATGTGGGTGCAGACAACCGGCACGACCGGCTCCATCGGCGTGTATTTGCCGGGCAACTGGGAAGCGCCGTTCGGCATCGTGCTGGTGGTCGATCACTTGTCTGCGTTGATGCTGGTGCTGACCGGCATCGTCGCCTTCTGCGCGTTGCTCTTCGCGCTGGCCCGTTGGGACCGGGCAGGTGCGAGCTTTCATGCACTGTTCCAGATTCAGCTCATGGGCCTGTACGGCGCGTTTCTGACAGCCGACCTGTTCAACCTGTTCGTGTTCTTCGAGGTCCTGCTTGCTGCCTCCTACGGCCTGATGCTTCACGGGTCGGGCCGTGCGCGGGTGTCGGCAGGGCTGCATTACATCACCATCAACCTGCTGGCCTCATCGTTGTTTCTGATTGGTGCGGCGCTGATTTACGGGGTGACCGGCACCCTGAACCTGGCCGATCTAGCGATCAAAATTCCACAAGTCTCCGAGGCAGATCTGGGCCTTTTGCACGCAGGCGCGGCCATTCTGGCGGTGGCCTTTCTGGCCAAGGCCGGGATGTGGCCGCTGAACTTCTGGCTGGTGCCTGCTTACTCGGCGGCCAGTGCGCCGGTGGCGGCGCTGTTTGCCTTGATGACCAAAGTCGGCGCCTACACCCTGCTGCGCCTGTGGACACTGCTGTTTTCAGGGCAAGCCGGGGCGTCGGCATTCTTCGGTGGCGACTGGCTGATCTGGGGCGGGATGGCGACACTGGCCGTGGCCGCGATCTCCATCGTGGCGGCCCAGCGGCTGGAGCGCATGGCCAGCCTGAGTATTTTGGTGTCGGCGGGTATTCTTCTGTCAGCCATCGGCTTCGGCCAGCCGAGCCTCACTGCTGGTGCGCTGTTTTATCTGGTGAGTTCAACGTTGGCGCTGGCGGCCTTGTTCCTGTTGGCCGAACTGATCGAGCGCTCACGTTCGGCCAACGAAATCCCGCTGGAAGACGACGCCGATCAACTGCCCAAGGCGCTTGAATCTCTGCACCCGGTGCCGGGCACCAACCTGGATGACGAACAGAAAGCAGTGGTCGGTCAGGTGATCCCCTGGACCATGGCCTTTCTGGGTTTGAGTTTCATCGTGTGCGCGCTGCTGATCATCGGCATGCCACCGCTCTCGGGCTTTCTCGCCAAGCTGACGCTGATCAGCGCCCTGCTCAATCCGCTGGGGCTGGACGTGGCCAAAGATGAAGCGATCAGGGCCGACAGTTGGACGCTGGTCACGTTGTTGATCGTTTCGGGGCTGGCCTCGCTGTTCGCCTTTGTGCGCGTCGGCGTCAAACGTTTCTGGACCGCCCAGGATCGCCCGTCCCCGGCTCTGCGCATGTATGAATGCGTCCCTATCGCCCTGCTGCTCGCGACCTGCATCGTCCTGACGTTCAAAGCAGAAGGATTGTTGCGCTACACCCAGGACACCGCTCAAGCGCTGCATGACCCACAGCAATACGTGCTGTCGGTGATGGCGGCCAAACCCGTGCCGTCACCCGATATGGAGGTGCAGCCATGAAGCGCCTGTTTCCTGCGCCGCTCTTGTCGCTGTCGCTTTGGGCGCTGTGGTTATTGCTCAACCTTTCCGTAAGCGCGGGCAACCTGCTGTTAGGCGCGTTACTGGCGTTTCTCGCGCCGATCCTGTTTGCGCCGTTGCGCCCGCAACCGGCACGCATTCGCAAACCGGGTGTGGCGATCAAACTGTTCTTTCTGGTCGGGCGGGACGTGCTGGTCTCCAACCTGCAAGTAGCCTGGGGCGTGTTGCGCGCCGGGCAAAAACCACCCCGTTCGGCGTTCGTCAAAATCCCGCTGGACCTGCATGACGCCCATGGTCTGGCCGCGCTTTCGATGGTGTGTACGGTGGTGCCCGGCACGGTTTGGTCGGAGCTGGCACTGGACCGCAGTGTGCTGCTGATGCACGTGTTCGACCTGGATGATGAAGCGCGCTTCATCGAGCACTTCAAGCGCACTTACGAACGCCCGTTGATGGAGATCTTCCAATGAGTCCGCTGCTCAACGTTGCGATCCTGCTCAGCCTGTCGCTGTTTACTCTGGCGATGGTGCTGACCCTGATCCGCCTGTTCAAAGGCCCGTCCGCCCAGGACCGGGTGCTGGCGCTGGACTACCTGTACCTGCTGGCCATGCTGATGATGCTGGTGCTGGGGATCCGTTATGCCAGTGACACCTATTTCGAAGCGGCACTGCTGATCGCCCTGTTCGGCTTCGTTGGCTCGTTCGCCTTGGCCAAATTCCTGCTGCGTGGCGAGGTGATCGAATGAATACGCTGGTGGTGTTGCCGATGTGGGCACAGGGGCTCACAGCCGTGTTGCTGGTCGCCAGCAGCGTGTTTGCCTTGATCGGGGCGTTGGGGCTGTTGCGCATGAAAGAGTTTTTTCAGCGCATGCACCCACCGGCGCTGGCCTCGACCATCGGCGCCTGGTGCGTGGCGCTGGCCTCGATCATCTACTTCTCGGCGCTGAAAGAAGGGCCGATTCTGCATGCATGGCTGATCCCGATTCTGCTGGCGATCACCGTGCCGGTGACCACCTTGCTGCTGGCTCGAACCGGGTTGTTTCGCAAGCGCATGGCGGGGGATGCAGATGTGCCGCCGGAGGTGTCGGAGGGGCAACATGAGGGGCGATGAGACTCGCCGATTTCAGTAGGACCAGCGAGGACAAAAACGGCCAGGGCGCTAAGGGATACCGTTGCGCCCATGCTCACGAAACCCGACACGCTGATTCAGGCGGTCGTAGTAGTCGTGAACAGCAGGTAGAGGGGGATGCGCAAGCGGCGTCTCGAACCAACGGTTCACGGACAAACCAATGGGGATATCGGCCAGCGAAAAATGCTCGCCTGCCACATAGGCGCCGGTCGATGCCAGTTGCGTGTCCAGTACGTTCATATAGCGCGCCCACTCCGCGCAACTGGCGGCAAGCATCTGCAAATCCTGATGCAAGGGCGACTGCCGCACCAACGCCATGAACGCATAGCTCCAGGACTTGTTCAGGTCCGAAGCCTGCCAGTCGATCCATTGATCGACCCGCGCCCGCGCCTGCGGATCGACCGGGTACAAACCCGCCTCACCGTAGCGTGACGCCAGGTAGCGGAGGATGGTGTTGGATTCCCACAAGGTGAAATCGCCGTCCTGAATCACCGGTACCATCGCGTTGGGGTTCAGCGCCAGAAACTCGGGCACATGAGTAGGCTGAAAACCCGATCCCCAGTCTTCACGCTGGAACGGCAGGCCGATTTCAGTGCAGGCCCACAGCACTTTTCGCACGTTGATTGAAGAGGCTTTGCCCAGTATCCGAAGCATGTCCGCGTCCTTGCCTGAAGAAAGCGGACAGTTTAATGAGGCTTCAGCCCTTCGTCACGGCACGCTCGATCCACTCGATGATGATGTGCGCGTCATAGGGCTTGCCCAGAAAGCACAGCGCCCCCGCGGCCATCGCACGTGCGCGCGCCGGCTCTCGGGGATACGCGGTGATGAAGATGATCGGCATCGACCGCCCTTCGCTCGCCAGTGCACGCTGTAACGCCAGACCGTCCATGCCCGGCATCTGCACGTCACAAATCAGGCAATCGACCGTTTCAACATCGAACGTTGCAAGAAACGCTTCGGCACTGGCAAACAGACGAGGCTCATGGCCAAGCGAACGCACCAGACTGGCAAGGGCCATCCGGCAGGATTGGTCATCATCGACGATGGCGATACGAGGCACGCGGTCCACGCACTAGGCCTCGGGCGTGCAGGCGTTTGATTGCCAGGACTTTGGGCTGGTGCCGTTCAGTTTCCTGAAGACCCGAGTGAAGTACGACTGATCCGAAAACCCGCACTCGTGGGCCACCTGACAAATGGGTAATTTGCGTTGACGTAGCAGCGCTTCCGCCCGGCGAATCTGCTCCCTACGAAACCAGTCGTGCGGGGCCATGCCGGTGGCGTTTTTGAATGCACGGGAAAAGTGGCTTCTGGAAATCGCACATTCCTTGGCGATCCACTCGATCGAGCAGCCTTGGGCCATGAGACGAATCATCAGGTCCTTGGCCTTTTTCACGCGCCATGGCGCCAGCGACTCTTGTGGCCGTTTGAATGGACCATCGTCGCAGGCGTCGGTGATGACGTTGAGATCAAGGGCTGGCAGTGCAGACATGGGCCTTCTCTCTGCCCTACGGCAGTTGCAGTTGATGACTTGCCCGTACCACATCGGCCACGGTGCTGGCGTGCAATTTGCGCATCATGTTGGCGCGGTGCAGCTTTACCGTGATCTCGCTGACCTCCAGTTGGCTGGCGATCTGCTTGTTCAAAAAGCCGTTGGCCACACCGCCCATGACTTGCCGTTCTCGGGGCGTCAGGCAATCGAATCGCTTGCGCAACACATCGACCGCCCGCTGTTGTTCCAGGTACTCGGCGTACCCTGTCAACGCACTCGCGACCGCGTCGATCAACGCCTGTGAGCGAAAGGGTTTGGTGAGGAAATCCGTCGCGCCCGCTTTCATCGCGCGCACCGACATGGGAATGTCGCCATGACCGGTGATGAAGATGATGGGCAGTCGACTGCCCGAATCCGTCAGGCGCTGTTGCAGGTCGAACCCGCTGCAACCCTGCAACCGGACATCCAGAATCAGGCACCCTGCCCGTTTCGCCAGCGGGTGCGAGAACAGTTCATCCGGGTCACCCAGGGCAACGACGCGATAGCCGACCGACCTGAGCAGGCTCGCGAGCGCCTCCCTGAGCACCGGATCGTCGTCCACGACGAACACGACCGAATCGCTCATGCGGGTCGTGATCGCCAGGGTCATGTTGTGCATGTCAACCTCCTGTCTCATCACTGCCGTTCGAGCTTTACCGGGCGTCGAACGGCCAGCGCTCACATTGCTGGATCAGCCCACCGGAATCGGGTTGTCGACCAACGACTGGTTGAAACCATGAACCTGCGCATGCGCTTGAGAGCGGAGTTGTCGCGCAGCGCCTGAATGGCGGCGACCGTCACTTCCGGTGCGTCGGTGGCAAGACCCGCCGCCTTTCTGCGGCCCGCGATAATGACTTTATTGCCCAACTTATGGAACGCTTCCGCCAGGCCACGGCCAATGCCTGATGTGCCGCCTGTGATAAAAATAGTGTTATCGGTCAGTTGCATGGCCATCTGTCCTGTTGTCATAAGTTCGGGAATTCGAAAGTGCGCCACTTGACCTGGAGACAGTGCATTAACGGTATGCGACGAACTGTGTACTTGAGCGGACAACGGGTCAACTCATACTTAAGGTTAGGGTATGAACAACTAGCCTCCCCATTCATGACGACCGAACGATAAAAAAGAGCTGTTTTTCAAGACAGATAAAGGGCCTGTTTCCGGTTAATCCGTGTCCCCTTCCCTGGCTTCGCGCCTGAGCGATTGCGGCGAGACACCCAGCTTGCGAACGAACACCTCGCGCAGATGACGACGGTCGCGAAACCCGGTCTCGCGGGCGATGATTTCCAGCGAATGCTGACCGCGCTGGATCATGTTCCGCGCGGTTTCCAACCGAAGCTGCTCCACGGCCTTGGCCGGTGACAGGCCGGTTTCCGACAGAAAGACCCGGCGGAACTGCCGCTCGCTGAGGTGGACGATCCGCGCCAGAACTTCCGCGCTCAAGTCATCGCTCAGGTGCGCCCGGGCATAGTCCAGTGCCACCTGAACGCGGTCGGATTTGGGTGCGATATTGAGCATTTCAGAATGCTGGGATTGCCCGCCAGAGCGTCGGTGGTACATGACGAGCACCTTGGCGACGCGGTTGGCGACCCCATGGCCCAGGTCTTTTTCGACCATGCCAAGCGCCAGGTCCATTGCCGCCGACAGCCCGGCAGACGTCCAGATGGCACCATCATTGATGAAGATCGAATCCGGTTCGACGAATGTGCCCGGAAAACGGTCCTTGAGAACGCTTGCATAGGCCCAGTGGGTGGTGACTTTCTTGCCTTCGAGCAGACCGGCTTGCGCCAGCACGAAGGCTCCCGTGCACATGCCGCCCACCCGCTGCGCCTGACCTGCCGCCCGCTTGAGAAAATCCAGTTCCTCGGCGGTGCTGACATGGCCGATCGGATCAACGATGCCGGACACCATCCACGTATCCGCCCGGGATTCGGACGTCACTGGCTGCGTATTCACCGACGCCCCGATGGAGGAGGTGACCACGCCCCCGCCCAGCGAATAATTGGTGACCTGATAGACCTGCTCCCTGGCGACGACGTTGGCGAATTCGAACACCGACTGGGTGCCCAACGCCATGACCTGAAATCCATCGGTCAGGAAATAGCCGATTCTGTGCATGCTCGCTCCGTCTGGCGCCATGTCCGAAAACATGACCGTAAATGTCGTTTCAATTCGCGTCAACGCACGGCACGATGCGAATAAGGAAGTGACAGCTCATCGGGGGATGATCGGGGTCGCATCCTATAATGAATTTCATCGTGAATCGACAGTTGTTCAGCCATTCACTTATTCATTGACACTGTATGAAATGTGCAGCGCCCCATAGCGCGCAACTGTAAAAGTTCTATAAAAAAACCCATTACAGAACTTAGGCAATACGCACCAGAATCCTATTAATCCTGTTCATTCGCTCGTACTAATAAAAACCGCAAGATCATCAAGGGACAGCAATAACATTCCGTTCTGCCCCTCGGTTTCTTAATAGGCTTGATCACGAAGAGCAAATGACTATGGCTGAGCAATCCGTAAGTTTTCATGCCCCTGTGCGTTACGTGGAAATCGGTGGCCGAACACTCGCCTATCGAACGTTTGGGCACGGCATTCCTCTCGTATTGTGTGTGCGGTTTCGTGGAACGATGGACGCGTGGGATCCGGTGTTTCTCGACAGCCTGGTGCAGCAGGGTTTCGAGGTCACCGTTTTCGACTACAGCGGTCTGGGCCGCTCCACCGGCGAGAAGACCTACAACCCCGCCTCGCTTGCGAAGGACACCCTTGAGCTGATCACCGCCCTGAAATTGGGTCGGGTGGTCATTGGCGGCTGGTCGATCGGCGGCGTGGCCGCGCAAATCGTGCTCGCTCAGGCGCCGCAGTCGGTGAGCCATCTGGTGTTGATCGCGACCACGCCGCCGGGCGTGCTGGTCAAGACCGGCGAGCCGCTGTTCTACGAGCTGGCTCGCCGTGAAAACGACTTCGACGATTTCGTCAGTCTGTTTTTCGAACCGTCCTCCGCGGCCAGCCGCAGCGCGGCCGAACGCGCCTGGGAACGACTCGCGGTCAAGCGCGACGATGCCAGCCCCGAGGTGCCCCACGAATGGGCCGGGGCGCAGTTGGGGGACGGACCGAAAAACCCGGTGTTCCCGGCGGACGCCGTGTTGCAGGTCTTGAAAACCACGACCGTGCCGGTGCTGCACTTGGGCGCAGACCACGACATCGTCTTTCCGGTAGAGAACTGGTACGCGTTGAGCGGCCAGTTGCCGACGCTGCACACCGTGACCTTTCCAGCTGCAGGCCACGGGCCTCAATTGCAGTTTCCCCGAACCGCTGCCCGACACATCGCGGCGTTCGTGAATGCCGACAACGACTGACACCCGATCAACCGGGCCACGTATCCCACCGCTGGCCCGCTGAGTTTTTCACGGCAACGGAGGGCGGCGTCTCGACGATGGCGAGACGCGCCGCTCACCGCTGCCCATTCAACACGTTTAGAGAGCGATCATTCATGACATCCCCGACTACTTACAAATCTGTTGTCGCCACCGCCCCCGGCCAACTGGAGCTGGTCGAACGCCCTGTCCCGATACCGGGCACTGGCCAGGTGCGCATCAGGGTCGAAGCCTGCGGCGTGTGCCACTCCGACAGCGCTACGGTGGAGGGCTTCGCAGGCGTCCCCTACCCTCGCGTACCAGGCCATGAAGTCATTGGCCGCATCGACGCACTGGGCGACGGTGTTCAGGGCTGGAGCGTCGGGCAACGGGTCGGCGTTGGTTTCCTCGCGGGAGAAGACGGCACCTGTCCATCGTGCCGACAGGGCGACCCGGTGACCTGCCAGAACCCGGTGATCACCGGGATGACCACCGACGGCGGTTACGCCGAAATCATGGTGGCCGAGGCTCGCGGGCTGGTGAACGTGCCGGAAGACCTGGACGCCGCCGAGGCCGCCCCGCTGCTGTGTGCGGGCCTGACGACATTCAACGCCTTGCGTCACTCCGGCGCTCAGGCGGGTGATGTGGTCGCCATCCACGGGCTGGGCGGGCTGGGGCATCT
This sequence comes from Pseudomonas sp. Pseu.R1, assembly GCF_045764065.1. NCBI lineage: Bacteria > Pseudomonadati > Pseudomonadota > Gammaproteobacteria > Pseudomonadales > Pseudomonadaceae > Pseudomonas > Pseudomonas sp. Pseu.R1. The sequence goes on along the minus strand of NZ_JBJGEE020000001.1, from coordinate 5,218,268 downwards.
GGGCGTGCAGTTCGCGCGCAAGATGGGCTTTCACACCGTGGTGATCGCGCGAGGCGCCAACAAGGCAGACATGGCGCTGTCTTTGGGCGCGCACCGCTACATCGATGCGACCACCGAAAACGTCGCCGAAGTGCTGCGCAGCCTGGGTGGCGCGAAGGTGGTGCTTGGCACGGCGCCTTCGGCGCAAGGCATGACCGACACCATTCCCGGTTTGTCGCCGCGTGGTCAGTTGGTGGTCGTCGCAGTTCCGGGCGAACCCCTCGCCATCAACGCCACCGACCTGATCTTCGGCGCGCGCTCGGTCAGTGGTGCCCTCACCGGCACCGTCATCGACAACGAACAGACCCTGGCCTTCGCCAACCTTCAGGCCATTCGCCCGCTGGTGGAGACGTTCCCGCTCGAACAAGCCGCCGAAGCATACGCCCGCATGATGCGCGCCGACGTGAAGCTGCGCGCGGTGCTGGTCATGGGAACGCCCACGCCATGACACCACCGATCACGCCCGCCGAAGCGCACGTATTCGAGCGCTTTCACGACGCGGTGTTCGTGCGTGACATGGAAGGAACGATCCACTTCTGGAATGCTGCGTCGGCCGCCCTGTACGGGTGGCCCTCGCACACCGCGCTGGGCGCCAACGCGCGCGCCCTGCTGAAGTGCGAACACCACCGCGATCCACACGCCTGCGCCGACGCCAAGGTGCTGGCGGACGGTTATTGGGAAGGCGAGTTGTCGCGGCTGACCGAAACGGGCTCCCGTCGTTTGGTGAACGTCCGCTGGTCCCTGCGCAGGGATGCAGCGGGCAACCCCGTCGGCGTGCTGGAAACCGGCCACGACATTTCCTCGGCCAAGGAACTGGAGCGCCATCTCAAGGCCAGCGAGTACCGTTATCGCAATCTGTTTCAGGCCATGGCGGCCTCGTTCTGGGAGCTGGACTTCACCGCCGTCGGCCCCAAAATCCGTGCACTACTCGATGCCGGGGTGCGTGATCTGGAGCCTTACTTTCTGACCCATCCTGAAGTGGTGCGCGACATGATGCGCAGCACCCGCGTGCTCGACCTGAACGACCACAGCCTGCGCCTCTTCGGTCGTGGCAACCGCGCCGAAATGCTCGGCACGGTTGATCGCTATTGGCCGGACGAGAGCATTCAGGTTTACGCCCGCTGCGTCGTCAAATCCCTGGCGGGATTGCCCAACAACATCGAAGTCACACGCTTGAAAACCATCGACGGCACCGCGTTCGAGTGCCTGTTCACGGCCTGTTTCTCCAAAGAAAATCTGGCGCGCGGAGTGATCCTGATCGGCATCATCGACCTGTCTGAACTGGCGGCAGCGCGTCATGCGCTGGAGATCATGCAGACCGAACTCGCCCATGTGGCACGCATCTCGATACTGGGCGAGTTGAGTGCGTCGATCGCCCATGAAATCAAACAGCCCCTCACCTCGATTTCCACTTACGCGCAAGCCGCCCTGCGCTGGCTCAAACGGCCACAGCCTGATTTGCAGGAGATCGAAAACGCGCTGTTGCAGATCATAGACGAGGCACAAAGGACCGACGATGTCATCGGCCGCATTCGCGCCATGGCGCTGCGTCGCCCCGCTGAAGAATCGGACGTGGCCATCAACGAAGTGGTTCAGGACTCGCTGCAGTTCACCGATCATGAACTGCGCAAGCATTCGATCCGCCTGACCACCGAGCTGGCCGGCGCACTGCCACCGGTTCGTGCCGACCGGGTGCTGTTGCAGCAGGTGATCGTCAACCTGGTGATGAACGCCGCTCAAGCCATGGCCTCGACCGCATCTGCGCCTCGGGAACTGACGCTGCGAAGTACCAGCCCGGACGGCCAGGACGTGCGTTTCGAAGTGCTGGACAGCGGCCCCGGCATCGCTCCCGGCCTTGAGCACAAACTGTTCGAAAGCTTCTTCACCACCAAGACCACCGGCATGGGCATGGGCCTGCCGATCTGCCGCTCGATCATCGAGGCTGCGGGCGGCCTGATTCAACTGGAGAACCGGGACGACGGCTCATCGGGCGCGAAGGTCACGATCACCCTGCCCGGCCTGAAGCGCCCCGTCTGACAGCTCCCTGTCGCTCAGGAGAGACACGACAGCAGGTCATGCTCGGTGGCGTCGTCACGTTCATAGATGGCAATCGAGCGTAATAGATTGCGCTCGATCAACTGCTCGAACGCAGGCCGGAATATCGCGTCGGTGCTTGCGTCCATGGTCTCCAGCGTCGACCACGCGCACTCGATCACCCAACGCCCCCATGACTGCCCCTGCACATGCACATGACAGTCGACGCAACCGTCAGCGCCTTTGAGTTGCGCCATCGACGCATGCATCAACTGTGCGCACGTCGACGAGAGATGGGGATGTGCCTGTATGACCACGATTTTTCTTGCAGATGAAATGCGCATCGGAATCCCCGTTGACGGCCCTCTGCACCGAGAGCAGCCGAAGTGAGCAACGCATGAATGAAAGTGGGGTCTGGCCGTATGATCCAGCGCCGGGGAAAGGTGCGCCATAGTCGGTTGGCATAGCGACCCCACACTCAGGTATAGGGTGGCGATTGCGAAGCAGCAACGAGGCCCGCCATCAACAGGTGTTTCAAGGGTCGACCACTCACAGGCCATCGCACACAAGGTGCTTTTCGTAACGCAGCGCTTCGGTGTGGTCTTCGTAGTAATGCTCGACGCATGCGAAACGCTCATATCCGTTGGCTTCGTAGAGGCTGATGGCGGCGGGATTGTCGGGGCGCACCTCCAGTCGCAACCGCGTGCAATGGCGGGCCAATGCACAGGTCTGCGCTTCATCCAGCAAACGCTGCCCCAATCCATGCCCGCGCCAGGCCCGGCTGACAGCAATCGAATACAGACGTGCAACGGAGGTGCCCCGACGAAACAACACCAGGGCATAACCGGCAAGTTTTTTCTGCGCGGTGACGACGATCAGACTGGCGTTCGCCCGGCTGACCATCCTGTGGAAATGGCGCTGACGCAAGCGGTCGAGGGTGAAACATTCCTGCTCCAGCTCGACCAGAGCCTGCACATCGTCCATCGACGCAACGTGAACATCAAAAAGCATGGCAACACCGTAATGTTTGAGTAACGAACCGGGACAGGCCCAAAGGCCCGTGATTTATTGAAGCGGCGTCTTCTTCAACACGGATCGATTACTCATGTCAGCGGTGCAAGCCAACGTGAACGCAGTATTGGACAAATCCGAAGGTTCGACAATCACCCTCGTCGAGGAACCTCCCAGTCCCCACCCTTCTGGCAGTCGATTGCTGATTCTGGTCGAACGCAAAGAGGACTGGGCCGACTACCTGCCCAGCGAAAGCCTGATGCTGGCGCAGGATTACCTGGAGCACAGCGACGATTTCCCCCCTCGCACCCAAGTCATCAACCTGTGCCGTCATTACAAATACCTGGGGCAAGGCTACTACTGCTCGCTACTCGCCGAAGCCCGTGGCCACAAGGTGTTTCCCTCGGTGAGAACGGTCAGCGAACTGGCTCGCAAGGCCTTGTATGGCGTCGGGCTGGACGATCTTGAACGCACGCTGGAACGAGCACTGGCCAATCATCCCTACGGCAGCACTGAAGCGTTCACACTGTCGTTGTATTTCGGCAAGGCTTCCATCGCCTCGCTCCAAGAGCTGGGTCGCCAGCTCTTCGAGAGCTTCCCTTGCCCAATCCTGCTGGTGGAGTTTCGTCGCGGCGAAACCTGGCAGATCGCCGGGATCAAAGCGGGTGCGCTGCACCGGCTTCGCGACGAACAGCAGCACGTCTTCGCTGACGCGCTGGATGCTTTCAACCGACGTACCTGGCGTCAACCGGCCTCTCGCCGGGTGGCCCGTTACGATCTGGCGATCCTTCACGACCCGACCGAAGCACTGCCCCCCTCCAACCCCCGAGCGCTGGAACGCTTCGTCGAAACCGGCAAGCAGTTGGGCATCGACATCGAACTGATCGAGAAAAAGGACTATGCGCGCCTGGCCGAGTTCGACGCCCTGTTCATCCGCGAAACCACGCGGGTGGACGACCATACCTATCGGTTCGCCAAAAAGGCCGAGAGCGAAGGTCTGGTGGTCATCGATGACCCCTCCTCCATTCTTCGCTGCACCAACAAGGTCTACCTGGCCGACCTGCTCAAGCGCCGGGGGCTGGGTATGCCTGCCACCGACATTCTCTACAAGGACCGCCCTCAGGAACTGGAACGGGTGGGTCGTCGCCTGGGCTTTCCACTGGTGCTGAAAATCCCGGACGGCTGTTTCTCGCGAGGCGTGATCAAGGTCGCCGACGCGCAGGCGCTGCACGCCGCCGCACAGGAACTGTTCGAACACTCGGTGCTGCTGCTCGCGCAGGAATATTGCTACACCGATTACGACTGGCGGGTGGGCGTACTCAACGGCGAAGCGCTCTATGCCTGCCAGTACTTCATGTCCAAGGGACACTGGCAGATCTACAACCACAAAGCGTTGGCCGGTGAAGTCAACGGCCTGTGTCGTGCTGTCCCGGTGGAGCAGGCCCCGGTCGCCGTCATAAAGCTGGCCGTGGACACCGCACGGCTGATCGGCGATGGGCTTTATGGCGTCGATCTCAAGCAGGCCGGCGATCGCGTGTTGGTCATCGAAGTGAACGACAACCCCAATCTGGATGCCGGAATCGAAGACGCCGTGCTGGGGGACGAGTTGTATCGTCGGGTGTTGCAGGCCTTCACCCATCGACTCGAACGAAAACACCGTGGACAGGCGTGGTGAACGATGGTTGAAGGCTACTGCATTCAATCCGGTGCCCTGCGCGCGGCACCTGAACACAACGCCGAGGTGTGGCTGTGCATCGCACCGGATGCCCATCAACAAGTGGCCTTGCAGGCGCGGCTCGGCATCAGCGCACAAGCCATGGAGTCCTCGCTGGACCCGGACGAAGTGGCCCGAATCGAGATCAAGCCCGATCACCTGTTCCTGATCTGGAAGCGCCCGGAGAGCTTCGACGGCCGGGCCTTCAATGTGTCGTCTTTCGGCGTGGTGTTGAGCGAGCAGCGACTGGTGGTGATCTGCGCCAGCAACTCGCTGCTCTCGAACGTGAAGGACGAACCGGACCTGACCGGACCACTGGATGTGCTCATGGCGCTGCTGGCCGAAAGCGTTCATCACTACCTGGGGCATTTGCGCGTGGTGAAACAGGTCGCCCGCGAGATTCAGCAGCAATTCACTGAAGCGATGGACAACCGCCAACTGGCGCAGATGTACAACCTCAGCGAAAGCCTCGTGTACTACGTCAACGCGATTCACGGCAACGGTACGGTACTCACCCTGTTGCGCAGCCATGGGCAGCGGCAAGGTTTCAGCCCCGACCAACTGGACACACTCAACGACCTGATCATCGAAAACGAGCAGAGCTATCAGCAAGCCAGAATCCACGCCAAGGTGTTCGCCAACCTCATCGAATCCCGGGGCAACCTCGCCAACAACGGCATGAACCTGGCGCTGCGCAAACTCACCCTGATCAACGTCGTGTTCTTGCCGCTGAACCTGATTGCCGGCATTGGCGGCATGTCTGAGTTCAGCATGATGACCGCAGGCGTGCCCTGGTGGATATCGTTCCCGGCGCTGGTTTTGGGCATGACAGTGCTGGGTGCCGGGATGGTCGTCGCCCTGCGCCGCATGGCCTGACCAACCCCCTTCATTTCCTTCGCACACAACGTTCAGGAGTCAAAGATGCAAGCCTCAGACATCGGTTTGGTGATGATGGGTGTGATCGCGGTGCTGGGTACCGTGATCAGCCTGCTCGACCATCGCACGCAACGCGAGCCATCAGCGCAGGGCCGTCGAGCGGATCGGGAAAACCCTCGAAGCTGACAACCGCTGCGGTGACGTTACAGGGGCATGGACGCCCTCCTCCGTCAAACGGCCGCTGTCCTTCATATGTCGATGTCCAGGCTATCCACCAACGCTCTGAGCTTCAGCGTGGTGGCGATGGTCCTGATGAACAATCACTGAGCCGTGGCGAGCGCCTGAAAGACGAGCGCCGACGTGCAGGGCATGGCCACGTCGGCGCTTGTTTTTCAGGGATGAACCACCTCGATTTGCTGAAGGAAGGTCAGGTTGTCTTCCAGATGCCAGTTTTCAGCGATGCGGCCATCGGCGATGCGGTAGATGTCGGTGGCGATGAAGTTAACCGCCTGCCCCTGCCCTTTCACACCGTTGAACGTGCCGGTGAAATGCCCAGTGAAGCGCAGGTGCGAGACGACGCGATCGCCGCTGACGATCATTTGCTGGACCTCCACCGCGAGGTCCGGCACGGCCGTCAGAAACCCTTTGGACGCGGCCAAGGGCCCTGCGATGCCTTGCGGGCGCCCCGCTGGCAGGGTGCGGTCCATGAAGTCAGGGGCCAGCGCAGCGCGAGCCAGGTCCGGGTTTCCGGAAGCCCAGAAGGTCGCGTAACGGCGCGCAGCCAGCGTTTGGGCCTGCACGTGTTCTGGCGTCGCAGCGGGATCGGTGATCAGCACGTTGGGTGCAATCAACGGTGTTTCGGCAGCGACGGCCGTTTGGGTCAGCGCAGAAGTCAGGGCAGCAGCGGCCAGCAGGCCAGTGATCAAAGCACGCATCAGATTTCTCCAGTGTTGGCAGGTGGGTAGTCGACGTAGCCCTCAGCAGCGCCCCCAAACAGGGTCGACGGATCGAGTGCCGCAAGGGGCAGGTTGTGTTGCAGACGCGTTGGCAAGTCAGGGTTGCCGACGAAGGCCCTGCCAAACGCCACAAGGTCGGCGTAGCCTTGGGCGATCACCCATTCGGCGCGCTCACGGTCGTAGTGACCAGCGACGATGATCGGGCGGCTGAAACGTTCACGCAGGGACTTGCGGAATGACTCGGTGAAGACCGGCGCATCGTCCCAGTCGGCTTCCACCAGGTGCAGGTAGCCAATGCCTTTGGCTTGCAGGTATTCAGCAGCTTCGAGGATGGTGGGCAGAATGTCCGGGCAGTCCATGCCCCGCGCGGTGAGGAACGGCGCCAGGCGAATGGCCGTGCGTTCGGCGCCGATTTCATCGCTGATCGCGTCGATCACTTCCCGCAGAAAGCGCAGGCGATTACTGCGAGAGCCGCCGTATTCGTCGGTGCGTTTGTTGGAGGTGGTGCGCAGGAACTGATCCACCAGATAGCCGTTGGCGCCGTGCACTTCCACGCCATCGAAACCGGCGCGGATGGCGCGACGTGCAGCCTGGCGGAAGTCGTCGACGATTTGCGCGATTTCAATGCGGCTCAAGGCACGGGGCGTCGGGCTGTCGACCATGGCGCCTTGCCGGGTGACGGGATCGACTTTCCAGATCTGCCCTTCGAACGGCTCGGCAGACGGCGCCACCGGCAGCTCGCCACCGTGGAAGTCCGGGTGCGACATGCGCCCCACGTGCCACAGTTGCAGGAAGATGCGACCGCCTTCGGCGTGCACCGCCTGGGTGATGCCGCGCCAGCCCTCCACTTGCGCTTCGCTGTAGATACCTGGGGTGAAGGAGTAGCCCTTGCCCTGAGGCGAGATCTGCGAGGCTTCAGTGACGATCAACGCAGCCGAGGCGCGCTGGGCGTAATACTGCGCGTTGAGCGAATTGGGGATGTCGCCGGGCTGAGTGCTGCGAGCGCGGGTCATGGGGGCCATCACCACGCGGTGCGGGGCGTTCAGGCCAGCGAAGGCAATGGGGGTGAACAGGTTCGTTGAGGGTGGCATGGTGAAGGATTCCTGAGTCAGTGGCGGTTGATGGACTCAGTGTGCGTTTGGCGATCCGATTTGATAATTGGGTTAATCTTTGATGGATTTTCAAAAAATCTGGAAAAGTCATGGACAACCTGGAAGCCATTCGGCTGTTCGTCGAGGCTGCTCAATCCGGCGGGCTTTCAGCGGCCGGTCGCAAACTGGGCCTGTCACCGGCAGCGGCAAGTGCACGTTTGCTCAAACTTGAGTCGTCCCTCGACACCCGCCTGTTCGAACGCACCACACGCCAATTGCGGCTGACCGACGAGGGCCGGATTTACCTGCAACATTGCCGTCAGGCCTTGCAGGCACTGGACGACGCCCGCGCGGCGCTGTCGGTGGAGAAGAAGGAAATTCGCGGCAAGATTCGTATCTCGGCCACCTCGGACTTCGGTCGCCACGTGCTCAACCCCTGGCTTGACGAGTTCACCGCGCGGTATCCCCAGGTGGTGCCTGCGTTGCTGCTCTCTGATTCGCTGTCTCATCTGATCGCCGACGACGTGGACCTGATGATCCGTTTTGGCGTGCCGCCGGACAGTTCGCTGATCGCCCGCCCGCTGGCCACCAATCGCCGGGTGCTGTGCGCCTCCCCGGCATATCTGCGGCGCAAGGGCATGCCTGATCACCCGGATCAACTGACGAACTTCGACCACATCATCGCGGGCTCGTCAGGCTGGTCCAGCGAGTGGCGTCTGCAACGAGGCGATGAAAGCTGCGTATTCAAGGTGCCACTGGAAGCCGCCCGCGAGACCAACGACGGCGCCCTGGCCCGTCAATGGGCCATCGACGGTCATGGCATCACCCTCAAGTCAATCTGGGACATCAACGCCGATCTGGCGGCGGGTCGTTTACAGTTGGTGATGCCCGATTGGCAAACCGCCGAGGCGCCGGTGCATGCGCTGTACCCGCGCAATCGCTACCTGCCGCCGAGGGTGCGAGCATTGCTGGATTTCCTGCGCGAGCGCTTTGAACGGGCTGCGCAAGAAACCGCTCTCTAACGGCCGGTCGGCAGGACTGCTACAAGGGACCGTGTTAGCTACGCCACGACGCGGCATCTGGAAGGCAGGCTGAGCGCACGCAGATATTCAGCGCTCTGGGCTCGCTGCGCGAGCCGATCTTTCCGGTTTTTTTGAAAATCCGTCAAACACCAGCCCAATTTTCAACATCAAGACTGATTTGCACAATGAGTTCACTCCATCAATGACCTCACGGGCAAAGCAGGCCTTCCCATGTACCTGGATCACGCCAATATCGTTACCCCGGACCTCGACGCGACGGTCCGTTTCTTCACCGAAGTAATCGGTTTGAGGGCTGGCCATCGCCCGAATTTCCGGGTGCCCGGCGTCTGGCTCTACCGTGATGAGCGCCCCCTGATTCACTTGAGCCAGGCCACGGGCGGCTCGCCCGCGACCTGGTTGTCGTCGCGCATCGACCACATTGCCCTGCGCGTCGCCGACCCGACCGAGTGGACCGCCCTACTCGACCGGGTCAACGCCAGCGGCCTCGACCACCAGATCCATACACCCGATGACGGCAGCGACTTTCAGCTGTGGGTGCCATTGGCCGCGGGCGTCACGGTGGAAGTCATCGTGGCGCCATGAACGCGCGAAGAAAGCCCCTCAGGACAACGAATACTCCTTCCCGATCACTTGGGGATCGAACGGTTTGCGGCTGAAAATCCGCCGTACCATGGGCGCGAAGTGTTGCAGATCCGGTGTCGGGTAGTCGGGGTCGAACGACGCCTGATCCCAGCGCTCGCAGAAATCCACGCAGAGCGAATAACAAGGGTGATCCTTGTAGCGATCCCGCTCGTTACGATCGCCACCGAAGTGATGGGCGTAGTAGAAATTCTGGAACAGGCCATGATGGTGAAGGATCCAGGCCACCTCGCCACGCACGTAGGGCCGAATCACCGAGGCCGCGAATTGGGAGTGGTTATAGGGCGCCAGGTCGTCGCCAATGTCGTGGATCAATGCACCAACGATCATCTCCTCGTCTGCCCCGTCCGCCTCAGCGCGAGCGGCGGTTTGCAGGGAATGTTCCAGGCGGTTGATCTGGTAGCCCGAAAGCGTCGTCGCCAACCCTTGCAAAGCGTTCAGAATCCTCTCGGGCAGCCCTTTGTTGAATTCTTTTTCAAGGTGTTCAAGGAAGTGATACTCCTCGAACGTGCCGTCTTTCATGCGGATGAATTCGACCTGGTCCATATCAGGCAGCCTCTTCGGATGTACGGTTTCGTTTGAAGATCTCGCTCAACCGCTCACGGGGTCCATCAAGATCGATGTAGCAGCCCTGTAGATGGCGATGACCTTGCGCCGGGTCGTAGTGGGTGCGCCCGTGCAGCACGCGGCTGTTGTCGAACAACATCAACTCGCCGGCCTGCAGGCGGAATCTGACCTCGTAATCCGGGTGATTGAACAGCTCGGCCAGGCGCTTGCGGGCCAGATGAAACGCGCGCATGTCCGCCGCCCCCAACAGCGGCAAACTGTCCAGCCGCGGGCTGTAATGCACACCCAGGGTCTGGCCGGCTTCGTCGGTCTTGATCATCGGCCTGCGGGTGGTCAGCTCGACGCCCTTGTCCACGAAGCGGAAGCGCACCGGGGTGTTCTTGAGCAACAGGTAACCGGGCAGGTCTTGCGCTTTCAATGCCTCGACCACCTTGATGCTGTCCACCAGCGTCGACAGGCCGCCCGAAGTTTCGTTGATCAGGCAATGCAGCAACTGAATACCGGGCACCGGATCGCGATAAGGGTTGTCGGTGTGCGGCCCCAATCGGACGCTGCGGTACGCCAGATCATTGGCCTGAGGTTTGGAGTACACCTCGAAGTATTGTCCGAAGTTGGTTTCCTTCACATAACCAAACTTGCTGCCCACCGCCAGCACCTGCTCCGGCGTGTTCGGAACGTGGGTCAGCACGATGTAGCCGTACTTGAGATACGCCGTCAGTGCGGCCTCGAATGCCGGGTCGTGGTTCATCGCGCGCCAGTCGTGGCGAATCAGGCTTTGATCCAGATCGCTCCCCCACGCCACCGTTGACGGCGCGTGATCAGCATCGACCAGCTCTGCCATCAGTTCCTTCGTCGAATACGTGGCGCAATAGCCGTCGCTGAAGGCCAGTTGCACCTGCCCCGCCGAGACGTGCTGCACATCGATCAGACGAATGTCAGGGTCGATGAGGTGCGAGTCAAACAAGCGCTGCTGAGTGAGCGAATCAGTGGCATCCGGGTCCTGCGTCTTCTCTCGCAGCCAAAGGGCTGGCACTTCGTACTCGCCGGATTCGGTGAGCAACTTGATGGCGGGTGGCGTCTGTTGAATGTCCAGTTCGGTGGCGTGCATGGGGCAAGTCCTGAGGGTTTGTGAAACATTCATTCCTGGAAAGAAGCGCGAGTTGAAGCGCCGGTTCGTCGCGTCACCATGCAGCTTTCTAATGCATGCACTTTGCGAATTGGCAGCAGGCGACGTTGTGTGTGAGGATGCGCTGGCGCTTTTCGTTGCTTCTTAGTGGGCACTCTAGCCAGTGAGAGGCAGTGCCGGTAGCTGCCCAAACTTTATACAGACCATGCAAAAACCTTATGAAAGATAACCACCGCAACCTCCCGGCGCTGAAGGCACTGATGGCGTTCGAAGCCGCGGTGAGGCTCGGGTCCATGACCGCTGCTGCGAAAGAGACCGGGACCACCCAACCGGCCATTTCCCAGCAGATCAGGAGCCTGGAAGACACCGTGGGCGGTGCGCTACTCGACCGCTCGGGCAATCGCTTGCGCCCGACACCAACGGGCAAGCGCCTTCACGAAGAACTTTCTCCAGTGTTGACCCATCTGCATGCCGCCCTTGAGCGCGCCCGCGTCGGCCTGACGCAGCAGGTTCCGCTGATCACCATCGCGGCGAACTTCGGCTTTTCACACCTCTGGTTGTTACCCCGATTGCACGTGTTGCAGAGCGCGTTTCCGGACGTGCGGTTTCAGGTCCTCCCTGTCGACACGCTGGACGCTGCCCTCCTGCACGAAGCCGATCTTTCCATCAGCTTCGATCAGCGCAATTCAGGGCGCGAAGGCGAAATCATGCTGGCACCCGAGTGCGTCTTCCCCGTGTGCAGCCCGGGCTTTGCACAGCTGCATGCGTTGGGAAACGAGGTGACTGAACCCGATTTGCGCGCTGTCGCGCTGCTGCACATGGACGAGCGCAACCCGCGCTGGCTGGACTGGGCACGCTGGTCTGATCTGGCGGGGTTTGGCGAGCTGAATGAACAGACCAGCTTCACGTTCAACAACTATCCGCTGCTGTTGAACGCTGCGATTCAAGGCCATGGCCTGGTGCTGGCGTGGGGCGCGCTGGCCGAGCAGGCCATACAGGACGGGTTGCTGGTGCCGCTGGGGCCGATCGTCACCCGCGAGGATCACGGGTATCTGTTGCGAACCCGTCATCGCAACAACGCCCTGATCGCGCCCATCGTCGAGTGGTTCAAATCCACCATGAACTCGACTCAGGCGTGACCTCACTTCGCAGCCGTCAATCGGTGCACGCGACAGGGACTGCGCGTCGCTCACGGCCTGGCTCGGATCGTCGACGATGCGCACATGAATGTTCAGCGCGCGCAGTTCACGCTCTGTCTGTGCCAGCTTTTCAGCAGTGCGATTCCACAGCAGCACCGTATCGATGAAGATGAACGCTGCCTCCTCCATAGGTAGAAGTCGCCCGTGACCATGTGACCACGTTCTTCCAGTCCGCCGCCGGGTCGTCAGTGGGGCCTGAGCGTTGTGAAACGGTGATGCCGATGTCCGGGTAATCCGGGTGAGCGACGAAACGAACCCGAGCATCGGCTTCATCGATCCTCCGCACTCGTGATAAATTCTGCGCCGCCACCTCTAACCCATAGAGGGCATTCAAGGAGAGAAGTAAGTGATCAAGTCTTTGTTGGTTGGCGCAATGCTGACACTGGTATCCGCATCGGCTTTTGCACTGAGTTGCGACAACCCTCGCAACGCCTATGACCGAACCTACTGCGCGTCGCTGAAAATGGTTCAGGCAGATCAGGACATCAACGAGCAATACAAGAAGACGGTGAGCGTGCTAAACCCGGAGCAAAAGAAAAAAGTCAAAGACGCCCAGATCCAGTGGATCAAGATTCGTGACAACGCCTGCTCCAACGATGGCCTGCTCTACCTGGACTGTGCCAACGAGAAGACCGAAGCGCGTATCGTGATACTCAAAGCCATCGAGCGCGAATGCCGCGCTTCGGGTTGCGACGACGCCAAGCTGTCGCAAGTGGAATAAGCGCTACCCACTTTTTTCATCCGCTGCTTATCAATAATCAAGGGCCGGAAGCTGCCGACCATACGGAAACGGCAGCCTCAGGCTCATCTTCAGGCAACGTTGGGGAACCAGATCAACGTGCCCCGACCCGCTCACGCAGGCGTTTGGCCTCGGCAACGTTGGCCGCGCCCGGCAGGGTGATGCCGTTTTTCGCGGCGAGAATCTCGGCCATGACGCTGACCGCAATTTCCGCCGGGGTCTTGCTGCCGATGTAAATGCCCATCGGGCCATGCAGACGTTCAAGCGAGCGATCGGTCTCGCCGAAATGCTCGATCAAGCGCTCACGGCGCAATTGGCTGTTGCGCCGCGAACCGATGGCGCCGATGTAGAACGCGGGGCTTTGCAACGCTTCCAACAGCGCCAGATCATCCAGTTTGGGGTCGTGACTCAGGGCGACGATGCAGGTGCGCAGGTCGACCGCAAAATCCCGCACCACGTCATCCGGCATGCCCACCACCTTTTCGACCCCGCTCACCGCCCACGTCTCGACGTACTCGGGGCGCGGATCGCAGACCGTGACCTTGAAGCCATTGAACAGCGCCATGGTTGCCAAATACTCGGCCAACGCACCGGCACCGATCATCAGCAATCGATACCCTGGCCCCAACGTGTTGAGCATCTGCTGGCCGTCGAAGCTGAACTGCTCCGGCATCGCGCTGCGTTCCAGCGCGACCTCATTACCTTCCAACGTCAAGCGGCGGCGCACCAGATGCCCGGCGTCGAGGTGACTCAACAACTCATCGAGAGACCGCCATGAGGGGCTGAACTCCAGCACCAGTTCCAGCGTGCCGCCGCAGGGCAAGCCGAAGCGATGAGCCTCGTCAGCGCTGACGCCGTAACGCACCACCTCAGGCGTGGCGTCCGGCAGCCCGCTGCCGCCATAAGCAGTGGTGTAGCGGTGAATCAGGTCGTCCTCGATGCAGCCACCGGACACACTGCCCACCACGCGACCGTCGTTACGCAGCGCCATCATCGACCCCACCGGGCGCGGCGACGACCCCCAGGTGCGGGCTACCGTCGCCAGCAACACCCGATGCCCCGAAGCGAGCCAGTCGCGGGCCGTGCGCAACACCAACAGGTCGATGCTTTCCATCGGGCGTTCCTCTCAGCGCATCTGCAAAATGATCGGGCTACTGCTTGCCGGATCGGTGTGCTCACGCAGCTTGCCGACCGCTTGCGCATCCACAGCGCCGCCCTGATTGCCCCATGTGCCGCGCACAAACGAAAGCACTTCAGCGATCTGCTGGTCCGACAACTGCTCACGGAAGGCCGGCATGCGATAGGCATCCGGCACCCCGGCTGCAACTACTCGCTGTGAGCCATTGAGGGTGATGTTGATCGCCGAGGCCACTTCTTTGGCCAGCGTCGACGTCGCCCCCGCCAGTGGCGGCATCGCATCAGGCTGGCCCTGACCGTCAAGCCCGTGACAGGACGCGCAACGGGTCACGTAGGTATGAGCACCCGGTGCATCGAGGCGGGTCGCCGCTGAGACCGCCTGATATTGCCAAGGCGCGCCGTCACGCTGGCTGTCGCCTGGCAGCGATTTCAGGTAACGGGCAATCGCCGCCAGATCCTCATCGCTCATGAATTGCGTGGAGTTGTTGAACGCCTCGGTCATGGAGCCGAAGACCACGGCATGGCGGTTACGCCCGGTCTTGAGGAACTGTGCGATCTCGCCCTCACTCCAGCGGCCCAGCCCGGTGTTGTGGTCGTTGCGCAGGCTCGGTGCGTACCAGCCGTCGAGCAGCGCGCCGGAGACGAATGCCGAGCCAGACTCATCCAGCGCCTTCTCGTTGAACGCCAGGCCACGGGGCGTGTGGCAACTGCCGCAGTGCCCGGCGCCCTGCACCAGATAAGCGCCGCGATTCCACTGCTCGTCCTGACCGGTCTTGGCCACGTACGGCGTGGTGTCGGCAAACACGCCGTTCCACAACGCAATCGGCCAGCGCAGGTTCAAGGGCCAAGGAATCGAACTCGCGACGTTGGCTTGCTTGACCGGCGCTACGCCCTTCATGAAAAAGGCGTACAGCGCGCGGACGTCATCGTCGTTGAGCTTGGCGTAAGATGGGTACGGCATCGCCGGATACAACCGCCGCCCGCCTGGCGCGACACCATGGCGCACAGCGCGGTCGAAGTCCGCCAGGCTGTAGTTACCGATCCCGGTGTCCTTGTCCGGGGTGATGTTGGTGGCGTGAATCGTCCCCAACGGCGTGGCCATTTCCAGACCGCCTGCGAACGGCTTGCCATTCGGTACGCTGTGGCAGGCCACGCAGTCACTGAGGCGAGCGACGTATTCACCTCGGGTCACCAAGGCCGGGTCGATATTGGCCACGGCCACTGAATCGTTTTGCAAAGGCGAGGCAGGCTCGCGGGTGACATACCAGGCCAGCAGGCCAGCCGCGATCAGGCACGGCACGGCCAACCAGCCAGCGGTTCTTGCGAATCGGCTGTTCTTCATGAGCACTCCGTGCAGGTCAGGTGAAAGAATGTCGGCTCAACGGCAGGCTGCGCACGCGCTGCCCCGTCAACGTCGCCACAGCGTTGGCCACTGCAGGGGCGACAGCTGGCAACGGCGGTTCACCGATGCCGCCCATCTTTTCCCCGCTCTCCACCACCTTCACGTGCACCCGCGCCATCCGCGATGGCGGCAGGATCGGATACAGATCGTAGTTACGCCCTCTCGGCACGCCGTTGACGTACACCACCTCTTCCACCAGCGTCTGCGACAGCCCCAGCGCCACGGCGCCGTTGACCTGCGCCTCGACAATCGCCGGGTTGACGATGCTGCCCGGATCGATCGCCTGCCAGATATCGTGAACCACCACTTGACCGTCTTTGATCGACACCTCGGCGATCACGGCCGTCTGCGTACCAAATGGCGACGCCATCGCGACCCCGCGTGCGCGCTTGCTGCCGTCTTCGGCAGTGAACGGCCCGCGCTTCCAACCGCCCGACAATTCGCCCACCGCGTTGAGCAAGGTCGTCAGCCGCTGATTGTCCCGCAGCAGGTGCAGGCGCAACTCGAACGGGTCCTTGCCGCCCTTTTCGGCCAGCTCATCGAGAAACGATTCGTAGAAAAAGTCGTTGAGCGAATTACCGACCGAACGCCAGTAACCCAGCATTACCGAGCCCTTCACATAGATCTGCGCGATCCGCTTGTTGGGGATGGCGTAGGACTTGCCCGCCAGCCCTTCAAGTGCGGTGGGGTCGATCTTCTCGCCCTGTTTGCCCGCCAGCCCTTCCGTCGGCCCTTCAGTGGCGCTGACCGCTTCGATTGCCACCGGCCAGCCGTCGCTATCCAGTGCACCACGGAAATTGACCGCTGCAATAGGGCGCATCGCGTCGCGCAAAAACTCCTCTTCGCGACTCCAGATCAGCTTGACCGGCTTGCCGACCGCCTTCGCCAGCGCGATGGCCTGCGGGTATGGATTGGCTGATTCGTACAAAAAGTGCCGCCCGAAAAAACCGCCCAGTAATGGCGAATGCAGTGTGATCTTCTCCGGATCAAGGCCCGTGCGCTTGGCTATGTCGGCGCGGAACATATCCGGCGCCTGATTGGGCAGCCAGACTTCCAACGAACCGTCGGGGTTGAATCGCGCCAACGCCGAAGACGGCTCAAGCTGCGCGTGGTTCAGGTACTGGTTGTTGTACGTGGCCTCGACCTTTGATTTGGCATTGGCGAACACGCTTGCAACGTCACCTTCTTTCTCGTCATCGCGGGCCGGGCCTTTTTCGGCGGCCAGACGCTGGACGTAGGCCTCCGTGGAGAAGTTCGCCGGCATCACCCGCATGCTCGAATTCGCAGGCGCTTCCTGCCAGTCGACCTGAATCGCTTCCACCGCCCGTTTGGCATGCCACCAACGCTGCGCGACCACCGCCACGGCGCCCGGCAAACGGTGCACCGAATGCACGCCTTTCATGGCCTTGACCTGCTCTTCGTTGCGCAGGTTACCCACGGTCATGCCCAGACGCGGCGCGTGCTGAACCGCTGCATGCAGCATGCCGTCAACCTTCATGTCGATGCTGTACATCGCCTTGCCAGTGGACTTGTCATACGCATCGAGGCGCTTGACCGGCTTGCCGATCCAGCGGAACTGGCTTGGGTCGCGCAACTTCACACTGGCCGGGTCCGGCACCGGCAGGTCCATGGCGCGCTCAGCCAATTCGCCGTAGCTGATCGAACGGCCGGAGGCCGCGTGCACCACCTTGCCCGGCTCGGTGGACAGCTCGCTCACCGGTACGCCGAGTTTCTCTGCCCCGGCCTGCAAGAACATCGCACGGGCCAGCGCGCCCATACGGCGCATGGTCGGATAACTCATGCGCACCGACATGCTGCCACCGGTGATGCGCATGCCGTTTTCCATGACGTAATAGGCCTCGCCGGGCGGCGCCGCGTCGACGAAGAACTGCGACGGATCGACGTCCAGCTCCTCACCGACGATCTGCGCCATGGCAGTGAACGTGCCCTGCCCGCCTTCGATGAACGGGCAGCGCAAGTGCACGGTGTTGTCCGGGCGAATTTCCAGAAAAGCCGGGACTTGTGTGCCCCGCTCAGTGGTCGCGCCAGCGACGGCCGCCTGCACGCGGGACGACCCCAACGGCAGCCCGAAGCCCAGCACCAACGCGCCAAGGGCCGTGCCGGTCAGAAAACGGCGACGGGAGAAATTGACCGGCTCGCTCAGACGCTGGCCCAGCGCTTGTTCGATGGCATCAAGACGGGCGTTCATCAAGCTTCCCCTTTCGCGAGGTCATGCACAGCGGCGTGAATCGCGTTGTAAGTGCCGCAGCGGCACAGGTTGACCATCGCCGCTTCGATCTGTGCATCGCTCGGTTTGGGGTTGTGTTTGAGCAAGGCCGTGGCCGCCATGACCTGCCCGGACTGGCAGTAACCGCACTGAGCCACTTGATGATCGACCCAGGTCGCGACTACACGCTTGCCCACGTCGTCGTTTTCTATGGCCTCGATCGTGGTGACTTCGCGCCCGACCACACCGGCCACCGGCGTAACGCAGGAGCGCACCACATTGCCGTCGACCAGCACCGAGCAAGCGCCACATTGCGCCAGGCCACAGCCGTATTTGGTACCGGTCATGCCCAGGTCGTCGCGAATCACCCACAACAAGGGCGTATCCGCATCAGCATCGACCTGATAGGTCTTCTGGTTGATTCGTAGTTCCATGGTTCACCCGCTGATCATCGGTCGTATTGCGTGTTATAGGGCGTGACCTGCATCGGGGCGGGTCATCGTGAAAGGCTGTCTCGGCAGACCGCCAACGCCTGCGCGGCTTGGTTGTGACCGCGCCATCAGGCCGTGGTGCCCACTTTTGTGCAGGCGTCCAGAGCATCGGTGGTTGTCAAGAATGGTGAAGGTATAACGAATCAACTCTAGCCCCCAAATCGGCAATTTCCCACATGTGTACCGGCAAGCTCGGAGGATTAGGCAAGCATTCGAGAGGATTGCGCTACGACGTGAGAAACAGTCGTATTTGGATGGCAACTTATTCAACTTTGACCATGACGAGTAGCGGGAAAAACGAAATGCCCTGTTGAACAGGGTTCATCAATCGGCCAAACATGAAAAAGCCCTGCAAGTGCGCAGGGCTTCGTTGAATGCAGCGTTACCAGCGGCCGGCGTGCTGCCCACCATCGACGTTCAGGGTTTCGCCGGTCACGAACGCGCCGTTTTCCAGATACATCACCGCATCGACGATGTCCTGCTCTTCGCCCATGCGTCCCATCGGATGCAGCCTGCTGAGGAACTCATGGTTTTCCTGAGAGTGCATCGGTGTCTTGATGATGCCCGGCGCCACGGCGTTGACCCGGATACCGCGGGTCGCGTACTCGATGGCCAGGCCACGGGTGACCGCCTCCAGCCCGCCCTTGGACAGCAACGCCAGCCCCGACGGCACGGCGGTCAGGGCCTGACGCACCAGGGTCGTGGTGATTTGCACGACATGGCCGTTTCGGCGCTTGAGCATTTCTTCAATCGCCAGTTGAGTGATGTGAAAAAATCCAGCGACGTTGGTGCGCAGCACGTTGTCGTAGTCCTCGGCGGTGTACTCGGTGAAGGGCTTGCTGATGAAAATACCCGCGTTATTGATCAATGTGTCGACCCGACCGAAACGTTCCAGAGCGGCGTCGATCAACTGCTGCGCCACCTCGCGGCTGGCGATGTCGCCCGCGATCGCGATGATGCCACCGTCGGTGGAGGGTTTGATATTGCGGGAGTTGGCGATCACCCCATAACCGGCCTTGCGATAGCCTGCAACGATGGCAGCCCCGAGGCCTTGAGATGCGCCGGTGACGATAGCGACTTTTTGCTCATGATTCACGATGCAATGCTCCGATGAGGGATCGGCCTGTTCGGGGCGGTTGAGGCCTTCCAGTGCCGACCTTTGAGTGGGTTCGGAGGGGATGCTACGGCGGTTTACAGCGGTTAAAAATTCGCTATCTTCTCTCAATGGCTGATAAAAAACGCACAGACATCGACTGGCAGGACGTAAGGGTTTTCCTCGCGCTAGGCCGCCATGGCAGCCTGTCGGCGGCGGCGCGGGCGCTGTCGGTCAACCATGCGACCATCGCCAGACGCATCCAGTCCCTTGAATCCACAATGGGTGAAAAGCTGATCGAACGCAGACCGGAGGGCTACGTGCTCACGCCTGCCGGGATACGCACGATGACAGCGGCTGGCGACATGGAAGCCGCCGTTCAGACGCTGGGGCGCGGCGGCGCTGACGCATCGCCCCGAGGGCTGGTCCGGGTCAACGCACCGCCTGCGCTGGCGCAGGGCTTTCTGGTCGAACAACTGTCGAAGCTGCCTGCGCAGTACCCCGGTCTGGATATCGATCTGGCGACCGACCTGCGCTCGGTCAGCCTTGAGCGGCATCAGGCCGACATCGCCGTGCGTATTGGCCGCCCTCTGGATGGCCATTTCATCGCCAAAGCGCTGGGGCATCTGGCGTTTGGGTTCTATGGCACTGAAGCCGTCTGTCAGGCTGTTGAAGACGGAGGCGAACCGAGTTTCATCAGTTTCAATGAAGAAAACGCGGACCTGACGGATGCACAGTGGCTCGTGCGTCACTTTCCGCAGGCGCGTATTGCCTTTCGCGCCAGCCATCACGTGGCGCAGGCCATGGCGGCAAAATCCGGCTCGGGGCTGGCGCTGTTGCCACATTACGTTGGTCGTCAAACGCCCGGTTTGCGGCTATGCCCCATGGACCGCGTTCCACCGACGCGGGAAGTCTGGTTGCTGATGCGTCCCCAGGACAAGAAAGACCTGCCCATCCGAACGGTGGCGGACTTTCTGCAAGGTGTGTTTGTAGAACAGCGTGGATTGTTTGTGGACTAGCGCCGTCCTTACACCACCTTCTAAACGTCTTTTCCGTAGGAATAATCCCTCTCGTTTCCGGGATCGCAACCACGCCTTACATCCCTCGCCGTCGCTGTAACGCCCTCTCCCCCACGCCTTGAATGGCGCCTTGTCCCGGCAAGGCTGGCGCCAGAGAGGCCACGTGTTCTTTCGCAACATCGTCCCGTCGTGGTTCGAACTCCAACGGCTGATCGCCGACACGCTCGCACGCCGAACCCATCAGCACTCGGACGGCCACACCCATTTGTCCGGGCCACCCGCGCACTCCCCGGCCAATCGCGCCCACCAGGTGCGCATGGCGTTTCATCAGGCGCTGTCGCTGGCCGCACAGATGATGCGTCAGCGCTTTGCCGATCTGGACATCGACGAGGTGCTGAGCGAACTGCTCGACGTAGTCAGTCAGGCCGCGCTGATCATCGTGGGCAGTGTGCTGACCGGCGCCGTGATTGGCGGTGGTATCGGCGCATTCGCGGGAGGCATTGGCGCTGTGCCCGGCGCTGTCGCAGGTTCAGCGATCGCTCTGATTGAAGGACTGGATAGCGCCGCAAGACAAGTTGACGCGACCAAAAGAACAACCATGAAAATCAATGCAACGCTAACTCGTTGTAAGTAGGAGTTTCCAATGGATGAATACTTTCAGATATTTCTCAACGACTTGGGAGCACTGTTCGAGCACAATTCAGTGCCTCATTCATCGGTAAAAAAGTATAGGCACACGCTTCCCAAGCAACTTATTTCGCACTGGATCAAACATGGCTGGAGCGGCTACGGCGACGGTATTTTCTGGGTGACAGACCCGGATGAATATCAGAAGGTTGTCTGTGAATGGCTCGAAGAATCCAAGGTCCCTTCCGCAGATAGCTATCATGTCGTCGCCAGAGGCGCATTCGGCGATCTCTATCTATGGCAAGAACATACAGGGCACATCTTAAAGATCACCGCCTTTCTTGCCCGATATCACATCCGGACAAATGTACCGGGTAGCGATCTAGACGAGGAAATACAGTCTTTTTTCGCCCTAATGAGCCGAGAATCCAACGACTTCGATGACATGTTTGAAAAAGCCCTGAAAAAACTCGGCCCACTCAAATCCGACGAAATATACGGCTTCGTCCCCGCCATGGCCCTCGGCGGCCCTGGCAAATTCGAACACCTTCAGAAAGTGAAAATCATCGAGCACATCGCTTTCTTATCCCAACTCTCCCCCCTGACCGACTGGGGCTTTCCGGACTTCGAGACGATCATGAAGCTGACGGAATAGTGCTCCCCGGAAAAGCCCCCAACAGAATCCCGCCCTGCGCGCCTGGGTCTATGACGGCGGAAATCACCGAGTGTCTTCCAGCGCGCGCCTATCGGTTTCGATATTCCGGCACTGTCACACCGCCCACACCCCAACTGTCCAGATCCACTTCTTCGATCACCACAAACGTTGAGTCCAGCGGCTTGCCCAGCACTTCCAACAGCAACTCACTCACCCCCTTGATCAGCGCTTTTTTCTGCTCGGGCGTGGTCGCACTGGCGCCAGGGGCGGTGCCCTCACGGGTGACTTTGATGTTGACGTAAGGCATCGAAACTTCTCCTGTTCGATCAGATGGCACGGGTCGCGAATTCGACGCGCACGCCGCCGGGGATGGCGCAGATGAAATGCAGCACGTCCGATCCAGGCCTCATCGGCTGGGGTTCGAACTCAACGACCACACCAGGATAGTCACGCACACGTTCGAACAGATCCTGCAAAGCGACATGAGTGGGCACTGCCAGCGCCAGGTGATGCAGGCCGACGTTCTTGCGTCGGTCAAACGCGACCGCACGGGTCGGTTCGGCCACCTGCCATAGCGTCAGGGTGACGCTGCCGTCCGAGACGAACGCAGCCGGGTATTCGGGTTTGCGCCCCACTTCCTTCCAACCCAGCGCGCTGCAAAAAAAGGCGGTCGTTGCCTCAAGATCGGGAACGGCCAGGCCCAGATGGTGGATACCGCGGGTCAATGCTTCAGACATTGCGGGAAGCTCCTGATGCGCCCTTGTGCGGGCAAGGTCAAAGGACCAGATCATGAGCGTTCACACGCGAATTGATAATTCACAGATTTCGGGAAGCACCTTCTCACATTTCGGAAGGATGCTCGGGACTGCGGAGGGCACACCAATCCCCCGTAGCAGTCCGGCCGGGCGGCTACAGGGGTTGCGCACGATCATCTATGGAGCCGGATTGCTCCACGACCCACCCAACGCGGCCTGCAACTGCACGCTGGTCACCAGTTGAGTCGCGACCAGGCTCAGCAAGGTCTGGCGCTCGCTCAAACTGGTGGCCTGAGTGGTCGCGACGTCCAGGTAGTCGATCACGCCCGCTTCGTACTGATCACGACTGACCGACGCCGATTCCTCCGCTGATTGCGCCGAATTGCGCCGCGCTGCCAGCTCTGGCTGCAAAGTGCGCAGTTCCACCAGATAGTCCTCGACCTCACCCAACGCCGTGAGCACGGTCTGGCGGTAGGTGGCGACGCTCGCGTCGTAAGCGTGCTGCTTCTGTTCGACCTGGGCCTTGGTGGCGCCGAAGTCGAGAATCGTGCCGGTCAGGCTCGGGCCGATGGACCAGAAACGGTTGGGCAGCGAGAACAGGTGGCTGATGGTTGAGCTTTGATAACCGCCACTGGCACTCAGCGTCAGGTCAGGATAATAGGCGGCCGTCGCCACCCCGACAGCGGCGTTGGCGGCCGCCATTTCACGCTCGGCAGCGGCGATGTCCGGGCGACGTTCCAGCAAGCGGCTCGGCACACCCAACGGCACCTCGGGCACGTGGTAACGCCAATCGGGGTCGACCGCCACGGCGAAGTCCGCTGGGGGCTTGCCAATTAACAGAGCGATGGCGTGCTCGAACTGCGCGCGCTGCCATTGCAGGTCGAGCATCGAGGCCTGAGCGCTCTGCAATTGGGTCTTGCCGGTGGCCAAGTCAGCCCGCGAGACGATTTGCTCGTCGTACTTGTTCTGGATGATTTGCAGGTAGCGCTCGTACCCGGCGATGGTTTCGCGGTACAGGGCGATGCGCTGGTCGAGCAAGCGCATCTGGAAGTAGTCCTGCGCCAGCGACGACTGCGCGCTCAACGTGGCGTTGGCCAGGTCTGCGGCACTGGCCTGGGCGCTGGCGCGGTCCTGTTCGTTGGTGCGGCGCAGCTTGCCCCAGATGTCGGCTTCCCAGCTCAGGTCGAGGCTGGCCGAGTGTTCTTTTCTCACCCCGCCGCTGCTGCTTGTCGTCGTTCCAGAACTGCTCGAAGACGAACCGGTCGCCGACTCACTGCGGGTGCTCGACCCCGTGCCGGTCAGCGTTGGAAACAGATCCGCCCGGGATTCACGCACCAACGCCAGCGCCTGCTGGTACTGCGCGGCGTACAATGCGACGTTCTGGTTGTTGAGCTGAACCTGCGCCACCAGTGCGTTCAGTTGCGGGTCTTGATACAGCTCCCACCACGGGCCTTTGGGCAATTCATCCTGCGGGTGCGCGGCCTTCCAGCCTTCGGCCTCTTTGAAGGTGGTGGAGATCGGCGCGGTGGGCTTGTGATAGTCGGGGCCGACCATGCAGCCGGTCAACAGGCTGCTGGCGAGCAGCACGGCGATGCACAAGCGGGACGGCAATGGAGCGTTCATTCATTCAACCTTTCAGTCAGCCGTGCACAGGGGTGCGACGGATACGCGTGTACCAGAACTGCCGGGAGGCACGGCTCATGCGGTCTAGATAGAGGTACACCACAGGCGTGGTGAACAGCGTCAACAGTTGGCTGACCAGCAGCCCACCCGCGATGGCGACACCCAGCGGTTTGCGCAGGTCGGCGTCACCACCGCTGCCCAACGCCAGCGGCAAGGCGCCGAAAAACGCGGCCAGCGTGGTCATCATGATGGGCCTGAAGCGCATGCGGCAGGCCTCGATGATCGCCTGCTCGGGCGACATCCTGCGGTCGCGCTCGGCCATCAACGCGAAGTCGATCATCATGATCGCGTTCTTTTTCACGATGCCGATCAACAGCAAGATGCCGATCAAGGCGATCACCGTGAGCTGCATGTTCACCGCCTTGAGCAGCAACAGTGCGCCCACCCCCGCCGACGGCAAGGTCGAGAGGATGGTCAACGGGTGCACGTAGCTCTCGTAAAGCACGCCCAGCACGATGTACACCGCCAACAGCGCGGCCGCGATCAGCCACGGCATGCTCGCCGCTAGCGCCGCATAGGCCTGCGCGGTCCCGGCAAAGCCGTACTGCACGTCACGGGGCAAGCCGACCTTGTCGACCGCCTTGTTGATCGCCGCCGTGGCCTGCTCCAGCGACACGCCATCCTGCAAATTGAACGCAATGGTGCTGGTCGCCGACTGGCCCTGATGCGCGACCGCCAGGGGCGCGTTGTCCGGGGCGAAGGTGGCGAAGGCGGTCAGCGGCACTTGCTGGTTGTCGCTGTTGATCACGTACATGCGTTCGAGCATGGTCGCGTCGCTGGTGTAGACCGGGTCCAGGCCCATGACCACGTGATACTGGTTGAGGGTCTTGTACAGCGTCGCGACCTGGCGCTGGCTGTAGGCGTTGTTCAGCAGGTTGTCGATGTCGCTCACACTGACGCCCAGACGGCTGGCGGCTGCGCGGTCGATGTGCAGTTTCATTTCCTGGCCACCGGTTTGCGAGTCCGAGTCGATACCGGTCAGTTCCGGCAATGCGCGCAGGGCCGCTTCGACCTTCGGCTCCCAGGTGCGCAGCACATCCAGATCGTCCGCCTGCAAGCTGAACTGATAGGTCGCGTTGGCGCTACGACCTCCAACGCGAATGTCTTCAGCAGGCATCAAGAACACCTGAATCCCGGCCACTTTGTTGTTCTGTCGGGTCAGCCGGTTGGCGATGGCCGCCGCACTGCTGGTGCGTTGGGTGTAGTCCTTAAGCCGAATGAAGAAATCACCGGTATTGCGCGAGCCCGCCCTACCGCTGCCGGTGGAGGACATTACCGCTTCGACGTCAGGGTCAGCGGCCAGGTCGTGAGCGATCTGCATCAGGTGCGGCTTGAGCGCCTGAAAGGAGATGTTCTGGTCAGCCCGCACGGCGCCCATCAACACCCCGGTGTCCTGCGCCGGGAAGAAGCCTTTCGGCACCGTGACGTACAGGTAAACGTTGAACACCACGGTCAGCAGCAGGCTGAACAGGGTCAACAGCCGATGACGCATCACCCACGCCAGCGCCGCCAGATAGGCGCCCTGCATCTTCGCCAGACCGGTCTCGATCCAGCGATACAAACGCGGGTCGCGGTCGTTGTGATCGGACTGACGCAACAGCATCACGCACAGCACCGGCGTCAGGCTCAGCGATACGATCATCGACAGCCCCAGCGCGATACTCAGGGTCACCGCGAACTCGCGGAACAGACGCCCGACAATGCTGCCCATCAACAAAATCGGGATGAACACCGCCACCAACGACAGGGTCATCGACAGCACCGTAAAGCCCACCTCGCGAGTGCCCATCAATGCCGCACGCAACGGGCGCATGCCCCTTTCCTGATAGCGGGCGATGTTCTCCAGCACCACGATGGCGTCGTCCACCACGAACCCGGTGCAGATGATCAGCGCCATCAGCGACAGGTTGTCGAGGCTGTAGCCCATCAGGTACATGATCGAACACGTGCCGATCAGCGATACCGGCAACACCACCGCCGGAATCAGCGTGGCACGCACGTTGCGCAGGAAGACGAAGACCACGGCGATCACCAGCAACGTGGCGATCAGCAGGGTTTCTTCAGTGTCGTGCAACGAAGAACGCACGGTCGGGCCGCGGTCGATCACGCTGATCAGTTGCACGTCGGCCGGGATCTCGCGCTGCAATTCCGGGAGCAGCGCCTTGATGCTGTCGATGGTCTGCAACATGTTGGCGCCCGCCTGACGGGTCACGCCCAGGGTCACCGACGGCTGTCCGTTGTAGTAACCGCCGACGAAGGTGTCCTCCACCGAGTCATAGACGTTGGCCACATCGCGCAGGCGAATGGCGCTGCCGTTCTGGTAGGTGATGACCAGGCCCTGATAATCCTTGGCCTTGTCGATCTGATCGTTGGCGTCGATGACCCAGCTATGCCCTGCCCCTTGCAGAATGCCTTTGGGCTTGGCCTGCGTGGCTTTGTTGATCGCCTCGCGAACGGTTTCCAGCGAAATCCCGGCGTGGTTGAGCAGGTTGGGCTGCACATCGATGCGCACCGCAGGCAATGCACCGCCGCGCACCGACACTTCGCCAACGCCATTCACCTGCGCGACCTTCTGCTGCAACTTGCTGTAGGCCAGGTCATACAGCTCGCCGGGGCTGCGGGTCGAGGAGGTCAGGGCCAGCATCAATACCGGCGCTTCAGACGGGTTGGCCTTGCGATAGGTGGGCAGCGACGGCATCGAACTGGGCAACAAGGCGCGGGAGGCGTTGATCGCTGCCTGCACATCGCGAGCGGCGCCGTTGATGTCGCGATCCAGCTCGAATTGCAGGATCAGGGTCGTCGAGCCCTGGCTGCTGGTGGACGTCATTTCGGTGATCCCGGCGATTTGCCCCAGGCTGCGCTCCAGTGGCGTGGCGACGGTCGCGGCCATGGTTTCCGGGCTGGCGCCGGGCAGCGAAGCACTGACCATGATCGTCGGGAAATCCACCTGGGGCAGCGGCGCCACGGGCAGCAGCTTGTAGCCGAGAATCCCCGCCAGGGTGATGCTCAGGCTCAGCAGCAGGGTCGCCACCGGGCGCCGAATGAACAACCGCGAAAGGTTCATGCCTCGCCTCGATTCGTGCGCGCACTGCTACGAGTGAAACGGGCTTTGGCGCGTTCAGACAGGCGATCGAACAACAGGTAAATCACCGGCGTGGTGAACAGCGTGAGGACCTGGCTCAGCAACAGCCCGCCAACGATCACCAAACCCAGCGGCCTGCGCAGTTCAGCACCCGCGCCCGTCGCCAACATCAGCGGCAAGGCACCGAACAACGCTGCCAGCGTGGTCATCAGAATCGGTCGTAGACGCAGCAGCGCCGCCCGATGAATCGCCTCGCGGGCATTCAGGCGCTGGTGCTGTCGGCCTTCCAGGGCGAAGTCGATCATCATGATCGCGTTCTTCTTGACGATGCCGATCAACAGAATCACCCCAATCAACGCAATCAGGCTGAATTCGGTGCCGGTCAGCAGCAGCGCCAACAGCGCGCCGATGGCCGCCGAAGGCAGCGTCGAAAGGATCGTCACCGGGTGAATGAAGCTCTCGTACAGCATGCCCAGCACGATGTACATCGTCACCAGCGCGGCGAGGATCAGCCACAGCGTGTTGCCGGTCGCGGTCTGGAATGCTTCGGCTGCACCCTGATAGCGCAGGGTGATGCTGCTCGGCGCATTGAGGTCGGCCATGACCTGACTGATCGCCTGCTGCGCCTGCTCCAGCGAATAACCGTCCGCCAGGTTGAACGACACCGTGACCGCCGGGAACTGATCCAGACGGCTGAGGGACAGCGAACCGGTGCGCTGGCCGACCTTGGCGATGTCGGTCAGGCGCACCATCTGCGTGGCAGTCGTTGTGGTGCTGCTGGTGGTCGAGCTGGAGGTGCTGGATGTGGTCGTGGTGCTGCTGTTGCTGCCGTTGGTACTGCTCGCCGACGCCAGATAGATATTGTCGAACGCCGCCAGCGACTGTTGGAAATGCCCCGGCACTTGCAGCACCACGCGGTACTGGTTGGACTGGGTAAAGATGGTGGAAATCAACCGCTGGCCGAAGGCGTTGTACAACGCGGTGTCTACGTCCGAGGCGCTGATGCCGTAACGCATGGCCGCTGCGCGATCCAGTTCGACGTAAGCCACCAGCCCCTGATCTTGCAGATTGTCGATGACATCGCGCATTTCCGGACGGTTTTGCAGCTTCTCCATCAACTTGGGAATCAGCGCCGACAGGTTGGCGCTTTCCGAGTCGTCGAGGGTGAATTGGTACTGGCTGGGGGTCAGTTGGTCGTCGACGGTCAGGTCTTGGGACGACACCAGATTCAGGCGAATGCCCGCCACCGCGCTGGCAGATTTTTCCAACCGGGTGATGACCTGGCTGGCGGTTTCATTGCGTTCTTCAAAGCCCTTGAGTTCGATCTGCAAACGGCCATTGTTCAGCGAGTCGTTGTTGCCATCGACGCCGATGGTTGACGACACCGACTCTACCGCCGGGTCTTGACGCACCACGTCCACCATCGCCTGCTGACGGCGCGCCATCTCTGTGAACGACACGTCCTGCGAGGCGCGGGTGAAGCCTTGAATCAGCCCGGTGTCTTGCGTCGGGAAGAAGCCTTTGGGCACGACCAGATAGAGAAAACCGGTCAGGGCGACGGTGCCGACGGCGATCAGCAGGGTCAGTTTTTGATGATCCAGCACCCAGACCAGCCCCCGATCATAGCCATCGAGCACCTTCTGGTACTGACGATCACCCCAGGTCGCAAAACGTCCTTTCCCCTCTTCCGGCACATGGCGCAGCAAATGGCCGCAGAGCATCGGCGTCAGGGTCAGCGAGACAATCATCGACACCAGAATCGCCACGGCCAAGGTGATGGCGAACTCGCGAAACAGCCGCCCCACGACATCGCCCATGAACAGGAGCGGGATGAGTACAGCGATTAGCGAGAACGTCAGGGAGATGATGGTGAAGCCGATTTCCTGCGAGCCTTTGAAGGCTGCGGCCATCGGCTCTTCGCCCTCCTCCAGATGCCGCGAGATGTTCTCCACCACGACGATGGCGTCGTCGATCACGAAGCCGGTGGCGATGGTCAACGCCATCAGCGTCAGGTTGTTGATGCTGAACCCGGCCAGGTACATCACTCCAAAGGTGCCGATCAGCGACAGCGGCACGGCGAGGCTCGGAATCAGTGTGGCGGTGAAGTTACCGAGGAAGGCGAACGTCACCAGGACCACCAGACCGATGGACAGCAGCAGTTCGATCTGCACGTCCTTGATCGACGCACGAATGGTCTGGGTGCGGTCGCTGATGACGGTGAGTTTCACCGAATCCGGCAAGGCCGATTGCAGGGTCGCCAGCTTGGCCTTGATGCTGTCGACCACTTCGATAACGTTGGCGCCGGGCTGGCGTTGCACGGCAATCACAATCGCCGGTTTGCCATTGGCGCTGGCGCCCAGGTACTGGTCCTGCGGGGCTTCGGCGGTGGTCGCCACGTCCTTCAGGCGCAAGGCCGCGCCGTTCTCGTAGGCCAGCACCAGTTCGCCGTATTCCACGGCATCGCGCAACTGGTCGTTGGCGTCGATGGTGATCGAATGGGACGGGCCGTCGAAGCCGCCTTTGGAGCCGTTGACGTTGGCGGCGTTGACCTTGCTGTAGACGTCTTCCAGCGTCAGGCCGTGGGCCGCGAGGCTGGTGGGGTTGACCTCGATCTTCACCGCAGGCTGCTGACCGCCCGCCAGACTGACCATGCCCACGCCGGAAATCTGCGACAGCTTGAGCGCCACGCGAGTGTTGATCAGGTCTTGTACGCGAGTGAGCGGCAGACTGTCAGACGTCGCCGCCAGCGTGAGCACGGCGGTGTCCGCCGGGTTGACCTTTTTGTAGGTCGGCGGGTTGGGCAAGTCGGTGGGCAGCAAGCTGTCGGCGGCATTGATGGCGGCCTGCACTTCCTGCTCGGCCACGTCCAGCGACAAGTCCAGCGAGAACTTCAGGGTGATCACCGAAGCTCCCGCCGAACTGGTCGAGTACATCTGCGACAAGCCCGCCATCTGCCCCAACTGACGTTCAAGCGGGGCGGTGACCGCCGAGGCCAGCACACTGGAACTGGCGCCCGGATACAAGGTGCTGACCTGAATGGTCGGGTAGTCCACTTCCGGCAGCGCCGAGGTCGCCAGCAAGCGATAGGCGAAAATACCGGCCAACATCACCGCCAGCATCAACAACACGGTGGCTACCGGACGCTGGATAAACAGTCGCGATGGATTCATGGGGCGACAGCACCCTTTGCAGGCTTGGCAGTTTTGGCCGTTGTCTCAGTCGCTGGTTTCTCGACCTCGACCTTGCTGCCTTCACGCAAGTGATCGATGCCCCGCGTGACCACCTGCTCGCCTTGGGCTACGCCTTGGCTGATGACGGTCTGATCGCCCATCACCGGGCCGGTCTTGATCGTGCGGCGCGTGGCCTTGCCATCTTTCACCACGTACAAAAACTCGCCGTCGCTGCTCAGTTGCACCGCAGCCGACGGCACGACAACGGCGTTGCGCAGGGTGTCGGTGGTCAGCTTCACGTTGACGAACTGGTTGGGGTACAGCTTCTCGTCCGGGTTATCGAACTGCGCTTTCAACTTGATGCTGCCGGTGGCCGTGTCGATCTCGTTGCTGATGAATTTCAGTGTGCCTGTGGCCAGCGGCGTGGTGCCCAACTGGTCCAGCGCCTGCACGTTCAGGGCTTCACCCTTGCGCACCTTGGGCAGCAACGAAGCCAGTTGCGCTTGGGGCAGGCTGAAGGTCACGGCGATGGGGTTGGTCTGGGTCACCGTGACGATGCCGGTGGTGCTGCTGGACGACACGATGTTGCCCGGATCCACCAGACGCAGGCCGACATAGCCATCAATCGGCGAGACGATCCTGGCGTAGAGCAGATTGAGTTTGGCGGCGTCGATCTGGCCCTGATCGGCCTTCACCGCACCCGCATATTGGCCGACGGTGGCGATCTGCGTGTCCAGATCCTGTTTGGCGAGGGAGTCCTTGGCGAACAGTCGTTTATAACGCTCGGCGGTCAGTTGCGCGCTCTTGAGCAGCGCCTGATTCTGCGCCAGATCGCCCTGATACTGATCCAGCGTCGCCTGATAGGCGCGAGGGTCGATCTGCGCCAGCAATTGGCCCTTCTTCACGTACTGGCCTTCGGTGAAATACACCGCCATCAACTCACCGTCGACCCGGCTGGTGACCGTCACCGAGTAATTTGGAATCACGGTGCCCAGCGCCTGCTGAATCACCGGCACGTCCGCCGTGCCCGCTGTGCCCACCGCCACGCTGACCGGCGCCCCGGCATCCATCATCATGCCCGGCCCGCCATGCCGCCCGCCGGGTGCCGCGAGCGCAGGATTCTCGGCACCGGCACCGGCACCGGGGGCCGACGCAGGCGTGTGCTTGAGGTACACCACAACAGCGCCAATGGCTGCAACGATCAGGAGCGCAACGACAATGCGCTTGCGAGAACGGGTTGCTGAATTCTGGGTCATTGGAAACTTCTGTGTGGACTAGGGACAGGGTGCAACGGCCAGCACGAGCTGCATCAGAGATCAGCGTAGTGGCTAAATGACCATATGCCGCTAATGGACCGTGCAGCAGGCGAAAAAATTCCAGGGTCGGAAACATCAGCGCGCCGCCAAAACATTTAGCCGCGCAAGAAGGGCAACAACAAGTTGTAAAGACCGACTTTGCAGACTATTTACACTCGGAAAAGCCTTATGGGGCGGGGTTTGCAGGGTTTATCGTGTTTGTATCGGGATGGTTGCCGAGACGTATCAAAAAGGGTACGAAAGACAGTCGAAACACTGAATAGATGACAGTGTTGGCGGCTCAAAACGGGATCTTTGCAGTTCATCGTCTGATCAGATGATGGAATTTCTCTTGGGTGCAGCCATGAATACCTATCACCTGTTGATTTCTATGGCGGCCACCGTGCTGCGGCTGACCGGTGCATCTGGATCGCTGAGCAACGCTTACCAAATGCCATAGGGAATTCCATTTTTCTCGATCCATGCCTTGGCTTCCGGCGTGGGGGCACGGTAGTACTCGCCCTTGTTGTTCAGGTACGGGCCACGGGTTTCGATTTCGGCCTGGTAGCGGCCGATTTCCTTGAAGGCCAGACAGGGTCCCCCCAGCCACACCTTAATGATGCCCCCCGGCGCCATGCCCAGTGAAATCACCTTTCGATAATCATCGATCCACTCCTTCGCTCCTTGGCAATACACTCTCTCCGGTTTCACCATTTCGTCTCGCACCCATTGAGGGATATGAATACGAAGCTTGTAAGCTTGCGGTTCAACCAGCGACTGCCAGCGCAGAAAAAGACGTTCAGGGAGATCGACGTTGTTGATGGGCATTCCACCCGACACTCCGTTGTGCCAGCCCTTAGCGCTACCCGTATAGCTCGCAACCCCTCCGGTCACATGGAAAAACGGCAGCCCTCGCTGGTCGATCACATCCACTGTCTCGACCCACACCTCCATGTGCTTGGGCGCAGCCAATCCCACATACCACGCGTAATAAGGCAGCTTGGGAGGCGGTATCGGTTGTGGACCACTGGCACAGGCGCAGAGGCTGATCAGCAGCCCAACTAGAAGCATCAGTCGTTTCATTGCGGATACCCCTTTTGCGGCTGATCGGGGTACACGTTGCGGCGGTTATCCGGTGCAGGTTTGGCAAGCATCACACCCTTGGCCGGTGTCCAGTGAGCCGACTGGTGGATGTAGCGCGAGCGCAGCAGTCGTTCTTGATTGGGATCCAGAACGACCGAAGAACCCGCCAGCACCTGCTCGATGATGTGGTCAGCGACAGGCGCCAGATCGGAGGGCAGCTTGAAGCGCTGATCGCTGTCGCTGATCTCGTCAAAAGGCACACCATGGCGCACGCCCAGCTCGCGCATTACGCGCAACACGACCAGAGCGAGTTCCCCACGAACGCTTCGCTCCAGCGTTACGGTGAGCCAGTAGGCCTGCGTGTCGTTGCCATCCCTTCGGTGATGAGCCTGAGCAGCCGCCCAGGCTTTGGCCTCAATGTTTCCGTCACCATTCAGCCCGCTGGCGCGCAACGCCTCCGCTTGCGCGACCATGGCCAGCCACTGCGGATGCGACTCCAACTCGCGGCCCACTGCGACCTCGATCCGTTTGGGTTCGACCAGCCACAGACGCTCCCGAGCATTAGGCAGGTAGCCCCCGCCAATGTCCGAATGCACGCCGGGGAGGCTGATTTGCAGGTGATGACTCAGCAAGCCGTTCAGCGCGAAATTGAGCCTGCACTCGTCCCGGGCCCCCAACTGAATCACTTCGCGGGCACAGCGAGGAGGCAAGTACAGGTTGACGCCGTCGTTGTCGCTGTTGGCCGGACTCCAGTCGCTGCGTTCAGGCGAAGAGATGGCGGCCACCGTGTTCATTGCGGATATCGTCTCTGCGGCTGACCGGCGCAGCGGGGTCGCTGAGCTACGCTTACCAACTGCCATAAGGAATTCCGAATTGCTCGACGTAGGCCTTGTTTTCGGGTTCCAGAGGCACGTACTTGCCTTCGCTCTTACCGAGGTATGGGCCGCGGGATTCGATTTCGGCTTGGTAGCGGCCGATTTCCGTATAGCCAAGGCAAGCGCCGCCCACCCACACTTTTACAATCCCCCCTGGTGCCATGCCCAAGGTGATGGAATCCCGATAGTCATCGATCCATTCCTTGGCACCCTTACAGAACACGCGCTCGGGCTTGACCATCTCGTCTCGCACCCATTGAGGAATATCAATACGAAGCTTGTAAGCTTGCGGCTCCACCAGCGACTGCCAGCGCAGAAACAGACGTTCTGGGAGATCGACGTTGTTGATGGGCATCCCACCTGATACTCCGTTGTGCCAGCCCTCAACGCTACCCGTATAGCTCGCAACCCCTCCGGTCACATGGAAAAACGGCAATCCTCGCTGGTCGATCGCATCCACTGTCTCGACCCAGACCTCCATGTGCTTGGGCGCAGCCAATCCCACATACCACGCGTAATAAGGCAGCTTGGGAGGCGGTATCGGTTGTGGACCTCTGGCACAGGCGCAGAGGCTGATCAGCAATCCAACCAGAAGCATCAGTCGTTTCATTGCGGGTACCCCTTTTGCGGCTGATCGGGGTACACATTGCGGCGGTTATCCGGTGCAGGTTTGGCAAGCATCACACCCTTGGTCGGTGTCCAGTGAGCCGACTGGTGGATGTAACGCGAACGCAGCAGCCGCTCTTGATCGGGATCAAGCACGACAGAAGAGCCTGCCAGCACCTGCTCGACGATGTGGTCAGCAACAGGCGCCAGATCGGTGGGCAGTTTCCATTGCGGACGATCATCCAGCGTCTTGAACGGCACACCATGGCGCACGCCCAATTCGCGCATCACGCGCAACGCCACCAGCGCCAGTTCCCCACGAACGCTTCGCTCCAGCGTCACGGTCAGCCAGTAGGCCTGCGTGTCGTTGCCATCCCTTGGGTGATGGACCTGGGCAGCCGCCCAGGCTTTGGCTTCGATGTTTCCGTCACCATTCAGCCCGCTGGCGCGCAGCGCATCCGCTTGCACGACCATGGCCAGCCATTGCGGATGCGACTCCAATGAGCGGCCCGCTGCGACCTCGATCCGTTTGGGCTCGACCAGCCACAGACGCTCCCGAGCATTAGGCAGGTAGCCTCCGCCAATGTCCGAATGCACGCCGGGGAGGCTGATTTGCA
Source organism: Pseudomonas sp. Pseu.R1 (assembly GCF_045764065.1). Classification (NCBI taxonomy): domain Bacteria; kingdom Pseudomonadati; phylum Pseudomonadota; class Gammaproteobacteria; order Pseudomonadales; family Pseudomonadaceae; genus Pseudomonas; species Pseudomonas sp. Pseu.R1. The sequence goes on along the minus strand of NZ_JBJGEE020000001.1, from coordinate 5,183,417 downwards.
GGTGATGACTCAGTACGCCATTCAGTGCGAAATTGAGCCTGCACTCGTCCCGGGCCCCCAACTGAATCACTTCGCGGGCACAGCGGGGAGGCAAGTACAGGTTGACACCGTTGTTGTCGTTGTTGGCCGGACTCCAGTCTCCCCGCTCAGGCGAAGAGATGGCGGCCACCGTGTTCATTGCGGACATCTCCTCTGCGGCTGACCGGCACAACGGGATCGCTGAGCAATGCTTACCAACTGCCATAGGGAACTCCGAATTGCTCAACGTAGGCCTTGTTTTCAGGTTCCAGAGGCACGTACTTGCCTTCGCTCTTACCGAGGTATGGGCCGCGGGGTTCGATTTCGGCTTGGTAGCGGCCTACTTCCTTATCTTTTAAACAGGCTCCTCCGACCCATACTTTTACAATTCCACCCGGTGCCATACCTAAGCTGATGATGTCCCGATAGTCGTCTTTCCATTTTTTAGAACCAGTGCAAAACACGCGCTCGGGCTTGACCATCTCGTCACGCACCCATTGGGGTATCGGGATACGAATCTTGTAGGCTTGCGGTTCAACCAGAGATTGCCAGCGCAGAAAAAGACGTTCAGGTAGATCGACATTGTTCACCGGCATTGTCTTCCCTCCACCCTCGTGCCATCCCTCCACCTGCCCGGTATAACTTGCAACACCTCCGAAAACATGGAAAAACGGCAGCCCTCGCTGGTCGATCACATCCACTGTCTCGACCCAGACCTCCATGTGCTTAGGCGCAGCCAATCCCACATACCACGCGTAATAAGGCAGCTTGGGAGGCGGTATCGGTTGTGGACCACTGGCACAGGCGCAGAGGCTGATCAGCAGCCCAACTAGAAACATCAGTCGTTTCATTGCGGATACCCCTTTTGCGGCTGATCGGGGTACACGTTGCGGCGGTTATCCGGTGCAGGTTTGGCAAGCATCACGCCCTTGGTCGGTGTCCAGTGCGCCGACTGGTGGATGTAACGCGAACGCAGCAATCGCTCTTGATCGGGATCAAGCACGACAGAAGAGCCTGCCAGCACCTGCTCGACGATGTGGTCAGCAACAGGCGCCAGATCGGTGGGCAACTTCCATTGCGGACGATCATCCAGCGTCTTGAACGGCACACCATGGCGAACGCCCAATTCGCGCATCACGCGCAACGCCACCAGCGCCAGTTCCCCACGAACGCTTCGCTCCAGCGTTACGGTGAGCCAGTAAGCCTGCGTGTCGTTGCCATCCCTGCGGTAATGAGCCTGAGCAGCCGCCCAGGCTTTGGCTTCGATGTGTCCGTCGCCATTCAGGCCGCTGGCGCGCAACGCCTCCGCTTGCGCGACCATGGCCTGCCATTGCGGATGTGACTCCAACGAGCGGCCCGCTGCGACCTCGATTCGTTTGGGCTCGACCAGCCATAGGCGCTCCCGAGCATTAGGCAGGTAGCCTCCGCCAATGTCCGAATGCACGCCGGGAAGGCTGATTTGCAGGTGATGACTCAGTACGCCATTCAGTGCGAAATTGAGCCTGCACTCATCCCGGGCCCCCAACTGAATCACTTCGCGGGCACAGCGGGGAGGCAAGTACAGGTTGACACCGTTGTTGTCGTTGTTGGCCGGACTCCAGTCGCCACGCTCAGGCGAAGAGATGGCCGCCACAGTGTCGAACAAACCGATCAGGTTGAGCTTCACACCCACCGCTGGATCAAAACTGTTCACCAACCCAAAGCGCCCAGGCTGAAGTAATTCTTTGAAAATCCCGCAGCCCGGCTTGAGGAATTCGTTGGCGCAATGGCGGGCGGCGGCGGCACCACGGCTAAATCCAAAAATATCAATTTGGATATCCCTGACTGGTTTTCCGGAATTTGTCTTCTGGAAAATATCTAGCTGTCGTTCAAGCAACCCCGGAGCTTGCGCCACTCTAGCTACAACACCAGTTTCACCTCGTCCTAAGCCTTGACCAATCACCGTGGCATCTTTGCCACCACTCCGCGTACCAATGCCCTCTACATAGACAGAGACAAAGCCGATATCCGCACTCTTTTTAAGTGGTGTTACGGCGTTATCCGGATACAGCTGATGCAAATACACCACATTACTCGGCGCATTCCCGTAGCTGTTATCCGGCGCCTGCGCAAACGCGCTCCCGGTAAACCCATCGAAGCCGTATTTGTTGCAGACCGACTGGATGCTTTCCAGATCCCGGGCGTCGTAGATCTCCAGGTCCTCCCGCCGACACTGTTCGGTGGCTGCCGCGTTGGCCATGTTGTTGCCGGTGCCATCGAAGAACAGGCCCAGACGCAGGGTGATGCCCTCTTCCAGTTCTTCTTCCTCTTCCTCCTCTTCGCGTGCTTCAGGGTCCAGCTTCACACCGGTTTCTTCCAGAGTGATCCGATCGGCGCCGTAGCCGTAGGCGCGCTCGGTCAGGCCTTCGCTGTCGGTGACGCCCTGCACGGTGCTGCCGTCGGCCAGGGTCATGCGGTAAGGAATGTAGGGCGCGGGTTTTCCGCTGTCCTTGTCGACCATGCGAAAGCCACCCTTCATCGGGTACAGGAACTCAGGGTCTTCCTGTTTCCACGGTTGCAGGGCCTTGTCCAGTGAGGACGCGCCGCCCCAGGTGATCCGATCATTCTTCAGGTTGATGCGGTTGGGGCAGCCGATTTCGACGCTGCCGTTGGCGATCTTGAGGTAGGCGCTGCCACTGACCAGGGTGATGCCGTTCTTCGCATTGAGGACAATTTCACCGTCAACACTTTCCAGGCTTAGCTCGGCCTTGGAGCGAAGGGTCATGGCGTCACTCTGCGCCTCGACCCGCACCGGGCCTCTGGCCGCCAGCAGCTTCAACCCCAGCCGATGGGCGTACAGGCTGATAGCCTCGCCCGCCGCGACGCTGAAGCGTTTGAAGACACTCACGTCGGCGCTCTCGGCCGCGGTGACCGCAAGATTTTGCGCGGCCGACACTTGCAGGTTCGTCCCGGAGGTCAGCGCCATGCCTTCCGGCGCCGATGCCAGCAGCCCGACCTTGTCGAGGCCGGACAACGCGGCTTTCAGGCGCTTTTGCTCAGCCGCATCGGCGGGCAAGGCCCCCGACACCGCAGCACTTTGCGCCAATGCCTGCACCAGTTGCAGTGCATCTTCCAACTGCGCCAGCGCGGCGTTCATGCTGAGCACATCACCCTGCGCTTTCGGCTGGCGGTCGGCGGTAATAAACAACCCCTTCCCACCCCGAATCGCCCCCCAGCCATCGGTCCTCAGCTCAAACCCTTCCCCGCGCTTTTTCTTCTGCGCATCCACCAGATGCCCCAGGTTCAACTGGCTTTTCCCGCTGTGCTCGGTGCTGAGCTTCACATGCTCCTGCCCGCGCTCATCCTCCATGCGCAGTTTGTTGTTGGCCGGGGTGCGCAGCACGTTGCGTCTGTAGTCAAGCCGCGCCAGGGTCACGTGGTCGGGGTGTTGGTCGTCGTGCAGGGCATGGGCGATGTAGGGGCGGTCGGGGTCGCCTTGTTCGAAGGCGATGGCCACTTCGGTGCCGCAGATCAGCGGCAGGTGCAGGCCGTGGGTGTCGCCCGCGTAAGGTCGGGCCAGGCGCAGCCAGAGGCTTTCTTCGCCCTGTTTCCAGTCGTCGCGGTCGAACAGGAAGTTGACCTTGTAGCGGCCTTCCCTGTCGATGTGGCTGTAGGGGTCGTTGGCGCGGTTGCTGGTGACGCGGGCAGGCAGTGTTCCGGCGATGCGCGGTTTGGGCTGCAACGGCGGTCGGAAGCAGACGCGCTCGGCGTAGGGCATGGCGTCGAAGGTGGTTTGCAGGCTTGAATCGCGGGCGGCGTGCAAGGTCAGGCCGGTGATGACCGCGCCCGGTTTGAAGGCCTGCGGTGCGCCGCCGGTGATGTCCAGCACTTGCGCCAGATGAAGGGTGGCGCAGTTGCTGGTGCCGCTCAGGCCGGTCTGGGCGTTGAGGTAGCGTTCGTGGCGCAGGCGGGCGTAGAAGAAGCCGCTTTCGCTTTGCAGGTCTTCGTCCTGATCCAGTTTGTCGCCGAGTTCGGTGTAGGGCTCGGCGTAGTGATAGGCCTCGCCGTAGGTGGTGCGCGCGCCGCGGGTCTGGTCGACGTTGTCGTCGAGTCCGACACGGGCGTTGCGTGGGTCGTAGGCACGGAAATGGATGTTCTTCTCGACCACTTCGTGGCGGGCTTGCAGGTTCCACACGGCATCCTGAGTGCCACCGCTCAGGCCCGACGGAGGGCGGCATGGCAATGGGGTGCGGGGCCAGCGGTAGTGGCGCTGGTCGTCGTGGAATTCCACCACGTCGATGCCCAGTCGGTCATCGCTGACGAAGCGGTACCAGATGCCGACCTCGGCCAGCAGGCGGGCGATGAAGGCCAGGTCGCTTTCGTCGTACTGCATGACCTGCAAGCGTTGCGGGTACTCGCGCACGGTGTTGAACCAGAAATCCTGACCGAGCATGTCGTGGCGGCTGCGCAGGACGTGATCGACGATTTCGGGCACGGATTTGTGCTGATAAATACGGGTTTGTCTGCCACGCGCCAGCCGGGCCAGACGCGGTTGCAGGGTCACGGCGTAGCGCGCTTCGTCGTGGGAGCCGGACAGACGCCGAAAGCCGGTGATGACGCCGTTCACGGTGCGCAGTGGTTTGATCTCGGGCTCCGGAAAGCCGGGGAACGGCTTGTCCAGCGGGTCGGGCACGGCGTGCAGGCTGAAACGGGCCTGACGGTTGAGCACGCGCTCGGCGGCGATGTCCTGATCTGACGAGGTGAATTCGATCTGGTAGGTGAACGGCTCGCTCAGGCGCTCGGTGCCGGTGAAAGTCAGGACGTCGAGGGTGGCTTCGAGGCTGCAGACCCAGAGGGTGTGGCGGGAGTGGTCGAAGAACAGCGGCGGCGCGTTATGCATGGTTGACATCCGTGGCAATGGAAAGGCCCGGCGCGTCCATGCGCAGAGTATCGTTGCGAACAGTCAGTGATTTTGCTGGGCAATGCCAGAGGGCAAGCCAAGAACAGGAGGGGTATTACCTAATGTCGGGATGTTTCCTACATGGCCCTAGACGGGAGGGCGGAAACAGCGTCAACGCAGCAAATTCGGCTAGGCATCCCGCCTGCGAAACACGGGATGCTACCGCTCACCGCATCTTCAGGAGTTTTCACCCGGTGTCCGACGTCCTGCACAACCCCACTTACGGCAAGCGCTTCGAGGCCGTGCTCGCCTACATCGATACGCACCTTGAAGGCGATCTGTCGGTGAGCACATTGAGCCGGATCGCGAACTTTTCGACGTTTCATTTTCATCGCCAGTTCTCGGCGTATGTCGGGGTGCCGGTGTCGCAGTATGTGCATTTGATGAGGCTTAGGCGTGCGGCGCATCGGTTGGTCGAACGGCCGGGACAGTCCGTGCTGGAAACCGCGCTGAGCGCCGGTTTCGAAAGCCCCGAAGCCTTTTCAAGGGCCTTCAAGCGCGCGTTCGGCGTGGCGCCGAGTGTGTTCGCCAGGGCGCCGAACTGGCAGGTCTGGAATGCGGCGTTCGTTGTCCCCCACTTTTCCAGGAGTATCACCATGCAGGTGCGTATCGTGACATTTACCGCAACCCGCTTCGCCGCGCTTGAGCATCGCGGGGCACCGGGGCGAATCAATGAGAGTGTCGAGCGCTTTCGCCAGTGGCGCATGCAGAGCGGGCAATCGCCGGTGGTGACGAGCCGCACGTTCGGCATGCCTTACGACAACCCCGACACCACGCCCGCCGAGGATTTCCGTTTTGCGATATGTGGCGAGATCAGCGAAGACGTAGCACCCAATGCGTTTGGCGTGGGCGAGTTGGTCATCCCCGCGGGCCGCTGCGCCGTGGTTCGCCATGTCGGCTCACCGGATTACATCGGCGAAAGCATCTACCCGATCTACCGCGACTGGTTACCCGCCAGCGCTGAGGAGCTTCGTGATCATCCGCTGTTTTTCCATTACCTGAGCGTCTATCCCGAGACGCCGCTGGACCAATGGCAAACAGATATTTATGTGCCGTTGAAATAGAGAAACGAGTACCCTCGGCCAGAAACAGGCATGTTTCAACCGCGCTATTGAAGGCGCTGAATCAGGTGTTCAAGCACCTGCCTGACTGGCCGATTCACTCACCTGCCCGAAAGGGATCGCAAATGCGTGTGGCAGTCCGCTATAACGCTTTTTCAATACCCCCCGCACGCTCAGGGACGTCCCGATGGATCGGACGGAGCCAATGAAGGCACCTCTCAGCCAGACCGAACACCGGACATTCGATGTGCCACCCTCTCCTGCCACGTTCAACATTCGCTTTGCCGTTCAGCCCAAACGGGGCGAACGCCCTGTCTCCCGACTGTTTTCACAACCCAAGGGCCAGATAGTGTTCACCCACAGCGGTATCTGGCGGGAGATGCTGATTGGCTTCACGCTGGCCCGATCGCTGAACGAGCCCGCGCGTTCGAAGTCTGCAGTACGCAGCCTGGAATTTTCCGGCGTTCTGGCCTGTGCGGTGTTGGGTTCATCGCGGTACGTGGTGACGGAGATTCGTGAGGCGATCCATCAACCATAAGGCCTAGGCAACCCAGCTCACAGGAGCCAACTGATGTTCCACCTAATGTTCAGCAGCCCGTGTCTCTACGTGATCGTTCGATACATCTGGCCGATGCCCTGGCCACTGCCTGCGAGGTTGGCCAGCGCGCTGTTGCTGCTGCTCGCCTCGCAGTACCACCTGTATTCGCGGTTCTCGTCCGGCAGTGTGTTCTCTCCGGAGTTTCCACGCGCCGTGGTGGTGCTGTTCAACTGGGCATTCGGTGCGATCCTGTTGCTGGCGGTGCTGCATATCGTCCTGGATCTGGGCACGTTGCTGACGATGCTGATTCGACAGCGCTGGCTGACCATCCCCGCTGCGGCCCGATACGCCGCTGGCACTGCCGCACTGGTGCTGGCCGCTATCGGCGTGCATCAAGCGATGCGCGTGCCGCCGGTCAAGGACATCGAGGTCGCGATCAAAAACCTGCCTGCGCAGTTCGACGGCTACACCGTATTGCAGTTGACAGACATGCACATCAGTCGGCTGTTCGATGAGCCGTGGGCGCGGGAGGTGGTCAACCGTTCGAACACGCTCGGGGTGAACCTGATCGTGATCACCGGCGACCTGATCGATGGCCCTCTCAGTACACGCACGAAGGACGTGGCGCCGCTGCGCGATCTGCATGCGCCCGACGGGGTGTACGTGATTCCAGGCAACCACGAATACTTCTTCGACAACGAAACATGGATGCAGCATTTTGCTTCGATGGGCATGAAGCGCCTGAACAATAGCCACGCGGTGATCGAACGTGACGGCGCGCAATTGACCCTGGCAGGCGTGACGGATTTGAGTGCACCGCGTGCGGGGCTGCCCGGTCCCGATCTGAGCAAGGCGCTGTCCGGCGCACCTGCGAACACGCCGATCATCCTGCTCGACCACCAGCCGCGCAACGCCCGGCAGGCTGCCCGCCAGGGCGTGGCATTGCAGCTGTCGGGGCACACTCACGGCGGTATGATCCGCCCGCTCGACCTCTTCATCGCCCGGGCCAACGAAGGTTTTGTATCCGGCTTCTATGACGTCGATGGCATGCAGCTCTACGTCAACAACGGCACGGCGCTCTGGCCGGGGTTTGCCTTGCGTCTGGGCGTGCCGTCGGAGCTGACACGTATCACGTTGAGGCGGGCTGCAGAACCGGGCTGAAGCGAGGTATTAACGCCGCCACACCTGCCCTTCCCCACTCACCACCCAAGGTGACTGATCAGCGATGATCTGCACCCCGCCCACCCAACGCTCTGCTGGCGTGCAGTCGAGCCAGTTGGCCTGCCCGCGCAGAATCTGCTCGCCCAGCTCAGTGATGCGAATCACCCGCCTGGACCACGCATCCCCCGGTTCTTCATGCACCAACGGCTGGGGCGCGTCGATCAGCGAGCGCAGCAACGCATGGAACATCATGTCGCCCAGATACGGCAGTGGTTCGTAACGCAGCATCAGTTGGCCAAACACTTTTCCGGCGGGCAACTCCCCCGCATCAGCGAGGATGCGCAGGATCAAACGCTGCGTCAGGCTCAGGCCGTCGTCTGCACCGGGCAGTTCCTGTAACTGCCTCGCCAGCGCAGGGCCGAGCAACGGCAGTTCCGTATGATGCGTTGCGGCCAGACGTGCCCAGTCGCGCGGGTCTGGCGCAGTGAAGGCCGCCCAGGCTTTGCGCGCGAGCGCCACGGCGTCTTCGCCGAGCGGTCGCCGTTGCGGCCAGAGCCAGGCCAGTACGTCCGGCGCCAATTGGCCAATGCCGATGAAGCGCTCCACACCAGGCATCCGGCTGATTTCGATGAGTTCGAGCCTGCGCGGCATCGCCGGCAGGCTTGCCAGCAAGCGGATCAGGAACAACTGATCGTAGGCATCCGCCTCGCACCACAACACCAGCTCACTGTCGGCATTCAGTTGCGCCAGCGCCTTGCGCTGCACGACTTGACGCTGCTCGACATCCCGCATCGACAGCCCGAATGCCTGCTCGATGTAAACCGCGCGCACGGCCCAGTATTCATCGTCCGGCAAAACGGGCACCGGCCCCATGACCATCGGATCGTCGAACATCTGAAACGAGCCTGAAAATCCTGCAATGCGCAGGCCGTGTTCGATGTCGTTGCCGCAGCGCCAATGCTGGACGTTCGCTTCGCCGGTCGTGGAAAAATCCGGATGACGGGCAGCAAATTCGATGCTGTCGGTGTGGGCAATCAATTTGGGCCAACTGGCGAACCCCGCTTCGCGCGCCACCAGCCATTGGGTATCGGCGAGTCGATAGTCAGGGCCAGGGATACCGAGTGTGTGCAACTGGGCACGAGCGTCGTCGGCTTCGTGGTTGTTCAGGGCTTTCAACAGGCGCTTGGCGCGTTTGCGCAGCGCAGGGACATCAAGAAGACCGGACGTGTTAGAGGCAGGCATGCCAACTCCTTACAGGGCTCGGTCCGCCGACAAGCCGGAGCTGGAATGAAGAATGTGGAAAAGCAGGCTGTGGGAGGCCCCTTCGCGCGGACCGCGGGCGTAGCAGACGCCTGAATGCGGACTTTAGCGGGATGAAGGGGCATGAGCAACGTTTGATCCTGCTCTCACGACATCAGCGCGGACATTGACAGCCTGATGAGTCGCTGGCTATAACGTATTTCGTTGTACGACAACATATGATTCGTTACGAATCACGACTAACAATAAAAACACCCGTCGGTCACTCACATGAAAGCGAATTGCTTGCTCATCACCCCACATACCCTGCCTTTGGCGCTGTTCTCGGCTGATTGCACGTCCGCTGCGTCGATATCGCTCGTGAGTATCTTTTCGATCCCGCCGCCCTGTACTTGTTAGACGTCAGACTCCAGGCGCTTCGCCTCGGAGACGTACATATGCACTCTCGCCCAATCGCCGAGAGACCATCACACCGCCAAGAACAAGAGTGATGTCATGAGCCTGAACGAGTCCACCCATCCATCATCTGCGCCTGCGCAAAGCCGTACCCAGGCGGCGACCCGGACGGTCGGCAAATACCGCTGGACGATCTGCGCGCTGCTGTTTTTTGCCACGACCGTCAACTATCTGGATCGTCAGGTGCTCAGCCTGTTGGCCCCGGATCTTTCGACGCAATTTGGCTGGAGCAACACCGATTACGCCAACATCGCCTCGGTCTTCCAGTTCGTCTACGCCATCGCGATGATCTTCGCCGGGCGCGTGGTCGACAGAATCGGCACCCGGACCGCCTACACGCTGGCCATTGGCGTCTGGTCCACGGGGGCCGTGATGCATGCGTTCTCAGTGCCGCTGGGGCAAGGCATTGGTGCGATCACCACAGCGCTGGGTTTCGCCGCCATTCCGGTGTCCATCGCAGGCTTCATGCTGTCGCGCGCCGTGTTGGCCATCGGCGAGGCGGGCAACTTCCCGATCGCGATCAAGGCCACGGCGGAATATTTCCCCAAGAAAGAACGCTCGCTGGCCACCGGTATCTTCAACTCCGGTGCCAACGTCGGCGCCATCGCTGCGCCCATTTGCGTGCCTTTGATCGCTGCGGCGTGGGGCTGGGAATCGGCCTTCATCGTGATCGGCCTGCTGGGCTTCGTCTGGCTGGGCTTCTGGATGGCGCTGTACGCCAAGCCGGATCAGCAAAAGCGCCTGACGTCCGAAGAGCTGGCTTATATCCGCAGTGACGAGGCCGAGTCGGTCAAGGCGGCGCCGGTTGCGGACACGTCTGCCAAAAAAGTGTCCTGGTTCAAACTGCTCACGTATCGCCAGACCTGGGCCTTCGCTTTCGGCAAGTTCATGACCGACGGCGTGTGGTGGTTTTTTCTGTTCTGGCTGCCCACTTATCTCTCCGCGCAGTACGGCATGAAAGGCGCGGCCATCGTGATGCCGCTGTTCGTGCTGTACAGCATGACCATGGTCGGCAGCATCGGCGGTGGCTGGTTCCCGAGCTATTTCATGGCCCGTGGCGACAAACCCTACGATGGCCGCATGAAGGCCATGTTCGTGATCGCGCTGTTCCCATTGCTGGTGCTGCTGGCACAACCGCTGGGCTACATCAGTTTCTGGGTGCCGGTGTTACTGATCGGCATTGGCGCCTCGGCGCACCAGGCGTGGTCCTGCAACATCTTCACCACCGTTTCCGACATGTTCCCGCAGAAAACCGTGGCCTCGGTCGTCGGCATCGGCGGCATGGCAGGCGGCCTGGGCGGCGTGGTCATGACCAAGATCGGCGGCTGGGTGTTCGACTATTACAAGTCGATCAACGACATTCATACCGGCTACATGATCATGTTCGCGATCTGCGCGCTGGCCTATCTGGTGGCGTGGAGCGTGATGAAAGCCTTGGTGCCGCGCCACAAAGAAATCACCGACCTCTGAACCTCAAACACAAGCGGGGCGTGATGCGCCCCGACCACAACAAAAAGGAAATATCGATGACCAAGTTGAAACTGCTGGTGGGCTTTTTGGGTGTGTTTTCAGGGTACGTCCTGGCCGCGCCATCGGCCGATGAGCAAGCTGTCGCCAAAGCGGTCGACAACATGACCCAGGCCATGCTGCACAAGGACACCAAGGCCCTCGCTGCCCTGACGTCGGACAAAGTGACCTACGGCCATTCGAGCGGCAAGATCCAGAACAAGGATGAGTTCATTGCCGACATCGAAACCGGCCGAAGCGGCTTCAAAACGCTGCAGATGTTGAACCAGAAAATCACCATCGACGGCGACGTTGCGCTGGTGCGAAACCACTTCTCCGCCCAGGCGGTGAACAGCGGCGTGGAAGTCCCGACCGAGATCGAGAACTTCCAGATCTGGCAGAAACAGAAAGGCCAGTGGTTGCTGATTGGTCGTCAGGCGTTCAAGTTCTGATCCACCTTCCTTTCTCTGAGCTGTCGGTGGGGTGATCCTCCATTACCCTGCCGACAGACTGTCGGACTCAACGCGACACAAAACACGGTCAGCAGGGCCGTGGCACCGTCCAAGGTTCAACCTCGAACACTCTCAACGCTCAAGCTCGCGCCTTCCCTGCCGATGAACTTCCCAGTTCGCCCTCGCCTTCAGGCACTATGTGCCACCGCCGTCTCAAGGAAGATGCCTCATGTCCGCTTCGCTCGACCTCGCCGCTACTCAGATCCGTCATGCCGTTCGTGCCGCTACCGAAGGGCTGGTGGGCCGTGAGCAACTGGCCGAGTTGATCGTGCTGGCGGCTGTCGCACAGGAACACATTCTCGTGGTCGGCCCGCCCGGCACCGCGAAAAGCGCGGTGGTGCGTCGTGTGGCGCAGTCTATGGGCGGTCGCTATTTCGAGTACCTGCTGGGACGCTTCACCGAGCCGTCGGAGCTGTTCGGCACGGTGGACCTGAAGAAGCTGCGCGAAGGCACGGTGGAAACCGACATCAGCGGCATGTTGCCCGAGGCCGACATCGTGTTTCTGGACGAGGTGTTCCTCGGCTCGACGGCCATTCTCAATACCTTGCTGGGCGTGCTCAACGAACGGCGCTTCCGCCGAGGTCACACGCAGGTGCAGTGCCCGTTGCGGGTCTGTGTCGGCGCGGCCAACGGGCTGCCTGACGACGAGTCGCTGGCGGCGTTCGGTGACCGCTTTTTGCTGCACCTGTTCGTGGATGCCGTGCCCGACAACCAGTTGGAAGCGATGCTGGCGGGCGGCTGGCAGTCGGAGCAGCGTCCGGTTCCCCACCTGTTGGGCCTGACTCAACTCGACACCCTGGGCCACGCGCTCAAGGACGTCGACCTCGCCCTCGTGCGGCCAGCACTGGCCCAGGCCATTCGCCGCCTGCGCGAAGCCGGTATTCACCTGTCTGACCGGCGCATCGTCAAATCACAGCGCCTGATCGCGGCGGCAGCGCTGCTGCGCGGGCAGCTCGAAGCCAGCGAAGCCGACCTCTGGCCGCTGCTCTACGTGCTGCCGACCAAAGAGATTCAGCAACACGGCCGTGAAGTGCTGAAAGACCTGTTTGCCCAGTGCAACAACAGCCATCTGTTCAGTGCCGTCGAAGAGGCGACGCTGCAACCGATGGCGCGCCTGCATCGGCTGATCGAGACTGCCGAGGATTACCTGGCACGCACTGAACCGCCCGCCAGCCCGTTGCTGGAGGCGCTGCTGCGGGAGATCGATGCCAACTTCAACAGCCAGACCCTCCCTCAGCGTCTGCATGAGGTGCGCGGCCAGGTGGCCCATCTACTGACCACCCAGGCATGACGAACATGGCCACTGCCCCCGCCATTCCCTGGCGTTGGCGAGCGCGCCGCGACCCCGGACAGGCCCAGGCCGCCGTGGCCTGGGGCGCGGTCGCAGCCCGCCTGCACACCCGGCTGCTGCGCATGAGCGAGGATCAGACGTCGCGCCTGCACGCCACCGCCAACCGAGAGGTCTTGATCGTCATGGGCCATGTCGACGACCTGCCGTGGGTCGAGGGTGTCGAATATGCCTGCGCCGAAACCGCTGCGCCCGGCCTGTGGCTGCCCACCAGTTGGGAACCGGATACGCCGCTGGACTTGATGGGACAGGCCCTGCTGCGCAGGTTCTCCCGCGCGCCGCTTTTGCTGTGGCATGCGCCGAACGCCGTGCTGCCGCTTGATCGATGCCTGCCCGTCACGGCCCGGCATCTGCAACACATTCAGGATGAGTGGGCAGGTCGCTGATGCAATTACCACCCGCCTTACAACCCTGGCGTGAATGGCTGCACGGGTTCGACTCAGAGCAATGGCCGCTGCTGGCGGATCTGTTCGCACGCCTCAACCCGATCCTCGGCCCGTTGCGCGGCATGCAGCAGGGCGGTGTGCCTGAACCCGACGGCCTGGGCGACCTGCAACGCCGTGGTCCCTATGAACGCCTGCTGACCAGCGAATGGCTGCTGGCCGACGAACTGCCCGATGAATTTCTGCGCAGGGCAGCCGTGGGCGAGCATCTGTTTCTCGCCCCGCAGTACCGTACCCATCAAGCCAATCGCATGATCGTCGTGTTGTTCGACGCAGGCCCCCTGCAATGGGGCGGACCGCGTCTGGTGCATCTGGCGCTGCTGATCCTGCTCGCCCGACGCGCCAGTGAGTCCGGTGCCGAATTGCGCTGGGGCATTCTGCAAAACACGCCACAACTGCATGAATTCAAGCATTCCGCACATTTGAAGCGACTGCTGGAGGCGCGCACCTACCAGACCGTCAGCGAACTGCACTGGGACGCCTGGCGTGACTGGCTGGCGCAGCAGGGGCACGACCACGGCGAACGCTGGCTGGTCGGTCCGCGTCTACCCATCACGGACGCCCGCGCCTGTACCCATCGGGTTCAGGTACAACGCAGCCTCGATGGCCACAGCCTGACGTTCGCGCTGCAGGGCGCAACGTCGCGAAACATCACCCTGCCCAACCCGGATGAGCGCCTGGCCCTGCAATTGATCAAGGGCGAATTCGACACCTCGCAACAGATGCCCCATCGGTCGGTCAAGGGCCGCATTCCAAGGGTCGCTCTGACGCTGGCGCCGGTCATTTCCAGCACCGGCAGCCATGTCGCCCTGAAAATGCTCGATGAGCCGGGACTGGTGGTGATCAAGTTGCCCGCCCCAAAACAGAAGAAGGCGCTGGATGTTCGTCAGACGCTCTGGAGCAAATTTGCCACACCGCTGGCGATCCACTTTCCGGGTCGCACACCCGGCGCCGTGCTGAGCATCGACGAAACGCTGGTGTTCTGGAACATGCCCGGCGTCAACCCGGTACGTCGGCCTGAACGCGAGCAACTGCAAGTGCCCGTGGGCACTGCCGCGCTGCTGCCGGTGATCTGGCTGCACAACGGCACCTATGGCCGGGTCTTTCTGCTCGACACTCAGGGGCATCTGGTCTTCTGGGTGATCGACAACGGCAAACTGCCCACCCCGCATCAGCCGGGCATCACCCACGCGATGGCCGACAACGTCGTGGGCATGGCCAAGGTCGACCACAGCACCCTGGCCTACTTGCGCAAGGATGCCGGTCGGTTGTACGTGCACCGGCTCAGCCCCTGGCAGAGCAGTTCAACGGGGCATCTGGTCGGCATGGCCAACCACGTCGATCAGGTGCTGTTCCCGGCCAGCCCTCGTTGGCATCAAGCCTTTGGGGGCTGCGCCTGGATGCGTCAGATCGACGAGCACCAACAGTGGCAACTCGTCTCGCCCAACGGCCAGACCGAGCAGGTGGATCTGGCACCTGGCTGGAAAGGCATCGGCCTGCTGATCGGGGAAGACGACGCGCTGTGCATGATCCTGCTCAGCCCCAACCAGCAATCTGTCGCGGCCTGGAGCCTGGGCGAGCAACAGGTGCTGTTCACCACCCCCGATCCCATCGCCAGAATCAGTTTCTGCCCGATGAGCAAGCTGGTCGCCACACTGACCAAGACCCGCGAACTGCTGGTGTATTGCGTGCCAGACGAGCGCCGGGTCCTGCAAATCATGTGCAATCAGGCACCTGCACTGACAGAGGACAACGCCCATGTCCGGACCTGACGCGGTCACCATTCGCCGCCCGGCGTTGACGGGCTATCAACAAATCGAGGGGCTGTGGTTTCCCGTCGAGCGCTTCAGCGAACAGGAACGCGCCCGGCTGATCGTCGCCCATTGGCAAACCGACGCCACGGCCTTTCGCTTCGCTGGCGGCGATTTGCTGCGCTTTCCCAAGGCCAGGGCGATGCTCTGCGAAGGCGTCGCGGGCTGGCCCCTGATTCGTCAGGGCAGAACGCTGTGCTCGGCGCAGTTGACCCCGGCAGAGATGCAGCGCCTGGCCCATGCCGATGTCTGGCTGGTACTGGGCACACACGTCAGCGCCCTGCACCTGCGCGACGCCACACCGCTCTCGCCCGAGCACTGGATCGACATCAGCCAGTGCGCGCTGCTCGACACCTATGACTGCCGCGAGGTACTGCCAGACGCTCTCATCGAACCACCCTCCCCACCGACTGACATACGGGAAATCCTTGGGGACTCGCTCGCGCCCGTCAGCCCCGAACGCGAAGCGGTGATGCAAGCGCTGCTGGAGCGGCAGCGCCTGGCAGGAGCCCAAAAAGCACCTTCCATTCGAGGCCCCCGCAATAACGGGAGCCATCAGCAGAACGCGCCCCCGATCAAAGATGGCATGGCAGGTTTTATCGCGGTCGCGGTGGGCATTGGCCTCTACGCGATTCATGCCTTCAATGGTGCGCAACTGCCGACCTTGACCTCCACGGCGAACCCCGTCAGGCACAAAACCCCTGCCGCCCCTGCCACGTTCGACTGGGGCAATACGGTGCTCTGGACGGTCATGGGCGCTGTGCTGTTCACCCTGGTGCTGATGGCGATACGTGCCTGGCGGCGCGGCGGCGCAACGGCGGTTGCACAACCATCGACCCACGCCGCCCGCCCCGCGCCGTCAAACGTACCGCCACGGGCATCGGGCAAACCCCGTGGCCCGGCCAGGTGGCGACGCTGGCTCACGCGCCTGGCTCACCATTCGCGCCTGTCTGCGCTCTACGGCAAACGCCAGGCGGCGTACATGCAGCGGATGCTGGAGATGTTCGAGAACGGCGACCTGCACGAAGCGCTGCGCCACGCCATTCCTCTGGGCGGCGGTACAAGCGATGGCGGACAGGCATTCGGCACTCCCAACCGACGCGACGATCTGACGCTCAGCCAGCGTTCCGGCCCGCGCAGCAGCCTGTATTTCAGCGACGATCTGGAGACCCATCTCAAGCAGGTCTACCGGCAGTCCTTCGAACGGCTGGACCGTGAGGGGCGTGTCGAAGAGGCCGTGTTCGTGCTGGCGGAACTGCTCAGAGCACGTCAGGAAGCCCTCGACTATCTGGAAAAGCACCAACGCTTTCAGCAAGCCGCCGACCTTGCGCTGGCCTGGGACATGCCCGCCTCGACCATCGTGCGCCTGCTGTGTCTGGCGGGCGACTGGCAACGGGCATTGCAGGTCGCAAGGCGTGACAGCGCATTTTCCGATGCCGTCCTCATGCTGGAGAAAAGCGGATCTGACCTCGCCCCGCGCCTGCGCCTGGAATGGGCATTGGCCCTGATCGACAAGGGTCTGTGGTTGCAAGCGGTGGACGTGATCTGGAGCCTGCCGCAAGAGCGCGAACGCGCCGGGCAATGGTTGCTCGCTGCCGAAGCGGCCGGCGGCAGTCTGGCGATCAGCGCGTTGGTAAAACGCGCCATCCTGCTGCCCGACACGCTGACCGCTTATGGCCCTTGGGTCGAACAACTGCGCGACGATCCTGCGGGAGCACTGCACCGGGCCACCCTCGCCCACGCGCTGCTGGCCCACAAAACCCACAGCCCGGCGCTGGCCTGGCTTGCGGCCGCGACCGTGCGCGCCGTCATCTGCGATCAAACCGGGCCGCACGCACAGCTCAGCCATAAGCAGCTTCAGGCGCTGGTCAGAATGAGCAAGGACAAACTGCTGCAGGCCGACTTGCCCGGCAGCGCCCTGCCCCGCAAAAAACAGCCCAATCCGGCCCTTGAGCGGGTCAGCGACCCGCTGACGTTCACAGCGCCAGAGCGAGGCAGCCGCGCGATCCTCGACGCGGTGCCGCTGACCGACGAGCGCTACCTGCTGGCATTGGGAGAAGCCGGTGCGCTGGTGGTCGACGCCAGCGGCAAGACCGTCTTTCACTTTCCAGTGCCCACCCAGACCCTCGTGCTGGGCCGCAGCCGTCAGGTCGCGCTGGCCCTGGCACAGCGCGGCGACGTCTGGCGCATCAGCAAACTGGATCTGGTCAACCGCAGTGCCCACGATCTGGGCGTGCTGATGCTGGACGCCTTCGCAAGCACCTTCGATGGCACCGCCTGGACCATCGGCCGAGGTTCGCAATTGCGCGTCGTGGACGTCGATCGCCGGTTTGAAACGCTGTGGCACATCAGCGATCTGCCCGGAAAAGTCGCCTACATTCGCGACAACGAACACAACGAATCCGTACTGCTGAGCACGCCAGAAGACACCCAAATCTGGCATTACCTGCTGCCCAGTCGCCGCCTGCTCAGCCGCGAGCCAACGCCCGCCAGAAGCCAGGCGCACAGTTGGCAAGTGTTCAACGCCACCGGCAGAACCACCGAGTTCTGGATCAAGAACAGTGATGACGCCGATTCCATCCTGATGGTCCACGCCAGCGGCGCCAGCAAAGGCTATCGCCTGCCCGGTTTCATTCAGGATGACGTCGACCCGCTACACGTTTACCCATTCGAGCAATGGCTGGTGGTGTGCTACGCCGTCGCCAACGATGAGACCCGCTGGCACTTCATCCACCGCAACAGCGACCGCCTGTGTGCCGAACTGAAATGGCCGCCGGAACATGCGCAACTGCGCGTGGTGGGCAACGAATGGGTGCTGTTCGATCATCAAGGGCGGCTGCTGCATATCGATGCCGATCATTCGCGGGTGCGAGGGGTGTCGGTGGGGTGAAAGACCTGAACGGCAGTGCTTGAGCGATTCTGTTGGCCGCTGCTCAGGTCATGCACCGCGCGATCTTTCACTGGACCCACAAGCTCGGGAGTTCAAGAAGCCTACGCCAAAGGCCGCCGCGAGCTGGAACATGAACTGGGCAAGACCATGCGTTATCGCGCCATCCGCGAACTGGCCAGTGGTGACAGTGGCAAGGTCATCAACGATCTCAAGCCCATCTGGTTGATGAGCCCGCCGGGCAATTCAACGGACTGTTCCTCAAGAACCTGGAGAACGTTCAGGGGGATGAGCGCGACGTGATCATCCTGAGCATCTGCTACGGCCCTGGCCCGACGGGCAAGATGCTGATGGACTTCGGCCCGATCAACCAGCGTGGCGGAGAACCGCAGCGGGCAAACCCCGCTAGAACAGGGCGTCATCCACATGATGACCAAGCGCGCCGAAATCGAGTTTCTCGACGCGGTCAGCGTTTACTTTCATCACGCAACGCCGGGGCTGGGCCCGCAGGTAGAGGTTTACCAGAACCCCGAATGGGGCAATCACATGCGCGACAAAGCAGTACGAGGCATGCGTTATTTCGACAGTGTCCTGAAAAATCAACCGTTCGTTGCGGGCGACAGGTTCACCATGGCCGATATTGCGGTCCTGGGCGGCATGATTTTCGCCGCTCTGGTTAAGCTTCCCATACCGGACGAATGTGAAGCGTTGCGAGCATGGCATGTAAGAATGCAAGAGAGACCAAGCGTCCAAGAGTGGCGAGCAATGGTAGAGCGCGGCGCGCCACAAAAGTGAAGCGAAGAGGCATCTGCCCTCTCTGGTAGGGGGCAGATGCAGTGCTGGGAATCTGCGTTCGTCACTGGCTGCAATCGGCCAAAATCGAACACTCGCGCTCAGTCATCTCCCCGCGTGCACCATGTGAAACGCAGCAACTCGGTTGCTGCCAAGCTGGAGGAAACTGCAATCAGCGGTGCAAATTGCGCCACCACGTACTCAGCCGGGGGCGAGCCATGAGATACGAGTTAGCAAAGAGCCTGCGGTAAGGCACCCAGGCCAACCGCTCTCATTCTCCAGATCCCGTTAAACCTGAGATCCACTGCCGAAAGGGGCTCAATATCGATGGCATGAAATGAGGCGGGTGGGCAACGCAGCACCTTGAGTAACGCTGCACGCATCAAGAACGGATGCGTGACAGCAACAATATGGCCGGTGCCTGACAATGAATCCAGCCAGTCGTTAACGCGCAGGCACACGCCATGAATGGACTCGCCTCCGTGGGGAGCTGCCTGCCAGTCTTGAATCCAGGCACCCATCGCGGCGGGCCCTATCGCTTCAACCTGCCGTCCCTTCCAGTCCCCAAAATCACAATCGCGAAGGGCTTCGGTGATTTCGACAGTGCCTGAGAACAGCGCAGCAGTCTGTCGGGCTCTCAGTTCAGGCCCGCACACAAACCGGGTCTGCCGACCAAACATCTTTGACCACTCGCCCTTCTTCTGCTCCCAGTCGATCTCCACAGGCTCGTCCAGGGGGAAGCGTGCCTGTTTTTGAGCCAGAGTCCTGGCATGAGCGATCAGCGTCAAGCGTAGAGCCATATCGGAATTCCTGTGGTGCCTGGATGCACTCAGGCTACACCAGCCGAGCTGTATCTTTATGTTAGGAAGTAGAAGTCGATCAAATTCCGACGCGGTCGGGCCACTGTAGCCGGCTCAACGCCGAAAGCCAGACCTCACTTCGATCTTCCCCACCGTCACCGGGACGCGAAATCCGGTATTTGGGTTTGCCAAGGTGTTTGAAGAACCTCAGGTGGATAAGGCAATCGCCTTTGAAGAAAGCATGGCGCACATGCACGGTGATGCAGAAGAAGAGGAAGAGCTGGCCGAGCTGCACATGACGCTGAATGACACCAGCGGCGGACTCATCGACACGCTGTAGAACGACTGACACGTGAAGCCGATCGGCTCACCATCGACCTGCGAGGTGATCACCGTGATGCCCGAGGCGTAGTGCCCGAGCGCCTCGCGAAAGCTCAGTGGCTCGATGGCCTTAGCAGAAAGCGACATGGCAGATCCTGATCCTAACGGGAGAGTTCTCGGCGAACGATATCTGCGCCAGCACTCAACGCATTCAGCTTGCCCCGGGCAACGTGGCGCGGCAAAGGTGCCATACCGCAGTTTGTGCACGGATA
Organism: Pseudomonas sp. Pseu.R1; assembly: GCF_045764065.1. Lineage (NCBI taxonomy): Bacteria > Pseudomonadati > Pseudomonadota > Gammaproteobacteria > Pseudomonadales > Pseudomonadaceae > Pseudomonas > Pseudomonas sp. Pseu.R1. The sequence continues at coordinate 5,163,292 of NZ_JBJGEE020000001.1, read as the reverse complement.
GAGCTTGTCGGCATCGACGAATTGCAGTGCTTTGCGCAGGGTGTTAGCGACTTCTTCAGGCGTTTCGATGGCATGGTTGGCCACGTCAATTGCCCCGACCATTACTTTCTTGCCGCGAATGAGCTCGATCAGGTCCATCGGAACGTGAGAGTTGTGGCATTCCAGCGAAACGATGTCGATGCTGGACTTTTGCAGTTTAGGGAACGCCTCTTCGTACTGGCGCCACTCTGAACCCAATGTCTTTTTCCAATCGGTATTGGCTTTGATGCCGTAGCCGTAGCAAATATGTACGGCGGTTTCGCACTTCAAGCCCTCGATGGCGCGCTCCAGCGTGGCAACGCCCCACTCGTTCACCTCATCGAAGAACACGTTGAAAGCAGGTTCGTCGAATTGAATGATGTCGACCCCGGCAGCCTCCAGCTCCTTGGCTTCCTGATTGAGGATCTTGGCAAATTCCCACGCCAGTTTCTCACGGCTCTTGTAGTGAGCGTCGTAAAGGGTGTCGATCATCGTCATCGGGCCAGGCAAGGCCCATTTGATCGGCTGCTGAGTTTGCGAACGCAGAAACCTGGCGTCTTCGACGAACACCGGTTTTTTACGCGCAACAGCACCCACGACGGTCGGAACACTCGCGTCATAGCGATCACGAATTCGAACGGTTTCGCGTTTTTCGAAATCAACGCCTTCAAGGTGCTCGATGAACGTCGTCACGAAGTGCTGACGGGTTTGTTCGCCGTCACTGACGATATCGATACCGGCATGTTGCTGTTCTTGCAGCGCCAGACGCAGCGCATCCTGCTTACCTTCAATCAGCGCTTCATCTTGCAGTTTCCAGGGTGACCAAAGTGTCTCGGGCTGAGCGAGCCAGGAGGGCTTGGGCAAACTACCCGCCGTGGACGTGGGCAACAACTTTTTCATGGGAAATAACCTTGGCTTTGAATTGATCAAAAGGCGCAACTGACAGACCACTGCTCAAGCACGGCCTGATAAGGCTTGATGAAGTGCTCTTCGGCAAACTTGCCCTGCTCCACCGCCAGACGACTGCGCTCTTCCCGGTCATACACAATTCGGGTCAAGGAGTAGTCCTGATGCTTCAGGCTCGGTTGATAGGATTTGCCTGCTGCCGAGTTCGCGTTGTAGATCTCGGGCCGGTAAATCTTCTGGAACGTGTCCATGGTGCTGATGGTGGCAATCAACTCAAGGTTGGAGTAGTCCGCCAGCAGGTCACCCGAGAAATAAAACGCCAACGGCGCAGCACTGTTCGGCGGCATGAAGTAACGCACGGTCATGCCCATTTTCCGGAAATATTCGTCGGTCAGAGAATACGCATCCTGTTGGTACTCAAAGCCCAATACCGGGTGCTGATTCTCGGTGCGGTGGTAAGTACGCGTACTCGACACGCTCAGGCAGATGACCGGCGGCTTGTCGAAATGCTCTTTATAAGTGGCGGAATTGACGAAGCACTTGAACAGCTTGCCATGCAGATCACCAAAATCTTCTGGCGTGCTGAAACCGGCCTGGTTCTTGTTGTGCTCCAACAGACGCACGCTGAAATCATAGTCCCGTACGTAAGAGGAGAAGTTGTTCCCCACGATGCCACTGATGCGCTCGTGGGTGTGGCGATCAACAATCGTCGTTTTCAGAATTTCAATCAACGGGATGGCATGTTCGCTGCTGCCCGCATCAATATTCATCTCGGCGGAAATGATGTTCAGCTCGACCGTGTAACGATCACCGGTAGGGTTGTCCCAATGGGCCAGCGCGTTGAAGCGGTTATCGATCATCTTCAATGTGTTGCGCAGGTTCTCCCGACGGCTTTCACCCCGAGCCAGATTGGCAAAGTTAGTGGTGATCCGCGTGTTGTTTGACGGAGCGTAATGCTCGTCGAAACAAATGCTCTTGATCGCAAATGTGAATTCGTTGTTCATCGTAGCTGGCACCCTAATTTTTCAGGCAAATCTGAATCAGCTTCTGGCTGCTTCAGCTTCTGCCCATCGTCGGTTTCCTCACTCGATGACCATAAGCCTGGCCTTGGTGAAGAGCTGGGGGCAGCTTAAAGCGGGGGCTACATGAACAAAAACGAATTTATCTCAAAAAAATATTAGTCACGCTCATGATGGGACGAAAGAAGCCAGAGAGGTTCTCCCCCTGCGTTGGGCCTGCATTTGCCGTGAGAAACTGCTGAAACCCTTCTTTCTGGATGGTCCGTTGGACACCCTTCAGGGCAAGTCTCGGGGGATATGTATAACGTGTCTTCGTTTGCCGTGCTCGCTGTCAGCGCCCATACCGCAGAACAGCTCGTAAACAAGCCTCAGGCTTGCGCAGCGTTACTGGCTTTACTTTGGAACATGGCGGCATCGGCCTTGAACATCAGCTCGTCGAGGAGTTCGCCATTTTCCGGATACCAGGCCACACCAAGGCTGGCGCTGACTTGGATCTGGTTGTCCCTCCAAGGCATGGGCCGCTCGATAGCCTTGCAGATGTCCTGGGTGATGCGTTGGATATCGTGTTTGTGATGCGCGCCGTCGAGCAGCAAGACAAATTCATCGCCGCCCATGCGCGCGGCAATTTCGAACTCGCGAATATGGGGTTTGATGGCCGAGGCGACATGGATCAGCACGGCGTCGCCCGCCTGGTGGCCAAAACGATCATTGATCTGCTTGAAATTATCCAAGTCGATATAACACAGGGCCAGATGCTCTCCTCGGCTCTTGGCGCCGAGCAATTTCTGGGTGACGAAGGGAATAAAACGGTTGCGATTGGGCAAGCCAGTCAGGCTGTCATAGAACGCCAGCTTGCGGACCTCCTCTTCGGCGAGTTTGCGCAACTTGATCTCTTTGCGCAGATGGCGCTGGGCATTCAACAGCACCAGCGTGAACATCAGGATCAGCACGCCACCGATGCTGATCAGGATAATCGTCTTGCGCAGCCGCTCGACGAGCTGTGGCGGGTTGGGGTCGTAGATGAAGTTTTCCAGACCGTCGATGCTGTCGACCATGCCCAGTTCGAGGAAGGTTTCAGCCATACGTTGCCAGCGCCCCGGATTCATATGGCCGATCTCGATCAAGTCGGACTGCACCAGTGGACGCATGGCTTGGGCTTCGAACGCCAGGTGAGCGCGGCTTTTCTCCACCGAATACTGCTTGAGCAGCAGGTCGATGATTTCTTCAGGGTGATCCATCGCGTAACGCCAGCCGCGCAGCGTCGCGCGACGGAAAGCCTCGACCCGCTGAGGGTGCTCATCGATCTCGGCTTGGGTGGTGAACAGGATGTCGCTGTAGAAGTCGATCCCGTAGGTGACGGGCGAGATCACGTTGTAGTCCACACCACGCTGTTGCAGGTAGAAGGGTTCGTTGGTCAGGTACGAGTTGAAGGCCGTGACCTTGCCGCTGGCCAAGTCCTCAATTTGGTAGCTGCTGGGCAGCAGTTGCATTTTTTCGAGGGGTATCCCCTCGCTGCGGAACATCGCTAGAAAGTCGGCATCGGTCTGGGCATCCATCAACATCACAGGCTTGCCGATCAGGTCGTGCACGGTGCGAACACCTTTGTCGGTGCGCGCCAGAAGCACCGAGGGCGAATGCTGAAAAATCACCGCCAGCGCCACCAGAGGCTTTCCATGCAGGCGAGCGAAGAGTAACTCGCTGTTGGCCTCACCGTACTGCGCACGCCCGGAAAGCACTTCTTCGACGGGTGTGACGTTAGGACCACCTTCGTGAATGCGTACGTCCAACCCCTCTTCGCGGTAATAGCCTTGCGCCACGGCAGCGTAGTAGCCGGCGAACTGAAACTGATGTTTCCAGCGCAGCTGCATATCAATCACCTGCACGGCACCATTCTGCTGGGTAACCGGGCTCGCCAAAGCCGCCTGAGCCGGGAACAACAGCACGAAACACAGCAGCCGACGCAGCCGACCCGACAGACGTTTATCCGGCTGACCTGGCGTATTAGAGCCGCTACGGAGGCTGGGCATAGTGGAGGGTCCGTGAATCGCGCTTATCGTTTAGCGAGCAAGGCAGGAGCGGCATTGTGGCATCACAGATGGGGTGCCAGCAATCGCGTGCCCTGTTGGGGGCGAAGTGTGGCCTTGCAGACATGTTCAGATCTAACGCAGTAGCACGCACCAGCAAGCAACCCATTGTTTGACAGCTCAACACGATCCATTCGGCATTCGCCATCGGCTGGCCTCCTGTCAAATGTCATCACCCCTCAAGCCGTCTTGCCGCCATTCACGCGCACGATCTCGCCGGTCATGAAAGGTACCGCCCCCGAGGCCACGAAGACGATCATTTGAGCAATCTCCTGCGCTGTGCCGATGCGCCTCATCGGCACACCTTCGATCATGCGTTCTCTTCCTGCCTCATCAGCGGCAATCCGATCGAACATTTCGGTTTGCACAGGGCCAGGTGCCACGGCGTTGACCCGAATGCCAAACGGCGCGGCTTCCAAAGCCACCGATTTAGTGATCCCTTCCACCGCGTGTTTGCTGCCGGCGTACAGGGACGCATTGGGCGCGCCCTTGATGCCCATGCTCGATGACAGATTGATGATGCTGCCGAACCCTTGCGCTCGCATCACGCGCATTTCGTGCTTCATCGACAACAGTGTGCCCAGCACGTTAGCGGCAAACACCTGCTCGTATTCGGCAGGTGTCACTTCCTGAATGGGTGCGAACTTGCCGTCCACCCCCGCGTTATTCACAGCCGCGTCCAATCGACCAAACGTGGAAACGGTCACATCAACGAGACGTTCGATCTCGCTTTCATCGCGCACATCCGCACGCTGAAAAATTGCCTGCGCGCCCAGCGCTTGCAGTTCCGCGAGCAGCGTTTGCCCCGCGTCGTCGCGACGCCCCGAAATCACCACCCGGTAGCCCGCTTGCCCAAAGGCGATGGCTGTCGCTCGGCCAATGCCTGCCAGCGCGCCTGTTATCAGTGCTACCGGCGTATCGTTGCTGTTGTTCACAGGGCTGCTCATCATGATTCTCCAGATTGGGTTCAGCGTCTCGCACCCGCTCAACGGGCGCCAAATACGGGGTTCTCGAAAATGTCGGCGTGACCTTGGGGAAGTGCGCGCCAGTATTGCGGGGGGGCTGCAACCTTGGCGCCCAGCTCTGCCGCCGCCCGCCATGGCCAACGGGGGCCATTGAGCATCGCGCGGGCGATGGCCACCAGGTCGGCCTTGCCCGACCGGACGATCTCGTCGGCTTGACGGGGGTCGGTGATCAGGCCCACGGCGGTCGAGAGCAGCCCGGTCTCTTGCTTCACTTTTGCAGCGAACGGCACCTGATAGCCGGGGGCAGGCGCGATCTTTTGCATCGGGGAAATACCGCCCGAGGACGACACCACTCAATCCGCCCCATGCGCTTTCAGGGCGTGAGAAATGGCCACCGTCGCCTCGATGTCCAGCCCGCCCTCCATCCAATCGGACGCCGAGAGTTTCACGCCAAGCGGGCGATCTTCTGGCCAGGCGTCGCGCACGGCGTCGAAGACTTCCAGCAGAAAGCGCATGCGATTTTCCAGCGACCCACCGTACTCGTCGGTGCGCTGATTGGCGATCGGCGAGAGGAACTGGTGGATCAGGTAACCATGGCCGCCGTGCAGTTCCAGCGCATCCACACCTAAACGGACGGCGCGCCGGGTCGAGGCGACGAAAGCATCACGAAGGCGCACGATGTCGGCTTTCGTCAGTTCGACAGGCGCCGCCTCGCCCTCTTTGTGAGGTATCGCGGACGGTGCGACGGTCTTCCACCCGCCCTCTGAAACAGGGATGAGCTGGCCACCGCGCCACGGTTCGTAACTGGAGGCCTTGCGGCCGGCGTGGGCCAGCTGCAGGGCGACAGGGATCTGCGAATGGTCCCTGATCGCTTGAATGACCGTGCCGAGCGCCGCCTCGGTGTCATCGCTCCACAACCCGAGATCACCGGGGGTGATTCGCCCTTCGGGTTCAACCGCTGTGGACTCGATGGTCAGCATACCGGCACCGGAAATGGCCAGTTGCGTAAGGTGTGCAACATGCCAGGCGTTAGCCAAACCATCGACTGCGCAGTACTGGCACATGGGCGAGACGACAATGCGGTTGGGCAACGTGAGACCGCGCACTTGCAATGCTGAAAACAGACCGTTCATGAGGACCCCGTTGATCAGAAGGTAACGGCCTGCAGAATGAGCGATGCCCCATTCGCAATAAACGGTGTAACGGTCCAGTCACTTCGGCGTTTTTGTCTGTTATTCCATCGTTGCTCTGTCCATCCGACGATCAAGGCATTGTTTGGCCCGAATGAATTCTGTTTAACGTGTACGTCGATTTATCCCGATTCATCGTCCCCGTATTGTCGCTCCACCTCTGCCGCACTCATCACAGTGAATGCGGCAACCTTCTCTCACTACGGGATACTCATATGAAAATCGTCGTAACAGGCAGCGCCGGTAACGTCTCCAGGCCATTGACCGAATTGCTTCTGGCGGCTGGACATCAAGTCAGTGTCGTCAGTCGCAACGCCGAAAACATCGCCGCGCTAGTCAAACAAGGCGCGAACGCCGCGATTGGCGACATGGAAGATGTGGCTTTCTTGACAGACACATTGAAAGGGGCGGATGGGGTTTACCTGATGTTGCCGCCGATGTGGAACTCGCAAGACCAGAAGAAACAAAGCACCGAGTACGCGCACAACTTCAAAGCTGCCATCGAAGCGACGGGCGTTAAAAACGTGGTGTTCCTCAGCAGCTACGGTGCTGATCGCCAGACGGATGCCGGCCCTATCAGCGGCATGGGCCTGGCGGAAGATGTGCTCAACACATTGGGTTCCGACGTGAACGTGCTGAGCCTGCGCACGGGCTACTTCTACACTAACTTGCTGTTGTCCATCGACCTGATCAAAAAATCCGGTCACATGGGCAACATGTTCGCAATCCCTCAGGGGCGATTCACGGTCGTCGACCCCGAAGACATCGCCCGCATCGCGGCGGCGGCGCTGGCCACACAAAACTTCAAGGGCCATACCTATCAGTACGTGATCAGCGACCTCACGGGCACCGATGAAATTGCTGCGCTGATCGGTCAGGAAATCGGTATCCCACACCTGAAATGGGAAAAGTTCGAGAAAGAGGATTTCCGCCAGGTGCTGCTGGGTTACGGTTTCGCCAACGGGGCGGCAAATGATTACGTCGAAATGTTCGACACCCTCGACAAAGGCCTGCTGTTCGAACACTTCTTCGAAACGAAGGCGCCGTTTGGTGGCACCTCTATCGAAGCGTTCGCCAAACGTTTCGCCGCCATTTATAAAAGCCGCTGACCCAGAGGTGCTGACGTGATCAAAATCAGTGTGATGTACCCGTTCGGCCGCGACGTTCACTTCAATCACCGTTATTACCGTGACGTGCACATGCCGCTGGTGAAAAAGCGACTGGGAACCTACCTCCTCTCCTACAGCATCGACAAGGGACTGTCGGGCATGGAACCGGACAGCACGCCCTTGTACGTCGGCATGTGTCACCTTTACTGTGAATCCGTCGAAGCGTTTCAAGCCGGTATTGCGCCCCATGGCGAGGAACTGGAAAACGACATCGCCAACTTCACAAACGCGTTGCCGGTGTATCAGATCAGCGAAGTCGTTGCGTTGGAGGGAGGGTTCATTCCATCAAGAGCGGATGATGCTCAAACCGCTCGGCGATCCAGTCGACGAACACCCTGACCGTCGGTGAAAGGTGTCTGTTTTGCGGATAGACGACTGAAATCGGCATGGACGGTGGAACGTAGGCGTTCAATACGTCCACCAGTTCACCGGACGCCAGATAAGGCGCTGCCATAAACCGCGGCGCCTGAATAATCCCCACCCCTCTCAAGCAAGCGTTCATCCACACTTCCGTGTCGTTCACAGCCAGGTTGCCTCGCAAAAGCGTCTCGACGAACTGGCCATCGACGGTGAAGCTGAAGTTCATCAGCTTGCCATGGCGTCCCCAGAAATAATTGATGGCGACATGGTGCTTGAGGTCGTCCAGCGCCGTGGGCATGCCGTAGCGCGTCAGGTAATCCGGGCTGGCCACCGTGACTGGCCGGTAGAGGCCAATGCGTCGTGCCACCATGTTGGATGTCGGCAATTCGCCCACGCGAATCACGCAATCGACGCTGTCCTGAATGAGATCCACGGGCTTGTCTCCAAAGCCCGCCATCAGCGCGATGTCGGGGTAGCGCTGATGAAAGTCGTAAAGACCCGGCAACACCAGCAGCTTGCCCAGTGATGTCGGCATGTCGATGCGCAAGGTGCCGCGAGGCGTGTCCGCTTTTGCCACAAGCGCATGTTCGGCCTCTTCGATGTCCGCCAGAATCCTCACGCAACGTTCGTAATACGCTGCGCCGTCCGGCGTCAGTCCGAGGCGGCGGGTGGTGCGTTGCAACAGCCGAATCTTCAGGTGGGCTTCGAGCTGCTGAATAGCGATGGTCGCTGACGCCTTGGGAATGTGCAGCGTGTCCGCCGCCTTGGTGAAGCTGTTGGACTCCACCACTCGGGTGAACACTTTCATGGCGAAGAACAGGTCCATGGGCAGGCCTCCTGCGAAGCGGAGAAGAAACATGACATGCGCATTCAGGTCTCGTCCCATCAGGTGAGAAAGCCCGCAGGGTAGGCAATCGACGTGCCCGAAAAAACCGGCCATGTCTCCAGACACATCGGACAAAAAGGCTGCAATCGCCCGCCGACCTGCGCGCTCCGCTTCGCTGCTTATCGACCCAGCAGTCATCCATTAAAGCTATTTTGTCCGGAATGTTTGGATATCTGGCCTGTTTTTCCCCTTCTTCTCTCTCCCTAGACTTCGAAGCCTGTTCCGTGAATCTCTGGAGTTCGCCATGCGCCCTTCTGCTTCCCCCATCCGCGTCGGCCTGGTCGGTCTTGGCAACTGGGCCATGCACGGCCATGTCCGCGTGCTCTCGTTGCTGCCTCAATACTCCATCAGTGCCGTTTACAGCCAGCGGCTGGACAGTGCGCAAGTCGCGGCGGCGCAGTGGGACATTCCCTATGTGGCTGAATCTCTGGATGAGTTGGTCAACCACCCCGAGGTCGATCTGGTGGTGGTCCTGACGATTGCCCCACAGCACGAAGAGGCGGTACGCGCCGCTATCGCTGCTGGAAAGAACGTGTATTGCGAGTGGCCGCTGACCACCAGCACTGCGGTCTCTCAGGAGCTGGCCTGCCTGGCGAGGCAGGCAGGTGTGCGAACCCTCGTCGGCTTGCAGCGTCGCCATGCACCGCATAACCGCTATTTGCAGGATTTGCTGCAACAAGGCTACGTCGGAAAAGTGCGCTCGGTGCGCATCCACGTGAGCATGAATTACTTCCAGGCGCTGCGCCCCAACGCGCTGCGCTGGACCGTACCGGTGGAGAACTTCTCCAGCGTGATTTCGATCTACGCCGGTCACTTTCTCGACATGCTATTCACCGCGATGGGCTGGCCAGTGAGTGTCAGCGCACTGATGGTCAACCAGTTCGACACCGTCACTATCAAAGAAACCGGCGAACGATTGAGTAGTACCGCACCGGATCAAATGGTCCTCGCCGGGCAACTGGAAGACGGCGCCTTGCTCTCGGTTCATATCGAAGGCGGCAAGCGCAACGGCTCCGGGGTACAGATCGAAATCACCGGCCACGAAGGCGATTTGCGCATCACCAACGTCTCGGCGTTCGGTGATACAGGGCAGGACTACGTGATCGAAGGCGCGCACGGCGATCACCTACCGCTGGAAGTGCTGCCCATTCCCGCCAGCTATTCGCGCCTGCCGTCTGCGGACCTGCCTTCGTCGGTGCTTGAACTGGCCGAGCTGTATCACGTTTATGCCCAGGACCTTGCCGAAGGCACTCATGCGGCGGCGACGTTTCAGGACGCCGTGCGCATGCACAAGCTGCTCGATGGTGTGCTGACCTCATCGCAGACCGGCCGTCGAGCACTGCTCGCCCTTTGAATTCTCTATCCCCGGTTGCCTGACCCATTCTGGAGATCCCCATGACCTCTTCATCGCCATTGAAGCTGTTATCCGACGCCATTGTTGGCCCCTATCGCCTCAACCATCGCGTGGTGCATGCGCCCATGACCCGGCTGCGCGCGGACCGCGATGACAGTCCGAGTCAAATGATGCAGCGCTACTACGAACAACGGGCCTCCCGAGGCGGTCTGCTGATCGTCGAATCCACTCACCCTTCAGCGGACAGCCGGGGTTACCTCGGGGCGCCGGGCCTCTACACCGATGCCCATCGGGACGCCTGGAAACCTATCGTCGAGGCCGTGCACGCCAAGGGCGGCGTGGTGTTTTTGCAACTCGGCCATGACGGCCGTCAGTCTCACAGCGACTTGAGCAACGGCAAACCGCCCATTGCACCTTCGGTCGTGCCGTTTGAAACCAACGCCTTTACTCAAAACGGCTGGGTGCCGGTCTCGCCGCACCGTGCAGTGGAAAAGGACGAACTGCCGGCGTTGGTCGAAAGCTATCGGCAAAGCGCCCAGCGAGCACTGGACGCAGGCTTTGACGGCGTCGAGCTGCACAACGCGAACGGCTACTTGCTGGACACCTTCCTGCAAGACGGCACGAACAAACGCACCGATGAGTACGGCGGCCCCATCGAAAACCGCGTGCGATTCCCGTTGCAGGTGCTCGATGCACTGGTGTCGGTCTGGGGTGCGGATCGGGTGGGCGTTCGCGTGTCGCCGAGCGGTCAGTGGGGTTCGATTTCCGACAGCAACCCGCAAGCCACCTTCGAATATTTCGCGCGCCGGCTGAATGAATATGGGCTGGCCTACCTGCACGTCATTGAACCGCGCATCAAAGGCACCGATGAAATCGAGCCCGACCGCCCACCCGTGGCAGCAGCCTTTCTGCGCCCCTTTTTCGACGGCCCGATCATCGCGGCCGGCGGCTTCGATCGGGGAGGTGCCGAGGCGATTCTGCAATCCGGGGCGGCTGATCTGGTGGCGTTCGGTCGTCACTTCAGCGCCAACCCGGACCTGCCTGAGCGCCTGCGCCACGACTGGCCGCTGACACCTTATGTGCGCGACGCGTTCTGGGGTGGCACGACACAGCACTACATCGACTTTCCCGAGTACGGCGCTGAAAAAAATGGCCGGTGACTGCCGTTTTCTAGCGCCGACTCTTCAGAAGGATCACGCCGATGAACAGCTCATCGATTTCACTCGTGCCCTTGTACTGGCTTGCACTGGGCACCTTCGCCGTGGGTACGGAAAGCTTCATGCTCGCGGGGCTGTTACCCGATATTGCCACCGACCTGGCAACGACTGTCGTCGCCACCGGCCAACTGGTGACCGTGTTCGCCCTGGCGTACGCCTTCAGCTCGCCCATATTGACCGCCTTGACGGGCCGGGTCAGCCGCCGAACGCTGATGATTTTCACCCTGCTGGGTTTCACCCTGGCGAACCTGATTGCCTTCATGGCACCTGACTACTGGGTGCTGATGTTCGCCCGGGTGCTGCTGGCGTTTACGGCAGGGCTGTTCGTACCGGGGGCCAACGCGCTGGCGGGCGCCATCGCCGGTCCTGACAAACGCGGCACGGCGCTGGCCATCGTCAACGGCGGCATCACCCTCGCCGTTGCGTTCGGTGTGCCGCTGGGTTCCGTCGTGGGTGAGTATCTGGGCTGGCGCATGACGTTCGCCGGGGTGGCGGCGCTTTCCGCAATGGCCAGCCTTGGCCTGATCGTGGGGCTGCCTGCCGACATCGGCCACGGCTTGCCAGTGGCCTCATTGCGCGAACGACTCGAAACAGCCCGCCGCCCGGTCATTCTGCTCAGCCTGTTGGTGACCACGCTCTGGGCGACCGGCGCGTACACGGTTTACACCTACCTGGCGCTGTTCATCGTCGATACGACGTCACTGACGGGCAGTCAAGTCGGGTATGTGTTTTTTGCCTGGGGTGTGGCCGCCGGGGTCGGTGTGATCGTCGGCGGCAAACTGGTGGATCGTCTCGGCGCGCGCCGGGTCATTCCCCATTGCCTGACGGCGATGATCATCTCGTTCGTGATCCTGTCTCTGAGCGCCGATACGTTTTCCGTTGATCAGGCACTGGTCCCCGTCGTGGTCGGGGTGTTGGTGTGGGGCGTGGCTCACTGGTCGTTTTATCCGGCGCAGCAAGCTGGCCTGATCGGCATCGCCGGTATCAAAGGGACGCCCATTGCGCTGTCCCTCAATGCCTCATTCATGTACCTGGGCTTTTCGCTGGGCGCTGCCCTCGGTTCGCTGACACTGGGCTTCGCCTCCGTGACGGCACTGGGCTGGGTGGCGGCGGGCTGTGAAGTGTCCGGTCTGATTCTGCACCTGCTGATTCGTCGAAAAGTGTCGAGCAGTGCAGCGCTGGTGTGTGCCGTCTGAAGCACACCCGCGTTCGCGATCGCCCTCCACCCCGAGGGCACCCTGACGGTTCGCCTTGTTCTGGGCGAGCCGTCGCTTCCTTTCTGTCCATCCCTGGAGATTCTCATGCCTCGCATTATCCATTTCACCGAATACGGCAGCCCAGACGTGCTGCGCTATCAAACCATTGAAACCCCGACCCCGGCCGCAAACGAGGTGCTGATCCGGGTCCGCGCCATCGGTTTGAACCGGGCCGAATCCATGTGGCGACAAGGCAACTATGTCGAACCGGTCAAACTCCCGGCTCGCCTGGGGTATGAATCAGCGGGCGTGATCGCCGCCGTTGGTGCGGGCGTCGAACACCTCGCTGTGGGCGACCGGGTCAGCACCGTGCCGTCGTTCTCCTTGAACGATTACGGCCTGTACGGCGAAGAAGTGCTGGCGCCCGCCCATGCCGTGGTGAAGCTGCCTGATTCGGTGTCGTTCGAACAGGCCACTGCTATCTGGAATGTGTTCATCACACCCTATGGCGCACTGATCGAGAACGGCCAGCTCAACGTCGGCGATGTGGTGTTGGTGCCAGCGGCCTCCAGCTCGGTCGGCCTCGGCACACTGCAAGTGGTTCGCGCCGCAGGCGGCATTCCGGTCGCGCTGACACGCACCCGCGCCAAACGCGAACAACTGCTGGCCGCGGGTGCGAGTCACGTGATCGTGACCGATGAGGAGGACCTGGTGTCAGCGGTCAACCACATCACCGAAGGTCGCGGCGCGGACATCGTGTTCGAGCCTGTCGGGGGCGCCAATTTCCCCAAACTGCTGGAAGCGCTGCGCGTCGGGGGCACGGTGTTCATCTACGGCGCCTTGAGCGAGGACATCACACCTTTACCGCTGCTGACAATGATCGCCAAGTCCCTGGTGATTCGTGGCTACAACCTGTTCGGCACCACCACCGACCCCGAACGTCAGCGCAAGGCGACTGAGTACGTATTCAAGGGTTTGCACTCGGGCGAACTGCGCACTGTGATTGCCAAGACATTCGCCTTCGACGAGATGGTCGAGGCGCACCGTGAACTGGAGAAGAATCTGCACCTTGGCCGTATCGTGGTCACTGTGAGCTAACGCGATCCCACGCCTCCCTTTCAATGCCCGATGCACACCATCGGGCTTTTTATTGGGCGATATCTGGCGGGTGATTGCGCTTGTCCTTCACGCACAAAAAAGCCGACAGCGATAGATCGCCGTCGGCTGGGCTGTACCGCTGTTGGATCACACTACAGCGGCAGCTTCGTAGAAGGGATAGTCGATGTAGCCGACTTCCGTGCCGCCGAAAAAGGTCGGACGGTCATAGGCGTTCAACGGAAGTTTGAGACGCAGCCTTTCCGGGAGATCAGGGTTGGCGATGAAGTGACGACCGAACGCCACCAGGTCGGCATCGCCAGCACGGATGATCGCCTCTGCGCCGTCGCCATCAAAACCACCCGCCGCGATGATCACGCCCGGGAAATGCTTGCGTATCATTCGTGCGGCCACCGGGGCAGGGTCGGCGTTTTCATCTTCGACGTTGCCCAGAATACGCGGCTCGATCAGGTGCAGGTACGCCAGGTTCAGCGGCGCCAATTGCTGAGCGACGTAGGTGAACAGGCCCTCCGGATCAGCATCGCCCATATCTCCCCACGTCCCGCTTGGACCCAGGCGCACGGCGACGCGGTTGGCGCCCCAGACTGAAATCAGCGCGTTCGTCACTTCCAGCAAAAAGCGCGCGCGGTTTTCGAACGAGCCACCGTAGCGGTCGGTGCGCTTGTTGCTGTTGTCTTGAAGGAATTGGTCCACCAGATAACCGTTGGCGCCGTGCAGTTCGACGCCGTCGAAACCGGCTTTGACGCCACGTTCGGCTGCGGTGCGGAAGCGCTCGACCAGTTCGGCAATTTCCTCGATCGTCAGTGCACGGTTAGGCGTGTTCGGCACCCAACCTTCCTGGGTGTACGCCACGCCGCCATGGGGCACTTCCGATGGTCCGACCGGAATGCTGCCCTGCGGCTGGACTTCGCTGTTGGACTGACGACCTGCGTGGTAGAGCTGCAAGAAGATCTTCGCACCCTTGGCGTGCACGGCGTCGGTGACCTGTTTCCAGCCGGCGATCTGGCTGTCGTCGAACAGGCCCGGTGCGCCCAGATAGCCGTTGCCATTGGGCGCCGCGATGGTCGCCTCACTAATGAGAAGGCCGCCTTCGGAGGCGCGCTGTGCATAGTACTCAGCCATCAAGGGACCGGGACGTGCACCCTCTTCGGCACGCATGCGGGTCAAAGGCGCCAGTACGACGCGGTGGGAAAACGTGAATGGGCCGATGGTGACCGGCGAATGGAGCTTGGACATGATTGCCTCGTTCGGATAGGGAAAAGACGCTTGCCCGCCCGAAAGTCAGCATGGCTTTCACGGGTCGGGCGCTGGCCGCCAGTACAAGGCTTTTCCTGAACGAGATAAACAGCCCAACCGTCACAACAATTCGGACTATTCGGCTGTAATCCCATCTATCGGTGACATCGTCAGGGTGTTACCGAATCTTCACGTCGGGGTTGAGGCACCGCTGCGATGTGCTGTTTGAAATAGTCGATCAACACCCGCAGCTTGGGCGTGGCGTTGCGGCCGGACGGCCAGAGCATCCACAGCGAACCCCGATGGTCGGTGAATTCCGGCAGCACACGTTCAAGCTTGCCGTCCCGCAGCGCTTGAATCGTCGAGAAGTCCGCCAGGCAAGCGATGCCCAGCCCTTCCAGCGCCATGTGGGTGAGCGCGTCGGTGGTGGTGCACGCGATGACTCTGCCCAGTTCCGGATCGCTATCGGCGTCCGGGTCGCGCACCGGCCAGCGTTCAAGGGAACCGGTGGCAGGAAACTTGTGCAGCAGGCAGGCGTGATTGCGCAACTGGTCCGGATGCGTCGGTCGACCACGACGCGCCAGATAGGCCGGTGAGGCCACCAGTTCAAGCTTGTATTCCCCTAACTTGCGCGCCATGAGCCGCGAATCCGATGGCTGCCCGGTCCGGACCACGGCATCGAAGCCCTCCTCGATCACGTCCACCATCCGATCCGAGAGGTCCACGTCCAGCTCGATCTGCGGATAGGCCTGCATGAAACCGGTCAGCAGCGGAAAGATCAGCGTGTTCTGCAACGGTACGCTGATGCGTAATTTGCCGCGGGGCTCATCCGCCAACTGCGACAGCTCGATTTCCGCCTGCTCGGCCTCTTGAATGATGCGCTTGCAACGCTCCAGAAACAGCTCCCCCTCGGCGGTGAGGGTAACGCTGCGGGTGCTGCGGTGAAACAGACGCACGCCCAGGCGCTCTTCCATGCGCGACACACTCTTGCCCACCGCGGAGGACGAAATCTCCATCAAACGGGCGGCTTCGGTAAAACTGCGTGTTTCTGCGACCTGCACAAAGGCCATGATGCCACTGAGACTGTCCAGCATGAGCGCTCCAGAGAGGGGGGCACAACTCGCACCGGCTACCCGCGAACTGGACCGGATACACCCTCATGTTACTTGCGAAAAAGACGCTAGACATTACGCCTGAGCGAACCGCCAGCATAGCTCGCTCACTCAAATGACGCTTCGCACAGGGCGCGAACCATCACTCGTCCTGTCTGCAAAATGTGTGATCTCCCCCGCCCCAACGTCGTCAAGAACCCTAACCCCCAGCCGTCATGGGGGACGAATAACAGGGCCTCCCATGCAAACGCTGTTGAACGAGATTCTCGACGAAGTGCGTCCTTTGATCGGCCAGGGCAAAGTGGCCGATTACATCCCGGCGCTGGCCGATGTGCCGGCGCAGCAACTGGGCATCGCGGTGTATGGCAACGATGGCAGTTACTACTGCGCGGGTGACGCGCGGGTGCCGTTCTCGGTGCAGAGTATTTCCAAGGTGTTCAGTCTGGTTCAGGCGATTGGTCATTCCGGCGAGGCGATTTGGGAGCGGCTGGGCCATGAACCGTCGGGTCAGCCATTCAACTCACTGGTGCAACTGGAATTCGAGCGCGGGCGTCCGCGCAACCCCTTCATCAATGCAGGTGCGCTGGTGATCTGCGACATCAATCAGTCGCGCTTCGCGGCGCCGACCTTGTCGATGCGCGATTTCGTTCGGCGGCTGTCGGGCAACCCCCACGTGTTGATGGATGCCCGTGTGGCGGATTCGGAGTATCAGTTCCGCGCGCGCAACGCGGCCATGGCGTACCTGATGCAGTCGTTCGGTAACTTCCACAACGAAGTCGAAAGCGTGCTGCGCAGCTATTTCAGTTATTGCGCCCTGCGCATGAGTTGCCTGGATCTGGCCCGGGCGTTCTGCTTCCTGGCCAACGACGGGTTCTGCAAGCACAGCGGCGAACAGATTCTGAGCCGACGCCAGACCCAGCAGGTGAACTCGATCATGGCCACCAGCGGGCTGTACGACGAAGCGGGCAATTTCGCCTACCGCGTGGGCTTGCCGGGCAAGAGCGGTGTGGGCGGCGGGATCGTGGCGATCGTGCCGGGGCAATTCACCGTGTGCGTGTGGTCGCCGGAATTGAACGCAGCGGGTAACTCCCTTGCCGGGATGGCGGCGCTGGAGTTGCTGAGTGCGCGGATTGGCTGGTCGGTGTTTTGATCGACCGACAGAAGCGCCGTCATTAGGCTGAAGCACTGCTGGTGGGGCTGCCGTTGTTTTACCGAGTCCGAAGTCATTGGCCAATCCACGAGTGGCCCAGGCCAGCAGTGTCAATTCCAGCCTGACGGCAACGAAGCGTAATGGATGAGCTTGCCGCTGAAAATTACAGAACAAGTGTGATTTTGAGGGAGCGCTATCGACCACAAACGGCAGTTACCGACCATTCAATCCCGAATGCTTGCCACGTCAAACCCGGCGAATTTCAATCTGAAGCCCTTCGCCCCTAATCCGGAGCCAGAAAGTGGCGGGTGATCAGGTCGAACTCCGAATCGGTCGCCGCGAATTCTTGCACCGCGCGACGGTTGCGAAGGTGTAAGCGGCCTCGACAGGTGTCGTCATCCACCTCTATCAAGACCGTCTTATCACTCACACTGATAATTACTATCGAACGGCCCGCCTGTCGGGCCTGCAGATCTGACTCTTACAATCGCCCCACGATTTCCCCCCCGCTCCTGCGCCTTTTCAGGCGACATCCCTACTTGGAATCCGACACCATGCCAAGCGCCAGCCAGGCCACTCAAGGCCGTCCCGAACATGACCAGCAAAATCTCAAACAGCAATGGTTAGCCATCCTTTCGGTCGCCGTGGGCGCCTTTGCGCTGGTGACCAGTGAATTTCTGCCGGTAGGCGTACTCAACGACATCGCCGCCGATATGAACATCAGTGCCGGTCACGCCGGTCTGATGGTGACCCTGCCCGGCATCATGGCCGCCCTCGCTGCGCCATTCCTTTCGGTGATCATCGGTGCACAGGACCGTCGTTATCTGCTGACCAGCCTGACGCTGATCATGATCATCGCCAACCTGACGGTGTCCTTTGCCAGCAACTTCAACCTGTTGCTGCTCGGGCGCATTTTGCTGGGCATCAGCATCGGTGGTTTCTGGGCCACGGCCATTGCCCTGAGCGGACGCCTTGCACCCAGAGGCGTGAGTGTGGCGCAGGCGACGTCGATCATCATGGTCGGTGTGACCTTGGCCACCGTGCTCGGTGTACCGGTCGGGACCTGGTTGAGCGACCTGATGGGCTGGCGCATGACGTTCCTGGTCACCGCTCTGCTGGGCGCGCCGGTGTTGCTGGCGCAAATCTTCCTGCTGCCACGGCTTGACCCGGACAAGGCGATTCGCGTCAGTGACCTTCCGGCGCTGTTCATCAATCCACTCGCGCGAGTCGGCCTGATCGCGGTGTTGCTGATCGGCCTGGCACACTTTGCCGCCTACACCTACGTTGCACCGTTCTTCAAGCACAGTGCCGGTTTCGACGGGCCGACCATTGGCTCGTTGCTGTTGCTCTATGGCATCGCCGGAGTGTTTGGCAACATCTTCGCCGGCTTCGCGGCCAACCGCAGCGTGCGTCACACCTTGATGCTGGTCGGTCTGATGATCGGTATCAGCACCGTGCTGTTCCCGTATTTCGCCACGAACCTGACCGGCGCGGCGATGCTGATCGGCCTCTGGGGCTTCGCCTTCGGCGCGTTCCCGGCCTGCGCCAGCATCTGGATGTTCGTCGTCGCCCCCAAGGATGTCGAACGCGGCATGCCGCTGTTCGTGGCCATGTTCCAGGTCATCATCGCGCTGGGGTCCTTCTTCGGCGGCCAGATCGTCGACCAGTTGGGCAGCTCGGTATTGATGAGCCTGGCCACGGCGCTGGTGGGCTGCGGTCTGGTGACGGTGCTGGTGCTGGGCCGTAACGTCAGCAATCACCTCGCAGGCGATTCGGCCGATCAGGCCGCTGTGGTCAGCCACCACTGATTGAACGCCAGTCTCACGCACCGAACACTGGTTGAGGTCTTGCCCCATCCAGTACCATCGCCCCCTGTTCAACAGCCTCAGGCCTCTGGAATGGCCAGGGTGCCCGCTGAAATCAGGGAGCGATGGATGTACGTGAATCAGAAGTCCGGCCGTTGGGTCTTGCTGGCCGGTGCGTTGGTCATCAGCGGTTGCACGTCATTTTTACAGGGCAAACAGTACGCGGTGCCAGGCCCCGATGAACCCTCTGCCACCGTACGCCTCAAGGCGGGAAATGGCGCAAGGCTCGACGCTATGACGTTCAGCGACGACGGATGCTACGCCGGTTACACGGTCCTGCCCTCCAACGGCGATTACATCGAATCGCGGGTGGCGGCAGACAAGGAAGTGATCCTGACCTACTGGCAAATCGCAGGCAGCAATGCGTGCAAGATCCCATTCTCATTCACGCCACAAAACGGCGCCACTTACACGTTGATTCAAGGCGCCTGGAGCAAACCCAGAACCGGCATTCTGTCGACCTTCAGCCACGACGAGCAGTTCTGCGGGGTGGGCGTTGTGAAGACGGTCGGTGATCAGGAGAGCCTCGAGCCGATTCAACAGCTGCAAATCAAGACCGGGTTTGCGTGCCTCAAGTTCGTCAAGTAAGACGGCGCGAAGACACCGCCCCACGGGGGGAGACGGTCTGACCGGAACTGAAGGTGTGGGTGTCCACGGCTGGCGGCCGAATGATGCCCACGGTCCTGTGGGCACCACTGGCTAACTGGAACGGTTTACCAGTTGTAACTCAACTTGGCGGTGACCTCGCGGGCCGGGTTGTAGTAGTTCGCCGTGCCGGAACCGACCACGTGCTGCTCATTGAACAGGTTGCTGACGTTCACGGCCAGGTCGGTGCCCTTCGCGATCTTGTACTTGAAGGCAGCGTCGAACAACGTGGTGCCATCGCTTTTGCTGGTGTTGGCGGCGTTCAGGTAGTACGAACCCACGTAACGCGCGCCCAGTCCCACGCTCACGTCAGTGCCGGGTATGTCGTAGTAGCTCCACAGCGAGGCGGAATGCTTCGGTGCCGTGGTGAACTCGTTACCCTTCAACGAAGTGCCGTCATACAACGAACCGCGCATCACCTCGGAATCCATATAGGAATAGGCTCCGATCAGGCTGACGTTCTGGGTCACTTGCGCCTTGGCCTCAAGATCCAGCCCCATAATGTGCGACTCGCCCACTGTCTGCTGTTCGATGATGCCGCTCGGCAGCACGACGGCAATGGCGACGTCTTTTTGGGTGAGGTCATACACGGCTGCCGAGAACAGCGCGTTCATCCCCATCGGCGAGTACTTCACGCCCACTTCGTACTGTTCGCCGGTCTGCGGTTTCACGCCCACTTGGGGAGGCGAAACGGATTGCACCAGGCTCACGTAAGTGGAGAGTTCATCGTTGACCATGTAGGTCAGCGCACCACGGTAGGAGGTTTTCGAGAAGTTGTCCTTGTCATCGAACTGGGTCGGGCTGGAGTACAGGTTATAGCCCTTGCTGCTCACGTCCATGCTGTCGTTGCGCAGACCGGCGGTGAAGATGAAGCGATCATAGAACGACAGGTTTTGCTGAAGGAAAACGGCCTTGGTCTTGGTGTCGGTCTTCTTTTCAGTGTACGGCGCAAGCGCAGCGGGCACGCCGGTGAACACCGGATTGGCGATGTCGATGGAAGACACCAGGTTGTAGATGGAGCTTTCCTTGGCCGACGAATCAAGGTACTCGACCCCCACCAGCGTGCTGCTGTCGATGTTCTCGAAACGGTGATCGTATTGCAGCATCAGGTTGCCGTTGAACTGGTCGGCATCGCTGTCGGTGCCCAGCAGGTAACGCGGGATCGTGGTACCGACGCGAGAGGCGGAATCGCTCAGGTAGACGTAGCCATAGTTGTCGGTCAGCTCGCTGTAGCGCAGGTTGCCGCGCAGCACGAAGCCGTTGTCGAAGTCGTGGGTGACGTTGCCGCTGACACTGGTGCGCTCGACGTTGTGGTAGTTGAAGCTGGGTTCACCGAAGAACTTGCCGCGGCTGTATTCCTTGTCCAGCGGGTAGCCGCCGCTGTTGGGCGAGCTGTCGGTTTTCAGGTGATCGACGATCATCGTGGCCGAGGTGTAATCGGTCGGTGCCCAAGTCAGGCCGCCCATTACCAACCGGCTGTCGTCCTGAGAATGGTCGTACTCGCGGTCGCTGTTTTGCACCTTGGCGGTGAAGCGACCGGCCACGGTTTTATCGTCGTTCAGCGCGTCGCCGACGTCGATGCCCGTCTCGGCATGGTTATACGAACCGTAGGTCACATAGCCCTCGCCGAACTTCTCGAAGCGCGGCTGCTTGGTCACGAAGTTCACCGAGCCACCCGGATCGGCGGGGCCAAACAGAGTGGAGTTGGCGCCACGCAGAATCTCGATGCGCTCGTAGGCGAACGGGTCTTCGCGCACGCCGCGCATCGAACTCAGCGTCAGGCCGTCACGGTAGGTGGTGGCCTGAAAGCCGCGAATCTGGAAGTAATCGTTGCGGTCATCCGACCCGTAATAGTCGCTGACCACGCCGGGCGTGTATTGCAACGCCTCTTCTGTCGTGCTGACGCTGCGTTGTTCCATTTCCTTGCGCGTCACCACCGACACGGAAGCGGGCGTGTTGAGGATGCTGGTCGCCACCTTGCCGCCGACCCACAGTTCCTGAGCCACCACCGAGTTGGCGTCGTCGTCGGCACTGACCTTGACCTTGGCGTTGATGATCACCGGGGCCAGGCGATAGTCATCGACCGAGGTGGCGCCCAGTTCGAGCGCAGCGGCGGGTTTGGGCTGAGGAATGAGCAAGTAAGCGTTCGGGCCTTGCTGCTCGATCTGCAAGTCGCTGCCTTGCAACAGGGAAGACAGCGCGGTCGGTGTGTCGAACGCGCCCTTTACCCCACGAGTGGTGCGGTCGGCGACGCTGGAGGCATCGTAAGACAGGCTGATGCCCGCTTCGCGCGCAAAACGGTCGAGCGCCGGTGCCAAGGGACCGGCAGCGATGTTCCACTGCTGAATCGGGTTGCTGTGTTCAACGCTCGCGGCGTGCGCCAGCGACGGCAGCGCATAGCTGCTGACGATCAGACCCAACATTGCGCCGTTCAGGGCTTGATTCAATCGGTGGCGCTGTGGAACCGGGGACACACTCATTTCTCTCTCTCGCTCCGTAGAAAGGTATCGGCAAACTGGCCTGTATTCCGGCCTTCCTTACAGGTCGAACGAGAATGAGAAATCACCTCAAATATTTTTTCAGCTTTCGATAACGTGCCATCAGGCCAGGTTGGCAGCGGTCACGGTGACCCAATATCGGGTCCGATAATCGATGCGCAAACGCAGCGACTGCGCGACCAGTGCCAGTACCTGATCGAGGTCGGCGAGTTGAAAAGTGCCGGAGACCCGTCGCTCAGCCACCTCGTCGGCGCAGCGCATTACACCGAGGCGATAGCGCGACAACTCACCGATGAAATCCTTCAGACGCATGTTGCGCGCGCTGATCACCCCCGCGCTCCAACCCCAGACATCAAGGCCATTGTCACGAAACTCACGGGCACCGCTGGAAGAAAACAGCACTTGGTTTCGGGTCAGGATGCTGCTGGCGCTGTCGGTCAGGTGCTGACTGCCTCCGGGAAAGACCGCCGCCGAGCCACCCTGCACCGCTAACAGCGTGCCGTCGTCGCGCTCGCGGGCCAGTAAACGGGGACTGTTGGCCTGTACGATCCCATCTCGCGTTTGCACCCAGAACGGTCGCGGTTGTGCAGCCTGTGCATCCGCGCCGACATTCACGATGATTTCCCCTCGGCGCAGAATGATCAGACGTCGCTGTGCATCGAAATCGCTGTCGACGGCGCTGTCGCTGTTGAGCTGTATCTGGCTGCCATCATCGAGCTGGAAACGCCGCTGCTCGCCAGTGCTGCTGTGTTGCTGGGCCAGCATCGCGGCCAGCGGCGTGTAATCCCGACCGAGCCAGGCTGCCCCTCCCACTGTCGCCAGCAGACCCAGCAGTTTCAGGCTTTCCCGGCGACGCATGCCATGACGGGTGCCCCGCAGCGTTCGTCGAGCCAGCTGCGTCGGAATACCGGCGAAGTCGTCCCCAAGCGCTGATACACGTTGCCAGGCCACTGCGTGCTCCGGGCGCAATTGCAGCCAGTGCTCGAAGGTACGCTGTGTATGTTCATCCGCCTGATTGAAGCGCAGGCGCACCGTCCAGTGAATCGCCTGATCGACAATCGCCGGGTCCAGCGACGGCTCACCCCTCGGCATAGCGCAAGCGGTAGCAATGTTGAAGCGCCTTGGCCAGATCGCGTTCCACCGTTGCACGGGAAACACCCAGCTTCTCGGCGATTTGCGGGCAGGTCAAACCGTCGAGCTGGGCCAGCAGAAAGGCCTGACGAACCCGGGGTTTGAGCAGGTCAAGCATGCGGTCGATCCGCTCAAGCGCATCCAGAATCAGCAATCGGCACTCCTCCGAGGGCACCTCTCGTTGCGGCAGCAGCGCGATGCTCTCAAGGTAGGCGCGTTCAAGTTCACGACGACGAAACTGATCGATCATCAACCCGCGGGCGATGCTGCTCAGATACGCACGGGGTTCACGCAGAGGGCTTGATTGACGGGATTTGAGCACGCGCACGAAGGTGTCTTGCGCAAGATCGGCGGCCCGGTCACGGCATCCCGTGCGTCGGCTTAGCCAGCCGTGTAACCACGAATGGTGAGTGCTGTAGAGCAGCCCTGGATCTACAGTGCCTAGTACATCGTCGCTGCGCATGAGAATCCAGCAAATACATAAGTGATAATTAGTCGCATTCTACGCAGCAGACTGGTCCCAGGCAAATACACGGCGCTGAGCGAGCCGTCATCGCGGGCGTTGTCTGGATTTACGGATTCAACCCGGCCTGCTGCTGCGCGCTCCACAGTTCAAGGTTCGACTTCACCAGCGCTTGCGGCAGTGGGCTTGCCACCATTTTCTTCATCTCGTCACTGATCCGATCGCGCATGCCCGGATGAAGGCATTGAGAGTCAGGCGCCAGCGCCAGATACAGGCCCTCACTGCTGACCGGCGGCTCCAGTGCCTGAACGGCATGGTCGATCCCCAGTTTTTTGGCCAGCGCCATGCCGGGATACTGCTCGAAAATCACGAAGTCGTTGCGCTTCATCATGAGCTTCTGGAACGCCTGGCTGGCGGTCGGCACGGCCTCCAGCGACAGGTTCGCCTTCGCGTAGTCATCGAAGGCTTGGCCGTAGCTGTTATTGACCAGCGTTCCACCGCTGTGGCCGATCAGGTCGGACCATTGGTGATAGGCAAACCCGTCGTTCTTCCTCACCCAGATCATGCTTGGCGTGAACAAAAACGGAGGATCCACGAAATTCAGCGTTTGCGCCCGCTCAGTGGTGAGGAAATAACCGGCCAGCATGTCGATGCGCCCCGCCCTCACCTCCTCCTGCGCTCGCGACCACGGCCCGCCATAGACGACCTCGATTTGCAGACCCAGGCGCTTGCCCAATTGTTTGATCAGATCAGCGTTGGCACCGATGAGCTGCTCGGGAGCGTGTGGGTCTCGCCACAGATAGGGGGGGTATTCGGCGTTGCCGGTGGCCGTGAGGTGATCGCACGCCGGCTCGCTCATCGCGACACCCGGAAGCAGCAGTGCGATTGTTATGGACATGAATCCGTACAGACAGCGCCCGATCATAGTGAACCTCTGAGGAAATCCCACGTGCGAGCGGTGTGTCCGCCGCAGCCCCATCACGATTCAGTCACCCGCAGTTGTGGCACCTGCAGCCAGCCGCTTTCACCACAGCATCATACGTACTAGCAGGGGATTGCAGGTTGTCATCTTTTTCCGTGGTGTCTTGACGTGATGACGTATCAAGCTCCCGGCTCATGTCAGGTTAGAGCGAACGGACTATCCGGGTTCCATCGATATGCCGAAGGTTAGCGGGTGTTCGACAGGATGATTGCAAGGCTGCGGAAAATTTTTCGTTGAGAGCAAGTGCCCTGTGGCTGTCTTGCTAATGATGCAGTCTGGGTTATTGCTTCGCCAGAAGCTCCCACAAGGATCACGCCAGCCCCAAATGTCGTGATCCACGCAGAACGGGGGAAGACTCCAGGTTGAGCGCAGCGTTCTGTCATGCATGCTCCTTCTACAACAACCGCACCGCTCTGATTGTCAGCCGAACACGACCGCGTAGATCCCCACCACGCTTAATGCGATCACCGTCGCACCCAGTACCGCCACTTCACGCAGCGGTGCGG
This sequence comes from Pseudomonas sp. Pseu.R1, assembly GCF_045764065.1. Classification (NCBI taxonomy): domain Bacteria; kingdom Pseudomonadati; phylum Pseudomonadota; class Gammaproteobacteria; order Pseudomonadales; family Pseudomonadaceae; genus Pseudomonas; species Pseudomonas sp. Pseu.R1. Next base: position 5,138,224 of record NZ_JBJGEE020000001.1, on the reverse strand, counting down.
GAATCCTTTCCTGCTTCAAGCCCTTCGCGCTTTTGCGATAACGGGCGTTGAGGCCGATCTGGATGAGGATACCTGCCATCAGCGAGACGATGACCGGCAGCAATGCGATCAAGCCGAAATGCGGAATCCAGCGCAGAAAGATCGTACACACCACCAGCAACGTCATCAGCGTGCGGCGCCAGGCCAGCAGCGTGCGCTCCGGTTGCAGACCGGGATCGTCGTGGCTCAGCGTAACGGGACCACGACGGCTCATGACGCGCCGTAAATCAGAAACACGATCAGCCCCGCCGCCACCAGTGCACCACCCAGCGAGAGAATCGGCACTAGCACCGGCAACGGCAGCGGCTTGCGCAGACGCATCGCTCGCTCGACCTTCAGCCATCGCACGCAGGCGCTGGCGCTGACCAGCATCGCCAGCACCAGCAACGACAAGGCTACAGCCCGCCGCAGCCCCGGGCTGAACACGTCGCCGGTAAACGCTTCGACGGCAATGCCTCCGGCCAGAAACGCCAACGCGGTGCGAATCCACGCCAGAAACGTGCGCTCGTTGGCCAGGGTAAAACGTGGGTCGGGTTCGCAACCTCCGCCCAACAGGGACGAGGACAGACGATCACGATCAGGAGAAGGGACTTTGCCGGAATCCGGAGAGTTCATGTCGCACCGAGGTCGGGTAGATGCCGTCGATCATACCGGTCATCACCACGAAAGGCCCGCCTCGCCTGCGACATGGGCGTATCCGTGCCCGCAGATCGTGAAAGTCATTTGCAATTTCCCTTCAAAATCCCTGACTTGTCCTACGCTCTGTGTCAGACGGTCGCTGTTGCGATACCGTGTGAACGGACCTTGAAGCGTCCGTCCCCACGGCGGGTCTGAATCGTAGACGTCAGCGAGGGTTGGGCTTGAGACAAGTAGAAGCGACGGACTTCGACGCCAGGCATCGGCGCCTGAAGCGCATGCCTGTGCTGTGGCTGACGGGATTTTTTACCGTATTGGTGTGTTTTTCCATCACCAGCATCACCCTGTGGCAGTTGCGCCAGACACGCACCCACGAACTGGAAATTGCCGAAACCACTGCCGCCAACCTTTCGCGCTCGATGGCGCAGCAGGCCGACGACACCTTTGATCAGGCGGACATCCCCGTGGCAGGCATCGTCGAGCGGCTGTCTTATGACGGCTTCGGCGCGGCCCGCAGTTCGCGCATGCACGAATACCTGCGCGTCACGGCGGCCAGCGTCGAGCAGATTCAGGGCCTGTTCATTTATGACAAGGACGGCAATTGGGCCGCCACCTCGTTGAGCCATGCGCCGAGCAACGCCAACAACGCCGACCGCGAGTATTTTCAGTTTCACAAAGCCATCGACAGCACACTCCCCCACATTGGCCAGGCCATTCGCAGCCGCTCCACGGGTGACTGGATCATCCCCCTTTCACGACGGGTCAACGATTCGGCCGGTCATTTCGCAGGGGTCGTGCTGGCGACCATCGAACTGGCGTATTTCGACCGTTTTTTCGACCGCTTCGACATCGGTCAGCGAGGTGTCATCACTCTGGCCATGGCCGACGGCATCGTTCTCGCCCGCCGCCCCGCGCTGGAGAACGTCAGAGGTGCGTCGATTGCCGATGGCGAGCTGTTTCGCAAATACCTGAAAGAGCGTTACGAGGGCACCGCGACCGTGCGCTCCATTCTCGATCAGGAAATGCGTATTTATGGTTACAAGCGTCTGGACCGCTATCCTCTGGTGGTGCTGGCCGGGTTGTCAGAGCAGGAAGTGCTCGATGAATGGCGGCAATATGCGTGGCGCTCACTGGCCATTATTGTGTGCGTGGTGGTCGCCAATCTGCTGTTTGGGGTGCTGCTTTTTCAGCAGATCCGCTTCGGTCTGAACGCCGAATCCCAATTGCGCATCGCCAGCCATTCTCTGGAAAAACTCGCGTTGCAGGACGGCCTGACCGGGCTGGCCAACCGCCGTCATTTTCAGGAAATTCTGGGGCTGGAGTTTCCCAACGGCCTGCCCAACCTACACCCGTTGAGCCTGATCATGATCGATATCGACTTTTTCAAAAGCTACAACGACAACTATGGCCATGTAGCGGGCGACAAATGCATCGTTGCGGTGGCCGAATGCATTCGCGGCAATCTCAATCGCACGGGAGACCTGGCCGTCCGTTACGGTGGCGAGGAGATGGCGGTGTTCCTGCCCTACAGCGATGCCCAAGGGGCCTTTGCATTAGCTGAACGCATTCGCGTGGCGGTGCTGACGCGGGGCCTGGAGCATCAGGGCAACCCCAACGGCATCGTCAGCATCAGCCTGGGGGTTTATGGCTGTTCGGCGCAGGAGTGCCCGACCATGGAAGAGTTCGTCGAGCGGGCGGACGCCGCGCTCTACATGGCCAAACACGACGGCCGTAACCGCACGGCGCTCTGGCAAAGCGCCTGATGATCAGAGTCCGGCCTGAGCCTTGACGATCTGCGCCACTTTGCCCCTGAACAGCTCCAGCCGGTCCTGCGGCGCGTCGTGCTCCACCACCAGCGCGCCCACCTCCTCGCATGATGCCACCTGATAGTGGGCGATGCTCGCCAGCTTTTCATTGATCACCGCCACCACCACTTGCCCGCTGCGCGCTACCACCGCGCGCTTGAACTCGGCCACGTCCATGTCAAAAGCCGTCACCCCTTTGATGGCATCCAGCGCACAGGCGCCGAGAAAACACAGGTCGAAGTTGAAATGGGTCAGTTGCTGGATCGTGGTGAAACCGTAGGTGCTGCCCGCCACCGGGCTGAGTCGCCCGCCCAGCAGAATCACCTCCACCAAGGGCAACTTCATCAGCTCCACGGCAATGACAGGGGCGTTGGTGGTCACCGTCAACGCCATCTGCGGATCGATGGCCCGCGCAATGGCAAGGTTGGTCGAACCGCCGTCGATGAACACATGCTGCCCTGCGCTGATCAACCCCGCTCCCGCCACACCCAGCGTACGTTTGCGATTGGGTTCATGCTCGATACGGGCCGTGATCGGCCCGTCGGACGCCAGTGAAATCGCCCCGCCATACACCCGCTTGCACAGCCCGGCAGCGGCCAGCGCGCCAAGGTCGCGGCGAATGGAATGCTCGGAGACATTGAATTCGGCGGCCAGATCAGCCGCAATCACACGGCCATGGGCGGCCAGACGCTCGGTAATCAGACGCTGGCGCTCACCGGGAAACGCTTCGGGGTTGGCAGACATACAGCCCTCGACATCAAGCGGAGTCGATCAAAAACGAGCAGGATGATGGAGGCTGCGGTTGAACGATGTCAAACGGAACGTCGGTGACCAGGGGCCACACGCGTGACACCCCTGGCCTTTCTCGGCGGTATCAAGGTGCCTATTCCTCCTCTTCTTCCTCGTCGTCCACTAAGGTAAACCAGGGTTTCAGTTCGCTCAGCTCGAAATTGTCTGACTCCGCTCTGAATCTCCCGATGCGGGGAAAGTCAGTGGGTTTCTGTGACACGGACGAGTCCATGATGTCAGCGCTCGTCAATACAACGGATTTGTCAGCCATGTTTGAGCCTCCCTGTCCAAAGATGCGCGTCGCGATTCAACGCCGGTTCACTATAGACCAGCCCTGTGAACCGCTCGTCGATTCGAGACCCGTTGGTCATCTCCAGTTTTATCGAAGCCCGTTGCGTTTCAGACAGAAGGCCCACGGTTGGCTCGCGAGGGTCTGTGGGAGATTCTATGTTGTCTGGTCAACTGCATTCGTCGGAACGCCGCCCGCACCAAGGCGGCTTCCACAATAACCGCGCCGGACCCAGGCCGTTTGTTCGACGCCGAATCTGTGGGAGCCGGCTTGCTGGCGAATGCGACACATCAGTCACCTCATTCGGCAACTGACCCACTGCTTTCGCCAGCAAGCCGGCTCCCACAAGATCTGCGTCCTGCCGCCGGATAGCGAGCACACATCAGAACTCCCCATACTCCGCACGCATGCGCCCGTTGCGCTTGACGTGATAGAGCAGCCCGTCGACTTTCTCGATAAACGACACCGCGCTCTCCCCCACAGAGGGCACGAGGGTACCGACGCCCAGACTTAACGTCAGCAGCGGCGACACTTCGGATTTTTCATGGGGAATCTGCTGTTGACGCACCAGTTGCATGCACTTTTCCGCCACCCTGCGGGCCTTGTCCTGAGAGGTCTCGGGCAATAGCCAGACGAACTCCTCGCCGCCGATCCGCGCGATGAAATCAGCCGGATCGTTCGCCGCCTGAGACAGCGTCTTGGCCACCGTGCGCAACGCTTCGTCACCCTTGATGTGGCCGTAGTGGTCGTTGTACTGCTTGAAATAGTCGATATCCATCATGATCAACGACAACGGCTGGCGCGTCTCCTGTGCGCGGGCCCATTCACGATCCAGCACGGTGTCGAACATCCGCCGGTTGGCAATACCGGTCAGGCCATCCTGATAGGAGAACGCTTCGAGCTGCTTTTGCAGACGAACGAGGTGTTCTTCGGTCTTCTTGCGCTCGCTGATGTCGAACATGAAGCCGACCAGCGCCTCGACTTCGCCCTGCTTGCGCACCACGTGCACCACATCGCGAATCCAGACGTACTCACCATCCCTAGTCAGCGCGCGGTAGTCCGCTTCGTGGTCGACCCCGGCCTTGGACTGGGACACACAAAAATTGACCACGTAATCCCGGTCGTCGGGGTGCATCCGTTCGACCCAGTCATTGATCCCCACCCAACTGCCCTGCTCCCACCCCAGCAGTTCTTCAATCTGCGGCCCGATATAGCTGAACGTCATGGTCTGCCAGTCGATACGCCATGGAATGGCTTTGGTCGACTCGAGAAGCGTCTTGTACACATCGCTGTCAGTGCCGGACGGCAGAGATTCATCACTCATGGGCGACCACTTCTTACAGGAAAAGGAGGTGGCGACAGCATGTTGCCACTATCGACAGGGCGCAATGGTCAGACTCAGGAGAAAGGGGACTTTTCGGACGGTTGGTTGCCTGAAATACCTCAGCGCACCGCCCATTGGGTGCTGCAGCGCCCTGATCATGCGTTCAATCGTCTGGAGCGCTGGCTGCTCGCCTGCCCGATGTATCCGGCCCTGAATCGGGCCAACGTCACCCCACACACCGAACCGATCGCTCATCTGGACGAAACCGGTATTGTCGCCGCACGCGGGCAACATGACGGTGATCTTTCAGCGGTTCAGCTTCAATTACTACTGGCTGACCCGGTCACTGAAGCGCGGTGATCACGAACTGCGACCGTGATCACCGCCGCCAGGCTTACGCCAACAACGAATAGATCAGCGCCGAAATCGACACCAGCCCAACCACGACAACGAACACGTTGGACAGCTTGCCTGCGTACTGACGCATCGCAGGCACTTTACGCACGGCGTACATCGGCATGAGGAACAACAATGCCGCGATGACCGGGCCACCCAAGGTTTCGATCATGCCCAGAATGCTCGGGTTGAGCGTTGCCACCAGCCAGCAGACCACCAGCATGAAACCTGCGGTCAAACGGTCCAGCGCACGGGGCGACGGGCGTCGGCCGCTCTTGATCACCAGGCCTTTCAAGCCCTCGCTGGCGCCGATGTAGTGGCCAAGGAACGACTTGGTGATCGCCACAAAGGCAATCAGCGGTGCCGCGAACGCGATGGTCGGGTTGCTGAAATGGTTGGCCAGGTAGGACAGGATCGACAGGTTCTGCGACTTGGCTTCGGCCAGTTGTTCAGGCGACAGCGTCAACACGCAACTGAACACGAAGAAAAGCACCATCACGACCATCAGCAGGTGGGCGCGCGACAGAATCTGCGAGCTGCGCGCATCGGCCTGTTCGCCGTACTGGCGCTTTTGATCCACGGCGAACGCGGAAATGATCGGCGAATGGTTGAACGAGAACACCATCACCGGGATCGCCAGCCACAGGGTGTGCACCAATGCCGAAGGCGCGGGCACGCTGGTCGCGGTGATCAGGATGCCGCCGGTCCAGTGCGGAATCAGAAACACTGCCAGAAACAACAGCGCGGCAATGAACGGGTAAACCATCAGGCTCATCGCCTTGACGATCATCTGCTCGCCGCAACGCACCACGGTCAGCAGGCCGATGATCAGCACGAAGGCCAATAGGGCGCGCGGAGGTGGCTGTACGTGCAACTGGTGCTCAAGGAAGCTGCTCACGGTATTGGTCAGCGCCACGCTATAGATCAGCAGGATCGGAAACACTGCGAAGAAATACAGCAGGGTGATCAACGCACCGGCCTTCTTGCCGAAATGTTGCTCGACCACGTCGGTGATGTCGGCGCCTTCGCGACCGGACAGCACGAAACGGGTCAGCCCCCGGTGTGCATAGAACGTCATGGGGAACGCCAGCAATGCCAGAATCAGCAGCGGCCAGAAGCCGCCAATGCCTGCGTTGATCGGCAGAAACAGCGTGCCTGCGCCGATGGCGGTGCCAAAAAGGCCAAGCATCCAGGTGGTGTCCTGGCGCTGCCATTGGGTGATGTTCGGGGTCACGCTCGCGGGCGCGGCGTCGATGGGTTGCTCGACGCTGTTGGCCTGATCATTCATCCGGTCGATTTCTCCGTTGCCGGTGATAGCTACAAGGTCAAAAGCGCGTCGAAAAGCTCGGCAGTCAGCGCCCCTGACCGGTTCTCTACAGGGAAAGGGGCGCGATTGTCCGGGATTGGCGAGCAGAATCAAAGGGTTGTCGGAGAGATGGTCGTCGAATCAGCATTTTCCGACGAGCGAGTGCGGCACCAGATCGTGTAAGGAGGCGCTGGATTTGGCACAGCCGAGCGGTCTGTTTGACACCGACTCAAGCATAAAAAAGACCCCGAGATGCGAACCAAACAACGCATGGCCTGGATAAGGATTCGATCTTCAATGCGAGGCAGAGCCTGAGCCAAGATAGCAAGGTTAACGCCCTCATGTTTGAGCGCAAAAATGATGTGGGCGAGAAAATCGCCGGCCTCTGGGGCGACCGCCCGTGGCACTGCAAGCGCGCCGTTGAGCCGTTCAATGCGGGTAACCGGTTGAACGCGTGCGGGCTTCTTTACCCCAATCACCTTCAGCCCCATGGCATCGATCAAATGGGCATAACCCGCCAGGGTCGCGAGTTGATGTCCATCAGTAAACCCAGACATGTCAGCTGTCAGCAACGTCGTCTACGGAATGTCCTGGGAACCCAATCCAAGCCTGAGCCCACTCAAGGAAAAACATCTATAGGAGAAATACAATGCAAGCGTTATCCAAAATTACCGGCGGGATGATCCCATCGTCTTCTACCTACCGTCTTAATCATAAAGTCTCCGACGGTCCAGTGAGCGGGCAAGAGTTCAAAGCCAACTTACAGCCTCGCTTCGATAAACTTGCGGGCCGTGATCAGCAGCCTGACATCTGCTACCGCGCCGCGGTTCATGCCGCACGTGCCGGAAACGCGATCACTAAAGATGCGGAGAAAGCGCTTAATGAAGGGAAAAACTATCCCCCCAGTTACCTTAAGCTTATGGGGATAAGCGACCAGTCGAAGCGACTGGACTTTAATTCCACAGACATCCCGGAATCAGGCTTCTTAAACTTTCACAGCGCAACGGAAGGACGCTTGGTGCACACTGCATACGTTCATAGGGATCAGGACGGTCGTCTGTTATTAGCTCACAATAACGGGCTGTCGCTGGATCTAGAGCTCGGCATGCCTGAGAGAACTGGCGGTGTTAACGTGCACGACATTACAACAGGGCATGATGGCGACATCAACCGCTATCTCACCACAAACAAACTAAGTTTTCATTATTCTCCGGCGTCTGAGGTCAATGGAAGAGCTTAGTCTCAGCTTCACTCTGACGGCTCAAAACTCCCCCGACCTGATAAGTCCTCGTCTCCCCCACTCAGCATTAATTCCCTTGGATACTATCGGAGAGAATGTCTGAGTTATCGAATCTCAACTGGCTTGACCGACGCGTCGCCTGGGACAATTGACCGGTTCCCTAAGTCAATCAATGTCTGCACCGGAAGGATGTCCCGAACGCCTGTAATAGGGCCGTCAACTGAAGACGCTCAGGCGACGCACATCGTGCAGCTCAGAAACCTCTGACGCTGTCAGCTATCGGGCCAGAAGCGCACTGTGAACAGCTACCCATTCAGCGCCATACCCTGGCTACGGTAGCGCTATCTGTCCCCTGATATCATGAGTGTCGTTCCACGCAATAATGAAAACCTACGCAGATGTCCGAAAATGGCCAGTCGCAATGATCGGTCACCGGTATGATGCCTTTCATGCAAAACATCATCGCCTCCCCTGAAAGTGACGCCTGCTACCTGGCATTGAAAGCGCACGATGCGCGATTCGATGGGTCATTCTTTGCGGCCGTCACAAGCACTGGCATTTACTGCCGACCGGTGTGCCGCGTGAAAACCCCGCGGCGCGAGAACATTCATTTCTATCGTCATGCCGCCCAGGCAGAGGCGGCAGGGTTCAGGCCCTGTCTGCGATGCCGCCCGGAGCTGGCGCCGCACGCGGTGTCCTGGAGCACCGAGGATGCCTCCCGCATACTCGCGTTGCAGGCGGCCCGCATGATGGACGAGCCACAGGTCTGGAGCAGCACGTCATCCCCTGCGGATGGCGTTTCGATGCCCACAAGAGGCGGCCTGATGGCCCGCGTGGCGCAACGGCTCGGGGTAAGCGATCGGCATTTGCGCCGCATTTTCGAGGCCCACTTCGGTGTCTCGCCGCTTCAATATTTGCAGACTCGTCGCTTGCTGGCGGCCAAACAGCTGATTGCCGACACCCGCTTGCCCATGGCCCAGGTGGCCTTGTCTAGTGGCTTCTCCAGTGTGCGGCGCTTCAACGATGCGTTTTCGCAGCATTACGGCCTGAACCCCAGCGCCCTTCGACGTGCCAAGCAAGCACCTGACGGTCAAGGCGTCAGCGTCAAGCTGGGGTGGCGCCCCCCCTATGACGTGGCCGCGATGCTGAATTTCCTCCACTTTCGCGGCCTTGCCGGTGTCGAGTACGTAGAGGGTCAGGACTATTGGCGCACGCTGCACGTGATTCAGGATGGAAAAACCCGCCAAGGCTGGATACGTGTCCGCTTCGATGAGGCGTGTGCAATAGCGGTGGTCACCCTCAGCGACTCATTGGCGGCTGCCCTGCCTGCGCTGATCAACCGCGTGCGGGCCGCATTCGATCTGGACGCCGATCCGATTGCGATCAATGCCACGCTACATGACGACTTTCCCCTCTGTGACGGCTTGCGCGTGCCCGGCACACTGGACGGCTTCGAACTGGCGGTACGCGCGGTGCTGGGGCAACAAATCACGGTGGCCGCGGCCCGCACGCTCGGCGCGCGTCTGGTGTGCGCGTTCGGAGAACCTGTCGAGACGCCCGTTGCAGGGCTGAATCGGCTGTTTCCGACACCCGCCGCGCTGGCAGCGGCAAGCCCGGACGCATTGGGTCGACTGGGCATCACCCGGCAACGTCAGGCTGCACTGCATGGACTATCGGAAGCGGTACTCAGTGGACAACTGGTGTTGAGCCCCGGGGGCGATGTCGCGATGACGTGTGCCGATTTGCGCAAGCTGCCCGGCATCGGCGACTGGACGGCGCAATACATCGCCATGCGCGCTCTGCGCTGGCCCGATGCATTTCCCGCAGGCGACGTGGCGCTGCAAAAAGCTCTTAAGGTCGGCACGGCCAAAGCGGCCGAACAGGCTGCGCAACGCTGGCGCCCATGGCGAAGTTATGCGGTGCTGCGTGCCTGGCACAGCCTAGCCGACAGTCAACCACGTTCCACATCACATCACATCACAGCCCAGCACAGCTCATCCCGAGCACCGTGATCGGACGGGGTCATCTTTATTGAACGGAGCTTGCACCGCCCCATGAACTCACTGACTCACCCCCTTGGGCAGTTGCACGGCCAGAGCGACCCGTTTGGCGACAGCAAACCCGAGTTTGCCCTCGACACCTCTTTCCGCACGGCCAAACGTGTCGAGCTGGATGAGCACTCCTGGGTCGAAAATCGTGCCCGGCCAAGGTCAGTGGCAGCTTTCGGACGACACGGGGCTAGGCTTCAATCTGCGTTTGTCGCAACGGCACACTCAGCTCTACCCGCAAGCCGTCGCTGCGGCTGTCGAATTTCAGTGAGCAGGAGCAGCGCTGAACGATGGCCTGCACGATCGCCAGCCCCAACCCTGCGCCCGGACTCTTGCCATTGCGCCAGAAACGCTGGGTGAGTTTGTCCAGATCCGGCTCGGGAATCCCCGGCCCATAGTCCCGCACCCGAAAATGCGCCTGACCGTCGAATGTTTCCAGGCTCAATTCGACCCGCGCGCCTACTTGCGTGTGGCGCAACGCGTTGTCCAGCAAGTTGCGCAGCGCCGCCACTGCCAGCGCCGCAGGCATCTCGACGGGCGCGGTGGACAACTGCGACGGCAGGATCAACTCGATACGCTCATCGTCGCCGTGATTGGCATCGTGAATCGCCAACCGGGCCACCTTTTCGGCATCACATTGCACACCATCATCGAACGAAAGGCTGCCCTCGACTCGCGCCAGTAATAGCAACTGTTCAAGGGTCCGGTGCATCCGGTCGGCGCCCTCTTCCGCATGAGCCAGTGCCCTGTCGCGCTTGTCACCCTCGGTCATGCGCGCCACTTGCAGGTGAGTCTTGATGGCGGTCAGCGGGCTGCGCAACTCATGGGCCGCGTCGCCGGTGAGCCTGCGCTCGCGCTCAAGGGTCTGGGCAATGCGCTGGAATAGCTGGTTCTGGCTCTTTAACAATGGTTGCAATTCGCTGGGCAGGTTCGGAACGTCCAGCGGCTCGACCGAATCGGCGCTGTGTCTATTGAGCGCGTCACGCATTCGATTCAGCGGCGCCAGCCCTCGCCCAATGCCGAACCACACCAGAATCAAACTGCCGAACAACGCCACAAGTACCGGCACCGAGGCTGCCAGCAACACCGAGTGGCCCAGCACGTCCCGCTCAATCTGGCGGTCGGCCGTACTGACCCGCACACTGCCGTGCATCATGGTGTACACCCGCCAGTGCTCGCCGTTGATCATCTGGTCGACAAACCCGCTGGAATCCGCCTTCAAGGGTTCGGCGGGCGAGCTTTCGGTGCGCGCGAGTACTTGGCCGCGCAACGAACTGAGCTGGCAGGCCATGCCATTGGGAATGCCCAGATCTCCAGCACGCAGCGACTTGCCGTCACTGTCATTGGCAGGCATCTGCATTTGTTCAAGCAATCCGGCCACCATCCGCGCCGAAGCCTCCAGACGCTGGTCGAGGGATTGCATCATCTGTGTGCGCAGGTCACGCAGCATCCACGCAGCGGCCAACACCCAGATCACGATGAATGCCGAGCCCAGGGTCAGGCTCAAGCGGGTTCTGAGGCTCATCATCCCTGTGACTCCGACAGGTCACCCGCAGGCCCGAGCCGATAACCAAGGCCACGCACCGTTTCGATGATGCCGCCGCCGAGCTTGCGCCGCAGATGATGGATGTGAACGTTGAGGGCGTTGCTCTCCACTTCGTCGCCGAACCCGTACACGCAGTCCTTGAGTTGCTCGCTGGACAGCACCCGGCCGTGGTTATTGAGCAACGCTTGCAGCAGGGCCTGCTCACGTCGCGATAAATCAACCGGCTGCCCGCCAAGACGGGTTTCACGGCTGCTGGGGTCGTACGTCAGCGGACCGTGCTCGATCACATTAACGCTGCGCCCGGCCATGCGTCGCACCAGCGTGTGCAGACGCGCGCTGAGTTCGCGCAGGTCGAAGGGTTTGAGCAGATAATCATCAGCCCCGGCCTGCAGGCCGTCGACGCGATCAGTGACGGTGTCTCGCGCCGTCAGAATCAACACGGGAATGTCGCTGCCCTGCTGACGCAACTGACGCAGCAGCTTGAGTCCGTCCTCATCGGGCAATCCAAGGTCGAGCACCATGACGTCGAAATGTGCCGCCGACAGCATCGCTCGTGCGGCCGACGCCGTCGCCACCCGGTCCACGGTCAGCCCCTGGGCGTCCAGCCCGGCCACAATGCCACTGGCGATCAGGTCGTCGTCTTCACAAAGCAATACGTGCATGGGCGGCCTCGATAAAAAAGGCGATTGAATCAGGGCGGGATTAAGGGTGGATTATGCATGGACTCGGAACGCGGAGGTATTCGCAGGCCGTTAATAGCCCCTTAATCACCGCTCATCATCCTTGCGCCATTGATGTTGGGCCGAGGTTGGCATGCGTAAGTTGTGGGTGCTGTTATTGCTGTTTTTTCCGCTGTGGGCACAGGCGTTTACGGGCGGGGACTTGTTCAAAAAGCCCGACTTTCTGCCTGTCGAACAGGCCTTCATGTTCAGCTCGGAACGCTTGCCGACAGGCGAAACCCGCCTGTACTGGCAAATCGCGGATGGCTATTACCTGTATCAGAAGCGCCTCAAATTCGAAGGGCTTGGCGCCGACCGGCAACCTGTCTTGCCGGCTGGCGAAGACCACAACGACGAATATTTCGGCCAGCAGCAGGTGTATCGCCAAGGTCTGGAACTGGTGATTCCAGCCTCGGCCGGTGGCCAGGTCAAAGTCGGTTGGCAGGGCTGCGCTGACGCCGGCCTGTGCTATCCGCCCCAGAGCCAGATTGTTGACCTGGGCGGTGCCCACCCCACGATCATCGACGGTCAGGCGCAGGATCAGGCGTTGGCCAGCACGCTACAGGAGCGTTCGCTGGTCTGGAGCCTGCTGATCTTCTTCGGTTTGGGCCTGTTGCTGGCGTTCACCCCTTGCTCACTGCCGATGCTGCCGATCCTCGCAGGGGTCGTCGTCGGCAGCGGAGCGCGTCCACGACGAGGTTTCGCTCTGGCCAGCGCCTATGTGCTGAGCATGGCCTTGATCTATGCCGGGCTTGGTGTCGTCGCGGCCTTACTGGGCGGCAATCTGCAATCGACCCTGCAACAACCGTGGCTGCTGGGCAGTTTCGCCGGATTGTTCGTGCTGCTTTCGCTGCCGATGTTCGGTTTCTTCGAGCTGCAACTGCCAACGTTTGTAAGGGATCGTCTCGAAAGCGCCGGACGTCAGCGCCAGGGCGGCAGCCTGTTGAGCGCAAGTATTCTCGGTGCCCTGTCGGGACTGATGGTCGGCCCGTGCATGACCGCTCCGCTGGCAGGCGCGCTGCTTTATATCGCGCAGAGCGGGAACGCACTGCAGGGTGGCCTTGTACTGTTCGCGCTCGGCCTGGGGATCGGCCTTCCCCTGCTGCTGTTGGTGACGGTCGGCAACCGCTTTCTTCCCAAGCCTGGCGCGTGGATGGACATGGTCAAAGGCGTGTTTGGCTTTCTGCTGTTGGGCACCGCGCTGATCATGATCAGACCTTTGTTGGCTGAACCGCTGTGGCTGGCGCTGTTCGGTAGCCTGCTGTTGATCGTGGCGTTCAGCGTCGCACTGCAAACACGGGCAATGAAGCGCGTGGCATTGATTGGCGCGCCAGCCGGACTGATTCTCGGTTTGTGGGGCTCGATGATGCTGATAGGTGCGGCGGGTGGCGCGGACGATCCGTGGCAACCGCTGAAGGTCTACAGCGGCGCACGCTCTGGAACAAGCACCGAGCATTCAGATGCCTTCACCACGATCAAGGACCCCGCCGCGCTGGATCGAGAACTGGCGACCGCACAAGCAGCAGGCCAATGGGTGCTGATCGACTACTACGCTGACTGGTGCGTGTCCTGCAAGATCATGGAAAAAACCGTTTTCGGTAAACCCGACGTGATCCAGGCCTTGAACGGCGTGCGTTTGCTGCGCCTGGATGTCACCGCTGATAGAGACCTCAGCCGCGCGTTGCTGAAACGCTATCAAGTGCCCGGCCCTCCCACACTGCTCTGGCTGGGACCTGACGGCAGCGAACGCCGGGAGCGGCGGATCACAGGCGAAGTCGACGACGCAGGCTTTCTCCGGCAGTGGCAAACGACCCGGGAGCGAGGCTGATGCTGAGCGTTTCGGTCGGTCCGTTCGTGTTGGCGTTGAACCACGTGCTGTTGTTCGTCGCGCTGGCACTGGCCACGCTGGTGGGCTGGCTCAGCGGACGGCGGCGGAAGGTCAATCCCGAGCGGGCGCTGTTTGGTCTGTTCCTGTTGGGGCTGCTGTTCGCCAGACTCGCTTTCGTGCTCGCGTACTGGACGCAATATCAGCCTGCCCCCTTGAGCATCGCTGATATTCGCGACGGCGGATTTCTCATCTGGCCCGGTGTGATTGCGATATTGATCGGCGCCGTGACATACGGCTGGAACCACCCTGCGCAGCGAATGCCCATGGGCTTGGCGGTCGCCAGTGGACTGGTGTTCTGGGGCCTGAGCAATATCGGGCTGAACGCCCGGCAAGACGCCACTCAACTGCCGGACCTGATCCTGCGCAACGCCAACGGCGAGGCCGTTCACCTGCGCGATTATCGGGGCAAGCCACTGGTGATCAACCTCTGGGCAGCATGGTGTCCGCCGTGTCGTCGTGAAATGCCCGTTTTGGCAGCGGCTCAACAGGGCCATCCCGACGTGACGTTCCTGTTTGTGAATCAGGCTGAAAGTCCTCGGGAGGTCGCGACTTTTCTCGCCGGGCAAGGTCTGCATCTGGACAACGTTCTGTTCGACAGCAGCGCAACGCTGGCGCGACAGGTGGGGTCGTCCGGCCTGCCCACAACGCTTTTTTATGCCTCGAACGCTCGTCTGACCGGTAGCCACGTGGGCGAGCTGTCCGACGCCAGCCTGAAGCACGCGCTGAGCACATTCAGTGCCACAGAGGCGCCTTTACCTTCCAGGAGTACTCAATGAGTTTCATGCGTTTTTCCACCCTCGCGGTCGCGAGTTTGCTCGCCATGAACAGCAGCTTGTCACTGGCCGAAGAACTGCCCGAGCCGATCAAGGCACTGCAAGCCAAGGGCGCGACGATCAAAGGCGCATTCGATGCCCCCGGTGGACTCAAGGGTTATGCCGCCGAATACCAGCGTCAAGGCATGGCGCTGTATCTGACACCGGATGGCAAACATGTGCTGGCAGGCAACCTGTTCGATGAGAAGGGCGTGGACCTCAGCGAAGCGCCGCTGCAAAAACTCGTCTACGACCCGATGACCAAGGCCATGTGGAGCCAGATGGAAAACAGCACCTGGATCGCCGACGGTGCCAAGACCGCGCCCAAAGTGATCTACCTGTTCAGCGACGCCAACTGTCCCTACTGCAATATGTTCTGGGAACAGGCGCGCCCTTGGGTCAAATCCGGCAAAGTGCAATTGCGCCACATCATGGTCGGCGTCATTCGCGAAGACAGCGCCGCCAAGGCCGCGACATTGCTGGCCGACGCTAACCCCGAAGTGGCCCTGCAAAAGCATGAGCAGGCCGGCAAGAGCAGCACACTCAAGGCGATGGCAACGATCCCGAAAGATATTCAGGCCAAACTCGACGCCAACATGAAACTCATGGATGACATGGGGCTTTCGGCGACACCGTCGATTTTCTACAAGGACGAGAACGGCCAGGTGCAGCAACAACAGGGCGCGCCAAGGCCGGAGGTGCTGGCAAAGATGATGGGACCCAGATAACGCTGCCGGGCTGTGACGCTGAACTGTGAACCTGAGCTGTGACCCTGAGCTGTGACCTTCTGAGCTGTGACCTTCTGAGCTGTGACCTTCTGACCAATGGCAACCTGGCTCGAAAAGTGGATACTGCATCGGCATGCCAACCATGTAAAAATGTCGATCACCATTTCAAGAGCCAAGTCGGGAGGCTCGTTCAATGCGTTACGCCGAAGATCACAAAGCCCAGACCCATCAGCGCATCCTTCACGAAGCAGCCGCACGCTTTCGTCGTGACGGTATCGGCGCGACCGGTTTGCAGCCACTGATGAAGGCACTGGGCCTGACCCATGGCGGGTTCTATGCCCATTTCAAATCCAAGGATGACCTGGTCGAAAAGGCACTGCGTTGCGCAGTGGACCAACTGACTGAAGCCCAGACTGCTGCCGCGCCTGTGGCTCCGTCGGCTGAAGCATTCATTGAAAATTACCTGTCGGCGGAACATCGCTCGGCCCCTGAAAGTGGCTGCCCGTTGCCGACCATGTCGTCGGAACTGGGCCAGCGTGGCCAGCCGAGCGAAATCACCGACGAGTTGATTCAAAAGATGCTGGCGACACTGGAGGCGGGTCTGCCCGCCGATCAGCAAGACAGCGACAAGTGCGTGATGATCATGTCCAGTCTGGTGGGTGCTATCGTCCTTGCGCGCGGTGCCAAAGATCCACAACTGGCCGAACGCATCCTGAAAACCACCTGCGCACAACTCAAGCAGCAAGTGGCCTCTGCCTGAGTCGCTACCGCCTGAAATGAAAAAGCCCCTGACCTCAGGGGCTTTTCTGCATCAGGGCTGCCAGCGGCGGAACAACACGCTGGCGTTAACGCCACCAAATCCAAATCCGTTCGACAACGCGTAATCGATCTTCATGGGCCGGGCTTCACCCCGGATAAGGTCGATACCCTCTGCCGCTTCGTCCGGGTTCTCCAGATTGAGTGTCATCGGTGCGATCTGATCGCGAATCGCCAGGGCGGTGAAAATCGCCTCGATCCCGCCCGCTGCGCCCAGCAAATGCCCGGTCGCCGATTTGGTCGAGGTCACCGCAACGCCGTTCTGATCACCGAATACCGTTTTGATCGCTGCCATCTCCCCTTTGTCCCCTACCGGGGTGGAGGTGGCATGGGCATTGAGGTGCTGAATGTCCGACGGTTTGATGCCGGCCTGGCGAATAGCAGCCTGCATGGCCCGGCGAGCACCGCTGCCATCCTCCGGTCCGGCCGTGAGGTGGTAGGCATCAGCACTGGTGCCGTAACCCACCAGTTCGACGATGGGGGTCGCGCCTCGCGCCAACGCATGCTCCAGGGTTTCGATCACCACTATTCCGGCGCCCTCTCCCATGACAAAGCCGTCGCGGTCGCGATCAAACGGACGAGAGGCCCGCTCAGGGTTGTCATTGAAGCCACTGGACAACGCCCGGGCGGCCGCAAAACCGCCCAATGACACACGATCGACGCAGGCCTCGGCACCACCGCAAACGGCGATATCCACTTCGCCCGCAAGGATCATGCGGGCGGCGTCACCGATGGCCTGCACCCCGGCGGCACAAGCCGTGACCGGAGCGCCAAGCGGGCCCTTGAAACCATGCTGGATCGACACATGCCCGGCAGCCAGATTGACCAGAAAAGCGGGGACCGTAAACGGTGACAGCTTGCGAGGGCCACGGCTGTCAGTGGTGCGTACCGCTTCGGCGATGGTGACAAACCCACCGATCCCCGAACCAATGACGGTCGCCGTACGCTCACGCTCTTCATCGGTCGACGGCGCCCAACCCGCTTGCGTGATCGCCTGCTGAGCCGCCGCCAGCGCGAACAGAATGAAGCGGTCCATTTTCTTCTGCTCTTTCGGCGGTGCGGCCAAATCCGCATCGAAGCCCGCTTCAGCATCGTCGGCCAACAGCGGCACCAACCCGCCGACCTTCCCAGGCAGATCCGCCACGGTCTCTTCAGGCAACCGCACGATGCCGGAGCGGCCCTGCAACAAACGTTGCCAGACCGCTTCGACGCCAGTACCCAATGGCGTCACCAACCCCATCCCCGTCACTACGATGCGACGTTCGCTCATGCCTTCACCTTTTCACTTTCAGAACGGTCACGGACGCGAATCAAGCGCCAGTGGTCTTGTAACGGTCTGCCGCATGCTTCAAAGAAAGATTTGGCCCCAACGCCAGGCGCGCATTGACGAACGTCTGCCAATCGGCGGCGTTGGGCAGCGACGGGATGGTCACCAGTTCTTTCTGATCGAAACCGCTCAGCGCAGCGTCCACCATCTCGTTGACATCCATCACCATCTCGGCCGGAAAAGCATTGATGTCCAGACCCGAACGCTCCCAGATCTCGGTGCGCGTCGCTCCCGGCATCACCGCCTGAATCTGGACACCTTTCTCGCCAATCTCAGCGTTGAGCGATTGAGTCAGGCTCAACACATAGGCCTTGCTGGCCGCATACACCGCGTTGAAGCGCTCAGGGATCATGGGGACCACCGACGCAATATTGATGATCGCCCCCGCCCCTTTCGCAGCAAAAGCCCCCGCCGCCGCAGAGGACAGGTGGGTCAAGGCTACGATGTTCAACTGGATCAGACGATCCACCTCCCCCAGATTCGCTTGCGACAGCGGCGTGCTCAACGCCACACCCGCGTTGTTCAACAGTAGGGTGATCGATGCATCCTCGCGCAAGCGCTGCTCAAGCCCTGCAACGTCTGTGGCATCCGTCAAATCGGCCTTCAGCACCTCAACCTTGACCGAGGCCTTGGCGCGCAAATCGGACGCGATCGTTTCCAGACGTGCCTGATCGCGAGCAACCAGCAGCAAGTCAAAACCGCGTTTGGCCAGGCGGTCCGCGTATGTGGCGCCGATACCTGACGAGGCGCCAGTGATGAGGGCTGTACCGAGGGTGCTGTTGGTGCTCATGGGGCATTTCTCCGTGGGGATTGAGAGTAGCAACGGGCTGATATTACGCTCGTAATTTTGCGAATTATATGTCGCCCGACATTTTTTATGTCAAGAGCAGAAAACACAGAAGGAACACGCTTGACTGTAGACGTGCAAAAAAAAGACCGATCAGTTGATCGGTCTTTTTCGTGCTCGGCGCTACGTCAATCGAGGGAAAGCTTGTCCCGGTTTTTGTCCAGCAGCGCCTTGCCGATTCCCTTTACCTCAATCAGTTCATCTACGGACGTGAAGGCTCCATTCTCCTCACGATAGGCGACGATCGCCGATGCTTTAGCAGAACCAATGCCCGACAGCTCCTTCTGTAAGGTTTCTGCAGTCGCGTTGTTGATGTTGACCTTGTGCGACGATTCGGGCGATGGGACTTGAACGGAAATGGTTGAGGAAGGCGAAGGCGCGGAGGTTCCCGGCGCGGCATTGACGGCTACAGACGTACTGGCGAACAGGGCGAAGATGAGGGACGAGAGATAGGAAGTGCGCATTGAGTCATGCTCCATGTCATCGTTGGGTTGGAAAGCAGCATTCCTGAGCTGCTTTCCAAACGTAGATGACGAGGAGATCACGTCAACGCGGTGATCGGTTACCGATTATGTAGGACCGCGATCACGCAGTGATACGGGGCAGATCCCGACACAGACATCGCAAGAAACAGCGTAAACAAACATTTCACGAAGGATGAAGCGCCTAGGGCTCACGACGGCGCTGCTGATAAATCCAGTCAACGATGTCACCGTCTGGCGCATATCCGCTCACCGTGTCTCGAAGGATCTGACGAACTTTGTTGTAATCATCCTCATCCAGCGCCTTCAACAATAACGACAGGTTTTGTTTGAAAACATCCCACGACAGGTAGTCTTCTTGAGCGCTCATGATCATCGGGTGACGAGTCTCGGAAACGTTGTCACCGATCAGCAACTCTTCATAGAGTTTTTCACCCGGACGCAGCCCCGTGAACTCGATGGCAATGTCCCCTAGTGGGTTCTTTTCGGAGCGAATGCTCAAACCCGACAAGTGAACCATCTTTTCCGCCAGCTCGATAATCCGCACCGGTTCGCCCATATCGAGCACGAACACGTCGCCACCCTGCCCCATCGAACCCGCCTGAATGACCAGTTGCGCGGCCTCGGGGATGGTCATGAAATACCGGGTGATCTTGGGGTGCGTGACCGTCAACGGTCCGCCCGATTTGATCTGCTGGTGAAACAGCGGAATGACCGAGCCGGACGACCCCAGCACGTTACCGAAACGCACCATAATGAATCGGGTCTTGTTGACCTGATGCACATTGGCGCGGTCACCGAACATGACCGGTGCCGTTTCCCGACTCAGTGCTTGAAGCACCAATTCTGCGAGACGCTTGGTGCTGCCCATGACATTCGTGGGGCGTACGGCCTTGTCGGTGGAAATCAGCACAAAGTTAGCCACCCCCGCCTGTAGGGCCGCTTGCGCCGCATTCAGGGTCCCCACCACGTTATTGAGCACACCCTCCTCGATATTGTGCTCAACCATCGGCACATGCTTATACGCCGCAGCGTGATAAACCGTATCGACCTTCCAGGTTTTCATCAAGTCCAGCAACTTGCCGTGATTGCGCACCGAGCCGAGTATCGGCACAAGCGTGACCTTCAACGACTCGCGCTCGATCCGCCGCTCCAGCTCGGTCAAGATGGAGTAGAGATTGAATTCACTGTGATCGAGCAACAACAACGTCGTGGGTTTGAGCGCGATGATCTGCCGACACAGCTCAGAACCGATCGAACCGCCCGCTCCCGTCACCAACACGCACTGATTCTTGATGCAATGCTCCAACAGCTCATCTTGCGCCGGAACCGCATCGCGCCCTAGCAGATCCGCAATGTCCACTTCCTGAAGATCATCGACTCTCACCCGACCGGTGGCAAGATCGGAAAAATTCGGCACGCTGCGCACGTGCAGCGGAAAACCTTCGAGAAAACCCAGGATCTCCCGGCGACGCGCCCTGGCAGACGAGGGAATCGCCAAGAGAATTTCCTGTGCGCCCGTCACGTCGATCATCTGCTGAATATGCTTGGGTTTATAGACCTGAAGGCCCGAAATCACCCGATTCGAGATGGAGTCATCGTCATCGATAAAGGCGACCGGACGCATCGAGCGGCCCATTCGAAGCGCGGCCACCAGTTGGTTACCTGCGGCTCCTGCGCCATACACCGCCACCTTCGGCAGCCCGTCATCACGGGTGGTGAACGGCACGTGCTGGGCCGCCGAAAACCAGTCCCCGAGAAAATACTGGCGCATCGCAAGGCGCAGGCCACCGATCATCACCAGACTCAACCACCAATAGTTGAACATCACAGATCGGGGCACGACGTGCTGATGGTTACTGTACAGATAGACGACGACGCCCAGAATCAAAGCAGAAAGGCTGACGGCCTTGATAATGGCAATGAGCGCATCATTACCGAAGTAGCGCATGACCGCGCGGTACATACCAATCCGAATGAACAACGGAATCGCGACGATGGGGGCGCTGATGAACAGCCAGGTGTGGATTTGCAACGGATTGATGAGGTCGTCGATTCCAAGACGAACCACGAACGCCATCCACAAGGCGAACCACACCAGACATATGTCGGTGGCGACTTGTATGACACGTTTTCTGCGCCGGGGCAGCCCCAATAACGATGCGCGTAATCTATCCATGCTTCCCTCAAACACGCGTTCAAAACTCCCTCTTATCGACCCTTAAAGCGACTCTTGATTCCTGCTGGCCGCCTAAAACCGATTAGTCGCCCCAACTGACATTCACACGTCATGTCTTTCCAGCTTTCCTGCATTAAAACGTATGGCGAGAATCACAAGCGGGACATATGCAATCCCCACGCCTACAACGCCATCCAGCCCAAAACGGGTAACGCAGATGGCAACAGGCAAAAGCCAACACAGGTTGATTACACCGACTGCGGACGTCACTGGAAGATGCCGACCGAACCTGCGAGAGGCGTATTGGTAAGCATGGCTTCGGTGAGCCTCATAGACCTTGTCGCCTCGAACGAGTCGACGAATGAGGGTAACTGTAGCGTCTACGATGAAAACCCCTAGGAGAATAAGCCATGCCCAGAAGAACTGCGAGGAAATCCATGCAGCCTGAAGCGACAACCCCCCAAGGATGATGCCCAAGAAGCCACTGCCTGCATCCCCCATGAAGATCTTCGCAGGTGGAAAGTTCCAGATAAGAAAGCCTGCAACCGAACTGCCGAGCATCACCAGCAGCCAAACTGGCCCGAAGACTCCGCTCATTGCATACATCAACGCAGCGCCCGCGCAAACGCTGATGGCCTCGACACTGGCAATGCCATCAATGCCATCCATGAAGTTATAAAGATTGAGCAACCAAACGAGATAAAACGCCGCCAGCACATGGCCCGGGACGCCCAGGTCGAGCGATGCGCCCAGCACCGTAATCGCCGGAAACCCTCCCAGCCACAACAACACCCAGCCTGCAGCAAAAAAATGCCCCAACAGGCGCCAACGCGCGGCGATATGACCGTGATCATCCAGAAAACCCAGCGCCGCAATGAACGAGCCTGCGCCAAACAATGCCAGAAATTCGGGAAAGGCAAGAGTCCCAACTCCCAGCGACCCTGCCAGCGCCAGCAGAAAGACGATGACAATCGCTACTCCACCTCCCCGGGGCGTCGGGATCGTGTGTGAACTCCTGTCATTGGGGATATCAAGCAAACTTCTTTGCAACGCATACCGCCGGAGGTAATACGTGAGAACGAATGAAAACCCGACCAACGCTAAAACTAACGACCCATGATTCATTTTTGATCCGATGCTAGAAAGTGCTCTACGGTTTTTCTCAGGCCCTGATCGACGGATACCGGAGGTGACCACTGCAATAGCTCACGACTTTTCGCGATGTCCACGCGCAATGACCCCAATACCCGTTGCGCGGCAGCCCGCCGCCCAAACAACGTAGCCCCTAAATACAGTAAGGATTGCGGGACCGGTACCAACCAGCCCGATGTCGGCATGTGCGCTCTCAGCCCTTGGATCAATCCGGCGGTGGACAAATCATGTCCATCGCTGACCAGAAATATCTGGTTGGTCGCCGCGGGATGATCAATGCATACACGAATGAAGTCCACGAGATTGTCCAGTCCGACCAGGCTGCGCGCATTATTTATGCTGCCTAACGGAAGAGGAATACCTTTGTACACAAGCCGCATGAGATGCAGGAAATTGGCTTTGACTCCCGGCCCGTAAACGAGCACGGGACGAATGATCACGACGTCCATCTCACACTGTTCGGCAAGTGCCAGAAGCCCCTGCTCTGCTTCGTACTTGGAAATGGCGTAAGGATCGGAAGGTTTGGGGTTATCATCTGGGCGAAACGCCACGTCTTTCTCGGTGGACTCTCCGTTCACCTTGACCGAACTGATGAAGATGAAGCGCCGTACACCCGCTTGCGCCGCCTGCCTTGCAAGGTTGAGCGTCCCTGCTGTGTTAACCTCCCGAAAGAGCACAAGCGGGTCAGCAGCAGTATCGCGCATAACATGCACACGAGCGGCAGCGTGAATCACGCAGTCCACGTCCGCCAGGTGAGACTCCCATGGAGTTTGAGCGTCGATATTGCCGACATTCCGGTACTCCACGCCCGGCACGGCAGGGTGCTCACCGCCCCTCGAAACGGCGACGACGCCAGCTTCGGGAAGGCTCGCAAGCGTGCTGACCAACGCACGACCGACCAGCCCGGCGCTTCCTGTCACCAGGACCTTTCTGATCATATTCAATCATTCCGTTAAAACGCACACGAGCCTGGCGCAAGACTGCCCAGGCCCGTGGCTTGCAAACGATTACTTACTGCTAAGCAACGCCTCGATTTCCCTCACCTTCGACGCGACCAGTTCAGCGTTACGTCGACTCTCGACATTCAAACGTAACAACGGCTCAGTGTTTGAACCGCGCAAGTTAAAGCGCCAGTCGGCAAACTCAAGGCTGATGCCATCGGTCTTGTCGATGTGGGAGCACGAAGGCGAATAATGCTCCAGCACCTTGTTCAAGACGGTCTTGACGTCGTCGACTTTATAGTTGATTTCGCCACTGCAAGGGTAAGCGGCCATACGCTCATCCACTAGTTGGGAGAACGACTTGCCGGACACCGACATCAACGCGGTTACCAAAAGCCAAGGGATCATGCCACTGTCACAGTAGGCAAAATCACGGAAGTAATGGTGAGCACTCATCTCGCCGCCGTACACCGCATCTTCTTTGCGCATACGCTCTTTAATGAATGCGTGTCCGGTTTTGCACAATACCGGCGTACCGCCTGCCAGTTTGACTTGGTCGATCGTGTTCCAGGTCAGGCGCGGATCATGGATGATCCTTGAGCCCGGATGCTGCTTGAGAAGCATCTCGGCCAAAAGACCGACCAGATAATAGCCTTCGACAAACCGGCCCTTTTCATCAAAAAAGAAACAACGGTCAAAGTCGCCATCCCACGCCAGCCCCAGATCACAACCATGTTTGATTAGCGCATCCCGAGTGATGTTGCGATTTTCGGGCAACAGGGGGTTCGGAACACCATTAGGGAAGTTGCCATCAGGCACAGCATTAATTATGACCCATTCAAACGGCAGTCGCGATCTGATCGTATCCAAGGCAGGGCCGACAGCACCGTTTCCGGGATCGGCCAGAATTTTCAAAGGACGGAGGTCAGCATCTTTGACGTACCCCAGCAAGTGCTCGATGTACGCCGACTTGTCCGGAGCGTGCGTGACACCACCCTTCTGCGCAGCAACGCTGCCGAAATTCCCCGCATCGACGCGCTGCCTGATGGCATCCAACCCGGTGTCTCCACTGATCGGACGCGACTCGCGCTGAACCAGCTTCATGCCGTTATACCCTTTAGGGTTATGACTGGCGGTAACCATCACCCCACCGTCGGCGACATAGTGACTGGTGGCGAAATAAACTTCTTCGGTGCCACACAAGCCGATGTCGATGACATCGGCACCAGCATCCTGAATACCTCTGGTCAGCGCTAGAGCCAACGAAGGACTTTCAAGACGCATGTCCCGACCGACCACGATATTTTTGGCGCTCAGTTCAACAACCATCGCCCGACCAATGCGGTACGCGATGTCGGCATCCAGATCATTGGGGACCTGGCCACGGATATCGTAAGCCTTGAAGCAGCGTGTCTGAATAGCGGGATAGACGGAATTCATGTGTAAAAACCTATGCGACAAAAGAAGCCCATCGGCTTCTTGGCTCAGTATAAAACGGCCCGATCCTCAGGCCGCGCGCACCCTCGCTCAATGCTGAGGCGAGGGGTTAGGCACTTAAAACGAAGATTTGTTATCCACGCGACCATAAATTTCTTTGTAGCTGAGCGGAAGGAGATCCCTTTACCCTTGAATCACAGGGGCTGGATGATAGCAAAAAGGTAGTTCAATCTCTCAGCCGCCCGTTGAAATAGAGCGCTGCGGACTTTATCGCAAGACGACGGATTCATCCCGACTACCGAATCACAACCTGCCTGGATCGGGATGCATATTGCCGCTGCAGAACCTGTTCAAGCTTCTTCTTCGCCAGATCCTGCCCATGAACCAGGCGAATCTCGGAGGGCCAATCACTCATCCCCGTCACAAAGTCCACCAGTTCCCTCTGATCCGCGTGAGCGGAGTACCCGCCAAGAGATTCAACGCCAGCCTTGATTGCATAGCGCTCTTTATCGAGCGTCACGTAACCACCCACCGGGCCATGTTTCTGGATGGCAGCACCCGGAGTGCCTTTGGCCTGATACCCCACGAACACGACATTGTGTCGAGAATCCCCCAGCATGGCTTTCAGGTAATTGACGATGCGCCCACCTGCACACATGCCGTGACCTGCGATGACAATTGCGGGACGTCCCGTGCTTGCCAGGTAATTGACCGTCTGCAAATGCCTGGCGTGGGTATCGATCGTGATCAGTTGCTTGAAGCCCAAAGGTCTGCGCCCTTCCTTCAGTCGCTCGGTCGCCTCGTCGTCCCAAATGTCATCGAATGATCGATAGACCTGAGTCAAAAGCTCGGCCAGCGGCGAGTCCAGCAATACTGGTAGCTGCGGCCAGTTAACAGGAAGAGCTGCGTCACGTCCCTCATCAATCGCACAAGACAGCGACTTGCGATGGAGAATGTCTTCGATCTCGTACAACAACTCCTGGGCCCGGCCGATGCTGAATGCAGGAATGAGCACCGTGCCATGGTCAGCCAGGGCCTTATCGATGACCGCTTCAAGACGCGCCTGTCGCGTAGCGCGATCTTCATGCAACCGGTCCCCGTACGTACTTTCCAATACTAGAAGATCGGCTTTTTCGGGAGATTTTGGTTCAGGAAGAATGGGCACATGGGACGAGCCCAGGTCGCCGGAAAACACGATCCGCTGATTTTTTTGCGCTTGCGGATAGCCAACATCGCACTCGACATAAGCAGAACCCAGCACATGGCCAGCACGCTGCAAACGAATTCGACAGGAAGCTGTCGGCGTATCGAGCACACCCAGCCATGCGTCAAATGGAGCCGCGATGATTCTCTGCTGCACCTGCTTGAGGCATCGTTCGATCTGATGCTCATCGTACCCCGGCCCGACGCGGAGTGAGTCTTCAAGCATCAACGGCAACAGTTGGGCCGACGGCTCGCTGCACAGGATCGGCCCCTTGAACCCGGCCGATAGCAACTCAGGAATACGCCCGATGTGATCGGCATGGACGTGAGTAACGATCAACAACTTGAGATGGGAAACTTCAAAATCAATGCTGGAGGCTGTTTCGCCGAAACGCGCCATCAGCTCAGCTTCATCGCCCTGAAACAGTCCGCAGTCAACTAGAAGACCGAAGCCAGCGTCGACCCGCAGTTCGTGGCAAGACCCTGTTACACCCTCTCCAGCGCCGTGATGGATGATTTCTGGGTATTTCATGAGGCTCCCTCTCGCTTCACTACCTTGGAAAGCGGAGCAGCTTAACGGGACTGAACACCTTCTTCAGTCGTTAAGTTTTTCGAGAGTTTTCGGAAATACTCAGGAACACTTCCCTCAGGACACGAGAGGGAATTCGTGCCTTGAGAGCAGCTTGATCATGCGAAACGAGACGGTTTGGGCTTTTTGCGAAAGCGGGTCATCCAGGCCAGAACCGGTCCGATCGACATACCCACCAACAACGCCAGAATCACTGGCACCGCAACCGAAAGCTCAGGAGCAGACCAGCCAAAAAACACCAACGCCACAGGCTGCTGATTTTCCAGCATGAAGACCACCGTTGCCGCAACGATCAGCACGACAACGACGAAGAAAATCAGGCGTTTGAGATTTCGCATTCAGCGCTCCTTCAGAAAATCATTGGAGCCCGTGCTCCTCCTCTTCGTTCACTCGATCGCGCAGTTCTTTTCCGGGCTTGAAGTGAGGAACGAATTTTCCGTCGAGACTGACGGATTGACCGGTTTTTGGATTACGACCCACGCGTGGCGCGCGGTAGTGCAGCGAAAAGCTGCCAAAGCCCCGTATTTCAATACGGTCGCCTGTTGCGAGGCATTGCGACATCTGTTCAAGCATGGTCTTGATGGCCAGCTCCACATCCTTTGATGAGAGCAGTCCTTGATGGGTGACAATTCGTTCGATCAACTCCGACTTCGTCATATTTTTCCCTTCTTTTTCAAGCAGCTAGGTTAAGCGCTTTGAAGGTTTTAGCACGATCGAAAGTATTTGAACAGCCCGCACATGCACATATGTGAACCAAGAGTCCAGGCAGTAGGCCATTATTTTTTACAACCCTTGTCCACCGGGCCTTGTGGCGACTGAAAGACTCCCTCCAAGCTTGCGGAAAAACCAGCGCCCACAAAAAAGGGCGACCGAAGTCGCCCTTTTCAATGGTCAGACAGAACTCAGTTCTGCTTTTCCATTTGAGCACGCAGCAGGTCGCCCAGAGTGGTAGGACCTGTGTTCTCAGCGGTGTCAGGCTTGCTACGCAGGCTCTGAATCGCTTCTTTCTCGTCTTCAACGTCTTTCGACTTGATGGACAAGCTGATTACGCGGCTCTTACGGTCAACGCTGATGATCTTCGCTTCGATCTCTTCGCCTTCTTTCAGAACGTTACGCGCGTCTTCAACGCGGTCACGGCTGATTTCGGAAGCTTTCAGAGTCGCTTCGATGTCGTCTGCCAGCGTGATGATGGCGCCTTTGGCGTCAACTTCTTTAACGGTACCGCGAACGATAGCGCCTTTGTCATTGACAGTGACGTACTCGGAGAACGGATCGCTTTCCAGTTGCTTGATACCCAGCGAGATGCGCTCACGCTCTGGGTCAACCGACAGGATTACAGTGTCCAGCTCGTCGCCTTTCTTGAAGCGACGCACGGCTTCTTCGCCGACTTCGTTCCAGGAGATGTCCGACAGGTGAACCAGACCGTCGATGCCGCCGTCCAGACCAATGAAGATACCGAAATCGGTGATCGACTTAATGGTGCCGGAGATCTTGTCGCCCTTGTTGAACTGGCCAGAAAAGTCTTCCCATGGGTTCGACTTGCACTGTTTGATGCCCAAGGAGATACGACGACGCTCTTCGTCGATGTCCAGAACCATGACTTCCACTTCATCGCCAACCTGAACGACTTTCGATGGGTGGATGTTCTTGTTGGTCCAGTCCATTTCGGAAACGTGCACCAGACCTTCAACGCCTTCTTCCAGCTCAGCGAAGCAGCCGTAGTCGGTCAGGTTGGTAACGCGTGCAGTCACGCGAGTACCTTCTGGGTAACGTGCCTTGATAGCAACCCATGGGTCTTCGCCCAGTTGCTTCAGACCCAGGGAAACACGATTGCGCTCGCGATCGTACTTCAGAACCTTGACGTCGATTTCGTCACCAACGTTGACGATCTCGGAAGGATGCTTGATGCGCTTCCAGGCCATGTCGGTGATGTGCAGCAGGCCGTCTACGCCGCCCAGGTCCACGAATGCACCGTAGTCGGTGAGGTTCTTGACGATACCTTTGACTTGTTGGCCTTCCTGCAGGGATTCCAGCAGAGCTTCGCGCTCGGCGCTGTTCTCGGCTTCCAGGACGCTGCGACGGGAAACGACAACGTTGTTGCGCTTCTGGTCCAGTTTGATGACCTTGAATTCCAGCTCTTTGCCTTCCAGGTGCGTGGTGTCGCGCACTGGACGGACGTCAACCAGAGAACCTGGCAGGAACGCACGGATGCCGTTAACGTCGACAGTGAAGCCGCCTTTAACCTTACCGTTGATAACGCCCTTAACCACTTCTTCGGCTGCGAAGGCTGCTTCCAGAACGATCCAGCACTCGGCGCGCTTGGCTTTTTCGCGGGACAGTTTGGTTTCGCCAAAGCCGTCTTCGACCGCGTCCAGCGCAACGTGAACTTCGTCACCGACCTTGATGGTCAGCTCGCCAGCGTCGTTGTAGAACTGCTCGAGCGGGATGACGCCCTCGGACTTCAGGCCAGCGTGTACGGTAACCCAGTCGCCGTCGATGTCGACAACGATACCGGTGATGATGGCACCCGGCTGAAGATTGAGGGTTTTCAGGCTTTCTTCAAAGAGTTCTGCAAAGCTTTCGCTCATTTTAATTCCTGTTGATAAAGGCGAAGAATCCGCCTATCTGCCACGCTCCAGACAACGTGGGTTTCGTTCATATGAAAGAAAGCCTGCGGGACTTGGACTGGGTCTCCCACATGGCTTTCAGATCACCCAGCGAGATCGCGCAGTGCGACTTCACTCAGGATGCGTTCCAGCACCTGCTCGATGGACAATTCGGTGGAATCCAGCTGGATGGCGTCTTGCGCCGGTTTGAGCGGGGCTACCGCTCGCTGGGTGTCGCGTTCATCACGGACACGTATCTCATCTAGCAGACTCGACAGACTAACATCGTCACCCTTGGCCTTCAACTGCAAATATCGGCGACGCGCACGCTCTTCGGCGCTGGCGGTCAGAAAGATCTTCAACGGCGCGGATGGAAACACCACCGTTCCCATGTCACGGCCGTCGGCGATCAAGCCGGGAAACTCCTGAAACGCCCGCTGACGCTGCAACAGCGCTTCGCGCACGGCAGGCAACGAGGCGACTTGCGATGCGCCGCTGCCGATCCGCTCATTGCGGATGGCCATGGTCACTTCCTCGCCTTCGAGAATGATGCGCTGGCCGTGATCATCGGTTGCGGCTTCGAATTGCACATCCAGATGCGCGGCCAACAGCTTCAACGATTCTTCGTTGGTCAGGTCGACCCCATGATTACCCGCCGCGAATGCCAGCAGACGGTACAGCGCGCCGGAATCCAGCAGGCACCACCCCAGACGCTTGGCCAGCAAACCGGCTACCGTCCCCTTCCCGGAACCGCTTGGTCCGTCGATCGTAATGACCGGAGCTTGAACTTTCACGATTGCCCCTCTTGCGCTACACGAATACCCACCTGGCTGCACAGCGCCAGGAAATTGGGGAAAGAAGTCGCCACGTTGGCGCAGTCCCGAATGCGAATCGGGGCCGCCGCACGCAGCGACGCGATACTGAAAGCCATGGCAATGCGATGATCGCCGTGACCGTTGACTTCACCACCGCCGAGATTTCCGCCCTCAATAATGAGGCCATCAGCGGTCGGTTCAACCTTGATACCCAGGGTTGTCAGACCATCGGCCATGACCTGGATACGGTCGGACTCCTTGACCCGCAGCTCTTGCGCCCCACGCAGCACTGTCCGCCCTTCGGCGCACGCCGCAGCCACGAACAACACCGGGAACTCGTCTATGGCCAACGGCACCAGCGCCTCCGGGATGACGATGCCTTTAAGCTTCGCGTGACGAACACGCAAGTCTGCCACCGGCTCGCCTCCCACTTCGCGCAGGTTCTGCACCGAAATGTCCGCGCCCATCAAGCGCAGGATGTCGATCACCCCTGTGCGCGTCGGATTGACACCCACGTGCTCCAGCAACAGGTCCGAACCTTCGGCAATGGACGCGGCAACCAGAAAGAACGCCGCCGACGAGATGTCCGCCGGGACTTCGATGCGAGTGGCCTTCAATACACCTCCCGACTCAACCGACGCTGTCGCACCGTTGCCGGACACCGGATAACCAAACCCCCGCAGCATACGCTCGGTGTGATCGCGAGTCGGCGCAAGCTCGGTCACCGTCGTCGCACCGTGAGCATACATTCCCGCCAGCAGCAGACAGGATTTCACCTGAGCGCTGGCCACCGGCATGACATAACTGATGCCATGTAGCGGCTTGCCGCCGCGAATGGTGAGCGGCGGTCGACCGTCAGCGGCCGTTTCGATGACCGCGCCCATTTCCCGAAGCGGTTCGGCGACTCGCCCCATCGGGCGTTTTGACAGCGACGCATCCCCCGTCAGGACACTGTCGAAGCGCTGCGCCGCCAGCAAACCGGCCAGCAAACGCATGGAGGTCCCGGAGTTGCCGAGGTAAATCGGCCCAGGCGCAGGCTTCAACCCGTTAATGCCCACACCGTGAATGGTCAGACGGCCATGATGCGGGCCTTCAATGACCACGCCCATGTCACGAAACGCCTGCAAGGTCGCCAGCGCGTCTTCGCCTTCCAAAAAGCCTTCGACTTCGGTCGTGCCTTCTGCCAGTGAGCCCAGCATGATTGCCCGGTGCGAAATGGACTTGTCGCCGGGCACGCGAATCTGCCCGCCAACTCGGCCACCCGGCTGGGCAACAAACGTCAAATCGTCCGTCGCGGCCTTTTCGACGTAAGCGCGGCGGGCAAGGATTTTGCCGAAATGCTCACGGGCCACCCGTGCACGAGTGAAGACGCCCAGCAATTGGTGACCATCCCCCGCATCGACAGCGTCACGCAACGCATCAAGATCACTGCGGAACGTATCAAGGGTGCGCAACACCGCTTCGCGGTTGGCGAGGAAGATGTCGTGCCACATCACCGGGTCACTGCCTGCGATACGAGTGAAATCCCGGAAACCACCCGCTGCATAGCGGAAGATGTCCAGGTTTTCGTTGCGCTTGGCCAGCGAATCCACAAGACCGAATGCCAGCAAGTGCGGTAAATGGCTGGTCGCCGCCAGCACCTCGTCATGACGTTCGACCTCCATGTGTTCAACGTCAGCCCCCAACGCCGACCACATGCGATCAACCACTACCAGCGCATTCGGATCAGTCTCCGGCAACGGCGTGAGGATGACCTTATGGCGACGGAACAACTGAGCGTTGGACGCCTCGACGCCGCTTTGCTCGGAACCGGCAATGGGATGCCCGGGCACGAAGCGCGCAGGCATCGCACCGAAGACGTCCCGCGCGGCGCGCACAACGTTGCCTTTGGCGCTGCCCACGTCGGTCAGCACGGCATCACCGAGGTCGAGCTTCGCAAGCACGCCCAGCAGTTTTTCCATGGCCAGAATCGGCACGGCCAACTGAATGACGTCAGCACCGATGCAGGCTGCAGCAAGGTCTTCTTCACAACGGTCGACGACACCCAGTTCGACGGCCAGCTTGCGCGATTGCGGGTCGAGATCGACACCGATCACTTCACGACACAGGCCGCTTTCTTTCAAACCTTTGGCGAACGAGCCTCCGATCAAACCGAGACCGACCACCACCAGGCGGCCGATCATAGGCGCAACGGGTTGCACTGCTGTGACATCAACCACGCGCCAGAACCTTGCTCAAGGCTTCGAGGAAGCGAGTGTTTTCCGCAGGCAAGCCAATGCTGACACGCAGGTGACGAGGCATGCCGTAACCACCGACCGGGCGCACGATCACACCTTCGCGCAACAAGGCCTCGTAAACCGGTGCGGCGTCACCTCCGACGTCGACCGCGATGAAGTTGGCCTTCGACGGAATCCAGCTCAGCCCGAACGCACGCAAACCCTCTTCCAGTTGCTGCATGCCCGCTTCATTCAGACGGCGGCTCTCAGCCACGTAATCGGTATCGCTCAGCGCGGCGCACGCGGCTGCCAGTGCGAGGCTGTTGACGTTGAATGGCTGGCGCACGCGGTTCAGGACATCGGCCACCACAGGCGACGACAGCGCATACCCCACACGCAACGACGCCAGGCCGTAGGCCTTGGAGAACGTGCGCGAGACCAGCAGGTTCGGGTAATCGGCGAGGAAATTCAGACCATCTGGCAGCTCGACGCCTTCGGCGTACTCGATGTAAGCCTCGTCCAGCACGACCAGCACGTCTTTCGGCACATCGGCGAGGAAATCAGCCAGTGCCTGTGGGCCGAACCAGGTACCGGTCGGGTTGTTCGGGTTGGCGATGAATACCACACGGGTATTGCTGTCGATGGCCGCCAGCATCGCGGGCAGGTCATGCCCCCAATCCTTCGCTTTGGCCACTCGCGCATTGGCGCCAACGGCTTGAGTGACGATCGGGTAAATGGCGAACGCGTGCTCGCTAAAAACGGCATTCAGCCCCGGCGCCAGGTAGGCCCGAGCGACGATCTCCAAAATATCGTTGGAGCCGTTGCCCAGCGTCACCTGACTGGCTTGCACGCCACACCGCTCGGCCAGCGCCTGCTTGAGGTCGAAGCCATTGCCGTCGGGGTAGCGCGTCAGCTCAGCCAAGGCATCGCGAATGGCTTGCAAGGCCTTGGGGCTTGCGCCCATCGGGTTTTCGTTGCTAGCCAGTTTGATGATGTTCGCTGGGTCGA
Source organism: Pseudomonas sp. Pseu.R1 (assembly GCF_045764065.1). Lineage (NCBI taxonomy): Bacteria > Pseudomonadati > Pseudomonadota > Gammaproteobacteria > Pseudomonadales > Pseudomonadaceae > Pseudomonas > Pseudomonas sp. Pseu.R1. Next base: position 5,105,041 of record NZ_JBJGEE020000001.1, on the reverse strand, counting down.
TATTCAGCTCACGCGCCAATTCGTCCACGGGTTTGCCGGGAACGTAAGGCGAAAGTTTTTGCACGCCAGGCTGCGCCAGTGCGAGGAAGTCGCCGCTCATTTACCGCTTTACCTCTTATCAAACATGAAGTAGGCCACTCATCTAATTGCCGCCGCAAACCCTGTGGGAGCGAATTTATTCGCGAAAGCGTCGGATCAGGCGGCAAATCTCTGTCGACTAAAAGAACGCCTTCACGAATAAATTCGCTCCCACAGGGTCCATACTTGCTGCTACAACACGGCCTTCGGATAGGAACCCAACACCTTGAGGGCCACGGCTTCCTGGCTAATCCGCTCCAGCACCGCCTTGATCAGCGGGTCACGGTGATGGCCTACGAAATCGATGAAGAATACGTAGGTCCATTTACCGCTGCGCGAAGGACGCGTCTCGATGCGGGTCAGATCGATGCCATTTTCATGGAACGGCACCAGCAGTTCGTGCAGAGCACCCGGCTTGTTGCTCATCGATACGATGATCGATGTCTTGTCGTCACCGGTCGGAGGGACTTCCTGGTTGCCAATCATCAGGAAGCGCGTCGAGTTGTCCGGACGGTCTTCGATCTTCTCGGCAATGCGGGTCAGGCCGTAAAGGCTGGCCGACATGTCGCCCGCGATCGCCGCAGAGTTCCACTCGCCCTTGACCCGCTTGGCCGCCTCGGCATTGCTGGCCACCGCCACGCGCTCGACGTTCGGGTAGTGCGCGTCCAGCCATTTGCGGCACTGAGCCAGCGACTGAGCATGGGAGTAGATGCGCGTGATGCTGTCAGTCTTGGTGTTTTCGCCCACCAGCAGATGGTGGTGAATACGCAGCTCGACCTCGCCACAAATGACCATGTCGTGTTCGAGGAAGCTGTCCAGCGTGTGGTTGACCGCACCTTCGGTGGAGTTTTCCACCGGCACCACGCCGAAATTGACCGCGCCCGCAGCCACTTCGCGGAACACTTCGTCGATGGCCGCCATCGGCTTGCTGATCACTGCATGACCGAAGTGTTTCAGCGCGGCGGCCTGGGTGAAGGTGCCTTCAGGGCCGAGATAGGCAACCTTGAGCGGCTGCTCCAGCGCCAGGCACGAAGACATGATTTCGCGGAACAGACGCGCCATTTCCTCGTTGCTCAGCGGACCGCGGTTACGCTCCATGACACGCTTGAGCACCGCAGCTTCGCGCTCAGGGCGGTAGAACACTGGCTCCTCGCCTTCAGCAAGACCGGCCATCTTGACCCGCGCCACTTCCTGCGCACAGCGTGCACGTTCGCTGATCAGCTCCAGAACCTTTTCGTCCAGGCTGTCGATGCGTACGCGCAGCGCCTTGAGTTCTTGCTCGGACATCAACCGTGCTCCTTCTCGAATTCGGCCATGTAAGCCACCAGCGCCTCAACGGCATCCAGACCCAGCGCGTTGTAGATCGAGGCGCGCATGCCGCCCACCGAGCGGTGGCCTTTGAGGTTGAGCAAATCGCGGGCCTCGGCACCGGCCAGGAAGGCCTTGTCCAGACGCTCGTCCGCCAGACGGAACGGCACGTTCATCCACGAACGGGCATTGTGGCTGATCGGGTTGGTGTAGAACTCGCTGCTGTCGATGAAGCCGTACAGACGGTCTTTCTTCGCGCGGTTACGCTTTTCCATGGCGTCGACACCGCCCTGCTCCTTGAGCCACTCGAACACGAGACCCGAGAGGTACCAGGAATAGGTCGCCGGGGTGTTGTACATCGAGCCGTTGTCTGCCGAAACCTTGTAGTCCAGCATGGTCGGGCAACTGCTGCGCGCACGGCCCAACAGGTCTTCACGAACAATGACCACCACCAGGCCGCTTGGGCCGATGTTTTTTTGCGCACCGGCGTAGATCAGGCCGTACTGCGAAACGTCGATCGGGCGCGACAGAATGTCCGACGACATGTCGACGACCAGAGGGACGTCGCCCGTTTCAGGGACCCAGTCAAACTGCAGGCCGCCGATGGTTTCGTTGGACGCGTAATGAACATACGCAGCGTTCTTGGTCAGTTTCCATTCGTTCTGACCCGGAATCGCCAGGTAGTCGTAAGGCTTGGCGCTAGCCGCGACATTGATGTTGCCGAAGCGGCGACCTTCCTCGATGGCCTTCTTGGACCAGATACCGGTCTCGATGTAATCCGCCGTGCCGTTTTCCGGTAACAGGTTCAGCGGGATTTCAGCGAACTGCTGACTGGCGCCGCCTTGCAGAAACAGAATCTTGTAGTTGGACGGAACGGACAGCAGCTCGCGCAGATCCTGCTCGGCCTTCTCTGCGATGGCCGTGTAATCGTCGCTGCGATGACTCATCTCCATCACCGACAAGCCTTTGCCGTGCCAGTCCATGATCTCGGCCTGGGCGCGTTGCAGAACAGCGTCGGGAAGCGCGGCAGGACCGGCGCAGAAGTTAAAGGCTCGCTTGCTCATATCCACTCTCGTCAAATCGTTGAATTCGAAACAGCCGCAACCGGGCGTCCAAAGACGCGGTTGCAGTTCTGGCCAAAGCCAAGAGGGCCCACGAATGGGCCCTCAAATACAACGTCTATCAGTCCTGCGCTTCGTCTTCGTCGACGGCGCCATCGGCTTGCAGATCCCCGCCCGCCTCATCGGCATTGGACAGGTTGACCCCTTCGCCTTCCAGCGCGTCGTCGTCGACCCCTTCGCCATCCAGCTCGTCACCTTCGACTTCGGAAGGCTCCTGAACACGCTCCAGACCGACCAGCGTCTCGTCCTTGGCCAGTTTGATCAGGGTCACACCCTGAGTGTTACGGCCCAGGCTCGACACTTCGTCGACACGGGTCCGAACCAGAGTGCCCTGATCGGAAATCAGCATGATTTCCTCACCGTCCTGCACCTGAACCGCACCGACCAGACGGCCGTTACGCTCGTTGCTGACCATGGCGATAACGCCCTGACCGCCACGTTTGTATTCAGGGAATTCGGTGATCGAAGTGCGCTTGCCGTAGCCACGCTCAGACGCTGTAAGAATCTGGCTGCCTTCTTCCGGGATCAGCATGGAGATCAGTTTCTGACCCTCCTGCAGACGCATGCCACGCACACCGCGAGCGGTACGGCCCATGGCACGCACTTCGGATTCCTTGAAGCGCGTCACTTTGCCGCCGTCCGAGAACAGCATGATTTCCTGCTCGCCGTCAGTGATGGCAGCGGAAATCAGGATGTCGCCTTCGTCCAGTTCCAACGCAATCAGACCCGAGCTGCGCTGACGGCTGAAGGCCACCAGCGGGGTCTTCTTGACGGTGCCATTGGCAGTGGACATGAAGATGAACGGTGCCTTCTTCTTGTCAGCAGCCTTCAGACGCGCCTTGCGCTCTTCTTCGGTTTCGTTGGCGTTCTCGATGTCTTCGACATCGACTTCCACGCCTTCGGCTTCTTCCTCGTCAGCCCGCTTGCTCATGGCTTCGAGGTCGACCGGCAGCATGGTGGTGATGTACTCGCCTTCGGTCAGCGGCAGCAGGTTGACCAGCGGACGGCCACGGGCCGCACGCGATGCTTCTGGAATCTCGTAGGTCTTGAGCCAGTAAACCTTGCCCTTGCTGGAGAACATGAGGAGCGTGGTGTGGCTATTGGCGACCAGCAGGTGAGCGATGTAGTCCTCATCCTTGACGCCCGTCGCCGATTTGCCTTTACCGCCGCGACGCTGGGCCTGATAGACCGCCAGCGGCTGAGTCTTGGCATAACCACCGTGGGAGATGGTCACGACACGTTCTTCTTCCGGAATCATGTCGCCCAGGGTCAGGTCCAGGCGTGCATCGAGGATTTCGGTGCGGCGGGCATCGCCGTATTCGGCACGGATCAGTTCCAGCTCTTCACGAATGACTTCCATCAGGCGCACGGAGCTGTTGAGGATGCGGATCAGCTCGCCGATCTGGGTCAGGATTTCCTGATACTCGGTCAGCAGCTTTTCGTGTTCCAGACCGGTCAGGCGGTGCAGACGCAGCTCCAGAATCGCTTGAGCCTGCTCTGGCGACAGGAAGTATTTGCCGTCACGAAGGCCGTATTGTGGATCGAGGTTTTCCGGACGGGACGACTCGGCGCCCGCGCGCTCGATCATCTCGACCACAGCGCTCGATTCCCATGGCGTGTTGACCAGCCCTTCCTTCGCTTCGGCGGGGGTCGGCGAGGCTTTGATCAGCTCGATGACCGGGTCGATGTTGGACAGGGCAACGGCCTGACCTTCAAGGATGTGCGCACGTTCACGGGCCTTGCGCAGCTCGAACACGGTACGGCGGGTCACGACTTCGCGGCGGTGACGGATGAAGGCCTCCAGCAGATCCTTGAGATTGAGGATCCGTGGACGGCCATCGATCAGCGCAACGATGTTGATGCCGAAAACACTTTGCAGTTGGGTCTGGGCGTAGAGGTTGTTGAGGATGACCTCTGGCACTTCGCCGCGACGCAGCTCGATGACCACGCGCATGCCGTCTTTGTCGGACTCGTCGCGCAGCTCGGTGATGCCTTCGAGCTTTTTCTCTTTGACCAGTTCGGCGATCTTCTCGATCAGACGCGCCTTGTTCAACTGGTATGGCAGCTCGGTCACGACGATCTGCTGGCGACCGCCGACCTTGTCGATGTCCTCGACGATGGAGCGGGCGCGCATGTAAATGCGGCCACGACCGGTCTTGTAGGCTTCGACGATGCCCGCGCGGCCGTTGATGATGCCCGCTGTCGGGAAATCAGGGCCGGGGATGTACTGCATCAACTCGTCGACGGTCAGGTCGTTGTTGTCGATGAGGGCCAGACAGCCGTCGATGACTTCACCGAGGTTGTGCGGCGGGATGTTGGTCGCCATGCCCACGGCGATACCGCTGGAACCGTTGACCAGCAGGTTGGGAATACGGGTCGGCATGACCGCCGGGATCTGCTCGGTGCCATCGTAGTTCGGTACCCAGTCGACGGTTTCCTTGTGCAGGTCCGCCAGCAGTTCGTGGGCCAGTTTGGTCATGCGCACTTCGGTGTATCGCATGGCCGCAGCGTTGTCGCCGTCCACCGAACCGAAGTTGCCCTGGCCGTCTACCAGCAGGTAGCGCAGGGAGAAAGGCTGGGCCATACGTACGATGGTGTCGTAGACCGCGGTGTCGCCGTGAGGGTGGTACTTACCGATGACGTCACCGACCACACGGGCGGATTTCTTGTAAGGCTTGTTCCAGTCGTTGCCCAGTTCGCTCATTGCGTACAGGACACGCCGGTGCACGGGCTTCAAGCCGTCGCGCGCATCGGGCAGAGCACGTCCGACGATGACGCTCATCGCGTAGTCGAGGTAGGACTGCTTCAGCTCGTCTTCGATATTGACCGGGAGGATTTCTTTGGCCAGTTCGCCCATAAGAAGCCTGATTCCTTTTTCTGGTGAAACCCCGCACACCCATCCGGGATGAACGAAGCTCGCCGCTGCCGACGAGTGCCTGGCAGCGACTTACGACAAATCAGCGAGTTAAGCCATGGATTTGCGCAGTGAAGGGAGCCGCAACGCGCCCCCTTGGAAACCGCCGGATGTTACCACAATCGCGGTCAGGCACGAAGACTTTGAGCGTGCTGAAAGTGAGCCATTTCGCCAGCAGGGGCCTGTGAGGCGCTTACAGGGCCTGCCAGCACTTTCCCGGCACACCGTAGCGCCTGCAACAAAATGATCAATGGAGGCGTTTACGGCACATCAGCTGCGCCATTTTTGCCGTGTCAGGGCGTTCGACGACACCCTTCTCAGTCACGATGACATCGATCAGGTCGGCGGGCGTCACATCGAATACCGGGTTGATGACGTCCCCATCAGCCCCCAGACGTTGCCCACCCAACGACAGCAACTCCTCGCGGTCACGCTCTTCAAGGGGAATGTCTTCGCCACTGGCCAGGTTCATGTCGATGGTCGAACTGGGCGCCACGACCATGAAACGCACACCGTGATGCATCGCCGCGACCGCCAGTTGATAGGTGCCGATCTTGTTGGCCACGTCACCATTGGCCGTGATCCGATCGGCGCCGACGACAACCCAGGTGATGCCTTTGGTTTTCATCAAGTGCGCCGCAGCAGAATCCGCATTGACGGTCACCGGAATGCCTTCATTGGCCAGTTCCCAGGCGGTCAACCGCGAACCTTGCAGCCACGGGCGGGTTTCCCCCACGTAGACCCGCTCGATCATGCCTTCTATATAAGCAGCGCGGATCACCCCCAGCGCCGTACCGAACCCGCCCGTGGCCAGCGCCCCGGTATTGCAGTGGGTGAGCACGGTCTGCAAATTGCCCTGCTGCTTGCGAATCAGCTCGGCGCCCAGTTGCGCCATGGTCAGGTTGGCCTCACGGTCGCTTTCGTGGATGGCCATAGCCTCCGCTTCCATGACCGCAACCGGGTCCTCATTGTCCTTGATGCGGTATAAACGCTCACGCATGCGGTTTAACGCCCAAAACAGGTTGATCCCGGTGGGCCGCGCATTGACCAACAGATCGAAATCCTCTTCCAGCGCCATTTGCCAATCGCCGCCTTCGGCCAAACGGTCAATGACCGCCAGTACCAGGCCGTAGGCAGCACTGATACCGATGGCAGGCGCCCCGCGCACGACCATCGTTTGAATGGCGTTGGCCACACCAGCGGCACTGTCGTAGCGTTGCCAGGTTTCCTCGAAGGGCAGAACCCGCTGATCCAGCAGATACAACGCGCCGTCCCGCCAATCGATGGCTTTCACTTTCTCGGCAGCCAAGAGTCGATCGCGCATTGCACACCCCACTTGATGAAACAGGTTTTGCGCCAGCCAGTTTCAATTGGCCAGCACCTGAAAAAGCCGCCGATTATAGCGAGCCGCCCGTCGAGGTGCTCGGGTATACTTCGCCGTTCCTCGTATTGCGTCACTGGATGCCCACCCCATGCCCCACTCCGCCGCCTCGCTCGACCTACTGCTCCTGCCGGACTGGCTGGTTCCGGTCGAACCCGCGGGCGTTGTCTTGCAACAGCACGGGATCGGCATTCGCGATGGCCTTGTCGCCTATATCGGCCCCAGGGCCGAAGCCTTGCGACAAAACGCCCGCGAAGTTCGCGAATTGCCAGGCATGTTGCTCAGTCCCGGTTTGATCAATGCCCACGGTCACGCAGCGATGACACTGTTTCGCGGCCTGGCCGACGATCTGCCATTGATGACTTGGCTGCAAGACCATATCTGGCCCGCCGAAGGCAAATGGGTGGATGAAGATTTCGTTCGCGATGGCACCGACATCGCCATTGCCGAACAGCTCAAGGGCGGCATCACCTGCTTCTCTGACATGTATTTCTTTCCAAAGGTCGCCTGCGAACGGGTGCACAGCAGCGGCATTCGCGCACAAATCACCGTGCCGGTGCTGGATTTCCCGATACCCGGTGCGCGTAACGCCGACGAATCGCTGCACATTGGCATCGAACTGTTCAATGATCTGACCCATCACGACCGCATCAAGATCGCCATGGGGCCCCACGCACCGTACACCGTGAGCGACGAGAACCTGGAGAAGATCCGGACCATCGCCGATGAGCTGGACGCCGCGATTCACATGCACGTCCACGAAACGGCCTTCGAAGTGAACGAAGCTGTGAAGCAGCGGCAGGAAAGACCTCTTGCGCGCCTCAAGCGTCTGGGCCTGCTGGGGCCGCGCTTTCAGGCTGTGCACATGACCCAGATCAGCGATGACGATCTGGCGATGCTGGTAGAAAGCAACACCAGCGTGATTCACTGCCCCGAGTCAAACATGAAACTGGCCAGTGGCTTCTGCCCGGTCGAACGGCTGTGGCAGGCCGGGGTCAATGTCGCCATTGGCACCGATGGCGCCGCCAGCAACAACGACCTGGACCTGCTGGGAGAAACCCGCACGGCCGCCCTGTTGGCCAAGGCCGTTTCGGGTTCAGCCACGGCGCTGGATGCTCACCGTGCGCTGCGCATGGCGACGCTCAACGGCGCTCGGGCGCTGGGCATCGAAGACCACACCGGCTCGCTGGAAATCGGCAAGGCTGCGGACATGGTCGCCTTTGACCTGTCAGGCCTGGCCCAACAGCCGATCTACGATCCGGTTTCACAGCTTATCTACGCCAGCGGTCGCGACTGCGTGACTCACGTCTGGGTCGCTGGCAAGGCGCTGCTTCAAGGCAAACGGTTGACCCGAATGGACGAAGAAGCCCTGACCCGTACCGCCAAAGCCTGGGGCAATCGCATTGCCGACAAAGGCTGAACCGATTTTCAACGTCATGGCCCTGCCGTGACCTGACACCGAATTCAATGTTTTAGAGGGATCACACATGAGCAACGTCGACCACGCCGAAATCGCCAAATTCGAGGCATTGGCCCATCGCTGGTGGGATCGCAACAGCGAGTTCAAGCCATTGCACGACATCAACCCGCTGCGGGTGAACTGGATCGACGAGCGCGTCAGTCTGGCCGGTAAAAAGGTGCTCGACGTCGGTTGCGGCGGCGGCATTCTCAGCGAGGCCATGGCCTTGCGCGGCGCCACCGTGACCGGTATCGACATGGGCGAAGCGCCGCTGGCCGTGGCGCAGTTGCATCAGCTGGAGTCTGGCGTGAACGTCGAATACCGCCAGATCACCGCCGAAGCCTTGGCCGAAGAGATGCCGGAGCAGTTCGACGTGGTGACCTGCCTGGAGATGCTGGAGCACGTACCGGACCCGTCGTCGGTCATTCGCGCCTGCTACAAGATGGTCAAACCGGGCGGCCAGGTGTTTTTTTCCACGATCAACCGCAACCCGAAGGCGTATCTGTTCGCAATCATCGGCGCCGAATACATCATGAACCTGCTGCCACGCGGCACGCACGACTTCAAGAAATTCATCCGCCCGTCCGAGCTAGGCGCCTGGAGCCGCCAGGCAGGTCTTGAGGTCAAGGACATCATCGGCCTGACCTACAACCCGCTGACCAAGCACTACAAGCTAGCCTCCGACGTCGACGTCAATTACATGATCCAGACGTTGAAAGAGGACTGACCCATGCGCTTGAGAGCAGTTCTTTTCGACATGGACGGCACGCTGCTCGACACCGCGCCAGACTTCATTGCAATCTGCCAGGCCATGCTCGCCGAGCGGGGTTTTCCGGCGATTGACGACAAGTTGATTCGCGACGAAATCTCCGGCGGTGCCAAGGCTATGGTGTCTGCGGCGTTCGCGATGTCGCCCAATGAACCGGAATTCGAAGCGCTGCGCTTGGAGTTTCTGGAGCGCTATCAGCAGAACTGCGCCGTGCACAGCAAACTGTTCGACGGCATGGGGGAATTGCTCGAGGACATCGAGAAATCGAACCTGATCTGGGGCGTGGTGACCAACAAGCCGGTACGTTATGCCCAGCCGATCATGGAGCAACTGGGCCTCGATCAACGTTCGGCGGTATTGATCTGCCCGGACCATGTGACCAGGAGCAAGCCGGACCCCGAACCGCTGCTGCTGGCCTGCAAGATGCTCGACATCGACCCGGCCAGCGTATTGTTCGTGGGTGATGACCTGCGTGATATCGAATCGGGTCGCGACGCGGGCACCAAAACCGCTGCCGTGCGTTACGGCTATATTCATCCCCATGACAACCCGAATCACTGGGGCGCGGATGTGGTGGTCGATCATCCGCTGGAACTGCGCCGGGTGCTGGATAACGCTTTGTGTGGGTGTTGATACCTGCCATAAGTACACTGAAGAGCTGGTGACCGGTCTCGGTCCTGTGGGAGCCGGCTTGCTGGCGAATGCGTCGTGTCAGTCGCAGCCTCGTCAACTGACACACCGCCTTCGCCAGCAAGCCGGCTCCCACGCCCTTCGGGCAGAAGCGGTTTACGGCGCCCGCCTACTGAGCGACACATACAAAGAGAGCACTCATGTTCAACTACTCCGCCCGCCCCGACTTGCTCAAAGACCGCATCATTCTGGTCACCGGCGCTGGCCGTGGCATTGGCGCCACAGCGGCTCGTACCTATGCGGCCTATGGCGCGACCGTATTGTTGCTGGGCAAGACCGAAGCCAACCTGACCGCCGTGTACGACGAGATCGAAGCTGCCGGCCATCCGCAGCCAGTGGTCATCCCGTTCAATCTGGAAACCGCCCTGCCCCATCAATACGATGAACTGGCGGCGATGATCGAGACCGAGTTCGGGCGGTTGGACGGGTTGCTGCACAACGCGTCGATCATCGGTCCGCGCACCCCGATCGAACAACTGTCGGGTGAGCACTTCATGCGGGTGATGCAGGTCAACGTCAACGCGATGTTCATGCTGACCTCGACCCTGCTGCCACTGCTCAAACTGTCACAGGACGCCTCGGTGGTGTTCACGTCCAGCAGCGTCGGGCGTAAGGGCCGTGCCTATTGGGGCGCTTACGGGGTGTCCAAATTCGCCACCGAGGGCCTGATGCAAACCCTGGCCGATGAGCTGGAAGACGTCGCCTCGGTGCGCGCCAACAGCATCAACCCCGGAGGCACCCGCACCGACATGCGCGCCCAGGCGTACCCGGCGGAAAACCCGCTGAACAACCCGACGCCAGAAGAGATCATGCCGGTGTACCTGTACCTGATGGGGCCTGAGAGCAGGGGCATCAATGGTCAGGCGTTTGATGCGCAGAAGAAGAAATAACACCCCGCGCTCCTACAACTGCGAGTAAAGCACCACCACCTTCTATCCGTTCGGCGGTTTTCCGTCGCCTGTTTGTAGTCCCTTCGCCTGCAAACCGTTACGTTAGTCAACTCCAAGGCGCTGAGGGATAATCCGTCAGCACGCATCGACGCTAACCCTTTGATTCCTATGACGAAATTCGAAATCAGAAAAACTGGCACGACTTTCGCTCTGTCGACATCAAGCCCTACAGAGGCGCAGGAGCGAAAACATGAGTTTTCCCACACGAACCAACGCCATTGATTTTGACAGCGCTCGATTGCAGCGCCTGGGCCTTGCAGCGGCCAACAGCCCTACCCAGCCGCCGCTCGATGAGGAACAACTGCAACGCAAACTCGCGCTGCAACTGCAGAGCAGCCTGGAAGCGGACAAGATCCTGTCGATGTTTTTCGACAACGTGCAGCAGTTGATTCCGCTCAAATCCCTCAGTTACAAGCACTTGGGAACAGACCTGCGTCTGGAGTTCGGCGAACGGGCACGCCACAGCGCCAGCTATCGCATGAGCTATCAGGGCGAGCAGTTGGGTGAACTGGGGTTTCAGCGCGAACGCCGCTTCAACGAGGCCGAGCTTGCTCAGCTAGAATCCCTGCTGGGCAGCCTGTTGTATCCACTTCGCAACGCTTTGCTTTACCGAAATGCCAGCCTGAGCGCGTTGCGTGACCCCTTGACCGGCGCGGGTAACCGAATCGCCATGGAACAGTCGCTGACCCGGGAAATCGAAATCGCTCGCCGCCAGCAGCAACCGCTGTCGGTGCTGATGCTGGACATCGACCACTTCAAGAACATCAACGACACCCATGGCCATGCTACGGGCGATGCGGTGTTGAGGGCCGTCACGGACACGATCAAGGATCGCCTGCGCAACATCGATCAGGTATTCAGATTTGGTGGGGAAGAGTTCTTGATCGTGCTGACCAACACCGGTCGTGAGTCAGCCGCGCTGGTAGGCGAACGCCTGCGGCACGCGGCACTGCAACTCACGTATCCCGTGGAAGGAAGCCTAGTGGAACTGACCGTCAGCTTGGGCTGCTCGACGCTGCTGCCGGGAGAATCTCCCGACAGCCTGTTGCGTCGCGCCGACACTGCCCTGTACACGGCCAAGCGCCAAGGGCGTAACCGCCTGGAAATGGCGGGCTAAGCACGTTCAGGCACGAGCGAGCCGCCGCACGTTCGCTTCCTGAGGTCGTTCGAGCACCATGCAGCGCTCCAGAAACAAGTGCATGTACTCGTAACTTTTGCAGATCGCCATTCTCAGGTCTGCCTGCAATTGCTCGCTGGGGTTATTGCCCGCCAGCGTGCAAATGATCTCCAGGGCCTCCCAAGGGTGGGAATCGTCATACTGCGCATGCATTTTCAGCCATTTCATGGCGCGCTTGCGAATGTCCGGCGGGAACAAATCTGCGTATGTCTCTTGTGAACACACGACAGCAGACCACTCACCGGTGGCGCCTTCGATGGCGTAGTTGGTGGCTGCGATGGCAACGACCAGCGGCTCCGACGAACAACTGTGCCAGCACCAGTGATTGAGTGCGTGCAGCTCGGACGGAACCCGTTGCGCTTGCAGGTCTTGCAGCGTGACCCCATGGGCCGCGCTCCAGTTTACCCAGTAATCGGCATGATTGAGTTCAACCCGAATGTTGCGCATCAACCAGCGACGCGCCATGTCTTCACCCGGATGCCGGGCGAAACGGGTTTTGGTCAGGTTGTGGGCCATGTAGACCGCGAACTGTTCAACAACAGGCCATCCACCAATCAGGTACTGGCGCATGGTCCTTGAACTGAGCTGACCATCTCGCATACGTTGATAAAGTTCATGCCCTACCACGCGTGCCTTGGCTTCACTGCAATCCTGAATCAATTGCTGTGCCCAAGCGGGGTAACTGCTGGCATCCATCAGCGGACCGGTTCTAATGAACATATCGATCACTGTGTAGCTCCTTGTTTGATGTTGCATGGGGTCGTTCAGCGAAAAGTCCCGGGTGCGCTGAACAACATTGGGGTCTGCCTCGCGGGCCGTGCGTGCAGACATTCACAGGTGAATAATTGCGGCCGCTCAATCACATACCCCTGAGCGTAGTCCACCCCGATTTCCAATAACGCCTGCTCTATCTGGGGGCTCTCGACGAACTCGGCGATCGTCTGTTTGCCCATCACGTGCCCGATATGGTTGATCACTTCCACCATCGCCCGGTTGACCGGATCGTCGAGCATGTCTTTTACGAAACTGCCATCAATCTTCAGGAAATCCACAGGCAAATGTTTCAAGTAAGCGAATGACGACATGCCTGCACAGAAGTCATCCAGAGAAAAACGGCATCCCAGACTTTTAAGCTCGTTAATGAACCGAATGGCGCTGCCCAAATTGGCGATCGCACTGGTTTCGGTGATCTCGAAACAGATAAGTTCAGGAGGAATTGCGTAGATTTGGAACTGCTGTCGCAAATATTCAAGAAAAGCGTCGTCGCCAATGCTGGTGCCGGACAAATTGATGGCACACACCGCCAACGGGCCATCACGGTGATTGTCATTCAGGCAATCGGCGATGATCTTGAACACGTTCTGCACAACCCAACGGTCCAGCGTGGTCATCATGCCGTAGCGCTCGGCGGCGGGAATGAAACTGTCGGGCAGGATGATGCGACCGGACTCGTCGCGCAGCCGCAGGAGAATCTCTACATGGCCGCTGTCCTTGTGTCCGTCGCGGCCATCGCCCAGATAGGCGATCTCCTGTGAGTACAGGCAGAAACGGTTGTCTTCCAGCGCCATGTGCAAGCGCTGAATCCAGGCCATTTCGCCAAAGCGGGTGGACAGCTCCGAATCGTCGTCGTGATACACCTGCACCCGGTTTCGCCCCTTTTCCTTGGCCATGTAGCAGGCCATGTCGGCGGCGCGCAGCGAGGCTTCAAGGGTGGTCGGTGAATTGGACACATGCACCAGGCCGATACTGACAGTGGTCATGAACGGGCGGCCTTTCCAGACGAAGTGCAGGCTTTCCACGGTCTGACGCAGGCCTTCGGCGATCTTCTCGGCTGCGTCTGGCGCGCAATGCTCCAGCAGAATGCCGAATTCGTCGCCACCCAGCCGAGCCAGGGTATCGCCCTCGCGAATGCCTTGTTGCAACACCGCGCAGATGTGCCGCAACAACTCGTCCCCTGCCGCATGGCCGCTGGTGTCGTTGACCAGTTTGAACTGGTCCAGATCAAGGAACATCACTGCATGACGCCCTGTTTGGTGCGTCAGGCTGCTCAGCGCCAGTTCGAGCCGGTATTCGAACTCGCGACGGTTGGTCAGGCCGGTCAAGGCATCGTGGGTCGCCTGCCAGGACAGGTTGGCGATGTACTGCCGCTCTTGGGTCATGTCGTGCAGCACCAGCACTGCGCCGCTGACCTTGCCATCGGTGCGGATCGGCGACCCGACCAATGCGACGGAAACGGTGCTGCCGTCCAGCCGCTGAATCAGCTTGGAATTCTCGCTGCCCCCCGCCAGTTTGCCGCTCAGAATGTGCTCGATCAGCGCCGAGCTGTCTTTCTGGTCATTCTCGTCGAGCAGGTTGAACAGCGCCGCCAGAGGTAAACCGGTCGCCTGCTCGCTTTTCCAGTGGGCCATCTGTTCGGCGGCCGGGTTCATGTAGGTGATCGCACCGCTGACGTCCGTGGTAATGACACCGTCGCCGATGGATTCCAGGGTGACCTGCGCCCGCTCCTTCTCTATCTGCAACGCGGTGGCGAATGCATGGCGTTGCTCCAGCAATTTGTGGGTACGCAGCAGCGCCAGAATGATCAGGAACACGGCCGTGGTCAGGTTGACCACCACCAGAATCCGCAGAATGACCCGCGACCCTTCGCCCAGCGCATCACTGAAGGCCATGGCCGCCGGGGTAACGCCTTCGTTGATCGCGTTGATCCGGTGTCGCCACGTCAGCACGTCAGCATCGGTGGCACTGCCATCCACGATTCGCCCATGCATCTCGCGGGCGACTTCATCCAATTGCACCAGGTAGTTGTCACCGATCTTCCACAGATCGATGGCCTTCTCCAGATAGCTGAAATGGCGGAAATTGAGGTACAGCCAGATAATGCCGGGGGCATCATCGGGATGGTTACCACCCTGCAGAATGCCTGCATTGGCGCGCGCGATGTCGGGAACCGGTTGATCCATGGCCTCCCGCAGATCGTGATCACCTTTGGGAATGGCAATGGCTTGCTGGTACTTCAGATAGTCGATTTCACTGCGGCTGTTGGCATAGAGATTCAGGTAATAAATAGCGTCCTTCTGCCCTTTGGACCAAAGGCTCTCACCACCGACGTAACTGCGCACAGCCGACATCATGTACAGGCTGACGCAACCGAGCAGTGCCTGTAATAGCACGACCGCGATAAATGGCCAAACGATGCCCAGAAGACGGGGCTTCTCGAGAATCCGCTTTTGCTTCATGGTGTCCCTTTCATCAGCACTGCCAGATACTCACTTCCCCGGTTCAGGCAACCTTCCTGACGTACGTGCCTGTAATTCAGAGGACTCGGCTAATTTCCACGATGCAGCGGGTTGCGTCTCACACCCATCCAAACGACCGAATGGGTTAACTCAATGAAGTGGAGACGTAAATATGACGCTTTTCACACTTTTATTGAACACACGGCTCAAGCATAGCCCAAGAATTGACGTGTTCCACTGGCGAAACGCCATTTGAGAGAAGGAATGGAAAAAACCGACAGGCTGTATCAGACCTGTTGCAGATGACCATAAAGGCGGGCGTAAAGGCCCCCTTCGGCGATGAGTTGCTGATGATCGCCGTCCTCGGCAATCCGACCGCCGTCGAACACCAGCACGCGGTCGGCCTGTTTCACCGCAGAAAGGCGGTGGGCGATGATCAACGTCGTGCGGCCACTGAGAAAGCGGTTCAGCGCTTGATGCAAGTTGTATTCGGTGGCGGCATCCAGCGCCGAGGTGGCTTCGTCGAGAATCACCACTTTGGGATCCGCGAGCACCATGCGCGCGATGGCCAGCCGCTGGCGCTGACCGCCCGACAGACGCACACCGGAACGCCCCACCACGCTGTCCAGCCCTTGCGGCAGCGCACGAATCGTCGCGTCCAGTTGGGCAATCTCCAGCGCCTGCCAGCAGGCTTCGTCGCTGCGCTCGCGGCCCATCGACAGGTTTGCCCGCACCGTGTCGTTGAACAGCGCCGGATGTTGCAGCACCACCGCAACATGTTCGCGGACAGTCTCCAGGCCAATGTCTTCCAGACTCGCGCCCCCAAAGCGAATGCTTCCGGCACGGGCGCTGTACAACCCGAGCAGCAGTTGCACCAACGTGCTTTTGCCGCCGCCACTGGCCCCCACGATGGCGACTTTTTCGCCCGGTGGAATGGTCAGGTCAAGGTGATCAAGCACCGGATCTTCGTTGTAACCGAAGCACAGCCCGCGCACGTCGATGCTGACCGTCTCACGCCCGATGAACGGATTGACCTGCGCCGGGTATTGCGGCTCGTCGGCACGGGCCAGCAATTCGTTGATACGGGTCAACGCACCGCCAGCGGCGTAGAAGGCATATTGCAGGTTCAGTAATTGCTCCACCGGGCCAATCATGAACCACAGGTAGCTGAAGACCGCCAGCATGTGGCCGATGGACAGGTCGGAAAACAGCACGGTGAGCATCGCCGCCGCGCGAAAAATGTCGATGCCGAACTGGAACAGCAAGCCACTGGCCCGCCCTGAGGCGTCGCTTTTCCACTGCGAGGACACGGCATAATCCCGCACCTCTTTTGCCCGCCCACCCAACAGACCCAGGAAATAACCTTGCCGGTTACCGGCGCGGATTTCCTGAATCGCGTCGAGGGTCTCGGTCAGCGCCTGAGTGAAGCGCGAGGTGCTGTCGTTCTCCAACTTCTTGAGGTGTTTGACGCGCTTGCCCAGCTTGACCGTGGCGTAGATCACCAGCGGGTTGAACAGCAGAATCAGCAGCGCCAGTTGCCAGTGCATCCACACCAGAATCGCGGCGGTGCCGGTCAACGTGAGCATGGCCACCAGGAACTTGCTCAAGGTCTCGCCGACGAACTTGTCCAGCGTGTCCAGATCGGTGACCAGATGCGCCGTCACCGTGCCACTGCCCAGGCTTTCGTACTCGCCCAGAGAAATGCGCTTGAGACGCTCGATCAACCGAATGCGAATCCGATAGACGATGTCCTTGGACAGCCCGGCGAACAGGCGCGCCTGGATCACGTTGAACAACAGCGCCCCCAGCCGCAGGCACAGCGTGGCCAGCAGCATCAAGACGATGTAACCCACCGGCTTGTGCAGGCTTGGCGGGAGAAAGTGATTCATGAACAGCAGTGCGGCATCGCCCTTGCCCAGCAGCACTTCGTCGACAAGCAACGGCAACAGCAAGGGAATTGGCACCGAGCACAGCACGGCCAGTACGGCAACGCCATTGGCCATCCACAAGGCTTTTTTATGGGTCAGGGCCAGACGCCGGATTTGCGCCCATTCGAGGCGCTCCACCCGCGCGAGCGGGTCTTGTGCAGCGGGTTCGTTCGAGGATTCGATATCGAGGGAGTCACGCACAGGCGGCGCGCTCCAGCCAACGGCTGAGCAACGGCGCCAGTTCGTCCAGAGGTTGATAGCCGTTGGTCAACAGCGCCAGTTGCCCCTTGCGCTCGGCCAGCAGGGTCGGGAAACCGGCGATACCCAGGTCCTGAACCCAGGAAAAGTCGGATGCCGTGGCGGCGTGCTGCTCCGCACTGTCGAACGCCGCGGCGAACTCGATGCGTGGCAGCCCGGCCCTTTCAGCCAGTTCCGCCAGCACCGAAGCCTGGGTCGTGTCGCGGCCCTCAAGGTAGAACGCCCGTTGGATTTCGCCCACCAGCTTCCAGGCGATGTCCGGTGCCAGACTGCGCGCAGCCACGATGGCGCGGCAGGCCGGCTCGGTGTCGTAGACAAAACCGTCAGGCAATGCGTCGTCGAACTTGAACGACTGCCCCGTGGTGTTCTGCACCGCGTGCCAGTGTTCGAGGATGTAACGTCGGGTCGCAGGCTCCAGCGCCGCCCCACTGCCGGTACGCAGGCCGCCCACCACCAGATGCAACGGCAAACCCGCCGCGCTCGCCTGCTCGACCAATGCGTCAGCGACGGGCGCAAAGCCCCAGCACCACGAACACATCGGGTCCATTACATAAAGCAGGCGGGCGTGCATGGTTCAGGCCTCGTGGGTTTGGGTGTCTTCAGGCTTAGCGTTCGCCACACCCTCCAGCAGCCGATAGTTGCGCCCGATCGGGTGCGGCTGGTTACGCGACTTGGCCAGTTCGATCTGCTTCTGCCGGTCGATGGCGCTGCGGCGGGTCTTCTCGCTCAGCGTGTCCCAGCAATGCGGGCAACTGACGCCTGGCGAATAGTGCTCGCTGGCACGGTCTTCGGCACTGATCGGTGTGCGGCATGCATGACATTGATCGTAGTCGCCTTCGCTCAAATCGTGGCGCACGGTGACGCGATTGTCGAACACGAAGCAGTCACCGCGCCAGGCGCTTTCTTCCTGCGGGACTTCTTCAAGGTATTTGAGGATGCCGCCCTTGAGGTGATAAACCTCTTCAAAGCCCTCGCCGAGCATATAGCTGGAGGCCTTCTCGCAGCGGATACCGCCCGTGCAGAACATCGCGACCTTCTTGTGTATCGCGGGATCGAAGTTGGCCTTGATGTAGTCCGGGAACTCGCGAAAGGTCGTGGTCTTCGGATCGATGGCACCTTCGAACGTGCCGATGGACACTTCGTAGTCATTGCGGGTGTCGATCAACAGCACTTCAGGATCGGCAATCAGTGCGTTCCAGTCCTGTGGTTCGACATAGGTGCCCACGGCCTTGTTCGGGTCGACACCGGGAACGCCCAGGGTGACGATCTCTTTTTTCAGCTTGACCTTGGTACGGTAGAACGGCTGCTCGTCGCAGTACGACTCTTTGTGGTCGACGTCGACCAGGCGCGGGTCTTTGCGCAGCCAGGCCAGCAGGCCGTCAATGCCTTCGCGGGTGGCGGAAACAGTGCCGTTGATGCCTTCTTCGGCGATCAGCAGGGTGCCTTTGACGCCGTTGTCGTTCATGGTTTTGAGCAGCGGCTCGCGCATCTCGACATAGTCCGACAGGGTGACGAATTTGTACAACGCCGCGACGACGATGGGTGCGGTTTGGGTCATGTTGCATCTCCAGGTGGCGACCCTCGCAAAGGGCCTACCGGATGAAAATTTCAAGTAAACGCGTGCCGACCAGGCAACGCGGCGCGGATTCTAGCAAAAATCGGCGGCGAGCAGACAGGGTGGTTGATAGGTGGGAGATTGATGTGGGTCAAGAAACGGGAGAACACCGCACTGTAGGAGCGCGCTTGCCCTGGGCGGCATTCCGACGAGTGCGCCGGATCAGTCAACACGGATGTGTTTGATAAATCGCCATCGCGAGCAAGCTCACTCCTACAGGGACGTGCGCATACCTGTAGGAGTGAGCTTGCTCGCGATCAACGCAGCGTCAATTCCCGAAAAGGAAATTCAGTCATGCCCCCCGGCACAGGTCGGCGACGCAGGCGCGGCGCCCAGTTTCGCCCATTCTTCCGGGGTGTAGGTGTGCAGCGCCAGCGCATGAAACTCACCCATCAGGCCACCGAGCAGGCCGTAGACCTTCTGGTGGCGCTTGACGGCGTTGAGGCCAGCGAACTGCTCGCTGACCACCACGGCCTTGTAGTGAGTGTCGGTGCCACGGCTATGCATATGGCTTTCATTGAGCACCTGAAGGTACTCGGGCTGAAAGACCGCCAACGCAGATTCGATACGCTGTTGCATGCTCATGTCAGGCTTCGCTTATGGCTTCTTGGCAGGTGCAGCTTTGGTCGCAGCCGGGGTCAGTTCCTTGGTCATGGACTCCAGCAGACCGGTGACCACAGGCACCGCCGGTTGCAGCTTTTCCTGAGTCATCTGGAACGATTGCTGGCTGATCTGCGGCATCTTGGCCTGGACTTTCTTGCCCAGCGGCGACTCGTAGAACGCCACCAGGTCTTTCAGCTCCTGCTCGGTGAAGTTGTCGGTGTACAGCTTGACCATGTCAGGTTGCAGCTTGTCCCAGCCAATGGCCTTGTCCAGCGCGGCATTGGCTTGAGCCTGGTACTTCTCCAGAACGGCTTTCTTGGAGTCCGGAGCTTTGGTTTCGGCGAAGCGCTGAGCGAACATTTGCTGCGCTTGCATGTAGATCGGCGCACCCAACTGGTCGGCGTGAGCCAGTTTGAGGAACGCTACGGCACTGGCCTCATGGCTGGCGGTGGCAGCAAGCGCCTGGCCGCTGGCACATACCAGAGCGACCGCAGCACAGAGAGCGCGAAGACGGGTCATCGAGTTTCCTTATCTAGCAAGCGAGGCTGAACCCCAAGGGCCGACATTTTGCGCCCCTTTTCGTCTCGCGCTCAACCCCCGCCGCTACGAGCGGTCATGACAGTGCTTGATCTTCAAGGTTTCACACCACCTGATTCGAAAATTTGCGCACACTCGTACTACTGCGCAGCCGCCAACGGGAACCGAAGTGGTCTGCGGGGTACTAAACTGCGCTATTCGATCTTAAGGAGTGAGTCCAGTGAGCCGTACCGAAACCGATAGCATAGGTCCAATCGAAGTCCCCGAAGACGCTTACTGGGGGGCTCAGACCCAACGTTCCCTGATCAACTTCGCCATCGGTCAGGAGCATATGCCCCTGCCGGTGCTGCATGCACTGGCGCTGATCAAAAAAGCCGCCGCGCGGGTCAACAATCGCAACGGCGACTTGCCCGCCGACATCGCGCGCCTGATCGAGCAGTCCGCCGACGAAGTCCTCAGCGGCAAGCTTAACGACCAGTTTCCGCTGGTGGTGTGGCAGACCGGCAGCGGCACCCAGAGCAACATGAACGTCAACGAGGTCATCGCCGGACGCGCCAACGAACTGTCGGGCAAAGGCCGGGGCGGCAAGTCGCCGGTTCACCCCAATGATCACGTCAACCGCTCGCAAAGCTCCAACGACTGCTTCCCGACCGCAATGCACATCGCCGCTGCGCAGGCGGTCAAAGAACAGCTGCTACCTGCCATCGCCGAACTGTCCGCCGGGATCGCCGAGCAGTCGTCGCGCCACATGAAGCTGGTGAAAACCGGCCGCACCCACATGATGGATGCCACGCCGATCACCTTCGGTCAGGAGCTGTCCGCGTTCGTCGCTCAACTGGATTACGCCGAAAAGAGCATTCGCGCGGCGCTACCTGCGGTCTGTGAACTGGCTCAGGGTGGCACCGCCGTGGGTACGGGCTTGAATTCACCCCACGGTTTTGCCGAAGCAGTCGCTGCCGAACTGGCCGCGCTGTCGGGTCTGCCCTTCGTGACGGCACCGAACAAATTCGCGGCGCTGGCAGGCCATGAGCCGCTGACGGCGCTGTCCGGGGCCTTGAAAACCCTGGCCGTGACGCTGATGAAGATCGCCAACGACCTGCGTCTGCTGGGTTCAGGCCCCCGTGCCGGTCTGGCGGAAGTCAAACTGCCTGCCAACGAGCCGGGCAGTTCGATCATGCCGGGCAAGGTCAACCCGACCCAGTGTGAAGCGCTGTCGATGCTCGCCTGTCAGGTCATGGGCAACGACACCACGATCTCGTTCGCCGCCAGTCAGGGCCATCTGCAATTGAACGTGTTCAAGCCGGTGATCATCCACAACCTGCTGCAATCGATCCGCCTGCTGGGGGACGGCTGCCGCAACTTCAACGAACACTGCATCGCGGGCATGGAGCCGGACGCCGGGAAAATGGCCGAACACCTGGAGCGCGGGCTGATGCTGGTGACCGCGCTGAACCCGCACATCGGCTATGACAAGTCGGCGCAAATCGCCAAGAAGGCCTACAACGAAGGCCTGACCCTGCGCGAAGCAGCGCTGCAACTGGGCTTTTTGACCGATGCCGAGTTCGACGCATGGGTACGACCGGAGAAAATGCTTGAGGCGGGCAGCAATGGCTGAGCCGATCAGCGGCGCCACCCCGCTTGAGGGGTACGGCAAACGCATTCTGATGGTCATCGGTTCGCCAAAGACCATCAGCCTCTGCCACGCTCTGGGCGACGCATACGCCCAGGGCGCGCGCAGTCAGGGGCATGTGGTGCGGGTGCTGAAACTGGAAGCGCTGGAATTCGAGCCGACGCTGCACAACGGCTATGAATCGAGCCAGACGCTGGAACATGACCTGCTGCAAGCCCAGCGCGAGATTCACTGGGCGCAACATCTGGTGTTTGTCTATCCGGTTTGGTGGGGCGGGCTGCCGAGCTTGCTCAGCGGGTTCTTCGAGCGCGTCCTGATGCCCGGCTTCGCGTTCAAGGCCCATGGTCGTCATCACCCCGCCAATGAACTGCTCAAAGGCCGCACAGCCGAAATGCTGGTCACGCTGGACACCCCTTCACGCTATTTCCGTTGGGTGTTCAAGGCACCTGCCCACCGGCAGATCAAAAACGCGATTCTTGAGTTTTGCGGGATCAAGACCACGCGCCTGACAGAATTCTCCCCGGTGCGCACCTCGACCGAAGAGCAACGTCAGCAGTGGATTCATCAAGCTGAGGAATTGGGTAAGCGCTGAAGTGGTTTAGCGTTGACTGAACGGCGCCTTCGCCACCACGGCGGCTCCCACAGAATCCAGGCCAGTCTTGAGTTCATCGCTCGACGCAAAACAGTGTGGGAGCCGGCTTGCTGGCGAAAGCAGCGGACCTGATGCAACTTCAGCCAGTGGCTACCTCAGCCCGCAGCGTTTGGAGTAGAGTGGCACTCAACCAGCCAGGCATTCCGTATCACGCTGTGGAACGCTCATTGCGCTGAACTCCTTTCAGGTTTAGCCGTCCTGATTGACAGACCCAACGCCCCTCACCCGGAGCAGGCCATGTTGAGCAAGCGTGAGAAAGACCCCGAGACCGCCGTGCACTTTCGCAGCGACCGCGTCTCCCGCGTCAACGGCATGTATTTTTTCAGCACCCGTGAAAACACCCTCGAAGGGCCTTTCTTCACCAAGGAAGACGCCGAACGGGAAACCGACGCCTACATTCGTCGCATGCTGGCGGGCAAGGTGGCGTCGCCTGAGCCTCCTTTGCCACTCAATGGCTAGCGCTCAGGAATGATTGCGGCGAAAGGTCTCCTCACCCATCGCTGCAATCTGCCCCTCGATCAACGCCTCGAAAGGACGCAGCAACGGCTCGAACGAACGCTGCGGCTCAAGCGTGTGCAACGCGTGAACGATGGCTTCCAGCGTCGACAACGCGTCAGGACCGGGCGCCTTGCGCAATCGGTACCGCGTCGCCGGAGCGTTGCTCAAGGTCACCCTCGGCAATGCGGCCAGCAGCGGGTTGAGGTGTAACAACTTGCGCGCCTTGCGCCAGGTGCCGTCCGGAACCACCAACAGCAGTGGCGTATCGGTTGACGATTCAGCTTCAAGTGCTGTCGCCCCGCCCCCCGGAAACAGCAACCGCGCCTGATACCCGGGCACGTTCAGCAACTCAGCGAGATTATCGAACACCTCCCCGACCACCCACTGCGCATTGGTCAGGCCCAAGGCCGCCAGACGCGCCGTATTCAGCGCATGATTGACCTCGCTCGGGTGCTGCAGAATCAACACCCGAGTGCGACTGTCCAGTTGCGGAATCAGCGCACAAAGGCAATGGTTTTCAGGGCGATGGCAACGCTCGCAACGAACACGGGGCATGGTCGCACCCTCCTTAAAGCGGGTTGAGCTGCGCTTTGAGCAGGTCGCGGAAGGTCTGGATCAGCGGCTCTCGACTGCGCCCACGCCGCAGGATCATCGAGAATGGCGCCTGATAGCCGAACGTCGCAGGCAGCAACACCCGCAAATGCCCGGAATCGACCCACGATTGCGCATAGTGCTCCGGCAGATAACCAATGTAGGCACCCGACAACACCAGAATCAGCTGCGCCTCCATACTTTCCACGGTGGCCGCGCTGTGTTTGAAGCCATGCCGCGCCAGCTCCGCCTGACTCCAGTAGCCGCGCCCCACCATACGTTGCTGGGTGATGACCGGCTCGGGAATGCGCCGCTCGTTGAACAGCGGGTGGCGATTACTGCAATACAGCCAGTGCTGCTCACGGTACAGCGGTTGATAGAGCAGGCCGTTCATCCGGGTGGAGAACGAGCCGATGGCCAGATCGAGCCGGTTGTCCAGCACGCCCAACTGCAATTCGTAAGGACTCATGACCGACAGGTGCAAGTGCACCGCCGGGTGTTCCTCGCTGTAGGCACCGATGACTTCGGCAAACGGCAGTGCCCGATCGCTGACCGTAGAGTCCAGAACACCCAGATTCAGAGTGCCACGCAGTTCGCCCTTGAGCGCCGCTGCGTACAATTCGAAACCTTCCAGCTCGCCCAACAAACGCAGCGTTTCCTGGTGAAACAGCTCGCCCTTGCTGGTCAAGCTGAACCCGCCCCGCCCGCGATGGCACAGCACAATGCCCAGCGTGGATTCGAGCTGGCTCATGTAGGTGCTGATTGCTGAGGTCGACAGGTTCAATTCTTGCTGGGCACTCGCGAAGCCCTGATGGCGGACGACGCAGGTGAAGATACGCAGCAGTTTCAGATCGGGTAATGCGCTGGCCATGATGCTTCCAGGTGTCGAAGAATGATCAGCTTACCCGATAGTTCAGAAATCTCTGAACTAAGTATTTTGCCTGAGCGATTGTTCGCAGCCCGTCGGGTTCGCAGAATCCGCCCAGCCCTTACAACTATTAATAACCCACCGATGAGGCAATCCCGTGGACAAGATTTTTCACCAACCACTGGGCGGCAACGAAATGCCGCGCTTCGCCGGCATCGCAACCATGATGCGTCTGCCACACCTGCAAACCGCCGCTGGCCTGGATGCCGCCTTCATTGGCGTGCCACTGGACATCGGCACCTCGCTGCGGTCTGGCACCCGTTTCGGGCCTCGCGAAATCCGCGCCGAATCGGTGATGATTCGCCCCTACAACATGGCCACGGGCGCTGCGCCCTTCGACTCATTGTCGGTCGCTGACATCGGCGACGTTGCCATCAACACATTCAACATGCACGAAGCCGTGCGCATCATCGAAGAAGCCTACGACGGCTACCTCGAACACGGCATCATCCCGCTGACCCTGGGCGGTGATCACACCATTACCCTGCCGATCCTGCGCGCCATTCACAAAAAGCACGGCAAGGTCGGCCTGGTGCACATCGACGCCCACGCAGACGTCAACGATCACATGTTCGGCGAGAAGATCGCCCACGGCACCACCTTCCGCCGCGCCGTGGAAGAAGGCCTGCTCGATTGCGACCGTGTGGTGCAGATTGGTCTGCGCGCTCAGGGCTACACCGCCGAAGACTTCAACTGGAGCCGCAAACAGGGCTTCCGCGTTGTACAGGCTGAAGAGTGCTGGCACAAATCGCTGGTGCCATTGATGGCTGAAGTACGCGAAAAAGTCGGCAATGGCCCGGTTTACCTGAGCTTCGACATCGACGGCATCGACCCGGCCTGGGCGCCGGGTACCGGCACCCCTGAAATCGGTGGCCTGACCACCATTCAAGCCATCGAAATCATTCGTGGTTGCCAGGGTCTGGACCTGATCGGCTGCGACCTGGTGGAGGTCTCGCCACCGTACGACACCACTGGCAACACCTCGCTGCTGGGCGCCAACCTGCTGTACGAGATGCTGTGCGTGCTGCCGGGTGTGACACACCGCTAATCGACACTGAACCTGTAGGAGCGCGTTTACAACACGATGATTTCACCGCTGACTGCCTGCGTGACGTCAGCCGGATGACTGCGTTTCACTATAAAAACAATGATTGGAGACACTCCATGGCTTTAGATATTTTCGTCGTGCTGATCTACGCAGCCGGGATGCTGGTGCTGGGCTGGTACGGCATGCGCAAGGCCAAGACCCACGAAGACTACCTCGTCGCCGGACGCAACCTCGGGCCGAGCCTGTACATGGGCACGATGGCGGCCACCGTGCTGGGTGGCGCATCGACCGTCGGCACCGTGCGGCTGGGCTACGTGCACGGCATTTCCGGTTTCTGGCTCTGCGCCGCGCTGGGCGTGGGCATCATTGCGCTGAACCTGTTCCTCGCCAAACCGTTGCTCAAGCTGCGCATCTTCACCGTTACCCAGATCCTCGAAAAACGCTACAACCCCATGGCCCGTCAGGCCAGCGCGGTGATCATGCTCGCCTACGCGCTGATGATCGGCGTGACCTCGATCCTGGCCATCGGCACCGTCATGCAAGTGCTGTTCGACCTGCCGTTCTGGGTTTCGGTGGTCTTGGGCGGTGGCGTGGTCGTGGTGTACTCGACCATCGGCGGCATGTGGTCGCTGACCCTGACCGACATCGTGCAGTTCATCATCAAGACCGTCGGCCTGATGTTCATCCTGTTGCCAATCTGCCTGTACCGCGTCGGCGGCTGGGACGATCTGGTAGCCAAGCTGCCTGCATCGAGCTTTAGCTGGACCACCATCGGCTGGGACACCATCATCACCTACTTCCTGATCTACTTCTTCGGCATCCTGATCGGCCAGGACATCTGGCAACGCGTGTTCACCGCGCGCACCGAAAAAGTGGCCCAGTACGCAGGTTCGATCGCAGGCGTTTACTGCATCCTTTATGGCCTGGCATGTGCCCTGATCGGCATGGCCGCTCACGTGTTGCTGCCGGATCTGGCCAACGTCAACACCGCCTTCGCTGCCATCGTCAAAGCCTCGCTGCCGGACGGCATTCGCGGGCTGGTGATCGCCGCCGCGCTGGCAGCCATGATGTCCACGGCCAGTGCAGGCCTGCTGGCCGCCTCCACCACCGTGACTGAAGACCTGCTGCCAAAACTGCGCGGCGGCAAGCAATCGAGCCTGGGCATCAACCGCCTGTTCACCGCCCTGACCGGGCTGGTGGTGCTGGGGATTGCATTGGTGGTGAACGACGTAATCAGCGCACTGACGCTGGCGTACAACCTTCTGGTAGGTGGCATGCTGATTCCGCTGATCGGTGCGATCTACTGGAAACGCGCGACCACCGCAGCGGCCATCACCAGCATGAGCCTGGGCTTCATCACCGCTCTGGTGTTCATGTTCAAGGACGGCCTGGACGCCAACACCCCGATTTACTACAGCCTGGCCGTGGGCCTGGTGAGTTTCGTGGTGGTCAGCCTGGTGTCGCCACGCCGCGTCGCGATGACGAGCGCAGCCTGATACAGGCGTAACAGCGCTGAAACAGATCAAGGGCGCCTTCGGGCGTCCTTTTTTATGCGCGGTTACAAAAATTCATCAAGAGCAGGACGATCCGACACACAAAACTTGGACTAGCCTTAATCGTGACAGCGCGTCGGAACGGTGTGATTTCAAGGAGCGAAGCGATATTCGGCTGTCCGGCGACAACCCTCTGTTGTGAAGTCGGGGTGATTTTCGAGCACGTCAACGCAGAGGCTCTCCATGGACCGTCGCGAAATCCAGCAGCATGTTTTCGATACACTCGGGATCATTCTGGTCGACAAAGACCCGATCCAGGACGACGCCCTGCTCGCCGATCTGGAACTGGACGAAGAAGACTTCGCCGAGTTTTTCAGCCATCTCCAGGCCGAATTCGGCATCGTGATGCCGGGCAAGGTCAAATCGCAAATCTCTCATCTGCCGGAACACTCCCCTTACCGCCAACTGACGCTGCAAGGACTGGTGGATTTGATCCTGGTGCAGATGAAGGGCAGAAAATCCCATTGATTGAACGCAGATGCGTTCGATTTCCAGTCACACGCTAGCTGAGGGAAGGAAGTACGCGCGTCATCTGGCGGGCGCCAGGCGCGTCAAACGGTATTTAACGCACGAAGCGGGCTATCAGGCGATAGCGCCGCTGTCATGGTCACCGAGATGATTGAACAGGACTTAACGGCGTGGGCGACGGCGCTCGTCATCGTCAGTCCGAACGGGAATGGGTTGCAGTTTCGGGCGCTCGATCAGGCCCAATGCAACACCCACATCGTGAAGCCACTCTTGCAATTTGCTGTTCATATTACGCCCCCCTTAGGGAATGCCGGCAGCTAACTTTTCGTAAAACCCTGGTCCGCATAAGGCAGATCATAGTGCCTTGTCACACTTTACGCCTGCTACGGAGTGTCGCGGCAGGAAATTTTCCCTACCTTTACGTTTTAACGTCGTCATCCGACAAACCCTGAATTTCAGACGACCAGCGGCAACGCCACTGGTCGCTTGGCTCTAACCCGCAGTAGCTGGGGCCAACGTTGCGCTTTCATGGGCTTGGCTACGGCGCGCGAAGAGGAAAAACAGCGCGCCGCCAAGGAAACATCCTGTAAACCATGCGAAGTTGGCCATCGGCTGCAACGCAGGGACGAAGGTGATCGCGATGCCCGCCAGGGTCGCCAGAACCAGCGCCTTGACCGCCGTGTAGTTCACCCCGCCGCTGTACCAGTAACGGCCTGTCGGACCGTCATTGAACAGCGCATCGACATCGATTTGCTGCTTCTTGATCACGTAGTAGTCCACCAGCAGGATACCGAACAGCGGCCCGATGAACGCCGCCAGCACATCCAGGGTGTAGTGGATCACCTGCGGGTTGTTGAACAGGTTCCACGGCGTGATGAAGATCGACGCCACAGCGGCGATCATCCCGCCCACTCGCCAGCTGATTTTGCTCGGTGCGACGTTGGCGAAATCGAACGCCGGAGACACGAAGTTGGCGACGATGTTGATGCCGATGGTGGCGGTCACGAACGCGAACGCCCCCAGCAGCACCGCCACATCATTGTCGATGCGCGCCACGGTGGCGATCGGGTCGTGGAGCATTTCGCCAAACACGGGCAGGGTTCCCGAGACGATGACCACGGTCACCAGCGAAAAGGCCAGAAAGTTGACCGGCAAGCCCCAGAAATTGCCACGGCGTACTTCGGACATGCTCCGGCAATAGCGGCTGAAGTCACCGAAGTTGAGCGTAGGACCGGAGAAGTACGACACCACCAGCGCTGTCGCCATGATCACTTGAGACACCGCTTCCCAACCGCTCAGAGACTTTTCCGACAGGGTAAAGCTGATATTCGCCCAACCGGCTTTCCAGACGATCCAGCCCGCCAGCAAAAACATCACCGCATACACGACCGGTCCAGCCCAGTCGATAAAGCGACGAATCGAATCCATGCCGGTCCAGAACACAGCGGCCTGCACCAACCAGAGCACCAGGAAGCCAAACCAGCCCAGGTAGGACAAACCTGCAAAATGAGGCTCCGCATAGACCGACATCTGTGGGAAGAAGCGCAGCACCACGATGATCAGCGCACTGGACGCCAGATAGGTCTGCACGCCGTACCACGCGACCGCGATCAACCCACGAATGACCGCCGGAATATTCGCACCGAACACACCGAAAGCAAGGCGGCAGATCACAGGATAGGGCACAGCCGCTTGCTGACTGGGTTTGGCCAGCAAGTTGGCGATCACCTGGATGATGCAAATCCCCACCAGCAGCGCGATCAGCACCTGCCAGCTCGCCAGGCCCAGTGCGAACAGGCTGGCCGCGAACACATAGCCACCAACGCTGTGCACATCACTCATCCAGAACGCAAAAATGTTGTACCAGGTCCACTTCTGCGGCAGTGGCCCCAGGTCCTGGTTATAGAGGCGTGGGCTATAGCCCTTGAGCATTGGCTCGGTCATCGCATGTCTCCCTGAAAGGACGAACAGGCTCCCGAAGCATACCGGCTGAACACACTGCGTACGGGAGCGAGCGTTTGTTGTATACGAAGTGACAGGCAGAATGCGTGCCATCGTTATTTTCAAGTCGGCAAATGTGCGCTGAACAGCGGTGTTACAAGAGGTTCATGGCGAGGCGGAAGGTGCAGCGGGTGAGTCGCCTTATCAGCCTATACGCCCACTGACGGTGCAGCGATGCATGATCGAGGTGCATTTCCGGCAAGCTCGGGATCAAGAAGATTTTATGTATACACATTTACATGAAATTGTTAGAAGACCCGGTAGCAGTCCGGCTTGCCGACTGCAGCGATACCACATACGCCAACGTCGGCAAGCCGTGGTGCTAGAACGTCAACGGCATTACTCCGGCAATTGCACCAGCCCGTCTTCATCGGTCAGCGCACGTTCCAGCAGGTCGGCAGGCAGATTCTTGCTCGCTCTGGCGCCCAGCAATTTGAGCTGCTCACTGCGGCTGACCAGATTGCCCCGCCCTTCCACCAGCTTGTTGCGCGCCGCGCCATAGGCCTTGTCGAGTTGTTGCAGGCGGTTGCCCACTTCGTCCAGATCCTGAATGAACAACACGAATTTGTCGTACAGCCACCCCGCCCGCTCGGCGATTTCCCGGGCGTTCTGGCTTTGACGCTCCTGCTTCCATAGGCTGTCGATGACGCGCAACGTGGCCAACAACGTTGTCGGGCTGACGATCACGATATTGCGATCGAACGCGTCCTGGAACAGGGTGGGTTCGGCTTGCAACGCCGCCGAAAAAGCCGCCTCGATCGGCACGAAAAGCAACACGAAATCCAGGCTATGAAGACCTTCGAGGCGCTTGTAATCCTTACCTGACAGCCCCTTAACGTGGTTGCGCAACGACTGCACATGCTGCTTCAACGCCACCTGTGCGATCACCTGATCCTCGGCCGAAACGAATTGCTGATAGGCCGTGAGACTGACCTTGGCGTCGACCACGACCTGCTTGTCACCGGGCAACATGATCAAGACGTCAGGCTGAAAACGCTCGCCGTCCGGGCCTTTGAGGCTCACCTGAGTCTGATACTCACGCCCCTTCTCCAGCCCGGCATGTTCCAGCACCCGCTCCAGGATCAACTCGCCCCAATTGCCTTGCGTCTTCTGCCCCTTCAACGCACGGGTCAGGTTGGTGGCCTCGTCACTCAGTCGCTGGTTGAGCTGTTGCAGCCGCTCCAGTTCCTTGCCCAGCGAGAACCGTTCACGCGCCTCCTGCTGATAGCTTTCTTCGACGCGCTTTTCGAACGACTGAATGCGCTCCTTCAACGGATTGAGCAGTTGCCCCAGTTGTTGCTGGCTGGTCTCGGCAAAGCGCTGCTCGCGCTCATCGAAAATCTTCCCGGCCAGCTCGGCAAACTGCGCGCGCAATTCGTCCCGTGAACCTTGCAGGTCATTCAAACGCTGCTGATGGCTGTCCTGCTGCTCCTTGAGTTCTGCACTGAGCGATGCGCATTGCGCGCTCAGACGACGCAGTTCACTTTCCTTGTCATCACGCTCTTGCGCCCAGTCCTCCTGCGCCTGGCGCGCCGCATCGTGTTGCTGACGCAGCAGTTCGACTTCTCGGCGCAGCGCAGCCAGATCGGCCTGTTTGATAGCATTGGCCTGGCTTAGATCGCTGATCTCATCGCGGCTGGCATCGAGCTGCGCGCTCAAGCCATCCTGCGCCATCTGGGCATTGATCAAACGCTCATCCGCCAGCAGTGAATCCGCCTCACGTTGCGCCACCTTGCGCTGCAACTGCCACGCCAGCGCCAGCAACGGCAATGCCGCCGCCCCCAATCCCAGCAACAGGCTGGTGAGGTCAAAAGCCATAAACATTTCCCAACTCCACAATCGTGCTGGCGGCATTATGCGCAGAAGCTGCGCCGACGTCAGATTCCGATGAGCACTGAAAAAAGGAAGATGGAAAGCGTAGTGCAATCTGGCAAAGGTGCGCGCTAGAGCAAGCGCGCGGGACAATCCACAGATCCTGTGGATAACTCAGTGGACAACACCCCTCCATCCCCCGCAAACGCAGGCAGAATGGGGCCTGCGTTCAAACTGACGATTTTTTCACCAACGAAAAAAAGCGAAGATTTTCATTGACTTAATAATTCGCCAACTGAAATCAAACTGTTAGGAGGGAATGTGACAGTGAGATGGCAGCTAACCGTTTTAATGTGCACAAGTCAATTTCCAATCGCTATAAGCCGCCGTTTGTAAAGCGTCACAACGTACTTAATGCAGGAAAAAACGGCCATCTCCTATCTCAAAGCGGTCACCCGCGCTGTTAATGTGCGCTGCGCAGGCTGAACGAGTGCTGAACCGCGTATTTCTCCCGCAATTCTATCGAGCGCTTGCATGTGGGCCGAACGTCAGGTATTCTTCGCGCCGTTAGTACCAAGCTGAAAATCAATTCCGATCGACTTTAGCCCTTGATTCTGATTTGCCAAACGCGTCAGAAGCTGAGTAAGGGACCGATCGCCTCGATGGTTTATCCGTCATGAATGTCCGATCTGCCGACTGTTTGCAGACTCGATGAAGCCTTCATGACCTGACCGAACCAACCTGCAAATTGATCAGGATCTTCACCCCGAGCATCGAACCTTTGCTCCTGTTGTGTCGCCTGCCCTCCGAAGTACCTACCAGTCAGCCCGGCGCCACACGATAACCGCGCTTCATCTGGCTGCCCTGTTCCAGACAGGTTCTGCGCCCTGCCCTGACTCGCTTTCGAGCATCGGCCCGCGTTTACTGGAACGTTTTTAGTTTGCACGCTTCTGATAGCGTGTCGATTCAGGAAACACCTTTAACATGACTACTCATATCCAGGCTCAGGAAGCCATCCGTACCCTCACCCATGCCTTCGCACCCATGGACTGCCTGATCATGGCTGCCCGCAAAGGCTGCTTCAGCTTCACCCTCGTCAACGAACACGGCATTGCCCGACACAGCGAACGTCTGTACCCCGACCAGTATTCCAGCCCTGAGCCGCTGCAAGCTGTCATCAATCGCACCCGTCTGGCACTGGCAGCCTGATACCGTTCGTCGGTAAAAATATTCGTTTGCCCAGCCCCACCCTCAAACGGTGGGGCTTTTTTGTGCCTGTTTTTCATATGAAAAATTCTTCACGCTAATCGCCAGACGCAATATGCGCGCGCCTGCAAAGCGGGAAATATTTTAAAAACAGCCCTTTACGCAGCAAATATGAGACTACGCTTCAACTTAAGCGGTCTGAGCCGCTTCCGGTGGACCCGGATTCCATTCCGCTGCCAAGCGTCGGGGTCCACCGGCTCATTCACTTCCCGAGGGTGTTATGGGAATCGCTGCCAGTGAACTGCGCCGATACGTGATCCGCCCCACGCTGATCTACCTCGGTCGCCACCAACCCTGCGCGGAGTCGTTTCTCCTCGCGGTCGCCGCCAGCCAGTCGGCGCTGGGCTTCGAACTCGACAGCCAGCGCGGGCACGGGCTTTACGGGATTTCCGACACGTTGCACTACAAACTCTGGGATGGCTATCTGGCAAAGGACCCTGACCTTGCCAGTCTGGTCAGAGGGCTGGCCAGCCAACATGCGTTTCTCACGGGGCCGGATCTGGAACTGACCGTGAACCTGCGCTATGCCACGGCCATTGCCTGGATGATGGTCGAAGCCAGCCGATTCGCCCTGCCCGCCGAAGAGGACGTCATGGGCATGGCGCGCATTTGGCGCAGGATATTTCAACCTCATGGCCGCCTGCAGGATTTCGAGACAGCCTGGCAAACCTCGGTTCGCCCCCCTGTTTCAGGCCGAACCAGCCATTTCGTGACTCATCGGTTTCGATGAAGATCGCAATAATTTTCGCAAGATTGTCCTACAAAAACTGCTCTAAATCGGGTGATCCAGCCTATAGCGCGTTATGAAAAATGTTGGTAATTTCCGCGCGGTGATCAACAAGGAGTTCTAACAATGAAAAAAACAATGATCAGATCCAGCCTCAGTCTCGCCGTTACACTTGCCTCTACCCAACTTTTTGCATCCGGCTTTGCTCTGAACGAACAAAGCATCAGCGGGATGGGAACCGGTTTTGCGGGCCGTTCCTCCTCTGCCGATGATGCAAGTACCGTTTATGGCAACCCGGCTGGCATGTCGCGCCTCAAACGCCAACAAGTGACTGTGGGCGTGGCCGCGATCGATGCCAAGACTGACATCTCTGACGCCAGCGGTAGCCGCACCGGTACCAACAAAGGCGACATGGTTCCATTCACTGCCGTTCCGATGGGCTTCTACGTCAACCCCGTCGATGACCACTGGGCCTTCGGTCTGGGTGTTTATGCGCCTTATGGTCTGATCACCGACTATGAAAGCAGCTTTCAGGGCCAGAACTTCGGCAGCAAGAGTATCGTGAAGGTCGTGACCTTCCAGCCGACCGTCAGCTACGCCTTCAATGACAAGGTTTCGATCGGCTTCGGTCCAACCATCAACCGCATTTCCGGCGCGCTGGAATCGACGCTGAACACACCAATTCCTGGTACCGGCAACGGTCGCGTTCAAGTCAAAGGGGATGACGTCGGTTATGGCTTCAACGTCGGCTTGCTGGTTCAGGCCACAGACACCACCAGCCTCGGTCTGACTTACCATTCCAAGGTTACGTACAAACTCGACGGGCACACCGAGGTGCGCGCCGGCGCAGGCAACCCGCCGACTCTTCTGCGCAGCGCTCGCTACGACGCCAAGCTGGATCTGGACCTGCCAGAGTCCGTTGACTTCTCTGCCACTCAAAAGCTGACTGACGACTGGAAACTCTATGCGGGTGCCACCTGGACGCGCTGGAGCCGCCTGCAAGACATTACCGTGCAAAACTCTGGCGTCACCGCAGCAGCAGGCGGCGCGCTGTCTCCGGCACTGGTCGGCACCATCACCGAAGAGCAGAACTGGCATGACACCTGGGCTTACGCCATCGGCACCTCTTACCAGTTGAACAAGCAGTGGGTACTGCGCACCGGTCTGACGTTCGACCAGTCGCCAACCAACAACACTGATCGTTCGCCACGCATCCCGACCGGCGACCGCACCATCTTCAGCATCGGCGCTGGTTACAGCCCGACTGACGACATCACCATCGACGTCGCCTACTCCTATCTGGATGAAGAAACCGTCAAGGTGAACCGCTCCAACGCTCTGGGCCAGCGCTACTCGTCCAAATACGACAACAGCGCCAACGGTTTCGGCCTGGGCCTGACCTACCGCTTCTGATGCAGTGGGCGGGACCGGCCATCACCGGTCCGCCATACAGAAAACCCCGCAGCCAGCGATGGATGCGGGGTTTTTCGTTAAAGGGTCAACAACGCTTCAGCAGGTCATGCCGAGCTGCAAGGCACCCAGGCCGACGCTCTGCCAGCCCCACCAGGTCAATGCCAGCAGCACCGTCACGATGACGACGCCTGCCACCCAGGGCATCAACCGTGTCACAGCGCCACCGGTTGCACTCGCAAGCGCACCACCGGTCGTTCCCGCACCGGCCAGTTCAGCGCTGCCGCCATAAAGCTCAAGGCAATCGAAACGTGCCAGATCATGTCGTAACTGCCGGTGTGGTCATAGACCACACCGCCCAGCCAGCCGCCGAGGAAGGCACCCAACTGGTGAAAAAGGAAGACGATGCCGCCCAGCATCGACAAATTGCGCACGCCAAACAGCGTGGCGACGGTGCCGTTGGTCAATGGCACCGTCGACAGCCAGAGCAGGCCCATGGAAATACCGAACAGATAAGCCGTAGTCTGCGTCAGCGGCACCCAGAGGAACAGCACAATCACCGCGGCCCGCAATAAATAGAGGCCCGTCAGCAGACGCGGCTTGGACATTCGTCCACCGAGCCAGCCGGCGATGTAGGTGCCAAACACGTTGAACAAACCGATCAGCGCCAGAACAGTCGTGCCAACGGTCGCGGGCAGATGCTGGTCCACCAGATACGCGGGAAGGTGAACGCCGATGAACACCACCTGAAAACCACAGACAAAAAAGCCGAACGCCAGCAGCCAGAATCCTGAGTGGCTGCATGCCTCATGCAGCGCTTCACGCAACGTCTGCTCCCCGGCAGCCACTGGGACCGGCTTGTCCTTGAGCATCGCCACCAGGGGCAGGATGAACGCCACCAGAAAGCCGAGTGCGACCAGCGCCATGGACCAGCCCAGCCAGCCAATCAGGCCCAGCGTGCCTGGCAACATGGCGAACTGACCGAACGACCCCGCCGCACTGGCCAGCCCCATGCCCATGCTGCGCTTTTCGGGCGGCAGTGCGCGCCCAACCGCGCCCAGAATGATCGAGAACGTGGTGCCGGAAAGCCCAATGCCAATCAAAAGACCGGCGCTCAAGGACAGCGTGGCGGGCGAATCGGCCGTGCTCATCAGAGCCAGACCCGCAGCGTAGAGAATGCCGCCAACGAACACCACTTTTGCGGCCCCGAAGCGGTCTGCCAATGCACCGGTAAAGGGTTGCGCAAGCCCCCAGATCAGGTTCTGCAAGGCAATGGCGAAGGCAAATACCTCCCGCCCCCAGCCAAATTGCGCGCTCATCGGCGGCAGAAACAACCCGAAGCCGTGTCGCGTCCCCAGCGACAAGGCCAGAATCAGCGCGCTACCCAATAGAACCCAGCCGCTGGTACGCCAGACCGATGTCATTATTGTTCTCCTGTGGCCATGGGGACAGAGTTAGATGTAAACCGACATATTTGCGTCAGCGAAGCTACGCCGGGGGTCGAAGGGTGTCAATCGATGCCACAGGAATCAACCCAGCGCCAATGCGACCAGCACCAGCACTTCCAGCAGCTCCAGCATCGCCCCGGCCGTGTCCCCGGTGGTGCCGCCCAAACGCCGTATCATTAGCCGTCGCAAACTGAAGAACCCGGCGGTGGTGATGAGAATGGCAACCACCGCCGCTCCGCCTGCCACTAACACGCAGCCGATCACCGTGGCGATCAAGACCTGAACGCCCAGCGTACGCGGCAAATGATCCGCTAACGCCTGCCCCAACCCGCCTGAGCGCACATAAGGTGTATTGAGAAACAGCCCAAGCATTGCGGCGCGGCCAATCACTGCCGCCAGTAACAAGCCGGATTCATGATGGCTGTCGACCAACGCCAGAATCGCCGTGAACTTCAGCAGTAACACCACTACCAGCGTGACCACCGCAATCGGCCCGCTGCGAGGGTCTTTCATGATCGTCAGGGTGCGCTCGCGATCACCAAACCCACCGAGCCAGGCATCGGCACTGTCGGCCAGACCATCCAGATGCAGCCCGCCGCTGAGCAGCACCCATGCCGCCAGCAGCAACGCGGCATGCAGAAACACGGGCGAGCCGCTCAACAGCGCGTTCAGCCCTATCAGGATCGAACCGAACAGCACCCCCACCAAGGGATAGAACAGGAGTGAGCGTCCCAGTTGTTGCGGCGTTGGCATGCCCGGCAAACGAATCGGCAGGCTGCTGAGAAATTGTAAGGCGATCCAGAACGGCAGCATTCAGGCCTCTGTCAGCACGCCAATGGCGTCAACATTAATAGAAAAGCGTTCACCGTGACCGACGACCACTTGCAGCAATTGCTCCCGAGGCAGACCGCGCGCCTGTGCCAGCAGCAGACGCATCACCCCGCCGTGGCAGACAAGCAGCACCCGTTCGCCCTCATGCGCCGCTTGAAGACGTCGGACAGCATCTAGAACGCGTTCGGAAAAAGCCACCACCGGCTCACCATTCGGTGGCGTGAAGGTGTAAGGGTTTTCCCAAAACCTCCCAAGCCCTTCGGCGTCGGTCTCCATCAACAGGGCTGTGTTGACGCCCTCCCAGTCACCGAAATGCAGCTCTTGCACGCCCGGCTCCAGATGCATCGGCAGGCTTAAACGCATCGCCAATTCTTCCGCGAAACGCGCGCAGCGCTGCAACGGCGAACTGACGATGCGATCCCAGGCGTGAGGCCTAGCCACTGCGTCGCGCATTTGCTGCCAGCCCAGCGGGGTCAATGCATCGTCCAGACTCCCGCGCAAACCACCACCGTGCTCGGTTTCGCCGTGGCGCAACAGGTCCAGACGCAAGGTCATGCCGGCCGATCCGCCACGGCCGCTTCGGCAAAGGTCGCCATGCCGTTGTGCAGTTCGCACGCCAGACGCAGCAACGGCACCGCCAACGCAGCGCCGCTGCCCTCGCCCAGACGCAGGCCCAGTTCCAGCAATGGCTCGGCCTGCAAACTTTCCAGCACGTGGCGATGGCCCGGCTCAGCACCGCGATGACCGAAGAACAACCATTCCCGGCACGACGGGTTCAGACGCACGGCCACCAGTGCCGCGACGGTACAAATAAAGCCGTCCACCAGCACTGCAACGCCTTCCTGCGCGCAGGCCAGGTAGGCGCCGACCAGCGCCGCCACTTCAAAGCCGCCCACCGCACGCAGGCTGCCCAACGCATTGCCCGATTCAGCGGCGTGCAGTTGTAACGCACGCTCGATGACCTGTGCCTTGTGGTTGACGCCCTGGGCGTCCAGCCCCGTCCCCGGCCCCACCAGCAACGACGCCGGGCAGTTCAGCAACGAGCACGCCACCGCACTCGCTGCCGTGGTGTTGCCAATGCCCATCTCGCCGCCGATAAACAGCTCGGCGCCCGCCGATTTGGCGCGCAGCACGCTGTCGCGGCCGCCTTCAAGCGCGCCTTCCAGTTGCGCCTGAGTCATCGCCTCACCCTTGGCGAAGTTGGCCGTACCCGCACCGAGGTTCAAATGCCGCACGCCTGGCAGATTCAACGAGGACACAGTGCCCAAGTCCACCACATCCAGCTGCGCCGACAGCTGTTTGGCCAGCACGCTGATCGCGGCGCCTCCCATGATGAAGTTGTGCAGCATTTGCCCGGTCACTTCTTGCGGGTACGCCGAAACGCCTTCGGCCACAACGCCGTGATCCCCGGCAAAAATGCTGATCCAGACCTTGTCGAGCGCCGGTTTGACCCGGCCCTGCAAACCGGCGAGTTGCACCGCGACGGCTTCAAGTTGGCCCAATGACCCGGCAGGCTTGGTCAATTGCTGCTGTCGGGCCAGCGCTTGCTCGCGGCTGTCCTGATTGATTTCACGGGCGGGGGCAAGCCACCAGGCATTACTCATAGTGCGGATCCTTTCAGGGTCATGGGCAGCCCGGCGACGGTGAACACCACGCGCTGGCACCGCTCGGCCAGCGCCTGATGCAGCCACCCGGCTTCATCGACATAACGACGGGTCAGCTCGCCGAGGGGCACCACGCCCAGCCCGGTTTCGTTGCTGACGAAAATGATGTCACCGGGCACATCGGCCAGGCCATCAAGTAACGCTTCGCGCTCCTGCGCCAGTCGCTGCGGATCGTCCAGCATCAGCAGATTGGTCAGCCACAGGGTCAGGCAGTCCACCAACAGGCAGCGCCCTTGCCCTGCGTTTTCCTTTATTACACGGGCCAGTTCGAGCGGTTCCTCGACCAGCCCCCAATGCGCAGGACGACGCTGACGGTGCAACATCACCCGCTCATTCATTTCACCGTCCAGCGGCTGGCTGGTGGCGATGTAGATAACGTCGCGCCCGCTGTCACTGGCGAGCTTTTCCGCCAGTCGGCTTTTGCCGGAACGGGCGCCGCCCAAAATCAATTGCAGCATCAAACAGCCTCCAGGCCGCAGAGTTCGCGCAGCAGCTTGCCGTCCAGATGCGTCTCCACCAGATCCGCCAAACGCTCAATGTCGCGCTCGCGCAGCCCGTGGTAGTCGACTTGTTGAACATCCTGCAAACCGGCCCAGCGCAGCAAGGCACTGCTCGACGCCGGATGCTCGAACAGCCCATGCAAATACGTGCCGAGCACTTGGCCGTCCTC
The DNA here is from genome assembly GCF_045764065.1 of Pseudomonas sp. Pseu.R1. Classification (NCBI taxonomy): domain Bacteria; kingdom Pseudomonadati; phylum Pseudomonadota; class Gammaproteobacteria; order Pseudomonadales; family Pseudomonadaceae; genus Pseudomonas; species Pseudomonas sp. Pseu.R1. Next base: position 5,065,820 of record NZ_JBJGEE020000001.1, on the reverse strand, counting down.
ACTCATAGCGCCGTCGCAACGGCCATCGCTGAGCTGCACCAACGGGCGGTCCAGCGCCGGGCCGCTGGTCACGCCCGCGTGAATCTCGTAGCCGATCACGTCAGCGTCTTCGAGGGTCAGACGCCCACTGACGTTACGCAGCTGTTTTTCGTTCTCCAGCACTGTGCTCATGGCCAGCAAACCCAGACCAGAACTCGATCCAGCAGCCCCCTCCAGGCCCAGCGGGTCGTGCAACGCCTCGCCCAGCATCTGCAACCCTCCACAAATCCCCAACACTTTGCCGCCGTAGCGCAGATGGCGGGTGATCGCGGTGTCCCAACCGTTGTTACGCAGGTAGGTCAGGTCGCTGCGCACGCTCTTGGAGCCTGGCAGGATGATCAGGTCGGCGGGGGGAATCGGCTGACCCGGCCCAACAAATTGCAGATTGACCTGCGGATGCAGGCGCAACGGGTCGAAATCGGTGTGGTTGCTGATGCGCGGTAGCACCGGCACCACGACATTGATGACCTGCTCGGTCTTGTCGATCTGACGCTGATCGAGGCCGTCTTCGGCCTCCAAATGCAGGTCCATCACGTAAGGCAGGACGCCGACCACCGGCTTGCGGGTGCGCTGTTCCAGCCAGTCGAGGCCCGGTTGCAGCAAGGCGATATCGCCGCGAAAACGATTGATGATGAAGCCCTTCACCCGCGCCTGCTCGCTGGGTGACAGCAATTCCAGAGTACCCACCAAATGCGCGAAGACACCGCCGCGATTGATGTCCGCCACCAACAACACCGGGCAATCGACCGCTTCGGCAAACCCCATGTTGGCGATGTCACCCGCACGCAAGTTGATTTCCGCAGGCGACCCCGCGCCTTCCACCATCACCACCGACCAACCCGCCCTCAACCGCTGATGGGAGGCGAGCACCGCCTGCATGGCAATAGCCTTGTAATCGTGATAGGCGACGGCGTTCATGGTGGTGACGGCACGGCCGTGGATGATCACCTGCGCGCCGGTGTCGCTGTTGGGCTTGAGCAACACCGGGTTCATGTCGGTGTGGGGTTCAAGGCCGCAGGCCTGAGCCTGCACGGCTTGCGCTCGGCCAATCTCGCCACCGTCAGCGGTTACGGCACTGTTGAGCGCCATGTTCTGCGGTTTGAAGGGCACCGTACGCACGCCTTGCCGAGTCAACCAACGGCACAGCGCGGTCACCAGCGTGCTCTTGCCAGCGTCCGACGTAGTGCCTTGCACCATCAGAGTCGCGCCTTGCTCCCTCAGGGTTTTGCCCAGCTCTGGCGGGTTCATGCACGCTCCTCGGAAAAGGCTTTTAACGCTTGTTCCAGACGCAGCCAGTCGGCGTTATCACGGGGCAGACCAAAACGCAGGCTGCTGTTATGCGGTCCTTCGTTCAAGAAGATGCGCAGGAGGATTCCCCGTTGTGCGCAGAATTCGTACAGCTCGGCGGCCAGCGGCGTGATCAGCCACTGAAACAGCGCGCAGCCCCCTTGCGGGGCAAAACCGAAACGACTCAAGAGGTCCACCAGCCGCCGCGACGCTTTTTCCGTACGCTCGCGCTGCAATCGATGGCCTTCGACATCCTCAAGACAGACTTGGCCGAGGATCCGCGTAGGACCACTCACCGACCAAGGGCCGATCTGTCTGGCGAGCACTTTGAGAAAACGCGACTCGGCCAGTACGAAACCCAAACGAACCCCCGCAAGACCGAAGAACTTGCCAAACGAGCGCAAGACGATCAGGCCGGGGCGTTGGGTTTCGGCGGCCAGACTCAACGGCGGCGTGTTGTCCATGAACGCTTCGTCCACCACCAGCCAGCCACCGCGCTGTGCCAGCCGCGCGTGCCATTCCAGCAGGCGCGCCGGGGTCAGGCTCAGCCCCGTGGGGTTGTTCGGATTGACCACCACCAATACGTCGAGGACGTCGATGAAGCGGTCGATTTCATGCTCCAGCACCTCACGCACCAGAAAGCCGTTGCTGCGCCATGCCTCGGCGTGCTCGGCATAACACGGCGACAGCACGCCCACCTTGCCTGTTTGCCGCAGACGCGGCAGCGCTTGAATAGCGGCCTGAGAACCGGCCACTGGCAGCACGTCCGGGGCGCCGTAATAAACCCGGGCGGCGTTCTCCAGCCCATCGTCGGTTTCCGGCAAACGCGCCCAGGCCGCTTCGGGGATCGGCGGGATCGGCCAGGACCAAGGCGAAATGCCGCTGGACAGGTCGAGCCAGTCCGCCTGTTCGATGCCGTACTTCGCCACCGCCCCGCGCAAGCGCCCGCCGTGCTCAAGCATAGATTTCAGTCCCCAGACAGAGAATCAGCAACCACAGCCAGACCCCGCGCTGCACCAGTTGCCAACCCCGATCGATGGAATTCGCGTCGGCGGGAGCGCCGTCGCCCAGTTGCGGCCGCTGATGCAGCTCGCCGTGATAAATCGCTGCGCCGCCCAGTTCAACACCCAGCGCCCCCGCTCCAGAGGCCATGACAGGCCCGGCATTCGGGCTGTCCCATTTCGGCGCCTGTGTCCGCCAACAACGAAGCGCGAGCCGGGTCTTGCCCAGCAGCGCGTAGGTCAGTGCCACTAGACGCGCAGGAATGTAGTTGAGCAAGTCGTCGATTTTCGCTGCGGCCCAGCCGAAGCGCTCGAAACGTTCATTGCGGTAGCCCCACATGGCGTCCAGCGTATTGCTCAAGCGATAGAGCACCACGCCCGGCGCGCCGAGCACGGCGAACCAGAAGATCGCGGCAAACACCGCATCGCTGCCGTTTTCCAGCACCGACTCGGTGGCCGCGCGGGCGACTTCAGTGGCGTCCAGCGCCGAGGTCTGACGGCTGACGAGATACCCCACGCGACGGCGCGCTTCTTCGATGTTATCCCCGCGCAACGCCTGCGCCACCGGTTCGACGTGCTCGCCCAGACTGCGCAAACCCAGGGCGCAATACAGGGCGAGCACCTCCACCAGCCAGCCAACATAGGGCAACCAACTGAGGAAAGTGGCCAACAACGTCAGAGGAATGACCGCGATGAACCAAGCGGTGACGCCATGGCTGCGCCAACCGCGACCGCCCGAGTTGAAGCGCTGTTCGATGCGCTCGGCACACCGGCCAAACGCGACCAGCGGGTGGTTTTGTTTTGGCTCACCCAGCAGCGCATCCAGCGCAACCCCGGCGACGCTCAATAACGCCACGCTCATGACTTCACTCCCCATGTGTTATCAAAGACCAACTCTTGCAGCGGACGCGCCTGCGCCCAGCCTTCCAATACCAGCATCGGCGCCGGGTAGAATTCCTTGACCGGTCCCAGGCACAGGATCGCCAAGGGTTTTGAACCACTTGGCATCTTCAGCAAATCGGCCAGCGCCTGAGGATCGAACAGCGACACCCAGCCCATGCCCAGCCCTTCGGCGCGGGCGGCGAGCCACAGGTTCTGGATCGCGCAGGACAGCGAGGCCATGTCCATTTCCGGCAAGGTGCGACGGCCAAAAATGTGTTTTTCGCGATCGTCCATCAACGCCGCGACCAGCACCTCAGCACAGTCATTGATGCCTTCGACCTTCAGCTTCATGAAATCATCGGAGCGCTCGCCCAGCGCTTCGGCGGTGCGGATGCGCTCTTCTTCGACCTGCGCCTGAATCTGCTCGCGCACCGAGCGATCGCTGATGCGAATGAACCGCCAAGGCTGCATCAGGCCGACACTCGGCGCGTGGTGGGCGGCTTCCAGCAAGCGTGCAAGAAGCTCCGGGGCAATCGAACCACCGCTGAAGTGCCGCATGTCCCGGCGTTCGGCAATGGCCCGGTAAACGGCGGCGCGCTCCTCGTCGCTGAAGGCGTGGTCAGTCATGGCGCACCTGCGGAGTCACTTCTTGCGCTCCCACAAGGGAATGTGTTCCAACAACGGAAGTGAGCCATGATTCCAGGAGCGGCGGGTGAAAGGCTATTCATGGCAAAAACAGCGCCGCCATCGCCTGTGGGTTTGACGGGAAGTAGAAATGCACGTACGAAGCAGTCATTCGCCCGTCGCGATACACCGCTTCGGCGCCACGCCCGCCATTGGGGCTGATGCCACGGGCGATCGGGGTCAGGCCGGTGCTGGTCAGCGAATGATGATAGGTGTGCCCGCGCAACGTGCCTTCCGGCAACGCCACTGACTGCAACGCCAATGCAGCGAGGCGCTTTTGCATGACGGCCTCACCGTCGAGCAAACCCACCAGTTCGGCGCGCCGACCGTCTACATCCGTCAAGGCGTTCAACAGATAGAGCATGCCGCCGCACTCGGCCAGCAGCGGCTTGCCCGCCGCGTGGTGAGTACGAATGGCCTGGACCATCGAATGGTTCTGCCCCAAAGCCAGATGATGCAACTCGGGGTAGCCACCGGGCAGGTAGAGGCTATCGGCTTGCGGCAACGCGCTATCGCGGATCGGGGAGAAAAACAGCAATTCAGCGCCCATTGCACGCAGCAGATCGAGGCTGGCGCCGTAGGTGAACGCAAAGGCCTCGTCGCGGGCGACGGCAATGCGCACGCCCGCCAACAAAGGTTCGGCTGCCACGATGTCGGGCGCTTCGAACGTCACAGCGGGAGGCAGCGCAGAATCGCAGGTACTGGCCAACGCTTCAGCGGCAGCATCGAGACGCGCGTCCAGATCGTTCAACTCACTGGCTTGTACCAGTCCCAGATGACGGCTCGGCAATTCGATGCCGGTCTCCCGCGAGAGCGCCCCGTACCAGCGCAACCCTTCGGTCAGGCTGCCTTCGAGTAATTGCGCATGACGCACCGTGCCCACTCGGTTGGCCAGCACGCCTGCGAACGGCAAATCCGGCTGATAACGTGCAAGACCCAGCGCCAGAGCGCCGAAGGTTTGCGCCATGGCCGTGCCATCAATCACCCCCAGCACCGGCACACCGAAACGCCGGGCCAGATCGGCACTGGATGGCGTGCCATCGAACAGGCCCATCACACCTTCGATCAAAATCAGATCGGCTTCAGCCGCCGCTTCCCACAGCAAACGACGACTTTCCGCCTCGCCGACCATCCACATGTCCAGTTGGTACACCGGGTTGCCACTGGCGCGTTCGAGAATCATCGGGTCGAGAAAATCCGGCCCGCATTTGAACACGCGCACGTTACGCCCCTGATTGCGATGCAAACGTGCGAGGGCGGCGGTGACAGTGGTCTTGCCCTGACCCGACGCAGGTGCGGCGATCAGGACGGCGGGGCATTGGCGAGCGGCTTCATTCATAGGTGCAGCTCACAGCTCGATGCCCTTCTGCGCCTTGATACCGGCCTGAAACGCGTGCTTGACCACACCGATCTCGGAGACGGTGTCGGACAGGTCGATCAATTCCTGTTTGGCGCCACGCCCGGTAATGACCACATGCTGCATCGGTGGACGGCCTTGCAAGTCGCTGAGCACCTGGTCCAGATCAAGGTAGCCGTGCTTGAGGGCGATGTTCAGTTCGTCGAGGATCACCAGGCCAATCGAAGAATCACGCAGCAGTTCCTGAGTCACCGCCCAGGCGGCTTGCGCGGCGGCGATGTCGCGCTGGCGGTCCTGAGTTTCCCAGGTAAAGCCTTCGCCCATGACGTGGTAACGCACTTGCTCGGGGAAACGGCGGAAGAACAGCTCTTCGCCCGTGGCGTTGCGGCCTTTGATGAATTGCACCACGCCGCACTGCATGCCATGGCCCATGGCCCGCGCCAGCATGCCAAATGCCGAGCTGCTTTTGCCTTTACCGTTACCGGTCAGTACGAGTACCAGGCCGCACTCATTGGGGGCGCTGGCAATGCGTTCGTCCATCACCGCCTTTTTGCGCTGCATGCGCGCCAGGTGGCGTTCGTCACGTTCGAGGGATTCGCTCATCTCAGCTCTCCGCTTGAGGGCAGGTGTGGCAAACGGAGGGCGCAGACAAGGACTGACAGCAGGCATCGAAACACGTCGAGCCTGCGCAGAGCATCGCCCTCCGTGATGCTGTTGGATGGATCAGGCCGGTCTCCGGACTCATGAAAAGCCGCGCGCCTTCCCATGTTCATCGAACACAGTGGCATCGTGCGGGCCTTGGCTCATTTACCGTTGCGGAGGCAGTGCCGGGATGGATCGCAACGCGTTCGCACCGGCTTCCCTGTTTCACCCTTTGCGGGCACCTGAAACAATCGGCGAAGGTTAGAGGGTTGACTGGCGAGCGTCAATCTAAGAGACGTGGGTCATTGGCTGCTGGCCGGGAAACAGCAAACAGACAAAACGCTCTTAAGAAGTCAGTTACTGCGCGCCAGATTGGAAGGCTGAATCACTCGCTTGGCGTTCAACCAGGCTTTCTGCCAATACGGTTTATCGAGGCTGTCCAACTTGACCGTGCCACCGGTGGCAGGCGCATGAACGAAACGTCCTTCGCCGACGTAGATCCCGGCATGGCTGACATTCGAACCGCCACCCGTGGCGAAGAACACCAGATCACCAGTCTGCAACTGGCTGCGGTCGATGTCCGGACCGCGCAAGGTGATCATTTCGCGGGTCGAGCGCGGCAGCGTGATGCCTGCAGCATCGCGGTAAACGTAGCCAATCAGGCCACTGCAATCGAATCCGGAATCCGGCGTGTTGCCACCCCACCGATAAGGCGTACCCACCAGCCCGATGGCACGCAACAGCACGTCATCGGCGACAGGCGAAGAAAATTGAGGGGGAGCGGAAATGACAGGCCTGGAAACGACCTTGGGCGGGGATGGCGGAGGATTGCTGGAACAAGCGGCCAGCAATGCAGCCAGTGAAGCAACAGCCAGGCGAACCGTGTACGACATAAACACAACAACCTTTTTAGGATGCGGCTTACTCTGCCGGGAGCCGGGGCTGGGTGCAATCGGGGTTTCCCCGGTTGCACCCCCGGTAAAAACGGTTACTTACGATGTTGGCGCTTGAGTGTAGTCGAGGTCATAGCAGTCGTCGTTTCCGGGACCTTGGAAGGTGCCATGGCCAACGCGCGCTTGGCTTCGATGAAGGTACGGGCCCAGTAAGCGTCATCGAGACTGTCGACGCGCACGCCACCACTGCGACGGCTGCTGGAATGGATGAACTGGTCATCACCCAAATAGATGCCGGCGTGACTCACACGACCACGGCCCGCCGTGCTGAAGAACAGCAGATCGCCCGGCTTGAGATCATTACGCTTGACCAGCGGGGCATCGATATTGATCATCTCGCGGGAAGAACGCGGCAGGCTCATGCCCGCTTCTTCACGGAACAGGTAGCCGATGAAGCCACTGCAATCGAAACCGGACGTTGTGGAGGTGCCGCCGAAACGATAGCGAGTGCCGATCAACGACTTGCCACGTTCCAGAATGCTGTCAGCCAGCACTGGCAACTGGTAAGGCTTGTTGTCAGCGAACTGGGAAAGTTCGTCTTCGGTGGCGATTTCGTCGTCCAGAACGGAAGTCGAATAACCGGCACGGTTAGCGGATTGTGCAGTGGCAGAGTCCTTGAACTGTGGATTCTGCGCCTGTTGTTGCGACGCTGGCATCTGGGCCGCACAGCCGAACAGCAGGGTAACGAGTGCGAGAGGCACGAGGGGTGCGAAGCGATTTAGCATGGGCACGACCGTGGCTAATGTGTAAAGAAGCCGAGACTATGCCCTCTATCGTCATCATTTGCAAATTCAATCGACACAAATGTGACTTACCAGTGACTCCATGACATCTAAGGCTCGGCATTTCATAAATGCGTCCATATGCCTGGAGTGATCGGTCGGCGACGGATTGATCTCAGCAGTAAAGCCTCCCGTGACCCGCGTGCGCAGCATCGGCTCGTGAATATACGGGAAGCTGGCGGTGGTTCCAATGCTGAGCACAGCATCAAAGCCTTTCGCCATCTCTTCACACAGCATATTCAATGCCAGCTCAGGCAACATTTCCTCGAACAAGACGACCGGCGGTCTCAGTACGCCATGGCACTGCGCGCACAACGGTGGAAGCGGCCGTAGCAGGTGAGCGCTCAGATGTGGGTCTTGCGCGCTGCAAGACTGACAGTAGAGCGGCGCCATCTGCCCATGAATCTCGATCAGACGCTCCGGCGGACTGCCCGCCGCACGATGATAGCCGTCGACATTTTGCGTCAGCACCCAACATTCCGGCTTGTATCGCTGCAACTGCGCGATCGCATAATGCGCCGCATTGGGCTGCCCGCCGAGGCAAGCGCTGCCTAATTGGGCAATGTACTTCCAGCACAGAGCAGGATCGCGACGCAACATCGGACCGGACAATGCCATCTCGATGGGCAACCCATCGTCAGTCTGGCCGTTATACAGGCCGCCCACGCCGCGATAGGTCGGCAAGCCCGAATCCGCCGAAAGCCCGGCGCCGGTAATGATCAGAATGCGTTGAGCGCGGCGCAAGGCTGCGGCCGTCTGCAGGATCACTGCCGGATCGACCGCTGCCAGGCTCACCAGCCAAGCGTCTCTTTAAGGAAGGGGATCGTCAGCTTGCGCTGGGCCTGCAATGAGGCCTGATCGAGCTGTTCGAGCAGATCGAACAATGCGCTCATGCTGCGCTTGCCACGGGTCAGGATGAAATGCCCGACCTCGTCCGTCAGGTGCAAACCCCGACGGGAAGCACGCAATTGCAAGGCGCGCAGTTTTTCTTCATCGGACAACAGGCGCATCTGGAACACCAGCGCCATGGTCAGTCGGGATTTGAGATCCGCCAGCTTGACCGGCAGCTCACGGGGCGAGCAGGACGCGGCAATCAACAGGCGACGCCCGCTGTCACGCAGGCGATTGAACAGGTGGAACAGTGCCTCTTCCCACTCAGGCTTGCCCGCCACGACCTGTAAATCATCGAGGCAGACCAGTTCGTATTGCTCAAGGTGGTCGAACAGCTCGACACCCTCTTCAAGCAGCTCGGCCATGGGCAGGTAAACGGCGGGTTCGCCCAATTGCTTGAAGCGCAGGCAGGCAGCCTGCAGAAGATGCGTGCGCCCTACCCCATTCTTGCCCCAGAGGTAGATGAGGCTTTCCGTCCACCCGGCGTCGGCTTCGCACAGGCGCTCGACATAGCCAAGTGCCGCAGCATTGGCGCCGGGGTAGTAATTGATGAAGGTGGCGTCGTCACGCAGACGCACACTCAGGGGCAGCTGAACGGGTTTCATGCTGGCTGAACGGTTCAATGATGAACCGCCAAGGGGCCTCTGTGTAAAGTGTGCAAAGTTTATACCCGCCAAGCGAGCCGCACAATCCGCCAGACAGCCTGCAAAATCAAAGGGTTGCGTCTAGCTGGGAGTCAGACCTTGGAATATGGAGCATGGCAAGACACGACAACGCTGGACGAACGCAACCCCGTGGGAGCGAATTGATTCGCGATTGGCCGGTACAAACGATAGAGATTCTTCGTCTGCAAGTCCGAATCGCGAATGAATTCGCTCCCACAGGTCACTCATCAACCAGACTACGGATCACAAGTCCGGATCTTCCGCCCCGCCGTAGATATCCGAATCCTTGTACAGATCGTGCACATGGCGCACCAGGACCATGATCACCGCTGCCACCGGCAACGCCAAAAGGATGCCGGTGAAGCCGAACAGCTCACCGCCCGCCAGAATGGCGAAGATCACCGCCACCGGGTGCAGACCGATGCGATCGCCCACCAGCAACGGCGTCAGCACCATGCCTTCCAGCGCCTGACCGACCATGAACACCGCAACGATGCCGAGCATCGGGTACAGATCACCGCCAAACTGGAAGAAGCCCGCCAGAATCGCCGAACCAATACCGATCACAAAGCCCATATAAGGCACGATTGCCGCCAGCCCCGCGATCACGCCGATCAACAGCCCCAGCTCCAGACCGACCAGCATCAGGCCCGCTGCGTAAATCACGCCCAGCGCGACCATCACCAGCAACTGCCCGCGAATGAACGCGCCGAGCACTTCGTGACACTCATCGGCCAGCGCAACAATCTTCTTCTCGCGATGACGCGGCAACAGGCTGCGGACCTTGGCCATCATCACGTCCCAATCCCGCAGCAGGTAGAAGCAGACCACCGGGATCAGCACCAGATTGGTCAGCCAGCCGATCAACGCCAGCGTCGATGTGGTGGCCTGGGCCAGCACGATCCCGACGATATCGCCGGTCTGGCCCATATGCTCGGAAATGGCCGCCTTGATCTTGTCGAACTTCCAGAAGCCGTCAGCCAACCCCAACTTCGCCTGAACCCACGGCAATGCGGTGTGCTGCAACCAGTCGAGCATCTGCGGCGCCAGCTCATACAACCGGTAAAGCTGCTTGGCCAGCATCGGCACCAGCACCAGCAACAGGCCCATGAAGATCAGGGTGAACAGCAAAAACACGGTCACAACCGCCCACGTGCGGGACATTTTGAGCTTTTCCAGCCGATCGGCCAGCGGATCGCCCATGTACGCCAGCAACAACGCCACCAGAAATGGCGTGAGAATGGCGTGCAGCAACCAGACAAACAGGCACAGCAGGAGAACCCCACCTGCCCAGAACCAACGACGCGTATCAGTCATTACTGCCCCTTAAATCCATTCATGCGATATCCCTCTGAGCGTTATCACCAGCGAAAGTGCAGTGTCTGCGCAGCGGCTGGAGCGGGAGCAGGGACCGGCGCAGTTCCGGCAACCGGCACTTGCCCGGCATCGACCGGCGCACTGGCGACTTCACTCGCAGGCACTTCCTGCAACTTGGCCAGCGACAATTGCGAACGCAGTTGATCCGGGCTGCCGCTGACATCGAACACGACTTTGTCGGCATCCGCCGATTTCAGACGACCGCCAAACGGCTCCAGCAAACGCCCCAGTTGCGCATAACGTTCCAGCGTCATGCCCTGTACTTCCAGCGCCATGCTCGACGACGCCCCCGGCTTGACCACAAAGCGTGGAGCCAGACGCTGACTCACGGCCAGCAACACCGCGTCGGCCAGGTCGGCGGAACTGGCGCCGGACGCACTGCCCTGCTCCATTTTGTCGCCCAGCCACAGGTGCCATTTGCCCTGCCACTGCTCGCCATTCTGTTGGGCGTGGACAGCCAGAATCGCATCGGAGCCATAGCGCTCGGAGGCCTGCTTCAATGGCGTGACATCACTACCATCCAGCGTCTTGGCGGTGCCGATGCCCTGCTCGCCCAAGTCAGCCAACGGCAGACGCAACGGCAAGCCACGGTGCTGAGCGGCGCGACGCAGAGGCTCAGCCGTCGCCTGACCATCGCCCACCAGATTGGCGCCATCGGTAGCGTCGTTCAGCCACCAGGCCATGATCACCGGGCGGTTGGAACCCCAGAGCGACAGCCCCGCCTGACGCAAGGCGCGTTCGGTGCTGGCCGGGTCGAAATCCACTTGCAGAGATTCGGGCGGACCGGCGTCGTAGCCGAATTGACTGATGATCTGTTGCGGATCCTTGCGCACGTCGGCCAGGCCCGGCCCTTGGGCGGCCTTTGGATCGCCGGTCAGGCGCATGACCAGCGTTTCCAGCGCCGCCTGAGTGGCGCGGGTTTTCTCGTCAGGGGTCTGACCGCTCACCGGCTCACGCACCTGATACAGATTGTTCACCGTCTCGGCCAGCGCCGGGAGGCTCATGAGGGACAGACAACCCACCAACAGGCAGTTTTTCAGGCGCATAAAAATTCCCAGAAAACGAAAAACGCAGCTTATAAATAGCTGCATGAAAAAATGACTGGCTCGACTCAGACCGCAGCGCTGCCCGAATCGCTCACACTGAAGAGGAACTTACACCTTTTACAGTGACCGACGAACGGCTGAAGCCTGAACAGACGCGTTATTTTTTCTTCATCATGGCCCTGCCCGTCGGCCCAAGGATGGCCGCTTGAGCCCAACCCTGATAAAATCGCGCGCCTTCGCAGACCGGCGATGACACAGCCACGAGCCGTCCGCTTCCCGGTCGTTACTCCGAATTCCCCCCTATAGGCCTGGATAATGAGCAAGCAACCCTCCCTGAGCTACAAAGACGCCGGTGTAGACATCGACGCCGGTGAAGCATTGGTCGAACGCATCAAGGGCGTTGCCAAGCGCACCAAGCGCCCGGAAGTGATGGGCGGCCTGGGCGGGTTCGGCGCACTGTGCGAAATTCCGGCAGGCTACAAACAACCGGTTCTGGTTTCCGGCACCGACGGCGTGGGCACCAAGCTGCGCCTGGCACTGAACCTGAACAAGCACGACAGCATCGGCATCGACCTGGTGGCCATGTGCGTGAACGACCTGGTGGTCTGTGGCGCCGAGCCGCTGTTCTTCCTGGACTACTACGCCACCGGCAAACTGAACGTCGACACCGCCGCTCAGGTCGTGACCGGCATCGGCGCAGGCTGCGAACTGGCGGGCTGCTCGCTGGTCGGCGGCGAAACCGCTGAAATGCCTGGCATGTACGAAGGCGAAGACTACGACCTGGCCGGTTTCTGCGTCGGCGTCGTTGAAAAGGCCGAGATCATCGACGGCTCGAAAGTCGCGACCGGTGACGCCCTGATCGCCCTGCCATCGTCCGGTCCACACTCCAACGGTTACTCGCTGATCCGCAAGATCATCGAAGTGGCCGGTGCCGACATCGAAAACATCCAGCTGGACGGCAAGCCTCTGACCGACCTGCTGATGGCGCCGACCCGCATCTACGTCAAGCCGCTGCTCAAGCTGATCAAGGAAACCGGCGCGGTGAAGGCCATGGCCCACATCACCGGCGGCGGTCTGCTGGACAACATCCCGCGCGTACTGCCGGAAGGCGCTCAGGCCGTGATCGACGTGGCGAGCTGGACCCGCCCGGCCGTATTCGACTGGCTGCAAGAGAAAGGCAACGTTGACGAGCACGAAATGCACCGCGTCCTGAACTGCGGCGTCGGCATGGTCATCTGCGTCGCTCAGGAGCACGTCGAGGCTTCTCTGAAGGTGCTGCGTGATGCCGGCGAGCAACCTTGGGTCATCGGTCAGATCGGCGTTGCTGCCGAAGGCGCTGCACAGGTCGAGCTGAAAAACGTCAAGGCGCACTGATGCCGGATGCGTTGAAGCCTGACATGCCCCAATCCTGCGATGTAGTGGTGCTGCTGTCCGGCACTGGCGGTAACCTGCAAGCGATGATCGACAGCTTTCAGGACGGTTCGAGCCCGGCTCGCATTCGCGCGGTGATTTCCAACCGCGCCGATGCCTACGGGCTGGAACGGGCGAAGAACGCGGGCATCGAGACCCGCGTTCTCGATCACACGGCCTATGAAGGTCGCGAAGCCTTCGATGCCGCGTTGATCGAACTGATCGACTCCTTTTCGCCGAAGCTGGTGGTCCTTGCCGGTTTCATGCGCATCCTCACCCCCGGCTTCGTGCGTCATTACCACGCACGCCTGCTGAACATACATCCGTCATTGCTTCCGCGTTATAAAGGCTTGCACACCCATCAACGGGTGCTGGAAGCCGGCGATGCCGAGCACGGCTGTAGCGTGCATTTCGTCACGGAGGAACTCGATGGGGGGCCTCTGGTCGTACAAGCTGTTATTTCGGTACAGTTGCACGACACGCCTGCCACGCTGGCGCAAAGGGTTCACACCCAGGAGCACCTGATATACCCGCTGGCGATTCGCTGGTTCGCCGAAGGCCGTCTGACCCTCGACGAACAAGGTGCCTCGCTGAACAGCCAGCCACTGGGGCCAAGCGGCCATGTGATTCGAGCCGTTTAAACCGGCTCTTCTATTCAAAGACAGGAGATACCATGCGTCGCGCTTTGCTCTTCGCTTTCGCACTGCTCGCACTCCCTGCGGTCAACGCGGCAGACCTTCAACCGTTCTCCGCAAGCTACACCGCCGACTTCAAACAACTGCCTGTCGGTGGCGGCAGCGCCACCCGCAGCCTGGAAAAGAACGCCAACGGCACCTGGACCCTAAGCTTCAAGGCATCGATGATGATCGCCAGCCTGACCGAAGTCAGCACCCTCAAGGCCGACAAGAGCACGCTGACGCCACAGACCTACCACTTCGAACGCGGCGGTCTGGGCAAGAGCAAAACCGTTGATCTGGTGTTCGACTGGTCCACCAAGTTCATCACTGGCACTGATCGCAACGATGCGATCAAGATCCCGCTGAACACCGGCATCCTCGATAAATCCACTTACCAACTGGCCCTGCAAAACGACGTGGCCGCTGGCAAGAAGACCATGAGCTATCAGGTGGTCGATGGCGACGAGGTCGACACCTATGACTTCCGCGTGCTGGGCACCGAAAAGGTCGACACCAAAGTCGGCTCGGTCGATGCCATCAAGGTCGAACGCGTCCGTGATCCGACACAGAACAAGCGCATCACCGTAATGTGGTTCGCCAAGGATTACGACTACCTGCTGGTTCGACTGCAGCAGGTTGAAACCGACGGCAAGGAATACAACATCATGTTGCAGGACGGCACGGTGAACGGTAAGTCGGTCAAAGGTAGCTGATTTACGGCTGGCCAATAACAAGACCCCGTTTCCACGGGGTTTTGTTTTTACCAATGAACTCGCTCCCACAGGGGGCCGGTGCTTGCCGCTCGGGGAGAAATGATGTCATAAGGACAGCCGTACTCGACAAGGATGGCTATCTTGCGCATTTTCTACCGTGTGTTACTCCTGATCCTGGCGATAGCTGCAACGCTCATCGCCGTCATCATCTACTACACCATCAACCCCAAACTCCCCGAATACTCGCCTGTCGAGCGGGTGAATTATCAGGATCAGTGGAGCGACAGCGACCGCCAGATCTATTACTTCACCCCGCAGGGCACACAAGTCAAAGGGCTTCGCTACAACTGGTTCACCGCCCTGGAGATGCCATTTTCCGAAACGCGGTTCGCAACCCCGGAACACCTTGCGCGCTTCGGTTTTCTGATCGACCCCAACCAACTGCCGACTGCGACGAACCCCGGCAACCTGCCCGTGGGCTTCGCGCGCCATCAGAATGCGGAACACACCGCCGAATACCTGGACATCACCTGCGCCGCCTGCCACACCGGCGAACTGCATTTCAAAGGGCAGGCCCTGCGTATCGACGGAGGGACCGCGCAGCACGTGCTGCCCTCCAGCGTACCCACCGTGCGGGGTGGCAGTTTTGGACAGGCGCTGGTAGCCAGTCTCGCAGCCACCTATTACAACCCCTGGAAATTCGAGCGCTTCGCGCGTCGCGTGCTGGGCGATCGCTACGATGCGTCACACGATCAGTTGCGCAGCGAGTTCAAACAGTCGCTGGACACCTTCGTCAGAACTGCATGGAACGATACTCATCGTGGTCTTTACCCCACCGAAGAAGGGCCGGGCCGGACCGACGCGTTTGGTCGCATCGCCAACGCAACGTTCGGTGACGCCATCACCCCCGATAACTACCGCGTCGCCAACGCCCCGGTGGACTATCCGCAACTGTGGGACATCTGGACCTTTGACTGGGTGCAATGGAACGGCTCGGCCAAACAGCCCATGGCGCGCAACGTCGGAGAATCCCTCGGCGTGGGCGCCACATTGACGTTCTTCAATGGCGCAGGCCAACCCCTCAAAGGCGAGGATCGCTACCCATCCAGCGTGCGAGTGCGCGATCTGGACGTGATCGAGCAAGCCCTGCGGCGCCTGAAACCTCCCGTTTGGCCAGAACAACTGTTCGGCCCGATCAACAAACCACTGGCGGCCAAGGGACGCGCCCTGTTCGCTGAAAACTGCGCGGGCTGCCACGTTCCGCCCCATAGCGTCGTCGACGGTCGTACCGTGCAATACCTGAACATGATCCCTGTGTCGGAGATCGGCACCGATCCCAATACCGCCACCAACATCGCCGACAATCGCTATGACGTCAGCAGCCTGCAATGGACCCAGGCGGAACTGGACCGACTGACCAACGTCAAGCTGTATCCCCCACCAACCGCCCCGCTGGACACCCACAGCGTCTCAGTGGCCAAGGCGCTGGCATACATCACCGCCTACGTCGAAGACAACGCGTACCGGGCGGCGAACGTGCCAGTCGCCGAGCGGCCTGCCATGGACGGTTTTGGCCTGCCCATCGCCGTACAGGAGCTGCGCGCCTACAAGGCCCGACCTCTGGACGGGGTCTGGGCCACGCCGCCGTTTCTGCACAACGGTTCGGTGCCGACGCTCTATCAGCTGCTTTCACCTCAGGACGAACGCAGTACCACGTTCTACAAAGGCACGTTCAACTACGACCCTCTACACGTGGGCTATGAAACCACCGCCTTCAAAAATGCCTTTCTGTTCGACACCCGCGTGTCCGGCAACCACAACAGCGGGCACGAATTCCGCGACGGCCAACGGGGCAACGGCGTGATTGGACGAGGCCTGTTGCCCGATGAGCGCTGGGCCTTGGTGGAATACCTGAAAGTGCTGGGCGGGCCGCTGGAGCAACAATTGCCATGATCACTCGAAACAACAACCTGTCTCCACTCGCTCGACTCTGGCTGCGCATTGGCGCCTGGCTCGGCAAAACCCTGCTGTGGCTGATCGCACTGGGCCTGCTGGGCTGGCTGGCCGCCACCGCCTGGTTTGCCTGGCACTACAGCGGTCCCGTTTCCCCGGACGAACAGATTCCGCCGGGGGAAGCCGCCATGACCCAAGGCATCATCCAGACCGCAGTGCGTATCGTCGATCAGCACCGCGAAAGCACTCGCTACCTGCGCGACGCCCACGCCAAGGCCCATGGCTGCGTGAAAGCCGAGGTCAGCGTGCTGTCCGATCTCGATCCCGCGCTGCGCCAAGGCGTGTTCGCCCAACCCGGCAAGGTCTGGCAGGCGCTGATCAGGCTGTCCAACGGCAACGCCTATCCGCAATTCGACAGCATCCGTGATGCGCGGGGCATGGCGCTCAAGCTGTTCGACGTGCCGGGCAAACAGTTGCTGGCGGACCAACAAAGCCGGACCGAGCAGGATTTCGTGATGTTCAGCCATCCGAATTTCTTCGTCAGCGACGTGGCGGAGTACGCACAGAACATTGGCGCTCAGGCCAATGGGCAGAAAGTCCTCGCGTTCTTCCCCGGTCTTGATCCACGCAGTTGGCAGATACGCCATCTGTTCATCGCCCTGGCCACCCTGTCACCCGCTCCGCTCAGTCCGACGCAGGCCACGTACTACTCGGTCTCGCCCTATAAGTTCGGCACCGCCAATGCCAAATTCCGCGTTCTGCCGGACCCACAAAGCTGCCCGCAATACGAGCTGCCGAAACAGAACCACGACCTGCCGAATTTCCTGCGCAGCGCACTGAATCAACAATTGTCCACCGACCGGGCGCCTGCCTGTTTCGTGTTGCAAATCCAGCGGCAAAACCCGCAGAAATACATGCCGATCGAAGACACCAGCATCGAATGGAAGGAAAGCGACGCACCGTTCGAAACCGTGGCCAGGGTCAGAGTCCCGGCTCAGGATTTCGACACACCGACGCAGAATCTGGCGTGTGATAACCAGTCGTTCAACCCTTGGTTCGGCGTGGCCGAGCATCGCCCCATTGGCGGGATCAACCGCCTGCGCAAAGCGGTGTACGAGGCCGTCAGCGCTTACCGCCACGACCGTAATGGGCAGTAAACCGCCCTTGGCGCAAAGATGAAACTTTCTTCACGCCCGGGAACAAGGTGCGACAACACGTCGCACCCCTTGTAAAACAGGCATTTAGAGACTGTTACGAAATCGGAAAAAAACCCTTGCAGAAATCGATGATTTACTAAGCAAGCTACGCAAATTTATAAAGAAACCACTGCGACGTCCTGCCGCAGATATCAAAGAGTCAGGAGTTTTCAAGATGACGGTAACTGTTACTGAACGCGATGAGTCCCATCAGTCCCACGAAAGCATTGCCGCTGGTATTCAGATGTGGGATGTCCGCCAACAAGATCAGTTAGTGGGCGTGTTTCACCAGGAGGCGGACGCCAAGCGTTACGCAGCAGAGCTCGCGGAACTGGAAGCCAAGAAGGCAGCGGGCAACCCGCAATAACGGAATTGCAGCAAAACAAAACCCGCCGAGGCGGGTTTTGTGTTTTCACTGGGTCACTCTCTGCGACCGCCTCCGATGGGCCCCTGTGGGAGCGAATTCATTGGCGATGGCGTCAGCATCCGCGACATCAACGTCGACTGACACTCCGCTTTCGCCAATGAATTCGCTCCCACATGACCAGGCATCAGCTACGTGAGCCGAGTTACCACATCAGATCATCAGGGATCTTGTAGGCCGCGTACGGATCATCGGCATCCGGCTCCTCAGTCGGCTCGCTGAGCATCACGATACGACGTGGATCGCGCTCTTGAACTTTCAGTGCGGCCTCACGGGGAATGACCTCGTACCCGCCGCCGTGGTGCACGATCGCCAGCGAACCGTTGCTCAGCTTGCTGCGCATCAGGGCGTTGACCGACAGGCGCTTGACCTTCTTGTCGTCGACGAAGTTGTAGTAGTCCTCGGTGGTCAGCTTCGGCAGGCGGGTCGCTTCGATCAATTGCTTGACCTGTGCTGCACGGGCTTTTTGCTCGGCCTTTTCCTGCTGCTGGCGGTTCAGCTCCTGATCGCGTTTGGCCTTTTCAGCCATCGCTTCCTGAGCGGCGCGCTGGCTCGTGTCGTCAGCCACCGCCTGACCTTTGTGAACGAGGCGCTGTTCTTTCTGCTTGCTCTTGGCGACCTGTTTGGCCTGTTTCTCGTTGACCAGACCTGCCTTGAGCAACTGGTCACGAAGGGAAATACCCGCCATTGATCTTCTCTCTCTGACTTTTCTTGCTAAATCGTCCACTCAACCGCAGTGAGACGAGTGCTTTTCCTGACGCTTGGCTTCGCCCCAGAGCGTATCCATCTCTTCGAGGCTGCAATCTTCGATGGGACGACCCGCTTCGCGCAAGGCTGTTTCGATAAAACGGAAGCGCCGCTCGAACTTACCGTTGGCGGCGCGCAAGGCCGTTTCCGGATCGACCTTCAGGTGTCGGGCCAGATTGACCACCACGAACAGCAAGTCACCGATCTCTTCCCTGACGCCGTCGCCGTCGTTATCGGCCATGGCTTCGAGGACCTCATCGAGTTCTTCGCGCACTTTGTCGATCACCGGCAGCGCTTCGGGCCAGTCAAAGCCCACTTGCGCTGCGCGTTTCTGCAACTTGGCGGCACGCGACAGGGCAGGCAACACGGTGGGTACGTCATCGAGTAACGACAGTTGCTCCGGCACGTGCGCCTTTTCGGCGCGCTCTTCGGCCTTGATCTCTTCCCAGCGATGCTTGACCTGCTCTTCGCTCAGGCGCGGCGTTTCCAGTGGGGCATACAGATCGCCGGTGGGGAAAACGTGAGGATGACGACGAATCAGCTTGCGGGTGATGCCATCGACCACACCCTCGAACTCGAAACGCCCTTCTTCCCTGGCCAACTGACAGTAATACACCACTTGAAACAGCAGATCGCCCAGCTCACCACGCAGGTCATCGAAGTCGCCGCGCTCGATGGCGTCGGCGACCTCGTAAGCCTCTTCGAGGGTGTGCGGGACGATGGTCGCGTAATTCTGCTTCACGTCCCACGGGCAGCCGTATCGCGGATCGCGCAGGCGAGCCATGAGGTTGATGAGGTCTTGAAGTGTGTACATGGCATTCCAATTCAGATTTGCGGCAATTGCGCTGAAGCCATCGCGAGCAAGCTCACTCCTACAGAGAGAACGCGGTCATCTGTAGGAGTGAGCTTGCTCGCGAAAGCGTCAGCGCAGACACCACACGACATCAAGGCGTACGGTTACGCCGCGTCTCGATGATGTTCGGCAATTGCGAAATGCGCCCCAACAAGCGCCCCAGCGCGTCCAGCCCCGGGATCTCGATGGTCAGCGACATCAGCGCGGTGTTGTCTTCCTTGTTCGAGCGGGTATTGACCGCCAGCACGTTGATGCGCTCGTTGAGCAGCACCTGAGACACGTCACGCAACAGCCCCGAGCGGTCGTAGGCGCGGATGATGATGTCCACCGGATAGGTGAGCACCGGCACCGGCCCCCAACTGACCTGAATGATCCGCTCCGGTTCGCGTCCGGCCAGTTGCAGCACCGAAGCACAGTCCTGACGGTGAATGCTCACGCCGCGCCCCTGGGTGATGTAACCAACGATGGCATCACCCGGCAGCGGCTGGCAGCAGCCCGCCATCTGCGTCATCAAGTTGCCCACACCCTGAATCTGAATGTCGCCACGCTTGCCCGGCTTGTAGCCCGTAGCCTTGCGCGGAATCAGTTCCAATTGCTCGTTGCCACGCTCCGGCTCGACCAGTTGCTGCGCCAGGTTGACGAGTTGCGCCAGACGCAAATCGCCCGCGCCCAAGGACGCGAACATGTCTTCGGCGGTCTTCATGTTGGCCTTTTCCGCCAACCGCTCGAAATCCACTTGCGGCAATGCCAGACGCAACAGTTCGCGCTCCAGCAACACCTTGCCCGCCGCGACGTTCTGGTCGCGCGCCTGCAACTTGAACCAGTGAACGATCTTCGCCCGCGCTCGCGAGGTGGTGATGTAACCCAGGTTCGAGTTCAGCCAGTCGCGGCTCGGCACGCCGTGCTTGCTGGTGATGATCTCGACCTGCTCACCGGTCTGCAGGCTGTAGTTGAGCGGTACGATGCGGCCGTTGATCTTCGCGCCCCGGCAGTTGTGACCGATTTCGGTGTGCACACGGTAGGCGAAGTCCAGTGGCGTCGCGCCTTTGGGCAAGTCGATGGCGTGGCCGTCTGGCGTGAAGACGTAGACCCGGTCAGGCTCGATGTCGACACGCAGTTGTTCGGCCAGGCCGCCAATGTCACCCAGCTCTTCGTGCCATTCCAGCACCTGACGCAGCCAGGAGATTTTCTCTTCGTAATGGTTGGAACTGGATTTGACGTCCGTCCCTTTATATCGCCAGTGGGCGCAGACGCCGAGTTCGGCCTCTTCGTGCATGGCGTGGGTGCGGATCTGCACCTCCAGCACTTTGCCCTCAGGACCGATCACCGCCGTGTGCAACGAGCGATAGCCGTTTTCCTTGGGGTTGGCGATGTAGTCGTCAAACTCTTTGGGAATATGGCGCCACAGGGTGTGGACGATCCCCAGCGCGGTGTAGCAATCGCGCATTTCCGGGACCAGCACGCGCACCGCACGCACGTCGTAGATCTGGCTGAACTCCAGACCCTTGCGCTGCATTTTGCGCCAGATCGAGTAGATGTGCTTGGCCCGGCCACTGATGTCGGCCTTGACGCCGGTGGCGAGCAACTCGTTTTCCAGTTGCGACATGACGTCGGTGATGAAGCGCTCGCGATCAAGACGGCGCTCATGCAGCAACTTGGCGATCTGCTTGTACTGCTCCGGCTCCAGGTAGCGGAAGGACAGGTCCTCCAGCTCCCATTTGATGTGCCCGATACCAAGACGATGGGCCAATGGCGCATAGATGTCGAAGACTTCCCGGGCGACACGGTTGCGCTTCTCGTCACTGGCATTTTTTACGGCGCGAATGGCGCACGTACGTTCGGCCAGCTTGATCAGGGCGACGCGCACGTCATCGACCATCGCCACCAGCATCTTGCGCAGGTTCTCGACCTGGGCCTGACTGCCCAGCACCAATGACTGGCGCGGGCTGAGACTGGCACTGATCGCCGCCATGCGCAGCACGCCGTCGATCAGCTTGGTCACCGTCGGGCCGAAGCGCTGACTGACATCAGGCAGCGAAATCTTGTTTTCGCGCACGCCGCGGTAAATCACGGCGGCGATCAGCGAGTCCTGATCGAGTTTGAGGTCGGCCAGGATTTCAGCGATTTCCAGGCCCGTCTGAAAGCTCGACGTGCCTTCCGCCCAGAGGTTCTTGGCGGCGTTGTCCTGTTGCTCGGCCAACCGGGCAAATTCACAGGCCTCTTTGAGCGCCTGTCGGTCCACTGCGAGGTCGACGCTGACCACATGATCGAGCCATGCGTCGAGGTTGATACTGCCGTCGGTGTTTATCGGCTGGTGTGCTCTCACCTGTACCATGTTGCTTACCTTCCCTACGGCGCGATGAAATGCGCCATCAGTCGCCGGCCTTCTCGGCGCATGCTCCTTGCGGGCCTTGCAAGGTCTGGCATGCGCGGGCCAGTCGGATTAAACGAGACTCCCTGTAAGGCGCTGGCTCGATTCCTGGAGCCCTGCTTGCCTCACTTACTCGCTTCAAATAACGCCATCGCCTCGACATGCGCTGTCTGCGGAAACATATCGAGGATTCCGGCACGTTTTAATCGGTAGCCCTGCCTGATCAGTTCGACCGTGTCCCGCGCCAAAGTTGCCGGGTTGCAAGACACATAAACCAACCGTTCGGCGCCCAGTTTCCTGAGCTTGCCCACCACCTCGAACGCCCCGTCACGGGGCGGATCGAGCAGCACGGCGGAAAAACCTTCCGCCGCCCAGGCTGCCTTATCCAGCGGCTGCGAAAGATCCGCCTGATAAAACTTCACATTGTGCAAATCGTTACTGACCGCATTACCGGCAGCCCGTCGAACCATCACCTCGACGCCCTCCACCGCCACCACTTCGCGCGTGATCTGCGCCAGCGGTAGAGCGAAGTTACCAAGCCCGCAGAACAAGTCCAGTACTCGTTCGTCCGGATGGGGCGCAAGCCACGAAAGTGCCTGTTCGATCATCGCAGTATTGACCTGTGCGTTGACCTGCACGAAGTCACCGGGACGATACGCCAACGCAAGATTCCACGGTTCCAAGTGATAACCCAGTTGTGCGTCAGCCTCCACTGGCTGCGGCTCACCCTCCCCGTGCAACCAGAGTTGCGCGTGATGGGTTTCGCAGAAGACCTTGAGGATGTCCAGGTCCTTGTCGGCCAGTGGCGCGGTATGACGCAACAGCACGGCATTGGCAGAACCGCTGAACAATTCCACATGGCCCAGGGCCTGAGGCTTGCTCAGTGTTTTCAGCATGGCCGGTAACGCCGTCATGATCGGTTGCAAGGCCTGTACCAGCACCGGGCATTGATCGATGACAACGATGTCCTGACTCGACGCTGCGCGAAACCCGACCTCCAGTCGTTTGGCCTTGGCATCCCAGCGAACGGCGATGCGCGCGCGTCGACGGTAGGCGTATTCATCACCAGTCAGCGGCGCCGCCCACTCTTGCGGCTCGACACCCGCCACGCGGCTCAACTGCTCGGCGAGCATGCGCTGTTTCAGGGCAAGCTGCTCGTCATGGGGCATCTGTTGCACGCTGCAACCGCCGCAGCGACCGAAGTGCTGACACGGCGCCGGACGCCGCGACGGGCTGGCTTGGAACACACGCTCGGTGCGCGCTTCAACCACTTTGCCATGGGCGCCCAGCACGCGGGCTTCGACTTCTTCGCCCGCCAGACTGCCCGCGACGAACCAGGTGCGGCCGTCGACGAAAGCGATGCCACGGCCGTCGTTCGACAGACGTTCAATGGTCAGACGCTGCTTTTTACCGGTAGGGACCTGCGCTGTCCGAGTGCCACCACTGGGCTGGAAACGCAGGCCTGAGTCACGCTTGGCCATCAGTTGGGCGCATCGTAGACACCGGTCGACAGATAACGGTCGCCACGGTCACAAATGATCGCGACCATCACCGCGTTCTCGACTTCCTGCGACAAGCGCAACATGCCCGCCACAGCACCGCCCGACGACACACCACAGAAAATACCTTCTTCACGGGCCAGACGACGCATCACGTCTTCGGCTTCGCTCTGGGCCATGTCCATGATCCGGTCGACGCGGTCAGCCTGATAGATCTTCGGCAGGTATTCACGGGGCCAGCGGCGGATGCCCGGAATGGCCGAACCGTCCATGGGCTGCAAGCCGACGATCTGGATGTTCGGGTTCTGTTCCTTGAGGTAACGCGAGGTGCCCATGATGGTTCCGGTGGTGCCCATGGAACTGACGAAATGGGTAATGGTGCCGTCGGTCTGTCGCCAGATTTCCGGACCGGTGCCCACGTAGTGAGCCTCAGGGTTGTCGCCATTGGCGAACTGGTCCAGCACCTTGCCACGGCCGTCGGCCTGCATGCGCTCAGCCAGATCGCGGGCGCCTTCCATGCCCTCTTCCTTGCTGACCAGAATCAGCTCGGCGCCGTAGGCGGTCATGGCCGCCTTCCGTTCGGCACTGGAGTTGTCCGGCATGATCAGGATCATGCGATACCCCTTGATGGCGGCTGCCATGGCCAAGGCGATGCCGGTGTTGCCGGAGGTCGCTTCGATCAGGGTGTCGCCCTGATGAATCTGGCCGCGCAGTTCGGCACGGGTGATCATCGACAGCGCCGGGCGATCCTTCACGGAACCGGCCGGGTTATTGCCTTCAAGCTTGAGCAGCAACGTGTTGCTGGTGTTCCCGGCCATGCGTTGCAGACGCACCAGCGGGGTGTTGCCGACGCAATCGGCGATGGTTTGATACTGCAGGGTCATGGCGTGTTCGCGATCCAGACATGCGGGGGTCGCCTATCATACCGGCAATCGTCTAAAGCCCATATCACGCAAAGTGAGTTCGATAGGACGAAAAGGAATAAAGAAGAATTGCACTGTTATCTGTGGGGGATTCTGCGGCTCCCACAAGAGTCGCGTCGAATCCAAATCTTCAGTTCAACGCCGAACCTGTGGGAGCCGGCTTGCTGGCGAAAACGGCAGGCAGCGAAGCCGCGACTTCCCGGGCCGGCAATCGCATGGTCATGCGCAGTCCGTCAGGTGTGTTCTCCGCCCACATATCGCCCCCCTGCAATCGCAGCGAGTTGCGCGCGATGCTCAGGCCCAGGCCGAATCCGCCGTCCCCAGGCCGGGCGCCATCAAGGCGAATGAACGGAGCGAAGATGCGCTCCAGATCGTTATCGTCAACGCCGCCGCCCTGATCTTCCAGCCAGATCAGCCAGTCCTCGCCATCCCGACGACCGCCCAGACGTACCAGCCCTTCAGGGGGCGAATGCCGGATCGCATTGCGCAGGATATTCTCCAGCGCCTGAGCCAAGGTGTTGAGGTGCCCGCGAACCCAGCATTCGCTGTCCAGATCGCAGATCAACTGGCGATACGGCCAACAGCTCTCGAAACAAGCGTCGTCGACCAGCATGTCCCACAGCGCCAACACCTGGATGTCTTCGTTAGGCAGTTTTTCCCGTTCGGCATCGAGCCAGGCCAGGTGCAAGGTGTCATCGACCAGTCTTCGCATGCCATCGACCTCACGACTGAGGCGCTCACGCAACTCCGGAAGACTCTGCTCGCTGTCGCACGCCACGCGCAGACGGCTCAGCGGCGTGCGTAATTCATGAGACAAGTCACGCAACAACTGCTGCTGGATCTGCACGGTAGATTGCAGCCTGGCGGCCATATGGTCGAAAGCGCGATTGAGTTCCCCCAACTCGTCCTGTCGCGAGGTCATCTGCGGCGAGAGCCGGTTGGACAAACGATCGGCCCGCCAGGCATTGGCCTGCTCGCGCAACTGGTTGAGGGGGCGAATCAGTAGCCGGTAAAGGCCAACGCACAACAACAGCGTGAACAGCGCGGGTATGACTGCATTGGTCAACATTTGCCAGAACAGCGCGTGGCGCCCGGGCTTGAAGCGCTCGGGCAGCTCGATGACCAGACTGCCCGCCGCAGGCCGTTCAGGAAACGGGATCTTCAGCCAGGGCGCGGTTTTCTGACGCCCACTCATGGGCCAGTCAACGCCGCGCATGAAGGTCAGGCGCTGCACTTGTGCGTCATCCAGCGGTACGCTGCTCAGGGACTGCAGGTCGTGCCCGATAACCCCCACCCAGCCTTGCTCATGGCGACGCACTTCTCGCAGCCAGGTATCGACGCCTTGCTGACGCCCGACAGTCCATGCCTGCTCGGCCTCGGCGGCGTAGCCGTTGAGCACACGACGGGACTCGGGAGACAGGAAGGCGTTCTGCGTTTCAAGGTATCGACCCCAATACCAACTGAGCCAGATCATCAACAAGCAGAAACCCACCAGCAGAACGGCCAGTTTCCAGAACAGGGAGTGCCTGCCGGGCAGGCGGCAACGGCGCTCACGCATCGAATTCGGCTGCCGTCAGCACATACCCTTTGCCCCACACGGTGCGCAACTGATGACCTTCATAGCCGATGGCCTTGAGTTTGCGACGGATCTGGCTGATGTGCATGTCCAGGCTGCGATCATGCTGCGAGTACCCTCGCTGTAGCACATGCTGATAAAGGAAGGGCTTGCTGAGCACTTCTTCGGGACTTCGCCACAGGGTTTCCAGCAGGCGGTATTCGCTGCGAGTCAGCTGCGCAGCCTTACGCGCGAAACGTACATCGCACAAGCCTTCGTCGAAGGTCAGTTCGTCGATGTCGGGCGCCGCAGTGACGGGAGGGACAACCAGTTGCGCGTTAACACGCCGCTCCAGTTCCACCCGACGCAGGATCGCCTCGATGCGCACGCGCAACTCATCGACGCTGAAGGGTTTGGGCAGGTAATCGTCCGCGCCGTTGCGAAAACCGCTGATGCGATCGGCCTCCGCCCCCAGCGCCGACATCAGGATGATGGGCATCGTGTGACGCCGACGCAGGTGCACCAAAATGTCCAGGCCGTTCATGCCCGGCAGCAGAATGTCCATCAATACCAAATCGAATGGCTGGCTCTGCGCACGCTCAAGGCCTTCGGCGCCGTTCCGGCACCAGGTGACGTGAAAGCCACAACGGTCCAGTTGCTCATGAACGAACGCGCCGAGCACGGGGTCGTCCTCGATGGCGAGTATGCTGGGGCGGTGGATGCTGGCGGGAGTCATTGGCGTCTGCAATTGATTCTCAAGGGCACAATTATTCAAGATTGCTGAAGGGCGAGCAATGGCGACTGATCGGAGAACGTTGTAGGAGTGTTCGCTGATCACCCATTTAGCCGCCAATCCCCGCGCACATGTGGCTACACTGCGCAAACGACCGAAGGGCTGTACTCAAAAGATCAAGGCACGCTGGCACAGGACTTGCCACGCAACGACAGACGATCAGACGTGCCGGAGAGAACGATGTGCTGAACAGACTGGGCATAAAAGGCCGCGTTTTACTGCTGACCCTGCTGCCGACCTGCCTGATGGCGGCGCTGCTGGGCGGCTATTTCACCTGGATGCAACTGTCGGAATTGCAGGTCCAGTTGCTCAAGCGCGGCGAAATGATCGCCAACGAACTGGCGCCGCTGTCGGCATCGGCGCTGGCCAGCAGCGACAAAGCAATGCTCGACCGCATCGCAGGTCAAGTGCTGGAACAGGCCGATGTGCGCGCGGTGTCGTTTCTCGACGCCGACCGCAACCCCCTGGCCCACGCCGGGCCGACCATGATCAATCAGGCGCCGATCGGCAATGGCATGCACCTATTGCAGCGCTCGGAAAACGACGCGACGCGTTACCTGATGCCGGTGTTCGGCCGCAATCGTCACCTCACAGGCGAAGTGGTCCCCGAAGAGGCCGACCGTCTGCTGGGCTGGGTCGAACTGGAACTGTCCCACAGCGGCACCCTGCTGCGCGGGTATCGCAGTCTGTTCGCCAGCCTGCTGTTGATCGCTGCCGGACTGGGCCTGACTGCCATGCTGGCGTTGCGCATGAGCCGCACCATCAATGGGCCGATCAGCCAGATCAAACACGTGGTCGCGCAATTGAAGGAAGGCAATCTGGAGGCGCGACTGCCGCCGATGGGCAGCAACGAACTGGATGAGCTCGGTTCGGGCATCAACCGCATGGCCGCGACCCTGCAGAACGCACAGGAAGAGTTGCAGCACAACATCGAACAGGCCACCGAGGACGTCCGCCAGAATCTGGAAACCATCGAGATCCAGAACATCGAGCTGGATCTGGCTCGTAAAGAAGCGCTGGAAGCGAGCCGGATCAAATCCGAATTTCTGGCCAACATGAGCCACGAAATCCGCACGCCCCTCAACGGCATTCTCGGCTTCACCCACCTGTTGCAGAAAAGTGAACTGACGCCGCGCCAGCACGATTATCTGGGCACGATCGAAAAATCCGCCGACAACCTGTTGAGCATCATCAACGAAATCCTCGACTTCTCGAAGATCGAAGCGGGCAAGCTGGTGCTCGACGCCATTCCGTTCAACCTGCGCGACTTGCTGCAAGACACCCTGACCATCCTCGCCCCCGCCGCACACGCCAAACAACTGGAGCTGGTGAGTCTGGTGTATCGGGACACGCCGCTGTCGCTGGTGGGCGACCCGCTGCGGCTGAAACAGATCCTGACCAACCTGGTCAGCAACGCCATCAAGTTCACCCGCGAAGGCACCATCGTCGCGCGGGCGATGCTTGAGGATGAAGAGGACGACAAGGTGCAGTTGCGCATCAGCGTGCAGGACACCGGCATCGGCCTGTCGAGTCAGGACGTGCGCGCGCTGTTTCAGGCCTTCAGTCAGGCGGACAACTCGCTGTCGCGCCATTCCGGTGGCACCGGACTGGGGCTGGTGATCTCCAAGCGTCTGATCGAACAGATGGGCGGTGAAATCGGCGTGGAGAGCACCCCCGGCGAAGGCTCGGAGTTCTGGATCAGCCTGACCCTGCCCAAAACCCGCGACGACATCGAAGACCTGCCCGCCCCGCCACTGCTGGGCCGTCGGGTTGCGGTGCTGGAACACCACGATCTGGCGCGTCAGGCGCTGGAGCATCAACTGGAAGACTGCGGTTTGCAGCCGATGGTCTTCAACAATCTGGAAAACCTCATCAACGGTGTGACCGTGGTGCACCAGACGCCCCACGCCATCGACATGGCGGTGCTCGGCGTGACCGCTCACGAATTGCCCCCCGAGCGCCTGCGCCAGCAAATCTGGGACCTGGAAAACCTCGACTGCAAGGTGCTGGTGCTCTGCCCGACCACTGAACAGGCGCTGTATCAGGCGTCCGTGCCCGACGCTTACACCCAGCTTCAGGCCAAACCGGCGTGTACCCGCAAGCTACGTCGTGCTCTGTCTGAACTGATCAACCCCAAACAGTTGCGCACCGAGCTGCCCGAGCCGGTGTCCAGCCGCCCGCCGCGAATTCTGTGCGTGGACGACAACCCGGCCAACCTGCTGCTGGTGCAAACGCTGCTGGAAGACATGGGCGCCAAAGTGATGGCCGTCGACAGCGGTTATGCGGCGGTTCAGGCGGTGCAGGAAGAAGCATTCGATCTGGTGCTGATGGACGTGCAGATGCCTGGCATGGACGGGCGCCAGGCCACCGAAGCCATTCGCGGCTGGGAAACCGAACGCCAGATCACCTCGCTGCCGATTGTCGCGCTCACCGCCCACGCCATGGCCAACGAGAAACGCGCGCTGCTGCAAAGTGGCATGGACGACTACCTGACCAAGCCGATCAGTGAGCGGCAACTGGCGCAAGTGGTGCTGAAATGGACAGGCCTGGCCTTGCGCAATCAGGCCCCCGAACGCCATCACGAAGTCAGCCACGGTGGTGCCAATCTGCAAGTGCTCGATCACGAAGAAGGCTTGCGCCTGGCCGCGGGCAAGGCGGATCTGGCGGCGGACATGCTGGCCATGCTGCTGGCCTCGCTGGAGACTGACCGTCAGGCCATCCAGGCAGCGCGGGAAGAAAACGATCATGTGGCGCTGATCGAGCGGGTTCATCGCCTGCATGGCGCCACCCGTTATTGCGGCGTCCCGCAGCTGCGCGCCGCCTGCCAACGCAGCGAAACCCTGCTCAAACAGGAATCGCCAGACAGCGACAAGGCGCTGGACGATCTGGAAAAGGCCATTACCCGGTTGGAGGCTGAGGCGCGAGTGAGTGCTTGATGCGGGTCAGTGCGCTCATCTGCACCTCCATGTCATGTTCCTACAGGTCTATCAGCGTTCATGTCATAAGGAGCCCCCATGCGCACCCTCCTCTACAGCAGCCAGACCTACGACCGAGACAGCTTCCTCGCTGCCCAACCCCCGGCAGGCATCGAGCTGCATTTCCAGCCTGCGCGCCTGACGCTGGACACCGTTGCGCTGGCCGATGGCTATCCGGTGGTCTGCGCGTTCATCAATGACGATTTGAGTGGGCCGGTTCTGGAACGCCTTGCCGCAGGAGGGACTAAGCTGATCGCCCTGCGTTCGGCGGGTTTCAACCATGTCGACCTGCCGACCGCCCAACGCCTGGGGCTTGGCGTGGTCCGGGTCCCGGCCTACTCGCCCCACGCCGTGGCCGAACACGCCGTGGCGTTGATTCTCTCGCTCAATCGTCACTTGCACCGCGCCTACAACAGAACCCGCGACGGTGATTTCACGCTGCACGGCCTGACCGGCTTCGATCTGGTGGGCAAGACCGTCGGCGTGGTCGGCACCGGGCAAATCGGTGCAGCCTTCGCCAACATCATGGCCGGGTTCGGCTGCAAACTCCTCGCGTACGATCCTTTCCCCAACCCTGACGTTGAAGCCCTCGGTGCGCGTTATCTGCCATTGGAACAGGTGTGGGCGCAAGCGCAGGTCATCAGCCTGCATTGCCCGCTCAACGAACACACACGGCACCTGGTCAATGCCGGTTCGCTGTCGCGAATGCAGCGCGGGGCGATGTTGATCAACACCGGACGCGGCGCACTGGTCGACACCCCGGCGCTGATCGACGCGCTGAAGAGCGGCCAGTTGGGCTATCTGGGGCTGGATGTGTATGAAGAGGAGGCGCAACTGTTCTTCGAAGACCGCTCCGACCTGCCGTTGCAGGACGATGTGCTGGCGCGACTGCTGACCTTTCCCAACGTGGTGATTACTGCGCATCAGGCGTTTTTGACCAAAGAAGCATTGGGCGCGATTGCGCAGACGACGCTGGATAACATCGGGCAGTGGGCGGCGGGATCCCCACAAAATCAGGTGTAAATACCGGAGCCCCCTGTGGGAAGGCATCACAATGCTCCGAACCGTCCCCTGCCGCCGACCGGCATCGGGCAATCTCGATCTAAAGTGTTAGCATGCGCGCCTATTTGGAGACCCCCATGGCCGAACACGATTTCCGTTACAGCATGCTCACCCCGCAACACACCCTGATCGAGTGCCGCAGCCTGGCCGTCGGGCGTTATCAAGTGACCGGCAACGGTGGCTCGATCAAGCACGACGACGTTCTGCTGGTGACCGTCAAAGGCAGTAAAGACTTGTACATGCGCCTGAACGTGGAAAAGGTCCGTCACCTGATCAATCCGCCGGGCCAGTGGGTTGCAGTGGCCAACGGCCCGGCCTTCACGGAGCTGGCGATTCATCAGTGGAAGGTCAACTGCAACGGCTGCGGCAAAGAGCAGGACATCGAATTCATGGTCGACGGCAAGGAAGGCAAGAAAGCCCTGAAGCCAGCTGCAACGGCACGCATTGCCGAACTGGGCTGGAAAACCGTCGGTGAAAACCATCTGTGCCCGACTTGCGCGAAGAACGCCGCATGAAAACCCTCGGCCTGACCTTGATCGCCGCTGCATTGCTGGCCGGTTGCGCAAGCGACACCGACGCCCTCAAGCGTGATCACGGCTATGTGCTGGAGTGGGTCGGGGAGCGCCCGCTGATCGACAACAGCCACCTGACCATGACCCTCGGCAAAGATGGCCGGGCGTACGGCAGTGGCGGTTGTAATCACTGGTTCGCGTCCTATCGGCTGGACGGCGATGCGATCAGCTTCGGGCCGGTGGGCAGCACCCGAAAACTCTGCGCCCCGGCGCTGATGGAGCAGGAGCGGCGTTTCTTCGATGCGCTGAGCAAGGTTCAGCACTGGGATGTGTCGGAAGTGGAACAGCTTGAACTCTGGCCTGCCGACGGATTGCCGTTGCGATTCTGGCTGGAAGAAGGTTAGCGCTTCAATTGTAGGAGTGAGATTGCTCGCGATACCGGTGTATCAGCCGCCGCATTCATCAAAGAGAAATCGCTATCGCGAGCAAGCTCACTCCTACAGATGATCCGTAGTAGCGATCAGCCCTTCCCTTTCAACTCTGCCAGTTTCTGCGCCACACCCGCCGCCGTCTGCTCGCCCATCAACTGCTCACGCACTTTGCCCTTGTCGTCGATGATGTAGGTCACCGGCAGCGCTTCGCTCTTGGGCAGGTCGTATTGCTCGGCCGGATCCTGAGCCAGAACCGTGAATTTGATGCCCAGCGCGTTGGCCGCGGTTTTCAGGTCTTCACCCTGCAAGTTGTCGAAGTTGACGCCAAACACGCTGACTTTCTGCCCGCTCAACTGTTCGGACAGTTTGTTCAGTTCCGGAATTTCCGTACGGCACGGGCCGCACCATTCGGCCCAGTAGTTGACCACCAGCCAGTGTTTGTCGACCCGGTCACTAGTCACTTTCTGACCATTCTGATCAGTGCCCAGGTCCACGCCGCATCCACTGAGCAACATACTGCCTAAAAGCGCTACCGCCGCTGCCCACCGCCTTGCCATGATGCTTGTTCCTTTTAGAGAAATCGCGACGCCCACCGACACTTGGTGTTTGTCGTCACGGCTGTAGAATAGCGCCCACCTCACGAAAGATGCGACCCGCAAATGACCGATCTGACGCTTTATCACAACCCGCGCTGCTCCAAATCACGTGGCGCGCTGGAATTGCTCGAAGCGCGAGGCCTCGCGCCGACCATCGTCCGCTATCTGGAAACCCCGCCGACCGCCGCACAACTGCGCGACCTGCTCGGCAAACTGGGCATCGGCGCCCGCGCACTGCTGCGCACTGGCGAGGACGAGTACAAAGCCCTGAATCTGGCCGACACAAGCCTCAGCGATGACGCCTTGATCGACGCCATGGCCGCCCACCCCAAGCTGATCGAGCGTCCGATTCTGATCGCAGGCGATAAAGCGGTGATCGGTCGTCCGCCCGAGAAGGTGCTGGAGATCCTGCCTTGAGCGCGCCCTACATTCTGGTGCTGTTTTACAGCCGCAACGGCTCGACCAGTGAAATGGCCCGGCAGATCGCCCGAGGCATCGAGATGGGCGGCATGGAAGCGCGGCTGCGTACCGTTCCGGCTGTCTCCAGCGAATGCGAAGCCGTGGCGCCGAGCATTCCGGACACCGGCGCGCTGTACGCGACGTTGGATGACCTGAAGAACTGCTCGGGTCTGGCACTGGGCAGCCCGACACGCTTCGGTAACATGGCCGCGCCGCTGAAATACTTCCTCGACGGCACCAGCAACCTGTGGCTGACCGGCGCACTGGTGGGCAAACCGGCCAGCGTGTTCACCTCCACCGCCAGCCTGCACGGCGGCCAGGAGACCACGCTGATGTCGATGCTTCTGCCACTGCTGCACCATGGCATGTTGGTGACCGGTTTGCCCTACAGCGAAGCGGCGCTGATCGAAACCAGCGGCGGCGGTACGCCCTATGGCGCCAGCCATCACGCAGGCGCCGACGGCAAACGTCCGCTGGATCAGCATGAAACCACCCTGTGTCGCGCCCTCGGCCAGCGTCTGGCGAAGACTGCGCTGTTGCTGGAACCTTCCCGTGGTTAAAACGCCCAAGGTGCTGCCCGCGCTGGAATGGCTGGAACCTCGGGTTCGCTGGAGCCGCGTGGCTGCCTTGTTGTGCTTTTTCGGGTTGATCGCGCTGCTGTGCGTTTATTACCTCGCACTCGCGGACCTGCATGGGGCGCGGCCCTGGGTGATTCTGTCAATCGAACTGGTGCCGTTATTGCTGCTGGCGCCGGGCATGCTAATGGGCAGCCCGCGCGGGCACGCCTGGACCTGTTTCGTGGTGAACCTGTATTTCATCAAGGGTGCGCTGGCCGCGTTCGACGCCAGCCGCGCGCTGTTTGGGGTGCTGGAAATGCTCGCCAGCCTGGCTGTTTTCATCAGTGCGCTGCTGTATGTGCGTTGGCGGTTTCAGTACAACCGCCAAGTCTCCACCATCCCGTAGGAGCGCGCTTGGTCTGGGCCGCATTCGGACGATGGCGGTATGTCAGTCGTCAGCGATGCGTCCGAACCGACGCCTTCGCCAGCAAGCCGGCTCCCACAAGGATGGTGTCGAACAAAACGGCTGGCTCCGACGCAATCATTGTGGAAGCCGCCTTGGTGCGGGCGGCGTTCCGACGAAAACGGTATGTCAGCCAGCATCGTCAGAAAGTCGACCACAAAGGTCGCGTGAACATACATTCTGTTTTGGAGAGGGCATGCAAGACTACAAATGGCTCAATGAATACTGCCTCAACCGCTTTGGTTCCGCCGCCGCGCTCGAAGCGCATCTGCCGACATGCGCCACCCCCAAACAACTCAAGGCCATCAGTGACGACCGTTACCTGTCCACCCTGGCCCTGCGGGTGTTTCGCGCCGGGTTGAAGCACAGCGTAGTGGACGCCAAGTGGCCCGCCTTCGAACAGGTATTCTTTGGCTTCGATCCTGAAAAAGTCACGCTGATGGGTGCCGATCATCTGGAGCGCCTGATGCAGGACGAACGCATCATTCGCCATCTGGGCAAACTGAAAAGCGTGCCGCGCAACGCCCAGATGATGCTCGACATCGCCAAGGAACACGGCAGTTTCGGCAATTTCATCGCCAACTGGCCGGTGACCGATATCGTCGGCCTGTGGCGTTATCTGGCCAAACATGGCAACCAGATGGGAGGACTGTCGGCGCCACGCTTCTTGCGCATGGTGGGCAAGGACACCTTCATTCCCAGCGACGACGTCGTGGCCGCGCTCAATGCCCAGAACATCGTCGACAAAGTGCCGACCAGCCAGCGCGATCAAGCCATCGTGCAGGAGGCGTTCAACCAGTGGCACGCCGAAAGTGGCCGCCCGCTGTGCCAACTTTCGATGATGCTGGCCTACACGGTTAACCACTGATCTTTTTTTCGCTCGGGGCACACCGACACAGCGCGTAACAAATCGGAGGTCGTATACAATATCCGACATTCGTCCACAGCATGAGTCACGCGCGTGCCCTTTCTCCTTCCTGACGCCCCCAACCTCGGTGTCGCGCCTTCGGCGTCCGAGGTCATCGCCAAGTTCTTGCGCGAGTCGATCATTTCCGGCCAGGTCGCCGAAGATGAGCCGATCCGGCAGGACGACATCGCCCGCGTATTCAATGTCAGCAAGATCCCGGTTCGTGAGGCGCTGAAGCGACTGGAAGCAGAAGGCCTGGTGCAATTTCAGCGCAACAAGGGCGCGGTGGTCACACGAATTTCCGAGCCGGAGCTGGCTCAGATCTTCGAAGTTCGGGTGCTGCTGGAGGTTCAGGCGATCCGCCTTGCCGTACCGCGTCTGACCCAGGCGCAGATCGACCGGGCCACGGCGATCTGTGACGAGTTCGTCGGCGACGATGACATCGGACGCTGGGCGGAGCTGAACTGGGCGTTCCACACCTGCCTGTACGAAGCGGCACAACGGCCGTTTCTGCTGAACATGATCCGCTCGATTCACGACAAGGTTGAACGCTACCTGCGCGTGCAAATGAGCTTCGACGAAGGCAAGGAGCGCGCCGACCGCGAACACCGGGAAATCCTCAAGGCCTGTGCTGAACGAGACGTGGAGAAAGCCGCCGAACTGATCGAGCATCACATCATCGGCGTCTGCCGAGCGCTCTACGCGCACCTGCCCAACGCGGAACTCAGCGAAATCTGATTCGCGCCTCACTGTGCCGATTTCGTCATTTTCAGAGGCGAAATCGGTCAAGACCCCTGCCCCCTGTTTTCGCCACTCTGACCGGTAACGAACTCGGCACCTGACTCAATCTGTGGGATTAGCGTATGCCGAGAGATCAGCGCGATGTTTGGCAACCAGGGGAGCACACACATGAAACGCATCCAGATCCTCGACTCCCACACCGGCGGCGAGCCTACGCGGCTGGTGCTGGATGGTTTTCCCGACCTGGGCCACGGCAGCATGGCGCAGCGTCGTCAGTTGCTGGCCGATGAATTCGACGACTGGCGTGCGGCCACGGTACTCGAACCTCGCGGCAGCGATGTGTTGGTCGGCGCACTGTTGTGCGAGCCGGTTGACCCCGACGCTTGTGCCGGGGTGATTTTTTTCAACAACACCGGCTATCTCGGCATGTGCGGCCACGGCACCATCGGGCTGGTGGTGTCGCTGGCCCATCTGGGCAAAATCAAACCGGGGGTGCATCGCATCGAGACCCCGGTCGGCACCGTTCAGGCAACCCTGCACGACGACGGCTCGGTCAGCGTCAACAACGTCCCCTCTTATCGCTATCGCAAGAATTTCATTGTCGACGTGCCGGGCATTGGCAACGTGACCGGCGACATCGCCTGGGGCGGCAACTGGTTTTTCCTGATTGCCGACCACGGCCTGAGCGTGTCTGGCGATAACCTCGACGCACTCACCGACTACACCTGGAAAGTTCGTCAGGCGCTGGACAGCCAAGGCATTCGGGGCGAAGACGGCGGCATCATCGACCACATCGAGCTGTTCGCCGATGACGACCAGGCCGACAGCCGCAACTTCGTGTTGTGCCCTGGCAAAGCCTACGACCGCTCGCCTTGCGGCACCGGCACCAGCGCCAAACTGGCGTGCCTGGCGGCAGACGGCAAGCTGGAGCCCGGCGCGCTCTGGCAGCAGGCGAGCGTGATCGGCAGCCAGTTCGAAGGCAGCTTTCAATGGCAACACGGTGAGCGGCAAATGGGCGACCGCATCGTCCCGACCATTCGTGGCCGCGCTTACATCAGCGCCGAAGCAACGCTGCTACTGGACGACGCCGACCCCTTCGCCTGGGGTATCCGCCCTTGACCGAGGGCAACGCCGCAGACGTGATCATCATCGGCGGCGGCATTATCGGTGCCGCCTGCGCGGATGAGCTGGCCCGCCACGGTTTGAACATTCTGGTGCTCGACTGTCAGCGTCCCGCTGCGACCGCCGCAGGTATGGGTCACTTGGTGGTGCTGGATCACAGTCCGGCGGAACTGGCGCTGGGCGAGTATTCCGTCAGGCTATGGCGCGAACTGGCGCCACACATGCCGGACAACTGCGCCATGCGCAACAACGGCTCGCTGTGGCTGGCCTGCAACGAAGAAGAGATGGCCGAAGCCGAGCGCAAACACGCGGCGTTGAGCGCGTTCGGCCTTGAATGCGAGCTGATGACTGGCGCAGCGCTGGCAGAGGCTGAACCCGCGTTGCGACCAGGCCTGCTGGGCGCCTTGAAAGTCACCGGCGACGGTATTCTCTACGCGCCCAACGCCGCGCGCTGGCTGTTGCAGTGCCGGTCTAGTCAAGTACGCCAGCAGCGCGCCGAGGTCGTGGAGGTCCAAGGACCGCGTGTGCGACTGGCGGACGGCCAATGGTTGAAGGCCGATGCGGTGATTCTCGCCAACGGTATCCACGCCAAAGACCTGTGCCCGGAACTGCCGTTGCAGGCGAAAAAAGGCCATCTGCTGATCACCGATCGCTACCCCGTACAGATCAGCCACACGCTGGTGGAACTGGGATACGTCACCAGCGCGCACAAAGGCAACGGCCCCTCGGTTGCGTTCAATGTGCAGCAGCGTCCGACTGGGCAGTTGTTCGTCGGCTCATCGCGCCAGTTCGACAACCATGACCCGGCCATCGACGCCCAAATGCTGGGCCGCATGTTGCGCAGGGCGATGGAGTTCTTACCGGATCTGGGCCAGATGAACGGCATCCGCAGTTGGACCGGCTTTCGCTCGGCCAGCCCCGATGGGCAACCCTTGGTTGGCGAACACCCTCATCAGCCCGGCCTCTGGCTGGCCGTGGGGCATGAAGGCTTGGGCGTGACCACCGCAATCGGCACCGCAAAGCTGCTGGCAGCGCAACTGCTGCAAACGCCTATTCCCTCAGCGCTGACCCCGCATCTGGACGCCTTCTTGCCGCAACGCTTCAATGGAGCCTACGCCCATGCCTGAATTGAGCATCGACGGTCAGCCATTTCGCTTCGCCCAAGGCACGACCGTGGCCGCCGCGCTGATGTCCTGCGGCGACCACTGCGCGCGCACTTCAGTCACTGGCCAGCGACGTGCGCCGTTATGCGGCATGGGCATTTGTCAGGAGTGTCGGGTGAACATCGACGGCCTGCGCCGCTTGGCCTGTCAAACCCTGTGCCGTGAAGGCATGCAGGTGGAGACGCACCCATGAACCCACACGTCAATCTGCTGATCATCGGCGCAGGCCCGGCCGGGATGGCGGCAGCGCTGGCGGCCGCGCCAACCGGCATGCGCATCGCGATCCTCGACGATAATCCGCAGCCAGGCGGCCAGATTTGGCGCGATGGCCCGCAATCGGAACTGCCCGCCCAAGCCAGCGAAATGCGGGCGCAGCTCGAGCAATACGCCAATATTCAGGTCCACAGTGGCACGAAAGTCGTGGCGTTGGCGGGTCCGAAACGGTTGCTGCTCGAAGACGCCGAGCATGGCTGGACGCTGGGGTACGACGCACTGATTCTCTGCACTGGCGCCCGCGAACGACTGCTGCCCTTTCCCGGCTGGACGCTGCCTGGCGTAACCGGCGCAGGCGGCTTGCAGGCCCTGATCAAAGGTGGCTTGCCAGTGAACGGCGAGCGCATCGTGATCGCCGGAACCGGGCCGTTGTTGCTGGCCTCGGCAGCGACGGCGAAGAAGAACGGTGCAGACGTGGTGCGCATTGCCGAGCAGGCTTCGTGGGGGGCGGTCAGCGGTTTCGCTATGGGGCTGTGGCGTTGGCCAAACAAGGTGGCTCAGGCGTTTACGCTGGCCAATGGCACTTATCGGGCAGCCTCTCATGTGGTGGCAGCCTTGGGCACTGACCGGCTCGAAGCGGTGCGGATCAAGACCGGGCAACGCATCGAGGAAATCCCTTGTGATCGTCTGGCTTGCGGCTTCAGCCTGGTGCCGAATGTCGAGGTCGCCTCGGCGCTGGGTTGCCGGATCGAGAAGCAGGCTGTCGCGGTAGATGAGTGGCAGGCCAGCAGTGTGACCGACCTCTATGCAGCCGGCGAATGCACCGGTTTTGGTGGCAGCGAACTGGCATTGATCGAAGGTCGGATTGCCGGGTTGGTTGCCAGCGGTCAGCAGGACAAAGCACGACAGTGGCGGGCTGAACGCCAGCGTTGGCAGCGCTTTGCCGACGCCTTGAATCGCGCCTTCGCCCTCTCGCCTACCGTGAAGCAACTGGCGACGGCAGACACACTGGTCTGTCGCTGTGAAGACGTGCCCTACGCGGACCTTGCATCCCACAGCAACTGGACCGCCGCCAAACTCAATACCCGCTGCGGCATGGGCGCTTGCCAAGGCCGTATCTGCGCCACCGCTGCGCAGACGCTGTTTGGCTGGGAACCACCGCCATTGCGCCCACCCTTCAGCCCCGCTCGGGTGGCGACGTTGGCGTGTCTGGATGAGGCGGGCGCACCGGGCTCTTGATTCTGCTAGGCGCAAAACATCAGATACCGCATCATCGACCGCATCCTTCACTGCGGTCTCTGCCTCGTGAACATGATCGACCTGATCCCCGCCTCGCCTCTGCACAACCTCGACCAACTGCTGGCCAGCCTCGACCAGGTGGCGCCGTTGTTCGATGCCATTCCCGGCGTGGTGTTTTTCGTCAAAGACGCGCAAGCGCGCTATGCGCTGGTCAATCAGACGCTGGTGCAACGCTGCGGCTGCAAGGAGAAAAACCAGTTGGTCGGTCGCACCGCCGAGGACGTTTTTCCCGCGCGCTTCGGACCGCTGTACACCGCGCAAGATCGCCGTGTGCTGGCCGATGGCAGGCAACTGAGCGATCAACTGGAGCTGCACCTTTATTACGGCAATCAGCCCATCTGGTGCCTGACCCACAAGATCGCCCTACGCGATGATCAGGGCGCGATCATCGGTCTGGCCGGTATTTCGCGAGACCTGCAAATCCTGCAGTCACACCCGGCCTATCAAAAACTGGCCGAAGTCGACGCCTATATCCGTGAGCATTTTGCACAGCCCATTACGCTGGATGAATTGACCGCCATCGCCGGCCTGTCCATCGCGCAACTGGAGCGGCACTGCAAGAAGATCTTCCAGCTCACGCCACGGCAGATGATTCACAAGGCGCGTTTGGGCGAAGCGTCGCGCTTGCTGCGTGAAGACCTGTCGATCACTGAAGTCGCGTTGCGTTGCGGGTACACCGATCACAGTGCGTTCAGTCGGCAGTTCCGCACGCTGACCGGGGTGTCGCCGAGTGAGTATCGCGACTCGCAAAGCAGCTCATGATGCTGAAGTTATCCTGTGGGAGCCGACTTGCTGGCGAATGCTGTACATCAGATACACATCTGATGGCTGACACACTGCATTCGCCAGCAAGCCGGCTCCCACAGTGCCCAGACAGTCTCAGCAACGTGCATCTATGAAGCACTGCCCTGCTTTTTGCTCCTTTATGTAACACCCCCGCCCCTCTCCGTTTTCTGAGCAAAACCCGTAACCCACTGATCCCAAACCCGCATTGGCGTGAGTGCAAAACGGGCACGTACCGTGCATATAAAATATCGTATACGAAATTACTTATCCGGCCGTTTCTTTACTTGCATCCATCGAGGCATCTATGAAAAAGCATGCTGTTGCAGTAACCCTCCTCGCCGTCATGAGTTCGTCCTTCATCAACGCCGCCTTTGCCGACAAGCTCGATGACATCATCGACTCCGGCAAACTACGCTGCGCCGTGACACTGGACTTCCCGCCCATGGGCTCGCGCGATGACAAGAACAACCCGGTCGGATTCGACGTCGATTACTGCAACGACCTGGCGAAAGTGCTGGGCGTCACTGCCGAAATCGTGGAAACCCCCTTCCCGGACCGGATTCCGGCGTTGGTCTCGGGGCGCGCTGACGTGATCGTCGCCTCGACGTCCGACACTCTGGAACGCGCCAAGACCGTGGCGATGACCATTCCTTACTTTGCCTTCCAGATGGTCGTGCTGACCCGCGACAACACCGGCATTACCAAGTACGAAGACCTCAAGGGCAAGAACGTCGGCAACACCAGCGGCACTTACGAAGCCATCGCGCTGGAGAAAGACCAGAAGGCGTGGGGCACCGGCAGCTTCCGCGCTTACCAGACCCAGAACGACACCATCCTCGCCGTCGCGCAGGGCCATATCGACGCCACTGTGGTCACCAACACCGTCGCGGCGGCTACGCTCAAATCCGGCAAATACAAAGGCCTGAAAGTCGCCGGGAATGCGCCGTATGTCATCGACTACGTGTCACTGGCGGCCAAGCGCAGTGAGTACGGGCTGATTCATTACCTGAACCTGTTCGTGAACCAACAGGTGCGCACCGGGCGTTATGACGAGCTGTGGAAGAAGTGGGTGGGTGATGAGATCAAGCCTGCGAATTTGCAGGTACCGGGGGTTTATTACTAACCCGATCTGACCACGGTGTTGGCGGCCCGGGCGCAATTTCTGCTTCGGACGCCTGACCTGTGGGAGCCGGCTTGCTGGCTCCCACAGGGGTTTGGCGTGAAACCAATGTGCGTCGAATGGCCCAAGGCCTCAATCAGGAGCCCACGATGTCTGAAGTGTCTTTAAGCGGGCGATGTCTGGTCGCAGGCCGTGCCCAGGGCGAGTTGCTGTACGCCGACATCGGCCTGAGTTTCTGGGGCGGGGTCGAGCCGTTCACCGGCGAAGTGATCGACCGCCACCACCCCCTCAGCGGCCAGATCATCACCGGCAAGGTGCTCGCAATCCCCAGCGGACGCGGCTCATGCACCGGCAGCAGCGTGTTACTGGAACTGATCCTCAATGGCCATGCCCCCGCCGCGCTAGTGTTCGAACGGGTCGAAGACATCCTGACCCTCGGCGTGCTGGTGGCCGAGCAAATGTTCGGTCATTCGATCCCGGTGATCAGCCTCGGTGAAGCGGGTTTCGCCGCGCTGCGAGAAGTGAAATTTCTGCGGGTCGACGACAACCGCGTCACCGCATTCGACAGCGCGCCGCCTGTCCTGGCCTCACGCTCGCCTCTGCGAAAAACCGCGCTGCACAACAGCATCATCCTGACCGAAATGGATCAGGGTTTCCTGGACGGCGCCTATGGCAAAGCCGCGCAAGTGGCGATGGGCATCATCCTGCGCATGGCCGAACTGCAAGGCGCAACCGAGTTGCTGGACATCTCTCAGGCGCACATCGACGGCTGCATTTATACCGGCCCCGCGA
Source organism: Pseudomonas sp. Pseu.R1 (assembly GCF_045764065.1). NCBI lineage: Bacteria > Pseudomonadati > Pseudomonadota > Gammaproteobacteria > Pseudomonadales > Pseudomonadaceae > Pseudomonas > Pseudomonas sp. Pseu.R1. Next base: position 5,023,902 of record NZ_JBJGEE020000001.1, on the reverse strand, counting down.
GCCTGCGTTTCGCCCGGCAACTGGTGGACTGGGACGCCAAGGTGCACGTACCCACCACCCTCAACTCGATTTCAGTGGACAAACGCCGCTGGCGCGAACTGGGTGTCGACCCGGCCTTGGGCGAGCCGTCCAGTCAGTTGGGCGATGCCTATCTGGACATGGGTGCGCGGGTCAGCTTCACCTGTGCGCCGTACCTGCTGGACAGTGCGCCGGAGCTGGGCGAGCAGATCGTCTGGGCCGAATCCAACGCGGTGGTCTATGCCAATAGCGTGATCGGCGCGCGCACGCTGAAATATCCGGATTACCTCGACATCTGCATCGCCCTCACGGGTCGTGCACCAAAGATTGGCTGTCACCTGAGCCAGCAGCGTCTGGCGACATTGCGCGTCGAAGTGCCCGAGGTCGGCGTGCTGGACGACAGCTTTTACCCGCTGCTGGGCTATCACGTCGGGCTGCTGTGCGGCGCCGACATTCCCGTGGTCTGCGGCCTGGAACATAAAGCGCCCACCCTCGACGACCTCAAGGCGTTTGGCGCGGCATTCGCCACCACGTCCGCTGCGCCGATGTTTCATATCGCAGGCGTGACACCTGAAGCAACCACCGCCGAATTGGCCCTTGGCGGACATCCGCCAGACAAGACCTTGAACATTTCCCCCCTCGACCTGCTGCACAGCTGGCGAGAACTGAACAGCGCACAAAGCCCTGAAGTGGACGCCGTGACGCTGGGCAATCCGCATTTTTCCCTGAGCGAGTGCGCCACCCTCGCCCGCCTCTGCCATGGCCTGCGCAAACTCGATCGAGTGGCCATGGTCATCACCTGCGGCCGGGCCACCTTCGAACGGGCGCAACTGGCGGGCCACGTGGCCACGCTGGAAGACTTCGGCGTGCAGTTCGTCACTGACACCTGCTGGTGCATGCTCGGCGAGCCGGTCATTCCACCGACAGCGCGCAACCTGATGACCAACTCTGGAAAGTACGCCCATTACGCGCCAGGTCTGGTGGGGCGTCGCGTGCACTTCGCCAGTCTCGCCGAATGCGTCGACAGCGCCTGCACGGGCCTGGCCAGCGGACGCTTGCCGGTGTGGTTGCAGGCCGCTGCACGGGCGGAGGCCCTGACCCATGTTTGATTACAACTTCCACTGGCGCGCCGCGTTCAAGGCCCTGCCGGACATGCTCAACGGCGCCGTCGTGACCTTCCAGACCGCGGCGCTGTCGATGATCCTCGGGGTGATCATCGCGCTGTTTCTGGTGTTCATGCGCCAAGGCAAGAACCCGATTCTGCGCGGCTTCGCGGCGACCTGGATTTCGATTGCGCGCAACACCCCGTCGCTGTTTCAGGTGTACATCCTCTACTTCGGTTTAGGCTCGTTCGGTTTGCACGTCAGTTCGTGGGTTGCGCTGTTGGCGGGGATCACCATCAACAACGCGGGCTATCTGGCGGAGAACTTTCGCGGCGGCCTCAAGGCCGTGCCCGACACCCAATTGCGCGCCGCCCGCTCGCTGGGCATGAGTGCGCCGCAGGCTTATCGGCTGATCGTCATTCCACAGTTGCTGCGCATCGTGTTCTACCCGCTGACCAATCAGATGGTCTGGGCCGTGCTGATGACGTCGATGGGTGTCATCGTCGGCCTGAACAACGACCTCACCGGCGTGACCCAGGACTACAACGTCAAGACGTTCCGCACCTTCGAATTCTTCGCCATCGCGGCGGTGCTCTATTACCTGATCGCCAAACTGATCGTGGCCGTGGCGCGGCTGCTGTCGTGGCGCCTGTTTCGATACTGAAGAGCCACGGTACTGAGGACTGAACATGTTCAACAGCACATTCAGTTGGAACGACATGCAGTTCATGCTTCAGGGGGCCTGGGTCACGATCCTGCTGACGATCATTTCGATGATCATCGGCACCGTGGTCGGGGTCGTCTGTGGCATGGCCCGCGCTCTGTTGCCCCGCAGCACGATCCCTTTGGCGTGGTTGCTCGACGTGTTTCGCAGCGTGCCGCTCTTGATTCAGTTCGTGTTGTTCAACGCGCTGAAAAGCATCGCCGGGCTGAACTGGAGCGCCTTCACCGTCGCCTGCATCGTGCTCGGTCTGTACGTCACCGCGTACTGCACCGAGATCGTGCGCAGCGGCGTGCTGTCGGTGCCGCTGAGCCTGCGCCGCGCCAGCCGCTCGCTGGGCCTGAGTTACTGGCAGGACCTGCGCCAGATCGTCATGCCGATGGCGACCCGCGTGGCCTTTCCGGGCTGGGTCAACCTGCTGCTGTCGGTGATGAAAGACACCGCACTGGTGATGTGGATCGGCATCGTCGAACTGCTGCGCGCCTCGCAAACCATCGTCACGCGGATTCAAGAACCTCTGCTGGTGCTGTGCATCGCAGGCCTCATTTACTACGTCATGAGTCTGGTAATCGCCCGCCTGGGCGCCCGGCTGGAAACAAGGTGGCAGGAAAATGATTGAGATCGACAACGTACACAAATCATTCGGCGAGCTTGAAGTGATCAAGGGCGTGAGCCTGCAAGTGCAGAAAGGCGAAGTGGTGTCGATCATCGGCGGTTCGGGCTCGGGCAAGTCGACGCTGCTGATGTGCATCAACGGCCTGGAGTCGATCAAGAGCGGCAGCATCCGCGTCGACGGCACCGAGGTGCACGCCAAGAGCACCGACATCAACAAGCTGCGGCAGAAAATCGGCATCGTCTTTCAGCAATGGAACGCCTTTCCACACCTGACCGTGCTGGAAAACGTGATGCTCGCCCCGCGCACGGTGCTGGGCAAGAGCAAGGAAGAAGCCGAGGCGCTGGCGGTCAAGCAGCTCAAACACGTGGGGCTGGGCGACAAGCTCAAGGTCTTCCCCGGCAAGCTTTCGGGTGGCCAGCAACAACGCATGGCGATTGCCCGGGCGTTGGCGATGTCGCCGAATTACATGCTGTTCGACGAGGCCACATCGGCCCTCGATCCGCAGTTGGTGGGCGAGGTGCTGGACACCATGCGCATGCTCGCCGAGGACGGCATGACCATGATTCTGGTGACCCACGAAATCCGCTTTGCCCGCGATGTCTCCGACCGCGTGGCGTTTTTCCGCAATGGCCTGGTGCATGAGATTGGCACGCCGGAGCAGGTGATCGGTAACCCGCAGCGGCCGGAGACGGCGGACTTTTTAAGGTCGATTAATTGATGTAACGCGCGGTATTTCGGCTGTATGGAGATCAAAACTGTGGGAGCCGGCTTGCTGGCGAAAGCGGCAGTCCTGCCACAGAGGTGTTGACTGACACACCGCTTTCGCCAGCAAGCCGGCTCCCACAGGTAATCCGGTGTCGTCAGATAAACGTGTTCGACAGGAGGGCTTTGAAGCATGCGCTCATCGAAAGTGATTCATGTGGTCAGTTGCCACGCGGAAGGTGAAGTCGGCGATGTGATCGTCGGCGGCGTCGCACCACCACCGGGGGATACGATCTGGGAGCAGTCGCGCTGGATCGAGAAAGACAACGTGTTGCGCAATTTCATGCTCAACGAGCCGCGTGGTGGGGTGTTTCGTCACGTCAACCTGCTGGTGCCGCCGAAGAACCCGAAAGCACAGATGGGCTGGATCATCATGGAACCGGCGGACGTGCCACCGATGTCCGGCTCCAACTCGCTGTGCGTCGCCACGGTGTTGCTGGACAGCGGCATCCTGCCGATGATCGAACCGGAAACCCGTTTGGTGCTTGAGGCGCCGGGCGGTCTGATCGAGGCCATCGCCCAGTGTCGCGATGGCAAGGTGGAGCGTGTCGAGGTGCACAATCACCCCTCGTTCGCTGACCGGCTGGACGCGTGGATCGAAGTGCCGGGCATCGGCTCGCTTCAGGTCGACACGGCCTACGGCGGCGACAGTTTCGCGATTGTCGACTCGACCAGACTGGGTTTCTCCCTGACCGCAGACGAGGCGAAGGACCTGGTGGAAACCGGCCTGAAAATCACCCTGGCCGCCAACGAACAACTGGGCTTCACCCACCCGCTGAACAAGGACTGGAACCACATTTCCTTCTGCCAGATCGCCGCGCCCGTGAATCACGACGGCGGCGTGGCCAATGCGGCCAACGCGGTGGTGATCCGCCCCGGCAAGATCGACCGTTCGCCCTGCGGCACGGGCTGTTCAGCGCGGTTGGCGGTGCTGCATGCCAAGGGGCAATTGCAGGTGGGCGAGCGCTTCATCGGCCGCTCGATCATTGGTTCGGAGTTTCATTGCCAGATCCAGCGCGTGACCGACGTGGCGGGACGGCCTGCGATTGTGCCGAGCCTGTCAGGGCGCGCGTGGATTACGGGGACCCATCAGCACATGCTCGACCCGAGCGATCCATGGCCGGAGGGATACAAGTTGACGGATACCTGGCCGGTGGGATTGAAGTTGTGACACGACAACGCGATTGATTTCTGTGGGAGCCGGCTTGGTGGCGAAGGCGTCAGGACAGAAACGCTTGTGGTGGATGGCACACCGTATTCGCCAGCAAGCCGGCTCCCACGAAAAGCGTCGTGAAGCCATAGATCGTCCAAGCCGGAAAAACTGCGGGTGAGGTCTGCCCAAACCAAAACGTATACGAAATACATTTCATCCAACAAGGAGTCACTCATGAGCCAGTCCGTATCCTGGAGCGGTGTTTTCCCCGCCGTCACCACGCAGTTCAACGAAGACTTTTCCCTCAATCTGGAGGCCACTCACAAGGTCATCTCCAATCTGGTGCGCGATGGCGTGTCGGGCCTGGTGATCTGCGGCACCGTGGGTGAGAACACCTCGCTGAGTGTGTCGGAAAAGATTAGCCTCGTCGAAGCCGCGAAAGACGCCTCGGCCGGGCGCGTGCCGGTTATTTCCGGGATCGCCGAGTTCACCAGCGCCAACGCCAGCGCCGTCGCCAATGAGGTGAAGAAGGCCGGAGCCGACGGGATCATGCTGATGCCTGCGCTGGTGTATTCATCGAAGCCGTTCGAGACCGCCGCGCATTTTCGCACCGTCGCCTCCGCCTGCGACCTGCCGATGATGGTGTACAACAACCCGCCCATTTACAAAAACGACGTGACCCCGGACATCCTGATTTCCCTGGCCGACTGCGACAACGTGGTCTGCTTCAAGGACTCGTCAGGCAACACCAACCGCTTTATCGACGTGCGCAATGAAGTCGGTGATCGTTTCGTACTCTTCGCAGGGCTGGATGACGTGCTGGTGGAAAGCGTCGCGGTGGGCGCGGTGGGCTGGGTGTCAGGCATGTCCAACGCCTTCCCGAAAGAGGGCGAAACCCTGTTCCGACTGGCCAAGGCAGGTCGTTTCGCTGAGGCGATGGCGCTTTATGAGTGGTTCATGCCGCTGCTGCACCTGGATGCACGTCCGGATCTGGTGCAGTGCATCAAGCTGTGCGAAGCGATCATGCAACGCGGCAGCGCCCTGACCCGCCCACCGCGCCTGGCGCTGCCAGACAGTGACCGGACGTATGTCGAGGGGCTGATGAAGACGGCGCTGGCGAACAAGCCGGTGTTACCAGAGGTAGGGCTCTAAAACGCTACCGGATGATCGTTCCCACGCTCTGCGTGGGAACGATCATGCGATGTGTTTAGAGGTTAACCACATTCACAAACCGCGAAGCGGCGGTCTCGTCGATCTTCAGGCTGGTGAAGTCGAACAGGTTGCGGTCGGCCAATTGCGAAGGCACGACGTTCTGCAAGCTGCGGAAGATCATTTCCGAACGGCCTGGGGTCTTGCGGTCCCATTCCTGAAGCATCTCCTTGACCACCTGACGCTGCAGGTTTTCCTGCGAACCGCAGAGGTTGCACGGGATGATCGGGAATTGCTTCATGTCCGAATACGCCTGGATGTCTTTCTCGGCGCAGTAGGCCAGCGGGCGGATCACCACGTTGCGACCATCGTCGGCACGCAATTTCGGCGGCATGGCCTTGATGGTGCCGTTGAAGAACATGTTCAGGAAGAACGTTTCGACAATGTCATCGCGGTGGTGCCCCAAGGCCATCTTGGTCGCGCCGATTTCGTCAGCGAAGGTGTACAGCGTGCCGCGACGCAGACGCGAACACAGCGAACAGGTGGTTTTGCCTTCCGGTACCAGTTCCTTGACCACCGAATAGGTGTCTTTCTCGACGATGTGGTACTCGACGCCCAGCTCTTTCAGGTACGCAGGCAGCACGTGCTCGGGGAAGCCCGGCTGCTTCTGGTCCATGTTCACGGCGACGAGGTCGAACTTGATCGGCGCGACTTTCTGCAAGTGCATCAGCACATCGAGCATGGTGTAGCTGTCCTTGCCGCCGGACAGGCAGACCATCACCTTGTCGCCCTCTTCAATCATGTTGAAATCGGCCACTGCCTCGCCTGCAAGCCTGCGCAGACGCTTCTGCAGTTTGTTCTGATTGACGGAAAGGGTGCCCATGGCGCTGGTATCGCTCGCTGTAACTTGAGGAAAGGGGCGGTATTTTACGCATAAACGTGATGGGGGGTAATGCCTGTTGATCGTGTCGCACAGATGAACTCTGTGGGAGATGAATTCTGTGCCGGCTTGCTGGCGAATGCGGCGTGTCAGCCACATATGAGATGAATGACACACCGCTTTCGCCAGCAAGCCTGCTCCCACATGAAATATGCCGTTCATCCTACCGAGACAGACTGTTGATCACCTTCCGCTATTAACGCGGTCTTTTAAGACGTAATTACTCTAAAGCCCACGTTTTTCGGGGCCTTCAGCTTTCTATACTGCCATTGAGGTCGCAGCCGTTTTCCCTTGTGAGAGTGTGACCTTGCCCTGACAGCATCTGGCCGTCAGGCGCGACGGGTTTCACCATGAGGAGTCAAGCGCATGATCCATCACGTTTTGGGGCTGTTCACACACCCCGATCAGGAATGGCAACAGATACGTGGAGAAGAAGAAACCATCGGCCACATGTACCTCACCCACACCTTGATATTGGCGGCGATCCCGGCGGTTTCCGCGTACATCGGCACCACTCAAGTCGGCTGGGTCATTGGCAGCCGTGCGCCGGTCATGCTGACCAGCGAAAGCGCGATCTGGATGACGATCATGTCCTACATCGCCATGCTCGCCGGAGTCGGGGTCATGGGTGGTTTCATTCACTGGATGGCGCGAACTTACGATGCCAGCCCGAGCCTGGCGCGCTGCGTGGCTTTTGCCACCTATACCGCCACGCCGCTGTTCATCGGCGGGCTGGCCGCGCTGTACCCGCACATGTGGCTGGGCATGATGGTCGGCCTGGCGGCGGTCTGCTACACGGTGTACCTGCTGTATGTGGGCTTGCCGGTGTTCATGAACATCCACCCGGACGAGGGCTTTATGTTCTCAAGCTCGGTGCTGGCAGTGGGTCTGGTGGTACTGGTGGCGATCATGGCGTTCACGGTGGTGCTGTGGGGGATTGGGGTGGGGCCTGAGTACACCAATTGAATGGGTTTTCCCAACGTATTGATTCATGCACAACCCTGTAGCAGTCCGGCTTGGCGGACTGCTACAGGGTAGAGCGCTACCATTCGGCCCCTGGCTGTTCGACAACGCTTCGCTTTACGGCATACTCGCCTTCTCTGGAGACCGATGAAGCATGCTCGAACCACTCAACACCCGCGTCGAATCCTGCTACCAACTCGCTGAAGATTTTTTCAAACGTCCTTTCAAACGCCCTGTCGTCAGCCTCAAGTTACGAGGCCAGAAGGCCGGTGTCGCGCACCTGCACGAAAACATGCTGCGCTTTAACCCGCAGTTGTACCGGGAAAACACGGAAGACTTCCTGCGTCAGACCGTGGCCCATGAAGTCGCGCATCTGGTCGCCCATCAACTGTTCGGCGACACCATCCAGCCTCACGGCGAGGAATGGCAACTGATCATGCGCGGTGTATACGAACTGCCGCCCAATCGCTGCCACAACTACGAAATCCAGCGCCGCAGCGTGACCCGCTATATCTACCGCTGCCCCTGCCCGGAAAGCGATTTTCCGTTCTCGGTGCAACGGCACAAGCTGGTGCGCAAGGGGCGGCGGTATCTGTGTCGCCGTTGCCGGGAGATTTTGGTGTTCAGCGGTGAGACGCGGGTGGAGTAACGCTCACCCCAGCGCGCCCGCCTCACGCAGGGCCAGGACGTCCTGCTCGCTGAAGCCCGCATCTTTCAAGACCTGATCGCTGTGCAGCCCCACCGAAACACCCCTATGCCGGGGTTCTGGCAAACCTTCGGAAAACTTGATCGGACACGCCATTTGCGCCTGCGATGTTCCATCGCCCCGAGGCACCTGCGTCACGACCTGCCGCGCTTGCAATTGTGGATGCGCCACCGCCTCGGAAAAGCTCAATACGGGCTCAACACAGGCATCGATACCGGCAAATAACACCTGAAGTTCGTCGAAACCCCGCCGTTCGAACTCAATCTGCAATTCAGCCTTCAGTGCCGTCTGATCCTCAGGCTGAGGCGACAAACCGCGCCTGGCCAACTCTGGTCGACCCAAAGCGTCGCACAGCGCCTGCATGAACACCGGCTCCAGGCTGCCCACGGAAAACCAGCGCCCTTCCCGGCTGCGGTAGTAATCATAAAAACTGCCGCCGTTCAGCATGTGGCCTTCGGGCTCCGGCTCCACGCCTGCCGCCAGTGCGCCCGCGCCTGCCAGCGTATTCAGGCTGAACGCACAGTCGGTCATGCTGATATCGACGAACTGCCCCAGCCCGGTCTGCTGCCGGGCCACCACTGCGGCTAACAGGCCGATGACGCCGTGCAGAGAACCCCCTGCCACATCGGCGACCTGAACACTCAGCGGCAGCGGGCCGCTGTCCTTGCGCCCGGTGTGACTTGCCAACCCTGCCAGTGCCAGATAGTTGATGTCATGCCCGGCGCGCTCGCGATAAGGGCCGGTCTGGCCGTAACCGGTGATTGCCACGTAGATCAGCTTCGGGTTGATCGCCTTGAGCGTTTCATAGCCAATGCCCAGTCGTTCCATCACCCCGGGCCGAAACTGCTCCAACACAATGTCGTAATCGGCCACCAGACGCTTGACCACCTCCACGGCTTCGGGCCGCTTGAGGTCCAGCGCCAGGCTGCGTTTGTTGCGATTGAGGTACGCGTGACTGGCTGACACGCCATGGTCATGAGGCGGTAATACACGCAGCAGGTCCAGCCGCGTCGGCGATTCGATGCGCAACACCTCGGCGCCCATGTCAGCCAACAGCAGCGAGGCGAACGGACCGGGCAAGAGCGTGGAGAAATCGAGGACCTTGAGTGAAGCGAGCGGGCCTTGCATGTGCAGACGTCCCTGAATCAGTGGTGAGGGACAGCGTAGGTGGCGGGGTTCGAGGGAGCAACCCAGCACTGCTACGCCCTTCGGGCAGAAACAAAGCCGCGAACAACAAAAAGCCCGCCGCGGTTTCCCGGGGCGGGCTTTTGTTCAATGCAGCGCTAACCGGTTACGAACGGGTCGCCTGCGCAGGGCCTTCGGCCACGCCCAGATCGTCGTGCGGACGGTTTTCTTCGATGGCACGACCGCCCGACGCCAGTTCGGCATTCATTTGCGGTACGTCCAGCTCTTTCACCCACTTGGCAACCACCAGCGTGGCGACGGCGTTACCGACCAGGTTGGTCAATGCGCGGGCTTCGGACATGAAGCGGTCGATACCCAGAATCAGCGCCAGACCGGCCACCGGCAGGTGACCTACGGCCGACAGGGTAGCGGCCAGTACGATGAAGCCCGAACCGGTCACGCCAGCGGCGCCTTTGGAGGACAGCAGCAGCACCAGCAGCAGGGTGATCTGATGGGTGATGTCCATGTGGGTGTTGGTCGCCTGAGCGATGAACACAGCGGCCATGGTCAGGTAAATCGAGGTACCGTCCAGGTTGAACGAGTAGCCAGTCGGGATCACCAGACCCACGACGGATTTCTTCGCACCCAGACGCTCCATCTTGATCAGCATGCGCGGCAGTGCCGATTCAGACGAGGAGGTACCCAGTACGATCAGCAGTTCTTCGCGGATGTACTTGATCAGTTTCAGGATGCTGAAGCCGTGTGCGCGGGCGATAGCACCCAGCACCACCAGCACGAACAACAGGCAGGTGATGTAGAAGCACACCATCAGTTGGCCCAGTTGCACCAGCGTGCTCACGCCGTAAGCACCGATGGTGAAGGCCATGGCACCCAGAGCACCCAGCGGTGCCAGCTTCATGATCATGTTGATGATGTTGAACATGATGTGGGCGAAGCGGTCGATGAAATCAAGAACCGGCTTGCCGTAGGCGCCCAGGCGATGCAGCGCGAAGCCGAAGATCACCGAGAACATCAGCACTTGCAGGATGTCGCCGTTGGCGAAAGCACCGACGATGGTGTTCGGGATCACGTTCAGAATGAAGCCGATGACGCTCTGATCCTGACCTGCGGTGACGTAGGCAGCGACTTTCGAGGCGTCCAGGGTCGAAACGTCGACGTTCATGCCGGCACCCGGCTGAACCACGTTGACCACGACCAGGCCGATGATCAGCGAGATGGTGGAAACGATTTCGAAGTAAAGCAGCGCATAACCGCCGGTCTTGCCCACGGATTTCATGCTCTGCATGCCAGCGATGCCGCTGACCACGGTACAGAAGATGATGGGGGCGATGACCATTTTGATCAGCTTGATGAAGCCGTCACCCAAAGGCTTGAGTGCTTTACCGGCATCGGGATACCAGTGGCCGATCGCAATACCGATGATGATGGCGACGATCACCTGGAAGTACAGGGATTTGTAGAGTGGCTGACGAGTCGTCATTGCAGTTTCCTCAAGAGCCTCGGCTGCATCATGCCTGATACACCGGTGCCTAAAGTGCGAACCCTCCTGCCAGGAGGGATTTGTTGTTGTCGAGCTGCGCGGGGCAGACCTCTGCGCCCTCTATCGCAAGCACCGTGCCATTATCTGAAAAATTCGCTGAAAGCCCCGAACGGCATGGACTGCCTGGTTAACACTAGCCAAAAATCCGCGCCTGCGATGGCGGATTTCCGCCCTTTCCCGACAGAAAGGCTTCGGTATTGGCGGTTATCCGCCTATCGAATGGCCGTTGCCACTGGCGCTCGCTCTTGATCTTGCCGCTGCTCTTCATGCGCAAGAGCGTAGGGCAAAGGGCTTTGGGAGTTGGATGTGGTCCGTAAAATCGGGAGCAGCCCTTAAATCGCAAACTGAATCCTGAACGCTGCCCCGCCCAGCACAGACTCTCCCAGCGTCAATTGCGCGCCATAGCTTTCGATGATGTCCTTGACCACTGCCAGCCCGATGCCCTGCCCCGGATTCTGCCGGTCCAGCCGCTCGCCACGCTCCAGAATCCGCGCCCGCTGGCTTTGAGGCACGCCGGGGCCGTCGTCTTCGATGCACAACTCATCGCCCATCATCGACGGCCGCCAACTCACGCGCACTTCGCCCAGACAAAGCCGATAAGCGTTTTCCAGCAAATTGCCGAGCATTTCCAGCAACGCGCCCTCTTCCATCTGCACCTGACAGTCATCCGGCAGATCGAGGGTGACGCCGACGCGCTTGTCTCGGTAAACCTTCTCCAACGTGTTGCACAGGCTCTCGACCACCGGTTTTAGGTCCACATGGTGTCGCACCAGGCCGCTTTTGCGCAGGCTCGCCCGCTGCAATTGGTAGCCGATCTGTTGGCTCATGCGCTCGATCTGCGATTGCAGAATGCGCGCCTGTTCAAGATCTTCAGGGCGTTTGGCGATTTTCTCACTGACCCCTTGCAACACCGCCAGCGGGGTTTTCAGGCTGTGGGCCAGGTCGCCCAGTGAGTCGCGGTAACGAATGCGTTGCTCGCGCTCGCTGCGCAGCAAACGGTTGAGTGAATCGGTCAAACGCAGCAGTTCGCTGGGGTGCTCTTCACTGAGGCTTTCACGCGATCCGGCCTCGACCTGATCCAGTTCCTGGCTCATGCCCCGCAGCGAGCGCAAGCCCCAGGTCAGGCCGACCCACAACAGGATCAGCAACACCAGCAAGGCCGCGCCAAAGCCTAGATAGAGCTTCTCTCGCAGGCCGGAAATGGTTTGTTGATATTCACGCACAGGCTGAACAGCCACGATGCTATAGGCCGCATTGCGCCCACCGAGCAGCTTGATTTCCACGTCGTAGACGAAAAACTCCTCGCCGTCGTCCTGACGAATCTTGGCGAATTCGGTGCCCAGCCCGTCGTAACGCGGCTGGTAATTGATGTTTTCGTCCTCGGTCGCTCGGGAGCGCCACACCAGTTTGCCCGCGCGGTTGTAGATGTAACCGAGCAGGCGGCTGTCAGGCAGGCTGAATTGCTCACCAGGCAAGAGCGTCGGCATCAGCAGCCGATCGTCCTCGACACGGGCCGCCGAAATGAGCGTGGTCACGTCCGACGCCAGACGTTTTTCGATGGAGCTTTCCAGCGCCAGGCTGAACGCGCTCTGCAAGGCGGGGAGCATCAGCAGCATGAAAATGACCGCCAGGGTCGCGGCGGCCAGCATCAAGCGAACGCGTAGCGATCGAATCATCGACAGCGCTCAGTGAACAGATAGCCCAGACCGCGCACGGTATCGATCGGTTTGAAGCCGTCCGGCCCTTCCAGCTTGCGCCGCAGGCGACCGACCAGCACTTCGATCACGTTCGGATCACGCTCGTCGTCGTCCGGGTACAACTGCTCCATCAGGCGCTCTTTGGGCACCACTTGCTGGTGATGGCGCATGAGGTATTCGAGGATTCGGTATTCATAAGCGGTCAGCGCCAACGGCTGCTCGTCCAGCGAGGCCTGCTTGCGGTTGATGTCCAGGGTCAACGGCCCAGCCACGATGGTCGACTGGGTGAAGCCGCTGGAGCGACGCAGCAACGCATTCAAGCGGGCTTCCAGTTCCTCGAACTGAAACGGCTTGACCACGTAGTCGTCCGCCCCGGCCGCCAGCCCTTCGACTTTGTCTTGCCAGTTGCCACGGGCGGTGAGAATCAGGATGGGGAACGCCTTGTTCTGCGCACGCAGTTGACGAATCAGGTCCAGCCCGCCAATGCCCGGCAAACCGAGGTCGATCACCGCCAAATCGTGATTGAACTGGCCGACCTGATACAACGCCTCATCGGCATTGCCCACCGCTTCGACCACATGACCGCTTTCCGTCAGGCGGGTCTGCAAGTGATGGCGCAACAGGGCTTCATCTTCGACAACCAGCAGTTTCATGACGCTCTCCCAGGCACAGACATACCTCACGGTGGGTGATCCTTTGACAGTGACGGCTTACAACCGGTGATGCACAGGCAAATAGTTGTCGGGACCCTGACTCAGGCTAGACGATCGTGACGCATAGGCACTGCTCGTTGCAGAGGTCGCGTCGGACAGTTTAACCGCGCTCGCCATCATGATTCCCGAGAGTTTTTTGCTGTTGCGGGTCAGGTCGACGCGCGAGACGTCGGAATTGCCCTCAGAGGCCTGAGCGGCTGCGCTGCCGCCCAAAAAAGCCAGTGCCAGGAAAAACTTGTTGATCGTCAGCATGTGCAGGTCCTCCGGCGCCAGGCGCCTTGTTGGGTACGGCACCGAGAATACGCAGCAGGCGCTGAACCCCTCCTGAACACGTTCTGAACCTGGGCTGAACACATATGTACCGCACGGAGTCGGAATCCATGAGACACAATCGTCTAGGCTCAACGCCAGACAAGCCCTCGATCATTCGATTAAAAGGAGACGAACATGCGCTATCTGATCGCCCTCGCCCTGATGTGTCTGGCGGGTCTGGCACAGGCCGAAATCAAGACCCGCACGATCGATTACCAAAGTACCGACGGCACGAAACTGGTCGGTTATTACGCCTATGACGACGCCATCAAAGGGCCGCGCCCTGGTGTTGTGGTGGTCCATGAATGGTGGGGCCTGAACGATTACGCCAAGCGTCGCGCCCGCGATCTCGCCGCACTGGGCTACAGCGCCATGGCCATCGACATGTACGGCGAAGGCAAGAACACCGAGCACCCCAAAGACGCCATGGCCTTCATGCAAGCCGCGAGCGCCGACGCGGCGGCCTCGGCCAAACGCTTCGATGCCGGTGTCGCGCAATTGAAGAAGCAACCGGAAACCAACCCGCAGAAGATCGCGGCCATCGGCTATTGCTTCGGTGGTGGGGTGGTGCTGGATGCAGCACGACGGGGTGAGCCACTGGCGGCGGTGGTGAGTTTCCACGGCGCGCTGGCCACCAAAACCCCGGCCAAAGAAGGCGTGACCAAAACACCGATGCTCGTCGAGCACGGCAATGGCGACACCATGGTCACGGCGCAGAACGTCGCGGACTTCAAGAAGGAAATGGACACCGCCAAGGCTGACTACAAATTTGTCGGCATCGACGGAGCCAAGCACGGCTTCACCAATCCGGACGCCGACAAGCTCAGCCACGGCGACCACGGCGGCCCGGACATCGGCTACAACCAGGCTGCCGATATGAGTTCCTGGGCTGACATGAAGGCGTTTCTGAAAGAGCAGTTTGCGAAGAATTCGACGATGTGATCCCACAGCAAACACTTGCCGCTGTGGGATCACCTGTGGCACAGCGAATCGGAAAATCTGTAGGAGTGAGCTTGCTCGCGATGGCAATGTCAGCATTCACCACCTGATGTGTCTGACGAATCGCAATCGCGAGCAAGCTCACTCCTACAGTGTTGGCAGCATTCAGTCGGTCGGCTCGCTACTGCGCCAGCCCAACCTTCAAAAGCTTGCCGCTGTCTTCATCGGTCAACACATAAAGGTAACCATCAGGCCCTTGGCGCACATCACGAATGCGGGATTTCAATTCGCCCAGCAGTCGCTCCTCGTGCACCACCTTGTCGTCCTTCAACTCCAGACGGATCAGCACCTGCGCTGCCAACGCGCCGATGAAGACGTTGTGATCCCATTGTTTGAAGCGGTCCGAATCGTAAAACGCCATGCCGCTGATGGCCGGCGATTTTTCCCAGACATGGAAAGGATTCTTCACGCCCTCGACGATCTTGCCCTTGGACTCAGGAATGGGCTGACCGCTGTAGTCGATGCCAAACGTGGAAATCGGCCAGCCGTAGTTTGCGCCACGCTCGATGATGTTGATTTCGTCCCCGCCCATGGGACCATGCTCGTTGGTCCACAAAGTGCCCGTCCACGGATTGAGCGCCGCCCCCTGCTGGTTGCGATGGCCGTAACTCCAGATTTCAGGCCGTACATTCTTCTGACCGACGAAAGGGTTGTCCTTGGGAATCGAACCATCGGGATACAGGCGCACGACCTTGCCTTGCAGCTTGTCCAGATCCTGCGCCGTGGGGCGATTGTTGTTCTCGCCTAGCGCGATGAACAGGTAGCCGTCGCGATCAAAGACGATCCGCGAACCGAAGTGATTGCCCACGGACAACTTGGGCTGCTGCTGGAAAATCCGGGTGAAGCTTTCCAGTTTGGTCAAATCATCCGACAGTCTTCCCCGGCCCGCTGCCGTGCCACCGGTCTTGCCGTCCGCGGCCGCCTCGGCATAGGTCAGGTACACCATGCGGTCCTTGGCGAAGTCCGGCGACAACTCCACGTCCAGCAAGCCGCCCTGCCCTTGCACCCAGACTTTTGGCACGCCGGAAATCGGCGCCGACAATTTTCCTTCGGGCGTCACCAGACGCAGGTTGCCCGTGCGCTCGGTCACCAGCATGCCCTTGTTGCCCGGCAGGAACGCCACCGCCCACGGATGCTGCAAACCGCCCACCACCTCATCCACCGTCAAGGTACCCTCCTCGCTTTTGTAGGTGGCGGCGGACGCTTGCAGCGGGAAACTGAAAAATGCACTGACGCACAGGCTGGCGAGCAGCGTCTGGCGGATCAGATGCGGGCGGATCAGAGAGCTACACAACATGGGCGATTCCTTTTGCTGAAGTTGGACGTGATCGATCGAGGCGTGGGTCAGGTCAATTGTTCCCACGCTGAGGGGTGCTGGAGGGACGGGGCGCGTTCTGTCGGGTCGGGTAGCCATTGCCGATGCCGCCATTTTCCAAGGTGGGCGTGCGAGACGGCGTCGGGCTCAGATTAGGCCCTCGCATACTCGGCGAGATGGATTCGGTACCTTGGCGGCTGTTGGGATTGGCCCGGCGAATAGCGCCGTTGTCGGTAGCGTTGTTGCTGCGGTTGGGGTAAGTGGCCGAGGCCAGCAGCGTCGAGGACTGCGCAGAGCGCTCTCCCGCGTGGGCAAGACCGAGGCCAAGCAACCCACTGAAAAAGAACAGCGCCAGGCACCGCAGAAAACTGTTCATCATTTACCTCGTCTGATACAGGCAGGAATGAGTGACGATTTCGGTCTTTGATGGCCATCGAAGGCGTAGGTTCGCGCTGCGCGAATGGATGAGCAACGCGTAGGACAATGCAGTTTGTAACAAGGATAGTCAGAGGACTGCCGGTCGGGTACTGCACAAATGTTCCAGACGCGGGGGCGGAGCAACGATACAGTTGGCCATGCACGCCCGGTTTCGACAGGCAACACACCGCCCTGTAGCAGTCCAGCTTGCCGGCGGCAGCAATTTCAAGAACGCCACCATCGGCACGTGAACCCACTTCGCCAGGAACCCGCCATGCCCGACCGCAACTGGATCGATCTCAAGCAGGACCCGGTGTCCGGCATCGAGACGATGCGCGCGCATTTCGAGGGCCATGCCTACGACCCACATTGGCATGACAGCTATCTGGTGGGCCTCACCGAGCAAGGGGTGCAACAATTCAACTGTCGTCGCCAGCAATACAACAGCACGCCGGGCAAGGTGTTTCTCCTGGAGCCCGGCGACATCCACGACGGCCACGCGCCGGAGGCCGAAGGCTTCACCTACCGCACGCTGTACATCGACCCGCACTGGCTGGATCGCGAATTGCGCGCGCAGTTCGATGAAGCGCCGGATAACGCCCAACTGAGTGTCGCCGCGACGCTGGCTGATGATCGCCGTCTGACCATCGCCACGGCCAACGCCTTCGAAGCGTTGCACAGCGATGAATTGCTGATCGTGCGCCAAACCGCGCTGGATGATCTGTTATCGACGCTGACCCGCCATCTGCGCTGGCGCACACTGATCAGCCCCGATCCGCGCTTGCCCTTGGTGGCGCAACGCGCACGGGATTATCTGCACAGTCATATGCATCAGGACATCGGCCTGGACGATCTGGCGCACGCGGCCGGTGTCGACCGTTTTCGCCTGACCCGGGCCTTCAAGGCGGCGTTCGGTCTTGCGCCTCACGCCTACCTGATCCAGTTGCGCCTGAGCCGCGCCCGTCGCTTGCTCGCCCGTGGCGAACTGCCCGTCAGTGTCGCCGCCGCATTGGGCTTCGCCGACCAGAGCCACATGGGGCGCTGGTTTCAGCGCGCCTACCGCATGACGCCCGCCGACTACCGCAGGCGCTGCTCAAATATTCCAGACTGACAACCTCCTCGCCGCGATCATCAACGTCTGATCAATCGCTGCCGAGTTGTCACCCATGGAAACCTTTCTGCCTTTTCTGCTGTTTGCGTTCGTCGCCTCCATCACCCCCGGACCGACCAATATTCTGGTGCTGACCAACAGCTCCCGGCATGGCCTACTGCGCACCTTGCCCATCGTGCTGGGCGCCTGCGGCGGCGCCGCGTTGCTGGTGCTGATGGTCGGCACGGGACTGGGCGACGTGCTGGCGCGCCATCTGCAAATCCAGACCGTGATGTCGTGGATCGGCATCGCCTGGCTGACATGGCTGGCGTGGCAAATCTTCAGTGCCCCCGCCGAAGCCATCGACCCTGAAAAAACCGGCAACGGGCCACGTCTTGGCCTGTGGAGCGCCGCCAGTTTGCAACTGATCAACCCCAAAGTCTGGATGATGGCCGTGGCGGTGATCAGCGTGTTCGCCGGGACCGACGCCGACCGGATGTTGCGGGTGATGTGGCTGTCTGCGTTGTTCTTTCTGGTGTCGATCCCGTGCATGAGCGCCTGGGCCTATCTAGGCGTCAGCGCCGCGAAATTCTGCCGCTCGGCCCACAGCATGAAACGCTTCAATCAGGCCATGGCGCTGCTGTTGGTGGTCTCGGCGTGGTTGACGTTGGTGGTGTGACTACCTGAGCTACCGATTTCCCGCTGTGGGAGACTCTATGTTGCCTGATTAACAGCTTTCGCCACCCAGTTGGCTCCCACAAGGACCGCGTCGGACCCATGCCTGATGTTCGACGCCGAACCTGTGGGATCGGCGTCAGCCTGAACTGCGTGATTTAATGCAGCCCTTCCCCCCAACACCGGACCCACCATGGCCCTTTTCTACGATGCACGCGGCAATATCTACGCTGTGACTTCCCCCGAAACCCTGCGTTCGATGGGCATCAACGTTCCCGCATCGGCGGCCCAAGCGGCTCAATCCCGTCAAAGCTGGGCGCCTCAGGCCGTGGCAGCAATCTGTGACTGGCCCGAAGGTGCACGCCCTGCGGGCAGCAAGGCGCATCGTTCGGACGGTTTGTTGGTGGGACCCTTTCAGCAGTCGGCGCCCTTCGACGTGCTGATCGTCAACACCGACGGCACACTGGCTGAACGCAGTGGCAACGGGCTGACGATTTTTTCGCAGTCGCTGGCCGACTCGGGCCTGACGCCGAAAGAGGGTGGTTTCACCCTGCGCGTGCATCACGACCATGACGACGCCATCAGCCCCTCGCCCACCGAGGTTGTTCCTGCGACCATCGACGGCGTTTCAGGCTTCTGGCTGGACATCGGCGCGCCAGGGTTCGGCCCTGCCGCGGTGGGAGCCAAAGGATCTGGCGTGAGCGCTGCTGTGCTCGGCGCTGCCTCAGTCAATCGCGTCGAACGTCTCGCCCGTCTGCATCCCGACTGGCACACCAGCGCGTTCGTCAGGGTAGGCAATCCGCATTGCGTCACGCTGGTGGCAGACACCGCGTCGCTGCCCACTTTCGAGCAGTTGCATGAAAACCCGCTCAATGACGCCCTCACCCGCATCGCCTTCGCGCAGGGTGAGTTCGGGGAAGGCGACCCCTGCCCTGCGGGCGTGAATCTGCAATGGGCAACGAAGGTCGAGCCGAACCGCGTCATGGCCCGGGTGTTCGAGCGCGGCGAAGGACCAACGGCCTCGTCGGGCACCAGTGCCAGCGCAGTGGCGTCGGCGGCGTGGCTCTGCGGCTGGGTGAGCGAAGGTCTGGTGGAGGTGGTGATGCCCGGTGGCACGGCCCCCCTGCGTCTGATCGAGCAGGATGGCGAATTGCAGCAGGTGCAGCTTTTTGGCACGGCAAAACCGCAGCCGTGACTGGCCGCTGATCGGCGTCCCCGCAATCGAATGTGAAATAGCCACTATTCGGATTGCAACCCGCCTGCCCTTGTCTATGCTCTGAGCAATCGCCCAATGGCCTCGAATTCCGGGCCTGCGGGCGAGTGGCAGCACTCATCGACCAGGGACGTGAGGTAGGTGGCAGATGTTCAATTCACACCGCAAAGCCGTCGAATACGAATTGCAGGTTTCCACCGCCGCGCTGTGCCAATCGAAGGCCAAGCTGGCAGCGATCAGCCGCTCCATGGCGATGATCGAATTCACCCCCGACGGGATCATTCTCGACGCCAACGAAAACTTCTGCCTGACCATGGGGTATCAACCCGGCGAACTGGTGGGCAAACATCACCGGATCTTCTGCGAAAAGGCGTTCTGCGACAGCGACGCCTACACCAAGCTGTGGCGCGATCTGGCACGTGGCGAGCCGCTGTGCGGCGAGGTCATGCGGCTGGATAAGTCCGGCCGCGAAATCTGGCTGGAAGCCAGTTACATGCCGGTCTACGACAACGACGGCGTGGTGCAGAGCGTGATCAAGGTCGCGTCCGACATCACTGATCGCGCCTACAAGGATCACGAAAACCAGAGCATGATCGACGCCATCAGCCGCTCCATGGCAATGATCGAGTTCGCGCCGGATGGCAAGGTCATCACGGCCAACGAAAACTTCCTGCGCACCATGCACTACACGCTCGATGAGGTGGTGGGCCATCACCACAGCATCTTTTGCACCCGCGAAGAAGTCGACTCCCCGGCGTACAAGGCGTTTTGGGCCTCGCTCAATCGCGGCGAATATCACTCACATCGTTTCGAGCGGGTGAACAAGCTGGGGCAAACGGTGTACCTGGAAGCCACGTATAACCCGTTGTTCGACGTCAAAGGCCGACTCTACAAAGTCGTGAAGTTCGCCAGCGACATCACTGAGCAAGTGACCGTGCAGCGCAATGCCGCCACCACGGCGCATGACACGTCCGTGCACACCGACGCCTGCGCGCAGAAGGGTTCGAGCGTGGTGCAACAGGCCGTGGACGTGATCCAGCAAATCTCCAGCGACCTCAACGAAGCGGCGCGCAGCATCGACGCGGTGAACAAGCAGTCGGAGGTCATCGCTACCATCGTTCAGACCATTCGCAGCATCGCCGACCAGACTAACCTGCTGGCCTTGAACGCGGCCATCGAAGCGGCCCGCGCCGGAGAGCACGGGCGCGGGTTTGCCGTGGTGGCCGACGAAGTGCGAGGGCTGGCGGCGCGAACGAGCAAGGCCACGGTGGAAATCGTCGATGTGGTCAGGCAGAACAACGAACTGGCCAAGAGCGCGGTGTCGAGCATGCAATCGAGTCTGAGCCGAACCGGCACCGGGGTCGAGCTGGCGCATGAGGCGGGAGAAGTGATTCTGGAGATCCAGCAGGGGTCGCGGCATGTGGTGGACGCGATCAGCCAGTTCAATTCGACGTTGCGGCTGGATTGAGAACAATGCATTTCCCGTTGTGGGAGCCGGCCGGGCGGCGCTCCGTTTGCTTACGAAAGCAGTGTGTCAGTCAACAGATGCGTGTCTGATGTACCCCTTTCGCCAGCAAGCCGGCTCCCACAGGTTCGGCGTCGAACATCAGGCATGGGTCCGACGCGGTCCTTGTGGGAGCCAACTGGGTGGCGAACGCGCTTGATCAGGCAACATAGAATCTCCCACAGAAATCTCAGCGCTACCAATTGTGCTGTTATTCCCCAATATCCTCATTCCACAACTCGGGCTTGTCAGCGATGAACTGCTTCATCAGGCCGATACAGGTCGCGTTATGCACCACGTCCACCTGCACGCCCCGTGAGCGCAGCAATTCTTCTTCGCCCATGAACGTCTCGTTCTCTCCAACGATCACTTTGCGAATGCCATACAACAGAATCGCTCCGCTGCACATCGCGCAAGGCGAGAGTGTGGTGTAGAGCGTCGCCTCGCGGTACACCTTCGCAGGCTGGCGTCCGGCATTTTCGAAGGCGTCCATTTCCCCGTGCTTGATCGCGCTGCCTTCCTGAACCCGGCGGTTATGGCCGCGACCAATGATTTTGCCGTCGTGAACGATCACTGAACCAATCGGAATGCCGCCCTCGTCCAGTCCCTTTTGCGCCTCGTCGATGGCCGCCTGCATGAATGGGTCCATGGTCTCTCCTTCCCGTGTCGATCAAAACGAATGCCTCGCGCGCCCCGGTTAAGGGACGCAAGCGTCAAGGCTTGGCTTTTTTCAGAGCGTTGTCCAGTGCTGTCGACACGTAGACCTTGAGCAGCTCACTGGACCGGTTCTTCATGTCCAGCCCAACGTCACGCTGCTTGGTGCGGAATTTGTTGGCGATGTCGGGTGGCGGGTCCCCGACATCGAGGGCGGTGAGTTCTTCAGGGGTGAAAGAGGCCGCGTAGGCCGCCGCAAGATTACGGTCCCACTCCTGTTGATATTGGGGTTGCAGATACTGAAGCTCGTCCTGAACGATCTCCTGGGCTTTGGTACGTCCGACCGCGTCGACAATCGTGGTGAAGGTGACTGTGCGCGAGGCCACCTGATACCCCAACCAGCCAAGGCTTTCGCCCAGATGGCGATCCTGCACGAACGCCAGCGCACTGGGGGGCGCGGCAGGCGGCGACGCGCTCTCCTCGGCCCGCGTGACCAACGGCAGCGCGAGCAACAGGCTCAGCAGGGCCGTATTCAATCCCGTCCACGCAGCCGATCTGCTATATCCCATGTCCTCTCCCCGGCGACTTCACATCGGTGATCAACGCACTGACTGCCCGGGTGAAACTAGCAGGTGAACAAGCGTTTGCCAGTCATCCGGGCCTGAAAGGACGTGAATCGTCACGATCCTGTCGCATTCGGTGTTCAGACCGCGCAAATGGGCCAAGGTTGAAAAGACATGCGCGTTACAGGCTGGCGCTGACCTTCTTCGCCACCTCCGCAGGTACCCACGGGTTCCAGATGTCCGGATGATCCTTGAGGAAAGTCTTGGCCACATCGCTCGGTTCCAGGCGCTTCTCGCTCATCTCGCCCAGCGTCTTGTTCAGTTGATCGATAGGCAGGTCGACTTTTTCAAAGAAGCTGACCAGTTCCGGGTACTGCTTGTGAAACGGCTCCGACACACCAATGGCCAGGTGCGCCGCGAGGGAGCTGGAGCCAATCGGGTTCGGGTTTTTGGCGTCAGCCAGCGTCTTCCATGCCGCCTCATTGAACGGCGGCTCTTCGAGCTTGATCAGTTTGAAGCGACCCAACAGCGGCGTCGGCGACCAGTAGTAAAACAGCACCGGCTTGTTGCGCCGGATCGACGAAGCGATTTCCGCGTCCAGTGCCGCGCCCGAGCCGGTGCGGAAGTTCACGTAGCTGTCGTTGAGCTTGTAGGCCTTGAGTTTTTGAGTGTTGACGATTTCCGAGGTCCAGCCGGTCGGGCTGTTGAGGAAGCGGCCTTTGTCAGGCGATTCCGGGTCTTTGAACACGTCTTTGTATTTGGGCAGGTCCGCCACCGATTTCAGGTCCGGGGCCAGGGGTTTGATGCCCTTCTCCGGGTCGCCCTTGATGACGAATTCCGGCACCCACCAACCCTCGGTCGCGCCTTTGACGATATCGCCCAGGCCGTACACTTTGCCTTCCGCCTCGGCCTTGACCCAAGCGGGGCTGCGTCCTGCCCACTCTTCACCGATCACTTGAATGTCGTTCTTGGCCAGCGCTGCCTCAAGGCTCACGGTGCTGCCCGGCAGTTTGTCGGTCGGGTAGCCGTAGCCCTTTTCCACGATGGTGCGCAGGATCTCGGTGATCAGGCTGCCGCTCTCCCAAGTGATGTCGCCAAAGTGGATCGGTGCAGCCTTTTCCGCGCTGTGCGCAGGCTGCGTCAGGACCGCCAGTGCCAGCAGCGAGCCGCCGAGCAGGTGTTTGATCGATGTCATGAAGGTCTCTCGTGGCTCAAAAAGGGGAACGCTGATTGGGTTTAGCACAGCACGCGCTTCATTCCAGACACGCGCGTTGGCAGCAGGTTTCAGCTTTTTCCATGTAATCGCTGACTGAGCGCGAGGAGATGCCCAGCCGGGTCGCGATTTCAGGGTAGGTCAGACCGACGCTGCGCGAGAGCAGGAAGGTGGTTTTGATCTTCAGTGGCAGGCGGTCCAGACGCTGATCGATGCGGTCCAGGGTTTGCCATGCAGCGACACGATCTTCAGGCGTTGAGGGTTCTGCCTCTCGCTCCGTCGCCAGCGCCTCAAGGTGTTTGCGCTCCAGATCTCGACGTCGCCAGCGCTGGAAAATCAGCCGGTTGGCGATGGTGGTGAGCAGCGCGCGCGGCTCCCGTATTGGAACCACATTGGGCGAGGTCAGCAATTGCACGAAGGTGTCGGACGCAATGTCTTCGGCGCTCTGCGCGCTGTCCACGCGACGACGAAGGCGCTCGCACAACCAGACGTAATCACGCTGAAAAAGATCGTTGAGGTATTGGCGATGGGACGGATCGGCGCCAGACATAACACTTCCCTTGCATGGTTTTATTGTTCTGTCCGGTGGTCCGGTAGGGCCATGCTAGCAAGGTGGTTATGCGATAAAAAATAATTAAAAACGATTCAAATAGACCATAAGGAAATATAGAGCCGCTACAGGACAACCAGACCCGCCGCCTCTGCCTGGTGTTGATAATCGAGCAACACCTGATAATCCGCCTCGCTCGCGGGTATGACCTCGCTGATTGCCAACACCTGCGCCACCTCTGGCAAGTCCGTCAATGCCTGATTCATCGCCAACCGGATGACCTCGCCACCTTCGTCGATACACGTGATGTAAGGCAGACAAGGCCCGAATGCCGTGCGCCCGATAACCTTGATGCCGACGACTTCATCGCTCTGGTCTCGCACCAGGTAATCGAAGGTCACGCTGTCAATGGCCGCCAGATCACCCTGCCCGGCCTTGATCGCCGCAAGGCTGTTGCGATGTCCGCCGGTCAACGACACATGGCCGAAGAACGTCCCGTCGCGCTGCAACGGCGCCAATACGTGGCGAAACAGGTTCATGCCGGAGTTGGAGTCTCGTGAATTGAGCAGCCCATGGCTGCCCCGGAAATCTTCAAGTCGCTGCCGAGGATCGTCCGCGCGCGCCACGATCAGGCTGCAGTGATTGCCCCCGGCGCTGTTCGGCAGGACATAGACCGGACGCCCCACAACCTGCACCTGCCCCCGCAATTGCGTCATCAGCGGATAACCGCAGGTCTGCGTGATCAGCAGTCGGGGCGAGCGCCAGAGCTGTTTGAGGTCTACCCCCTGGGCATCAAGACGCTCGACTGCAAGCAATTGCAGTACACGGCCCAGCCATTGCTCCTGAGCCTGACGCACCCGCTCAGGGGCAACATACATCATTAATTCCGCGAAACCTTGAGCCATGGGCGAGACCGGCGTTAGACGTGAGGGTGCTGTGGGCTGTCCACAGGGTTGAAGCTGTGACGGCGAAACAGTTCACCATAACCGGCCACTCGAAAACCACCGCTGCGCGCCAGCCACTGCTCCCGACGAGCGTGATACACCGTGGGAATGTGATACCAGGCCAGCCCCGGCAAGTCGTGATGCACCAGATGCAGGTTGAGATTGAGGAACAGCCAGCGCCAGGGCCAGGACGCCTCGTTGATCACCGTGCGTTGGTGCGAATGCTCGGCTGGCCGGTGCTCGTAATAGGAACGCACCATGGAAATCGCCAGCGCAGGCACGCTGACCAGCAGCACGTAATGCAGGCTCGAAAACGCGCTGTAGTGCTCGATGAACGTGAACATCAGCACCAGACACAGCCCATGGGTCGCCCACATCGCCCACGCCTCACGATCGCCGCGAATCAGTCGCACCGACTCACCGGCCAGCAAATTGCTTAACGCCAGCGGCACACCGAACACCAGCCTGCCCGGCGGTGTCTTGTCGAGCCAACGCAAAACACGCATCACGGGGCCGGTCTGCGCCCAACGGGACTGACTCAAGTAACGGCTTTCCGGGTCGAGGCCGGGAACGGTCAGGTCTTCGTCGTGGTGGTGCTGCAAGTGCGTGTCGCGATACAGCGTGTAGGGATACCAGACCGCAAACGGCGCATAGCCCAACAGTTTGTTCAGCGCGGGCCGGCGGGTCGGATGACCGTGCAGCAACTCGTGCTGCAACGACATCCACAGTACGGTCAACGGAATCAGCAACGCCGTGGTCGGCCAGACGCCCAGTCGGGGGCTGAGCGATAACAGAACTGGCCAGGCGCCGTACACGCCGATCAACAGCAGCCAGGTCGGCCATTCCGTACGGCCAGTGAACCGCTCACGCAGACGGACAATGTCTTCGCGTTGGGCGTTGTCGAGGTAATGGGCCATGGCCGCTCCTGCATCGGGCTGATAACCCTATGTGCATTGGCGGCGAAGAACCTTGTAGATCGATTGGTTATGACGGTAGAACGAACACCCGAACGTGAACACGAGCCACCGGTCATGCAGTTTCAGCCTCTCCCGTCGCTTCAGCGCCCGCTGCTGGAGAAGTTCTACAAAACCCATCGCTCGGGCATGCGCGCTCGGGGCGAGGCGCAGATGTGGGTGGCAAAAGATCTGGAGATCGTGGCAGCGCTGTGCCTGACGCCAGTCGAGACAGGCCATTGGTTGACCGGCGTGTTCGTGGCGCCGGATCAGCGGGGACAGGGCATCGGCGTGGCGCTGATCGAGGCCGCAATCGGTGCCATCGATGGCCCGGTCTGGTTGTTCTGTGATCCGGATCTTCGGGTGTTTTATCAGCGCTGTGGTTTTACCGAAGCAGGCGAGTTGCCCCGGGAACTCGCTGATCGCCTGGCCCGCTATCAACAGACCAAACCCCTGCTGGCGCTGGCGCGTGCTTAGATCCATTTGTGCCAACCACCAAACCAAATGTGCCATCCACGGCTCACGCTCGCGTGCTAGGGTCGCTCATCACTTTCAGCCGATGAACGGAACACCGATGAAACCGACGCTTCTGGCTTTCTCCCTCACCGCACTTTTTGGATCGGGTCTGGCCGCTGCTGCCACAACGGTCACCCCCTCCTCCACTATCAGTCACGAACAATTTGCCACCGTGCTCAAAGGCGACTGGCGGATGCCGCAAAATGCCGCGCGCGATCAGTACCGCCATCCGGAACAGACGCTGCAATTCTTTGGCGTGCGCACCGATCAGACGGTCATCGAAATCACCCCCGGCAACGGCTGGTATAGCGAGCTGCTGGCCCCGTTGCTCAAGGACAAAGGGCAGTACGTCGCGGCCATCGTTGACCCGGCAGAGAGTGCCTACGCGAAGAAGTCCGCCGACAGCCTCAAGCAGAAATACGCAGCGGATCCTGTGCATTACGGCAAGGTGGAGGTCGTCGAATACGCGCCCAAAGCCCCGGTCTTCGGCAAACCTGGTTCGGCCGACACCGTGCTGACCTTCCGCAACGTGCACAACTGGGTCGATGCAGGGAACGAGGCGGCGACGTTCAAGGCGTTCTACACCGTGCTCAAACCGGGGGGCACGCTGGGCGTGGTCGATCACCGAGCCAGGCCAGGCACCACCGCCAAAGACAACGAGAAGAATGGCTACCTGCCCACCGATTACGTCGTGAAACTGGCGCAGGCAGCGGGTTTCAAGCTGGCGGGAGAAAGTGAAGTGAACGCCAATCCGAAAGACACCAAGGACTACCCGGACGGCGTCTGGACCTTGCCTCCGGCATTGGTGAAGGGTGAGCAGGACAAGGCGAAATATCTGGCGATTGGTGAGTCGGATCGCATGACATTGCGGTTTGTGAAGCCCGCGAAATAGGCATCCCCCTGTGGGAGCCGCCTCTGGTGCGGGCGGCGTTCCGGCGAAAGCGGTGTGCCGGTTGACGAGGTGGTAGCTGACATACCGCTTTCGTCAGCAAGCCGGCTCCCACAAATTCAGCGTCGAACAAAAAATCTGGATTCGGCGCAATCACTCTCGGAGCCAACTGGGTGGCGAATGCAGCCCTCAATCATCCGCATTCGGGTCCATGTCGGGGAACAGCACTTCGGTGAAGCCAAACCGGCTGAAATCCTTGACCCGTGACGGGTACAAGCGCCCGATCAGGTGATCGCATTCATGCTGCACCACCCGCGCATGAAAACCTCGGGCGACGCGCTGGATCGCCTTGCCATCGGGGTCGAAGCCTTCATAGCGAATGTGCTCGTAACGCTCAACCACCCCGCGCAGGCCGGGCACCGAAAGGCAGCCTTCCCAGCCCTCTTCCAGTGTCGGCTCCAGTGGCGTGATCAACGGGTTGAGCAGGATTGTCTGCGGCACGGCTTCAGCATCCGGATAACGTTCACTGCGCTCGAAACCAAAGATCACCAGTTGCAGGTCGACGCCAATCTGCGGCGCCGCCAGGCCAACGCCGCCGACGCTGCGCATGGTTTCGAACATGTCGTCGATCAGGCTTTTCAGCTCGCCAGAGCCGAACATCGATTCGGGCACAGGTGGCGCGATGCGCAGCAAACGCTCATCACCCATTTTCAGAATTTCACGAATCATGGCAGAACCTTTCGAGAGGGCGAATGCGCCGGACAGAAGCGCATGCTGCCACAGTACCGAACAGGAGTGTCGATCAGGACTTGTCGGTTTCAAGGCCCTGCATCGGCTGCTGATAATCGTCGTGGTCATGACTATGGTTGCGTCCGAGTCCGGAAACATGCTGTTTCTCGTAGGCCACCTCAGGGTCCGCGTCTTTGCCGCCGTCTCCCTGAACTTTCTCGCCCTTGTCCTTGCCCTCCGCCGACATGTGCTCGATCACCGCATTCATTTCAGCGCCCAGCAGCAATACCGACGCCGAGATGTAGAAATACAGCAACAACACAATGATCGCCCCGATGCTGCCGTACATGGCGTCATAGTTGGCGAAGGTCTTCACATACCAGGCGAAGCCCAACGACGCGAGAATCCACACCACCACCGCCAGCACCGAACCGGGCGAAATGAAACGGAACTCCTGCTCAACATCAGGCATGACGTAATACATCATCGCCACGGAAATCATCAGCAGCAGGATGATCACCGGCCAGCGCAGGACGGTCCACAAGGTGACGATGAACTCTTCCATGCCGATCTGCGCGGCGAGCCAGTTCATGACCACCGGTCCCGTGACCATCAGCGCCGCAGCCGCCAACAGCATCCCGGCAAAGCCCACGGTGTACAGCACCGACAGCGGAATGCGCTTCCACACGGGACGCTCTTCGACCACGTCGTACGCCGCGTTCATCGCGCTCATCATCAGGCGCACACCGGCCGACGCACTCCACAGCGCAATGACGATACCGATCGACAGCAACCCGCCCTTGGATTGCTGCAACTTGTCGATCACCGGGTTGACCTGGTCCAGCGCCACAGGCGGCAAGACGAGTTCCGACTGCAAACGCAGCCAGCTGAAAAAATCGGGAAGGTGCAGAAAACCGATCAGTGCGATCAGGAACAACAGGAACGGGAACAGCGAGAACAGCATCTGATAAGCCAGCGCCGAGGCGTAGGTCGACATCTCGTCGTCGAGAAACTCTTTGACCGTTCTGACCAGCACCGTCGTCAGACGTAACTGGCGCAAATCCGGGAATATCATGGCGTCTCCTTTCGCGACGTAGACGTATCTGAAACACATTCACCTATACGAGCGGGCAAACGCTTTGAAATTCCGTGTGCCCCCTCACAAGCGCGGGGGTTTTACAGAGAGTTAAGCACTTTTGCCATGGCCGGGACGTTTCAGCATGTCTCGGACGGGTCTTGACCAGACACAATAACGGCCATCACAGGATGGCCGCCAATGCTTGCCGACATCATCGTTTCAGGCGTGCAAAACCCGAACGAACAGCCCCTCAGGCCTTATCGACGCCTTTTTTCACGGCATCCTTGGTTTTGCCGACAGCTTGCTGGGCCTCACCTTTCAACTCCTGGGCCTTACCCTCAGCGCGCAGTTTATCGTTGCCGGTGGCCTTGCCCACGCCTTGCTTGACGTTGCCTACAGCTTCGTTGGCCATGCCTTTGACTTTATCGGTGGTGCTGCTCATGAGAATTCTCCAGTTCAGAAAATAAGGTGTCATCACCTCGACACAGGATTGACCGACCGACGTTTCCAAGAGTTTCAACTATTTTCCGAGCGGTTTCATGCGTCTGTAACCACACGTTTCGACGACAGGGCTTTATGTTTGCCCGGCAACCCCGGAGAATGCGCGGCCGAGCCAGACCGGGCCTATCCTGCAATCACCCGATGCACACTCAGGCTCACGCAACAGGCTCATGAGCAAGAGCCACACAGGAACCCTATGAAAATCAACAAGCAGCAGGCCATCGCGCGCCGTAACGAGCAACTGGGCGGCGCCGTGCTGGGCACCAACAACACCCATTTCGCCACCCTGGACCACAAGCGCAACATCTGGTGGTTCGACCTGCCGGTGAGCCGCCTGGCGGTCGGTCAATACGAGTGGCTGCACCTGCTGCTGCACAACCCGAGCACCGACGAGTTGATTCACCTGAAGGTGACGACCAAATTCCTGCGTGAGCAAAAAGACGGCATGGTCATCCGCAACGAAGGCAAGCGCAAGTCCACGGTCAGCCTGGAGCTGTCAGCGGACAAGGATTCGTACCTGAAAGACATGCGCCCCAATGGCGCGAATTTGAGTTTTGCGGGGTTTGTGCAGAAGTAACGGCTGCCCCCCCCTGTGTCCCTGTGGGAGCGAATTCATTCGCGAATCGATGTCCGGCGCAATGCATCTTTGCCGGATGTACCACCGCATCGCGAATGAATTCGCTCCCACAGGAGGTCGGCGTTTGCTGCGCGACGCGTGTGGTCTGAACGACGGCGATCTTCTACAGGGAATCTTCTAAACCCGGAGTTTGCGAACGGCCAGGTAGCCCACCGCCCCCGCCACACCCGACGCAAACGTCCCCCACACCCAATCCACCAGCGCCAGTTGCGACGGCCAGCCCTGCAACGTGGCCCAGTTGGTCAGGTCATACGTGCCGTAAGCCATCACCCCGAGCAATGCGCTGTGTCCCACTGCGTGCCGCCAACTTGCGCGATGAAGGCCGGGCAACACGCCAATCAGCACGATGCCCACGATGTAGATCAGGTAGAAAAGCACGGCCGGAAGGATGACGGGCTGAGCCAGCATCAACGGCCCAAGCCAGGCGCGATAGGTCGGCCCCATCAATACGCCCAGCCAGATGCCGTCGAGCACTGCGAAGGCCACGAGCGTGGCCAGGTATGCGTAGATAAACCGTTTCATGCCGCCCCTCTCGCAAAGGGCAGCGGGTACACGTCAGACCAGCTCGATCCGGTCAGCGTGAATCACGATCTGCCCCTGTTTGTACAAACCGCCAATGGCTTTCTTGAAGTTGCCTTTGCTGACGCCGAACAGGTTGCTGATCACCTCCGGGTCGCTCTTGTCACTGACCGGCAGCACGCCATTGTGTTCACGCAATTTAGCGAGAATCTGGGCACTCAGGCCGGTGGCCAGTTGTTCGCCCACCGGCTGCAGGCTCAGGCTGATCTTGCCGTCGCTGCGCACTTCCTTGATGAATCCCTTTTCCTGTTTGCCCGAACGCAGGAACTTGAACACTTCGTTCTTGTGAATCAGCCCCCAGTGTTTGTTGTTGATGATGGCCTTGAAACCCATCGCGGTTTCTTCCACCACCAACAGGTCCACTTCCTGGCCGACGGTGTAGTTAACCGGCGCTTTGTCCAGATAGCGGTCCAGACGCGTGGTCGCCGTGATGCGGCGGCTGTGTTTATCCAGATAGACGTGCACCACGCAATAGTCACCGGCCTTGAGCGGGCGCTTTTCTTCGGAGTACGGCAGCAGCAAATCCTTGGACAATCCCCAGTCCAGGAAAATACCGATGCTGTTGACCTCAACCACTTTGAGGCTGGCGAACTGACCGACCTGAACCTTGGGTTTTTCAGTCGTGGCGATCAGTTTGTCGTCGCTGTCCAGGTACACGAAAACGTTGACCCAGTCTTCGTCTTCGCTGGACACGTCCTTGGGCACATAACGATTGGGCAGCAGGATTTCGCCGTCCTGCCCGCCGTCCAGATACAAACCGAAGCTCGTATGTTTCACCACTTGCAAACTGTTGTAACGCCCGACTAAAGCCATTTCCAGATACCCTCAATGCGTGGGCGGCATTCTACCCGACTTTGGAGGTAGGTTGCGGACGGGGCAAACGGCCCCGACGTGCTGAATGAACGCGAGCGGAACGATTCCCCGACCACGCGCACAAAACCTCTGCTTTACTGTCTTTTCATAGCTTGCGTCTTGGTGCGCCTGTGCTGCCCATGCTTAAAACGAATCGACAGACCGTACGATGCCTGTTCACTCAACGTCATTGCGGAAACCGATATGAACAAATGGATGTTTTTCGGCGCCCTGCTCTTGCTGGGTCTGGGAGGCTGCGCGAGCCGCGGTTGTGATGTGTCCACGGTGGGCAGCGGTTGCCGGGCAGACTACCTGCTTTACCAGAACGACATGCTTCAGGCGAAATGGATCATCAACGAACGGCGTCAGGACAACTACGAGTTGGCCAACGCACTGTTGAACCGTGCTGCCCGCCAGGACAAGACCGGCGAAGCCGAGTTTTATCAGGCTGTCCTGCTGCTGCGTCTGAATGCAGAAAGTGATCAGGTCCACGGCATGCTGGAAGATTCGGCGAACCGTAAATACCCGCTGGCCATCGCGTTGCTGGCTCAGATGTCAGGCTCGGTGGATCAGGAAAAGGCCAGGGCGTATCGCGTGAAATACGACGAACTGGACGTGGCGAAGAGTGGTTACCCGTCGTTTCAACAGGCGCTGATCGTGGTCAACAAGCTGATTTCCCCGAACAACTGATCACGAAGTTCAATTTTTCTGCAACCAATCGACCAACGGTCTGTTCATACCCGCTCACACCGGTATGCTTGCGAGGCTCTAGCTCGCGGTTCCTATCGAGCTGTTCGGCATTTCGATACGACACCTTCGATCCACTCCTCTGAACCTGAAAGGAGTGAAGCATGCCTTATGCTCGCTATTTTTTGCGTGGCGCGCCTCGCTGCACCGGGGCGGCGTTCCTCTGCGCGCTGTTCACGTACCAGACGGCCAATGCTCAAGTCATGGAGCGGGAGCTGGGTGATTTCAGCCTCAAACTCGGCACGACCCCCAGCCGTAGCATGGCTCAGGGGTTGGTCACGCCCAGCACGGGCGATTCGAAGTTTCACGGCGGGCTGGACCTGACCCACGACAGCGGTTTCTACTTCGGCCAGTGGTCCCCCAGCGCAGGTCTCATGCCGGACAGCACGCTGGAGCTCGATTCCTACATGGGTTTCAAGAAGCCTTTCGACCAAACCCTGGGCTATGAATTAGGGGTCATTCGCTACAGCTACCCCAATACCAGCCAGATCGACAGCCATGAGCTGTACGCCGGATTTCGTATCTTCGACAGCCGTATCGGCACGGCTGTCAGTGCAGACGCCGGACGCCAGGACAGCACGCTGTTTCTCGACCTTGGGGCTTTGTCCTGGCTAGGAATGGACCTGCGCATGCAATACGGCAATCATCAGCTCGACACCCCGACCACCATCGATGGCGGCGGCCTGGTCAGCGGCTACAACGACTGGTCCTTCAACATCTCGCGTTCCTGGCTGGGGATGGACATGAACCTGATGTATAGCGGTTCAAGCCTGAGCGGCGCCGATTGCAGCGCCTACAGCGGCCACAACAGCCAGTGTGAAGGTGCTGTGACGCTCAAGCTGGTGCGTTCATTGTTCTGATCGGCTGAACCGGCGTCGCCTGATTGCCTCTATAACTGGGAGACGAACCAGCAAGGAGCTGTCATGCGTACCGTGTTAAAGGCCTGTATTTCGTGGTGGATGTGCTTGGTGTTCGTCGCAGGCTGCAACCAGATTGGTCTGACGTATCGCCATCTGGACCTGATCATCCCATGGTCGCTCAACGACTATCTGGACATGAACGCCACCCAAAAGGACTGGCTCGATGAGCGCCTCAAGGAACATCTGAACTGGCACTGCACCACGCAGATCCCCGGCTATCTGACCTGGCTCGATCGCTTGCAGGGCATGGTTCAAACCAACCAAGTCAACGAAGAACAGCTCCGCGCCCGCACCGCCGAAGCCCGGGAGGCCATCGCCACCGTCTCTCGGGAAATCACGCCCACCGCCGTCGACTTGCTGCGTCAACTCAACGATCAGCAGGTGGGAGAAATGCAAGCGACGTTTGACAAAGACCTGCGCAAACATGAGTCGGACTATGTCGATCAGCCATTGGATCAGCAGATCAAGGAGCGCGCCCAGCGCATGGAAAAACGCTTGAGCCCCTGGATCGGCAAACTGAGTCCCGTGCAGCGGGAACGTGTGATGCAATGGTCAACGTCGCTGGGCGAACAGAATCGTCTGTGGATCGATAACCGGGCGCATTGGCAATCGCTGCTGGTCAGCGCCGTCAAACAGCGGGCCGCGCCGGATTTCGATCAGAAAATCGCGAAGTTGCTGCAGGACCGAGAGACATTCTGGACGCCGGAATACCGGGCAGCGTACGACCGCACCGAACAGGCGGCAATTTCATTGATTGCGGATTTGATGGCGCAAAGCTCGCCTGATCAACGCCAAAAGCTGTTGGAGAAAATTGCGGATGTACGGGAGGACTTTACTAATCTGGCGTGCCTGAAAGGCGCCGGGAAAGCGTCGTGAACGCAGTCGTTATGCATCGTCCCTCCCTGTAGCCGGCTTGCTGGCGAACGGCGATGTGTCAGTCGACATCGCATGCGCCGAACAAACGCATTCGCCAACAAGCCGGCTCCCACAGGTTAAGCGTCAAAAAAAAGTCTGGATTCGGTGCGATCTTTCTTTGTGAGAGCCAACTGGGTAGCGAATGCAGTTGACCAGACAACACAAAATCTCTCACCCATCAGATAGCACCAGGCGCCACCTGCGCATGGGCCGATATCCGGTCGAACGTATCCGGGTCCAGTGCATCTCCCTCCTCATCCAGCACCTGACGCGGCGGCGCATTGCCGGGAATGCTGCTGTCGATCATTGCCAGCAGGCTCGATCCGCGCGGGGTCAGGACGAAGTTTTCGCCATTGCCGCCCTCGTCTTCGGGCCTCGACTCGATGAACCCGCGCTTGAACAGCAACGCCTCCAGATCGGCCGCCTGCATTTTCAACGCATCCAGATCGCCCGTACTTTCGCCTTCTGCGGCTCTGGCGGCAGCATGTTCTTCAGCATACTTACGCGGCGCAAACGGTTTGCCGGCGCTGTTCTGCACTTCGTGCAGCAGGCGTTCGATCAAATCCCAATCGTATTTGTCAGCCATGTCTGAACCTCCACAACGAGGGTTACCCGTGACGTCCGGCCAGCGGGTTTGGTGCTCTGGAGGTGTGACCGGGGCGGGTTGAGGGCGTTCAGCGGATTCGCTGAGCGGTTGTGGCCGGGGAGAAACAGGAGGGGGATGAAGATCGCGCTGTGGGAGCGAACTCATTCGCGATACGGTTTATCAGACGACACATTTCTATCGACTGAACCGACGTCTCTCGAATAAATTCGCTCCCACAGGGGGGCATCACAGCACTTCAGGCTTACTCAGAAACCGGCGGGCGCACCACACGCTTCTTCAGCGGCGCCATACCGTCCTGGCTCACCAGCGACTCGGCTTTCGGGCGGTTGGTCGACTTGCGTTTGGTCGGTGCCTTGGCGAGCGCTTTTTTCTTGTCGCTCTTGCCGTCGGTTTTTTTCTTCTTGGTGCCCGCTGCCTTGCCGGAAGCCTTGACCTTTTTCGGCCCCGTGTAGCTGCCTTTCACTTCCTTGATGGTGCGACGCTCGAACTTCTGCTTCAGGTAGCGCTCGATGCTCGACATCAGGTTCCAGTCGCCGTGGGTGATCAGCGACACCGCCAGCCCTTCAGCGCCTGCACGACCGGTACGGCCGATGCGGTGAACATAATCGTCACCGGTACGCGGCATATCGAAGTTGATGACCATGTCCAGACCTTCGACGTCCAGACCACGGGCCGCCACGTCGGTGGCCACCAGAATCTTCACCGCGCCCTGCTTCAGACGGTCGATCGCCAGTTTGCGGTCTTTTTGATCCTTTTCGCCGTGGAGTACGAAGGTTTTGTACTCCAGCGCCACCAGACGACCGTAAATGCGGTCCGCCATGGCGCGGGTGTTGGTGAAAATGATCGCCTTCTGATAGGTCTCGTTGGCCAACAGCCAGTGCAGGATCTGCTCTTTGTGCACGTTGTGGTCGGCGGTCACGATCTGCTGACGAACGCCCTCGGCCAGTTCACTGACGTTGTTGACCTGCAAATGCTGCGGATCTTTCAGCACCTTGGCGATCATCTCGCGCAGGCCCGAACCTCCGGTGGTCGCCGAGAACAGCAACGTCTGCTGACGGTTGGCGCATTCGTTGGCCAGACGCTCGACGTCTTCGGCAAAGCCCATGTCCAGCATGCGGTCGGCTTCGTCGAGGACCAGCAGTTCGACTTCCTTGAGGTCCAGGTTGCCCGCATTCAGGTGCTCCAGCAGGCGGCCCGGCGTACCGATCAGGATGTCCGGCACCTTGCGCAACATGGCGGCCTGTACCTTGAAATCTTCGCCGCCCGTGATCAGGCCGGCCTTGATGAAGGTGAACTGCGAAAACCGCTCGACTTCCTTGAGGGTCTGCTGGGCCAGCTCACGGGTCGGCAACAGGATGACTGCACGAATGTCGACACGGACTTTGGCCGGGCCAATCAGACGATTGAGCATCGGCAATACAAATGCGGCAGTCTTGCCGCTGCCGGTTTGCGCCGTCACCCGCAGGTCACGCCCCTCCAGCGCCAGCGGAATGGCCGCTGTTTGCACAGGCGTAGGCTCGACGAAATTGAGTTCGGCCACGGCTTTGAGCAGGCGTTCGTGCAGGGCGAATTGGGAGAACACGGGTGTTACCTCGGCGGTGTGCAAAAAAACAGTCGCATAGGTTACCGGTTTAAGCGGCTTTCGCCGAGTTTCTTTAGCTCAACGGGGGCATTTTGTTTCCGGATTTGCCCTTTGCAGCACTGTTGCGCTCATCAATGATTTAATCGCGCCTTTTTTCTGCAGGAGAACTTGCGTCCATGGACACTTCATCACTCTGGCTGCGCATTCAGTCACTCTGGGACGTGCTCGAACACCAGCCCATGCTGCGCACCGGCTTGGGCCTGCTGATGTTGTTGGTCGCAGCGCTCGCATTGGGTCGTCTGATGCGTTTCGTGATTCTGTACGCCATGAAGGCGCTGGGGCGCCAGCCTGCGCTGTTCTGGATCAACGACTTCCTTCACAACAAGGTTTTTCATCGATTGGCGCAGGTCACGCCGTCGCTGGTCATCCAGTTCGGCCTGAATCTGGTGCCCGACCTCAGCGCCACCACTGCCCATGTGCTGGGCAACATCGCACTGGCGTTCACCATTCTGTTTCTGATGCTGACCGTCGGCGCTCTGCTCAACGCCCTGCTGGATCTCTACGCACGCACTGAACATGCTCGTACCCGCTCGATCAAGGGCTATGTGCAACTGGCGAAGATGATCCTCTACGTGTTCGCCGCGATCATCATCGTCGCCACCCTGATCGACCGTTCTCCGCTGTTGCTGCTGTCGGGACTTGGCGCGATGTCGGCGGTGATTCTATTGGTCTACAAGGACACCCTGCTGTCGTTCGTCGCCAGCGTACAACTGACCAGCAACGACATGCTGCGCGTGGGCGACTGGATCGAAATGCCGCAAGTCGGGGCCGATGGCGACGTGGTGGACATCACCTTACACACCGTCAAAGTGCAGAATTTCGACAAGACGATTGTCTCGATCCCCACTTGGCGCCTGATGTCCGAGTCGTTCAAGAACTGGCGCGGGATGCAGCAGGCGGGTGGTCGTCGCATCAAACGTAGCCTGTTCATCGACGCCAGCGGCGTGCGTTTCGTCGCCGATGCCGAGGAGCAAAAGTTGACCCAAGTGCGCCTGCTCACCGATTACATAGGCCGCAAGAAAGCCGAGCTGAAAGCCTGGAATGAAGCACAAGGCAATGTCGCCGAGTTGTCCGCCAACCGCCGCCGCATCACCAACATCGGCACCTTCCGCGCCTACGCGTTGGCCTACCTGAAGAGCCACCCCGACATTCATTCGGACATGACCTGCATGGTCCGCCAGATGGAAGCCACCGCTCAGGGCGTGCCGCTGGAAATCTACTGCTTCACTCGCACCACCAGTTGGGTGGATTACGAGCGGATTCAGGGGGACATTTTCGATTACCTGCTGGCAGTGCTGCCGGAGTTCGGGTTGAGTTTGTATCAACAGCCGAGCGGGTCGGATATGCGGGTGGGGTTGGGGGTGCGGTGAGTGAGACCGCAAACAAAAAGCCCGGCATCCGCCGGGCTTTTGATTTCACTGCCGAGTGTCGGCAATCAGTAGCGCTGGTACTGCGAGCCGAATTCGCTGCGGTTTTCAGCGACGATCACGGTGCTGGTCGACTGGCTGGCGACGGTTTTGGCGCTGGATTTGTCAGCGACTTTGGTGTCGATGGCGATGGCGTGAATGTAGGTCGGTGCAAGGTAGACAGTCTGGCCGACGCTGGTGGTCTGTGGGCTGGCGAAGGCAGATGTGGCCGCCAGAACTGAAAGTGCGAAGCCAAGGACGATTGATTTTTTCATGATGTTCTCTCCGGTAAGTTGGGATGAATCGTTGTGTTGAAGCCAATTTATTCGGACAGACTCACCATTAAAAAGCATCGTTATTCATGCCAAACATCAAGTGAGCTGATAATAGCAACCTCACTATTGGCCCAATAGTTTCCGTGAATTCAATAAACATCCGCCCAATAAAAAACCCGGCATCCGCCGGGCTTTTAAAGTGCGTTCAGGTGGAGCTGAACGGTGTAGCTTGACTCAGTAACGCTGATAGCTCGAACCGAACTCTTTGCGGTTTTCAGCGACGATCACAGTGCTGGAAGCCTTGGTATCAAAGGGTTTGACGGCATCTTTGCTGGCCACTTTGCTGTCCAGAACGGTGGTGCTGGAAGCATCTACGATAGCCCGCTGGTAAGTTTTCTCAGGGCTGGCGAAAGCAGAACCTGCTGCCAGGATCGAAAGTGCAAAGCCGAATGCGATGGATTTTTTCATGATCTGAATCTCCGGTAAGTGAATAACTTCTTAAGTTGAGTTTCGCTGTAAGCGGTTTAATTCGTTTCGTTGGGGCCAATGTATTCGGTTGACCCCAACATGAAAAACCACGCATACAGATATCGAACATCAACTCCAATGATGTCGGGCACCGGAGCGTCTAGACCGACACTTTCAAGGATTTGCCAAGCGTTGATGGAGGCCCCGACGACTGATCCACACCGAGGAAACGATCACTAAACCGCCAAAAAACAGCTTCGCCAAGTCCTCGTTCTGCCCCCAGATCAACAGATTGATCAGCAACCCGACTGGCACATGCAGGTTATTCATCACCGCCAGGGTCCCGCCATTGACCAGGCACGCCCCCTTGTTCCACCAATACATGCCCAACGCGGTCGAACACAGGCCCAGAAACAGCAACACGACCCACTGTTGCGGTGCGTCCGGCAAATGCTGCGCGTTGCCAAACAGCAGGAATGCAGGCAACGCCACGGC
This sequence comes from Pseudomonas sp. Pseu.R1, assembly GCF_045764065.1. Taxonomy (NCBI): domain Bacteria; kingdom Pseudomonadati; phylum Pseudomonadota; class Gammaproteobacteria; order Pseudomonadales; family Pseudomonadaceae; genus Pseudomonas; species Pseudomonas sp. Pseu.R1. The sequence goes on along the minus strand of NZ_JBJGEE020000001.1, from coordinate 4,985,017 downwards.
CAATGCGCCGAGGTAGAAGTAGCCGAAACGTCGATAGTGCGGCAGATCGCTCGGATGGCGCGCCACCAGATGCTTGTACAGCACCTGACCGGCGGCGTAGGTGAAGTTGGCCAGTTGCAGCAGCAGGAAGCCGCCGAGGAAATTGGCATCAACGCGGTCGTAACGAATGATCACGGCGCCCAGCACCGCAACGATGGCGGCCAGCAGGCCCCATGCATTGAAACGACGATTGAGAGCGTCTTCGATCAGCGTCACATGAAGCGGCGTGAGGATGGTGAACAGCAGCACTTCCGGGACCGTGAGCACGCGAAAACTCAAATACAAACAGACGTAGGTCACACCGAATTGCAACGCGCCGATCAACAGCATGCCGCGCATAAAGGTCGGTTCCACCTGACGCCAGCGGGTCAGAGGGATGAACACCAGCCCGGCCAGTACCACGCGAATCAGCACAGCGAAGTAGCTGTCGACGTGCCCTGCCAGATATACGCCGATCAGGCTGAAGGAAAATGCCTGGATCAACGTGACAAACAATAGATAAGCCATAGTCGCCCCTTTTTCGAAGGCCGCGACCTTAGCCGCTTAGCGCCCCGTCCTTCAAGCATTACACCGTTCCTGGAGGAATACCGGCCGGGCAATAAAAAACCCGATCACCCAGCACTATCAGGCGGGTGGATCGGGCGATGTACTCAGGAGCGGTTCGAGTACCAAAGGAGAGTCGATGAACGATGAAGAGCATCCCTCGCAGGCATTAACAGACGATTAAGCGTTACCCCCTCAGGCCACTTGAGCCAGTTTGGCGACGGCTTGGTTCAGGCCCTTCTCGGAGAAGTCACCGCCCATGTTCAGGCCTTCAGCGTGAATGAACGTGACATCGTGAATGCCAACGAAGCCCAGTACCTGACGCAGATACGGTTCCTGATGATCCAGCGTGCTACCGGCATAAATGCCGCCGCGAGCGGTCAAGACGTAGGCGCGCTTGCCGGTCAGCAAACCTTGAGGGCCGGCCTCACCGTACTTGAAGGTCACGCCTGCGCGCAGTACATGATCGAACCAGGACTTGAGCGTGCTCGGAATCGCGAAGTTGTACATGGGCGCAGCCAGGACCACGACGTCTGCGGCGATCAGTTCATCCGTCAGTTCGTTGGAGCGTTCCAGAGCCGCTTGCTCAGTGGCGCTGCGTTGATCCTGAGGCTTCATCCAGCCACCCAGAAGCTCGATATCCAGGTGAGGCACCTGTTTGACGGCCAGGTCGCGGACGGTGATTTCGTCCGCCGGGTGCGCGGCGCGCCATTGGCTGATGAACTGCTGAGTCAGTTGACGGGAAACGGAATCTTGCTGACGAGCACTGCTTTCGATGATGAGTACGCGAGACATGGGGTGTGGCCTCCAGCGAATTGAATGGGTGTGTGAATTCGATGGAGTGAAGGTTAGTGGTGATTTATTCGATAAAAAAGCGTAAAAAACTGCTACTAAATATCTAATTATTTGTTTTGTTGGCGAGAGACCTTTAGGCTCTCTCGCCATGGCCGCTGGCGCTTATTGCGGATCGCAAGTCAATTTGATGCGCAATTTGACAATTTCGCGGCTGAATTTGACGGTAACGTTGGCGCTGCTTTTCGGCGCAATCTGCACTCGCCGTGTTTTTGGGGCCTCAGGGCCGTTGCTGAAGACCGCCGAGCACTTGGCCGGAACATCGCCGTAGTTGTTCACCGTGATGTTGCCGATGTCGTAGGCCGTGTCGTGGCTGTTGTAGTCGATTTGCACGCCGTTGATGTGCTTCTCCACATCGATTGGGTAGGCAAAGGCACTCAAGGGCAACATCGTCAGCAGCACACAACAGATTTTTTTCATGCGGCAGTCTCCAATAAAGACTGCCAGCTTAGGACAGAAGGAACGAGAGATGAAAGCGCCCCGCGTGACCCTTGATCAATGGCGCACGCTGCAAGCCGTGGTCGATCATGGCGGCTTTGCCCAGGCGGCCGAAGCCTTGCACCGTTCGCAGTCCTCGGTGAGCTACACCGTGGCCAGAATGCAGGATCAATTGGGCGTGCCGCTGCTGCGCATCGACGGACGCAAGGCGGTGCTGACCGACGCCGGGGAAGTGCTGCTGCGTCGCTCACGACAGTTAGTGAAAAACGCCAGCCAACTGGAAGACCTGGCCCACCACATGGAACAGGGCTGGGAAGCGGAAGTACGACTGGTGGTGGACGCCGCCTACCCCAACGCTCGACTGGTGCGCGCACTGACGGCCTTCATGCCGCAAAGCCGGGGTTGTCGCGTGAGGCTGCGTGAGGAAGTGCTATCCGGTGTCGAAGAGGTGTTGCTCGAAGGCGTGGCAGACCTGGCCATCAGCGGCTTCAACATTCCAGGTTATCTGGGTACCGAGATGAGCAGCGTCGAGTTCGTGGCCGTCGCTCACCCCGATCACGCACTGCATCAGATGCAGCGCGAGTTGACCTTTCAGGATCTGGAAAGCCAATTGCAGGTGGTGATTCGTGACTCCGGGCGCAATCAGCCCCGCGACGTCGGCTGGCTGGGCGCCGAACAACGCTGGACCGTGGGTAGCCTGGCCACAGCCGCAAAGTTCGTCAGCAGCGGGCTGGGTTTCGCCTGGCTGCCTCGGCACATGATCGAACGCGAAATTCGCGAAGGCGTGTTGAAGCCTTTGCCGCTGGATAAAGGTGGCAGCCGCAACCCGACCTTCTATCTTTACGCCAGCAAGGAAAAACCACTGGGGCCTGCCACGCAGATTCTGATCGAGTTGATCCAGAGCTTCGACACCGCGCCGCTGGATGCGCCGTTCGCTGCGCCACAGCCGGTGGTTTGATCTCGACAACAAGGACGTATTTCTCATGCCCTACTTCGAACACGACGGCTGCGCTCTGCACTACGAAGAATACGGCCGCGGCGATCCCGTGCTACTGATTCATGGCCTGGGATCGAGCTGCCGGGACTGGGAATATCAAATCCCGACACTGGCTGCGCACTACCGAGTGATTGCCGTCGATGTCCGGGGCCACGGGCGCTCCGACAAGCCCCGTGAACGCTACAGCATTGCCGGTTTCAGCGCCGATATCGAAGCCCTCCTCGATCATCTGCTACCCGGCCCGGTGCATGTTGTGGGGCTGTCGATGGGCGGGATGATCGGCTTCCAACTGGCGGTCGATCATCCGCAACTGCTGAGAAGCCTGACCATCGTCAATAGCGCCCCCGAGGTGAAAATCAAAGGGTTTGATGATGTGAAGCAATTCGCCAAGCGCTGGCTACTGGCGCGGGTGTTCAGCATGCAAGCCATCGGCAAGGCACTGGGCAAGAACCTGTTCCCCAAGCCCGGACAGGCCGATTTGCGGGAAAAGATTGCCAAGCGTTGGGCACAGAACGAAAAACGTGCGTACCTGGCCAGTTTCAGCGCGATTGTCGGTTGGGGCGTGCAGGAAAAACTCTCGCGCATCCAGTGCCCGACACTGATCGTGACGGCGGATCGCGATTACACGCCGGTAGCGCTCAAGGAGGCCTATACGCGGCTGATTCCGAATGCCCGGATGGTGGTGATTGCCGACTCGCGGCATGCCACGCCGCTGGATCAGCCAGAGGAATTCAATCGCGTTCTCATGGCATTCCTTTCGACCCGTTGACGCAATCATTGTGGGAGCCGGTTTGCTGGCGAAGGCGTCGGGCCTGAAACATAAATGTTGAATGACATACCCCATTCGCCAGCAAGCCGGCTCCCACAATGATTGCCCACACCAAGGCATCTCCACCCACCTCAAAGATCGCGTCGAACTCACCCACCCCTGTCAAAATCCCCGCAAACGTGCTTCCCTTGCCAACGTTTGCAGTTGAACAATCATTCAGGACCACTGCCCCATGCTGAAAAAAATCGCCCTCTCTGCCGCCGCTGTACTGTTCGCTTCCAACCTGATGGCCGCTCCGGCGCCCCACGTTGTGCTGGACACCAGCTTCGGTCAGGTTGAAATCGAGCTGAACCAGGACAAGGCGCCCGTCAGCACCGCGAACTTCCTCAAGTACGTGGACAGCAACTTCTACTCCAACACCATTTTCCACCGTGTGATTCCGGGCTTCATGGTTCAGGGCGGCGGCTTCACCGCGCAGATGGTGCAGAAGCCAACCAACGACCCGATCAAGAACGAAGCGGACAACGGCCTGCATAACGTGCGCGGGACCATCGCCATGGCACGCACCTCGGATGTGAACTCGGCCACCAGCCAGTTCTTCATCAACGTGGTGGACAACAGCATGCTCGACCACGGTGTTCGCGATTATGGCTACGCGGTGTTCGGCAAGGTCGTCAAAGGCATGGACGTGGTGGATCAGATTGTCAATGTCCAGACTGGTAACGTAAAAGGCATGCAGAACGTGCCGCTGGACCCGATTTACATCAAGTCGGCCAAGCGCGTGAACTAAGCTGCCTGAAGTGCACGAAAGCCGGGCACGCGCCCGGCTTTTTCGTTTATGGGGGACAGATCACATGAAAAAACCTGAGCAATCGGGGCCACCTGTGGTCTGATCCGGGGATGCGCGTAGCATCGTGCAAAGAAGTTCGCACAACAGCCCATCAGCAAGGAGAGCCCGCTCAAGCGTGGGCGTCATAGCCAATGCTCTATCGTCGTTTTGAAAAGCTGATCGACATTTTCCGCGAAGCACCGACCGACGCGCCGCCCAATCAGGTCGTCGCATTTTACGTGTATTACCTCAAGCAAGTCTGGCCGAGTTTTCTCGCCCTGCTGGTGGTCGGCCTGATCGGCGCGCTGATCGAGGTGTCGCTGTTCAGCTACCTGAGCCGCATCATCGACCTGGCGCAAGGCGCGCCGAACCCGAATTTCTTCAGTGATCACGCCTTCGAGCTGACGTGGATGGTGATCGTCGCATTGGTCCTGCGCCCGATTTTCGTCGGCCTGCACGACCTGCTCGTGCACCAGACGATCAGCCCCGGCATGACCAGCCTGATCAACTGGCAGAACCACACCTACGTGCTCAAGCAGAGCGTGAACTTCTTCCAGAGTGACTTCGCCGGACGCATCGCCCAGCGCATCGTGCAGACCGGTAACGCGCTGCGCGATTCGGCCGTGCAAACCGTGGACGCCATGTGGCACGTGCTGATTTACTCGATCGGCGCGCTGGTGCTCTTCGCCGAAGCCGACTGGCACCTGATGATCCCGCTGTTGAGCTGGATCGCCGGTTTCGCCCTGGCGCTGTGGTACTTCGTGCCCCGGGTCAAGGCGCGCTCAGTGGTGTCCTCAGATGCACGCTCCAAGCTGATGGGCCGCATCGTCGATGGCTACACCAACATCACCACGCTCAAGCTGTTCGCCCACACCAGTTCCGAACAACAGTACGCCCGCGAGGCGATCAGCGAACAGACCGAGAAGACTCAACTGGCCGGTCGCGTGATCACCGAAATGGACACCGTGATCACCACGCTCAACGGCATCCTGATCGTGTGGACCACGGGGCTGGCGCTGTGGCTGTGGAGTCAGTCGGTCATCTCGGTGGGCGCGATTGCCCTAGCGACCGGCCTGGTGATCCGTATCGTCAACATGTCGGGCTGGATCATGTGGGTGGTCAACGGCATCTTCGAAAACATCGGCATGGTGCAGGCCGGCTTGCAGAGCATCTCGCAACCGGTCGGCGTCACTGATCGCGACAACGCGCCGAAGCTGAACGTGAGCCGTGGCGAGGTGAAATTTGAGCACCTGAGTTTCCAGTACGCCAAGAACAAGGGCGTGATTCACAACCTGAATCTGGACATCAAACCGGGTGAGAAGATTGGCCTGATCGGGCCTTCCGGGGCGGGTAAATCGACGCTGGTGAACCTGCTGCTGCGTTTGTACGACGTACAAGGCGGTCGCATCACCATCGACGATCAAGATATCGCCCACGTCGCTCAGGAAAGCCTGCGTTCGCACATCGGCATGATTACCCAAGACACTTCGCTGCTGCATCGCTCGATCCGCGACAACTTGCTGTACGGCAAGCCCAACGCGACGGACGCTGAGCTGTGGGAGGCCATGCGCAAGGCACGGGCCGATGAGTTCATTCCGCTGCTGTCGGACTCCGAAGGCCGCACAGGGCTGGACGCTCACGTGGGCGAGCGTGGGGTGAAGCTGTCGGGCGGTCAACGGCAGCGGATCGCGATCACCCGAGTGCTGCTCAAGGACGCGCCAATCCTGATCATGGACGAGGCGACGTCAGCGCTGGACTCGGAAGTGGAGGCGGCGATTCAGGAAAGCCTGGAAACGCTGATGCAGGGCAAGACCGTCATTGCCATTGCCCACCGGCTCTCGACCATTGCGCGCATGGACCGGCTGATCGTGCTTGAAGGCGGACGTATTGCCGAGAGCGGCACCCATGCCGAGCTGCTGGCGCATAAAGGGCTGTATGCGCGGCTGTGGGCGCATCAGACCGGAGGGTTTGTGGGCGTCGAGGATTTCCCGCTCGCGCCGCAATCGCTGTAACAACGCAGAACCTGTGGGAGTGAGCTTGCTCACGAGAAGGCATTTAAAACGCTAGAGATGTAGCGGATGTACCGGCCTCTCGTGAGCAGGCTCACTCCCACAGTTGTTCCGTGTACAGATGACGCTCGGTTTCACTCCCCCTGCCGGTACGGCAGTGCTCTGCGCGCCTCTTCGGCGTAGGCCAGAATCCCCGCCCGCTCCTGCGCCAGAAAATCCGTCACCGCCTCACGCAAGCCAGGGTGCGCCAAGTAGTGCCAAGAGTGGGTGATCACCGGCTCGAAGCCGCGAATCAGCTTGTGTTCACCCTGCGCTCCCGCATCGAAACGCTGAATGCCATGAGCGATGGCGTAATCCAGCCCCTGATAAAAACACGTCTCGAAATGCAGCCGGTCGAACTCGGCCAGGCAGCCCCAGTAACGCCCGTAGAAACTGCCTCCACCGATCAGACTGAAAGCCATCGCCACCGGCCGTGCGCCCTGCCTGGCCAACACCACGCGAATCGCCTCGGGCATGCGCTCGGCCACCAGGCTGAAAAATTCGCGAGTGAGGTACGGCGCCTGCCCGCGTATCTCGTAGGTGTTCGAATAGCAGGCGTAGACGAAATCCCAATGTGCCTCGCTCAGCGCATGACCTTCCAACCATTCGAACTCAAAGCCCTGCCCCGCCACTTGCTCGCGCTCCTTGCGCATTTGTTTGCGCTTGCGAGAACTGAGAGCGTCGAGGAAATCCTGAAAGTCGCGATAGTTGCGATTTTGCCAGTGATACTGACAGCCGATGCGTTGTAACCAGCCCGGCTGCTCGGCGAGCAACGCGTCAATCACCGGTTCGGTGAAATTGACGTGCACGCTTGAGAGCCCCTCTGCCTCGGCATAACCGGGTAGACACGCGATCAGCTCACGCCCCTCTTCCGGGGTCTTCGCCAACAACCGCGGCCCGCTGACCGGGCTGAAGGGCACGGCCACCAGAAGCTTGGGGTAATAGGCAATACCCGCGCGGCGGCAGGCATCGGCCCAGCCGTGATCGAACACGTACTCGCCGTAGGAATGCCATTTACGGTAAGTCGGCAGCGCGGCGATCAAGCGGTCGTTCTCGTAGTGCAGCAGGTGCTCGGCGCGCCAGCCGGAACGAGGCCCGAGGCTGCCACTGTCTTCCAGCGAGCTAAGAAACGCATGACGCAGGAAAGGCGAATCACCGGGAATCAACACGTCCCATTCTGCGGCCGCCAGATCCGACAACCTGTCCAAACGATGCAACGACATCGACCTCTCCCCCTACCCGCCAACGTTTGCGCAGTATCACCTATTGAGAACATTTGCACATGAAATTTGCGGGACAACGCTCTAGCCCGCGGGTTCCGCAAATCATATAGATGTCATCGACATGCCATCACCTAGCCATCTCCCTGTCATAAACGATCGTGATACTGGCGCCTGTTTTTAGAACCCCACGTTCCTAAAACCTGAATTTTTTTCCGTCCATCAAACGGTCGGTTGTTCCCTGGATGGCTTTGTCATCCCTCTCATCTACGGAGATTGATATGCGTCTTGCTTCCACGAAAACTGCGGCAGCCCTGTGTGGTGGTTTGCTGCTGGCCGCCAGTGTTCCGGCCAGAGCCGCAGTCGACGCGAAACTGCTCGACATGCTCAAGGCCAACGGTTCGATTTCGCAGGCTCAATACACCGAACTGCAAACCGAACTGGCCAAGGATCAACAGGCTCAAGCACAAGCTCAGAAGGCACAGGCCGACCAGATCGCTGCTGCCACCGCCAAGTCCTCTGAACTGTCGGCGTTCGAACAGAAAGTGGCCTGGGCTGCCAAGACCCAGTTCAAAGGTGACGTTCGCGTTCGTCAGGAAACCGTCAAGATCGACGATCAGAACAACAGCCAGGATAAAAACCGTCAGCGTATCCGTGTCCGCCTGGGCGCCTATACCGACGTGACCCCGCAAGTCAGCACCGGTATCCGTATCGCCACTGGCGGCGATAACAAGGCCAACTCTACCAACGTCGACCAGAACGACTACTTCACCAAGAAAGACCTGTGGCTGGATCAAGGCTACATCGACTTCCACCCGGACGCGGTCAAGAACCTGCACCTGATCGGCGGCAAGATGCCTCAGCCGTGGGTCAGCGAAGGCGACGTCATCTGGGACGCCGACATCAACCCGGAAGGTCTGGCCGCCACTTACAGCCTGCCAGTGAGCAAGGGCTTCGAGCTGTTCGGTAGCGCGGGTACCTACACCCTCAAAGACAACATCAGCGGTGACGGCACCCAGTTCAAGAATGACCTGCGCCTGAACGCTGCTCAGTTGGGTACACGTATCGGTATCGCCGACGCGGCGAAACTGACCGTTGGTGGTTCCGTCTACCAATACTCGAACTCAAACGACTGTAACCCGGCCGCTGCCAGCACCAGCACCACGTTCTGTGGCCTGGGCATCAACGGTAACAACACCAATGACTTCCGCCTGTATGAAGGCTTCGGCCAACTGGACTTCACCGGTCTGGCAGTTCCGCTGGGCCTCTACGGCCAGTACGTGGTCAACAGCGCTACCGACAGCAACCAGGACACTGCATGGTTAGCCGGTGTAAAAACCAAAGTGCTCGGTTTTGGTCTGGACTACAACTACCGCGATACTCAGCGTAACGCAGTGGTGGGCGCGTTCACCGACTCCGACTTCGCCAACGGCACTACCGGTTCGCGCGGCCATAAGCTGAGCGTGACCTATGATGTCGACAAGAACTTCACCCTCGGCGCGACTTACTTCCTGACCAAAGCAGACTTCGCTTACTCCGGCGCACCGCGCGACGAAGACGCGAACACCCTGCAACTGGACGTGAATGCCAAGTTCTAAGAAGCACCGCCCCAAGCTTCACGTTAAAAGCTTCAAGCCCTGAGCGCTCCCTCAGGGCTTGAAGCGACTCTCACAGCCTGGTGTCGCCCTGTCGGATCCCCATCATCCGTTCCGAAAGGGCAGCCCAGGCTGTTTTTATTTCCAACATCAAAACAGATTCACACCGAACACAAAACTACTGTGGGAGTGAGGCGTCTGTCGGGTTACTTCTTACGCAAAATCACGCTACCAATCGAATACCCGGCCCCAAACGAGCTGAGCACACCCAACGCGCCGCTGGGCAAATCATCCTGGTATTTGTGAAACGCGATCACCGACCCCGCCGAACTGGTGTTGGCGTAACTGTCGAGAATCACCGGGGCCTCTTCCACAGTCGCATCACGGTCGAGCAACTTTTTCACGATCAGGTGGTTCATGCTGAGGTTGGCCTGATGCAGCCAGAAACGTTTCACATCGCTGGCATTGAGGCTGTTTTCCCCCAAGTGGGTGCCGACCAGCTCAGCCACCATCGGGCAGACTTCGCGGAATACTTTGCGGCCTTCCTGAACGAACAGCTTGTCCGGCTTGCCCTCGCCCTCTTCGGCAGCGCGATTCAGAAAGCCGAAGTTGTTGCGGATGTTGTTGGAGAAGCTGGTCAGAAGCTTGGTGCTGACGATGTCGAACTGGTGCTCGGAGGTCGCCAGATCAGCACGCTCGACGACGACCGCCGTCGCCGCATCGCCAAAAATGAAATGGCTGTCGCGGTCACGGAAGTTCAGATGGGCGGTGCAGATTTCCGGGCTGATCACCAGCAACGCTCGGGCCTGGCCCAGTTTGACGCTGTTGTAAGCCGTCTGAATCCCGAACGTGGCCGACGAGCACGCCACGTTCATGTCGAACCCGAAGCCCTGAACGCCCAGCGCCGCTTGAATCTCGATAGAGATTGCGGGGTACGCACGCTGTAGATTGGAGCAGGCGACGATCACGCCATCGATGTCGGCAGCGGTTTTGCCAGCGCGTTCCAACGCGTGCTTCGCGGCGGCGACACCCATTTCGCACAGAATCGACCACTCCTCGTTCGAGCGTTCCGGCAGGCGAGGCTTCATGCGTTGCGGGTCGAGGATGCCATCCTTGTCCATGACGAAGCGGCTTTTGATGCCGCTGGCCTTTTCGATGAAAGCAGCGCTGGATTCGGTCAACGCCTGAACTTCGCCGGCCTCGATGGCGGCAGCGTTGTCGGCGTTGAACTGCGCGACGTAGGTGTTGAACGAATTCACCAGCTCATCGTTGGAAATGCTGTTGGCCGGGGTGAAAAGCCCTGTGCCACTGATCACGACGTCGTACACGGTCGTTCCTCTCTTTTTGGATGGCAGCAGACAAAACGCCTGCGCAAGCACGGTGCTGGCTGTTTATGGAACGACAGTACCAATGCAACGATAAAAATCCCCCGCTGGCGGGAGACGGGTATTTGTAATGCGTTGCTGTTTTAGCCGCGAAGTGTGCCACAACGGCCGGAATTTGGCGCTACCGGGCAGGTGAATGGCGGCCACAAAAAAACCGCCTGGTCCGTGACCTCCAGGCGGTTTTTTTCAGACACCGAATGACCAGTGCCTGTACTGACTCGATCGCGGACGAACCTGCTCGCACAGTGACTGCGCGAGGATTTCATCCACGATGGGGTCGGATCTCTGGCCTGCACATCCGTGCAAGCCGATCAGGCTTACTTCTCGACGAAGGCGCGCTCGATCAGGTAATCACCTGGCTCGCGCATGCGTGGCGAAACGGTCAGGCCGAAGTTGTTCAGCACTTCACTGGTTTCGTCGAGCATGCTTGGGCTGCCGCACAGCATGGCGCGGTCGTCCTGCGGGTTGATCGGTGGCAGACCGATGTCGCTGAACAGCTTGCCGCTGCGCATCAGGTCGGTCAGACGGCCCTCGTTTTCGAACGGCTCGCGGGTAACGGTCGGGTAGTAGATCAGCTTGTCGCGCAGCGCTTCGCCGAAGAACTCGTTCTGCGGCAGGTGCTCGGTGATGAACTCGCGGTAGGCGACTTCGTTCACATAACGCACGCCGTGGCACAGGATGACCTTTTCGAATCGCTCATAGGTTTCAGGGTCCTGAATGACGCTCATGAATGGCGCCAGGCCAGTGCCGGTGCTCAGCAGGTACAGGTGTTTGCCAGGCTTGAGGTCGTCCAGCACCAACGTGCCGGTAGGCTTCTTGCTGATGATGATCTCGTCGCCTTCCTTCAAGTGCTGCAACTGAGACGTCAGCGGGCCGTCTGGCACCTTGATGCTGAAGAATTCCAGATGCTCTTCCCAGTTCGGGCTGGCGATAGAGTAGGCACGCATGAGCGGGCGCCCGTTTGGCTGCTGCAGACCGATCATGACGAACTGACCGTTCTCGAAGCGCAGACCTGGATCACGGGTGCACTTGAAACTGAAGAGGGTGTCGTTCCAGTGATGAACGCTGAGGACACGCTCGTGATTCATGTTGCTCATGGTACGTGGGAACTCCTGAAAATTTGCATGCGCCAGTGAAAGCGCCATTGCGCGATATTCTAGTGGCAGACACAATATCTGTTAACTGAATTATCAAGATATGGGTTATCGGTTATATAGATATGCGATTCACACTTCGTCAGTTGCAAGTATTTGTCGCCGTCGCCCAACAGGAAAGCGTTTCCCGGGCCGCCGTGCAGCTGTCGCTGTCGCAATCGGCAGCCAGCACCTCACTTACTGAGCTTGAGCGGCAATCGAGCTGCCAGTTGTTTGACCGTGCGGGCAAACGCCTGAGTCTTAACGCAACCGGTCGCCAACTGCTGCCGCAAGCCGTGGCCCTGCTCGATCAGGCCAAGGAAATCGAAGACCTGCTCAATGGCAAATCCGGGTTTGGCTCGCTGGCGGTCGGCGCCACGCTGACCATCGGCAATTATCTGGCAACGCTGCTGATCGGTAATTTCATGCAGCGTCATCCGGAAAGCCACGTGAAACTGCATGTGCAAAATACCGCCAACATCGTGCAGCAGGTCGCGCATTACGAAATCGACCTAGGCCTGATCGAAGGCGATTGCGGGCATCCGGACATTGAAGTGCAAACCTGGGTGGAAGACGAACTGGTGGTGTTCTGCGCCCCCCAACACCCGTTGGCCAAACGCGGGCAAGCAACCCTGGAGGAACTGACGCGGGAAGCCTGGATTCTTCGAGAGCAAGGGTCAGGCACGCGATTGACGTTCGATCAGGCCATGCGCCACCACCTCAACAGCCTGAACGTGCGCCTGGAGCTCGAGCACACCGAGGCCATCAAACGAGCCGTGGAATCCGGACTGGGGATTGGCTGCATATCCCGGCTGGCGCTGCGGGATGCCTTTCGACGCGGCAGCCTGGTGGCCGTGGAAACCCCGGAGCTGGATCTGGTGCGGCAGTTCTATTTTATCTGGCACAAACAGAAGTACCAGACCAACGCCATTCGCGAATTTCTCGACCTGTGCCGTTCGCTGACAGCGGGTGTGCGCCGCAGTGACGAGATCGTGCTGCCCAACATCGCCTGATCGTTCATCTCAGGATCAACGCATTCGCCAGCAAGCGGAGCGCCGCCCGGCCGTCTCCCACAGGTTCGATGTCGAAAACGAGATTTCGATTCGGTACGATCAGTGTGGAAGCCACCTCGGCGGCGAAAGCACTAGCCCAGCAGAATCAGCGCCCACACCACCGCAATCATGCTCAACGCCACGAACTGGGCCGCACTCCCCATGTCCTTGGCGTTCTTGGACAGCGGATGGCGATCCAGCGAAATCCGGTCAATCGCTGCCTCAATGGCCGAGTTCAGCAGCTCGACGATCAGCGCCAGCAGGCAGACCGCGATAAGGATCGCCCGCTCGCCGCGACTGACATGAAACAGGAACGACAGCGGGATCAGGATGACGTTGAGCAACACCAATTGACGAAAAGCCGCTTCGCCTTTGAAGGCAGCCTTCAAGCCATCGATCGAGTAACCGGAAGCGTTGAGAATACGTTTGAGGCCAGTCTGGCCTTTGAAGGGCGACGTCATAGAAGAAACTACTGATAAATGAAGACGTTGGAGGCTAGTTCAGCGGCGGTCAAAAAAGTGTGAAGAACGACCGCCGATTACGGGGATAGAGCACCGGATCCGGCTTATCCACTCGGCGAAATCGATTCCAGTTGTTGCAGCAACAGCGCGGCCTGGGTACGGGTGCGAACGTTGAGTTTGCGGAAAATCGCCGTAACGTGGGCCTTGATGGTGGCTTCAGACACATTCAGCTCGTAAGCAATCTGCTTGTTGAGCAAACCTTCGCAGACCATCGTCAAAACACGGAACTGTTGAGGCGTGAGACTGGCCAGACCTTCGCTGGCCGCTTTGGCCTCGGCGGAGACACTGACGCTTTCGTTGACCTGCGCTGGCCACCAGACATCACCGTCGAGCACCGTACGCACCGCTTGTTGAATGGTTTCCATCGAACTGGATTTTGGAATGAAACCACTGGCGCCGAACTCGCGAGACTTGACCACCACCGCGGCCTCTTCCTGCGCCGAGATCATCACGACAGGTACCTGCGGGTACTGGCCACGCAACAGGACCAAACCTGAAAAACCGTACGCCCCCGGCATGTTCAAATCGAGCAGAACCAGGTCCCAATCTGCCTTTTCGGTCAAGAGCGCTTCCAGATCGGCAATGCTCTCAGCCTCCACCAACCGGACATCAGGCCCCAAACCCAGTGTCACGGCTTGCTTCAACGCACTGCGAAACAAGGGATGGTCATCGGCGATCAGGATTTCGTAGGTCATTTCATGATCCTGTTGATGAGTGGGCGCTGACGGATTCGGCGCTCACGGCGGCGTCCAGAGACACCAGCCTTCACGATGCGTCAATCTGACGCAAACAATCACGTCCAAGGCAGACAGATTGCGGTGTTCGGCATTCACGCGGCGCCAAGAATGCCCAGCGAAGTCGGGGTGGTCAAGCCTGCCGCTTTCCGGCACAGTCTGCGGCCCTGAATATTCCGAGTGCCATCATGCAAAAACGCGCCCTGCGAGCGGACCTGCTCATGCTTCTGACCGCCATGATCTGGGGCAGTGGATTCGTCGCACAAACCGCCGGTATGGATCATATTGGCCCCTATCTTTATTCCGGACTGCGTTTTGCGCTCGGCTCGGCCTGCCTTCTGCCACTGGTCCTGCGCTGCCCTGCCAATGGCCCTCGACCCGAGCCTCTGCTGACACGGGGCCTGCTGCAAGGCGGCATCGTCATGGGGATCGCGCTGGCGCTGGGGATCAATCTGCAACAGGTGGGCCTGCTGTTCACCAGCGTCACCAACTCGGGATTCATTACCGGGCTATATGTGATTGTAGTTCCGCTTCTGGGCCTGCTCCTCGGCCATAAAACCGGAATGGGCACCTGGCTGGGCTGCCTGCTGGCGGTGCTGGGCATGTTTCTGCTGAGTGTGGGCGACAACTTTCATGTGGCGCCGGGTGACTGGTTGCAACTGATCGGCGCCTTCGTCTGGGGCGGGCACGTGATTCTGGTGGGCGTGTTCGCCAGTCGACACGACCCGATTCGCCTGGCCTTCCTGCAATTCGTCACCTGCTCAGTGGTGAGTCTGGTGCTGGCGTTGATTTTCGAACCCGTTACGCTGCGAGGCATTATCGGAGCTGGCCCTGCGCTCCTTTATGGTGGAGTGGTGGCCGTCGGCATCGGGTATACGTTGCAAGTTGTCGCACAGAAAGACGCGATCGCCTCCCACGCCGCGATCATCTTGTCGCTGGAGGCTGTATTCGCCGCCATTGCCGGAGCGTGGATTCTCGGTGAGGCCCTGCAATTGCGTGGGTATGTCGGTTGCGCGTTGATGATGGCCGGGATGCTGTTGGCACAGTTGTGGCCGAGGAAAGTACACGCCTGAGCAATACCTGTCGGATATCCCTCAATCTGTGGGAGCCGGCTTGCTGGCAAACCGTGCGTATCAGTCACCTCATGAGGCACTGACCCACCGCTTTCGCCAGCACGCCAGCTCCTACAAAGGTTGCGACCTCAGCATGGCTGAATGAAAGGCTTCAGGCAGCTGTGCGGCGCATCTTCCGGATCGATCAGCAACTGAAACTTCGCGCCCAGATAATGGGCGCTGAATACATCCAGGTATGCATCCAACACTTCAGCCGCTTGCTGATCACCCGCCAGTTCCAGACACAGAGCCGCCACCTCCGCTGTACAAAAATGGTCATCGCGCTTGGAACGACGCAAGCGATAGCGTGACATCTGCTCCGGTTCCAGACTGAGCACCGGCAAGCGGTCCAGGTAAGGGCTTTTGCGGAACATCTTGCGCGCTTCGGGCCAAGTGGCATCAAGCAGGATGAACAGCGGTCGCTTGCCCGGCGCCAGGTTAACCTCTGTCACGACTCGCTCACTCGCCACGAACTCACCTGGAAACACGATGTAAGGCTGCCACTGCGGGTCGTCCAGCAGCGCGGGCAGCCGCTCATCCACCTCCGTGCGCGACCAGCCAAAGGCTTCGGTGTCTTGAATCACATCAGCGATGAGCCAGCCGGTATTGGTGGGCTTGAGCGGCTCGGTGTCGTACATCAACAGGCACACGGCCGATTTGGCCTCGACCGTGGGCTTCCACTTGCACAGACAATAGCTTTCGATCACCCGACATCTCGGGCAACGAGGTGCACGCGAGCCTCTGGCAATGAAAGGTTTGGTACTGCGAGCCAGTCGTTCAGCACGTAACCGCGAGACGGCATGACTCATAAGAAAGCGCACCCCAATAATGGCAATGGGCAGCAGGAGAACAGCGGCACGACGAACATCCGGCAGTGAAAAAGTGGGCGCAGTCTACCAGAGGCGCCCGTCTCTCTGGTGTCCGGCTCGCTGGTGACAGCCGAGGTGACTCACTTATACTGCACGGCCTCTAAAGCCCCAGTCACCAGTGAACGCCCGTGGCCTCTGCCGGTCCAACGACGTTCACTGCCCCAGGAGAATCCAATGCTGCGCCTCATCGCCCCCGCCCTCACGCTTTTGCTCGTCGCTCCGCTGAGCGCCAACGCGGCGTCCAAAGCGGATTACGAACTGAACAAAGAGCTGGAAAAAGTCGCGGCGCAAAGCAATGTCGGCAAGCCGAACGCGATCAGCGAGGACATCCTTGACGAAGGTTACACCGTCGACGGTCGCGTACTGATCAACCATCTCAGTGTTCAGGCTGGGCAGGCGCAGCAGATGCGCGAAAACCCTGAGCTGATGGGCCGTCAATTGGGAACCAGCGTTTGCCGTAATACGGGTTTCCGCCAGTTGCTGGCCAAGGGGGCGGTATTGCGCTACGAGTTCAAGGAATACAAGACCAACCGCCCAATCACCACCCAGCAACTCACCGCTGCCGATTGTGCCGCTAAGCCGCCCGTCAAGAAGAAGTAAACTCAGGTATCAGGAGGCTGCGCGCCGCTGCTGATCCTCCGCGCGCAGCTCTGCCACCAACGCCTGAAGGTAATAGGACCGTCTCCCCGTCTGACTCAGGCGCCTGAGGCATTCTTGCTCCAGCGTAGTACGGTGTTGGCGCGCGGCCTCGGTCAGTGAACGAAACAATTCCTGATCGACTTCCAGTCTGATGATTTCCATTTCATCTCTCCATCGGCTGCCCATCCTCACATGAGGGAACAGCATACCTCGATGACTTCTGGTCACTGCTCCAAAGGCAACGACGCTATCCAGGTCGCAATGGCGTCTACCTGCCATCACTCTTCAGTAAATCAGAGCCTGCAAACGCAATCGGATTGGCCGACGAGCGGAAAAACATTCACTGCGATACGCAAACAGTCGTTGCCAGCCTGCCGCTTCGGGCACATCATCAAGCCATCGACTTTACGAATGGTCATGTTTTCGTCATGCATTCGAGGCAAAAGGGGGTTGCCTGTCGCGATCGTTGCGCTCAATGTTTTTTTCTTTTCAACCAAGGACATAGGCAGAATCAGCGTGGCATCCCTGTTGCCATCCCGTATCTGTACCGCGCCCGTGAAGGGCGATGAGCAGCGACGCATGAAGCGTCGTGATCCTGTCGAGATGGACAGGGTCGATGATTCTGCACAAGGAGAAAGCCTGAATGCCTTACGTACCGAATGACGCATTGTCGCGTCACTTTCAAAGCAATGGACTCGACCTCACCCAGCAGGTCGAAGCACAACTCGCCCTCGTCGCACCCAATAGCCCAAACCTTCCGCTCTACCGCGACATGATGCTCACCGTTCTGCGCATGGCTCAGGACGATCGCAATCGCTGGAACGCCAAGATCGTGCTCCAGGCCCTGCGCGAACTGGACAACGCCTTTCGCGTGCTGGAACAGTTCCGAGGCCGCCGCAAAGTCACCGTATTCGGATCGGCCCGTACGCCTGCTGAACATCCCATGTACGCGCTCGCCCGAGACCTGGGCATGAAACTCGCAGCATCCGATCTCATGGTCATTACCGGTGCCGGTGGCGGCATCATGGCAGCAGCCCATGAAGGTGCAGGTCTGGATCACAGCCTGGGATTCAATATCACACTGCCGTTCGAACAACACGCGAACGCCACCGTCGATGGTACGGGCAATCTCCTGCCCTTCCATTTCTTCTTCACTCGCAAGCTGTTCTTCGTCAAGGAGGCCGATGCACTGGTGCTCTGCCCCGGTGGTTTCGGCACGCTGGATGAAGCACTGGAAGTGCTGACGCTCATTCAGACCGGCAAAAGCCCCCTGGTTCCGGTTGTTTTGCTGGATGCGCCGGGTGGCACGTTCTGGGAAGGCGCGCTGAACTTCATCAAGCATGAACTGGAAGACAATCGCTACATCCTGCCCACCGACATGAACCTGCTCAAACTGGTGTACAGCGCAGATGAAGCCGTTGACGAAATCAACCAGTTCTACAGCAACTTCCACTCAAGCCGCTGGCTGAAAAACACCTTCGTCATTCGTATGCACCATGCGCTGACCGAAGAGGCGCTGGCTCACATGCAACAGGCTTTCGCTGACCTGCGTCTGAGCGAGGACTTCCAACAGTACAGCCATCAGGACGAATACGACGAAGCGCAGTTCAGCCACCTCACCCGATTGGCGTTCAAGTTCAACGGGCGGGACCATGGGCGTCTTCGAGCTTTGGTCAATTACCTCAACCAGAGCGAAAACTGGGCTAAACCTGTCCAGCCTCAACAGGTTCGCGGGCGAGAGCCGCTGAAAACTATCTGACGCCTTCCTTCATAGCAGCACGGCTTGCCGACAGTGACGGAGTATCAGCCAACGTTCGAGGCTGACACTGCGCTGCCGTCGGCAAGATGGACGGCTACAGGATGGTGTGTACCGATCGAGCGAGAATCAGATCAATAGTCGTCCCGGCCCTTGCCGCTCAGCAACCGGTTGATGAGTTCCGGAGGAAATCCTCTGTAGCTCAAAAAGCGCACTTGCTGCCCACGTTCTCTGGCGTCCAAGGGGAGTTTCCCACCGAACTTGCGCTGCCAGGACTCTTCAAGTTTCTCACGCCAGTCGATACCGCATTCGCGAAGCGCCTGCTCGATGTCGGAACGCTGCAGCCCACGCTGTCCCAGTTCTTCGCGAATACGCAAAGGTCCATAGCCCGAACGGGCGCGGTAGGAAACAAAGCTTTCAAGATAACGGGATTCGGACAGCAGCCCCTCTTCCGTCAAACGGTCGAGAGCCGCTTCGATCAACTCAGGGGAGGCGCCGCGCTGACGCAGCTTGCGCGTCAGCTCGACTCGACCGTGCTCGCGTCGTGCGAGCAGGTCCATTGCAGTACGCCGTACAGCGACGGGCGTATCAAGCACTACCGACATGGCTGCGATCAGATGTCAGCGTCTTCGACTTCAGCCATATCGTCTTCGGCAACACGAGACGATTGAGCTTTGACACCTGGAGAGGTGTTCAGCAGTTTTTCGCGGATTTGCTTCTCCAGGGTCGCACCGATTTCCGGGTTGTCCTGCAGGAACTTCGCCGAGTTGGCCTTACCCTGACCGATCTTGTTGCCTTGGTAGCTGTACCAGGCACCGGATTTCTCCAACAGGCCATGCAGTACACCCAAGTCGATGATCTCACCATTACGATAGATACCCTTGCCGTACAGGATCTGGAATTCAGCCTGACGGAACGGAGGGGAAACCTTGTTTTTCACGACTTTGACGCGGGTTTCACTACCGACCACTTCGTCACCATCCTTGACAGCACCCGTGCGGCGGATGTCCAGACGTACCGATGCGTAGAACTTCAGCGCGTTACCACCGGTGGTGGTTTCCGGGCTACCGAACATGACGCCGATCTTCATACGGATCTGGTTGATGAAGATGACGAGGCAGTTGGCGTTCTTGATGTTACCGGTGATTTTACGCAGTGCCTGAGACATCAGACGGGCCTGTAGGCCGACGTGCATGTCGCCCATTTCACCTTCGATTTCAGCTTTCGGCACCAGCGCGGCCACGGAGTCGACGACGATTACGTCGATGGCGTTGGAGCGCACCAGCATGTCGGTGATTTCCAGTGCCTGCTCGCCGGTATCCGGCTGCGAAACCAGCAGGTCATCAACGTTGACGCCCAACTTGCCTGCATACTCAGGATCAAGTGCGTGTTCAGCGTCGACGAACGCACAGGTGGCGCCCATCTTTTGCGCTTCAGCGATGACCGACAGGGTCATGGTGGTTTTACCGGACGACTCAGGACCGTAGATTTCAACGATCCGGCCTTTTGGCAGGCCGCCGATACCCAGTGCGATATCGAGACCCAGAGAGCCGGTGGAGATAGCAGGAATAGCCTGGCGGTCGTGGTCGCCCATGCGCATTACGGCGCCTTTGCCGAACTGACGCTCGATCTGACCCAAGGCCGCAGCCAAGGCTTTCTTCTTGTTGTCGTCCATTGAAGTCCTCTCGTAATCGGTTAGGCCTCACGGCCGATTTAACTGTATAAGTGAACAGTATTATTCCACAGGGTTGAGCGCGCGCCTACCCCCGATTTGGTATTTCTCCGCGAGTGAGCTGAATCAGCCCCTCTAGCGCGGCCTTCACCGTTTGTCGGCGTACTGCATCACGGTCACCACTGAACTGAAAGCGTTGCGCAATCCGCTGCTCCCCCGCCCCCCAGCAGATCCAGACCGTCCCCACGGGCTTCTCCGCCGAACCGCCATCAGGACCGGCAACGCCACTGACGGCTACCGAAAATGTCGCAGCACTTTTGGCCTGCGCACCACGCGCCATCGCCTCGACGACCTCCTGACTGACAGCACCCACACGGGCGAACAACTCCTGAGGGACATCCAGTTGACGCGTCTTCTGATGGTTGGAGTAGGTGACGTAACCAGCTTCGAACCAGACCGAACTTCCGGGGATGCGCGTGATGGCCTCGGCAATTCCGCCACCGGTACAGGATTCAGCCGTACTGACCTGGGCTTGAACAGCAAGAAGACGTTGGCCAAGGGTCGCAGCCAGTTGAGTAATCTCGTCCACAGAATGCACTCCGTTGGGTTCAGGCGATGGGCACACGCTACACGAGCGCGGCCGATGCGCAAGGCGAGGCACGGCTCGATACGAACCGTGCCTGCCGATATTCACTTCGATGGTCTCTTTTCGGGGCATGGCTTCTTGACCGTTTCGATCACGGTTTCCCGAGGCCGCTGCCGCGCTTCGTCGAGAGTGATGAAGCGCCCGTTGGTTGAATCCCTTGCGCGTTTACGTCGCATATAAAGTCCTTTTATTGACAGGTCTGCCCGGAATCGGACAGTCGCCTCGACAGCCTAGACACCTCTTGGCGCCTTATGTCGATCTGGAAATGAGTCGTGACGAATCCGCCGACTCGGCGCCCGGCAGGCACGCGTGGTAACCTTGCCGCCATCGCAAAAGCAATCGGATCTGACGTCAACCCACGTAGGTGGTGTTCCACGCAGTGCCCCATATTTGCCCCAATCTCCCAACGAATTTTCCTAAACCACTGATGAACAAAGCAATTTCTGATCTCTCCGCGCACACCCCCATGATGCAGCAGTATTGGAAGCTGAAGAATCAGCATCCAGACCAATTGATGTTCTACCGAATGGGCGACTTCTACGAGATCTTCTACGAAGACGCGAAAAAAGCCGCCAAATTGCTGGACATCACTCTCACCGCACGCGGGCAGTCGGCCGGTCAGAGCATTCCCATGTGTGGCATCCCGTATCACGCTGCCGAGGGTTACCTGGCCAAGCTGGTGAAGCTGGGCGAGTCGGTGGTCATTTGTGAGCAGATCGGCGATCCGGCTACCAGCAAAGGCCCGGTCGAACGTCAGGTCGTGCGCATCATCACGCCAGGCACGGTGAGCGACGAGGCCCTGCTCGACGAGCGCCGCGACAACCTGATCGCTGCCGTGCTGGGCGACGAGCGTCTGTTTGGCCTTGCCGTGCTGGATATCACCAGTGGCAATTTCACCGTTCAGGAAATCAAGGGCTGGGAGAACCTGCTGGCCGAGCTTGATCGCCTGAACCCTGCCGAACTGTTGATTCCGGACGACTGGCCACAAGGATTACCCGCCGAAAAACGGCGTGGCTCGCGCCGCCGGGCGCCATGGGATTTCGAACGTGATTCAGCCCATAAAAGTCTGTGTCAGCAGTTTTCGACGCAGGACCTGAAAGGCTTCGGCTGCGAAACGCTGACCTTGGCCATCGGTGCTGCGGGCTGCCTGCTGGGCTACGCCAAGGAAACCCAGCGCACTGCTCTTCCGCACCTGCGCAGCCTGCGCCATGAGCGTATGGATGACACTGTCATTCTGGACGGCGCCAGCCGCCGTAATCTGGAACTGGACACCAATTTGGCAGGCGGCCGTGACAACACGTTGCAATCGGTCATGGACCGTTGCCAAACCGCGATGGCCACTCGCCTGCTGACCCGCTGGCTGAACCGGCCTTTGCGCGACCTTAACGTGTTGCAGGCACGTCAGGAATCGATCAGTTGTTTCCTTGAGCGCTACCGCTTCGAAAATCTGCAGCCTCAATTGAAGGAGATCGGGGACATCGAGCGCATTCTGGCGCGCATCGGGCTGCGCAATGCGCGCCCACGGGATCTTGCACGTTTGCGCGATGCACTGGGCGCCTTGCCAGAACTGCAAATGGCCTTGAGCGAGCTAGAAGCCCCGCACATTCAGCAACTGGCCAAGACTACCAGTACCTATCCAGAGCTGGCGGATTTGCTGCAACGGGCGATCATCGATAACCCGCCGGCGGTCATCCGTGATGGCGGCGTTCTCAAGACCGGGTATGACGCCGAACTCGACGAATTGCTCTCGCTGAGTGAAAACGCCGGGCAATTCCTGATTGACCTGGAAGCACGCGAGAAAGCCCGCACCGGCCTGGCCAATCTGAAAGTCGGCTACAACCGTGTCCATGGCTATTTCATCGAGCTGCCGAGCAAACAGGCCGAACAGGCGCCCGCCGATTACATTAGACGCCAGACCCTCAAGGGCGCCGAGCGCTTCATCACTCCCGAACTGAAAGAATTCGAAGACAAGGCGCTGTCCGCGAAAAGCCGGGCGCTGGCACGGGAAAAAATGCTGTACGAGGTGTTGCTGGAGGACCTCATCGGCCATCTGGCGCCGTTGCAGGACACCGCCGCGGCACTGGCGGAACTGGACGTGCTGAGCAACCTGGCCGAGCGGGCGCTGAATCTGGACCTGAATCGCCCTCGCTTCACCGACGAGCCGTGCATGCGCATCGAGCAAGGTCGCCACCCGGTGGTCGAGCAGGTGCTGTCGTCGCCGTTCGTGGCCAACGACCTGGATTTGAATGACAACACGCGCATGCTGGTCATCACCGGTCCGAACATGGGCGGTAAATCTACCTATATGCGCCAGACCGCGTTGATCGTGCTGCTCGCCCACATCGGCAGCTTTGTGCCCGCCGCGAGTTGCGAACTGTCGCTGGTGGACCGCATTTTTACCCGCATCGGCTCCAGTGACGACTTGGCGGGCGGCCGCTCCACCTTCATGGTGGAAATGAGCGAAACCGCCAACATTCTGCACAACGCCACCGACAAGAGCCTGGTGTTGATGGATGAAGTCGGTCGGGGCACCAGCACCTTCGATGGTCTTTCGCTGGCTTGGGCTGCGGCAGAATGTCTCGCCCAGTTGCGCGCTTATACCCTGTTCGCGACGCACTATTTCGAGCTGACCGTACTGCCGGAAAGCGAGCCGCTGGTGGCCAACGTGCATCTGAATGCGACAGAGCACAACGAACGCATCGTGTTTCTGCACCGCGTACTGCCAGGCCCGGCCAGCCAAAGCTACGGCCTCGCCGTGGCCCAGTTGGCGGGGGTTCCAGGCAAGGTGATCACCCGCGCCAAGGAGCATTTGCAGCGTCTGGAAACCACCAGCCTGCCCCACGAGCAGCCCAAACCGAAACCCGGCAAAGCGCCAGCACCGCAGCAGGCTGACATGTTTGCCTCGCTGCCCCATCCGGTGCTGGAGGAGCTGTCGAAGCTGAAAATCGACGACATGACGCCGCGCCAAGCTATCGAATGGTTATATGGACTGCAAAACCGGATCTAACGGTGTTCGTAACAAGCTGTTAGAATCCCGCGCGGTTTGGGCGCAGTAAGGGCGATCAGCCTGCTGCTGGATATCCGAGCCGCGTTCGAGCACCACCGAACCAAAGCCATACCCTCATGCCCCATGGGCATGTGTTGAGCTGGTGGTGTTGCGAATGGCCCGGGAATGTCCCCGACCGAGCAACCCTGACGTGAGGGGCTCTGCTGCCGCCGCCTGAGGAGAGAATTAGAAATGACCTTCGTCGTCACCGACAACTGCATCAAGTGCAAGTACACCGACTGCGTAGAAGTCTGTCCGGTGGACTGCTTCTACGAAGGCCCGAACTTCCTGGTGATTCACCCGGATGAGTGCATCGATTGCGCACTGTGCGAGCCTGAGTGCCCTGCCGTAGCGATTTTCTCGGAAGACGAGATCCCGGCTGGTATGGAGAATTTCATCGAGCTGAACGCTGAATTGGCGGATATCTGGCCAAACGTCACCGAGCGCAAGGATCCGCTGCCGGATGCTGCAGAGTGGGACGGCAAGACGGGCAAGATTGAACACCTGGAGCGCTAAGCTCAGGCTGCACATGCAAAAGGCCCTTTGGGGCCTTTTTGCATTTTTGGCGTGAGCGCCCTGCCAGGGTTCGCGGGCAAAAAAATGGGGAGCGGTTTGAGCCGCCCCCCATTTTCGTAATCCCTTCAGTCCTTTTTCATCATCCTGATGAATCGCTTCCTGCGATGTCCCTGAGCAGTCTTCCTTGACCGCCTGTGCCAATCCGTCGGCACAGTTATGATATTAGTGATTTCCAGACTCAGGGCAATAGGGCCTCGCTCTCACAAAAATTAACAACATCGAATCAATCAAAAAATAAACTTCCATCTATTCAAACACATAACAATTATCCTTCACCCGTAGCGGCTTCTGTCGGTCAACGGGAAGCGCTTTTTCTGACAACACACGTAAGAAAAAACCTACAACTAAAGTTATATATTCCTACACAAATTAGACATATTAAACCCACCATATAGGCAGCGACAAAAAACCCATTGCTTCGTCTAATAATCATTAAATAGCCAGCATAAAAAAGCCCCGAACAATCGGGGCTTTTAATTGACGCCATATAGCCATCCTTAGCGATAACAACGGCTCCCGTCCTTATTGAAACAATGACTCACTGGACAGCCCATTTTTCTCAAGGATTTCTCGCAGGCGCTTGAGCCCTTCGACCTGGATCTGCCTGACACGCTCACGCGTAAGCCCAATCTCAAGCCCCACATCTTCCAGCGTGCTGCTCTCGTGCCCGCGCAAGCCAAAGCGACGGACCACTACTTCACGCTGCTTGTCGGTCAGCTCGGACAGCCATTGATCGATGCTCTGGGACAGGTCATCGTCCTGCAGCAGCTCACAGGGATCGGTTGGGCGATCGTCCGTCAGCGTGTCGAGCAAGGTCTTGTCGGAGTCCGGGCCCAGCGAGACGTCCACGGAGGAAACGCGTTCATTGAGTCCCAACATGCGCTTGACCTCACCCACCGGCTTCTCAAGCAGATTGGCGATCTCTTCAGGGGAAGGTTCGTGATCGAGCTTCTGAGTCAACTCACGCGCCGCGCGCAAATAGACATTCAGTTCCTTGACCACGTGAATCGGCAGGCGGATGGTCCGCGTCTGATTCATGATGGCGCGTTCGATGGTCTGACGAATCCACCAGGTCGCGTAGGTGGAGAAGCGGAAGCCGCGTTCCGGATCGAATTTTTCGACCGCTCGAATGAGGCCGAGATTGCCCTCTTCGATCAGGTCCAGCAATGACAGGCCACGATTGACATAACGTCTGGCGATTTTGACCACCAGCCGCAGATTGCTTTCAATCATGCGTTTGCGCCCAGCCGGATCACCCTTTTGCGACAGACGCGCAAAATGGACTTCTTCTTCCGGGGACAGCAGCGGCGAAAAGCCGATTTCGTTGAGGTAAAGCTGCGTGGCGTCGAGCGCTCGGGTGTAGTCGATGTACTTGTGTTGCTTGAGTGCTGCAGAGTTTTTGGTCTTCGCACGAACAGAAGGTGAAGCTGGCTTCTCATCCGTTGCAGAATCCAGGACGATCCCGTGCTCCATGAGGAGAACTTCGTCGTCTACGTCAAACTCCGGCACTTCTCTGTTGAGAGCCATTGTTATAGTCCTTTGATGAGTTCGACCTCAAGCTCCAGCAACGCCCTTTTCCTTGGCATCGCTTGAGCCTGTCCCCTCTACGACAGGACAGGCTGGTAACCGATCAACGACGCGGCAAGAATTCCAGTGGGTCTACCGGTTTGCCCTGACGACGGATTTCAAAATGCAGCTTCACCCGGTCAGTCCCTGTGGACCCCATCTCGGCAATTGCTTGTCCTGCCTTGACCTGTTGCCCCTCCCGTACCAACAGCCTACGGTTGTGACCGTAAGCACTGACGTAGGTATCGCTGTGTTTGATGATCACTAACTCGCCGTAGCCCCTTAATCCACTTCCGGCGTAAACCACTGAACCATCAGACGCGGCTAAAACAGGCTGTCCCAAATCTCCGGCGATATCAATTCCTTTATTCAAACTACCGTTTGAAGAAAATTTACTGATTAATACACCACTGGTCGGCCATGCCCAGCCACTTGGAGAGCGGGCTCCCGCAACGACGGGCGTATTAACCGGTGTCGTGACAGGTGTAGTTGCCGGTTGCGCGGTACTACCTGAAGTTGAACCAACAGGACGTGTAATCACCGTGGTCTTGATTGAACCCGAAGGGGACGAACTTGAACTACCCGAGGTTGCAGGAGCAACGACAACCGGTGCGTTCGCTAGAGCGGCGGGGGCGGAACTGGATCGGCCGTCGAAGCGAATCGCCTGACCCACATGAATCGTATAAGGCTCGGGGATGTTGTTGCGGGCCGCCAGCGCTTTCCAGTCCCAGCCGTAGCGGAAGGCAATGGAAAACAGCGTATCGCCACGCTTGACCACGTATTGCCCGGTCGTGACGGGTTGACGGGTCGGCGCAGCGGGTTTGCTGTTGTTGCGGTCGACTACACGCACACCGCTGGACGGCGCGCTGGAGCAGCCAACCAAAAGGACACTCAGGGCAATGCCAATCACCAGACGTGGAAAACTTGTTGAAGACGTACGCTGCCGAATGACTGTGAGACTCACCCGCCACTCCCTTTACCGGTGACTGAATTAAAGCTGCCAATTGTGTCTTGATCGTGACCGGCAGCCACGGAAAAACAGGTTACAAAACCATTCACGACGATGCGCAGTGGCCAGGTGCAATGTCCATCGCAAATCGCCAGCCTGTAGACAGGCGGCGTCTTGCGGAATTCAGTGCAGCCGTAAATCGGTGACTACGCCAGAGGCCCGTTGAGCAAAGGCACGAAGCGTACAGCACCCAGCACATGCCGTGAAAAACCGTGCTCCTCCCGAATGATCAACATCAATTGCTGTACTTCGCCCGAACCGACCGGAATCACCAGCCGACCGCCAGGGGCCAGTTGATCCAGCAATGCCTGAGGTACGTCAGTCGCAACCGCAGTCACGATGATGCCGTTGTAAGGCGCCAATGCAGGCCATCCCTCCCAACCGTCCCCCCAACGAAACACCATGTTACGCAAGTTGAGTTCGGCCAGACGCTCCTTGGCGCGGTCCTGCAACACCTTGATGCGCTCGACCGAAAACACACGCTCGACCAATTGCGCCAGCACCGCCGTCTGGTAGCCGGAACCGGTTCCGATTTCCAGCACCTTGTCCAACGGACCCGCGGCCAGCAGCAGCTCGCTCATCCGCGCAACCATGTATGGCTGCGAGATGGTCTGGTTGTTGCCGATCGGCAGTGCGGTGTCTTCATAGGCGCGGTGTGCCAGCGCTTCGTCGACAAACAGGTGACGCGGCGTCTTGCGAATGACGTCGAGTACGTGGGTGTTACTGATCCCCTCCTCGTACAACCGCTGAATCAGGCGCTCGCGAGTACGCTGCGAGGTGAAGCCCACGCCACGTCGCAACAGGTCATCTTGTTCACGCGACATCAGGCCATTCCCTCCAGCCAAGCGTTCAGGCTTTTGAAACCGTCCTGATAGGTTCGATCCAACTGCAAGGGGGTGATCGACACATACCCTTGCATTACGGCATGAAAATCCGTTCCCGGACCGCCGTCCTCAGCGTCTCCAGCCGCCGCAATCCAATAACCGGCACGACCGCGGGGATCAACCACCCGGACCGGCGCGGCGGCACGGGTGCGATGCCCCAGGCGCGTCAATTGAATGCCGCGGACATGCTCAAGCGGCAGGTTCGGGATGTTGACATTCAAGACCGTGCGCGGTGGCAGGTCGAGTTGCTCATGGGCCTCGACCAGAAGCCGGGCGTAATGCGCGGCCGTCGCCAGGTTATCGACCTGACGCGACAGAAACGAAAAAGCGAATGACGGGCGTTGCAGGGACCGGCCTTCCAGCGCAGCGGCGACGGTGCCCGAATACAACACATCATCACCCAGGTTTGCACCCAGATTGATGCCTGACACGACCATGTCCGGCTCATGCTCCAACAGGCCATGAATGCCCAGATGCACGCAGTCGGTCGGGGTGCCGTTGAGGCTGATGAAACCGTTGTCCAGCCGATGAGGATGCAGTGGACGATCCAGTGTCAGCGAACTGCTGGCGCCACTTTTGTCCTGATCGGGTGCGATGACTGCGCACTCGGCGTAGTCCGCCAGCGCTCCGTGGAGCGCAGCGAGTCCGGGTGCCGAGACCCCATCATCATTTGAAATCAGAATACGCATGAGCTGTCCGTCTGTCCTGCGGGCGCCAGGTCGATGAGTTCACGCACCAGGGCGGTGGCGAAACAGCCGACGGGCAGGACGAATTCCAGTTGCAGAATGTCAGGCTCGGGATAATGCCACGACAACCGCCCAATGGGCAGTCGCAGGATGCGACGTTCGTGTTCCATTCCCGCCTTTATCAACCAGTTACAGAGCGAAGACTCGCGGCGGGCCAGGTTGTTTTCAAGCTCGGCGGTCGCGCCGGATGCCGGAGAATCGCCCTCTCCCCATTGAGGACCGGTCGGGTGCAGATCGAGGATCGCCAGACGCGGATCGCTGCACTCGGCCTCACCGGCCTGAAAGAAGCTGCGACTGTCGGTAAACGCCAGCAGATCGCCCACCTGAGCGCGCTGCCAACTGCCATCCGCCACCCGGGCAGCCAGCACTAGATTGAACAGGTAACTGCGAGCGGCAGACAGCAACCGAGAGCGCACATTGCGCTGCTCCGGTAGAGCCTGGCGCTCGGCGTATTGACGCGCCTCAACGACGTTGCCGCCGTTGAAACCGAAACGCTGGGCACCGAAGTAATTGGGAATACCGTACTGCTTGATGGCTTCGAGGCGCGCATCGAGCGCGGCCTTGTCTGCCTGCAATTGCGTCAGGCGCAGGGTAAAGCCGTTGGCGGCGTGGGCACCACGCTGTAATTTGCGTTTGTGGCGCTTTCTGTCGAGGATTTTCAGCGTATCGTTTTCGGCCGTCGACATGTCAGGATCGGCTTTGCCCGGCAACTGAATGCTGAACCATTGACGCGTCAACGCCTGACGGTCCTTCAATCCGGCATAGGCGACGGTGCGCAACGGCACACCAGCGGCCCTGGCCAGGCGCCTCGCAGCCTCTTCAGTATTCAAGCCACGCTTTTCGACCCACAGCCACAGGTGCTCGCCATCACCGGACAACGGGATGTCCAGCACTTCATCGACCTGAAAATCTTCGGCGGTGGCCTTGAGCACCGCAGTGCCCAGCGCATCGCCCCAGGCCCGAGGCCCCAACAGTTCGAATTCGGTCATGCGGCGATCAACAACGCAACGGCATGAACCGCGATGCCTTCTTCACGGCCAGTGAAACCCAGCTTCTCGGTGGTGGTGGCCTTGACGTTGACCTGGTCGAGTTCGACCTGAAGGTCTTCAGCGATCAATGCACGCATGGTGTCGATGTGAGGAGCCATTTTTGGGGCCTGAGCGACGATGGTGGCGTCGACGTTGCCGACTTTCCAGCCCTTGGCCCGCACTTGCTTGAGGACATGGCGCAGCAACACGCGGCTGTCAGCGCCCTTGAATTGGGGGTCGGTGTCAGGGAAATGCTTGCCGATGTCGCCCAGAGCAGCGGCGCCCAGCAAGGCATCGCTCAACGCGTGCAACAGGACATCGCCATCGGAATGTGCGAGCAAACCGAATTTGTGTGCGATGCGCACACCACCCAAGGTAATGAAATCGCCTTCAGCGAAACGGTGCACATCATAGCCGTGGCCAATACGCATAAAAAAACGCCCTGAAAAAGTCAGGGCGTGATTCTACCTGCTTTGTCTGACATTAGGACCTGCTGGCACTCAATTGAGAGTGAATGGCATTTCCTCAGCCCGCCAGCGCCACCGCGTGATAACGAAGGTGATCTTCGATGAAGCTCGCGATGAAGTAATAGCTGTGGTCATACCCCGGTTGCATGCGCAGCTCCAGGGGATGACCTGCCGCTTTGGTCGCCTGCACCAGCGCTTCGGGTTTGAGCTGATTGGCGAGGAAGTCATCACGGTCGCCCTGATCCACCAGCAACGGCAAGCGCTCAGTCGCCTCGGCGATCAACACGCTGGCATCCCACTCACGCCAGCGAGAGCGGTCTTCGCCCAGATAACGGGAAAACGCCTTCTGCCCCCACGGACAATCCATCGGGTTACTGATCGGTGAAAACGCCGACACCGACCGATAACGTCCCGGATTGCGCAAGGCACAAACCAGCGCGCCATGACCGCCCATCGAGTGACCACTGATACTGCGCTTGTCCGATGCCGGGAAGTGCGCCTCGATCAACGCAGGCAGTTCGCTGACCACGTAATCGTACATGCGATAGTGCCGCGCCCACGGCTGCTGGGTGGCATTGAGATAAAAGCCAGCCCCCAGGCCGAAGTCATAGGCGTTGTCCGGATCGCCCGGCACATCAGCACCGCGAGGACTGGTGTCCGGCGCAACGATGATCAACCCCAGTTCGGCGGCGATGCGTTGGGCACCGGCCTTCTGCATGAAGTTTTCATCAGTGCAGGTCAAGCCCGAGAGCCAATAGACCACGGGCAGCTTACCGCCTTGCTCAGCCTGCGGCGGCAGATATACCGCGAACACCATGTCACAACCCAGCACATCGGAATGATGCTTGTAACGTTTGTGCCAGCCACCAAAACTCTTCTGGCACGAAATATTCTCAAGACCCATGGTCGTTCCTCCCAGCGATCAGCTTCAAGCCGCAAGAGGTCTTGCAGCTGGCAGCTCGTGACTTGTCGCCGCTTTTTAGAAATGAATGACAGAACGAATGCTCTTGCCTTCGTGCATCAAATCAAAAGCTTCGTTGATCTTGTCCAGGCCCATGGTGTGGGTGATGAAGGTGTCCAGCGGGATCTCGCCCTTCTGCGCTTTTTCCACGTAGCTTGGCAACTCGGTGCGGCCTTTGACGCCACCGAACGCCGAACCGCGCCAGACGCGACCGGTGACCAACTGGAATGGACGGGTGGCGATTTCCTGACCGGCAGGTGCGACGCCGATGATGACCGACTCGCCCCAACCTTTGTGGCAGCACTCAAGCGCTGCGCGCATCAATTGCACGTTGCCGATGCACTCGAAGCTGTAATCCACGCCGCCATCGGTCAGTTCAACGATGACATCCTGAATCGGCTTGGTGTGGTCTTTCGGGTTGACGAAATCAGTGGCCCCCAGCTCACGGGCCACATCGAATTTCGACGGATTGATGTCGATGGCGATGATGCGCGAAGCCTTGGCCATTTTCGCGCCGATGATCGCGGCCAGGCCGATGCCCCCCAGACCGAAGATGGCAACAGTCGCGCCCTCTTCCACTTTGGCGGTGTTCAGCACCGCACCGATACCGGTGGTTACGCCGCAACCGAGCAGGCAGACCTTTTCCAGCGGGGCCTCTTTCGGGACTTTCGCCAAAGAGACTTCGGCCACAACGGTGTATTCAGAGAAGGTCGAGCAGCCCATGTAATGGTAAATCGGCTGGCCGTTGTAGCTGAAACGGGTGGTGCCGTCCGGCATCAGACCCTTGCCTTGGGTCGCGCGGACTTTCTGGCACAGGTTGGTCTTGCCGGATTTGCAGAATTTGCACTCGCGGCATTCGGCGGTGTAAAGCGGAATGACGTGGTCGCCCACCGCCACGGAGGTGACACCCTCACCTACCGCTTCAACGATGCCGCCACCTTCGTGACCGAGGATGCATGGGAAGACGCCTTCAGAGTCAGCACCGGACAGGGTGTAAGCGTCGGTGTGGCAAACGCCGGACGCCACAGTGCGGATCAGGACTTCGCCCGCCTTCGGCGCTTCGACATCCACTTCGACAATTTGCAGAGGCTCGTTAGGCGCGAAGGCAACGGCAGCACGTGACTTGATCATCAATCTTCTCCAACGGAATGAGTACGGAAATTCTGGGGAAGAGTGTAAAGCAGTGCCGTTTGATAAATAATCCAGGCAAAAGCAAAACATTAATGCTGTACAGGGATAATCGATGTACGCCAATCGCTGGGAAGGTCTGGATGAGTTCGTCGCCGTTGCCGAATGCGGTCAATTCACGGCGGCGGCGGAACGTCTGGGCGTGTCGTCCTCACATATCAGTCGGCAGATCGCCCGGCTCGAAGAACGCCTGCAAACCCGTCTGCTGTATCGCAGTACCCGGAAGGTGGCCTTGACCGAAGCGGGCCAGACCTTTCTTCACCATTGTCAGCGCCTGCAAGATGGTCGCGAAGAAGCCCTTCGCGCAGTGGGTGATTTGACCAGTGAGCCCAAGGGCTTGCTGCGCATGACCTGCGCCGTCGCCTACGGCGAGCGTTTCATCGCGCCGCTGGTGACGCGCTTCATGGACGAATACCCACAGCTACGCGTCGATATTGAGTTGACCAACAACACGCTGGACTTGGTGCATGAAGGAATGGATCTTGCGATACGCCTCGGCCGGTTGCAGGAATCCCGATTGGTAGCCACCCGCCTCGCCCCCCGCCGAATGTACCTGTGCGCATCACCTTCTTATATAGAGCGCTATGGCCGTCCCCACAGCCTGTCGGAACTCAACCGGCACAACTGCCTGATCGGCAGCTCGGACAGCTGGCTTTTGCAACAGAACAGCAAGGAGTTTTCCCAAAAAGTGCATGGAAACTGGCGCTGCAACAGTGGGCAAGCGGTGCTGGATGCTGCGCTACAGGGCATGGGGTTGTGTCAGTTGCCGGATTATTACGTGCTTGAACACCTGAAAAGCGGCGCGCTGATTTCTCTGCTGGATGCCCATCAGCCGCCTAACACGGCGGTCTGGGCGCTGTATCCACAGCAGCGGCATCTGTCACCGAAGGTGAGGAAGCTGGTGGATTATCTGAAGGTGGGGTTGGCGTTGCGGCCGGAGTACACATAGCCGCCCCGCCTCTGCCCGAAGGGGCGTAGAAGCAGGTCAGCGGTTCTGGACGCCCCGCCGCTGCCGCAACCACTCCAGGTCTTCTGGCCGGGTCACTTTGATGTTGTCGGCGCGGCCTTCGATCAGGCGTGGCGCTTGCCCTGCCCATTCGATGGCCGAAGCTTCGTCGGTGATCGAGACATTGGAGACCAGGCTGTCCGCCAACGCCCGATGCAGCGCGCCCAAGCGGAACATCTGCGGCGTGTAGGCCTGCCAGATCAGGCTGCGATCAACCGTTTCGCTCACCCGGCCATTGGCATCGGCCCGCTTGAGGGTGTCTTTGGCAGGCACCGCCAGCAATCCGCCCACGGGGTCATGCGCCAGTTCGCCCAGCAGGTTGTCCAGATCCGAACGCGCCAGGTTTGGCCGCGCCGCATCGTGCACCAGCACCCAATCATTATCATCGGCGCCACTGGCATGCAGATGGAGCAATGCATTGAGTACCGAGTCCGCCCGCTCTTTGCCGCCCGCGACGCGCTGGATTCGCGAGTCCAGTGCACAGGGCAAGGTGGGCCAGTAAGGGTCGTCCACAGCCAGACTGATCACCAAACCCTTGAGGCCGGGATGATCGAGAAAGCAAAGCAGGCTGTGTTCAAGAATCGTGAGGCCGCCCAGTTGCAGGTACTGCTTGGGACGGTCTGCCGCCATGCGAGCACCAACGCCCGCTGCGGGAATCACTGCCCAGAAGGCAGGAAGGGAGTGTGTCATTTACGCGAACGTCACTGTGCCAACTGATAGAGGGTCTCGCCGTCCTTGACCATGCCCAGCTCATGACGGGCACGCTCTTCAACGGTCTCCAGGCCTTTCTTCAGCTCCAGCACCTCCGCGTCTAGCACCCGGTTGCGCTCCAGCAGAGCATCGTTTTCGGCATGTTGATCGGCGATTTGCTGCGTCAGACTGGCCACCTGCGCAAGACTGCCATTACCCACCCATAGGCGATACTGCAAGCCCGCGAGCAGCAAGAGCAGAACGAGGAACAACCAGTTAGGACTGCGCATTGTGAATATCTGTTACCCGGTGGAGAACGACAGCAAAACCGACCATTTCAAATGCCCAAAAGCCCGGTGGTCACCGGGCTAATGGATCAGGACGCTGAGAAAACCCGCCTTTCGACGAAAACCCCTACAGCGCCTGCTGCCTTTTTACCATCTTGCAATCAGCCGCGAAACTCGGCGCGACCATTGTATTTGGCCTTGCCTGCCAATTGCTCTTCGATACGCAGCAACTGGTTGTACTTGGAAACGCGGTCGGAGCGGCACAGCGAACCGGTTTTGATCTGGCCTGCCGAGGTGCCCACTGCCAGGTCGGCGATGGTCGAATCTTCGGTTTCGCCCGAGCGGTGCGAGATGACGGCGGTGTAACCGGCTGCTTTGGCCATCTGAATGGCTTCCAGCGTTTCGGTCAGGGTGCCGATCTGGTTGAACTTGATCAGGATCGAGTTGGCGATCTTCTTGTCGATGCCTTCTTTCAGGATCTTGGTGTTGGTCACGAACAGGTCGTCGCCCACCAGCTGGATTTTTTCGCCGATCTTGTCCGTCAGGATTTTCCAACCTGCCCAGTCAGATTCGTCCAGACCGTCTTCGATGGAGATGATCGGGTATTGTTTGGTCAGGTCGGCCAGGTAATCGGCGAAACCAGCCGCGTCGAAGACTTTGCCTTCGCCGGACAGGTCGTATTTGCCGTCCTTGTAGAACTCGCTCGCGGCGCAGTCCAACGCCAGGGTCACGTCGGTGCCCAGTTTGTAACCGGCGTTGGCGACCGCTTCGGAGATGGCGGCCAGTGCGTCGGCGTTGGACGCCAGGTTAGGCGCGAACCCCCCTTCGTCGCCCACGGCGGTGTTCAGGCCTTTGGCCTTCAGCACGGCTTTGAGGTGATGGAAAATCTCGGTGCCCATGCGCAGACCATCGGCGAAGGTCTTGGCGCCCACTGGCTGAACCATGAATTCCTGGATGTCGACGTTGTTATCGGCGTGCTCGCCACCGTTGATGATGTTCATCATCGGAACCGGCATCGAGTAAACACCCGGCGTGCCGTTCAGGTTGGCGATGTGCGCGTACAACGGCAGATCCTGATCCTGTGCAGCGGCCTTGGCAGCAGCCAGAGACACGGCGAGGATGGCGTTTGCACCCAGCTTGGCCTTGTTCTCGGTACCGTCCAGCTCGATCATCGCGCGGTCCAGTGCCTTCTGGTCAACCGGGTCCTTGCCCAGCAGCAGGTCACGGATCGGGCCATTGATGTTGGCCACCGCTTTCAGAACGCCCTTGCCCATGTAACGGCTCTTGTCGCCATCACGCAGCTCAAGTGCTTCACGCGAGCCGGTGGAAGCACCGGACGGCGCGCAGGCACTGCCGATGATGCCGTTGTCGAGGAGCACATCTGCTTCCACGGTGGGATTGCCACGGGAGTCGAGAACTTCACGACCTTTGATGTCGACGATTTTTGCCATTGTTGTTAACACTCCAAGATTGACGAAAACGACGCAGCTGGGAAAAACGACTGGCGCCCCGGGCACTAGACAGCGGGCAGGCCCGAGATGACAGAAATTCCCGACCCGTTGGTCGGGAATGAAGCGAGCGGCACTGTACCGGAGGCAGCAGTGCCGGAAAAGCAGGTTTTAAGCCGTTTCGATCGCCGGGAAGGCCTTGACCAGATCATCGAGGGCCTTGAGCTGGGTCAGGAACGGCTCCAGCTTGTTCAGGCGCAGCGCGCACGGGCCATCGCATTTGGCATTGTCCGGGTCCGGATGCGCCTCAAGGAACAGGCCTGCCAGGCCCTGGCTCATGCCGGCCTTGGCCAGATCGGTCACTTGGGCACGACGACCACCAGCAGAATCCGCACGACCACCCGGCATTTGCAGCGCGTGGGTCACGTCGAAAAACACCGGGTATTCGAACGCTTTCATGATGCCGAAGCCGAGCATGTCCACGACGAGGTTGTTGTAGCCGAAGCTCGAACCACGCTCGCACAAGATCAACTGATCGTTGCCCGCTTCTTCACACTTGGCCAGGATGTGTTTCATTTCCTGAGGCGCGAGGAACTGGGCTTTCTTGATGTTGATCACGGCACCGGTCTTGGCCATCGCCACGACCAGATCGGTCTGACGCGACAGGAAGGCTGGCAACTGGATGATGTCGCAGACTTCCGCCACGGCTGCGGCCTGGTGAGGCTCATGCACGTCAGTGATCACCGGCACACCGAAGGTGCGCTTGATCTCTTCGAAAATGCGCATGCCCGCTTCCAGACCCGGACCGCGGTACGAGGTCACGGAAGAGCGGTTGGCTTTGTCGAAACTGGCCTTGAACACGTAAGGGATGCCCAGTTTCTGGGTCACCCGTACGTATTCCTCGCAAACCTGCATGGCCATGTCGCGCGATTCCAGGACATTCATGCCGCCGAACAGGACCATGGGCTTGTCGTTGGCAATATCAATGGAGCCTACGCGGATGGTTTTCTGTGCCATGTAATGAATTCCCGATCAGGCGTTCTTTTGGTGTTGAGCGAGCGCTGCCTTGACGAAGCCACTGAACAGCGGGTGACCGTCGCGAGGCGTGGAGGTGAACTCAGGGTGGAACTGGCAGGCCACGAACCATGGGTGGTCCAGCGACTCGACCACTTCGACCAGCGCGCCGTCACCGGAACGACCGGAAACCTTCAGACCGGCTTCGATCAGTTGCGGCAGCAGGTTGTTGTTCACTTCGTAGCGATGGCGGTGACGCTCGACGATGGTGTCGTTGCCGTAGCAATCGTGCACCAGAGAACCCCGCTCCAATTGGCATTCCTGCGCGCCAAGGCGCATGGTGCCGCCCAGATCGGAGGTTTCGGTACGGGTTTCGACCGCGCCGGTGGCATCCGCCCACTCGGTGATCAGGCCCACGACCGGGTGCGCACTGTTGCGCTCGAACTCGGTGGAGTTGGCATCTTTCCAGCCCACGACGTTACGCGCGAACTCGATGACCGCCACCTGCATGCCCAGGCAGATGCCCAGGTATGGAACCTTGTTCTCACGAGCGTATTGAACGGCTGTGATCTTGCCTTCGACGCCACGCAGACCGAAACCGCCCGGCACCAGAATCGCGTCAACGCCTTCCAGCAGGCCAGTGCCCTGATTCTCGATGTCTTCGGAATCGATGTAACGCAGGTTGACCTTGGTGCGGTTGGTGATGCCTGCGTGGCTCATCGCTTCGATCAGCGACTTGTACGCGTCCAGCAGTTCCATGTACTTGCCGACCATGGCGATGGTGACTTCGTGCTCAGGGTTGAGCTTGGCATCGACGACCTTCTCCCACTCGGAAAGGTCAGCGCCGCCGCATTGCAGGCCGAAACGCTCGACGACGAAATCGTCCAGACCCTGTGCATGCAGCACAGCCGGGATCTTGTAGATGGTGTCGACGTCTTCCAGCGAAATCACCGCACGCTCTTCGACGTTGGTGAACAGCGCGATCTTGCGACGCGACGACACATCCACGGGATGGTCGGAGCGGCAGATCAGCACGTCGGGTTGCAGGCCGATGGAGCGCAGCTCTTTTACCGAGTGCTGAGTGGGCTTGGTCTTGGTCTCGCCAGCGGTGGCGATGTACGGAACCAGCGTCAGGTGCATCAGCATCGCGCGCTTGGAACCGACTTCCACGCGCAGTTGGCGAATGGCTTCCAGGAACGGTTGCGACTCGATGTCGCCCACGGTGCCGCCGATTTCGACCAGTGCGACGTCAGCATCGCCGGCGCCCTTGATGATGCGACGCTTGATTTCGTCGGTGATGTGCGGGATCACCTGGATGGTCGCGCCCAGATAATCACCACGGCGCTCTTTGCGCAGGACGTGTTCGTACACACGGCCAGTGGTGAAGTTGTTGTTCTGGGTCATGGTGGTGCGAATGAAACGCTCGTAGTGACCCAGGTCCAGGTCGGTCTCGGCGCCGTCGTGGGTGACGAACACTTCACCGTGCTGGAACGGGCTCATGGTACCCGGGTCGACGTTGATGTAGGGGTCCAGCTTGAGCATGGTGACCTTAAGTCCCCTCGCCTCCAGGATGGCCGCCAATGAAGCCGAGGCAATGCCTTTCCCCAATGAAGAAACAACACCGCCCGTGACGAAGATGTAGCGCGTCATGAAAAACCCTAGAAGTCTGCGTTAAAGCGGTCAGAGCCGCCGGGGAAAGCGAAGGAAGGCCGAAGCCCCCGATGACCTGCGTGTTTCACAGTGCATTCCTGAAACTGCTGCGTTGAAAG
This sequence comes from Pseudomonas sp. Pseu.R1, assembly GCF_045764065.1. Classification (NCBI taxonomy): domain Bacteria; kingdom Pseudomonadati; phylum Pseudomonadota; class Gammaproteobacteria; order Pseudomonadales; family Pseudomonadaceae; genus Pseudomonas; species Pseudomonas sp. Pseu.R1. The sequence goes on along the minus strand of NZ_JBJGEE020000001.1, from coordinate 4,946,483 downwards.
CGACTGGCCGTATACGGACCTGTCCATTGCTCGCCACATTTTGAGAATCGCCCAGTAAAGACTGGCTGGTAATCGGCAACTTGTGTCGTTCCGAAAGGGCCGACATAAGCTGTATCAAGAAGGGAGCGTAGTCTACCGGAAACAGGCTCTCATCTCAAACTGTGGTCATTCGTCGGTGGCTGCCAGTGCAATCGCCAATCGCCACGGGGGTCTGCGTCGAGTCCGGGAAGATTGGCGACCGCCAGCAATTGCTCGCCGCGATAGAGCAGCGGCAATCGGCCGCGCAAAAACACAGGCACCCTTTTTTCGTTGAGTAGACGCTTGAGGTCGCGGCGACCGCGGTCCGGCACATCGAGCACTTCGCCGCCTTGACGATAGTGAACGTGAAGCCCGCCCCGAGGCACATCTCCGAGAATCTGCAACATCCCGTTGCCCGGCAGGTGCAGGGGCTGAGACGCGGTTGACCAGTGCTGCGAACCGGCGACGTCTTTCAACCAGATCCCCGACAGCCACCAGATGCGCCCCTCTGCCCTATGCAATTGCCCGTCGGCCAGCCGCCAGATCGGACGTCCCTCCAGGCCTGCATCACGCAGCGAATCCCAACCGGCCCAATGATCGCTGTCCGGCAGGCGGGTCAGCGGGCCGAGCCAGTGTCGCAACGCATTGCGTTGGCGCGCGGGGGATAACCCCTCCAAGGGGGCCAACTCCAGCGAGGGCAGATTCAGCCAAGGCCATGAGCAGGGAGTGTCCGCGAGCGACAGGTCCTGCACCGCCAGCTCTTCAAGCAACCCTTGCGCTTCTGCCAAATGCGCGGCGCTGCGCGTCATGCTGGCAGTCGCCTGAGGCCAGCGGGCGGTGAGCAGGGGCATGACATGATTACGCAGGTAATTGCGGGAAAAACGGCTGTCCTTGTTACTCGGGTCTTCAATCCAGCTCAGCCCTTCCTCCTGCGCATAACGTTCAAGCAACGCACGGGGCTCGTCCAGCAGCGGGCGGAACACATGCCCGTTGCCAAGAATTCGCTGCGCAGGCATCGCGGCCAAACCGCGCACTCCGGCACCGCGCAACAGGCGAAACATCAGAGTTTCGGCCTGATCGTCGCGGTGCTGTGCCGTCAACAGCACAGCACCGGATGGCAAGGCGTGTTCGAACGCCGCATAACGGGCATCCCGCGCGGCCTGTTCAAGGCTGGCGCCGGGCTGCACCTGAACGTCGATGACCTGCAATGGCACACCCAAAATCTGGCACATCTGGCGGCAATGCCCCGGCCACGACGCGGCAACGGCCTGCAACCCGTGATGGACGTGAATGGCAGTTAAGGGAGGAATGCGCTGACTCCGAGCCAGTTCGGCAAGCAGGTGCAGCAGGACGGTGGAATCAAGGCCACCCGAGAAGGCAATGCACCAACCGGTTGCGTCACGCCAAGGGGAAAGGCGTGACAGCAGCCGCTGGTTGAGCTCTTTCTTGAAATGGTCCGGTTTGCTCATGCTGGTAGACCCCGCGCTGGCTCACCGGACCTCGAAAGCTGGCTCCGGTTAGACGCCGTAACTCATCAGACGCTCGTAACGACGCGCCAGCAGTTCATCGTGACTGAACTTCTTGAGCATGGCCAACTGGCTGCTCAGTGCTTCACGAATCGAAGCGGAGGCCGCAGCCGGATCGCGGTGCGCACCACCCAGTGGCTCGCTGATCACTTTGTCAACGATACCCAGACCTTTCAGGCGCTCGGCAGTGATGCCCATGGCCTCAGCAGCATCCGGCGCCTTCTCGGCGGTTTTCCACAGAATCGACGCACAGCCTTCCGGCGAGATCACCGCATACGTGGAGTACTGCAGCATGTTTAACTGATCGCAAACACCGATGGCCAGCGCACCACCCGAACCGCCTTCTCCGATGACTGTGGCAATGATCGGAGTCTTCAGGCGCGCCATGACGCGCAGGTTCCAGGCAATCGCTTCGCTCTGGTTGCGCTCTTCAGCGTCGATGCCCGGGTAGGCGCCCGGTGTGTCGATGAAGGTCACGATCGGCATCTTGAAGCGCTCGGCCATTTCCATCAGACGGCAGGCTTTGCGATAGCCTTCAGGACGAGGCATGCCAAAATTGCGACGCACCTTTTCACGCACTTCACGGCCTTTCTGGTGACCGATCACCATGACAGGCTGATTGTCCAGACGGGCGATGCCACCGACGATGGCAGCGTCATCAGAGAAGTGTCGGTCGCCGTGCAGTTCGTCGAACTCGGTGAAGATGTGTTCGATGTAATCCAGCGTGTACGGACGACGCGGGTGACGCGCCATCCGCGCGATCTGCCAACTGGTCAGGTTGCCGAAAATGCTTTCGGTGAGCGTTTTGCTCTTATCTTGCAGTCGAGAGATTTCGTCGCTGATGTTCAGCGAGTTGTCATTGCCCACCAGACGCAGCTCTTCAATTTTGGCTTGCAGGTCAGCGATCGGCTGTTCGAAATCCAGAAAATTCGGGTTCATAGGCATCCGTCTTGGGTCGACGGCCAAGAGGCCGGCCGGTTGATCCGTAAGCGCCATACCTTAAAGGAGCAGGCGCCTTGCGGTCGAGTTTTAATAAATTCGTCTGTTGGCTTTCAACGATACTGCAGGAAGACGTTCTCTCGTCCGAACTGGTCACGCAGCGCCTGAATCAGGCTGTCTGCGGGATCGATCCGCCACGCTTCGCCAAACTGCAGCAGCGCTCTGGCATCCTGCCCGGTGTAATCGAGCGTGATCGGGCACGCCCCCCGATGCTTCCTGCACAGGTCCCCCAGCCAGCGTAGACGATCGCCTTTGAGCGCTTCGCTACGCACGGTCAGGCGTAAACTTTCAGCGAGGCCGGTCCGCGCCTCTTCCAGACTCATGACCCGCTTGGCCCGCAGGCGCAGCCCTCCGGAGAAGTCGTCCGAACTGACCTCGCCTTCAACGACCACCATCGCGTCGGTTTGCAACAGCGATTGCGCGGCCTGGAACGAGTCGGCGAACAACGACGCCTCGATGCGCCCTGAACGGTCGTCCAGGGTGATGAAGCCCATCTTGTCGCCCTTTTTGTTCTTCATCACCCGCAACGCGATGATCAGGCCGGCCACGGTCTGAGTGTCGCGCGCAGGCTTGAGATCAACGATGCGCTGACGCGCGAAGCGGCGAATCTCGCCTTCGTATTCGTCAATCGGGTGCCCGGTCAGATAAAGACCCAGCGTTTCTTTCTCCCCGCGCAAACGCTCCTTGAGAGTGACCTCGCGGGCATTGCGATGGTTCGCGTAAACATCGGCATCGGCCTCGTCGAACAGGCCACCAAACAGGTCGGAGTGACCGCTGTCGTGGCTGCGCGCGGTCTGTTCGGCGGCTTGAATCGCCTCTTCCAGCGCAGCCAGCAACACGCCGCGATTGCGGTCGATATTGGCGTGATATTGCTTGGGCTCGTCATAGAAAAACGGGCCGAGACGATCCAGCGCACCACTGCTGATCAACCCGCCGAGGGTCCGTTTGTTGACGCGTTTGAGGTCGATGCGCTCACAGAAATCGAACAGATCCTTGAACGGCCCGGCCTGGCGCGCTTCGGTGATGGCCTCGACCGGCCCCTCGCCCACGCCCTTGATCGCGCCGAGACCGTACACGATGCGGCCTTCGTCGTTCACCGTGAACTTGAATTCGGAGTTGTTCACGTCCGGCGCATCGAGGCGCAGCTTCATGGTCCGCACTTCTTCGATCAAGGTCACGACCTTGTCGGTGTTGTGCATGTCCGCTGACAGCACCGCCGCCATGAACGGCGCCGGGTAGTGCTTCTTCAGCCACGCGGTCTGGTACGACACCAGGCCATAGGCCGCAGAGTGGGATTTGTTGAAACCGTAACCGGCGAACTTTTCCACCAGGTCGAAAATGTTACCGGCCAGATCGGCATCGATGCCGTTCGTGGCGCAGCCTTCGATGAAACCGCCACGCTGTTTGGCCATTTCCTCGGGTTTCTTTTTACCCATGGCGCGACGCAGCATGTCTGCACCACCAAGGGTGTAACCGGCCATGACCTGTGCGATCTGCATCACCTGCTCTTGGTACAGGATGATGCCGTAGGTCGGTGCCAACACCGGCTGCAGACCTTCGTACTGGTAATCCGGATGCGGATAAGCCAACTCTGCGCGACCGTGCTTACGGTTGATGAAGTCATCCACCATGCCCGATTGCAACGGACCGGGGCGGAACAGAGCCACCAGTGCGATGAGGTCTTCCAGGCAGTCGGGCTTGAGCTTTTTGATCAGCTCTTTCATGCCACGGGATTCAAGCTGGAACACTGCCGTGGTTTCGGCCTTTTGCAGCAGATCGTAGGTCGGCGCGTCGTCCAGAGGGATGAAGGCAATGTCCAACGGCTCCTCGCCTGCCTTGGCGCGGTCGCGGTTGATGGTTTTCATCGCCCAGTCGATGATCGTCAGCGTCCGCAGGCCGAGGAAGTCGAACTTCACCAGACCCGCCGCCTCGACATCGTCCTTGTCGTACTGGGTCACCAGACCGCTACCCTCTTCGTCGCAGTAAATCGCGGCAAAGTCAGTCAGCTTGGTCGGCGCGATCACCACCCCACCGGCGTGCTTACCGACGTTACGCACAACGCCTTCCAGCTTGCGCGCCATCTCCCAGATTTCCGCACCTTCTTCGTCGGTCTTGAGGAAGTCGCGCAGGATCTCTTCCTGCTCGTAGGCTTTTTCCAGGGTCATGCCGACTTCGAACGGGATCATCTTGGACAGACGATCCGCCAAACCGAAGGATTTACCCTGCGCCCGCGCCACGTCCCGAACCACCGCCTTGGCGGCCATGGAACCGAAGGTGATGATCTGGCTCACCGCGTTGCGGCCATATTTGTCGGCCACGTACTCGATCACGCGGTCGCGACCATCCATGCAAAAGTCGACGTCGAAGTCGGGCATGGAAACCCGCTCCGGGTTAAGGAAACGTTCGAACAGCAGGTCATAGGCCAGCGGATCGAGGTCGGTAATTTTCTGCACATACGCGACCAGCGACCCGGCACCCGAACCCCGGCCCGGCCCCACCGGCACACCGTTGTTCTTGGCCCACTGAATGAAGTCCATAACGATGAGGAAGTAACCGGGGAACCCCATCTGGATGATGATATCCAGTTCGAAATTCAGCCGGTCGACGTAGACCTGACGCTTGGCTTCATAGTTGGGCGTGGTGTCTTTCGGCCACAGCACCGCCAAGCGCTCTTCAAGCCCTTCGAAGGACACCTTGCGGAAATATTCGTCGATGGTCAGACCATCGGGGATCGGGAAATTGGGCAGGAAGTGCTTGCCCAGACGCACATCGATGTTGCAACGCTTGGCGATCTCGACGGTGTTCTGCACCGCATCGGGCAAATCGCTGAACAGCTCGATCATTTCATCGGCGCTTTTCAGGTACTGCTGGTCGCTGTAATTTTTCGAGCGGCGCGGATCGTCCAGCGCCCGGCCCTCCCCGATGCACACACGCGTTTCGTGGGCTTCGAAGTCTTCCTGTTTGATAAAACGCACATCGTTGGTCGCTACCAACGGCACACCGTGACGGTCTGCCAATGCGACAGCGGCGTGCAGATGTTCCTCGTCGTTGACGCGGTTGGTGCGCTGGATCTCGATGTAGAACCGATCCCCAAACACCGACACCCACTCCTTGAGCAGTTCGTCAGCTTCCGCTGGATCGCCGCCCAACAAGGCCATGCCGATTTCGCCTTCTTTCGCAGCGGAGAGCGCAATCAGCCCCTCGTTCGCCTCGGCCACCCAATCGCGCTCGATGATGACCAGGCCGTTGCGCTGGCCGGTCATGAAGCCCCGGGAAATTAACTCGGTCAGGTTCAGGTAGCCTTTGGGATTCATCACCAGCAGGCTCATGCGGCTGAGCGGCGCGTCCTTGCCGCGACCCGCCAGCCAGATGTCGGCGCCACAGATCGGCTTGATGCCCGCGCCCATCGCAGCCTTGTAGAACTTGACCAGCGAGCACAGGTTGTTCTGATCGGTCACTGCCACCGCAGGCATGTTCATCCCGGTCAGCGCCTTGACCAGGGGTTTCACCCGAACCAGGCCATCGACCAGAGAATATTCGGTGTGCATGCGCAGATGAACGAAAGAAGCCGACATGGGTGATCCTATGGCGCACAGAAAACAAAGGCCGGATTGTACCGGCCTCTCAAAAAAACATCAGCCCGCGATTCAGCTGATCGGTAACGACGAGAATCCAGTGGACACCATGAGTTCCCGCGCTTCATAAGCCGCCCGGACGGGGCCGAAAGAACGACGATGAATCGGGGTAGGCCCCAGCCGTGCCAACGCTTCCAGATGAACGGCGGTCGGATAACCCTTGTGCCCAGCCATGCCATAGCCCGGATAGGTCAACTCCATCGCTGCCATTTCCCGATCGCGGGTGACTTTCGCCAGAATCGAGGCCGCCGCAATGGCAGGCACCTTGGCGTCGCCCTGAACCACCGGCGCGCAGGGCACCGACAGTTGGGGGCAACGGTTGCCATCGATCAGCACCAGTTTGGGCGTGATGATCAGGCCCTCGACCGCACGCTTCATGGCCAGCATGGTGGCGTGCAGGATGTTCAGCTCATCGATTTCGTCGACCTCTGCCCGCGCGATGTGCCAGCACAGGGCCTTTTCACATATCTCGTCGAACAGCTTTTCGCGCTTGGCTTCGGTGAGCTTTTTCGAATCGTTCAGCCCCAGAATGGGACGATTGGGATCGAGAATCACCGCAGCGGTCACCACCGCGCCACAGAGCGGGCCACGGCCCACTTCGTCGACACCGGCGACCAGATCCTCGACCAGGTTGAAGTCCAGACCCATTTGCATTGATTGAAGGCTCATTGTGAAGGCGAAGCGCCAATCAGGCTCAATACCGCATCAGCGGCTTGATTGGAGGCGTCGCGTCGCAAGGTACGGTGAATGGCATCAAAGCCTGCTGTCTGTTCCGCGCCGTTGTCGAGCAACGGCAGCAGGGTGTGTGCCAGGGCATCGGGGGTCGCCGCGTCCTGCAGAAGTTCCGGGACCAGCAGTCGCTGGGCCAACAGATTCGGCAGAGACACATACGGACTTTTCACCATCCGCTTGAGGATCCAGTAGGTCAGTGGCGCCAGACGATAGGCCACCACCATCGGTCGCTTGTACAACAGGGCTTCCAGCGTGGCCGTGCCCGAGGCGATCAGAACGGCATCGCAAGCGGCCAGTGCCACATGAGAACGGCCATCGAGCAAGGTCAGTGGGAGTTGGCGTCCTTGCAGGAGCTGTTCGATCTGCACGCGACGTTGCGGGCTTGCACAGGGCAGCACGAAACGCAACTCAGGCCGCGCGGCGAGCAAACGCTCAGCGGCATCGAAGAACAACGCGCCGAGGCGTCCGACTTCGCCGCCACGACTGCCTGGCATCAGAGCAACCACAGGGCCATCACCCAACCCCAGTTCGGCGCGAGCCGCCTGACGATCGGCTTCCAGAGGAATGGTGTCGGCCAGCGGATGCCCAACAAAACGCACCGGAACGCCTTTCTCTTCGTAAAAACGCGCCTCGAACGGCAGCAGCGTCAGCATCAGATCGCACCCTTCGCGAATCTTCAGCACCCGCTTCTGTCGCCACGCCCATACGGACGGACTGACGTAATGAACGGTCTTGATACCGGCCTGGCGCAGTTTGAGTTCGATATTGAGGGTGAAATCCGGGGCATCGATGCCAATGAACACGTCCGGTTTTTCACCGATCAGGGTCTGGATCAGCAGTTTGCGGCGCGCCAGCAACTCTTTCAGTCGGCCCAACACTTCCACCAGCCCCATGACCGACAAACGTTCCATGGGGAAGTAAGAGTCCATGCCCTCGGCTTCCATGAGCGGACCGCCCACACCGATGAACTGCGCATCCGGATGGCGAGCTTTAATCGCACGCATAAGCCCGGAACCGAGAATGTCGCCGGAGGCTTCCCCGGCGACCAGCGCAATACGCAAGGCCGCCATGGTCAGCGAGTAATGCCGCGAGTCGAGTTCTGAATGGACTCAAGGAACAGCGCGACTTCCGGGAACTGCGCAGCCGGTTCGGCCAGCTCGACAATCGCCTGCTCAACGGTGAGGCCCTGGCGATAAACCGTTTTGTAGGCACGACGCAGTGCGTGGATCGAGTCGTCCGAAAAACCGCGACGGCGCATGCCTTCGAAGTTCATGCTGCGCGCCTCGGCCGGGTTGCCGAATACGGTCACGAATGCCGGAACGTCCTTGCCGATTGCCGTGCCCATGCCGGAAAAGCTGTGAGCACCGATGTGACAATACTGGTGAACCAGAGTGAAACCGGACAGGATCGCCCAGTCCGCCACATGAACGTGGCCAGCCAGCGCGGTGTTGTTGACCAGGATGCAGTGATTGCCGATGACGCTGTCGTGCCCGATGTGGGCGTACGCCATGATCAGGTTGTGATCGCCAATGGTGGTCTCGGCGCGGTCCTGAATGGTGCCCCGATGAATCGTCACGCCTTCGCGAATCACGTTGTGATCGCCAATGACCAGGCGCGTCGCTTCGCCCTTGTACTTGAGATCAGGCGTGTCCTCACCTACCGAGGAGAACTGGTAGATGTGGTTATGTTTGCCGATTTTGGTCGGGCCACGCAGGATCACGTGCGGGCCAATCACCGTACCCTCGCCAATTTCCACACCAGGTCCGACGATCGACCACGGGCCGACCTCCACATCGTCGGCCAGAATGGCCGTCGGATCGATGATCGCGCGAGGGTCAATCAAACTCATAGCTTGCGTTCCGCACAGATGATTTCAGCGGAGCAGACCGGCTTGCCATCGACCGACGCCTGGCATTCGAACTTCCAGATCTGACGCTTGCAGCTGATGAACTTGGCTTCAAGGATCAGTTGGTCGCCCGGCAACACTGGCTGGCGGAAACGCAGCTTGTCGGAGCCCACGAAGTAATACAGAGTGCCGTCCGCAGGTTTCACGTCAAGCATTTTGAAACCCAGAATACCGGCAGCCTGAGCCATGGCTTCGATAATCAACACACCCGGCATGATCGGATGCGCCGGGAAGTGCCCATTGAAGAACGGCTCATTGATGCTGACATTCTTATAGGCACGAATGCTCTTGTTCTCAACATCCAGCGCCACCACACGGTCCACGAGCAGGAACGGGTAACGGTGGGGCAGATATTCGCGGATTTCGTTGATGTCCATCATTTCGAGAGGAAGCCTGTAGTCAAGAATGGGAGTGCGCGACGAACGCGCAGCACTCCTCTAGCAAATCAAGGAGGCAGTTTATCGGCTGTACACGCTTGATAAGAAAAAAATATCAGCTATCAGATGACGCTTTACCGCCCGAGGTCACGGCCTCGACAATCTTTTCCAGCTGCTGCAGCCGCCGCGACATGCCATCGAGCTTACGAATACGGGCCGCGCTCTTGCGCCACTCAGCAGCAGGCTGCATCGCCGTGCCGGAGGAATAGGAACCCGGCTCGGTGATCGAATGGGTCACCATGGTCATGCCGGTGATGAAAACTCCGTCGCAAATATCGATATGCCCCACCAGCCCGACACCGCCTGCGAGCATGCAGTGCTTGCCGATTTTCGTGCTGCCGGAAATGCCGACACACGCCGCCATGGCCGTGTGATCGCCCACTTGAACGTTGTGCGCAATCTGAATCTGGTTATCCAGCTTCACGCCATTGCCGATACGGGTGTCGTCCATCGCACCACGGTCGATGGCCGTGTTCACGCCGATTTCCACGTCATCACCAATGGTCACACCGCCGATCTGAGCGATTTTCTGCCAGACGCCCTTCTCGTTGGCGAAACCGAAGCCCTCGCCACCCAGAACCGCGCCGGACTGGATCACCACACGCTGACCGATACGCACATCGTGGTAAAGCGTCACGCGAGGTGCGAGCCAGCCGCCGTCGCCAATGACACTGCGCGCACCGACGTAGCACTGCGCACCGAGGGTCACGCCTGCACCAATCTTCGCGCCGCTTTCAATGACCACGTAGGGACCGACACTGGCGCTCGGATCAACGAACGCATCCTGCGCGACGACCGCCGTCGGGTGAATACCCGCCGCAGCCTTGGGCTTGGGGTCGAACAGGTGGGAAATTCGCGCGTACGCCAGATACGGATCGGCGATCAGCAAGGCATTGCCGTCGTAATCTTCAGCATCTGCTGGCTTGAGTAGTACGGCAGCGGCCTGGGTCGTGGCGAGGAATTTTCGATATTGGGGGTTGGCCAGAAAACTGACCTGCCCGGCGCCCGCCTCCTGCAAGGTGGCGAGTCCGGTGATTTCCTTGTCCGCCGGGCCACGCAGTGTGGCCCCGAGGAACTCGGCCAACTGGCCGAGGGTGGTAGTCGCAGTCATGAAGTTACTTCAACTGGTTCATGCGCTCGATCACCTGGCGAGTGACGTCGTATTGTGGCTTGACGTCAATCACGGCACCGCGCTCGAACACCAGGTCATAGCCGCCTTTCTTGATGACTTCTTCAACGGCCTGATCCAGCTTCGGTTTCAGTTGCTTGAGCATGTCGCGGTCAGCAACGGCTTTGGCTTCGTTCAGCTCCTTGGACTGGAACTGGAAGTCACGGGCTTTCTGTTTGAAGTCCAGCTCCAGCTTCTCGCGCTCAGGCTGAGCCATCTTGTCGCCGCCCGCCACCAGACGATCCTGAATACCCTTGGCGCTGCTTTCCAGTGCTTTGAGCTTGGTCAGTTGCGGGCCGAATTTCTTTTCTGCGTCAACGGCATACTTCTTGGCAGCATCCGATTCCAGCAGCGCCATCTGATAGTTCAGGACAGCGATTTTCATGTCAGCGAATGCCGGGCCTGCAACCAAAACCGTTGCCAGCAATGCCAATTGGGTCAACTTACGCACGTTGTAACTCCTACAGAATCCGTTGTCGTGACAGTGATCAGACCCTTAGAAGGTCTGACCGAGAGAGAATTGGAAGACCTGGGTTTCGGTGTTGTCGTCCGGCTTCTTGATCGGCATCGCCAGTGCGAAGCTCAATGGACCCAGAGCGGTAACCCACGTCACGCCAACACCGACCGAGCTGGCCAGGCCAGACAGGTCAGGGCCGTTACATTCAACTTTTTCACCGTTGACTGTGGTTTTGGTGCTACCACAGTTGGTGTTGAACACGTTACCCACGTCCCAGAACAGCGAGGTACGCAGAGAACGCTGGTCCTTGATGAACGGCAGCGGGAACAGGATCTCGGCACCGCCAGTGATCAACACGTTACCACCGAACGGCAGCGGGTCTTGATCCGGGTCTTGGGAAGTACCCGGGTTACGTCCGCTACTTGGTGTACTACGAGGACCCAAGGTGCTGTCCTTGAAGCCACGTACCGAGTTGAAACCACCTGCGTAGTAGTTCTCATAGAACGGCAGACCGGAGGTCGAACCGAAACCGTCACCATAGCCCAGCTCCGAGTGCAGGCGCAGGGTGGTGTTGGTGGTCAGTGGATGGAACAGCTGGCCACGGTAGTCAAGTTTGTAGAACGACAGGTCGCTGCCCGGAATGGTGGTTTCCAGCGTCAGGCTTTGGGAATGACCACGAGTTGGCAGGGTGCCTTTGTTCAGGGTCGACTCGGACCAGCCCACGGATGCCTTGAAGTTGGTGAAGCTGTCGCCTTCCTTCTCCAGGAAGTCGAAGATCTCGTCAACGGTGTAAGTACCGGTGTTGATCTCGTCACGCTGCACCGACAGACCGAAGTTCAAACGCGAGGTTTCGCTGATCGGGTAACCCATGTTGATACCGGCACCGATGCTGTCCACCGAGTAGCTGGCGATATCGACATCGAGGTCGTCGTAGTTGGTCTTGCGGTAGAACGCGCTGTAACCCAAGCTCACACCGTCAGGCGTGAAGTACGGATCGACATAGCTGAAGTTGTAGCGGGTCTGGTATTCACTTTTGGTCAGGCCGATGCTGACCTTGTTACCGGTGCCCAGGAAGTTGTTCTGGCTGATCGAACCGCCGAGGATCAGACCGGCACTCTGTGCAAAACCGACGCTCGCGGTGATCGAACCGGAGGCCTGCTCTTCCACGGCATAGTTCACGTCAACCTGATCGTCGGTGCCTGGCACCGCCGGGGTTTCAACGTTCACTTCCTTGAAGAAGCCCAGACGATCAAGACGGGTCTTGGACTGGTCAATCAGATAGGTGGAGGCCCAACCGCCTTCCATCTGACGCATTTCGCGACGCAACACTTCGTCCGCGGTCTTGGTGTTGCCACGGAAGTTGATGCGGTTCACGTAGGCACGCTTGCCCGGATCGACAGCGAACAGAATGTCGACGGTATGGTCTTCATCGTTCGGGGTCGGAACGCCGTTGACGTTGGCGAAGGTATAGCCTTCGTTACCCAGACGACGTGTGATCAGCTCGGAAGTAGTGGTCATGACCTTGCGCGAGAACACCTGGCCCGGTTTGACCAGCAACAGCGAGTTGACCTGATCTTCAGGCACTTTCAGGTCGCCACTCAACTTGACCGACTTGACGGTGTATTTTTCGCCTTCATGAATGTTGACGGTGATGTACACGCTTTTCTTGTCAGGGGTGATCGACACCTGAGTCGAGGCGATATCCATGTTGATATAGCCACGGTCAAGGTAGTAGGAACGCAGACGTTCCAGGTCGCCGGACAGTTTTTCCCGGGCGTACTTGTCGTCGTTCTTGAAGAAAGAGAGCCAGTTGGTGGTCTTCAGTTCGAACAGGTCGGTCAGGTCTTCTTCTTTGAAGACCGAGTTGCCGACCACGTTGATGTGCTGGATGGCGGCCACTGCGCCTTCGTTGATGTTGATCTTCAGACCAACGCGGTTACGCGGCTGAGGAACGACTTCAGTGGCGACTTCTGCCGAATAGCGGCCCTGAGCGACATACTGACGCTGCAGCTCGTTACGCACGCCTTCAAGGGTTGCACGCTGGAAGATTTCGCCTTCAGCCAGACCGGATTGCTTCAGGCCCTTCATCAGGTCTTCAGTGGTGATTGCCTTGTTGCCCTCGATCTCGATGCTCGCGACCGACGGACGTTCCACGACAGTGATCACCAGCACGTTGCCATCACGGCCCAGCTGGATGTCCTGGAAGAAACCGGTTTTGAACAACGCGCGCGTGGCTTCGACCAGGCGTGCGTCATCGGCCTGTTCGCCCACGTTCAACGGCAACGCGCCAAAGACGCTGCCTGCGGACACCCGCTGCAGCCCGTTGACACGGATATCGGAGATAGTGAAGGACTCGGCGTGAACTTCGGCGATCATCAGTACGGCAAGAACCGCAGTTAGCAGCAGACGTTTCATGAAGTCCTTTCTTATTCCAACTGGCAATAAACAAACTGCCGCAAAATGCGGCAGATTCACAATTCGGCGTAGCTTTTACAGTCGTCCCAGATCGTTGACCAGTGCGAGTAACATGACTCCGACCACCAGACTGACTCCGATCTGAACCCCCCAGCCCTGAACCTTTTCCGACAGCGGACGACCACGCGCCCACTCGATCAGATAAAACAGCAAGTGCCCCCCGTCCAACACTGGAATGGGCAGCAAATTGAGAACCCCCAGGCTTATGCTCAGATAAGCGAGGAAATTCAAGAAGTCACCAACACCTGACTGGGCCGAAGCGCCCGCCACTTTAGCAATGGTTATCGGTCCGCTCAAGTTTTTTACCGAGAGCTCGCCGAACAGCATTTTCTTCAGCGAATCGAGGGTCAGCACGCTCATCGTCCAGGTACGACGAGCCCCTTCTGCAACAGCAGCCACAGGCCCGTAGCTGACTTCGCGAAGCATCTCCGGCGGCCAGTCAACGGCTTTGACACCAGCCCCCAAGTACCCCGTTGCCGCTTTGCCCTCACCGCGAACCGCGAGCGTGACCGGGACCTCGATTGTCGCACCGTCACGCTCGACACCGAGTGTGATCTTGGTATCAGGACGGACACGAACCCAATCGACGACCTGCTGCCACTCCTCGACCGATTGCCCATTGAGCGTCAGCAGACGATCTCCGGTCTTCAAGCCTGCCGCCTGGGCCGGGCCTTTGGGGTCAAGTTCTGCCAGAACAGGCAACAAGGCCGGGCGCCACGGACGAATCCCCAGCGAATGAATCGGATCTGGCTCATCGGCGCCTTTGAGCCAGTTATCCAGAACCAATGTGCGCGGCATATCGACGTCAGAGCCCTTGTCGCGGACCTTCAAGGCGATGCTGCCGGTCTCCCCCAGACGACGAACCAGCTGCAAATTGACCGCTGCCCAGCCCGTGGTGGTTTCGCCATCAATGGAAACAATTTCCTGGCCGGAAACGAGGCCCGCCTTTTCTGCAATGCTCCCCGCCTCCACGCCACCGATGACAGGGCGAAGCTGCTGACTGCCCAGCATGGCCAGCACCCAGAAGAATGCGATGGCCAGCAAAAAGTTTGCAACCGGGCCAGCGATGACAATGGCGATACGCTGATACACGGTTTTGCGATTGAACGCCTGATCGACGAGGTGAGCAGGCACATCGCCTTCGCGCTCGTCGAGCATTTTCACGTAGCCACCCAGCGGAATGGCAGCTACGACATATTCGGTTCCCTTACGGTCATGCCAGCGCAGCAGCGGCATGCCGAAGCCCACCGAGAAGCGCAGCACTTTTACGCCGCAACGCCGGGCCACCCAGAAGTGGCCAAATTCGTGAAACGTCACCAGCACGCCCAACGCAATCAGGGTGCCGACAATCATGTAAAGCGCGCTCATCGCAGTTCTCCGGGTATCGGTCCGGCGCTGCGGGCAGGTATTGCTTGAGCACCCACCCCCGCCGACACACCTGCATCGTGTGACACATGTCGCCTATCGATCATTTCGCGCGAGCCACTGCTCAGCCAGGCTTCGCGCCCTGGCGTCGACTTGGAACACCGTCTCCAGCTCGCCCATCGCCATGATCGGCTCCGCATTCAAGACTTCGTCGATCATACTCGCGATTTCCGGAAAACGAATGCGTCGATCAAGAAACGCCGCCACCGCGACCTCATTGACCGCGTTCAGCATGGCCGGAGCACTGCCCCCTGCCTCCGCAGCTTGCCGTGCCAGACGCAGGCAAGGGAAGCGCACTTCGTCCGGCGCCTGAAAATCCAGCCGCGCAATGCTGAACAGATCCAGAGGCGCAACGCCCGAATCAATTCGCTCAGGCCAGGCCAGTGCGTGGGCAATGGGAGTACGCATGTCGGGATTGCCCAACTGAGCCAGCACCGAACCGTCCACATAATCCACCATCGAGTGGATGACGCTCTGAGGGTGGACCACGACTTCAATACGAGCCGGCGCACAATCGAACAGCCAGCAAGCCTCGATCAGCTCAAGCCCCTTGTTCATCATGCTGGCTGAATCCACGGAAATCTTGCGACCCATGGACCAGTTTGGATGCGCGCAGGCTTGCTCGGGGGAGACATGCTCCAGCTCCGAAAGCGGCGTTTCCCGAAACGGACCACCGGACGCGGTCAGCAACACCCGGCGCACGCCCACGGCGTCGAGGCCCTTGGCGTAGTTGCCGGGCAGGCATTGAAAAATAGCGTTGTGCTCGCTATCCAGCGGCAACAAAACGGTCCCGCTGCGCTGAACCGCTTGCATGAACAGCGCGCCAGACATGACCAACGCTTCCTTGTTGGCCAGCAGTACCTTCTTGCCCGCTTCAACGGCGGCGAGCGTAGGCCTCAAGCCAGCAGCACCTACGATCGCGGCCAGAACAGTATCGACTTGCGGATGGGCAGACACTTCACAAAGGCCACCCTCCCCTACCAAAACCCGCGTATCAAGCCCCGCAGCGCGCAGGTCGTCCTGCAACTGCCGTGCGGCCAGCGTCGTTGGCACCACCGCGAACTGCGGAGTGTGCCGCACGCACAGCGCCAGCAACTCCTTCAGCCGTGTATAACCCGTCAGCGCGAACACCTTGTAGCGCGCGGGGTGACGGGCAATGACGTCAAGGGTACTAAGGCCAATGGAGCCGGTGGCGCCGAGCACCGTGATGTGTTGAGGCTTGCTCACATTAAGCCCCAATCTTTGGCTGCCCACAGCAGCAGCGCGAACACCGGGATCGCAGCGGTCAGACTGTCGATGCGGTCCAGTACGCCGCCATGCCCGGGCAACAGGTTACTGCTGTCCTTCACGCCGGACTTGCGCTTGAACATGCTCTCTGTGAGGTCACCCACAACAGACACCAGCACCACGATGGCGGCACACACCAGCGCAAAGATGATTTCGGAAACCGCCCAACCACGACCGATCCCCACCGCCAGTGTGATCAACAGGCACGCCGCCAGACCACCGTAAAGACCTTCCCAGCTTTTTCCCGGACTGACTTTCGGCGCCAGCTTTCGCTTGCCGAATGCCTTTCCGGAGAAATAGGCACCGATGTCTGCCCCCCAAACCAGAACCATGACAGCGAGGATCAGCCAGTTACCCGATGGCGAAAGCTTGATGAGAATCAGCCCTTGCCAGGCAGGCAGCAGAATCAGCAAACCGATGACCAACTTGCACAGCACGCTGGACCAATGCTCGCTCGATTCCGGGTAGGTCAAGACCAGCCAGGTCGCTGCCAGCCACCAGAGCAGTGCCGCGACCAGTAGCCACGGTGCGAGGCCCGGCAACAGGTAGAGCAGAAAAAGCAGCACCGCCACCGCAGCGGCATACACCACACGAATGGACTGGCTTTCAAAACCGGCGAGACGTGCCCATTCCCAGGCACCCAGGGCAACGACAGCGCCAATGAACAGTGCGAAGTAACCGCCTTCAAGCAGAAAAAAACCGCACAGCGCCAGAGGCGCGAGAATCAACGCCGTAATGATTCGTTGTTTGAGCATTAAGCACGGGCTCCGGCTTCCACCTGCTCGCTGGTCTTACCAAAGCGGCGCTGGCGCGAAGCGAAATCGGCCAGCGCATGGCGCATGGCATCGTGTTTGAAGTCCGGCCAGAACAGGTCGGAGAAATACAGCTCGGCATAAGCGAGCTGCCACAGCAGAAAGTTGCTGATGCGATGCTCCCCCCCGGTACGAATGCACAGGTCGGGTAGCGGCAGATCACCGGTCGCAAGACAGGTTTGCAACAACTCGGGCGTAATGTCTTCCGGGCGCAAATGCCCGGCCTGAACCTCACGCGCCAAACGCTGCGCCGCTTGAGCAATATCCCACTGACCGCCGTAATTGGCGGCGATCTGCAGGACAAAGCGACTATTACCGGCGGTAGAGGCCTCAGCTTCGCGAATCGCGGCCTGAAGTTCCGGATGAAAGCGCGAACGGTCACCAATGATGCGCAAGCTGATGCCGTTCTCGTTCAAGCGCCGGGTCTCCCGACGCAGGGCGGTGAAGAACAACTCCATCAACGCCCCGACCTCTTCCGCAGGGCGCTGCCAGTTCTCACTGGAGAAGGCGAACAGCGTCAGCACCTCGACCCCGGCCTCGGCACACACTTCAATCACTGCCCGAACAGCATCCACCCCAGCCTTGTGACCCGCCACACCTGGTAACAGACGCTTCTTCGCCCAGCGATTGTTTCCATCCATGATGATCGCGACATGGCGCGGTACCGACGACGGCACAGCCAGCTTTGTCTTTTCCATGAAAGCTTCCCGACCCTTAAACGGCCATCAGGTCCGCTTCTTTGTCATCCGTGGCCTTGGTGATCTGAGCCTCGAAGTCCTTGATCAGCTTGTCGATATCAGCGCTGGCGCGACGCTCTTCGTCTTCGCTGATTTCCTTGTCCTTGACCAGTTTCTTCAGGTCACCCATGGCGTCACGACGAATGTTGCGCACTGCGACGCGAGCGTCTTCGGCAGCACTGCGCGCCTGCTTGGTGAAGCCCTTGCGGGTCTCTTCAGTCAGCGGCGGCATGTTGACCAGCAGCAGCTCTCCCAGGTTGGTCGGGTTCAGATTCAGTCCAGCACTGGCGATGGCCTTGTCGATCGCCCCCAGCATGTTGCGCTCGAACGGGACAACTTGCAGCGTACGAGAGTCTTTCACGGTGACGTTGGCAACGCCGGTCAGCGGCGTGTCCGCACCGTAGTAAGGAACCATTACGGTTCCCAGCACGCTAGGGTGCGCCTTGCCAGTACGAATCTGGCCGAATGCGTGGTGCAGGGATTCCAGGGATTTCTGCATGCGCTCTTTAGCGTCTTTCTTGATGTCGTTGATCATTGTTCGCCTTCCTCGATCAAGGTTCCTTCCGCGCCGCCATGCACGATGTTCAGCAGGGCGCCGGGTTTATTCATGTTAAAGACACGCAGCGGCATCTTGTGGTCACGGCACAGACAAATGGCCGTCAGATCCATTACACCCAGCTTGCGATCCAGCACTTCATCATAAGTAAGATGATCGAACTTCTCGGCATGCGGGTCCTTGAATGGATCGGCAGTGTACACACCATCGACCTTGGTTGCCTTCAATACGACGTCGGCATCGATTTCGATGGCGCGCAGGCAAGCGGCCGAGTCGGTGGTGAAGAACGGGTTACCGGTGCCCGCCGCGAAAATCACCACTTCCTTGGCGTTCAGATGACGCATGGCCTTGCGACGATCATAGTGATCCGTCACGCCCACCATGGAAATAGCCGACATCACGATGGCCGAGATGTTGGCCCGCTCCAGCGCATCACGCATCGCCAGGGCGTTCATCACGGTCGCCAGCATGCCCATGTGATCACCCGTAACGCGATCCATACCGGCAGCGCTAAGGGCAGCACCGCGGAACAGGTTGCCACCGCCGATCACCAGACCGACCTGTACACCTATCCCTACCAGTTGCCCCACCTCCAGCGCCATGCGATCCAGCACTTTAGGGTCGATCCCGAACTCTTCGGACCCCATCAGGGCCTCGCCGCTAAGCTTGAGTAGAATGCGTTTATAGCGAGCTTGATAACCACTGCCCTGCTGAGCCATTGCGAATCTCTCCTGCGGCGTTTGAAAAAAAATCTTCTGAGCGGCGGGCCGTTTTCAGCCTGCGCTAACTCTAGCTATTCACTCGGGGTGTTGCAGCCTTGTGGGCCACCCGCCCGAAAAAAACAAATTCGTGCAGCCGTTTTGAAAAAGAGGCTGCGCGCGTGAGCGGGCAGCCTCTTTGGTCGACAGTTGAAAAACCGTCTTATTGCTTGCTGGCAGCAGCCACTTGAGCGGCAACTTCTTCAGCGAAGTTGTCAACTGGCTTCTCGATGCCTTCGCCGACTTTGAAGTAGGTGAAGGAAACGATTTCAGCACCGGCTTTCTTGGCCAGAGCACCAACGGTGACTTCAGGGTTCATGACGAACGCCTGCTCAACCAGGCTGGCTTCAGCCTTGAACTTGGCGATACGGCCAGCAACCATCTTCTCGGCGATGTCAGCAGGCTTGCCCTTCAGCTTTTCTTCGTTCAATTGCAGGAAGACGCCCTTCTCGCGCTCGATCGCTTCGGCGGAGATTTCTTCCGGCTTCAGGAACTCAGGGTTGCTGGCAGCAACGTGCATCGCGATGTTCTTGGCCAGCTCGCTGTCGCCGCCTTTCAGAGCGACAACTACACCAATCTTGTTGCCGTGCAGGTAAGCACCCAGAACGTCACCCTCGATACGGGCCAGACGACGGATGTTGACGTTTTCGCCGGTTTTGGCAACCAGAGCCAGACGAGCAGGCTCTTGCGCTTCGATCAGCGGCTCAACGGTGGTCAGCTTGTCAGCGAATGCTTTTTCGACGCTGGCAGCGACGAATGCCTTGAAGTCGTCCTGCAGAGCCAGGAAGTCGGTCTGAGAGTTGACCTCAACCAGAACGGCAACCTTGCCATCGCTCTTGACGCCGATGGAACCTTCAGCAGCCACGTTGCCTGCTTTCTTGGCAGCCTTGATGGCGCCCGATGCACGCATATCGTCAATGGCTTTTTCGATGTCGCCGCCAGCCTTGGTCAAGGCCTTCTTGCAGTCCATCATGCCTTCGCCGGTACGCTCGCGCAGTTCTTTGACCAACGCTGCAGTAATCTCTGCCATTTCAAAATCCTCTTTGGATAGGTCTTCAACCATTCCACCCGCCGAGCGGGCGTACAATTCTTGAAAAACCATGGTGACAGTTGCGCATGACAATCAGATCGATGGCAACGCCAAATGGTTTTCGAGGTGGCAAAAAGGGGGCTTAGCCCCCTTTTTGCGTACCGAGTGAACGCTAAGCGTCAATTACTCGGCAGCAGGTACAGCCGCTTCTTCAGCGTAAACTTCGGTGCCGCCAGCAACATTGTTGCGGCCACGGATAACGGCGTCAGCCATCGAACCCATGTACAGCTGGATGGCGCGAATGGCGTCATCGTTACCTGGAATGATGTAGTCAACGCCTTCCGGGCTGCTGTTGGTATCGACAACGCCGATGACCGGAATGCCCAGCTTGTTGGCTTCGGTGATCGCGATGCGCTCGTGATCGACGTCGATGACGAACAGTGCGTCTGGCAGACCGCCCATGTCCTTGATACCGCCCAGGCTGCGATCCAGTTTTTCCAGATCGCGAGTGCGCATCAGCGCCTCTTTCTTGGTCAGCTTGGCGAAGGTGCCGTCTTCAGACTGAACTTCCAGCTCGCGCAGACGCTTGATCGAAGCACGAATGGTTTTGAAGTTGGTCAGCATGCCGCCCAACCAGCGGTGATCGACGTACGGCGAACCGCAACGTGCTGCTTCTTCAGCAACGATCTTGCCAGCGGAACGCTTGGTGCCGACGAACAGAATCTTGTTTTTGCCCTGAGCCAGACGCTCTACGAACGTCAGCGCGTCGTTGAACATTGGCAGGGTTTTTTCAAGGTTGATGATGTGGATCTTGTTACGCGCGCCGAAAATGTACTTGCCCATTTTCGGGTTCCAGTAACGGGTCTGGTGGCCGAAGTGCACACCGGCCTTCAGCATATCGCGCATGTTGACTTGGGACATGATAGTTCCTTGATAAGTCGGGTTAGGCCTCCACGTATCCCAATGACCAACCAGCGGCAAGAGCCGAGGGCACCCAGGTCATCGTGTCGACACGTGTGTGGGGTTTAGGCTTTCGGGGCATACCCCGTAAAGCGGCGCATTTTATATCACAAAAGACTGAATAACGGAACCCGTAATAAGATTCTGTTTTCTCGACGCTTTTGCACCCGGCGCGCTATCGGGCGGCATACTCTGCCAGCTTCCATATGAAGACGCGATGATCACCCGCCCGGCGGTGGTCTGATAGAATCCCGTTTTTCCGTGTTTAGCTGCGGCCTTGCCGCGCCGAGAGAGCCTTGTATGACCGTTACCATCAAAACCCCTGAAGACATCGAGAAGATGCGCATCGCCGGTCGTCTGGCCGCCGAAGTTCTGGAAATGATCGGGGCGTACGTCAAGCCTGGCGTCACCACCGACGAGTTGGACCGCATCTGCCACGACTACATCGTCAATGAGCAGAAGGCCATCCCGGCTCCGCTCAATTACAAGGGCTTTCCGAAATCCATCTGTACCTCGATCAACCATGTCGTCTGCCACGGCATTCCGAACGAGAAGCCGCTGAAGGAAGGTGATGTACTGAACATCGACGTGACCGTGATCAAGGACGGCTACCACGGCGACACCAGCAAGATGTTCCATGTCGGCAAAGTGCCCGAGTGGGCTGAACGTCTGTCGAAGATCACCCAGGAATGCATGTACAAAGGCATCGAACTGGTCAAGCCGGGTGCGCACCTGGGCGACATCGGTGAAGTGATCCAGAAGCATGCCGAGAAGAATGGCTTTTCCGTGGTTCGCGAATACTGCGGTCACGGTATCGGCAAAGTGTTTCATGAAGAACCGCAGGTCCTGCACTACGGCAAGGCCGGTACGGGCATGGAGCTGAAAGAAGGCATGACCTTCACCATCGAGCCGATGATCAACCAGGGCAAGGCCGACACCCGCCTGCTGGGTGATGGCTGGACAGCCATTACCAAGGACCGCAAGCTCTCGGCGCAGTGGGAACACACCATTCTGGTGACCGCCACCGGCTATGAAATCTTCACGCTGCGAAGCGACGACACAATCGCCCGCACCTCTGCCTGATCAACTTCGTCCGATTCGGCCTATATATAGAAGGAAAGCAGTTCGATGCCGCAAGTGGACCCAGATTTGTTTGATCGTGGCCAGTTTCAGGCCGAACTGGCACTCAAGGCCAGCCCCATCGCCGCCTTCAAGAAAGCCATCCGCCAGGCACGCGAGGTGCTGGATGAGCGTTTTCGCGCAGGCCGGGAGATTCGTCGACTGATCGAAGACCGGGCCTGGTTCGTCGATAACATTCTGCAACAAGCCTGGGAACAGTTCGATTGGAGCGAAGACGCCGACATCGCACTGTTGGCGGTCGGTGGCTACGGTCGTGGCGAACTGCACCCCTATTCCGATATCGACTTGCTGATTCTGCTGGACAGCGCCGACCATGAGATTTTCCGGGACTCCATCGAGCGTTTTCTGACGCTGTTGTGGGACATCGGTCTGGAAGTCGGTCAGAGCGTGCGCTCGGTGGACGAATGCGCCACTGAAGCGCGGGCCGACCTGACGGTGATCACCAACCTGATGGAAAGCCGCACCATCGCCGGTCCCGAGCACCTGCGCCAACGTATGCTGGAAGTCACCAGCACCTCCGAGATGTGGCCGAGCAAGGAGTTCTTTCTCGCCAAGCGCGCCGAACAGAAGACCCGCCATCACAAGTATTTCGACACCGAGTACAACCTTGAGCCCAACGTCAAAGGCTCGCCCGGCGGCCTGCGCGACATTCAGACCATCCTCTGGGTAGCCCGCCGTCAATACGGCACGCTTAACCTGCACGCACTGGCCGATCAGGGCTTCTTGCTGGAAAGCGAACATGCCCTGCTCGCCTCGTCTCAGGAATTTCTGTGGAAAGTGCGCTACGCGCTGCACATGCTCGCCGGTCGTGCGGAGGACCGCCTGCTGTTCGATTATCAAACCAATATCGCGCGCCTGCTGGGATACCAGGACAGCGACGCGAAGTTGGCCATCGAACGCTTCATGCAGAAGTATTACCGCGTAGTGATGAGCATCGCCCAGTTGAGCGACCTGATCATTCAGCATTTCGAAGAAGAGATCCTGGCGGACGATCAGGGCTCTGTCACCGAATCGATCAACTCACGCTTCCAACTGCACGACGGCTACATCGAGGCGACCAACCCGAACGTCTTCAAGCGCACGCCGTTCGCGATTTTGGAGATTTTCGTGCTGATGGCCCAGCACCCGGAAATCAAGGGCGTCCGTGCCGACACCATTCGCCTGCTGCGCGAACATCGGCACCTGATCAACGACGATTTCCGCAACGATATTCGCAATACCAGCCTGTTCATCGAACTGTTCAAGTGCGAGATCGGCATTCACCGCAATCTGCGGCGAATGAACCGCTACGGCATTCTGGGCCTCTACCTGCCCGAGTTCGGGCACATCGTTGGGCAGATGCAACACGACCTGTTCCACATTTATACGGTCGATGCCCACACGCTCAACCTGATCAAACACCTGCGCAAGCTCCAGTACACGCAGATGTCGGAAAAATTCCCGCTAGCCAGCAAGCTGATGGGCAAGCTGCCCAAGCCGGAACTGATCTATCTCGCGGGCCTGTACCACGACATCGGTAAAGGCCGCGGTGGCGATCACTCGGAACTGGGCGCGGTCGACGCCGAGGCGTTTGGCATTCGCCATCATCTGCCGAACTGGGACACCCAACTGATCGTCTGGCTGGTGCAAAACCATCTGGTGATGTCGACCACCGCCCAGCGCAAGGACTTGTCCGATCCACAGGTGATCCACGACTTCGCCCAGTTCGTAGGCGACGAAGTGCATCTGGACTACCTCTATGTGCTGACCATCGCCGACATCAACGCGACCAACCCGACCCTCTGGAACTCCTGGCGCGCCAGCCTGCTGCGCCAGTTGTATACCGAGACCAAGCGCGCCCTGAAACGCGGTCTGGAAAACCCGGTCGATCGCGAAGAACAAATCCGTCGCACGCAAAGCGCCGCGCTGGATATTCTGGTACGCAATGGCACAGACCCCGACGACGTCGAGCAATTGTGGTCGCAACTGGGCGATGATTATTTCCTGCGCCACACGGCAGGCGATGTGGCCTGGCACAGCGACGCCATTCTCCAGCAACCCGCCGACGGCGGCCCGCTGGTGCTGATCAAGGAAACCACGCAACGAGAATTCGAAGGCGGCACGCAGATTTTCATCTATGCCCCCGACCAACACGATTTCTTCGCCGTGACCGTGGCGGCAATGGACCAGTTGAACCTGAACATCCACGACGCCCGAGTCATCACCTCGACCAGCCAGTTCACCCTCGACACCTACATTGTGCTCGACAGCGACGGCGGCCCGATCGGCGATAACCCGGAGCGGATCAAAACCATTCGCGAAGGTCTGACCGAAGCGTTGCGCAACCCTGACGACTACCCGACGATCATCAAACGCCGGGTGCCGCGCCAGCTCAAGCACTTTGCCTTCGCGCCGGTGGTGACGATTTCCAATGATGCGCAACGGCCGGTGACCGTGCTTGAACTGAGCGCGCCGGACCGCCCGGGCTTGCTGGCCCGCATTGGCAAAATATTCCTGGAATTCGACCTGTCGCTGCAGAACGCCAAGATTTCCACTCTGGGCGAGCGCGTAGAAGACGTGTTCTTTCTCACCGACGAGAAAAATCAGCCGTTGTCCGATCCTCAACTGTGCAGCCGATTGCAGGACGCCATCGTCCAGCAACTGAGCGTCAACCAGGAGCCTGGCAGCGAACTGCGCATCAGCATTTGAACGCCCTGAAAATTCGATTCATCGGCGCCGGATGCAACAACGCCCGGCGCCCCGCTCTCCGAGAACGACTGCTCATGAACAATGCTTTGCAACAGCTTCAGCCCTACCCGTTCGAAAAACTGCGCGCCCTGCTGGGCAGTGTCACACCGAACCCGGACAAACGCCCGATAGCCCTGTCCATTGGCGAGCCGAAGCACACCTCCCCCGAATTCGTCGCCAAGGCACTGGCCGACAACCTGGACAAGATGGCGGTCTACCCGACGACAGCGGGCATCCCCGCGCTGCGTGAAGCCATCGCAGGCTGGTGCGAACGCCGCTTCAGCGTGCCGCAAGGCTGGCTGGACGCGGGCAAGCACGTACTTCCGGTCAATGGCACCCGAGAAGCACTGTTCGCGTTCACTCAAACCGTGGTCAACCGCAGCGATGACGGTCTGGTGGTCAGCCCCAACCCCTTCTATCAAATCTACGAAGGCGCAGCGTTCCTCGCGGGCGCCAAGCCGCACTACCTGCCCTGCCTGGTAGAACACGGCTTCAACCCGGACTTCGACGCCGTACCGGCTGACATCTGGAAGCGCTGCCAGATTCTGTTCCTCTGCTCGCCAGGCAACCCGACCGGCGCGCTGATTCCGCTGGAAACCCTGAAAAAGCTCATCGCACTGGCCGACGAACACGACTTCGTCATTGCCGCCGATGAATGCTACAGCGAACTGTACTTTGACGAAGGCACCCCGCCGCCAGGTCTGCTGACTGCCTGCGCCGAACTGGGTCGCGAGGATTTCAAGCGCTGCGTGGTCTTCCACAGCCTGTCCAAACGCTCCAACCTGCCAGGGCTGCGTTCCGGCTTCGTGGCGGGTGACGCCGAGATTCTCAAGGGGTTTCTGCTGTATCGCACCTACCACGGCTGCGCGATGCCGGTTCAGACTCAACTGGCGAGCATCGCCGCCTGGAACGATGAAGCCCACGTACGCGCCAACCGTGACCTGTACCGCGAGAAATTCGACGCAGTGCTGGAGATCCTCTCCCCCGTGATGGACGTACAACGTCCTGACGGCAGTTTCTACCTGTGGCCTAACGTCGGCAGCGATGACGCTGCGTTCTGCCGCGACCTGTTCGAAGCGGAACACGTGACGGTAGTACCAGGCTCTTATCTGTCCCGCGACGTTGATGGCGCCAACCCCGGTGCAGGGCGTGTTCGCATGGCATTGGTTGCGTCATTGTCCGAATGTGTGGAGGCGGCAGAACGCATTCGAAACTTCGTGAAAACCCGCTGACCGCTCGACGCTGAAACGGCATCAACCCTCGAAAGGGCTGTCCGCTAACGGTCAGCCCTTTTTATATGCGTTTATCGCAGCACGTTGAAAATCGGCTTCGTGGAGGAATCGATCGACAATGCATTGACCATTGGCGAGTGGGCGTGAATTTAACATTGAGCGAGAAAGACAAGTCGTTCATGCGCCTGGCCTATCCGCGAAACCGACCCGTTCGTATAAAACACCGAAAATCATCACGCTATACATATGTACGGCAACTCGCTGAATTCAAAGGATTATTCTTTCGTGACTCAAGGCATTGTCTGCAACAAGCAGGCAGTGCCCTCACCTCGAAAGGACTCGACCATGAAAACCGCGCTTTACCTTTGCAACACGTCTCACCACGTAGACCTGAAAGCTGCCTACGACGCCGCCATCAACGAAAACCCGGCCAACGCCCAGATCACGCCCAGCTATCTCACAGAGCATCAATCTTCGGATCGGGACTCGCGCATCGTGACCTCATTCACCAAATACTGGGCCCGCGGTCGGACGCTCAAAATACGCTTTCTGGAAAAAAGCCCCGCTTACCTGCAGCAGCTATTTTTCGACACAGCGAGCCAGTGGCTCCCGCACATCAATCTCAAGTTCGAGCTGGTGACATCAGGAGATGCAGAGATACGTATCTCGCTTGCGCAGCCGTTTCATGCCAGCGCCGTAGGGACTGACGCCCTGCTTGCGTACCATGATCAGTCGGTCCCGACGATGGGGTTCAATCTGACCAGCCTGGTCGACGCCCAGAAACTCATCAAACAGCAGGGAAAACCCTCTGCCGGATTCGATATCCGCACCGTACTCAGCGCCGACTTCGATCGGGTCGTTCTACACGAATTCGGGCACGCACTGGGTGCCGAGCACGAACATCAACACCCCAACGCAAACATCCCATGGGACGAACAGAAAGTGCTGAGCGATTTCGCCGCCAGAGGCATGAGTGAAGCCTTCATCCGCAAGAACATCCTGGATCGCTACGAAGCTGCCGACTTTTCCTACTCAGAATATGACCAGGAATCTGTGATGCATTACAACGTGCCCGAAAAACACACACTCGGCAGTTTCCGGATCGACAATACCGGCAAAACGTTGAGCGAGAAGGACAAAGCCTTCATGAAGGCCATTTACGGCGACCGACAGAACGATCGCGGTCCATTTGATTGAGCTCGTCGTCACTTGACGACACCCAAATTGGCCTCACTCAGATCAAGTTCAGCAAGTATCAGACGCAGCACGTCATCGCCAATCTTGCGGTGACGGTGCAAGCTGTACAACTCCAGACGTTGGGCACGCAGAGCATTAATTCGCATGCGCTTCTCCAGCTGATCCATCTGGAATGCCAGTGCCTGGGCTTCTGCGGTGTCGTTGAAAATTTCGAGCCGATGGCGGTACTCGGACATGATGCGCGACTTCACTTCTGTCGCGAGCACCGCCTGGGCCGCATCGGGCGAGCCGGTCGCCCCTGGGACGTCTTCGCTTTCCAGCGTCTTGATCGCCGCTTGAGCAGTCAACTTCCATGCGTCGCGCACTTCGCGCTTCAGACGAAGATCAGGCTCGCTGACCAGACCGCGCAACAACAGCGGAAGGCAGACGCTTGCCACCACCAGCGACAACAGAATGACCCCGGCGGCGATGAAGATCAGCAGGTCCCGCTCGGGAAACTCGACCCCGGCGGCGATCAGCATGGGTACCGACAACGTACCGGCCAGCGTCACGGCACCGCGCACGCCCCCTACCGTCAGCAACAACGCAGAACGGGCAGACAGCTCAAGAGCGCCATCACTCTGCCCACGCCAGCGCCTGAATTGCACCATCAGTCGCCAAACGCTGCGTACCCAGACATAGCGCAAAATGGCCAGCACGATGAAGATCGCCAAGACATCCAGCCAACGCCAGAGTAACGCTGGCCAGAGTGTCACTTCCTGATGCGTGACGGCGCTGACAATGTCCGGTAACTGCAATCCGAGCAGCAGAAAAATGAGTCCATTGAACGCGAATTCCAGAAGGGTCCACACGCTGCGATTGAGTAGACGGGTGCTGGTCTGGCGCGGCAGCAGATCGACCCAACTCTGCATCATCCCCGCCGCGACGGCAGAGAGAATGCCCGACACCTCAAGTCGCTCCGCTAACACATAGGCCGCAAAGGGCAGCAACAACATGAACACGACATGGGTTGCCGGATCGTCCCAGCCCCGGGTGATCATCCAACTGCGAAAGCGCCCCACCACCCAGCTCAGCACCACCCCGACAGCCAGCCCACCAACGGCCACCAAAATGAACGTCAGACTGGCATCGGTCAGGGAAAACACCCCCGTGATCGCGGCCGCCAGTGCGAACTTGAAGGTCACAAGGCCCGACGCATCGTTCATCAGCGCCTCACCCTGCAACATGCGCATGATGGGCGCGGGCAATCGGTCCTGTGCAATGGCGGAGACCGCGACGGCGTCTGTCGGCGACAGCACGGCGGCCAGCGCAAATGCCACCGGCAGCGGAACACTGGGCAGCAACCAGTGAATGAAGTATCCCGCACCGATGACCGTGAAAATCACCAACCCCACCGCAAGTGTCAGGATCGGACCGCGATAGTGCCAAAAGTCGCGCTTGGGCATGCGCCAGCCATCCGAGAACAGCAGTGGCGGCAGAAACAGAAAAAGAAACAGCTCCGGGTCAAGCGCCACATGCAGGCCCAGCGTCGGCCATGCGAGCAAGGCTCCCGCCGCAATCTGGACCAGCGGCAGAGGCAGCGGGATCACTCGTGCCAACAAACGTGAGACCCCTACCAGCGTCAACAGAATCAGGACGGTATAGGCGGTCTGCATTGCGTTTTTCCCCAAACGAGCGACATGTGACTGTTGCCCGGAGTCACTCCGGGTACAGCGTCGAAGTGCCATATTAGCGGCTTAAGCTGCCCTCTCGGGTTAATACATAGGTCTTAACGCGCACAAAAACACTCGCCAGAAGACACAAAGCTTCGGCGGGCCGCACCCAAGCCCGCTGTACGTGGCATAATCCGTCACCGTTTTTTTCGCAATCCCAAAGGGGGCAAGCTCATGGCTGACAAAACGTTGCACCTGTTCGGGATCAAAGCCTGCGACACCATGAAAAAGGCCCGCACCTGGCTCGATGAAAAATCGGTGAACTACGATTTCCACGACTACAAGACGCTGGGCATCGACCGCGAACACTTGACCCAGTGGTGCAACGAGCACGGCTGGGAAACGGTGCTGAACCGCGCGGGCACGACCTTTCGCAAGCTGGATGAGGCGCAGAAAGCCGACCTCGACCAGAACAAGGCGATTGAGCTGATGCTCGCCCAACCCTCGATGATCAAGCGCCCGGTGCTGGATCTCGGTGGCAAGACCCTGATTGGCTTCAAACCTGACCTGTACGCAGCGGCTATCGCCTGATTGAGATAGCCCCAAAATGAGAGGAATTTCCATGTCCACTTCCCTGTTCAGCCTGGCCTTCGGCGTCGGCACTCAAAACCGCCAAGGCGCCTGGCTGGAAGTTTTCTACGCCCTGCCCCTGCTCAACCCTTCGGCTGAAATCGTTGCCGCTGTTTCGCCAATTCTGGGTTACACCGGTGGCAACCAGGCCATCGCGTTCACCACCGACCTGGCCTCGAAACTGGCCGAATCACTGAAGTCGGTCGACGCTGCACAAGCCGCGCTGCTGACCCGCCTGGCTGAAAGCCACAAGCCGCTGGTTGCCACGCTGCTGGCCGAAGACGCCGCGCTGACCTCCACGCCCGAGGCTTACCTCAAGCTGCATCTGCTGTCCCATCGTCTGGTCAAGCCGCACGGCCTGAGCCTGGCCGGTGTGTTCCCGCTGCTGCCAAACGTGGCCTGGACCAGCCAGGGCGCCATCGACCTGAGCGAGCTGGCAGAGCGTCAACTGGAAGCACGCCTCAAAGGCGAGCTGCTGGAAGTGTTCTCCGTCGACAAATTCCCGAAAATGACCGACTACGTCGTACCGGCCGGTGTGCGTATCGCTGACACCGCACGCGTTCGCCTGGGCGCTTACATCGGCGAAGGCACCACCGTCATGCACGAAGGTTTTGTCAACTTCAACGGCGGCACCGAAGGTCCGGGCATGATCGAAGGTCGTGTGTCGGCAGGCGTGTTCGTCGGCAAGGGTTCAGACCTGGGCGGCGGTTGTTCGACCATGGGCACCCTGTCGGGTGGCGGCAACATCGTGATCAAGGTCGGCGAAGGCTGCCTGATCGGCGCGAACGCCGGTATCGGCATTCCGCTGGGTGACCGCAACACCGTGGAAGCCGGTCTGTACATCACCGCAGGCACCAAAGTGGCGCTGCTGGATGAGAAGAACGAGCTGGTCAAGGTCCTCAAAGCCCGTGATCTGGCCGGTCAGCCTGACCTGCTGTTCCGTCGCAACTCGCAAACCGGCGCCGTGGAATGCAAATCCCACAAGTCGGCCATCGAGCTGAACGAAGCGCTGCACGCTCACAACTGATCGAATCTGAGGGCCAGTTCATTCGCCAGACGGGCACATCCGACACAGGCGTGTCGGATGATTCAGCCTCTCGCGAATGAATTCGCTCCCACAGGTGAGAGAGTCAACTTTTCATGTCCCTTATTTCTCCGTGGCGCGCTGACTTCCCCGCTCTCGATGCCTTAGAACGGCAAGGCCAGACCTATCTGGACAGCGCCGCCACTGCACAAAAACCTCAAGCCCTGATCGACGCCCTGGCCCATTACTACGGCAACGGCGCTGCCAATGTGCACCGTGCCCAGCATCTACCCGGCGCCATGGCCACGCAGGCGTTTGAGGACACCCGCCACAAGGTCGCCGACTGGTTGAACACAGGCTCGTCCGGGCACATCGTGTTCACCCATGGCGCCACCTCGGCCTTCAATTTGCTCGCCTACGGGCTGGAGCATCTGTTTGAGGCGGGCGACGAGATCGTCATCAGTGCCCTGGAACATCACGCCAACCTGCTGCCTTGGCAGCAACTGGCCAAACGTCGTGACCTGAAACTGGTCATTCTGCCGCTGACGCGCGAAGGCGTTATCGATCTGAGTGCCGCCACTTCACTGATCAACCCGCGAACTCGTTTGCTGGCGGTCAGCCAACTGTCCAACGTGCTCGGCACCTGGCAGCCAGTCAGCGAACTGATGACGATGGCGAGGGCGCACAACGCGCTGACCGTGATCGACGGCGCTCAGGGCGTGGTACATGGCCGCCACGACGTGCAGGCGCTGGGTTGTGATTTTTATGTGTTCTCCAGCCACAAGCTGTACGGCCCGGATGGGGTTGGCGTTCTGTTCGGTCGTCATCAGGCTTTGGCGCACTTGCAGCATTGGCAGTTTGGCGGCGAGATGGTCTTGCAGGCCGGCTATCAGGACGCGACGTTCCGCCCTGCTCCATTGGGTTTTGAGGCCGGTACGCCACCGGTTTCCGGGGTGATCGGTCTGGGCGCAACCCTCGACTATCTGAACGATGTCAATCAAGTGGCCGCCGCTGAACATGAAGCCCGACTGCATGAGCTGCTGTGTGCAGGTCTGCGTCTGCGCGAGGGTGTGCGACTGGTCGGTGCACCTCAGGTGGCACTGGCGAGCTTCGTCGTTGATGGCGTGCACAACGCAGACCTCGCGCATCTGCTGACCGAGCAAGGCATCGCCGTCCGCGCAGGGCACCATTGCGCAATTCCCCTGATCAGCAGTCTGGGCCTGTCGGGCGCAATTCGGGTGTCGCTGGCGCTGTACAACGATTCAGAGGATCTGGAGCGCTTCTTCAATGCGCTGGATCAGGCGCTGGAGCTGTTGCGATGAGCCTGCCCGTTGACGCACAGACCGCCCTCGACACCTTCAACGCGTCGCTCAGTTGGGAGCAACGCGCACGCCTGTTGATGCAATGGGGCGAGCGTTTGCCCGCGTTGGCAGATGACGAAAAAACCGATGAGCACCTGGTCGACGGTTGCGAAAGCAAGGTATGGCTGCTGGGGGATGTGATCGACGGCCATTGGCAGTTTCGCGCCGCCAGCGACGCCCGTTTGGTTCGCGGACTGGTGGCGTTGCTGCTGGCGCGGGTCAACGGGTTGTCCGCTGACGACTTGCAACAAGTCGATATGAATGATTGGTTCAATCAGTTGGGTCTGAGCCGCCAGCTCTCGCCATCACGCAGCAATGGGTTGAATGCCGTACTGCAGAAGATGCGGCAACTGGCGGGTTGACCACATAGAGGCTGACACCATCCGCCCCTGTGGGAGTGAGCTTGCTCACGAGGCACTGGCAGATTCAGCGGATTTACATCGCTTGGAACACAGTCTTCGTGAGCAAGCTCACTCCCACAGAGGTCACGTTGGCGCACCAACAGGATTCGACCCGACCGCTCCTCCGTTCAGGACTGAACCGGGTCCTGCGACTTCACCCGCTCCGACGGACGCCGCGCACCCGCCACGATTTTCTCCACGGCCTTGGTGGCCGCGACCATGCCGAAGGTCGCCGTCACCATCATCACGGCTCCGAAACCGCCCGTGCAGTCAAGCTTGACGCCCTCTCCAACGAAACTCTTCTGCAAACAAACGCTGCCGTCAGGCTTGGGATAACGCAGTTGTTCGGTGGAAAACACACACGGCACGCTGTAATGCCGGGTCACGGTGCGGGAAAAACCATAATCGCGACGCAAGGTCGAGCGGACTTTTGAAGCCAACGGGTCGTTGTAGGTGCGGTTCAAATCGCAGACCTGAATCTGTGTCGGGTCAATCTGCCCGCCCGCGCCACCCGTGGTGATGATCTGGATCTTGCGGCGCTTGCACCAGGCGATCAGCGCTGCCTTGGCGTTGACGCTGTCGATGCAGTCAAGCACGCAATCGATGTCGGGGGTGATGTATTCGGCCATGGTTTCGCGGGTGACGAAATCTGCGACGGCGTGCACCACGCAATCAGGGTTGATCTCGCGGATGCGCTGCGCCATCACCTCGACCTTGGATTGACCCACAGTGCTGGTCAACGCGTGCAACTGGCGGTTGCTGTTGCTGACGCAAACGTCGTCCAGGTCGAACAGCGAAATCTCGCCCACACCACAGCGGGCCATGGCTTCCGCTGCCCACGACCCCACGCCGCCAATGCCAACCACCGCCACATGGGACGCGCGCAGGCGTTCGAGGCCCTCAACGCCGTACAGACGAGCGACGCCAGCAAACCGTGGATCTTCTGTGCTCATGACCAATACCCCAAAAAACCGGCGCGCATTATAGGCCTTGTACGGGATTGGGACAGCTGTTTGGTCGGGGTGTTTGCTCTGATCGTTCGACGGCGGCCTTTGATCCACTGTTTTGCTTTAAGATACCTGCCGTTTTGTAGGAGCGCGCTTGCCCGCGATGGTGGGTCAGTCAGCAATAGACCACTTGATGCAGCATTCGCGGGCAAGCGCGCTCCTACAGCGTCAACACTCTCATTTGCGCGGACTTTTCATGACAGCCCCAGCCGATCTTTCGCCCACTCTGCAACTCGCCTGCGACCTGATCCGTCGCCCATCGGTCACGCCGCTCGACGCCGATTGTCAGGCCGTGATGATGAAACGCCTGGGCGATGCCGGTTTCATGCTAGAGCCGATGCGCATCGAAGACGTCGACAACTTCTGGGCCACCCACGGCACACAAGATGGCCCGGTGCTGTGCTTCGCCGGCCACACCGACGTGGTGCCGACAGGCCCGGTGAAAGCCTGGCAGAACGACCCGTTCGATGCACTGATCGACGAAAACGGCATGCTCTGCGGCCGTGGCGCAGCGGACATGAAAGGCAGTCTGGCGTCGATGATCATCGCCACCGAGCGTTTCGTCGCTGATTACCCGAACCACAAAGGCAAAGTCGCGTACCTGATCACCAGCGACGAAGAAGGCCCGGCCCACCACGGCACCAAAGCCGTCGTCGAGCGACTGGCCGCGCGCAATGAGCGTCTGGACTGGTGCATCGTCGGCGAGCCGTCGAGTACGACGCTGGTGGGCGATGTGGTCAAAAATGGCCGTCGCGGCTCGTTAGGCGCCACCTTGACCGTAAAAGGCGTGCAGGGCCACGTGGCCTATCCGCACCTGGCCAAGAACCCGATTCATCTGGCCGCCCCGGCGCTCGCCGAACTGGCCGCCGAGCACTGGGACGAGGGCAACGCGTTCTTCCCGCCAACCAGCTTCCAAATCTCCAACCTCAACTCGGGGACTGGCGCGACCAACGTAATTCCGGGTGATCTGACGGCGGTGTTCAACTTCCGCTTCTCCACCGAATCGACGGTCGAAGGCCTGCAGAAACGCGTGGCCGACATTCTCGACAAACACGGGCTGGACTGGCACGTGGAGTGGGCACTGTCGGGCCTGCCGTTTTTGACCGAGCCAGGCGCGCTGCTCGATGCCGTGTCCTCCAGCATCAAAGACGTGACCGGTCGTGAAACCAAGGCTTCCACCAGCGGCGGCACCTCCGATGGCCGTTTCATCGCCACCATGGGTACGCAAGTCGTCGAGCTCGGCCCGGTCAACGCGACGATCCATCAGGTCAACGAACGCATCCTGGCCAGCGATCTCGACGTGCTCACCGAGATCTACTACCAGACGCTAGTCAAGTTGCTCGCCTGATGCTGACCTGCCCAATCTGCTCTGCCCCGCTCGACACAGCGGACAACGGCGTGGTGTGCCCGGTGGGCCACCGCTTCGACCGCGCCCGTCAGGGGTATTTGAACCTGCTGCCAGTGCAGCACAAGAACAGCCGCGACCCCGGTGACAATCAGGCGATGGTCGAGGCGCGCCGGGACTTTCTCAACGCCGGGCATTACGCCCCGGTGGCGAAACGTCTGGCGCAACTGGCGGCTGAACGTGCGCCTGCGCACTGGCTGGACATCGGCTGTGGCGAGGGCTACTACACCGCGCAAATCGCCGATGCCCTGCCCACCGCCGACGGCTACGCGCTGGACATCTCCCGAGAAGCGGTCAAACGCGCCTGCAAGCGCAACCCGCAACTGACCTGGTTGATCGCCAGCATGGCCCGCGTGCCACTGCCGGACGCCAGCATTCAGTTCATCGCCAGCGTGTTCAGCCCGCTGGACTGGGACGAGGCCAAGCGCCTGTTGTCGCCAGGCGGTGGCCTGATGCGCGTAGGACCGACCAACGAACACCTGATGGAATTACGTCAGCGCCTGTACGACGAAGTTCGCGACTACGCCGATGACAAGCACTTGGCGCTCGTCCCTGAAGGCATGCGCCATGCCCACAGCGAAACCCTGCGCTTCACGCTGACGCTGATCGACGGCCAGGCCCGCGCCAACCTGCTGGCCATGACGCCCCACGGCTGGCGCGCCAGCGCCGAACGCCGGGCCAGCGTCATTGAACAGGCCGAGCCGTTCGAGGTCACGGTGTCCATGCGCTACGATTATTTCGTTCGGCACTGACCGAAACACTTTACGAGGCCCCCATGCGCCAACCCGATATCGAGATTTACTTGAAAGACGCCGACGTGGACCACAAGGCGATCACCGCCTGGCTGAGCGCCGATATCGGCCCCTGCAGCGAGTGGGTCCAACGCGGCCAGACCTGGAAGTGCAGGGCAGGCGACATCCCCGTGACCTGGATTCCCAAGGCCGTGGGCAAATGGAACAGCCTGTGCCTGGACAGCGACGACACCCCGTGGGACGACGACATCGCCTGCGCCCGCGCGGCCTTCAAGGCCATGAACGTCGAAGTGCGTTGCGCACCGGGGACGTGGGTTGAGGAAGAAAGCGAAGAAGACGCCGACCGCTGGATCCGCATCAGCGCCGATGGTGAGGAAGAGATTACCTGGCGTACGTCGTAAGGCATCGCTGTCGACTGTGGGAAGCTCTATGTTGACGGGTCAACTGCATTCGCCACCAAGGCGGCTCCCACAAGGATCGCGCCGGATCCTGACCTCCTGCTCGACGCCTAACCTCTGGGAGCCGGCTTGCTGGCGAATGTGCCAGACCATTCACCCTTGTGCTGAATGACACGCCGCTCTCGCCAGCAAGTTGGCTCCCACAGGGTTTAACGCCGTGTCCTACGGCGAGCCGCTTTGCCCATCCCCGCCATATCCGGCACACTGACCGCTTCGTGGGCCATGGCCCCTCAGCGCAGAATTCGTATGACCCGTTCCCCGTTTCGCCGTCTTGTCTTCGGCACCCTGCGTCGCCTGCTGTACCTGTGGGTGCGTTCGGAGACGATCAATCAATCGTCCTTCACCCTCAATCTGGACCGCAGCCGCCCGGTGTTTTACGCGCTGCAAAGCCCTTCACTGGCCGACCTGGCCGTGCTCGACCGGGAATGCGTCAAAGCCGGTCTGCCGCGCCCGGTCCTGCCCGTAGCGGTGGGCAATCTCACCGAGCCCGCAGCGTTTTTCTACCTGACGCCGGAGCCGGACTGGCTCGGCCGTCAAGACAAACGCGGTGCGCCCCCGACGCTTGAGCGGCTGGTGGGCGCGGTGTCGCAGAGCGCCACTGAAGACGCGCAGATCATCCCGGTCAGTGTGTTCTGGGGTCAGTCACCGGACAAGGAAGACAGCCCGTGGAAACTGTTGTTCGCCGACAGTTGGGCCGTCACGGGCCGCCTGCGCAAGTTCATCACCATCCTGATTCTGGGCCGCAAGACCCGGGTGCAGTTTTCCGCGCCGATTCACCTGCGTGAGCTTGTCGACGAGAACAAGGGGTACGAGCGCACCGTACGCATGGCTCAACGGCTGCTGCGCGTGCATTTCCGCAATCTGAAAGCCGCGGTCATCGGCCCCGACATTTCCCACCGTCGCAATATGGTCAAAGGCCTGATCAACGATCCGCTGGTCAAGCAGGCCATCCTCGATGAAGCCACGCGGGAGAACATCCCTGAAGCCAAGGCCCGGGAAAAAGCCCTGCATTACGGCAACGAAATTGCCTCGGACTACACCTATACCGCCATCCGCTTTCTGGAAGTGGTGCTGAGCTGGTTCTGGAACAAGATCTACGACGGCATCAAGGTCAACCACATCGAAGGCGTGCAGGACGTCGCGCAGGGCAACGAGATCATCTATGTGCCCTGCCATCGCAGCCATATCGACTATCTGCTGCTGTCCTATCTGCTGTTCCGCAATGGCCTGACCCCACCGCACATCGCGGCAGGCATCAACCTCAACATGCCGGTGATCGGCGGCCTGCTGCGCCGTGGCGGCGCGTTTTTCATGCGTCGCACGTTCAAGGGCAACCCGCTGTACACCGCCGTATTCAACGAATACCTGCACACCTTGTTCACCAAGGTTTTTCCGGTGGAATACTTCGTTGAAGGCGGGCGCTCACGCACCGGGCGCATGTTGCAGCCCAAGACCGGCATGCTCGCAATCACGATGCGCAGCTACCTGCGCAACTCGCGTACGCCGATCGTCTTCGTGCCGGTTTACATCGGTTACGAGCGGGTGCTCGAAGGCCGTACCTATCTGGGCGAGTTACGCGGCGCGGCGAAGAAGAAAGAATCGATCTTCGACATCTTCAAAGTCATCGGCGCGCTCAAACAGCGCTTCGGTCAGGTCGCGGTCAACTTCGGCGAGCCGATCAAACTGGCTGAATTCCTCGACCACGAACAACCCGACTGGCGTACCCAGGAACTGGGGCCGGTGTTCAAGCCTGCGTGGCTGAACGAAACCACCCATCGCCTTGGTGAACGCGTGGCCCGTCATCTGAACGAGGCCGCCGCCATCAACCCGGTGAACCTGGTGGCGCTGGCATTGCTGTCCACCAACAAACATGCGCTGGACGACCAGGCACTGGTTCGCGTGCTCGACCTTTATCTGACCCTGTTGCGCAGCGTGCCCTACTCGCCGCACACCACGCTGCCGGAAGGGGATGGCCGTGAGTTGATCGAGCACGTGAAGGGCATGGACCTGTTGTCCGAACAGAAAGACGCGCTGGGCAGGATTCTGTATCTGGACGAGCAAAATGCCGTCCTGATGACCTACTACCGCAACAACGTGTTGCACATCTTTGCGTTGCCATCGCTGCTGGCGAGTTTCTTCCAGAGTTCGTCGCGCATGAGCCGAGAACAGATTCTGCGATTTGCCCGCGCGCTGTACCCGTACCTGCAATCGGAGCTGTTCATTCGCTGGTCGCTGGATGAACTGGATGAGGTCATCGATCAATGGCTGGCCGCGTTCGTGGAACAGGGCCTGCTGCGATTCGAGAACGACGTGTACCTGCGCCCGGCGCCCAGCTCGCGGCACTTTGTCCTGCTGACCTTGCTGTCACGCTCCGTGGCGCAAACCCTGCAACGTTTCTACATGGCGATCTCGTTGCTGCTCAACAGCGGCCAGCACACGCTCACCGCCGAAGAACTGGAAGACCTGTGCACGATCATGGCTCAGCGCCTGTCTATACTTCACGGTCTGAACGCCCCGGAATTCTTCGACAAGAGCCTGTTCCGGCACTTTATTCAGACCCTGCTGGATCAGGGCGTACTCACCAAGGACGAGAGCGGAAAACTGGGCTATCACGAGTTGCTCGGCGAGTTGGCCGAGGGAGCGGCCAAGCGGGTGTTGTCAGCTGAAATCCGATTGTCGATCCGTCAGGTGGCACTGCATCGCGAGGATGAGGTCCTAGATCCAGGCCCGATTGGCTGAGGCCTGATCTTGTACATTCGGGATACCGGAGCCGAACGCAGTTCCTGTGGGAGCCGGCTTGCTGGCGAAAGCGCTGGGTCAGTCAGGGATAAATTGACTGACAGATCGCATTCGCCAGCAAGCCGGCTCCCACGGGGGAAGCGAGTCAATCAGGACGATCGCGGCGTTATTTCACCGATGACGCATCCACGAAGCCACAAGGAGACTCACCCCATGAAACAGCTTTTCCTCGCCCTCGCCGCCTCACTGCTGGCCGCCTGCGCCGGTCACACACCGGACAACCTGCCCGGTACGGTCGATGGCGAAGTGTTCTACCTCCAACGCATGGCCTTGCCGCCCACCGCCACGTTGAAAGTCAGCTTGCAAGACGTCTCACTGGCCGATGCCCCCGCGCAAACGCTGGCCAGTCAGAGCGGCCCGATCAAAGGCCAGGTTCCGCTGCCGTTCCATCTGACTTACGATCAGAAACAAATCAAGCCGGGCCACACCTACGCGGTCAGCGCACGCATTGAGGTCGACGGCAAACTGCTGTTGATCAGCACCGAACGCTATACCGTGGACCTGACGCTGGAAGAAAAGCCGCCGATCAAGATCCGCGTGAACCCGGCGAACTAACACGCTTACTACATGATGAAAAGGACACTCCCCATGCTGCTTCGCACCCTCTCGTTCACTGGCCTGTGCGCTGGACTGTTGCTGTCGGCCAACGCCTTCGCACTCTCTTTGGGTGACCTGTCGCAATCCGATGCAACGGGCGGGCTGAAGGACGCGCTGACACAGGGCGCGCAGATCGCCGTCAAGCAACTGGGCGTGCCTGGCGGCTTCAGCAACAACAAGGATGTACGTATCGAGTTGCCAGGCAAGCTGGGCAAAGTGGCGAGCAAAATGAAGCTGCTGGGTATGGGCTCTCAGGTTGATCAACTGGAAACCAGCATGAACCAGGCGGCCGAGGCCGCAGTACCGCAGGCTCAGGCGATTCTGGTCGATGCCGTGAAGAAGATGAGCGTAGCGGATGCCAAAGGCGTGCTGACCGGCGGCAAAGATTCCGCGACCCAATACCTGAACAAATCCAGCCGCGAGCAGATCCGCGCCAAGTTCCTGCCGATCGTCAAGCAGGCCACCGACAAAGTGGGCCTGGCGCAGCAGTACAACGCGTTTGCAGGCAAGGCAGCAGGTCTGGGCGTGGTCGATGCCAAAGACTCCAACATCGAAGGCTACGTGACTGAAAAGGCGCTGGATGGCCTGTTCGAGATGATCGCCAAACAGGAAGAAAGTATTCGCTCCAACCCGGCCGGTGCTGCCACCAGCCTTGCGAAGAAGGTATTTGGCGCACTGTAATCGCCTGACCGCCAACCGACACAAAAAGCCCCGACACCGCAAAGTATCGGGGCTTTTTGTTAAGCGATCAGAGGTGCAGCCAGGCCATGACACCCAGCAGAATGCTCACACCACCCGCACCATAGGAGACCTTTTGCAGCCATTCCTTGCGGGTGAGCAAGGTGATCGCCGCCAGCGAAATGGCCATCTGAATTGCCATCATCGCTTGCGCCCACCGATGGTGGGAGTGCAGCACTCGCTCGGACTTCTCGTCCCATTCCTGCGCCTGAACTTCCAGCGCCTCGGCTTTCACCTTCGCCGCTTCCTTGTCCGCCTTGTAACGCTGCACCTCGGCGACGTAATGCGCGGCGTCCATTCCGGGAATGTGGCTGGCAAGGTCGGCGAGGTTTTCACGGCTGGACTTGGCCTGATAGTAATTCCACTGATTCGAAGCCTCGGTCTTCTTGATCGCTGCGTTGTTCTTGTCCATCGCCGCTTCGCTTTCAGTGGAACCGGCCTGATAACTGAGCAGCGCACCCACCGTCGCCATGATCGCGGTCATTACGGCGATCTTTCCGGCAAAGCTGTCGCCGCTTTTGTGCGCATGCTCGACATGGTGCTCGTGGGGGCTGGGGACTTCGAAAGATTCGGACATGGACTTCTATCGCCTGAAACGATGTTGACGCGGATGGTGCTTGAGCAGCCGGAGGCTGGCGGGGCGAATATAGGAGAAAACCGCCGAGGCGAGAAGCACGGCGGTGAGTTTGTTCAGGCAACAGAAAGGGAGTGCTATGGCGTGTACACGGTACTCTGCCTCCAAACGTGCCCCTGTAGCAGTCCGGCTTGCCGGCGGTGGCGATTTAAAAGACGCCACCGCCGGCAAGCCGGACTTCTACAGAGGTGTTTCAGTTAGGCGTCTGCTTCTTCACCCTGAACCACGCCGCATATAGCGCTGGCAAAAACAGCAGCGTCAGCGCCGTCGCCACGATCAATCCCCCCATGATCGCCACTGCCATCGGCCCAAAGAACACGCTGCGCGACAGCGGGATCATCGCCAGTACCGCCGCAAGCGCAGTAAGGACGATGGGGCGGAAGCGGCGAACAGTCGCTTCGATAATCGCCTGCCAGCGATCAAGCCCTGCGGCGATGTCCTGCTCGATCTGGTCCACCAGGATCACCGAGTTGCGCATGATCATCCCGGACAGCGCGATGGTGCCCAGCATTGCCACGAAGCCGAACGGCTGACGGAAGATCAACAGAAACAGCGTCACACCGATCAAACCCAGCGGCGCTGTCAGAAACACCATGAAGGTGCGTGAGAAACTGCGCAGCTGGATCATCAGTAACGTCAGCACCACCACGATGAACAACGGCACACCGGCGTTCACCGAGTTCTGGCCCCGGGTCGAGTCTTCGACCGTGCCGCCGACTTCGAGCAGGTAACCATCGGGCAATTGTGCGCGCACGCCCTCAAGCGTCGGCAGGATCTGATTGACCAGGGTCGCCGGTTGCTCCTTGCCATAAATGTCGGCGCGAATGGTCACGTTGGGCAGACGATTGCGATGCCAGATGATGCCTTCCTCGAAGCCGTATTCCAGCGTCGCGACCTGGGACAACGCCACGCTGGCGCCGTTGGCCGTCGGTACTGACAGACTCGCCAACCCGCCCAGCGCATGACGCTCCTGTTCGGTGCCGCGCAACAGGATTTCGATCAGTTCGTCGTCTTCGCGGTACTGGCTGACGCTGGAACCGGTCAACTGACTTTGCAGGAAGCGCGACAGGTCGGCCGTGGTCACGCCCAAGGCCCGCGCCCGGTCCTGATCAACGTTGAGATACACCACTTTGCTCGGTTCCTCCCAGTCCAGGTGCACGTTGACCACATGGGGGTTTTCGCGAACCTTGGCCGCGACTTTGCGCGCCAGCGCCCGCACCTCGTCGATGTGCTCACCGGTCACCCGAAATTGCACCGGATAGCCCACGGGGGGACCGTTTTCCAGACGTGTAACCCGAGGACGCAGCATCGGGAACTGCTCATCCAGCGTCTGAATCAGCCAGGTGCGCAGGGCTTCGCGGTCCTCGATGGTTTTCGCCAGCACGACAAACTGCGCAAAGCTGGCGGCAGGCAGTTGCTGGTCCAGCGGCAGGTAGAAACGCGGCGAGCCGGTGCCGACATAGGCCACGTAATTCTCGACGCCCGCGTGGTCCTTGATCATGCCCTCAAGGCGCTTGACCTGCTCTGCCGTATTGCTCAGCGACGCGCCTTCAGCGAGCTTCAGATCGACCATCAACTCCAGTCGTCCCGAGGCCGGAAAGAACTGTTGCGGGACGAAACGGAAGCTAAAAATCGACAGCACGAACAAGGCAATGGTCAGCACGATAACCGTCTTGCGCCGACGCACACACCAGCCCACCAGCGCTCGAACCTTTTTATAAAACGGCGTGCCGTAAGGGTCTGGCGCATCCGGGCCTGAGCCGTGTTTAGCCGCATGAATCCTGGCCAGATCCGGCAGCAGGCGCTCGCCCAGATACGGCACGAACACCACCGCAGCCACCCACGAGGCGAGCAGTGCAATGGTCACCACCTGAAAGATCGAGCGGGTGTATTCACCCGTGCTGGACTGCGCGGTGGCAATCGGCAGGAACCCGGCCGCAGTGATCAGCGTGCCGGTCAGCATGGGAAACGCGGTACTGGTCCAGGCGAAGGCTGCGGCCTTGAGACGGTCGTAGCCCTGTTCCATTTTGATCGCCATCATTTCCACAGCGATGATCGCGTCGTCCACCAGCAGCCCCAGCGCCAGCACCAGCGCGCCGAGGGAAATCTTGTGCAGGCCGATGCCGAGGTAATACATGGTGGCGAAGGTCATCGCCAGGACCACGGGAATCGCCAGCGCCACCACCATGCCAGTGCGCACGCCGAGGGAGAAGAAGCTCACCAGCAGCACGATACCCAACGCCTCGGCGAGCACCTGAACGAATTCGCCCACGCTGGTCTTCACCGCCGCCGGTTGATCAGAGACCTTGCGCAGCTGCATGCCCGCCGGAAGGTTGTTTTGCAAACGCGCGAACTCGCCTTCCAGCGCGCGGCCGAGTACCAGGATGTCGCCGCCGTCCTTCATCGCCACGGCCAGCCCGATAGCGTCCTGCCCCATAAAACGCATACGCGGCGCAGGAGGGTCATTGAAGCCACGACGCACATCGGCCAGATCGCTGATGCGGAAGGTGCGGTCGCCGACCCGGATCGGGAAATTGCGAATTTCGTCGACGGTCTGGAAGCGTCCGGTCACCCGCAACTGCACGCGCTCGCTGGGGGTCTCGAAAAAGCTCGCTGCGACCACCGCGTTCTGCGCTTCCAGCGCCTGTTGAACCGCAGACAACGGTAGGCCAAGGGTAGCGAGTTTGACGTTCGACAGCTCGATCCAGATCTTCTCGTCTTGCAGGCCGATCAGCTCGACCTTGCCCACATCCTTCACCCGTTGCAACTGGATCTGGATACGGTCGGCGTAATCCTTCATGACCGCGTAATCGAAGCCCTCCCCCGTCAGCGCGTAGATGTTGCCGAAGGTGGTGCCGAATTCGTCGTTGAAGAATGGGCCTTGTACACCCGTGGGCAAAGTCTGGCGGATGTCACCGATCTTCTTGCGGATCTGATACCACAGCTCGGGCAACTTGGCCGAGACCAGCGAGTCCCGTGCCATGAACGTCACCTGAGACTCGCCGGGCCGCGAAAACGAGACGATGCGCTCGTAATCGCCGGTTTCCATCAGCTTCTTTTCAATCCGGTCGGTGACCTGACGCGCCACTTCCTCGGCGCTGGCACCCGGCCAGAGCGTGCGAATCACCATGGCTTTGAAGGTAAACGGCGGATCTTCACTCTGCCCCAGCTTGGTGTAGGACAACGCTCCGACCACGGCCAGAAGAATCATCAAATACAGGACCATCTGCCGGTTGCGCAGCGCCCATTCGGAGAGGTTGAAACGCATCCGTGCTTACTCCCCGCTTGACAGCTTGATCGCGCGGTTATCGCGGTCTACCGGACGCACCTGTTCACCTTCGTGCAACACATGAACGCCCGCCGCCACCACCCAATCATTGGCCGTCAGCCCACCCAACACGGGGACGGATTCCTGGCCATAGGGGCCGACCTGAACCGGCGTGCGCTTGAGGGTGCTGTCGCTTTGCAGGCGCCAGACGTAGGTCTGCCCATTTTCAGCGGTCACGGCAGACAGCGGTACCGACAACGGCACGCTGTGATCCGAGGCAATGAACACCCGCGCACTCTGCCCCAGCTCGGCAGGGACTTTGCCCCCGGCAAAAGCGATGCGCGCCGCGAAGGTACGAGATTTAGGATCGGCTGCCGGAGACAGTTCGCGGATGCGGCCAGGGAACCGTTGTTCGCGCTGGGTCCACAGTTCGACAGACACTGGATCGCCGATCTTGAAACGGCCGAAATTCTGTTCCGGCAGGCTGATCGCCACTTCGCGCTCACCATCGGCAGCCAGCGTGAAGACGGTTTGCCCGGCGGCCACCACCTGACCCACTTCCACCAGACGTTTGGCGACCACACCATCCTGAGAGGCACGAAGCACCGCGTAACGGGTCTGATTGTCGGCGACGGTGAGTTCAGCCTTGAGCTGTTTGAGACGGGCATCGCCTGCGCGGTAAAGGTTCTCGGCGTTGTCGTACTGTGACTTGCTGACCATTTGACGGTCCATCAATGTCTTGTAACGGTCACGCTCGGAGCGGACCATTTGCAGGTTGGCTTCGGCAGCCGCGACCTGCGCGCGAGTGGCATCCAGTTGCAGGCGCACGTCTTGTGCATCGAGTTCGGCCAATGGCTGCTCGGCCTTGACCCGTTCGCCCTCC
This sequence comes from Pseudomonas sp. Pseu.R1, assembly GCF_045764065.1. Lineage (NCBI taxonomy): Bacteria > Pseudomonadati > Pseudomonadota > Gammaproteobacteria > Pseudomonadales > Pseudomonadaceae > Pseudomonas > Pseudomonas sp. Pseu.R1. Next base: position 4,901,660 of record NZ_JBJGEE020000001.1, on the reverse strand, counting down.
TCGACCAGCCGCTTGCTCACCTTGCCCGAGATGCGAAAGGCCAGATCCGGCTCGAAACGGGCGCGGACTTCACCGGGGTAGCTGTCCATGGATTGGGACGACGGCATGGGTTGCACTACCATGGCCGGGCGAACAGTGGCGGGAACCGAAACATCCTGGCCACAGCCGACCAGCAACGACGCCAGACCGATCGGCACAGCAAGGAACAAGGCATCGCGAAACATGATGAGGCACCTTGGCAGAGAGAGCTTTGAATAATTGTACTGGCGAGTATATTAAGAATTACCGAACTGCACAGTCCACTATTAAAACCGACAGGCTTGATCACCGAATGACCGATGCAACATCCACCACAGGCCCTGGCCGCCCGAAGGATCTGGCCAAGCGCCAGGCGATTCTGGACGCCGCCAAAGACCTGTTCGTCCGCAATGGGTATGCGAATACCAGCATGGATGCGGTCGCCGCTGAAGCCGGGGTTTCCAAGCTCACGGTTTACAGCCATTTCAATGACAAGGAGACACTGTTCTCTGCCGCGGTCGTGGCTCGCTGCGAGGAGCAACTGCCCGAGTTGTTCGTCGACATGGCGCCGAATGAGTCAGTGGAAAAAGTATTGCTGGGTATTGCGAGAGGTTTTCAGACACTGATCAACAGTCCGGAGTCCATCGAGCTGCATCGCCTGATGATCGCCTTGGGCACTCAGGACACTACGCTGTCACAAGTGTTCTTCGAGGCTGGGCCGCAACGTATCCTGCACGAAATGGAGCGTTTTCTGACGCGGGTGAACGACACCGAAGGCCTGCATTTCGATTCGCCTGCCCGCGCGGCGGGGCACTTTCTGAGCTTGATCAAGGGGGTGTGTAACTTCCGGTTGCTGATCGGCAACGCAGGTGTGCCGGATGAACAGACCGGCGAGCGGCATGTGCGGGAGGTGGTGGCGTTGTTTTTGAAGGCTTACAAAGCCTGAACGTCAGCCGCGCCGCAAAATGCATGCCCTGCATAGCCCCCTGTGGCAGCGAATTCATTCGCGATGCGGTTGTACATCCGACACATCTTCATCGGAGGTACGATCCAATCGCGAATGAATTCGCTCCCACAGGTTTGCGTGCATGCCGACAAAATGGCGTCGGTGAAATCGGCAATCAGGACTTCAATGCTTTCTTCGGGTAGATGTCATACCGGCTCGATTTGCCATCCAACGCATACCCTGGCTTCGTGCCCTCGATGCAAGGCGCCTTGCGCGGGCGTTTGACGACTACGCGGTGAGTCGCCAGCGCGAGGGCCGCTTCCAGCAACGCGGGGGCGTCCATGTCGTCGCCCACCAGCGGCCGGAACAAACGCATCTCCTTCTTCACCAGCGCCGTTTTCTCACGATGGGGAAACATCGGGTCCAGATAGATGACCTGCGGCGGCTCACCTTCCCAATTGCGCATCAGTTCGATGGAGTTACCGGTCAACAAGCGCATCTGGCTGACAATCGCGCCGACATCCAGATCCTGCGCCGCACGGGCGAGACCATCCTCCAGCAGTGCGGCAATGATCGGCTGACGCTCGATCAGGCTCATCTCACAGCCCAGGCTCGCCAACACGAACGCGTCCTTGCCCAGCCCGGCAGTCGCGTCCAGCACACGGGGACGAACACCCGGTTGGATACCCACCGCCTTGGCGATCATCTGCCCGCTACCGCCACCAAACAGGCGTCGATGGGCGGCTTTGCCTTCCACGAAGTCCACCCGCACCGGACCCGGCGCATCCTCGCCCAGCTGCTGCAATTGCAAACCGTCATCACAGACTTGCAGTGCAAAATCGGCCTCGCCGTCCTCCAGAGGCAAACCCAGACGCTCGGCCCATCGTGCGGCTTGCTGCGCGCCATCGGCGGTCAGGGTTTCGACCCGAATGCGGCTGCCCGCTTGCTGCTCACTCATCTTTTCAACACGCTCAAATTTTCTTAATGATTGGCAACATCTGCCGATAACGAAAGTATCCGGCATTCTGCCAGACCCACGGCATGTACTGAGCGCTTATGTCAGACATTCAGAACACATCCTCAATCGGTTACTTGACGTACGTTGGCGACTACAGCGTACGGAACACCGAAACCCTGGGCGGCTCCACGCAGCTCTGGCAGGATGCGTTCGCCCGGGCAATGGCTCAGCAAGTCGACGACAACGCAGGCACAACCCCGGAATTCAGCGTTGTAGCCGCGACGGACAGCATGACTGGCGAGCCAATTGCGGGCGCCAAGACCCTGAGCAAAATCGTCGAACAGCGCGAATGCCCGGTCGAAGACAAAGAAATTGCCCCGCCTGAGCCGCTGTTTTTGCCGATTGCCGAATTTGAATGGGACCTGGCCAAACCACCCGTGCCTTTCAGCGCCAGCGAAATGATCGAACAGCAGCGCAATCTGGAAATCGACAGCAACTGGGTACGCCCGACCGTGCTCAACCCGTACGACGACAGCGTCGATCCGGGTCCAGGCCCTCAGCCTCGCCCGCTTTTCCTGCCCATTGCCGAGTTCGAATGGGACCTGGCCGACAAACCGGCCACGCCTTACAGCGCTGAAGAAATAAACGAACAACAGCGCCATCTGGAATTCGATAACGGCTGGGCACGGCCGATCGTGTTGCAGAATCTTCGTATCGCGGCTTGATAATCTAATCCTGAACGGCAACGCCTGTAGCAGTCCGGCTTGCCGGCGGTGGCGTCAGCGAGCTCGCTAACACCGGCAACCCGGACCGCTACAGAAACTCATACCCGCCACCGCAACCCCCTAACGGCAGACCCGCCAGCGCCCCATGTCGACGTGAAAGTGATTCCGGTGCGCCGCGTTATAGTCCGGCCCCAGCACCGTGTTGAACTGCCGACAGGCGCCATCCCTGACTAAAGCCAGAAACTTCCCTTTATCACTGCCGTCATTCCAATCCCTGAGCACCGAAATCCGTTTTCCGTCAGCCAGGCGAAACCCGGCAATGTCCAACGCATTGGCCGAGGCATGCTGACTGAGCCGCCCTACGCTACGGTTATACACGTTGCGACAGGCAAAACTGCCGAGATGATCGACCTGCGTGACGTTTTGCCCGAACACCGCTTGGGCGGCCGGTTGGAGTTCATGAATGTCGAACAGCGCATAAGCCACCGCCAGCGGGCAGCTTGAGAGAAAGCTGCTGCTCAACGCCACATCCCCGCCTTGTATGCGCAACGTGTTAGTCAGCGGGCATTTGGCGTCGGCGCTGCTGTCGGTCTGACGGCTGTAACGCAGGCTCGACGTCTGCAGCACGTGATCGCACAACGTCGGATTGCGCTGGAGGCGCCAGAGCTTGAACGACGTCAGAAGATTCGGCTGATCGCGCAAGTCCAGCGGCACCCAAGGATTCCAGCGGTCCGGAATAGGTAGCCATCCGCGCCACACCGAAATGGCAACGCTTGCGCAGGCTAAAAAGCATATGAGGAACAGGGTCGAACCGCGCATAAGCAGATTTCCACTGAGTGTGCGAGGACATGCCCACTATCGACCTCAGAGCAGCCCAAGTTGCTCCACTTCAGGCCCACGCTCCAGCTCAGGCAGGTCCGGCAGACCAGGCAGCAATGTCATCAACTGCTGATGGAAGCGTCGTGCGAGGTCCGGCGCCTGAACGTTATCGGGCGTGTGTAGGAACACGTAGGGCGTACGCCCCTCTTCAATCCACCCTGCCACTTTCACTGCCCATTGCTCGAGGAAGCTCTGGTTGGCGTCCAGCTCCGGGCGGCCAATGAAGCGGATCTGGGGGAACTGCGTCAACGCAGCGGGCCTCGCAGGCACTTTCGGCTTTTTCGACTGTGCATGCAGCACAGCCGGATCATTGGAGATGCAACTGAACAGGGGGCGGGAATCGAGACAGATGCGTTCGACGCCGCGATCCAGCAACAGCCGATTGAGCATTCGCTCTTCTTCACCCTTGCTGAAAAACGCCATGTTGCGCACTTCAACCGCCAAGGCTCGACCTTCCAGCGCATCGATGAAGGTGGCCAGTTCCCCCAGGCGGTTGGGCGTGAAACTGGCGGGCAGTTGCAGCCACAACGGCTGAACACGCTCACCCAACGGCGCCAGCAATCGCAGGAAATCGTCGGCGGCGGTCAGGTGCTCGCGCAAATCCCCCGCGTGGCTGATGTCACCCGGAAACTTGGCAGTGAAGCGAAAATGCTCAGGCAACACCTGCGCCCAGCGCTGCACCGTCGTGTCTTTCGGGCGTGCGTAGAACGTCGTGTTGCCTTCAACGGCGTTGAAGACTTGGGCATAGAGTTCAAGAAAATCGGTGCTGCGGGCATCGGGCGGGTACAGCGAATCACGCCAGGCGTTTTCACTCCACGACGGACAACCGATGTAGTAAGGCGGATTGGCGATGTTCAAACGTGCAGATCAAGCCCCGAGACTTCGAGGTCCCAATCAACGAACGTGGACGTCGTCAGGTAGCTGCTGAGCGCGGTGGCGACTCGACGGCTCATGGCACGAGGAAAGATGATGTCCTGTTGGCGAGCAGGCACATTGGCGGTGCTGCCGGTTTGACGACGAGCAGGCTGTTGCGCGACCACTTCAACGTCGTCGATCACTTCTTCCGAGGCGTTATCGATCGTCGCCGAGCCTTTGCGGGGCTTGCGCTTGATCGGGTACGAACGTGGTGATGGACCATTAATACGCATCGATGCTTACTCGGCGTCTTGTAGTGGCAATTTAATCTCACGAAACGCACTTAAGCAAACTCGCGAACGTTAACTAGACCACAGTTATTGCAAAACGTTTAAAGCCACCGGGCAGAAATTGCAGGTTTGTCGCCGAACGGTAGCAAACGGTGTGACTTGGGTCGCAGATTGCACGTATCTAGCGGTTGAATTCTTGTGGGAGCCGCCTTGGTGGCGAAAGCGGTGGATCAGTCGGCCCGGACGGGACAGAAAGGCCGCATTCGCCAGCAAGCCGGCTCCCACAAGGGGATTCGCGATGGAACAGACCACGTCACCGCGCCTTGGGCGTGGCCACTTTGTCGCGCAGGTAAACCGGTTGCGCCTGATCGGCGACGATGGCTTCGCCGCGATGCCAGGCGAAAGTGCCTAGCGTGAGCAGGTCTTGGGCGTGAGGCAGCAACGTGGCGTCCTGGCCGGACAGGTTGACGTGAATGCGCTCGCCGTACCCCCAACCGGTGCCCGCGCCGAACCACTCGCCCGACGCATCGTGCGGCAGTGCAGCACTTTCCGGTGGCATCACCGCTTCTGCGCCGATCAGCGTCATCTCGCCTGCCACTTCGCGATAGCACCCCCAATACACTTCATCCATCCGCGCATCGATGGCTGCCGCCACCTGCGTGGCGCCCTGCTCACGAAAGGCACGTTGCGCCAATGCCGCGAGGTTGGAAACCGGTAATACCGGGCGATCCAGGCCGAACGCCAGCCCCTGAACCACACCAATGGCAATACGCACGCCGGTGAAAGCACCCGGACCACGACCAAATGCAATGGCGTCCAGCGCCGACAGACCAATCCCCGCCTCGGCCAGCAGGTCCTTGATCATCGGCAGCAGCTTTTGCGCGTGCAGACGCGGGATCACCTCGTAGTGAGTCAGCACTTTGCCGTCGTGCAGCAAAGCGACTGAGCAGGCTTCAGTGGCGGTGTCCAGGGCCAGCAAGGTGGTCATCGTGGGGTTCCGTGAGTGAGGGGGGAGTGCGAAAAGTGCCGCATTATAAACAACAACGGCCCGCAATCGGGCCGTTGTTCACTGCGCCATGAAGGATCAGGCCAGTGCTGCTTCCACCTTGGCGGTGATGTCGGCTACCGAGCCAACGCCCGGAATGCTGCTGAACTTCGGCGTGCCGTCGTTCTCTTCGAGCTTTTTGTAGAACTCGACCAGAGGCTCGGTTTGCGCGTGGTAAACCGACAGGCGATGACGCACGGTTTCTTCAACGTCATCTTTACGCTGAACCAGATCTTCGCCGGTCTCGTCATCCTTGCCTTCAACCTTTGGCGGGTTGAACACGGTGTGATAAACACGGCCCGAACCTTCGTGTACACGACGACCAGAGATGCGTTTGACTATTTCTTCGTCATCCACCTTGATTTCAACCACGTGGTCGATCGAAAGGCCCGCATTCTTCAGGGCTTCAGCCTGAGGAATGGTGCGTGGGAAGCCGTCGAACAGGCAGCCATTGACGCAGTCTGGCTGCGACAGGCGATCTTTGATCAGGCCAATGATCAGGTCATCGGAAACCAGACCGCCCGCGTCCATGACGCTCTTGGCTTTCAGACCCAGTTCGGTGCCCGCCTTGACCGCTGCGCGCAGCATGTCGCCCGTGGAGATTTGCGGAATGCCGAATTTCTTGGTGATAAACGTTGCCTGAGTACCTTTACCGGCCCCGGGAGCTCCCAGCAGAATCACGCGCATTGTTGTGCTCCTCAATTTTTATAGAGATTTCGTCGGATTCGCCTGATTGGGGCCAATCGCTTTAAAGATTTACTGACCCAACGGCCAAAAGGCTGATCAAGATACACAGCCGATTCCTGCCGCACAAGACGCTAAAAGTCGCACCAACCGGGCGTAAACCGGTAGCCCGCCAACGATCGATACTTTCGGATGACCCGCCATAGCTGCACATTTACACGCAGTGAACAGCCACCCGTAACCCGCGAGATGAAGGCTTTCGCCCCCATCCCTGCCAGAAAACGCCCTTCAGCCCGTGTTGCGCAAACCGGCGGCAATCCCCGCCACAGACACTAGCAGCGCCTGTACCAAAGGACTGTCCAGACTGGCCTCCTGCCGACGCGAGCGTGCCAGCAGCTCAGCCTGTAGCAGATGCAGAGGGTCCAGATAGGTGTTGCGCAAACTGATGAACTCCAGCGTTTCCGGGCTATGGGCCAACAGCTGCGACTGGCCGGTCAACCCCAGCACGACCTGACAAGCCTGCGACAATAGGTCGCGCAGATGTATACCAAGATGCAGCAGTGTCGGGTCAACCAGACGTTCGTCGTAGAGTTGTGCGATGTCGCTGTCGGCCTTGGCCAGCACCATCTCCAGCATGTCGATACGGGTGCGGAAAAACGGCCACTGCTCGCGCATCTGGCCAAGCAAATCGCCCTGCCCTCGCTTCAGTGCGTTGCTCAGCGCCTCCTCCCAGCCGAGCCACGCAGGCAACATCAGGCGCGTCTGAGTCCAGGCGAAAATCCACGGGATCGCCCGCAGACTTTCCACCCCACCCTCTCGACGTTTCGCCGGACGACTGCCCAATGGCAAGCGCCCCAGTTCCTGCTCTGGCGTCGCTTGACGGAAGTACTCGACGAACTCGGGATTTTCCCGCACCACCGCCCGGTAGGCCTTAACCCCATCTGCCGCCAGTTGATCCATCATTTGACGCCAGGCAGGCTCCGGCATCGGCGGAGGTTGCAGCGTGGCCTCCAGCACCGCAGCCAGGTAGAGGTTGAGGTTTTGCTCGGCAATGTCGGGCAAGCCGAACTTGAAGCGGATCATTTCGCCCTGTTCAGTGGTACGGAAACGCCCGGCCACCGAACCCGGCGGCTGCGACAGAATCGCCGCATGAGCCGGGCCGCCGCCACGCCCCACGGTGCCGCCACGACCATGAAACAACAGCAGCTCCACTTGTTGGGCGCGGCAAATTTCGACCAGTTTTTCCTGCGCCCGGTACTGCGCCCAGGCTGCCGCCGTGGTACCCGCGTCCTTGGCCGAATCGGAATAGCCGATCATGACTTCCTGTGGCCCGCTCAGACGTGCGCGATAGCCCGGCAGACTCAGCAGATGCTCGATCACAGGCCCTGCGTTATCCAGATCCGCCAGGGTTTCGAACAACGGCACCACGCGCATCGGCCGCTGCAACCCGGCTTCTTTCAATAGCAACTGTACGGCCAAGACGTCGGACGCAGCACCGGCCATGGAAATGACATAGGAACCCAGCGACGCGGCAGGCGCCGCCGCCACTTCGCGGCAGGTCGCCAACACTTCAGCAGTGTCGGCAGCGGGTTTGAAATGGGCGGGCAATAGCGGACGTTTGTTACTCAACTCACGCAGCAGAAACTCGATGCGCGCCTCTTCGTCCCACTCGTTGTAACGGCCCAGCCCCAGATAATCGGTGATTTCGGTCATTGCCGAACTGTGTCGCGTGGAGTCCTGGCGTACGTCGAGCTTGACCAGAAACAGGCCGAACGTGACGGCGCGACGCAAGCAATCGAGCAGCGGCCCGTCGGCGATCACGCCCATGCCGCATTCATGCAGCGACTGGAAACACAACTGCAAAGGCTCCAGCAACTCGCGGTTGCTGTGCAACACGCCTTCTGGCGCGGGCTGAGTGACTTTGAGGGACGCGTGCGCCCAATTCCGGGTAGCGCGCAACCGCTCACGCAGTTGTTTAAGGACGCTGCGGTAAGGTTCGGCGCTGTCCCCCGCCACAGCCAAAAGCGCAGGGCTGGCTTGTTGCATCGACAGTTCGGCGGCCAGTTGATCGACGTCTCGCAAGTAGAGATCCGCGGCCATCCAGCGAGCCAATAGCAGCACTTCGCGGGTGACCGCTGCCGTTACGTTAGGGTTGCCATCGCGATCCCCGCCCATCCACGAGGCAAAGCGGATCGGAGCCGCCTCAAGGGGCAAATGCAGGCCGGTTGCCGCGTGCAGTGCCTGATCGGCCTTGCGCAAATAATTGGGAATCGCCTGCCACAGCGAGTTCTCGATCACCGCAAAGCCCCATTTCGCTTCATCCACCGGGGTGGGACGCACGCGGCGAATCTCTTCGGTGTGCCAGGCTTCGGCGATCAGACGTTGCAAGCGCTCAGTGATCTGCTGGCGCTCCAGACGATTCAGATCGCGATGATCGAGGGCGGCGAGTTGCGCGGCGATGGCGTCGTATTTCTGGATGAGGGTACGTCGCGCCACTTCGGTCGGGTGCGCGGTCAGCACCAGTTCGATTTCCAGCTTGCCGAGTTGACGGGCCAGCGCGTCAGGCGACTGTCCGGACTGCTTCAAACGCTCCAGCAGTTCGGGCAACACGCGAGACTCGAACGGCTGAGGCGTGCTGTCGTCGCGACGATGAATGAGTTGGTATTGCTCGGCGATGTTCGCCAGATTCAAGAACTGATTGAAGGCCCTCGCCACCGGCAGCAGCTCGTCTTCCCTCAGGCTTTCCAAGTTGGAACTCAGTTGCTCGGTGCCCTGCGCCGAACCGTGACGCCCGGCCTTGGCACTCTTGCGAATGCGTTCGATCTTTTCGAGAAAATCAGCCCCGTGCTGATCACGAATGGTGTTGCCCAACAACTCACCCAGCAGGTGAACGTCTTCGCGCAAGCGTGCATCGATATCAGCCATCCAGCGTTCTCCTTTAGCGCTTTTTTGTTGTTCTGCCTTGAGTCTGCGATCAGCCGAAACTGAACGTCCTCACCTGTTTTGCCTCTATCTCTGTGTATAGAGCGACAAATTCATGCATCGACGCAACCCTTGGCGTCGCATCCGCCCGAAGCAGACTAGTCTGAACGACGGGCCTCATGAGGGTCCGAAAATCCGCCTTGACCCGCCATCACGCGGGTCTGTGAAGAGGTCTCTATGAAAATTCGTGAGCTCGCAAAACAGTGGGAAGACTCGGCAAAAGGCCGTCTGACTAAAACCGGCTACGCGGTGCATCTGGACATCGAAGCGGCGGCCCGCCTGGCCGCGCTCGCCGAAATGTACCCCAAGCGCTCCCCCGAAGAGCTGATGGGCGAGTTGCTCGGCGCCGCGCTGGAAGAGCTCGAAGCCAGTTTTCCGTATATCAAGGGCCAGCATGTGGTCGCCACTGACGAGGAAGGCGATCCGCTGTATGAGGACGTCGGCCCGACGCCACGCTTCCTCGCGCTGTCCCGTCGTCATTTGCAGGATTTGTCCGATCAGAAGGACAGCTCTCAGCACTGATAACGACGTCGTTTTTTGAACATCGAATCTTCCCGCACCGGCCCGGGAAACCGGGTATGGCGTGGGATTTTTTGTGTCAATTTTCAAGCGTCATATTTACAACGCGTAACAAAAGACGCGCTCTTGAGAAGCAAAACATCTGAACTATTCAAAAAACGCGCAGGTCCGAGCAGTTAGCCATTACAGAAAAAGCCGACCAATGGCAGCGGGTTTCCATGCGTTTATCGCCCCCCGCCAGGCCTAAAACTGAAATGGATCCTCTCGTTTTCAGGAGTTAAAAAATGGAGTTGACCATGATGAACACCCGCACTGCCAACGCCTCATCCAAGGGTCTGCGCGGACTGAAACTGGCTGCGTTGGTGCTGGGCACCAGCGTGCTGCTCGCCGGTTGCGCGGGCAAGCCGCCCAGTGAGCAATACGCCGTGACCCAATCGGCGGTGAATGCCGCTGTGACCGCGGGTGCGACTGAGTATGCACCGGTCGAAATGAAGTCGGCTCAGGACAAGTTCAAGCAATCCGAGCTGGCCATGCAGGAAAAGAAATACGACGAAGCCCGTAAATACGCCGAGCAGGCCGAATGGGACGCCCGCGTCGCCGAACGCAAGGCTCAGGCAGCCAAGGCACAGAAGGCGGTGCAGGACGCGCGTCAGGGCGTCAATGAACTGCGTGAAGAAGGCCTGCGTCAGGTTCAGCCGGTCAGCCAGTAACCCTTCGCATTTCATGCATTGCCATTGGATTTAAAGGACGAAATTATTATGCGTAAACAAGTACTCATCCCTGCCCTGTTGGCCGTTAGCGTTGGTCTGGCTGCCTGTTCTTCGGCGCCTAACGTCAACCTGGAACAAGCTCGTACCAACTACTCCGCACTGCAAAGCAACCCGAAATCGACTGAATTGGCCGCACTGGAAACCAAAGACGCCAGCGAGTGGCTGGACAAGGCGGATGCCGCCTACCGCAACCACGAAGACGAAAAGAAAGTCGATCAACTCGCGTATCTGACCAACCAGCGCGTGGAGCTGGCGAAGCAGACCATTAATCTGAAGACCGCTGAAAACGATCTGAAAAACGCCTCGGCCCAACGTGCTCAAGCGCGTCTGGACGCTCGCGATGCGCAGATCAAGGCCCTGCAAAACAGCCTGAACGCCAAGCAGACCGAACGCGGTACGCTGGTGACCTTTGGTGACGTGCTGTTCGACCTGAACAAATCCGAGCTGAAATCGGCCGGTCTGGTCAACGTCAACAAGCTGGCCCAGTTCCTTCAGGAAAACCCGGACCGTAAGGTGATCGTCGAAGGCTATACCGACAGCACCGGTTCCGACAGCTATAACCAGTCGCTGTCCGAGCGTCGCGCCAACTCGGTGCGCATGGCGCTGGTGAAAATGGGCGTGAGCATGGACCGCGTGGTCGCTCAAGGTTATGGCAAAGAGTACCCGGTAGCCGATAACAGCAGTAACTCGGGCCGCGCCATGAACCGTCGTGTGGAAGTGACCATTTCCAACGACAACCAGCCGGTTGCACCGCGTTCTTCGATTCAGTGATCGGTTAGCGCTGCATCTGAAAGCCCCGCTTGGCATTGCACCCAGGCGGGGCTTTTTTGTGGATGCGGACTCAGCACGTTGCCCGAACGTCCAAGAGATGCAAATCCTGTGGGAGTGAGCTTGCTCACGATGACCGATTCAGACCTGAGCGTCTGCTGCGGATGTACTGGCCTCTTCGTGAGCAAGCTCACTCCCACAAAGGGTGTGACCACTTAAAGTGAATGGTATCCCTCACTGCACCTGCTGCGGCGTCTGTTGCCCCATGCAACGCACGGCTTGCTTACGGTCATTGACCAACACGCCGGTCAAACCTTTTTGTTCGGTGTCGAACAACACCAGCACTCCCTCGATGCACTGCGCGACTTGCGGCGCAGGCTCCAACGCCACTTTGTAATCCTCACCGGGAACCGTCTTGAGCATGGTGAACTGGCTCAATTCCAGTGCATCCTCCGGTTTGGCGAAATGCAGGTAGCCGTAGTACCACAACACCCCCACGGTGCCGAAAATGCAGGCGATGCCCGTAAGGATTTGCGGGATAACGTTACGCTCATCGGTCATTGCGGATTCTCTGCCTTCTTGCCCGCATCAGGGTCGGGATAATTCGGAATTTCGGCCAGACGTCGCAGGCCATTGAAGTGCTGCGGATCGTCCAGATAACGCACCATGACTTCACGCCAGGTCGGGTCGCCGAATGTTTGCACATGAGGGCCGCGGGTCAGTTGCAAGACGCGGGGCGGCGGCGCGGACTGGTACAGACGGATGCCGTTGTACAGCGGCACTTGGCTGTCATCCAGGCTCTGGAACAACAGCATCGGCGTGCCCTTCAATTGCGCGATGCCGTTGATGGCGCTGTCGCTGTCGGGGATCACCCAGGATAGAGGCCGCTTGAACGCCCACGTCAGCCAGGACGTGCTCAAGGTGTAACGGGCGACTTCCCGGTAACTGGCGGGCACGCCGTCGAGCACCAGCGCTTTGATACGCGAACGCTGCTGCGGATGCTCAGCGAGATAGTGCACACCCAGCGCGCCGCCGATGCTTTGCCCCAGCACCACTAACGGTTTGCCCTGTACGTCGGGCGCGTTGTTCAGCCACTCGAAGGCAGCGTCGATATCCTGATACACCGCAGGCAGGCTGGGGTCGCCTTGGGAGTGGCCATAGCCGCGGTAGTCCAGCAGCAACACTTGATAGCCTTGTTCGGGCAGCCATGCACTGCCGCTCAAATGCCAGGCCATGTTGCCGCCGTTGCCATGCAGGTGTAGCACCGTGCCTTTGAGCGGAACACCCTGTTTGGCCGGCAGAAACCAGGCGTTGAGCCGGGTGCCGTCGGTCGCGGTGAGAGTGACGTCGCGCCAGGCGAGCTGGGCCGCTTTCGGAGTCAACGGCACCTCGCGTTCAGGGTAGAACAGCAGTTGGCTGCAGCCGGTGAGGCAGAGCAGCAGGAGCAGCGAGGTGAGCAGCTTCACGCAGTGTCCTTTTATTATCTGGATACCCCTTGGAGCAGCACGGCTTGCCGGCGGTGGCGATGTTGATGACGCCACCGCCGGCAAGCCGGACTGCTACAGAATGGGTGAGTGTTCGCTGGGTGGGTATCAAAGGATATTCGAATAATCCGCCTCGATCCGGTCCAGGCTCAAATGGTTGAGGAAGTTGGAGAAGCACATCCACGCCGAGAGCGCGTTCATGTCGCGGAACTGATCGGGCAAGTACTTGGGTGGCACAACCAAACCTTCGTCCACCAACTGCCGCAAGGTGCGCATGTCTTCCAGGGTGGTCTTGCCGCAGAACAGCAGCGGCACTTGCTCCAACTTGCCCTTCCTCACGGCCAACTGGATGTAGTTGTAAACCATGATGAAGCCCTTTAGGTAGGACAGATCCTTGGTGAACGGCAGACCGTTCGGCACCGAACCGCGGAAAACGCGGCTGGCATTGCCGTAACTTTCCGGCATCCCGAAGCCTTGCTCACGGTAGAAGTCGAACACCTGAAGGAAATCAGCGCCCTCCTCGGCCATGTGAATCGCGCGGGTGCGGTTGGTGAGTTTGCGCAGACGGCTGGGATAGGAAGCGAAGCCGATCACTTCCATCAAGATCGCCAGGCCTTCCTGAGTGATAGTCGACGAGGGCGGGCCTTTGGCCAGAAAGGTGCAGATCGGCTGATTCAAACCGTTCAACGTCGTGCCCACGTGCACCAACCCTTCGTGGACTTCCAGCGCACGCACGTCACGCTCGTTGAACATCGCATCACTGCGAATCTTGATGTAGTCCGCGCCCGCTGCCGCGTCAGCGACGATGCCGTCGGACTCGAACACGCGGATGGTCTCTTCCGCCTCGCCAAAGGTCCGGTTCAGGCGGCTTTGCAGCATCGCCACGGCGTCCTTGGCATTGAGGGTTTTCGGCTCGTCCTTGAGATCGCCTCGGCCTGCGATGTTATTCAGGTAATCAGAGAGCATCAGCCCAAGGTCGGACAGCGTTGGGTCTCCGGCATGAAACGCGTCCGATGCCGCGCCATAAAGCTCTTGCGAAATCAGCCCGAAATCCGGCGTACCCCGCGCTTCGAGCATGCGAATGACCATCCGGTATTCCTTGCACATGCGGCGCATGATCTGCCCGACCGGGTTGAACTGTCCCAGTTGTCGGGTGATGTCCCGTTCGATGTTCTGGAATTCCACCTTCAGCGCGCCTGAATCAAAACCCAGCGGGCGATTTTCGTAGTACGCCCGATCGATTTCCGGAAGCTCCTTGCCCTTGGCCGCCAGGAAACGCTTGCGAATGCTCTCGTCCCATTTCACGGCGTCAAGGACACGGATCGGCGTCTGGGCCAACACGATACGATCGGACAACGTGCGTATGGTCTGCTGGTATTCGTCCACCCGGTACTCCTGTGATTGATTCGCGCGCTATTGGGTCATGCGCTGGTATTTGGCCGCTGGAAGAAACACGTCGGAATTGGCGCTGTCATCCAGATAGGCAAAAACCTTGTCCATGGACGTGGTGATCAACACGCCGTCACCTTTTTCGGTGTCGGTGGGCTGGCCTTCGAACACCTTCTGATCGACCAATTGCTGCATGCGTTCCAGATCCAGATCGTAGATCAGCAGTTCATCGGCACCGTTGTCGTTGTCGATCAGCTCGAAACCGGCGATCACGTAGTGGGCGCCGTACTTCTCGGGCAACGCCGCCGACACGTACCAGCGGCTACCGTGCCGTGACACGGTGAACGCGTATTCGTCACGGTTTTTGCGGTCGCCCTTGCGATAGCTGACGGCCTTATACTGATCCGTCCCGGCGCGGCTGATTTCCAGTTCCAGCGGCTCGCCCCAGGCATTTTTGCTGGTCCAGGTGCCGAGCAGTTTCGGCGGCGCAGTGTCGCGGGTCGGGATCGGGTCGTTGAACGTCACCAGGCACCCACTCAACAGCGCGAACGACAGGGCGAGCAAGACGTTCCAGACTTTCATCACGTTCTCCTGAAACTCGCCCCGAGTGAAAAGTTTTCAAGCTGCCATGGGTTTGGCAGTGCCCAGCACCAGATGCATCTGGCGGGTAAGAATAGCGAGCATTTCGTCGTCTGCGTCGGGCTTTGGCCCTTCCAGCAGGCCCTGATATTCCATCCGGCCGATCACACCCGTCAACACTTGGGCATCCACATGAGGCTGGCTAGAGCCCATCACCTCCAGAAACTGGGCACTTCCCTGCAACAGAATTTCCTGGTGAGCGGTCACCAGCGATGCCAGGCGCGGGTTGATCAGCGCTTCGAGACGGAAGGCATGTTCGGCGATCAACTGATCGCGACGGGTTTGCAATTGATGACGCACATACTCCATGGTCATGCGGGCGATCTCGTCGGCCAGGCGTGCGCGCGCCTGAGCACTGCCATCGTTACGCGACACCATTTCCCGCAGCAGCGCTTCGGTGTTGGTCCATAGCTTGGCCATGTAGGCGGCGCTGCGCTCCACGTATTGGGCGAAGGCATCGGTGAGCAGGTCATCGATGTCTTTGAAGTAGTAGGTAGTGGCTGACAAGGGTACCTGCGCTTCGGCAGCCACGGCGCGGTGGCGCACTGCGCGCACGCCGTCGCGGATGACGATGCGCATGGCCGCGTCGAGGATCTGCTGTCGACGCTGCTCACTCCCCTGCCGACTGGCCTTGCGGCCCTGGTACTGAACACTCTGCGCGACGGCCGTGGCCAGGCCAGCGGCTCCCTTTTGAGCGGTCATGCGATTCACGACGGGTTTTCCTTTTTCAGTCATTGAAGCGGAACGACACAATTCCTGTAGGAGCGTGGTCAGTATTCCGATAAAACAGGCAAAAAAAAGCCGCCCTGCTCAGGCGGCTTGTTTTTTGATGCTTACGCCTGTGGCCGCATGTGCGGGAACAGGATCACGTCGCGAATAGACGGCGAGTTGGTCAGCAGCATCACCAAGCGGTCGATACCGATGCCTTCGCCCGCCGTTGGCGGCATGCCGTATTCCAGAGCACGGACGAAGTCAGCATCGTAATGCATGGCCTCGTCATCACCGGCGTCCTTGTCAGCCACCTGTTGCATGAAGCGCTCAGCCTGGTCTTCCGCGTCGTTCAACTCGGAGTAGGCGTTAGCGATTTCCCGGCCACCGATAAACAGCTCGAAACGGTCGGTCACGCTTGGATCATCGTCGCTGCGGCGGGCCAGTGGCGACACTTCGAACGGGTAACGGGTGATGAAGTGCGGTTGCTCCAGCTTGTGCTCGACCAGTTCTTCGAAAATCATCACTTGCAGTTTGCCCAGACCTTCGAAGCCCAGCACTTTGGCACCGGCCTTTTTGGCGATAGCGCGGGCCTTGTCGATGTCGTTCAGGTCGTCAGCGGTGATGTCCGGGTTGTATTTCAGGATCGAATCGAACACCGACAGGCGCGCGAACGGCTCACCGAAGTGGAACACCTTGTCGCCGTACGGCACGTCGGTGCTGCCCAGCACCAGTTGCGCCAGCTCGCGGAACAGCTCTTCGGTCAGGTCCATGTTGTCTTCGTAATCGGCGTAGGCCTGGTAGAACTCCAACATGGTGAATTCAGGGTTGTGACGGGTCGAAACGCCTTCGTTACGGAAGTTGCGGTTGATTTCGAACACTTTCTCGAAGCCGCCTACCACCAGGCGCTTGAGGTACAGCTCCGGCGCGATGCGCAGGAACATGGCCATGTCCAGGGCGTTGTGGTGAGTTTCGAACGGCTTGGCCGCAGCGCCCCCAGGAATGGTCTGCAGCATTGGGGTTTCGACTTCGAGGAAGTCGCGCTTCATCAGGAAGCTGCGGATGTAGGCAATCACTTGCGAACGCACACGGAAGGTCTCGCGCACTTCTTCGTTGACCATAAGGTCGACGTAGCGCTGGCGATAACGCTGCTCGGTGTCAGTCAGACCGTGGTGTTTGTCGGGCAGCGGACGCAGGGATTTGGTCAGCAGGCGCACACTGGTCATTTCAACGTACAGGTCGCCCTTGCCGGAACGGGCCAGAGTGCCTTCAGCGGCGATGATGTCGCCCATGTCCCAAGTCTTGACCGCAGCCAGAGTTTCTTCCGACAGGGTCTTGCGGTTAACGTAGACCTGAATGCGGCCGGTCATGTCCTGGATCACCATGAACGAGCCACGGTTGAGCATGATGCGACCTGCAACCTTGACCGGAATCGCTGCCTCAGCCAGTTCTTCCTTGGTCTTGTCCACGTACTGTTTCTGCAGGTCATTGCAGTAGTTATCGCGGCGGAAGTCGTTCGGGAAGGCGTTGCCCTTGGCGCGCTCGGCAGCAAGCTTTTCCTTGCGCAGGGCGATCAGGGTGTTTTCTTCCTGTTGCTGGGCTTGCGGGTCGAGTTGTTGGTCGCTCATGTCTTCAGTTTTTCCATCACAGGTTCGTTGCTTCTTGCCATCGGCAAGGGATCGCGGGCCGGTCGCTTGTTGGCATGCGCCGTGCCCACAACGGGAGTTTCGCGATTACAGGCCCTGCTTGAGGCTAGCTTCCAGGTAACCGTCGAGGTCGCCGTCCAGCACCTTGTTGCAGTCGCTGCGTTCAACGCCGGTACGCAGGTCTTTGATGCGCGAGTCATCGAGCACGTACGAACGGATCTGGTGACCCCAACCGATGTCGGACTTGCTGTCTTCCAGCGCTTGGGACGCGGCGTTGCGCTTCTGCATTTCCAGCTCGTACAACTTGGCCCGCAGCATTTTCATGGCGGTGTCCTTGTTCGCGTGCTGAGAACGTTCGTTCTGGCAACTGACCACGGTGTTGGTCGGTACGTGGGTGATACGGACCGCCGAGTCGGTGGTGTTAACGTGCTGACCACCGGCACCGGACGAACGATAGGTGTCGATGCGCAGGTCTGACGGGTTGATGTCGATTTCGACCTTGTCGTCGATCTCTGGCGAAACGAAGACCGCCGAGAACGAGGTGTGGCGACGCGCGCCGGAGTCGAACGGGCTCTTGCGCACCAGACGGTGTACACCGATCTCGGTACGCAGCCAGCCGAAAGCGTATTCGCCCTTGATGTGAACGGTCGCGCCCTTGATGCCTGCGACTTCGCCCTCGGACAGTTCCATGATGGTGGCGTCGAAACCACGCTTGTCGGCCCAGCGCAGGTACATGCGCAGCAGGATGTTCGCCCAGTCCTGCGCTTCGGTGCCGCCGGAACCGGCCTGGATGTCCAGGTAGGCGTTGTTCATGTCCATCTCGCCGCTGAACATGCGACGGAATTCGAGCTTGGCCAGGGATTCTTCCAGACCCTCAAGCAACTCGACGACGTCATTGACGGCGCCTTCGTCGTTTTCTTCGACAGCCATGTCGAGCAACTCGCGGGAATCGGTCAGGCCGCTGGACATTTCGTCCAGAGTGTCGACGATCTGCGCCAGCATGGCGCGCTCGCGGCCCAGTGCCTGGGCGTACTCGGGTTTGTTCCAGACGTTCGGGTCTTCCAGCTCGCGGTTGACTTCGATCAGACGATCACTCTTGTGATCGTAGTCAAAGATACCCCCGAATGGACTGGGAGCGTTCGGTCAGGTCCTTGATGGTGTTCAGGATCGGGTTGATTTCCATGGTCGTCAGGACTCGCAGGCGAATTTCACAAAGCCCGCGAGTATACCTGAGCCGATGGCGCGATGGCAGTCCGTTGGGCAGCGGTTGGCGATTGGTCCGACTTGATCAATGCGTAATCGTTGTGGGAGCCGCCTTGGTGGCGAAAGCGGTTGAGCAGCCACCATAGAATCTCCCTCAAAATCGCCGCACAGCACCAAAATCGGTTACCCGCCCACCACCACCTGATTGCGTCCATTGTGCTTGGCCGCGTACAGCCCTTGGTCCGCGCTCTGAATCAACTGGCGGCTGTGGCTACCCACCGGCGGGATGATCGTCGCCAGGCCGATGCTGACCGTCAGGTGCGAGCCTTCGGTCGGCGCGATGTGCGGGATGTTCATGCCCGCCACGGTCTGGCGCAGCTTTTCCGCCAGCAGACGCGCGCCGCCCGGCGAGGTGTTCGGCAACACCAGCGCAAACTCTTCACCACCATAACGGGCAGGCAGATCGGATGGGCGGCTGCAACTGGCGCGAATGGCCTTGGCCACCTGGCGCAGGGCTTCATCACCCTCAAGATGGCCGAAATTGTCGTTATACGCCTTGAAGTAGTCGACATCGATCATCATCAGCGACAACTGGGTCTGCTCGCGGATCGCCCGCCGCCACTCCAGTTCCAGGTACTCGTCGAAGTGCCGACGGTTCGAAAGGCCGGTCAGGCCGTCAGAGTTCATCAGGCGTTGCAGTACCAGGTTGGTGTCCAGCAACTGCTGCTGGCTGACGCGCAAGGCGCGGTAGGCCTCATCACGCTGCAACAGCGTCATGTAGGACCGCGAGTGGTAACGGATGCGCGCCACCAACTCGATGTTGTCCGGCAACTTGACCAGATAATCGTTGGCACCCGCTGCGAACGCGGCGCTCTTGATCAACGGGTCTTCCTTGGTCGACAGCACGATGATCGGGATGTCCCGTGTCATCGGGTTGTTGCGGTATTCACGTACTAGCGTCAGGCCATCCAGCCCCGGCATGACCAGGTCTTGCAGGATGACGGTCGGCTTGATCTGGATCGCCTGTGCGATGGCCTGATGAGGGTCGGCGCAGAAGTGGAAATCAATGTTTTCCTCATTCGCCAGCCCACGCCGGACTGCTTCGCCGATCATCGCCTGATCGTCGACCAGCAACACCATGGCAGCGTTTTCGTCCGTGGTGTCTAACTCGTCCAGCTGCAAATCATGCATTCAGGGTCTCCTGGTCACAGCCGGGCTGTGAAATCACCTGGAAATTCATTGGGTAAAAGCCTCGTTCAAGCGAGACGCGATGCTGTCCAGCGGGCGAATCTCCATGGCGGCGTCAATCGCGGCTGCCGCTTTGGGCATGCCGTAAACCGCACAACTTTGCTGATCCTGGGCGATGGTGAGAAACCCGCGCTGACGCATCAGCTTGAGTCCCTGGGCACCATCCCGGCCCATACCTGTCAACAGAACACCCACCGCATCACTGTTCCAATAGGTCGCTACGCTCTCGAAGAAGACGTCGATCGAGGGCCTGTAGATCTCGTTAACCGGCTCGGCGGTGTATGCCAGCGTGCCGTTTTTCAACAATCGAATATGGTGATTGGTGCCTGCCAACAGCACGGCACCGGGTTGAGGCGGTTCGCCATCACGGGCTAATCGTACTGCGAGTCCCGATGAACTGCTCAACCATTGTGCCATTCCAGCCGCAAACACCTGATCCACGTGCTGAACCAGCACGATAGCCGCCGGGAAACTCTTCGGCAGGCCCTTGAGCAGCACTTCCAGCGCAGCCGGTCCACCTGCGGACGATCCAATGGCAACCAGCCCTTGCCGTTGCGCGGCTTCGCGCACCGGTGGCGGCGCCTGTTTGACCCGGCTGTCACGCTGGCCGATGAGCCAGCCTATATTAAGTATCTTGCGTAACAAAGGTGCGGCGGCTTCTTGCGGGTTGCCCGCGCCAATCGCCGGGGTGTCCACGACGTCCAGCGCACCGTGGCCCATGGCTTCGAAGACGCGATGCACGTTCTGCTCGCGATCCACCGTCACGATCACGATGGCACAGGGCGTGGCCGCCATGATGCGTCGCGTGGCCTCGACGCCGTCCATCACCGGCATGATCAGGTCCATCAGGATCAGGTCCGGCGTCAGCTCGGCGCAGCATTGCACCGCCTCCGCGCCGTTGCTCGCCACCCACACCACTTGATGCGCAGGCTCGAACGCCAACGCACGGCGCAGAGCCTCGACAGCCATGGGCATGTCGTTGACGATGGCGATCTTCATCCCTGCGCATCTCCTATGAGTTCAACGACCGCATCGAGCAATGCGTCGTCATGAAAACTGGCCTTAGCCAGATAATAGTCGGCGCCAGCATCAAGCCCGCGTCGGCGGTCTTCTTCACGATCCTTGTACGACACCACCATCACCGGCAGCGACTGCAACCGGCTGTCGCGTCGTAACAGGGTGACCAGCTCGATGCCGTCCATGCGCGGCATGTCGATGTCAGTGATCAGCAGATCGAAATCCTCGGCACGCAGGGCGTTCCAGCCGTCCATGCCATCCACCGCCACCGCCACTTCGTAACCGCGACTGAGCAGCAGCTTGCGCTCCAGTTCGCGCACCGTTAGAGAGTCGTCCACCACCAGCACGCGTTTGCGCGATTGTGCGTCGGCCTGGCGATTGCGCCGGTCGATGCGCTCCAGACGTCCGGTGTTGAGCAGTTTTTCCACCGAGCGCAGCATGTCTTCGACGTCGATGATCAGCACCGCCGAACCGTCGTCCAGCAACGC
Organism: Pseudomonas sp. Pseu.R1; assembly: GCF_045764065.1. Classification (NCBI taxonomy): domain Bacteria; kingdom Pseudomonadati; phylum Pseudomonadota; class Gammaproteobacteria; order Pseudomonadales; family Pseudomonadaceae; genus Pseudomonas; species Pseudomonas sp. Pseu.R1. Next base: position 4,880,399 of record NZ_JBJGEE020000001.1, on the reverse strand, counting down.
GCCAGCGGAAATGTCCTGAACCTTGCCCAGACGCGGGTCCAGCGGCAGCACCACCAGCGTGCGCTCGCCGATGAAGCGCTCGACCGCCACGCCATACACCGCGTCGCGCTCGCGAATGATCACGACCTTGAGCACATCGGCGCTGTCCTGGCTGGCCGGGCGATTGAGCAACTGGCTGGCCGCGACCAGACCGACGTGCCGCTCTTCGTGCCAGAAATGCTGACGACCTTCCAGTTGCACGATTTCGTCGGCCTGCACATCGCGCATGCGTTCGATGTGCGCCAGCGGGAAGGCATAGGCCTCGCCGCCCACTTCGACGACCAGACTGCGCACCACCGACAGCGTCAACGGCACTTCAAGATGGAAGCGACTGCCCTGCCCCGCCTGCTGGTGCAAATCAACACCGCCGCGCAGTTGCCGGACCATGTGCAACACCGCATCCAGCCCCACGCCTCGGCCCGAGACTTCGGTGACCTTGTCGCGCATGCTGAAACCGGGCAGGAACAGGAAACTCAACAGCTCTTCTTCGCTCAACTGCGCAGCGGTTTCTTCCGGCGATAATTTGCGCGCGATGATACTGCGACGCAGCTTCTCCAGATCGACACCCGCGCCGTCGTCGATCAGTTCCACGACCAATAGCCCGGCCTGATGGGAGGCCTTGAGCTGAATCAGGCCTTCGGCGGGCTTGCCGCTGGCCAGGCGTTGTTCGGGCAACTCGATGCCATGATCCACCGCGTTACGCAGCAAGTGAGTCAGCGGCGCTTCAAGTTTCTCCAGCACATCGCGGTCGACCTGGGTTTTCTCACCTTCGATTTCCAGGCGCACCTGTTTACCCAGCGAGCGCCCCAGGTCGCGCACCATGCGTGCCTGACCGGCCAATACATCGGCGAACGGGCGCATGCGACACGCCAGTGCGGTGTCATACAGCAGTTGCGCGCGCTGGCTGGCCTGCCAGCCGAATTCGTCCAGGTCCGCCGTCTGCTGAATCAGCAAATGCTGCGCTTCGCTCAACAGGCGACGGGCCTCATCCAGTGCTTTCTGGGCGTCCGGATCGACATTGGCGTCGAGCAGCGCTTCCAGATTATCCAGCGCCCGGCTGGCCCCCATCTGTGAACGTTTGACCCGTTGCATGGCGGTCAGATACGGCTTGAGCCGCTGGGTCTCGACCAGCGATTTGCTCGACAGGTCCAGCAGGTTGTTCAAACGCTCGGCGGTGACTCGCAGGACCCGCTCGCCGCCTTCAGCCACCCGCCGCTCACGATGCCGCTCGGTTTTCGGTGAAGCATCTTCTTCACTTTCCGCGACAACGGGCGGCGTCGGCGCAGGGGGTTCCACGACGAGGGGGGGGTCAATCACCGCAGGCTCGGGAACGAGCGGCGCATGAGCGGATTGCACCGACTCCACCAATGCCTGGGCATTGGCCCGCAGCAAATCCTCCATCGAGGGTTCGGCGGACGGCGCCGCAGCCGCATGATGAGCGCCCGGCTTGATCAAGTCGTTCATCAGGGCCACATAGCCATCCACGTCACCCTGACCCACGCTGCTTTCGCCCGGCGTGGCGATGCGCATCAACATGTCGGTGCCCATCAACAACGCGTCGATGTGTTCGGGCTTCAGGTGCAGACGCCCTGTCTGGGCTTCCACAAGACAGTCTTCCATGACGTGGGAAACGCTGACGCCCGCATTGACCCCGACAATCCGCGCCGCGCCTTTAAGCGAGTGGGCGGCACGCATGCAGGCTTCCAGTTGGTCGGCCTGGGTCGGGTTGCGTTCGAGGGCGAGCAGGCCTGCGCTCAACACTTGAGTCTGCGCTTCGGCTTCCAGCGTGAAGAGTTCGAACAGCGAGGCGTCGCGCATTTGATCGGGCGTCATATCAGGCTCCGGTTCACTGCCGACAACAGGTGTTCTTCATCCAGCAGGCGCAGGCTGCGGTTTTTCCACTGCACAACCCCCTTGGTGAATCGGGCATTGGTGTTCTGTGCGGGGACCGATGCGGCGTCCAGCAACCGCGCTTCGATGGCGTGGATACCGTCGACCTCATCCACCGGCACCACCACCGGGCCGCCCTCCACGGCGACGATCAGCATGCGCGGCATAACTCGACCAGTGCTGACAGGGGCGAACGAAACGTCCAGCCCGAGCAGCTCGACAAACGACAGGCAGGCCACCAGCGCGCCACGCACGTTAGCGACACCGAGCAAGGCGCGTGAACGCTGGTGGGGCAACGAATGAATCGACTGGACGGGCGAGACTTCCACCAGACACCGGGTCGGCAAACCGAGCCATTCTTCACCGAGGCGAAAGACCACCAGCGAGCGGGTCTTGACGTCGCTGTCCAGCTCGTCGCTTTGCGCCACGGCCCGGTGCTCTTGAGCGAGCGCATAACGGTCCAGCAAACGGGTGGCGGCGGCGGAATACACCGAGCAGTTGCGGCAATGGATGTGATCGGCCAGCAACGGGCAGGAACGGTCGCCGTGAATGCCGATACGGTTCCAGCAATCGTCGATGGCCTGGGCGTCGTCGCTGATCAATTCACTGTGTACGCCGGTCATCGACTACGTCCTTCTTTGTTCACACCACGTGCGGCGCGCTCTTGCAGACGGCGGGCTCCGGCGCTGTCGCCTTGCGCAGCCAACAGGGCCGCCAGTTGCGCCAGCGCCTCGGGGTGCTGGGGTTCCAGATACAGCGCCTTGCGGTAAAAGCCCTGAGCGCCGATGACATCACCGCCCACTTCACTGAGCAGACCCAGCCAATAGAAAACCGAGGCCACCGGTTCATAGCGTTTCAGGTATTGCTCGCAGGCCAGTTTGGCCTCCGCGCTTTTGCCTTCGTTGGCCAGTTGTTTGATGCTGTTCAACAGGGTCGCCGCCTCGCCGGTCGAGACAGGCGCTGGCGGTGCCGGGCTGCGCGTCGTAGCGGGTGTGGACGCAAAAGGCCTCGTGACAGGCTTGGACCGTGGGGACGGTGCCGGTTTGCTGCTGACCGATGGCGCAAGAGTTGGCGACACAGGCGGCAGCGGCGCAGCGGGCTGGACTGCAAAAGGGTCCGCCACAGGTTCCGAACGATGACGGAACGCGAACGACTGGGGAATCCCGATGGAGGCCATGCCCATGCGCCCCAACAGGCTGCCTTCAGCGGGACCGATGAACAGCAGGCCGTCCTCGCGGGTCATCCGCTTCAACGCCTCGAAGCCCTGACGTTGAGTGTCGACGTCGAAGTAGATCAACAGGTTGCGGCAGAACACGAAATCATAGGCCGATTGCGCCACCAGCAAGTTCGGGTCGAGCAAATTGCCGGTCTGAAAACTGACCCGCTCACGCACCTTCTCGTTGACGAGGTAGCCCTCGTCGACCTGGCTGAAGTAGCGGTCACGAAAACTCAATTGATCGCCACGAAAGGAATTCTTGCCATACACCGCACGTCGCGCCCGTTGCAGCGACAGCGGGCTGATGTCCACGGCTTCGACTTTGAATTGCTGCGGTTGCAACCCGGCGTCGAACAGCGCCATGACAATCGAGTACGGCTCTTCGCCGGTCGAGCATGGCAGGCTGAGAATGCGTAATGGGCGAACGCCACTCAACTGGACGACCCGTGCGGCAGCGAGCTTGCCGAGGGTGCCGAAGGATTCCGGGTAACGGAAAAACCAGGTCTCCGGCACGATCACCGCTTCGATCAGCGCTTGCTGTTCGTCAGCCGAGCTTTGCAGCAGTTGCCAATAGGCATCGGCGGTGTCCGCCTTGACGCTGGTGCAGCGCTGACGCACCGCCCGCTCGATGATGGCCTCGCCCACAGACGCAACGTCCAGACCGATGCGGCTCTTGAGGAAGGCGAAGAAACGCGCATCGGAACTCATGGCATGGACTCAAGGGCTGCAAGGTCCATGGGCTGGGCGGGAAACAGCATGTCCCGCACATCATCGGTGAGCAGGTCCTGTACTCGAATCCATTGCAACAACCCAAGAGCGTCTTCGCGCACAGGCCCCAAGTACGGCGCTTCGCGGTTGTCCAGACCATAGGCCTTGAACTCATCGACGGCGCAACGCAGGGTATCCGTCGCGTGTTCGAGAACCAGCCCCAGACGCTGCGACGGGCGATCGCCCCCCATCCGGTAATGCACCAGCACCACGCGCGTGCTGGTGCGCAGCGGCGCCGGCTCGCCAAAGGTCAGCGCGCTCAGGTCAATGACCGGCACCACTGCGCCCCGATGGGCAAAAACGCCTGCGACCCAGTGCGGCGCCCGCGCAATGGGTTTGAGCATCAGACGAGGCAGGACTTCGGCGACCTCGGCTGCCTCCAGCGCATAACGCTCCGTCCCGATGCGAAACAGCAGGAACAGTTTGTTCTTGGGCACGACGGCCGTGCCGCGCTTGGCTGAATGCTCGGTCATGGCCCGATCAGACCTTGAATCGCGAAACGCCGCTGCGCAGACCTACCGCCACCTGACTCAGTTCGTCGATGGCAAAACTGGCCTGACGCAAGGACTCCACCGTCTGGCTGCTGGCATCGCCCAACTGCACCAGCGCCTGGTTGATCTGCTCGGCGCCCGTGGCCTGGGCCTGCATACCTTCGTTGACCATCAACACCCGCGGCGCCAGCGCCTGTACCTGGTGGATGATCTGCGAAAGCTGCTCACCGACCTGCGTCACCTCGAACATGCCGCGACGCACTTCTTCAGAGAATTTGTCCATGCCCATCACGCCCGCCGACACCGCTGACTGGATCTCGCGGACCATCTGTTCGATGTCATACGTGGCGACCGCCGTCTGATCAGCCAGACGACGCACCTCGGTGGCGACCACCGCAAAACCACGACCATATTCGCCGGCTTTCTCGGCTTCGATCGCCGCGTTGAGGGACAGCAGGTTCGTCTGGTCGGCGACCTTGACGATGGTCACGACCACCTGATTGATGTTGCCCGCCTTCTCATTGAGGATCGCGAGCTTGGAGTTCACCAAATCCGCCGCGCCCATCACCGAATGCATGGTTTCTTCCATGCGCGCCAGGCCTTGCTGGCCGGAACCGGCGAGGATCGAAGCCTGATCGGCGGCCGACGTCACCTCGGTCATGGTGCGCACCAGATCGCGAGAGGTGGCGGCGATTTCCCGCGAGGTCGCACCAATTTCCGTGGTGGTCGCAGCGGTTTCGGTGGCCGTGGCCTGCTGCTGTTTGGACGTGGCGGCAATCTCGGTGACCGAGGTGGTGACCTGCACCGACGAACGCTGCGCCTGGGACACCAGCGCCGCCAGCTCGGTGACCATGTCGTTGAATCCGGTCTGCACCGAATCGAATTCGTCCTTGCGCTCCAGGTTCAGGCGGCTGCTCAAGTCACCCGTGCGCATGACCTCCAGAATGTGCACGATGCGGTTCATCGGCGCCAGAATCGCCCGCATCAGCAGCAAACCGCAGGCAGCGGCTGCAAGGACGGCAAGCACCAGGGAAATGCTCAGCGTGACTTTGGCGCTGGAGACAGCGGTCTGAATATTGTCAGACGCGCGGTCCGCATTGACCTTGTTCTTGGTACCCAAGGCATTGAGCATCTTGCGGCCGTCAAACCACATCGGGGTCAACTGCTCGGTAAAAATGCGTTGCGCCAAGGCATAGTTGTCGCCCTGATAGGCCGCCAGAATGCCATTAAGGACCAGACCATAACGTTCCCGCAGTTGCAGGAACTGCGCGAAATCATTGCGATCGGTCTCTTCGAAAATACTCTTTTGATAGGCGGATATCTGCGCTTGCAGACGGTCCTCGAACTCTTTGTATTGGTCTTCTTCAGCGTTGGTCAGCGCACGCCCTGCGCCTTCAGCGAGCAACTGCTGGGTACGCACATAACTTTCAACCCATGCCCCACGCACCGTGCTGCTGTAATAGACGCCCGGCAACGCGTCGAGACGCACCTCATCGCCGCTGCTTTCAATCACCAGCAACCGGTTGAAAGCCACAATCACCATCAGCAGCATGATGGCGATGATGACAGCGAAGCTCGCCAAAATACGTTGACGCAACGTCCAGTTCTTCACAGTCAGCCCTCAAGAGTTCAACACCGGCAAAAACCGGGTTCAAGAAGCGGACCGACAGACGGCCCAACGCGAGCGGAGTATAGCCTAGTGCCTTACTGTTTAAACGGGCTGTTTCCGACATGACTTACGTAATAACGCACACATGTAGCGTAAATGTCAGACGGGTTATCGGCAGATGGGAAAGTGTGTTTGATAGTGGACTGCCAACCTGTCAAAAATCGTCCGGCGTTCAGACCGCGCTGTCGATCATCAAGCACTGTAGCTGTTGGAGTGAGCTTGCTCACGATTTCGGTCTGTCGTCATAGCGGCAGTGACTGACCGGATGCCATCGTGAGCAAGCTCACTCCCACAGGTATGAATACCGACTTTGTGCGGTGCCGTTTATTGCTGTGCCTGGCGAACCTGATTTTCCAGCTCGGCTTTCAAGCCCGGCGCCAGCTTCAGTTGCTTCGCCAGCTCATCCAGATACGCCCGCTCCATGAAATGCTCCTCATCCACCATCATCACGCTGGCCAGGTACATCTCGGCAGCGATTTCCGGGGTATGGGCCGCGCGGGCGACTTCGGCAGGGTCCAGCGGTTTGTTCAGTTCGGTGTGCAGCCAGTGCTGTAATTCCTGATCGCCAGTCAGGCGGGTGAACTCGCCTTCTAACAACTGCCGTTCGTAGTCATCTACGTGGCCGTCCGCCTTGGCCGCCGCCACCAACGCCCGAAGGATCGCCTCACTGTGCTGCTCGACCTGCGCCGGTGGCACGCGGTCTACGGTTTGTGGCTGACTCGGCCCGGCACCCGCTTGATTCGCCTGCCAGTTGCCGTAGGCCTTGTAGGCGAGTACGCCCAGCGCCGCCAGGCCGCCATAGGTCACGACCTTGCCGCCGATCTTGCGCGCGCTCTTGTTGCCCAGCAACAGCCCCATCGCACCCGCTGCCAGCGCCCCGCCGCCCGCGCCGGACAGAAATCCGCCCAGATTGCCGCCCCCCATTTTGCCCAGTAAATCGCCAAGCCCGCCCTGGCTGCCTTGGCGTTGAGATTCGGAACGAGCCGGTTTGCCTGCCGTGTTCTGCAACAGGTCCTGACCGGATTTCAACAGCTGATCGAGCAAGCCTCGGGTATTCATGGGCACCTCCTGAAAACAGATAAACAGTCCGACCCGCAGGTTAAGTCGAAGTCGTCAGGTGTCGTTTTCGGGTGTGCTTCTGGATGTTGCAGGTCAGTCACCAGCCATTCAGTAAAAACGATATACACTCGCTACATTCTAAAAAATCACGCGAGCCGCGCCCTTCATGATGACGCTACGCCAGATTCGCCATTTCATTGCGGTGGCCGAAACAGGGTCGATATCAGCCGCTGCACAAGCGGTGTTCATTTCCCAGTCCACCCTGACGCTGGCCATTCAGCAATTGGAGGAGGAAATCGGCGTCACCCTGTTCAGTCGTCATGCCAAGGGCATGACCCTGACTCACCAAGGGCATCAGTTTCTGCGTCAGGCGCACCTGATTCTGGCCACCGTCGAAAACGCCAAACGCAGCCTGCAACAAGGCGCTGAACAAGTGGCCGGGCAATTGGTGATCGGCGTGACCAGTCTCGTCGCGGGTTACTACCTCGCCGACCTGCTGACCCGCTTTCAGCGCGCCTATCCCAACGTCGACATTCGCGTGATGGAAGACGAGCGGCCTTACATCGAGCATCTGCTGGTCAGTGGCGAGATCGACATTGGCGTGTTGATTCTCTCCAACCTGGAAGACCGTCATGCCTTGCAGACCGAGGTATTGACCCACTCGCCCTATCGGCTTTGGCTGCCTGCTCAGCATCCGCTGCTGGAGCACGACAACATCAACCTCGCCGATGTCGCCTGCGAGCCGCTGATTCAACTGAATGTCGACGAGATGGGCAGCAACGCACAGCGCATTTGGTCCCGCGCGGGGCTGCAACCGAAAGTCGGCCTGCGTACGGCCTCAACGGAAGCAGTGCGCAGTCTTGTGGCGGCCGGCCTGGGTGTGTCGATTCAGCCGGACATGACCTATCGCCCCTGGTCGCTGGAAGGCGACATCATTGAAGCCCGCCCTATCGCCGACTTGACCCAAACGCTGGACGTGGGCTTGGCGTGGCGTCGAGGCACCGCACGGCCTTCATTGGTTGATCCCTTCCTGAGCGTCGCCCGAGAACAGCCTCACCCGGGACGCAAGCCATCGATTTAATCGAATGGGGGTTTCAGTATTTAGAATTTGTCGACCACTGAAGGGGGCACTAGGCTCTGAGGATTGGGAATCAACCTGTATCTATATCTTTCAGTAGCGGCGCCGCTCTCCTGTGGGAGTGAGCTTGCTCACGAAAGCGATGTGGAAGGCTCCAGAGGTGCATCTGCCTTACTGGCCTATTCGTGAGCAAGCTCACTCCCACAGATGACCAGTGATCTTTCGGCCTGATACGCAACACCTCTCGACACAAGGAAGCTCGAACCATGGCAGGCGGCGCGAACCCTCAATTCCTCACTTCACTGCTGATCGACGGTGAACTGATCGCAGGCCAGGGGTTTGTCGAGCCGATCCTCAATCCGGCCACGGGCGAGGTGTTGACCCACATCGCCGAAGCCAGCACGGATCAGGTCGAAACCGCGATTCTGGCGGCCAACCGCGCCTTCGCCGAATGGTCGCGCACCACACCGCAACAACGCGCCCATGTGCTGCTGAGCATCGCCGATGCCATCGAAAAGAACGCTGATCACCTCGCCCAACTGGAAGCGCTGAATTGCGGCAAACCTTTGCATCTCGCGCTTCAGGACGACCTGACCGCTACCGTCGATGTATTCCGCTTCTTTGCCGGAGCGGTGCGTTGTCAGACCGGGCAACTGGCGGGCGAATACGTGCCGGGGTACACCAGCATGGTGCGGCGTGATGCCATTGGAGTGGTTGCGTCCATCGCGCCATGGAATTACCCGATCATGATGGCCGCGTGGAAAATCGCCCCCGCGCTGGCCGCCGGTAACACGCTGGTGTTCAAGCCCTCGGAACACACCCCCCTCTCGATTCTCGCGCTCGCCCCGCTGCTCGCTGACCGCCTGCCCAAGGGCGTGATCAACATCGTTTGCGGCGGTGGTGAAGGCGTGGGCAGTCATTTGGTCAGCCACCCGAAAGTGCGGATGGTGTCGCTGACCGGGGATATCGTCACCGGCCAGAAGATCCTTCAGGCCGCTGCCAAAACCCTTAAACGCACCCACCTTGAGCTGGGCGGCAAGGCCCCGGTGATCGTCTGCAACGATGCCGACATCGCCGCAGTGGTCGAGGGCGTGCGCACCTATGGCTATTACAACGCGGGCCAGGATTGCACCGCCGCCTGCCGAATCTATGCCCAGGCCGAGATCCACGACAAATTGGTCGCCGAACTGGGCAGCGCTGTCAGCAGCCTGCGCTTTGCGGGCAAGCGCGATGCCGACAACGAGATCGGCCCGCTGATCAGCACCCGCCAACGCGACCGCGTGGCCAGCTTTGTCGAGCGTGCACTGAGCCAGCCGCACATTGAGCGCATCACGGGCGCTGCCGTGCATTCCGGCCCCGGCTTTTTCTACCAGCCGACGCTGCTCGCAGGCTGCAAACAGAACGATGAAATCGTCCAGCGCGAGGTGTTCGGGCCGGTGGTGACCGTCACCCGTTTCGACGAACTGTCACAGGCCGTGGAGTGGGCCAACGACTCCGAATACGGCCTGGCCTCGTCGATCTGGACCCGGAATCTGGACAAGGCCATGCAGGTCGCAGCCCGGCTGCAATATGGCTGCACCTGGATCAACAGCCACTTCATGCTGACCAGCGAAATGCCCCACGGCGGCTTGAAGCGCTCAGGCTACGGCAAGGATTTGTCCAGTGATTCGCTTCAGGACTACAGCGTGGTCCGCCACATCATGGCCCGAAGCAGCTACGAGCTGTGAATTTCAAGCGTCAAGCGAACGCTATAAAAACAGCGATACCCTGAGATTTTGTTCTGCCGAAAAAAACATCAATAACGAGGTGAACCCTATGTCGTTTCAAAAAACCGCGCTCTTGGGCGCCATAGTGGCCGGATTGCTCTCAAGCGGCATGGTACAGGCGGCCGAAGTGCTCAAGTCTGTCGGCAATGGTGAAGGCCAACTGGATATCGTGGCGTGGCCGGGTTACATCGAACGGGGCGAGAGCGACAAAGCCTATGACTGGGTCACCGGCTTCGAAAAAGAGACCGGCTGCAAGGTCAACGTCAAAACCGCAGCGACCTCCGACGAGATGGTCAGCCTGATGACCAAGGGCGGCTACGACCTGGTGACCGCATCGGGCGATGCCTCGCTGCGTCTGGTGGCGGGCAAGCGTGTTCAGCCCATCAACACCGATCTGATCCCCAACTGGAAAACCCTCGACCCGCGCCTGAAAGACGGCCCGTGGTACACCGTCAACAAGCAGACTTACGGCACGCCCTATCAGTGGGGACCGAACGTGTTGATGTACAACACCAACGTGTTCAAGACCCCGCCTGTGAGCTGGAGCGTGGTGTTCGAACCGCAAGACCTGCCGGACGGCAAGCCGAACAAAGGCCGTGTGCAGGCTTATGACGGGCCAATCTACATCGCTGACGCGGCGCTGTACCTGAAGTCCGCCAAGCCGGAGCTGAAAATTGAAGACCCGTACCAGTTGACCGAGACCCAGTACAAGGCCGTGCTCGACCTGCTGCGCGCGCAACACCCGCTGGTGCACCGCTACTGGCATGACGCGACCGTGCAGATGAGCGACGTGAAAAACGAAGGTGTCGCCGCCTCAAGTTCGTGGGGCTACATGGTCAACGGCCTGGTGGCGGACAAACAGCCTGTCGCCTCGACCATCCCGCAGGAAGGCGCCACCGGTTGGGCTGACACCACCATGCTGCACGCCGAGGCCAAGCACCCGAACTGCGCGTACAAGTGGATGGACTGGTCGCTGCAACCGAAGGTGCAAGGTGACGTCGCCGCCTGGTTCGGCTCGCTGCCGGTCGTGCCTGCGGCGTGCAAGGGCAACGAGTTGCTGGGGGCCGAAGGTTGCGCCACCAACGGCTTCGACCTGTTCGACAAGATCGCCTTCTGGAAAACCCCACAGGCCGAAGGCGGCAAGTACGTGCCGTACAGCCGCTGGACCCAGGATTACATCGCGATCATGGGTGGGCGGTAGCTATTTAACCCGCAGGTCAGACGCAATTCCTGTGGGAGCCGGCTTGGTGCGGGCGGCGTTCCGATGAATGCGGTCAGTCATTCAACATTGCAGTGCCTGACCTGACGCATTCGCCAGCAAGCCGGCTCCCACAAAGGCGACCGCGCAAGACTCCAGATCCCTGCTATCTCCAGAGTTTCCAATCATGACCCTTGCAGTCCAGTTCACCCACGTTTCCCGTCAGTTCGGCGATGTGAAGGCCGTTGACCGGGTTTCCATCGACATCAAGGACGGCGAGTTCTTTTCCATGCTGGGCCCGTCGGGCTCGGGCAAAACCACCTGCCTGCGCTTGATCGCAGGCTTCGAGCAACCCAGCGCAGGTTCGATCCGCATTCATGGCGAGGAAGCAGCAGGCCTGCCGCCGTACCAGCGCGACGTGAATACGGTGTTCCAGGATTACGCCCTGTTCCCCCACATGAACGTGCGTGACAACGTGGCCTATGGCCTGAAGGTCAAAGGCGTGGGCAAGAGCGAGCGCCTGACCCGCGCCGAAGAGGCGCTGAGCATGGTCGCCCTCGGCGGTTATGGCGATCGCAAACCGGTGCAGCTTTCCGGCGGCCAGCGCCAGCGTGTGGCGTTGGCACGTGCGCTGGTCAATCGCCCACGCGTCCTGTTACTCGACGAACCCCTTGGCGCCCTCGACCTCAAGTTGCGCGAGCAGATGCAGAGCGAGTTGAAGAAACTCCAGCGCCAACTGGGCATCACCTTCATTTTCGTGACCCACGACCAGACCGAAGCGTTGTCCATGTCAGACCGCGTCGCGGTGTTCAACAAGGGCCGCATCGAACAGGTCGACACCCCGCGCAACCTGTACATGAAACCGGCGACGCCCTTCGTTGCCGAGTTCGTCGGCACCTCCAATGTGCTGCGTGGCGAACTGGCGCAGCAGTTGAGCGGCAACGCCAGCGCGTTCTCCATTCGACCCGAGCACATCCGCTTCGCTGAAGGCCCGGCGGGCAGTCACGAAATCGAAGTCAGCGGCTTGCTGCACGACATCCAGTATCAAGGCAGCGCCACCCGCTTCGAACTGATGCTGGATAACGGCCAGACCTTGAGTGTCAGCCAGCACAATACCCAATGGCTGGACACCAGCGCGCAACACCAGACAGGCCAGCGGGTCACCGCACGCTGGGCGCGTGAGGCGATGGTCGCGCTGCACGACCCTGTCACCGAGGCCCGCTGACATGAGCCAGACAGTCGCGCATTCAGCGCCGATGCCAGGGCTTTCGCCCCTGCGACGCCTCTCCAATCTGCTGTATCTACGGCCGAACCTGTACCTGTCGCTGCTATTGATCCCGCCGCTGCTGTGGTTCGGCGCGATCTATCTCGGTTCGCTGCTGAGCCTGCTGTGGCAAGGGTTTTACACCTTCGACGACTTCAGCATGACGGTCACCCCCGACCTGACCCTGACCAACTTCGCTGCGCTGTTCAACCCGGCCAACTTCGATGTGATCCAGCGCACCCTGACCATGGCCATCGCGGTGTCCATCGCCAGCGCCATCGTCGCCTTTCCCATCGCCTACTACATGGCGCGTTACACCACGGGCAAGACCAAGGCGTTTTTCTACATTGCGGTGATGATGCCGATGTGGGCCAGTTACATCGTCAAAGCCTATGCCTGGACGCTGTTGCTGGCCAAAGGCGGCGTGGCGCAGTGGTTCGTTCAGCACGTGGGGCTGGAACCGGTGTTGCAGGCGATTCTGGGGCTTCCCGGCGTCGGCGGCAGCACCTTGTCGACCTCCCATCTGGGGCGCTTTCTGGTGTTCGTCTATATCTGGCTGCCGTTCATGATCCTGCCGATTCAGGCCTCACTTGAACGTCTGCCGCCGTCATTGCTGCAAGCCTCGGCGGATCTGGGCGCCACACCCCGGCAAACGTTCATGCAGGTGATTTTGCCGCTGTCGGTGCCGGGCATCGCAGCGGGTTCGATCTTCACCTTCTCGCTGACCTTGGGCGACTTCATCGTCCCCCAACTGATCGGCCCGCCGGGCTATTTCATTGGCAGCATGGTCTACGCCCAGCAAGGCGCCATTGGCAACATGCCCATGGCCGCCGCGTTCACGCTGGTGCCCATCGTGCTGATCGCCATTTACCTGTCCATCGTCAAACGACTGGGGGCTTTCGATGCGCTCTAAGCCTGTCATCAAGCAAGGCGATCAAGCCTCATGGGGCTTGAAGATCGCCGCCTGGGGCGGGCTGGTGTTTCTGCACTTCCCGATCCTGATCATCTTCATGTACACCTTCAACACCGAAGACGCTGCGTTCAGCTTTCCACCACAGGGGTTCACTCTGAAGTGGTTCAGTGTGGCGTTTGCCCGGCCTGATGTGCTGGAAGCGATCAAGCTGTCGCTGCAGATCGCCTGCGTTGCCACCCTGATCGCGCTGGTGCTGGGCACGCTGGCCTCAGCGGCGTTGTACCGCCGGGACTTCTTCGGCAAGGACGGCATCTCACTGATGCTGATCCTGCCCATTGCCCTGCCCGGCATCATCACCGGGTTGGCGCTGCTGTCGGCGTTCAAGTCACTGGGCATCGAGCCGGGGATGTTCACCATCATCGTCGGCCATGCAACGTTCTGCGTGGTGATCGTCTACAACAACGTCATCGCCCGTTTGCGCCGCACCTCCCACAGCCTCATTGAAGCCTCGATGGATTTGGGCGCGGACGGTTGGCAGACCTTCCGCTACATCATCCTGCCGAACCTGGGTTCGGCGTTGCTGGCGGGTGGGATGCTGGCGTTCGCGTTGTCGTTCGACGAAATCATCGTCACCACCTTCACCGCAGGCCATGAACGCACGCTTCCGATCTGGTTGCTCAACCAACTCAGCCGCCCACGGGATGTGCCGGTGACCAACGTCGTCGCCATGCTGGTGATGATGGTGACCATGCTGCCGATCCTCGGCGCCTATTACCTGACCCGTGGCGGCGAAAGTGTGGCCGGTAGCGGCGGGAAATAATCCTTTTTTAAGGAACTACGCCAATCCCCTGTGGGAGCGAATTCATTCGCGATGGCGTCGGTACATTCGACACAACGCTGTCGCCTGGAATACCGATTCGCGAATGAACTCGCTCCCACAAGGGGCCCGATTTGAATCAATGCAGTAGCGACAGGCCAACGCGCCCGAAATACCCAACGGATCGAACAAGAGGACAACCCCATGCAAACCAAACTGCTGATCAATGGCCAACTGGTCGCCGGTGAAGGTCCCGCGCAACCCGTGTTCAACCCCGCACTGGGCCGTGTGCTGGTGGAGATCAATGAGGCCAGCGAAGGCCAGGTCGACACCGCCGTGCGCGCCGCCGATGCCGCGTTCGAGAGCTGGTCGCAGACCGCACCGAAAGACCGCTCGTTGCTGCTGCTGAAACTTGCCGATGCCATTGACGCCAACGCCGAAGAACTGGCCAAACTGGAGTCGGACAACTGCGGCAAGCCTTACCACGCCGCGCTGAACGATGAACTGCCCGCGATTGCCGACGTGTTCCGCTTCTTCGCCGGGGCCAGCCGCTGCATGGGCGGCTCGGCGGCCGGTGAATACCTGCCGGGCCACACCTCAATGATCCGCCGCGACCCGGTAGGCGTGATCGCCTCGATTGCGCCGTGGAACTACCCGCTGATGATGGTCGCCTGGAAAATCGCCCCGGCCCTCGCCGCAGGCAATACCGTAGTGCTCAAGCCATCCGAACAAACCCCGCTGACCGCATTGCGCCTCATCGAATTGGCCAATGACATCTTCCCCGCAGGCGTGCTGAACCTGGTCTTCGGTCGCGGCCAGACTGTCGGCAACCCGTTGGTGACTCACCCGAAAGTGCGCATGGTCTCGCTGACCGGCTCCATCGCCACTGGCTCGCACATCATTTCCAGCACCGCCGACAGCGTCAAACGCATGCACATGGAGCTGGGCGGAAAAGCGCCGGTCATCATTTTCGACGACGCTGACATCGACGCCGCCGTCGAAGGCATTCGCACCTTCGGCTTCTACAACGCAGGCCAGGACTGCACCGCCGCTTGCCGTATTTACGCGCAGAAAGGCATCTACGAGAAGTTCGTGCAGAAACTCGGTGAAGCAGTCAGCACCATCAAAGTCGGCCTGCAGGATGACCCGAACACCGAACTCGGTCCGCTGATCACCGCCCAACATCGCGACCGCGTGACCGGCTTCGTCGAGCGCGCCGTCGCCCAGTCCCACACCCGCCTGATCACCGGCGGCAAAGCCATCGACGGCAATGGCTTCTTCTTCCAGCCAACGGTCATCGCCGATGTCCAGCAGGATGACGAAATCGTTCGCCGCGAGGTATTCGGACCTGTGGTGTCAGTCACTCAGTTCGACGACGAAGCGCAGGTGCTCGGCTGGGCCAACGATTCGGACTACGGCCTGGCCTCGTCGGTCTGGACCCAGGACGTCGGCCGCGCTCATCGCCTCTCGGCGCGCCTGCAATATGGCTGCACCTGGGTGAACACCCACTTCATGCTCGTCAGCGAAATGCCCCACGGCGGTCAGAAACTGTCCGGTTATGGCAAGGACATGTCCATGTACGGACTGGAGGACTACACCACCGTGCGGCATGTGATGTTCAAGCATTGAGCCTCCCTTGCCTGCGCTGATCAATCTGATCGTTCCCACGCTTCGCGTGGGGATGCCTCCACCAACGCTCCGCGTCCCAAGCGGACGCAGTGCGCCGAAAACAGCGTTACCACGCGGAGCGTGGGAACGATCAGAGTGATCTCAAAAAACTGATGAGAATTTGATATCACCACGCAACCCCTGTGCACTTCCATGGTCAACACCCTTGACGCTGCTTTGGATTGGCAGGGGCTTTTTGCTATTCGTTCGAGTAAGCACGAATCGCTCATCCAATCCATTCACCCTCAATTGGATAGAAAGGGTGAGGATTTTTCCGGTCCGGCTTCGTACACTGTCACCCCCTGACTGGAGCCTGCTTCGTTGACCAGATACCCCCGCTTCCCCGCAGGTGACAGTGAGGCCGCTCGCACCCTTATGGGAATCGACTGGAGCGAGACGTCGCTAGGCCCCATGGAGCAGTGGCCTGCCGCGCTGAAAGTGCACTTGAACCTGATCTTCAATTCTCCAGAGTCGATGTACGTACTCTGGGGTCCCGATCTGCTCTTCTTTCACAACGATGCCTATGCGCCCGTGCTCGGCCCTCGGGTGGAAAAGGCCATGGGCGCGCGGATGCAGGAGCTGTGGTCGGACGTATGGGATCAGGTGCTGCCTAATGTGGAAGACGCGCTGCGGGGTATCCCCTACCAATGCGAAGACCTGCCGTTGACGATGGCCCGTTACGGGGAAATCGAACGGACGTGGTGGTCATTCTCGTTCTCGCCCGTCATCGACGAGCAAAACGCTGTGGCCGGATTGCTGTGCATCACCAAGGAAACCACCAAACGCGTCCTGGACCAACGAGCATTAAAGGCCAGCGAACAGCGTCGGCTGGACCTGATCGCCAATCTGGAGCGCCAGGTGATCGAGCGCTCTCACGAACGTGGGCTGACGTGGCAAGTCAGCCCTGACCTGTTGTCGGTCATGACCGACGATTTGCGCTTCGAAACCACCAACCCCGCCTGGCGCTTGACCCTGGGCTGGTCCGATGACGAACTGTCGAAACGGGCGTTCACCGATCTGATCCATCCCGACGACGCCCCGCGCAGCCAGGAAGCGTTCGATGCCCTGAGCCACAACCATCCGGTTTTGAATCTGGAAAACCGCTACCGGCGCAAGGATGGCAGCTATCGCTGGCTGTCCTGGGTAGCGGTGCCGGAAGGCGGGAAGATGTACTGCAGCGCGCGGGACATCACCACCGAGAAACAGCAGGCCGATGCCCTGCGCGTGGCGGAGGACGCGTTGCGCCAATCGCAAAAAATGGAAGCGGTCGGGCAGTTGACCGGCGGACTGGCCCATGACTTCAACAACCTGCTGATGGGGGTCAGCGGCAACATCGAGCTGCTAAAAAACCGCGTCGCCAAGGGACGGACCGAGCATCTGGAGCGTTACATCGAATCGGCGCTTGAAGGCTCACGCAGAGCCGCTGCGTTGACCCATCGGCTGCTGGCGTTTTCGCGTCGTCAAACCCTGGACCCCAGACACACCGATATCGATCGACTCGTCGAGGGCATGGCCGACCTGATCCGGCGGACCGTCGGCCCCTCCATTGCCATGGATGTCATCGCCACAAGAGGGTTATGGGCGACACTGGTGGACCCCCACCAACTGGAAAACGCCCTGCTCAACTTGTGCCTTAACGCGCGCGACGCCATGCCGGATGGCGGTCAGTTGCTGATCGAAACCTGCAACAAAGAGCTCGACGCCGCCGAGGCACGGGACCTGGAATTGCCCGAAGGCCGCTACGTCGCGCTGTGCGTGAGCGACAACGGCAGCGGCATGAGCAGTGAAGTGGTCAAGCGGGCATTCGATCCCTTCTTCACCACCAAACCCATCGGGATGGGGACAGGCCTTGGGCTGTCGATGATCTACGGATTTGCCCGCCAGTCGGGGGGCGGTGTACAGATCAAATCGACCCTTGGACGAGGCTCGCAAATCTGCATTTATCTGCCCGCACACTCCGATGTTCCAGTCGTCACCGAACACGCGCCCGTCCCGGATCCCGACGCTCGCCTGGGAGCAGGCGGGGAAACCGTTCTGGTGGTGGATGATGAACCGTCGGTACGGGTGCTGGTCGCTGAGGTGCTGACCGATCAGGGCTATCGTGTACTGGAAGCAGACAACGGGGCATCGGCGCTGGAAATCTTGAACACCCGTCAGGCCATTGACCTGTTGGTGTCGGATGTCGGCTTGCCGGGCGGCATGAATGGTCGCCAACTGGCTGACGCCGCGCGCACGCTCCGGCCTGGTCTGAAAGTGTTGTTCGTCACCGGTTATGCCGAAAATGCCGCGCTGGACAAAGGACGGCTCGAACCGGGCATGCATGTGCTGACCAAGCCGTTTTCGATTCCGGCGCTCAGCGAGCGGGTGAAGGGATTGCTGGAAAACTGAGAACGTCCCCCCCGTGGCAGTCCGGCTCGCCGGCGGTGGCGATTGTACGGACGCCACCGCCGACGAGCCGGACTGCTACAGAACTGACAACGCCAGACTGCTCAATCGCGCAAATCCGACTCATGAATCGGCTGATCCCGATGGGTCGCCCGCTGATACTGCGCAGGCCACACCGCCTGGCGCCCACCCAAATCATCATCGGCATGCAAGGGCCAATACGGATCACGCAACAGCTCGCGGGCCAAGAGAATCAAATCCGCCTGGCCAGTACGCAAAATCGTGTCGGCCTGATACGGCTCGGTGATCATGCCCACCGTCCCGGTGGCGATCCCCGACTCTCGCCGAACACGCCCCGCGAACTCGGTCTGATACCCCGGCCCCACTGGAATCTCGGCATTGGCCGCCGTGCCGCCCGATGACACGTCGATCAAGTCGGCACCAATGGCCTTGAGTCGTTTGGCCAGTTCGACCGTTTCATCCGGGTTCCAGCCGTCCTCGACCCAATCAGTGGCCGACACCCGCACGAACAACGGCAACTCCTGCGGCCAGACCTTGCGCACGGCTGCGGTGACTTCCAGTGTCAGGCGAATGCGATTCTCGAACGAGCCACCGTATTGATCACGCCGTTGGTTACTCAACGGCGACAAGAATTGATGCAACAGATAGCCGTGGGCCGCATGAATCTCCACCACCGAAAACCCTGCCGTCAGCGCCCGTTTTGCGGCATCGACGAAGGCCTGAATCACCGTCTTGATTTGAGTCTCGTCAAGCGGCGTGGGTTTGGTGTGCTGAGGGTCGAACGCGATTTCGGACGGCCCCCATGGCGTCCAGCCCCCCTCATCCGTGGGGATGCTGCCGTGCTTGCCCAGCCAAGGCCGCCATGTGCTGGCCTTGCGCCCGGCATGAGCCAGTTGAATACCGGCAACCGCACCTTGCGCGGTGATGAATCGGGTAATGCGTTGCAGCGGCGCGATCTGGTCATCGGACCAGATGCCGAGGTCTTCGGGGGTGATGCGGCCGTCGCGGGTCACTGCAGCAGCCTCAGTGAAAATCAACCCGGCGCCACCCACGGCACGACTGCCCAGGTGCACCAGATGCCAGTCATTGGCCAGGCCGTCGGCACAGCAGTACTGGCACATCGGCGACACCACGATGCGATTGCGCAGGGTCAGTTGACGGAAGGTGAAGGGTTCAAGCAGCAGGCTCATGGGCACCTCTCTCAAGTGGCGTTGGAAGGTCCGTTGTTCTAAACCTTGAGCCTAGTCGACAACCTGAGAGAAGTGACGTTCCTGCGGAAAAGTCAGCGCGGGGAAATATGCGCGACCATCAATTGCACGGTTTCATTGCCACGGAACTCGTTCAGGTCCAGCTTGTACGCCAACTCGACCCAACGCACGGTCGGATTGGGCCAGACGTCCCGGTCCACGCTGAAGGCAATGCCATCGAGTCTGACGGTGCCACATTCGGTCCTGAGTACCATCTTCAGATGCCGCTCACCGACCACCCGCTGCTCCACCAACTGGAAAACGCCATGGAACAGCGGCTCAGGGAAATGCTGCCCCCAAGGCCCGGCATTGCGCAGCGCACGCGCCAGTTCCAGGTGAAACTCCTCGACCGCCAGCGTGCCGTCTGACAGCAGACGACCGGTCAAGTCTTCTTCCGTCAATTGGCGACGCACCTCGGCGTCGAAGGCCTCGGCGAACGCCGGGAAATTCTCGGCAGGCAGCGACAGGCCAGCAGCCATGGCGTGGCCACCGAACTTGCTGATCAAGGCAGGGTGCTTCGCTGCGACCGCGTCCAGCGCGTCGCGAATATGGAAACCGGGCACCGAACGCGCCGACCCTTTCAACACGCCCTCTCCAGCACTGGCGAACGCGATGGTCGGACGGTGGTAGCGCTCTTTGAGGCGCGAGGCGAGAATCCCGATCACGCCCTGATGCCACTCGGCTTCGTACAGGCACAGGCCGAACGGCATCGACTCCACCGGCAGGTCTTTCAACTGGGCGAGCGCTTCGCGCTGCATGCCCTGCTCAATGGACTTGCGGTCCTGATTGAGTTCGTCCAGTTGAGTGGCCATTTCCCGGGCCAGGGTTTCATCGTCGCAGAGCAGGCATTCGATGCCCAGACTCATGTCGTCCAGACGACCCGCTGCGTTCAGGCGAGGCCCGAGGATGAACCCAAGATCGGTCGAGGTGATGCGCGAAGGGTCGCGACGGGCGACTTCCAGAATCGCCCGCAATCCCGGACGCGCGCGCCCTGCACGAATCCGCATCAGGCCCTGATGCACCAGAATGCGGTTGTTGGCGTCCAGCGGCACGACGTCGGCCACGCTGCCCAGCGCCACAAGATCCAGCAGTTCGCCCAGATTCGGCTGTGCCCGACCATTGGCCTCGAACCAGCCAATGTCGCGCAACCGCGCGCGCAGGGCCATCAGCACATAAAACATCACCCCTACCCCCGCCAGCGCCTTGCTCGGGAAGGTGCAGCCCGGTTGGTTGGGGTTGACGATGGCGTCAGCGGCAGGCAGCTCGTGGCCCGGCAAGTGGTGATCGGTGACCAATACCTGCAAACCCGCTGCCTTGGCCGCCGCAACGCCCTCGACACTGGAGATGCCGTTGTCTACGGTCATCAGGAGATCAGGCTGGCGCTCAAGGGCGACCTTGACGATTTCCGGAGTCAGGCCATAGCCATATTCGAAGCGGTTCGGCACCAGATAATCGACATGTGCCGCACCCAGCAAACGCAGGCCCAGAACGCCCACAGTGCTGGCCGTCGCGCCATCGGCATCAAAGTCGCCGACGATCAGGATGCGCTGGCGTTGTTGCAGAGCCGTCACCAGCAGACCCACAGCCGCATCGATGCCCTTGAGCTGCTGATACGGGATCAACCGCGCCAAGCCTTTGTCCAGTTCATCGGGTGACACGACGCCGCGCGAAGCATATAGGCGGGTCAACAGGGGCGGCAGATCGCCCAGAAATGGCAGGGTGTCGGGCAACTGGCGTGATTCGATGCGCATGCGGGTTCCGCTGATGTTCTTTGGTGTGAAGCGTGTTCAGGAAGGCGTGAAGGCGACGATCAACCGCGCTCGCCCGCCAGCCATTGCAACTGCACCTCGTGCTGACCACGGTCGTCGGTCACGAACACCGTACCTTCGCTGATCATGACGTCCCACTTGATCACCCGTGGCATCTCGCGGGCCAGGGTTTCCAGTACCTCTTGGGGCACGGCGGCAATGTTCACGTTCTTCAGCGCCTGAGCAGGAGGCACCACTTTGCCCTCCCAGACACGCAGGCTGCCGTAGGCCAGCAAACTGGTGCGTTCGGTCCGACGGGAGCACCAGGTCAGACGCTCGATGTCCGGCTGGCCCACTTCGATCCAATGCAACACGCGGTCGTCCAGGCTCTTTTCCCACAGGGCAGGTTCGTCGACATCCGATAGCCCCCGGCCAAACGACAGGTGTTCGTTGTACCAGAGCGCGTAGGCCAAAAGGCGCACGGCCATACGCTCCTCGGTTTCCGAAGGATGGCGGGCGATGGTCTGTTTGACGGTTTCATACACCCCACGATCCAGATCGGTGAGGTTCAGTTCGAATTTATAGGTCGTGGACGGCTGGGCCATGAACGGGCTTCTAGAGACGGGAAAGGCGCCAAGTCTAACCGATGCATGACCATTGAACGACCCGACGCGATGATTGATCGCTCAAGTGGCGCAAACGGTGTGCTGAAACGGCGGTGCAGTGCTTTACTCGTCCAAAGGTGACGAGTGTTAAACAAATGGACTACAACGCCGATACCTTGATGCGAGACCCTCTAGGATGAAGTGTTCAGAGCGGCCCGTTGCACCTTCAGTACCTTTCGGTGGTGATCGCGCAGAGTCCGGCCCCAGTCAGTTTTTTCGGGATTTACATCGACGGATGGTCAATCGCTCCCCGCGCCCTCTCAAGTCCGGGCTCTGTGTCCTGCTCGTTACATCGGTACTGGGCACGATACCCGGAACCGCGCATGCCAAGGAAACACTGACCTGGCTGCTGCGCGACTTTCCGCCCCTGACCATCTTTGCCGGCCCCCAGACCGGCCAAGGGGCCATCGACAAGCTGATGCCCGAACTGATCGCGCGCATGCCCGAGTACAATCACCAGATCATGCACGTGAACCGCGCACGGGGTACGCAAATGCTGCAAGACCCGGACGTGTTTGCCTGCGATCCGACGCTGTTGTGGACCCCTGAACGGGAAAAAACCATCCTGTTCTCGATCCCGACCTACGCCACGCCAGGTAACGGCGTGACCATCGAGAAAAGCAATCACGAGCGCTTCGCGCCCTTCCTCACCGACGATGGCCATCTCGATCTCACCTCGCTGCTGGCGAGCAATACGGTCAAGGTAGGGATCGTGGCGGAACGCAGCTACGGGCCGACCATCGACAAGATTCTGCGCACAACACCCCACCAAGACAGTCTGGTCCTGCACTACGGCAATGCGGCCGTGGGCAGCATGTTGCAGATGGAACGCATGGACCGTTTTCAGGCCATCATCAGTTACTGGCCAGAAGCGCGTTATCACGCGCAGCAACAGGCCATTCCACTGGATGAGCTGGAGTTCTTCCCGGTCAAGGATGCTCCCAAATATCAGTTCGCCCACATCGGCTGCTCGAAGACCGACAAAGGGCGCGCCGCCATGGACGTGATCAATCGGGAAATGCGTGTATTGCGCACGACCAGGCTGGTCGGCTTCTATGCCGAGTGGATGGTCAAGAGAGACGAATACCTACGCGACGCGCAGACGTTTTTCGACGAACCGGGCAATTGAAAAACGCTGGACAAAAGAAACCCCGAGCAGCGGGGAGACTACTCGGGGTCAACCGCGGTCCACCTTGGACCCGTACGGCAGGCGACATGAACACCGGAGCACAATGCCTGCACCTGCCGTAATGAATAAGAGCCACTTCGGCCGATAAGGTTCCCCGTGGTTCAGATGAAAGCTTGACCGGCAGCGAAATGAGTGACCTGTGTCGCATTACGCATTGCAGCGATCACACAAGGTTCTATACGCCCCTCGGCGACCATCAGATCTCGATGAAGCCCGTCGACCACGTCGGTCAACTGACGTTTGTCACACAACTGCGCAGCGCTGTAGACACGCTCGATCACAATCGCACCGGCTGCATTACTCAACGTCACCAGACGCTCGCCATTAACCCCTGCAGCGCCCAGACTCGCCTGATACGGTGCCAGGGCTTCGCTTAGCAACAAGCTGATATTTTCCATTGGATTCACCACTCAATCGTTTGAATGCAAAAGGTGCTCATCAGTGACCATCGACGGAAGCGGAAAGTTCTTGGCGCCGTGAGTGGGGTCATCGCTGCACCCTGTTCACTGGAGCATGCCTGCCGAATGTGACAGATGGAATTCAGGATCAAGGAGGGGCGGACTCCGGTTGCTGACGGGCCGTTATCAGTTCCTGCTCGATCCGTCTGGATTCGGTCAGGTCGGTCCAGCCTCCCACCAGTCCTTGCAGCTCACCATTGGCGCGGTAGAACGGCACCATCCATTGAAAGGCCTCTATCCGCCGGTCCAGAAGAGTCAAAGATTGGTGATCCTTGACGGGCTCTTGCGTACGAAGGAGTGTCATGTAGGCAGCATGCATCTTTTCTACGCTCTCACGCGGTAGCAGGTCGATATCAATCAAGCGTCGGCCATTCAATTGTTCGAAACTGATACCCAGACTGTCTTCGTAACGTCGGTTGCACGCCATCAACCTCCCCTGCAGATCGCGCACATACACGGGATCGGGCAGGCCGTCGAGCAAGGCTCGGGTGAAAACCAATTGATCATTGAGTTGCCCTTCAGCCCTTTCGCGCTGCGCAACCTGAGCTTTTAGCCGTCTGTTCCAGAGCAGCGAAAGCAGTGCCGATAGCGCTACGCCCCCCAGCAACCAATACACGGGAGAGGGAATCTTTTTCCAGACGCTTGTTTCAGGCTTCATGCTTCCCAGCCACTTCATCCGGATCGAACGCAGCTCGGCAACGGGAAACTCATCCAGCGCCTTGTTCAGGATGCTCAACAGCTCCGGTTGTGTCTTGACCACTGCAAACCGGTCGGGAGACCACAAGCCCTCAACGCCCCGTCCGACCTTGAGCTTTCCAAGGGGGGCAGCCCACGCACCTGCTTCATTTTGAATGGTCGCGTGGGCATCACCGGCTTCGACCCGCCTGCGAGCCTCCGCATAAGTCTGTACAAGCTCCAGCCTGATCTGCGGATAGTCACGCTGAATGCCCCCAAGCAAGGCATGCCGTGCGGGCATTGCCAGTATTTTCCCCGAAAGATCGGACAGCATGACCGGGGATTCTTCATCGTCCCTTACGATGTAGACCCAGTTGTTTCCGCCATAGGCGTAGCCGAAATTAAGCAGTTCTCTGCGCTCAGGCGTCTCCGCGAGTGTTGTGTTCATATCGGCCTTGCCAGCGCTGAGCGTATCCAGCGCGACCTGCGTGGAAGGCATCGCCTCGTGAACGAAGATCAGACCTGTCATGCGCGAAATCTTGTCGAGCACGTCGATATTCAACCCCACCCACTGCCCATTCTCGTCCTTGTAGATATAAGGCGGGTGCAACGTAGACGCGACCTTGACCTGTGGATGGCGACGCATCCATTGCTGCTCGCTGGGACTTAAACGAATGCGCTGATCCACCACATCGTCGCCCAGTCCGACGGTCCAGCGTCGGTGGATTTCTCGCGTCACTGATTCATCAAGATCGCCGAGCGCTCGGTTCATCAACGTCTGGAGCCGGTCGTCACTGCGGCGCATCGCAAAGGACAAACCCGAGGGTGGCAAGAGGCTCTCGAATTGAACTCGCAGCCCGAGGAATGGGCGTAATGCGCTATAGGAACGAACAATGACTTCATTGCCAATGAACGCGTCGACGTCTCCTTGCGCCAAAGCCTCCATCCCGCTGCGGAGCGTGGGCGCCAATACGATTTGACTGTCAGGGTAAGCTTTATGGACGTCATTGGCGTCAGCGTAGCCATCAAGCAAAGCGACTCGTTTGCCGTGAAGCGTGCTTCTAAGGGGGGTGTCCACTTTACGGCCCACCACGACCGATCGATCCGGCATGTAATCGTTCGAAAAACTCAGCCCAGAAAAAGCTCGCTCATAACCGTTAGCGCCTGTCAGCACGTCAACCTCGCCCGCCAGCAACGCCGCAATCTCGTCCTCGCGGCGGGAGAAGCCCGTGATTTTTATCGGGAGCGACAACTTGGCACTGATCAGGCTCAGGTAATCGGCGCTGATACCCTGATAACGGTTCTGGTCAGTGGTGATATCGATGGGTTCATAGTCGGCTATGGGGATACCAACCCTCAGCACTTTGCGCTCCTTGAGCCAACGACGATCATCATCGTTGAGTTCAAGCGCCCGTGGTACTTGAAAAGGTGCCCCAAGCACAAACGGTAACGTTTCCGCCCCCTCGCCTTGTCGACTCCAGACGCACGCGATCAGCATCAATACCCATAGAGCATGCAGTGTGATTCGAGGCTGGACGGGCATTCCTTGCGTGTCCATGTTCATGTGTTCTACCGCCAATTGGTTGTTTGCGAAAAGCAGAAATTTTCGCAAGTTTGGCACGTAGAAACGAGAAGGCCCGCTGGGGAGCGGGCCTTAACTTGTTACACCAGGATACGGTCAGAGCGGCTTGCCGCGGTTGCCATGCTGGCTGACGAAGGCCTGCATGGCCTTCAGGTCATTTGGCAACACCGTGCAACGTTCATCACGCTCGAACAAATCAGACAAATGTGCAGGCAGTTCAAGTGCTTTTCCTACACCGGCTTTTTGAACGGCTTCCGGGAACTTGACCGGGTGAGCCGTGCCCAGAATCACCATTGGCGTGTCCAGGCTGCGACGGCAATCGCGAGCCGCTTTCACGCCAATGGCTGTGTGCGGGTCAAGCACTTCACCGGTGCTGGCGAAGACTTCGGCAATGGTTTCGCAGGTCTGCTCGTCGCTGACAGCCAGGGAGTCAAACAGCTTGCGGGTCTCGGTCCAACGGTCTTCTTCTACGCTGAAACCGCCACCTTTCTTGAAGCTGTCCATCAACTCTGCGATCGCTGCGCCATTGCGGCCGTGCATGTCGAACAACAGACGTTCGAAGTTCGACGACACCATGATGTCCATCGATGGCGACAGCGTGGCGTGCAAGGTCTCTTTGACGTACTGATTGCCGCTCATGAAGCGGTGCAGGATGTCGTTGCGGTTGGTGGCGACGATCAATTGGCTGATCGGCAGGCCCATGTTGCGCGCCAGATAGCCGGCGAAGATGTCGCCGAAGTTGCCGGTCGGCACCGAGAACGCCACGGAGCGCGCCGGACCGCCCAATTGCAGCGCGGCGTGGAAGTAGTAAACGATCTGGGCCATGATCCGCGCCCAGTTGATCGAGTTCACCGCCACCAGACGCGTGCCCTTCAGGAAGCCCTGATCAGCAAAGCTGTTTTTGACCATTTCCTGGCAGTCGTCGAAGTTGCCTTCGATGGCGATGTTATGAATGTTGTCGCCAAAGATGGTGGTCATCTGGCGGCGCTGCACATCCGACACGCGGTTATTCGGGTGCAGGATGAAGATGTCGACGTTCTCGCAACGGCGGCAGCCTTCGATGGCAGCCGAACCGGTGTCGCCGGAGGTTGCGCCGATGATTACCACGCGCTCGCCGCGCTTCTCCAGCACGTAGTCCAGCAGGCGACCCAGCAGTTGCAGGGCGAAGTCCTTGAACGCCAGGGTCGGGCCATGGAACAACTCCATCACCCACTCGTTGCTGTTGAGCTGGCGCAATGGCGCGACCGCGTTGTGCGCAAACACACTGTAGGTTTCTTCCAGGATTTTCTTGAAGTCCGCGTCCGGAATGCTGCCGGTCACGAATGGGCGCATCACCCGAAAAGCCAGCTCGTGATACGGCAAGCCGGCCCAGGAAGCGATTTCTTCCTGAGTGAAACGAGGCAGGTTTTCAGGGACGTACAGACCGCCGTCGCTGGCAAGGCCCGCGAGCAGGACGTCTTCGAAATTCAGGGCCGGTGCCTGGCCGCGAGTACTGATATAACGCATGTTTCAAACCTTTGGTTCGAGGTGCGAGCTTCACGCTCGCAACGGCTCTTAGTTGAGATGCTCGACGCGAATGCGCACGACCGGACCGGCTACGCCTTCCAGCGCTTCCAGCGCCTGAATGGCATCGTTGATACGTTGCTCGACCACTCGGTGGGTCAGCAAAATCATCGGCACCAGGCCATCCTGCTCTTCGGCCTCCTTCTGCATGATCGACTCGATGTTGATCCCGCGCTCGGACAGGATGCTCGCCACCTGCGCTAGCACACCCGGGTGGTCCTTGGCCTGAATGCGCAGGTAATACGCGCTTTCGCACTCCTGGATCGGCAGGATCGGATGGGCCGACAGCGAATCGGGCTGGAAGGCCAGATGCGGCACGCGGTTCTCAGGGTCGGTGGTCAGGGCACGCACCACATCGACCAGATCCGCGACCACCGACGAAGCGGTAGGCTCCATGCCTGCGCCTGCACCATAGAACAGCGTCGAACCCGCCGCGTCGCCGTTGACCATCACGGCGTTCATCACGCCATTGACGTTGGCGATCAGGCGATCCGACGGAATCAAGGTCGGGTGCACACGCAACTCGATACCAGCAGGCGTGCTGCGCGCAACCCCCAGGTGTTTGATGCGGTAACCCAGCGCCTCGGCGTAGTTCACGTCAGCAGTGGTCAGCTGAGTGATGCCTTCGGTGTAGGCCTTGTCGAATTGCAGCGGAATGCCAAAGGCGATGGACGCCAGAATGGTCAGTTTGTGCGCCGCATCGATGCCCTCGACATCGAAGGTGGGATCGGCTTCGGCATAACCCAGTGCCTGCGCTTCGGCCAGCACGTCAGGAAAGGTACGGCCCTTCTCGCGCATTTCGGTCAGGATGAAGTTGCCGGTACCGTTGATGATGCCTGCCACCCAGTTGATGCGGTTGGCCGCCAGGCCTTCACGGATCGCCTTGATCACCGGAATGCCACCTGCCACGGCCGCTTCGAAGGCGACGATGACGCCTTTCTCACGCGCCTTGGCGAAGATTTCATTACCGTGCACCGCGATCAGCGCCTTGTTGGCAGTGACCACGTGCTTGCCATTTTCAATGGCTTTGAGCACCAGTTCGCGCGCGACGGTGTAGCCGCCGATCAGCTCGATAACGATGTCGATGTCAGGATTGCTGGCCACTTCGAAAACATCGGTGGTGGTCGGGGTACCGGTAATCTGGCAATTGGGGTTTGGCGAACGCATGGCAATCTGCGCCACTTCGATTCCACGCCCGGCACGGCGGGCAATTTCCTCGGCGTTACGCTTTAGCACATTGAAGGTACCGCCACCGACAGTACCCAGCCCACAGATGCCTACTTTGACCGGTTTCACTATGAACTCCCCGTAAAACGATCGGCACGTGGCCGACCGTGGTATCAGCCGCATGACAGTGCGGCTCGCTGTTGAACTGGTTTATTGGGTTACTTGGCGGCGCTCAACGCCAGCTTTGCCACTTGGGGCGCAGGTTGATAGCCCGGGATAACCTGACCATCCGCCAGCACGATGGCAGGGGTGCCGTTCACACCAATCGACTGGCCGATCTCGAACTGTTTGGTCACCGGGTTATCGCACTTGGGTGCCTTGATGTTCTTGCCATCGACCATGCGGTCCATGGCGTCGCGGCGATCCTTGGAGCACCACACCGCCTGCAACTGCTCGTCACCCGGCGACCCCAGGCCCTGACGCGGGAAGGCGACATAGCGCACTTCGATGCCGCGCTTGTTCAGCTCCGGCACTTCGCCGTGCAGTTTGTGGCAATAAGGGCAGGTGGTGTCGGTGAACACGGTGATGTGTGACTTGGTTTCGCCCACGGCCGGATAGACGACCATTTCAGCGGTCGGGATGCCGTTGATGGTCTTGGAAATCGCCAGACGCTCGACCTTTTCGGTCAGGTTGACCGGTTTGCCGCCTTGAATCTGATACAGGTTGCCCTGCATCACGAACTGACCGTCAGCACTGGCATACAGCACGCGACCGCCCTTCAGGTTGACCTCATACAGGCCGTTGAGAGGACTGCTGGAAATGCTCTCTACAGGGATTTCCAGGTTCAGTGATTCCAGTGTCTTGCGGATAGCCTTGTCGGACGCTTCGTCAGCAGAGGCAAACAGGCTGAAAGTACTGGCCAGCGCTACGACAGCAGCACCGATAAAACGAGTCACGCGCATGAAAACTCCTCGAGCGGTGGGCAGACGGGCGGAATTGAAAACGGCGGACGCGGACGTACCGGGAAATTTTCGGGGCTCCAATCTGCGAAACCGGCAAAGCCTATCACATTAGGCCCGCGAGGCCGACGCCGACTGATGTAAGACTCGTCGTAAATTCCTGCCCCCCGATCACCCACGAGGGTGGTGTTTGGCGTGCAATTCCTGCAAGCGGGCTCGCGCGATGTGGGTGTAGATCTGGGTCGTCGACAGGTCACTGTGGCCCAGCAACATTTGTACGACTCGAAGATCGGCGCCGTGATTGAGCAGATGAGTGGCGAAGGCGTGACGCAGCGTGTGGGGTGAAAGGCTTTTACCGATACCCGCGACCTTGGCCTGCAGCTTGATGCGGTGCCAGAAGGTCTGGCGCGTCATCTGCTCGCCTCGCAGGCTGGGAAAAAGCACATCGCTGGGGCGACCGCCCAACAGCTCTTGGCGAGCGTCTCGCAGATAACGCTCAACCCAGACAATGGCCTCCTCGCCCATCGGCACCAGGCGCTCCTTGCTACCCTTGCCCATGATGCGCAAGACACCTTGACGCAGATTGACCTGTTCAAGCGTCAAGCTGACCAGTTCCGTCACCCGCAGCCCACAGGCGTAAAGCACTTCCAGCATCGCTCGGTCGCGCTGGCCGATGGCTTCACTCAGATCCGGCGCCGCGAGCAGCGCCTCGACATCGGCCTCGGACAGGGATTTGGGCAATGGCTTACCGAGCTGAGGCATATCCACCTGGAGCGTCGGGTCGACGGAAATCAGCCTCTCTCGCAAAAGATAACGATAAAAACCTCTTACACCGGAAAGAAAACGTGCAGACGATCGTGCCTTGTAGCCGTTGTCCACACGCCAGGCCAGATGATCAAAAATCACCTCACGCCCCACCCCGATCAGATCAACACCCCTTTCCTGCAACCAGCCATTGAACAAGGCCAGATCGCTGCGGTACGAATCACGCGTATTATCCGACAGCCCCTTTTCCAGCCACAGGGCATCGAGGAAGCGGTCAATCATGGGGTGGTCTAAGGCGGGCATGGGATCAGGCTTGAGCGAAGGAAAACAGAGGAAGTCTTTCATATCTCCCAAGTCGACACAAAGCCCTCGGCTTTGCACATGAACTGTGGGAGCGAGTTCATTCGCGAGAGGGTGCCACGACCAATCCTACTCCGTCGGCTGAAACACCGCTTCGCGAATGAATTCGCTCCCACAGATTCGGCGTGGCCTGAGCCTTTCATCCAGGCATAAAAAAAGCAGCCCGAAGGCTGCTTCCTTTTGAATCGAAAAACGGCGATTAAGCCAGTTTTTCCTTGATGCGTGCTGCTTTACCCGACAGGTCGCGCAGGTAGTACAGCTTGGCTTTACGTACGTCACCGCGACGTTTCACAGCCATGCTGTCGATAGTCGGGCTGTAGGTCTGGAAAGTACGTTCAACGCCAACACCGTTGGAGATTTTACGAACAGTGAAAGCACTGTTGATACCACGGTTGCGCTTGGCGATTACAACGCCTTCGAAGGCTTGCAGACGGGAACGGTCACCTTCCTTTACTTTCACCTGAACGACGATGGTGTCGCCCGGGGCAAAAGGAGGGATCTCTTTGGTCATCTGCTCTGCTTCGAGGGCCAGAATGATTTTGTTTGTCATGTTGTGCTCCTAAGGTAAATCAGTCGGATCTACCATCGATACGTTAACTATCGTCCCGCTCGCGGAGGTATTCCGCCAGCAGCTTGTTCTCTTCTCCAGAAAGCGAGCGCCTTTCCAGAAGATCGGCACGTCGTTCGTAGGTCCTGCCTAGGGACTGCTGCAAACGCCAACGCCGGATATGTGCATGGTTGCCACTCAGCAACACGTCGGGTACACGCTGATCCGCATACACCTCAGGTCGGGTGTAATGCGGGCAATCGAGCAGACCATCCGTGAAGGAATCTTCCTCCGCGGAGTCCGCATGCCCTAAAGCTCCGGGCAGCAGCCGTGTAACCGCATCGATCAGGACCATGGCCGGCAGCTCGCCGCCAGACAACACGTAATCCCCTATCGACCACTCTTCATCGACATGAGCCTCAATAAAGCGCTCGTCAATGCCTTCATAACGACCGGCAATCAGGATCAGTGCTTGCTCCTGCGCCAGTTCGCGTACCGCAGACTGTTCCAGCTTGCGGCCTTGTGGCGACAGGTAAATCACCTTCGCCGCATCCCCTGCTGCCTGCCTGGCCTGAACCAGAGCGTCTTCCAGAGGCTTGATCTTCATCACCATGCCGGGGCCGCCGCCAAAAGGGCGATCATCCACCGTGTGATGTCGATCCGTGGTGTAATCCCGCGGATTCCAGCACGTGAGCTGCAACAGCTCCTGCTTTACCGCACGGCTGGTAATGCCGTATTCGCTGATGGCGGAAAACATCTCGGGAAACAGCGTGATGACTTCAATGCGCAGGCTGGCCATTGCTTAGAAATCCGCGTCCCATTCCACCTTCATCTCGCCTGCAACCAGGTCGACGGCCAACACGCATTGATCCGTATAGGGCAACAGGCGTTCACGATCGTCCAGACTGCCTGCGCAGGGCTTGACCACCATTACATCGTTCGAACCGGTTTCCAGGAGGTGATCGATTTTCCCGAGCAATTGCCCGAGGTGGTCGATGACCTTCAAGCCGACAAGCTGGTACCAGTAGTACTCACCGTCGTCCAGACCCGGCAGCAGGTGGCTTGGCACGCAGATCTCGTAACCGGCCAGAAGACGAGCTTCTTCACGATCATCAAGACCCTTGAGCTTTGCGACCAGGAACTTGTCGCTCCCGCGCCCACTGACCAGCTCAACCTGCTTCACATTACCTTCGCGCTTGAGCGTCCAGGTTTTGTACTTCAACAGGTTTTCAGTTGGATCGGTAAAGGAATACACCTTCACTTCTCCACGCACGCCATGTACCGAATAGATCTTGCCGATAACGATCAGATCGTCGGCAGAAGCTGGCGTCGCGCTCATATTGCTCAGGCCGCAGCCTTCGCAGCTTCCTTCAACAGCTGAGCAACGCGCTCAGATGGCTGTGCACCAACGCTCAACCAGTAGTTGACGCGCTCTTGGTTCACGGACAGACGGATTTCCTGACCACGGGCAACCGGGTTGAAGAAACCGATTTGCTCTTTGTGCGAACCGTCGCGTGGGTTACGGCTGTCGGTCACAGTCAGGTGGTAGAACGGGCGCTTCTTGGAGCCGCCAAGGGCCAGACGGATTGTTAGCATTGAACAATTTCCTGTTAGTGTGCTGCAAATCTAAGGTGCACAAACGGGCACGGGTGCCCGAAAGGCCGCATATTCTAAGGAATATCCGGACGATTGCAAATGACTTTTTCCGGCGCGAGGCGCAGGGTCATTCGCATCTGCAAGGGTGCCATCGTTTTCAATGGCCTGTTTTCGCTCGTATTCACGAGCCTATGGGAGGTCATCCCAAAGAAGGTTGCGCGGACGAACGGTCCGCGCAGTGACCGATCAAAGGCGAGGCATGCCACCGCCGCCGGGCATCATGCCACCCAGGCCGCGCATCATTTTGGCCATGCCGCCCTTGGCGGAGAATTTCTTCATCATCTTCTGCATCTGTTTGTGCTGCTTGATCAGACGCCCGATGTCCTGCACCTGAGTGCCGGAACCCATCGCGATACGGCGCTTGCGTGAGCCGCTGATCAGCTCGGGATCGCGACGCTCGGCCGGGGTCATCGAGTTGATGATGGCTTCCATCTGTTTGAACTGCTTTTCTGCCGCGTTCTGCGCGTTGCCCATCTGCGACAGGTTGACGCCGCCGATGCTCGGCAGTTTGTCCATGAGGCCGCCCAAGCCGCCCATGTTCTTCATCTGTTGCAGCTGGTCACGGAAGTCTTCGAGGTCGAAGCCCTTTCCTTTCTTCAGCTTCTTGGCCAGTTTGTCGGCCTTTTCCTTGTCGAGGGTCTGCTCGGCCTGTTCGATCAGGCTGAGCACGTCGCCCATCCCGAGGATGCGCGATGCGATACGGTCCGGATGGAACGGCTCCAGCGCTTCGCTCTTCTCGCCCATACCGATGAACTTGATCGGCTTGCCGGTAATGGCGCGGACGGACAGCGCGGCACCGCCACGGGCATCACCGTCGACCTTGGTCAGGATCACACCGGTGAGCGGCAGCGCATCACCAAAGGCCTTGGCCGTGTTGGCGGCGTCCTGACCGGTCATGGCGTCCACCACGAACAGCGTTTCGGCCGGTTTGACAGCGGCATGCAGCGCCTGAATCTCGCCCATCATCTCGGCGTCGATGTGCAGACGGCCTGCGGTGTCGAGAATCACGACATCGATGAATTTGAGTTTGGCTTCCTTGATGGCCGCTTCTGCAATGGCCACAGGCTTCTGACTGATATCGGAAGGGAAGAACGTCACACCGATGTCGTTGGCCAGGGTTTCAAGCTGCTTGATCGCCGCAGGGCGATACACGTCAGCCGACACCACCATCACGCTTTTCTTTTTGCGCTCTTTGAGAAACTTCGCCAGCTTGCCTGCGGTGGTGGTTTTACCCGCCCCCTGCAGACCCGCCATCAGCACCACTGCCGGAGGCGCAACATTGAGGGACAGCTCTTCATTGGC
Source organism: Pseudomonas sp. Pseu.R1 (assembly GCF_045764065.1). NCBI lineage: Bacteria > Pseudomonadati > Pseudomonadota > Gammaproteobacteria > Pseudomonadales > Pseudomonadaceae > Pseudomonas > Pseudomonas sp. Pseu.R1. The sequence goes on along the minus strand of NZ_JBJGEE020000001.1, from coordinate 4,846,274 downwards.
TGCCCCCATCATGTCTTCCAGCTCGGCCTGCACGATCTTCACGAACGCCTGACCTGGCGTCAGGCTGCGAGACACCTCAGTGCCGACCGCACGTTCCTTGATGCGATTGACGAACTCTTTGACAACCGGCAGGGCCACGTCGGCTTCGAGCAGCGCCATGCGCACTTCACGCAGCGTGTCCTTGATGTTGTCCTCGGTCAGCTTGGCTTTGCCGGTGACCTGGCGCAGCGTCTGCGAGAGACGTTCTGTCAGATTTTCAAACATGCGTGATCCTTTGAGTTCGCGGCGAACCCCAGTGGGTGCGGCCCTGTGCCCGTTGGCAAGCACCTGACGCGGTGTCGGCGTGCTGCCTATATAAAGAAGGAACAGTGCTCGGCAAGGCGTTGGCGTGAGCAGGTCGCGGATTATAGCGAAGACTCTGACGCACGGACACCATGACGTCTGCTTCTGTGGTCTTTCGTGCCGTGCCGGTTCTATGCCACACTCAGCGGCTTTCGGGCACGCCCATCAGGATCTATGTTCGCCTTGTCACCGAGTTTGCCATTCAGCCTCGCCGCCACCGTGCTTTACGCCGCTGCGACCCTCTACCAAGGTATTCGCCTGCGCCAAGGCAAAAAGGCCGACAAATGGCTGCTGTGCCTGATCGGCACCCTCGCCGTCGCCTGCCAGGCCAGTGCGCTGTTCAGCCAGTTGGTGCGCCCGATCGGCCTGGGCCTGGATTTTTTCAGCGCCGCCAGCCTGATCGCCGTTGCGGTGATCATCGTGACCATGCTGGCCTGCATTCGCATTCCCGTGGAAATCCTGCTGGTTCTGTTGTTCCCGCTGGGCTTGCTCACCACCTTGATGGCGCAGTTCGCCCCGGCGGGCACGCTGCAACCGATCATCGGTGAACAGGGCTTGATCGGGCACATTCTGTTGTCGATCCTGGCCTATGGCATGTTCACCATCGCGGTGTTTCAGGCCTTGCTGCTTCTGCTGCAGAACCATCAGCTCAAGAACAAGCACCCCTCCGGGCTGATTCGCAGCTTCCCGCCCCTGCAAACCATGGAAAGTCTGTTGTTCGGCTTCCTCTGGGCGGGCTGGACATTGCTGTCGATGTCGCTGATTTCCGGCTGGCTGTTCGTCGAAAACCTGTTTGCCCAGCATCTGGTGCATAAAACGCTGCTGTCGATCCTCGCCTGGATCGTGTTCAGCGTCCTGCTGTGGGGCCGCACGCGCCTGGGCTGGCGTGGGCACAAAGCGATTCGCTGGACCCTGGGCGGCTTTCTGCTGCTGATGCTGGCCTACTTCGGCAGCAAGCTCGTCCGCGAATACATCCTGCACATCTGACAGGCGCTGACCATGGAAAACCTGCCCACCGGCACGATGCTCGCGCTCCTCGCCCTGCTCACCCTGTGGTCGGGGCTGTTTACTGCTGTCGAAGCGGCGCATCACAATCTGCGTGCCGCCCGCATCAATCCGCGCTCGACCGAGCCAGCCAAACCCACGCTGGGTTTTAATTTCAACAGCCTGGTGCTGGGCAATACCCTGCTGAAAACCCTGATCACCATTCTGGCGACCCTGCTCGCGATCGGGCAGTGGTATTCCCATGGCCCACTGATCGCATGGGTTGTCGTCGCCAGCTTGCTGATCATCGTCACCGAGTTCATTCCGCGCAAGCTGGCGGCACGGCGCCCGGAGGCGATTCTGCTGCTGGGGAACAACGTCCTGCGCATTCCCATGCGTCTGTTGCGCCCGTTGACGTGGTTCTACAAAAACCTCGCCAAACTGTTGTTGCGCCCCTTCCTGTCCAAACGCCGCCCCGACACGGCTGCCGATGACGACGATCAGGGCGCCCTGATCTATCAGGACAACGAAAGCCAGTTTGGCCGCTCCCGCGTTCTGTCCGGCATCCATGCGCTGGACAGCATGACCGTCAACGACATTCTGGTGCCGCGCAGCGAAGTGGACGGTATCAATCTGGACGAGACCATCGAAGAGATCACCGACAAGTTGATCATTTCCCGTCACACACGTCTGCCGGTCTATCACAACGACATCAACCAGGTCGAAGGCGTGCTCAACACACGCATGATCAGTCACCTGCTGCCTCGCGGACAGCTGACCAAAGAAGCGTTGAAAGCTGCCTGTTACGAACCCTATTTCGTGCCGGAGAGCACGCCGTTGCAACTGCAATTGCTGAACTTCCACAAACAACAGCGGCGCATGGGCGTGGTGGTGGACGAATACGGCGAGGTGCAAGGCATCGTCAGCCTTGAGGACATCCTTGAAGAAATCGTCGGTGAATTCGAAAGCGAACAAACCCTCGACAATCCGCACATTCATCCGCAGCCGGATGGACGTCTGGTGGTTGAAGGCGCGGCGTCGATTCGCGACCTGAACAAGAGCCTTGGCTGGCACCTGCCCGCCGATGGCCCGAAGACCGTCAACGGCCTGATCACCGAGGCGCTGGAAACGATTCCCGACAGCTCGGTGTGCCTGAAGATCGGGCCTTACCGGCTGGAAACCCTCGAAACCGAGGACAATCGGGTGACCCGCGTGCTGATGTGGCAGAACAGTCGGACCAAAGACGTGATCTAAAGCGCGCCAGCCTGTTTGAAACACTTGTTTCCGCGTTGACGCCCTTTCTATAATCGACCCGCTTACCCAGCCCCGCCGACCCGCGTGCTACCCGCACAATGCGAGCGTCGGCCAGTCACTCAGCCTGACGTCTTCACGCGACACCTCTGGCGCCTGCTCTCATCCCGAGCGATGCCAGCGCCCTCCCCCGCATCCGGGCTAGTCTGTTCAGCGCTGTACCCACAATAATTAACGTTTGCCTCAGCGCGCGCAGGACGTTTCGTCTCCCGCTGACAGGCAAGATGACTGCCAGGGATACTCGCATGACCAGTACCTCCACTTATCCATCCAGCGATGAGCAGGCGGCGCCGCCCGCCAATTCTGCCGCCCGTGTCGCCACCGCCAGTTTCATTGGCACCGCCATCGAGTTCTACGACTTCTACGTCTACGCCACCGCCGCCGCGCTGGTGATCGGCCCGGTGTTCTTTCCACAGACGTCCAGCACCGCACAGATGCTGTCGGCATTTCTGACCTTCGGGATCGCCTTTCTCGCGCGCCCACTGGGTTCGGCGCTGTTCGGTCACTTCGGTGATCGCATTGGTCGTAAATCGACACTGGTGGCGTCGCTGCTACTGATGGGCATCTGCACCACGTTGATTGGCGTGCTACCGGGCTATGAGACCATCGGTTCGTGGGCGCCGATTCTGTTGTGCGTGCTGCGCTTCGGCCAGGGTCTTGGGTTGGGGGGTGAATGGGGCGGTGCTGCATTGCTGGCCACTGAAAACGCCCCCAAAGGCAAGCGCGCGTGGTTCGGCATGTTCCCGCAGCTTGGCCCTTCGATTGGCTTTCTCGCAGCCAACGGCTTGTTTCTGACACTGGCAATGACACTGAATGACGAACAATTCCGCTCCTGGGGCTGGCGCATCCCGTTCCTGCTCAGTGCGGTGCTGGTCGTCATCGGTCTCTACGTGCGCCTGAAGCTGGAAGAAACACCGATTTTCGCCAAAGCCATTGCCCGTCACGAACGCCTCAAGATGCCGATTGCCGAGCTGTTCGCACAGTATTGGGCGCCGATGTTGCTGGGCGCTGCCTCGATGGTGGTGTGCTACGCGCTGTTCTACATCTCGACGGTGTTCTCGCTGAGCTATGGGGTCAAGAGCCTGGGTTACAGCCGGGAATCCTTCCTCGCCATGCTGTGCTTTGCGGTGTTGTTCATGGCGTTGGCAACCCCGTTGTCCGCGTGGGCGAGTGACCGTTTCGGGCGCAAGCCGGTGCTGATTGTCGGCGGCGTGCTGGCGATTTTGTCAGGCTTCCTGATGCACCCCCTGCTGACCCACGGCTCGACCTGGGCAGTGACGCTGTTTCTGTCCATCGAGCTGTTCCTGATGGGCGTCACGTTCGCACCGATGGGCGCAATGCTGCCTGAACTGTTTCCGACCCGCGTCCGTTACACCGGCGCGTCGGCGGCCTATAACATCGGCGGGATCGTCGGCGCCTCGGTCGCGCCATTTTTCGCTCAGCAATTGGTGGAAATGGGCGGTTTGAGCTGGGTGGGCGGTTATGTGTCGGCGGCCGCGCTGCTGAGCCTGATTGCCGTGTTGTGCCTGAAAGAAACGCGGAATGCGGATCTCGATGCCATCAAGTGATGCTTGATCGGTAGGAGCGTGGCTTGCCCGCTCCTACAGGGGTCGCATTGACAAATAAAAACGGCGCCTCCGAAGGCGCCGTTTTTATTTGCGGCTGAGGCTTACAACTGCACCTTCACCGCCATCGACGCGCGGGTCGCCTTGCGACGGGCCGCTTCGATGGATTCGTCACGCGCCAGGGCCACACCCATGCGACGCTGGCCGTTGACTTCCGGCTTGCCGAACAGGCGCAGCGCGGTGTCTGGCTCGCTCAGAGCCTGTTCCAGGTTGGCGAAGGCGGTCTGGGTCGATTGGCCTTCCACCAGAATCACCGAAGACGCCGATGGGCCGAACTGGCGAATCAGCGGAATCGGCAGGCCCAGGATCGCGCGGGCGTGCAGTGCGAACTGCGACAGGTCTTGAGAAATCAGGGTCACCAGACCGGTGTCATGGGGACGCGGCGACACTTCGCTGAACCACACTTGATCGCCTTTGATGAACAGTTCGACGCCGAACAGACCCCGACCGCCCAGTGCCTCGGTCACCGCTTTGGCGACACGCTCGGATTCTGCCAGCGCCACTGGACTCATGGCCTGTGGCTGCCAGGATTCCTGGTAATCGCCCTTCTCCTGACGATGCCCCACAGGTGCACAGAAGGTGGTGCCACCGACATGGCGCACGGTCAGCAGGGTGATTTCGTAGTCGAAGTCGATGAAACCTTCAATGATCACGCGGCCTTTGCCCGCGCGACCGCCTTCCTGCGCGTACTCCCAGGCCTTCTGAACATCGGCCTCGGTTTTCAGCAGGCTCTGACCTTTGCCCGACGAACTCATGACCGGCTTGACCACGCACGGGAAGCCCAGGTCTTCGACGGCCTTTTTGTAGTCTTCGAAGGTGTCGGCAAAGTGGTACGGCGAGGTGGGCAGGTCCAACTCTTCAGCGGCCAGACGGCGAATGCCTTCGCGGTTCATGGTCAACTGTGCGGCACGTGCCGTCGGAATCACGGTAAAGCCTTCGGACTCCAGTTCCACCAGGGTCGCAGTGGCGATGGCTTCGATTTCCGGGACGATGTAATGCGGCTTCTCGGCCTCGATCACGGCACGCAGCGCGGCGCCGTCAAGCATGTTGATCACATGACTGCGGTGCGCGACCTGCATGGCCGGAGCATTGGCGTAACGGTCGACGGCAATCACCTCAACGCCCAGGCGTTGCAGTTCGATCACCACTTCCTTGCCAAGCTCGCCGCAACCGCAGAGCAAAACGCGGGTCGCGGTCGGCGACAGTGGAGTTCCGATTTGAGTCATCTCAGGTCCTCGTGGAGCAGATATCGAGGGCAACCCGCCACAGGCGAGCAACCGCAGGGGAGAAAGGCGCGCAATTTACCATGAAGGCGGAGGGATGGGGTGTGGCAGCGGACAGATGATCCCGAGAATGACGCAATTGCTGTGGGAGCCGGCTTGCCGGCTCCCACAAATCGGTGTCAGCCCCTCGGTACCGAAAACATCATCCCACTGGCCTTCGCGCGCTCGTCGCACAGCGCCAGCACCGCACGACGCTCATCGTTGGTCATGCGGCTCCAGCCGGTGATTTCGGCGACCGTACGCTGGCAGCCGACACAGATGTCGGCCTCGTCCAATGCGCAAATGCTGACGCAAGGCGAACGCACCGGTTTTTCGCGAATAGGGAGTTCAGTGGACATCAATCTTCCTGCGGGGCCAGTTCCCGTGCATAACGCTGCGCATTGTGCACGTAATGAGCGGCGCTGGCTTCGAGCATCTTCTTTTGCGCGTCGCTCAGTTCACGCACGATCTTGCCCGGCGAGCCCATGACTAACGAGCCATCGGGAATGACCTTGCCTTCGCCAATCAGAGAATTGGCGCCAATGATGCAGTATTTGCCGATCTTCGCGCCATTGAGGATCACCGAGTTGATGCCGATCAGGGTGTTGTCGTCGACCGTGCAACCGTGAAGCATGACGTTATGACCGATGGTCACGTTCTTGCCGATGGTCAGCGGTGAACCCATGTCGGTGTGCATCACGGTGCCATCCTGCACGTTGCTGTTCTCGCCAATGTCGATCAGCTCGTTGTCGCCGCGCAGAACCGCGCCGAACCAAACGCTGGCATTGGCCTGCAAACGAACCTTGCCAATCAGCGTGGCGGTGGGGGCGATCCAGCTTTGCGAGTGGGCTTCGACACGGGCATCGCCCAGGCGGTATTTCATCTTGTTTTCCTCATGGCTCGGCTCTTTGGCCGTGGGTCGAGCGCGGGGGCTCACGGTCAGGATTTCAGCGTCAGAATGGCCGAACGCTGCGGTGGGTGGTGCAAATTGATATTGCTGTCGAACAGCACGTTCATCAGTTCCACGATCATGATTGCCGTCAGGCCCCAGATCTTGTACTCGCCAAACCGATAGCTCGGCACATACCAGCTACGGCCCTGATAGTCGATGCGATGGGTATGTTCACGGGCGTCTTCGCGAAAGAACGCCAGCGGAACGCTGAAAACGGCAGCAATTTCGCCATCGTTGGGGGTGTACTCGACAAAATCCGGGATGACGCCAACGTAAGGCGTGACCCTGATGCCGTGTTTGGAAATCAGCGGACTCAGTGGCCCGACGATTTCGACAAGACCCGGCGCCAGACCGATTTCCTCTCGCGCCTCACGCAACGCAGTGAACACCAGATCAGGGTCTTCAGGGTCTCGCCGTCCTCCGGGAAATGCGACTTCGCCGCCATGGGTCGACAGGCCGCTGGCGCGCAGGGTCAACACCAGTTCAGGGTCGTCGCTACGGGTGATCGGCACCAGCACGGCCGCTTCAGGAAAGCGCCCGTCGTTCTCCAGGGTGCCTGGCGTGTGGCTGTTGATACGGCGAAGTAGCTCGTCCAGCATGGGCGTTCTCGATCTAATGCCTGTCCGGCATGATGCACCAAAGCCGCGACGCGCCCAACCCCTCCTCCGTCGGTCGAAACACGGGCCTTGCTCCACACCCGCGCGGCACGCCAAGATAGCCGCTGACTTCAAGAACGCGATCCGATCATGAAATTCTGCAGCCACTGCGGCGAACAGGTCACCCAGCGCATCCCCGAGGGCGACAGTCGCCCCCGTTACGTGTGCGATCACTGTCACACCATTCACTACCAGAACCCCAATATCGTCGCTGGGGTATTGCCGGTCTGGGAGGGCAAAGTGTTGTTGTGTCGCCGCGCCATCGAGCCTCGGCTGGGCTACTGGACCCTGCCTGCCGGTTTCATGGAAAACGGCGAAAGCGTCGAACAGGCCGCACGCCGGGAAACGGTCGAAGAAGCCTGCGCCGTGCTGGAGGACCTGCACCTTTACGCAATGATCGATGTGCCACACATCAGCCAGGTGCACATTTTCTACCGCGCCAACATGGCCAGCGCCGACTTCGCTGCCGGGGTGGAGAGCCTTGAGGTGAAACTGTTCGAGGAGGCGGATGTACCATGGTCCGAGCTGGCTTTCCAGACGGTCCGGCGTACCCTAGAATGCTTCTTCAGCGACCGGCGGCATCAAGAATTCCCCGTGCGGACCGATTGCCTGTCTATCACCCCTCCTCTTAAAACCACTTGATCAGATGATGACGCGCGTTCGCCGATGCGCAGGCTTCAGGGATATTGTTGAAATGCGTGTGTTGCTTGCTGCTCTGTGCCTGTCGTTCGTTCCGTTGTCGCACGCTGCGTTTACCCAGACTATCGTGCCCAAGGGCAGCGAGCAGAAGTTCGTCGACGGCAAGGTCGTGGACACCCAGGACATCGCCAACCGCACCATCGACAAGGTGCTGGTGCTCAAGTCGGCGCATCAACTGCAACTGATGAGCAAGGGCGAGGCATTGAAGACCTACCGCATCTCGCTGGGCAAATCCCCCAAAGGGCCGAAGTTGCAGGAAGGTGACCAGCGCACCCCTGAAGGTTTCTACTGGCTGGACTGGCGCAAGACCAGCGATGCCTTCAATCTGTCGATGCACATTTCTTACCCGAACATCTCCGATTCCGCCCGCGCCCGCCGCGAAGGCGTGAACCCCGGCAGCATGATCATGATCCACGGCACGCCGATCAACGAAGAGTACCCGGAGTGGTATTTCCACACGCTGGACTGGACCAATGGCTGCATCGCCATGAAGAACAGCGACATTCGTGAGGTGTGGGATCTGGTCAAAGACGGCACGATGATCGAGATCCGGCCGTAGGCCAGCTTAATACCAGTCAACGCGATTCACTGCTGCCAACGGCATAAATGCGCGCCCAGCACCACCACCACCACCACCACCACCACCACCACCACCACCACCACCAAAACGTCACCGCCCTGTGACCAAAAACCCTCCCATCTGATACCAATCCCGTTGACGTGGTATTCAAGTGGTATTACTTTCGACTGCATCTCCGAACATAAAACCAACCCCTTCGGACTCTTTTCATGCAATCGATCCTCGCCCTGCGTCCCGACGACAGCCAGCCCACGCCGCTTTATCTGCAACTGGCGCGCAATCTGGAAGCGGCCATTCATGCCGGTCAGTGGAAAGCCGAACAGGCGCTGCCGTCCGAACGCAACCTCAGCGAAACCCTGAACATTTCCCGGGTCACCGCCCGCAAGGCGCTGGAAATCCTGCTGGGACAAGGCCTGATCCGCCGCAGCCAAGGGTCAGGCACCTTTATTACGCCACGCCTCGAACAACCGCTGTCGCGACTGTCCAGCTTCAGCGAAATGCTGCGCCTGAAGGGATTCACCCCCAGTTCGCAGTGGCTGGAACGCAACATCGCCCTGCCTACCCACGAAGAACTGATCCGTCTCAGCCTGTCGCCGACCGAGAACGTCGCCCGCCTCAAGCGCCTGCGCAAAGCCGATGGCATCGTCATGGCCGTGGAGTTAAGCACGTTGCCTGCCGCGTTGTTGCCCGACCCGCAAGCCATTGGCGATTCGCTGTATGCCCATCTGGATGCCATTGGCCGCCCCGTGGTGCGCGCGCTGCAACACATTCGCGCCATCAACGCCTCAGAGGAAATGGCCGCGCTGGTCGGCATCGAAACCGGCACCGCCATGTTGCTGATGACCCGGATCGGTTATCTGGCCGACAACACCCCCATCGAGCTGACCGACACCTACTGCCGCGACGATTACTACGATTTCGTCGCCGAGCTTCGTCGATGAGCCAGCACGGAGCCTCCATGCCCGATTTCAACATCCTCACCCCCACCGGCTGGATACTCGGCGAATTGCAGCACCGTGACGGTCGGGTGATGAGTATTCACGGCGTCCCCTGCGACCCACAGGACAATGATCGGCCCTATCTGCTGCCCGGCTTCATCGACCTGCACGTCCATGGCGGTGGCGGGCGCGACATCATGGAAGGCGCCGACAGCTTCGCCACCATTGCCCGCACCCACCTGCGCTTCGGCACAACGTCGATGCTGGCCACCACCATGACCGCGCCGTCCGCCGAAATCGCTCAGGTGCTCGAACAACTGGGTGGGTTTTGTCAGCAGCGCGCACCGGAAACCGCCCGCGTATTGGGCGTACACCTGGAAGGCCCCTACATCAATCCCGGAAAACTCGGTGCCCAACCCAACCATGCCCATGCCGCGTTGCTGAGCGAGGTCAAGGCGTACCTGCGTCTGGCGCCGATCAAGGTCATCACCATCGCCCCTGAGATTTCCGGGCATGTCGAACTGATCAAGACCCTGTCATCCCGTGGTGTGCGGCTGCAAATCGGCCACACCTTGGGCAGCTATGAAGAAGGCGTCAAAGCCCTCGACGCCGGGGCGACCAGCTTCACTCACCTGTACAACGCCATGAGCCCGCTGCACCACCGCGAGCCAGGGATCGTCGGTGCGGCGCTGGCCCACGCCCGCTACGCCGAACTGATTCCCGACCTGCTGCATGTTCACCCCGGTGCAATCCGTGTCGCTTTGCGCTCGATTCCCTGCCTTTACTGCGTCACCGATTCGACCGCCGCCACCGGTATGCCGGACGGCGAGTACAAGCTCGGCAGCCACACCGTGACCAAATGCCTGGGCGGCGTGCGCCTGCCCGACGGCACCCTGGCGGGCAGCACCCTGACCATGGACCAGGCGCTGCGCAATCTGGTGAAGATCGGCCTGCCCTTGGCCGAAGCCTCACAACGCCTGTCGCAATTCCCTGCGGATTATCTGGGCATCGAAGAACGCGGCCGCCTGCAAATCGGCAGTTGGGCCGACGCCGTTTACCTGGACCGCGATCTGAAACTCACTTCCGTCATGGTCGAAGGAGAGACCCTTGAACTCGAAAATGCTTGATGAGGCACTGGCCTCTGCGCACGCAGTTCAGCGCCAACTGGAGGTGCTGGAACCCCGCCTGATCGACCTGGCCGCGTGCCTGCGTGAGTCAAATCCGCAGGTGATCCTGACCGTGGCGCGGGGCAGCTCTGATCACGCCGCCAGCTACTTCGCCTACCTGGCCATGCAATTGACAGGCGTGCCGGTGGCGTCGCTGCCGATGTCAGTGGTCACACTGCACGACGCCCCCATGCAGGTAAAAAATCAGCCGGTCATCGGCTTCTCACAATCTGGCCAAAGCCCGGACCTGGTGGACAGCCTGCGCACGTTGCGCGAACGCGGGGCATTGAGCATTGCGATGGTCAACGCTGAAGGCTCGCCACTGGAACACGCCTGTGAGTACGTGCTGCCCCTCAGTGCCGGACCCGAGTTGAGCGTTGCCGCGACCAAAAGCTTCATCGCCACCCTGAGCGCCAGCGCCCGTTTGGTGGCTCACTGGCAGCAAGATACCGACCTGCTCGACGCGGGCAACACCTTGCCCGAGCGCCTGCACCACGCGGCGCGTCAGGACTGGTCGACCGCGATCAATACGTTGCGTGGCTGTCAGCGGCTGATGGTCATCGGCCGTGGCACCGGCTTCGCCATCGCTCAGGAAGCGGCACTCAAGTTCAAGGAAACCTCCGGCATTCAGGCCGAGGCGTTCAGCAGCGCCGAGGTGCGTCATGGCCCGATGGCCTTGGTGGGTGATCACTACCCGATGCTGATTTTCGCCCCCCGTGGCGCCGAACAGGCCAGCCTGTTGGCCCTCGCTGCCGACATGCGCTCGCGCGGCGCGAGTGTGTTGCTGGCCGCGCCCGAGAACATCGCCGAGCGCGACCTGACGTTGAGCTGCGCCGATCACCCGGCCCTCGACCCGATCCTCGCCATCCAGAGCTTCTACGTGATGGCCGCAGGGCTCGCCCGCGCCCGAGGGCTGAACCCCGATCAACCCAGGCACCTGAGCAAAGTCACCAAAACCCATTGATTCCGCGCCGCCTCGACCGACGCCAGCAAGGACGATGTCATGCATAACAATAAACAAATGACGTTCAGCGCCCCGTTCAGCGGAGCCTTACTGAAACGGGCGCAGATTCCCGACCCGGTCTTCGCCGAGGGCGCCATGGGCGACGGCCTGGCCATCGACCCACTGGATGACGTGCTGCATGCGCCGTTCGCCGGGGTGGTGATCAACGTCGCGCGCACCCGCCATGCGGTCAATCTGCGCGCCGACAATGGCAGCGAATGGCTGCTGCATGTGGGCATCGACACCGTCGGACTCAACGGCGACGGATTTGAAGCGCTGGTGACGGACGGTCAGCGGATCGAGCAAGGCCAGCCATTGCTGCGCTTCGATCTGGACAAGGTGGCTTGCAAAAGCCGCAGTCTGATCAGCCCCCTGATTCTGCTTAACGGCGATCAGTTCGCGCTGTCCCCCGTCCGTGGGCCAGGCGCAGCCAACGTCGGAGAGCCGCTGCTGGTCGTCACTTCGTTGGCCCAAAACACACAAAACACCTCAGATAGCGGTGTTCAGGCCAGCCAGGCCCGCGGTCGTATTCGCGTGGCCCACTCCGGTGGCCTGCATGCCCGCCCGGCAGCTATGGTGCGTCAGACCGCTCGCCAGTTTGCCAGCCAGGTCGAGCTGCACTTTGCCGGGGTCAGTGCATCCACCGACAGCGTGACCGGCCTGATGGGACTGGGCGTGGCGGAGCAGGATGAAGTGGAAGTGGTGTGCCTGGGGCATGACAGCGACATCGCGTTACAGGCGCTGCTCAAGGCACTGTCGACACCTTCCGCTGACGATACATCCCACGCCCCGCTGGCAGCCATCCCTCCTCGTGCCCACCCGAATACCGAGCAAGGCGTCATGCACGGCGTCATTGCCTCCCCCGGCCTGATCAGCGGGCCGCTGTTTCGGCTGGACACAATCGAACTGGATGAAGACACCGGCGATCACCGACCAGAAGAACAACACCAGATTCTGAGCCACGCACTGGTAGAGGTCCGCGCCGATATCAGCGCATCGGTCGACTCTGGTCATCACGAGCAAAGCGCGATTTTTGCCACCCATTTGGCAATGCTCGAAGACCCGGCCTTGCTCGACGCCGCGTACGATGCCATCGATCAAGGCCGCAGTGCCACCCATGCCTGGAGCCAGGCAGTATTGGCCCAGTGCACAATGCTGGAAAAACTCGACAACCCGTTGCTCGCCGAACGTGCCAACGACCTGCGCGATCTTCGCCAGCGGGTGCTGTTGAACTTGTTGGGTGACGCTCGCGATGTGGAGATACCACCAGGCGCCATCATCGTCGCCCATGAGCTGACACCCTCGGACCTGTTGATGCTGGAACGCTGCGGTATCGGCGGCATCTGCATGGCCAACGGCGGCGCCACATCCCACGTCGCCATTCTGGCTCGCGGCAAAGGTTTGCCCTGTCTGGTGGCGATGGGTCCCGAGTTGTTCAATGTCGCGCAAAACCATGAAACCGTACTGGATGCCGATAACGGGCGCCTTGAACTCAAGCCTGATGACGCTCGCCTGCGGGAAATTCAGACACTTCGCACACAACGTTTCGAGCGACGCCAGCTTCAGCAGCAACAGGCCCACCCACCTGCGCTGACGCGAGACAGCGTGGTTATCGATGTCGCTGCCAACGTCGTGTCCCGTGCTGATGCCGAGAACGCTCAACTCAACGGCGCGGACGGCGTGGGCCTGCTGCGCACGGAATTCCTGTTCGTCGACCGCAGCACCGCACCGACCGAAGAGGAGCAATTGTCGGCGTACCAATCGGTGCTCGACGCCATGCCCGAGAAGTCGGTGATCATTCGCACCATCGACATCGGCGGCGACAAGCAACTGGATTACCTGCCCCTCCCCGCCGAAGCCAATCCGGTGCTGGGCCTGCGCGGCATTCGTCTGGGCCAGGCACGTCCCGAACTGCTCGATCACCAACTGCGTGCGCTGTTGCGGGTTCGCCCCTTGGCGCGCTGCCGAATCCTGCTGCCGATGATCACCGAAGTCAGCGAGTTGCTGGCGGTGCGGGCGCGCATCGACGAACTCGCACAGGAAACGGGACTCACCGAACGTCCCGAACTGGGCGTGATGATCGAAGTGCCATCCGCCGCGCTGCTCGCCGACCAATTGGCCGAACACGCTGACTTTCTGTCCATCGGCACCAACGACCTGTCGCAGTACACCCTGGCGATGGACCGTGATCACGCCGGGCTCGCCGCGCGTGTCGACGCTCTGCATCCGGCCTTGCTCAGATTGATCGCCATGACCTGCTCTGCCGCCGACGCGAAAAGCCGTTGGGTTGGCGTGTGTGGCGCGTTGGCGTCAGACCCGCTGGCAACGGCTGCGCTGATCGGGCTGGGCGTGCGCGAGTTGTCGGTCAGCCCGCCACACGTCGCTGAAATCAAGGCACAGGTGCGCGATCTGGACACCCGGCAATGTCAGGCACTGGCACAGCACCTGTTGACCCTGACCAGCGCGCAAGCCGTCCGCGAGGCCTGTCGGACGTTTCAGACTCAAGTCCTGCCTCGCGCAGTCATCGCCTGAATAACAAGAACAAACAACCCAAGGAGAGACGCCGTGTATCAACACTTCATCGAGGGGTTACAGCGACTGGGGCGCGCGTTGATGCTGCCCATCGCCATTCTGCCCATTGCCGGATTGCTGCTGCGCCTGGGCGACACTGACCTGCTGGACATCGCAATCATCCACTCGGCGGGCAATGCGATCTTCAGCAACCTGGCATTGATCTTTTCCATCGGCATCGCCGTGGGGTTTGCCCGCGACAACAACGGCACTGCCGGGCTGGCCGGCGCGATTGGCTATCTGGTGATGACCTCGACGCTCAAGGTGCTCGACCCGCACATCGACATGGGCATGCTCGCCGGGATCATTGCCGGGTTGCTGGGCGGCGCGATGTACAACCGCTTCAAGGACATCGCCCTGCCCGAGTACTTGGCATTCTTTGGCGGACGGCGCTTCGTGCCGATTGTCACGGGTCTTTCGGCGGTGGCACTGGGCCTGTTGTTCGGCCTGATCTGGCCGCCGGTTCAGCAGAGCATCAATGGGCTGGGCCAACTGATGCTGGAAAGCGGGAGCATCGGCGCGTTCTTCTTCGGGGTGATGAACCGCATTCTGATCATCACCGGCCTGCACCATATCCTGAACAATCTGGTGTGGTTCGTCTTCGGCACTTTCTCGGACCCGGACACCGGACGCGCGGTGACGGGCGATCTGGCGCGTTACTTCGCCGGCGATCCCCACGCAGGCCAGTTCATGACCGGCATGTTTCCCATGATGATTTTCGGCCTGCCTGCGGCTTGCCTGGCGATGTACCGCAACGCGCTGCCGGAGCAACGCAAGCTGATCGGCGGAATCCTGCTGTCGATGGCCCTGACCTCGGCGCTGACGGGTGTGACCGAACCCATCGAATTCGCCTTCATGTTCCTTGCGCCCCTGTTGTACGTACTGCATGCGCTGTTGACCGGCCTTTCGATGGCGCTGGCGAACCTGCTGAATATCCATTTGGGCTTCACGTTTTCCGGTGGCGCCATCGACATGGCGCTGGGCTGGGGCAAGTCCACCAATGGCTGGCTGGTCTTCCCGCTGGGGCTGGCCTACGCGCTGGTGTACTACGTGGTCTTCGATCAGTGCATCAAGCGCTTCAACCTGAAGACGCCGGGCCGCGAACAGGCGGCGACCAGCGCCTCTCATATGACGCAAAGTGATCGTGCAGGGGCGTATATCAAGGCGTTGGGCGGCGCCGACAACCTGCTGAGCATTGATGCCTGCACCACGCGCCTGCGCCTGCAACTGGTGGACCGCAGCAAGGCGCAGGACAGTGAGTTGAAAACCCTCGGCGCGATGGCGGTGGTGAGGCCAGGCAATGCAGGGAGCCTGCAGGTGGTGGTGGGGCCAATGGCGGATGGGCTGGCGGATGAACTGCGTAATGCCCTGCCGCATGCGACAGGAGGTTCGGTGACTATCCCGACCGTTGATGCTGCAACGGGCCAGTTCATCAACCGCGTTCAAGCAGAGCAATGGTTCACCGCACTGGGCGGCAAGGCGGTGATGAGTGTCGAATGCGTGGCCCTGACGCGCCTGCGCGTGCAATTAAAGGAAGGACAAACGCTAGCGGTCAATCAACTGGACGCACTGGGCTCTCAAGGGGTGAGAAATCTGGGGGATGGCGTGTGGCATGTGTTGGTGGGGAATGACGCTCAAGGGCTGAGTGAGGCGTTGCGGGGGATGGTTAACGGAAGGTGACTGCTACAGAGAATTTGCGGTGGACGCTAGAAATCCGCGAGCTTCCACACTTCATAAGCCGGGGTTTCGTAGGGGTGGGTGTTTTTGAGGGCCGCCACCGCCTGCTGAATCAACTCATCGGCCACCACAAGCTCGACCTTCCACTCGTCCACCGTCTCGACCTGGCCAGCCTGCCCAATGAACGGCTGGCTGCCGTCCAGCGGGCGGAACTGGCCTTGACCGAGCACCTGCCATGAGCAGCTGTCATACGCGCCGATTCGCCCTGCACCGGCGGCGAACAACGCGCTTTTGACCTGCTCCACATGGCTCGGCGGCACGAAGAAGGCGAGCTTGTACATCGCGTATCAGTTCACCCAGACGCGCGCGTTTCTGAACATACGCATCCACGCGCCGTCTTCGTTCCACTCATCCGGACGCCACGAGTTGTTCACGGCACGGAACACACGCTCAGGGTGCGGCATCATGATGGTGACGCGACCGTCGCGAGTGGTCAGGCCGGTGATACCGCGCGGCGAGCCGTTCGGGTTGGCCGGATAGGTTTCGGTAACCTTGCCGTGGTTGTCGACAAAACGCATGGCCACGGTGCCCGACACGTCGGTTTCCAGCAGCGCTTCTGGCGATTTGAATTCCGCATGGCCCTCGCCGTGGGCGATGGCGATCGGCATACGCGAACCGGCCATGCCTTGCAGGAAGATCGACGCCGACTTCTGGATTTCCACCATCGCCACACGCCCTTCGAACTGCTCCGAACGGTTGCGCACGAAGTGCGGCCAGAACTCACTGCCCGGAATCAATTCGCTGAGGTTCGACATCATCTGGCAACCGTTACACACGCCCAGGGCGAAGCTGTCGGTACGCTCGAAGAAGCCCTGGAACGCGTCACGTGCGCGAGCGTTGAACAGCGCGGACTTGGCCCAGCCTTCACCGGCACCCAGTACGTCGCCGTACGAGAAGCCACCGCATGCCACCAGACCTTTGAACGCGTTCAGGTCAACGCGGCCCGCCAGGATGTCGCTCATGTGCACATCAACCGAGGCGAAACCGGCGCGGTCGAACGCAGCAGCCATTTCCACTTGGCCGTTCACACCCTGCTCACGCAGGATCGCCACTTGTGGGCGCACACCTTTCTTGATGTAAGGCGCAGCGATGTTGTCGTTGACGTCATAGCCCAGCTTGACGTTCAGGCCCGGGTTGTCTTCTTCCAGCAGTGCGTCGAATTCCTGATCGGCGCAATCGGCGTTATCACGCAGACGCTGGATCTGGTAGCTGGTTTCCGCCCACTGGCGTTGCAGCAAACGACGGTCGCCCTTGAACAGTTCTTCGCCGTTCAGACTGATAGTGATTTCGCTGTTGTTGATCGGCTTGCCGATGACCGCCACGCAGTCTTCGCCCAGACCGGCTGCGCTGAACTGCGCGAGCACGACAGGGGTCGCGTCCTGACGCACCTGAATCACGGCACCCAGCTCTTCGTTGAACAGGATGGCAGCGGCTTTCTCAACCTTGCTGGTCAGGGTTTCCAGCTTCAGGTTCAGACCGCAGTGACCGGCGAAGGCCATTTCCAGCGCGGTGGTCATCAGACCGCCGTCGGAACGGTCGTGATAGGCCAGCAGATGGCCGTCGGCGTTCAGGCCCTGGATCACGGCGAAGAACGCTTTCAGGTCTTCGGCGTTGTCCACGTCCGGCGCAGCCTGGCCCAGCAGACCGTGGGTCTGCGCGAGAATCGACGCGCCCATGCGGTTCTTGCCACGGCCCAGGTCGATCAGGATCAGGTCCGTTTCGCCCTTGTCCATGCGCAGTTGCGGGGTCAGGGTCTTGCGCACGTCAGTCACCGGCGCAAAACCGGTGATGATCAGCGACAGCGGCGAGGTCACGGTTTTCTCGGTGCCTTCGTCGCTCCAGCGGGTTTTCATGGACATGGAGTCCTTGCCCACCGGAATGGTGATGCCCAACTCAGGGCACAGTTCCATACCCACAGCCTTGACGGTGTCGTACAGACGCGCGTCTTCGCCAGGGTGACCGGCAGCGGACATCCAGTTGGCCGACAATTTGATGTCGGAAATCTTCTCGATGCGCGACGCCGCGATGTTGGTGATGGTTTCACCAATTGCCATGCGCCCGGACGCCGGAGCATCCAGCAGCGCCAGTGGGGTACGCTCGCCCATCGCCATGGATTCGCCGGTGTACACGTCGAAGCTGGTGGCGGTTACGGCCACGTCCGCCACCGGCACCTGCCATGGGCCGACCATCTGGTCGCGGTTGACCAGACCGGTAATGGTGCGGTCGCCGATCGTGATCAGGAAGCTCTTGCTGGCCACGGCGGGGTGACGCAATACGCGCTGAACGCTGTCTTCCAGATTCAGGGTATTCGGGTCGAAATCATCGCCCAGTTCAGCTTCGCGGGTGGCGCTGCGATGCATGCGTGGCGGCTTGCCCAGCAGCACTTCCAGCGGCATGTCCACCGGCGTGTTGTTGAAATGGCTGTCAGTAACGGTCAGTTGCGGCTCTTCGGTCGCCTCGCCCACGACGGCGAACGGGCAACGTTCGCGTTCGCAGATCGCCTGGAAACGCTCGAAATCGACGGCGCTGACGGCCAGCACGTAACGCTCCTGGGATTCGTTGCTCCAGATTTCGTGCGGCGCCATGCCCGGCTCGTCGTTCGGCACGTTGCGCAGTTCGAAGCGACCGCCACGGCCGCCATCGTTGACCAGTTCCGGGAAGGCGTTGGAGATACCACCAGCGCCGACGTCGTGGATGAACGCGATCGGGTTCTTGTCACCCAACTGCCAGCAACGGTCGATGACTTCCTGGCAACGACGCTCCATTTCCGGGTTTTCACGCTGGACCGAGGCGAAGTCCAGATCCGCCGAACTGGTGCCGGTGGCCATGGAAGACGCAGCGCCGCCGCCCAGCCCGATCAGCATCGCCGGGCCGCCGAGCACGATCAGCTTGGCGCCGACAGTGATTTCGCCCTTTTGCACGTGCTCTTCACGGATGTTGCCCATACCACCGGCCAGCATGATCGGCTTGTGGTAGCCACGGACTTCTTCGCCGCGCGGGGTCTTGATCGATTGCTCGAAGGTACGGAAATAGCCGGTCAGGGCTGGACGGCCGAATTCGTTGTTGAACGCAGCGCCGCCCAGCGGGCCTTCGATCATGATGTCCAGCGGCGTGACGATGCGCTCAGGCTTGCCGTACGGCTTTTCCCAAGGCTGCTCGAAACCCGGAATGTTCAGGTTGGAAACGGTGAAGCCGGTCAGACCCGCCTTCGGCTTGGCGCCACGACCGGTAGCACCTTCGTCGCGGATCTCGCCACCGGAACCGGTGGATGCGCCCGGGAACGGTGCAATGGCGGTCGGGTGGTTGTGGGTCTCGACCTTCATCAGGATGTGTACCGGCTCCTGCACCGCGCCGTACTGACGGGTTTCAGGGTTCGGGAAGAAACGACCGGCAACGCTACCCACGATGACCGAAGCGTTGTCTTTATAAGCCGACAACACGCCTTCGTTGTGCATCTGATAGGTGTTCTTGATCATGCCGAACAGGCTTTTTTCCTGGCTCTGGCCGTCGATGTCCCAACTGGCGTTGAAAATCTTGTGGCGGCAGTGCTCGGAGTTCGCCTGGGCGAACATCATCAGTTCGATGTCGTGCGGGTTGCGCTTGAGGCCAACGAAGGCGTTGACCAGATAATCGATTTCGTCTTCAGCCAGGGCCAGCCCCAGATCGACGTTGGCTTTTTCCAGTGCGGCGCGACCGCCACCCAACACGTCCACGGCGGTGAGTGGCTTGGGCTGCGCGTGGCTGAACAGGCCCGAGGCCTCTTCCAGCGCGGCGAGCACGACCTGAGTCATGCGGTCATGCAGCGCATCCGAGATGACTTGCGCGTCAGCGTCGCTGAACTGGCCTTCTACATAAAAGGCAATACCGCGCTCGATGCGCTGGATCTTGGTCAGGCTGCAGTTGCGCGCGATGTCCGTGGCCTTGCTCGACCATGGCGAGATGGTGCCGAAACGCGGCAACACCAGGAACAGACGACCGCGAGGCTCCTGAACCGGCACGCTCGGGCCGTATTTCAGCAGACGGGCAAGGACTTGTTGCTCCGTCTCGTCCAGAACGCCGGTTACTTCAGCGAAGTGAGCGAATTCAGCGTACAGGCCACTGACAGCCGAAACCTTGTCGGTCAGCTGCTCAAGTAATTTCTTGTGGCGGAAGGCGGAAAGGGCGGGAGCACCACGCAGGATCAACATCGTCGGGACAGCCTCGGGGAAGGGGGTGTGCTTTGAGGCCGTGCATTCTAGCCTAAACGCGACCTTTCGGCACCCGAAACGAAGGTCGCGCGACACCCGAATGTCGGTGCGAGACGGTTTGCCGGAAAAATCCATTAAAAAACTGTGTGCTCTATCAGACGCAACCTGCTCTGTCGAGATATGGCGCTCAACGCGCTTTGCGTATACTGCACCGATGTTTTCCCCATCGGATTTCCGCCCACGCTGTGCCAAGTGGCTCATCGCAACCGGAATCTTCCTGCTGCTCGGCGCCTGTGTTGAAAAACCCAACACACTGGAACGAGTCAAGGAGGATGGCGTGCTGCGCGTGGTCACCCGCAACAGCCCGGCTACCTACTTCCAGGATCGCAACGGTGAAACCGGTTTCGAGTACGAACTGGTGAAGCGTTTCGCCGACGATCTGGGCGTTGAACTGAAGATCGAAACCGCCGACAACCTCGACGACCTGTTCGACCAGATGAACAAACCCGGAGGGCCTGTGTTGGCGGCCGCCGGACTGGTCAGCACCGAGAACCGCGCCAAACAGGTGCGTTTCTCTCATTCGTATCTGGAAGTCACGCCCCAGGTCATTTACCGCAATGGCCAGTCCCGGCCCACCGACCCCGGCGATCTGGTGGGCAAGAAAATCCTCGTTCTCAAAGGCAGCAGCCACGCCGAGCAACTGGCAGCGCTAAAGGTCAAGTACCCCGGCATCAATTACGAAGAGTCGGACCAGGTTGAAGTCGTTGACTTGTTGCGCATGGTGGATGAAGGCCAGATCGACCTGACACTGGTGGACTCCAACGAACTGGCGATGAACCAGGTGTATTTCCCTAACGTACGCGTGGCGTTCGATCTGGGTGATGGCCGCGATCAACGTTGGGCCGTGGCACTGGGCGATGACAACAGCCTGCTGAACGAGATCAACGCCTTCCTCGACAAGATGCAGAAAAACGGCATGCTCCAGCGGCTCAAGGACCGCTACTACGGGCATGTGGACGTCCTTGGTTATGTCGGCGCCTACACCTTCGCTCAGCATTTGCAGGAACGTCTGCCCAAATATGAGAAGCACTTCCAGGCGGCGGCCAAGGAAGAACAGGTCGACTGGCGCCTTCTGGCTGCCATTGGTTACCAGGAATCGCTCTGGCAACCGGCTGTCACGTCCAAAACCGGCGTTCGTGGGCTGATGATGCTGACCCAAAGCACGGCGCAGGCCATGGGGGTTTCCAACCGGCTGGACGCCAAACAGAGCATTCAGGGCGGCGCCAAGTATTTTGCCTACGTGAAAGAACAACTCGACGATACGATTCAGGAACCGGATCGCACGTGGCTTGCGCTGGCGTCCTACAACATCGGCACCGGCCACCTCGATGACGCGCGTAAAATGGCCGAGAGCGAAGGGCTGAATCCGAACAAGTGGCTGGACGTGAAGAAAATGCTGCCACGTCTGTCACAGAAGAAGTGGTACAGCAAAACCCGTTATGGCTATGCGCGCGGCGGCGAGCCCGTCAGCTTCGTGGCCAACATCCGTCGCTATTACGACATCCTGACGTGGGTCACACAACCGCAGCTGGAAGGCAGCCAGATCGCCGAAGGTAATCTACATGTGCCGGGTGTGGACAAGACCAAACCGCCGGAAGACAAGGCGCCGCTTTAGTGTTTCCAGTCTGAATCGAACGCCGAGCCTTTGTGGGGCCGAATTCATTCGCGAGAGGCCGGTGCAAACGACGTATACCTATCGCCTGATACATCTATCGCGAATGAATTCGCTCCCACAGGGAAGGCGGTGACTTGATACACGCCTACCCCTTCGCCCTTCTCATCTTGAAAAACTCACTCAAAATCGTCCCGCACTCCTCCGCCAGCACGCCGCCCTCGAACAGCACGCGATGATTAAGGAACGGCTGGCTGAAGAACTGCCCCTGACTCTGCACCACCCCTGCCTTCGGCTCCGCTGCCCCATAAACCACTCGACCGATGCGCGAATGCACAATCAGCCCCGCACACATGCTGCACGGCTCCAGTGTGACGTACAGCGTGCTACCCGGCAGGCGATAATTGCTCACCGCCTGCGCCGCCGCTCGAATAGCGACCATCTCGGCGTGGGCGCTGGGGTCGCTGCCGCTGATCGGGCAGTTATAACCGCGGCCAATAATCACGCCGTCGTGAACCACTACAGCGCCCACCGGCACCTCGCCCAGCATCGCCCCTTCGGCGGCGAGCGCCAGGGCCTCACGCATGAAATGCTGATCGCGGCTGCGATCAATGATTTGCGGCTGCCGCATTAAGAAACCTCGATAGCTGCCATAAGACCGGTTTCCATGTGATCGATCACATGGCAGTGGAACATCCACACACCGGGATTATCCGCTACCAGCGCGACCCGTGCGCGCTCGTTTCGCCCTAAGAGGTAGGTGTCGGTGAAATACGGAATGACTTCTTTGCGATTCGACGCAATCACCTTGAAGCTCATGCCATGCAAATGAATCGGGTGCTGATACTGGGTCATGTTCTTCAGTTCGAAGATGTAGCTCTTGCCCCTCTCCAGTTTGGCGATGGGTCTGTCGGCGCAGGTCTTGTCGGTGATGTCCCACGCCTGGCCGTTGATCTGCCAGAGGCTCGGCGGCTTGCCATTGTCGACGTTGACGGACACCGCGCCTGCCCACTCGAAATTGAAGTTGAGCTTCTCGGCGTTGGCCAGATCCGGTTCGGCCACCGGGTTGGCAGGCAGCTCGGGCGGCCAGTCACCCGGCGCGTCATTGCTGGCAACGGAACGAAACGTGCCCAAACGGACGGGGCCGTTACGCAGGGACAACTCTTCGCCCACTGCCGGGGCCTTGATCGCCAGACAGATTCGCATCCCCGGCCCGAGCCAGTAATCCTTGCCCAGTGGGCGGGGCTTGACCGGGTTGCCGTCCAGCGCATAAATCATCGCGTTGGCATCCGGCAGGTTCAGCCGATAGGTGACGGTGTTATCGAGGTTGAGAATGCGCACGCGGGTGATCTGCCCCGCAGGCAACTCCACCACACCTTGAGGCACCCCGTTGATGGTCGAAAGCCGCCCGGCCGTGCCTTCGCGAGCGGCCTCGCGGGTGACGCTGAATTCTGTAAACGCGCCCTGCTCATCCACATGCCAGCTTTTCAGGCTAACGGTACGCTCATGGGCAAATCCGGTGGGCTCGCGCTCTTCGACAATCAGTGGCCCAACCAACCCGCGTCCCAGCTCTTCGCTGCTGCTGACGTGGGGGTGATACCAATAACTACCTGCGTCCGGTACGCGGAACTTGTAATCGAAGTATTCACCCGGCTTGACCGGCAGTTGGGACACATAAGGCACGCCGTCCATTTCCAGTGGCAGACGAATGCCGTGCCAGTGGATGGTGGTCTCGACCGGCAAACGGTTGATGAACCGCACCCGCAACCACTCACCCTGACGCACTCGCAACTCGGTTCCCGGCGCTGTTGCGCCGAAGGCCCATGCAGGGGTGTTGAAACCGGGCACCAGCTCGACGTCCAGCGGCGCAGCGATCAGTTCGTAATCGTGGCCTTCTCCCGGCCCACGCTGGCCGAGCCAGTAGCGCGAAGCACCGCCCGCACCTAGGCCGACGACGGCAAGACCGGCCAGCCCTCCGAGAATTTGTCGACGGGTAAAGGACATCCGATCGCGCACCTTCATGAAATCAAGTGAGGATAAAACGCTTGGCGAGAGGCCTTGCGAGGGGCAAACACGATACACCTGCACTTGAGGAAAAATAAGCGAACTCTGGGCGCAGTACATATTTCGTAGCAATCGAACACACGAGCGGCAGGCAGCGCCGCACCGCATCTGGCGCCACCGTGCAGAAATGAAAAAGCCGGATGAAACCTGTAAGAGGCTGCATCCGGCTTTACTACTGCGCGAGGTTAGACGCTCAGTATCATTCCCACTCGATCGTCGCTGGCGGCTTGCTCGACACGTCATACGTGACGCGGGAGATGCCATCGATCTCGTTGATGATCCGGCCGCTGACGGTCTCCAGCAGTTCGTACGGCAGGTGTGCCCAGCGCGCGGTCATGAAGTCGATGGTTTCCACAGCACGCAGAGCCACAACCCAGGCGTAACGACGGCCGTCACCGACCACGCCAACCGATTTCACCGGCTGGAAAACGACGAAGGCCTGGCTGACTTTGTGATACCAGTCGGCTTTACGAAGTTCTTCGATGAAGATGTGGTCCGCACGGCGCAGCAGGTCGGCATATTCCTTCTTCACTTCACCCAGGATACGCACGCCCAGGCCCGGCCCCGGGAACGGGTGGCGATAGACCATGTCGTACGGCAGGCCCAACTCCAGACCCAGACGGCGGACTTCATCCTTGAACAGTTCGCGCAGTGGCTCGACCAGTTTCAGGTTCATTTCTTCCGGCAGGCCGCCCACGTTGTGGTGCGACTTGATGACGTGAGCCTTGCCGCTCTTGGCGCCAGCGGACTCGATCACGTCAGGATAAATGGTGCCCTGAGCCAGGAATTTGATGTTGTGCAGTTTGGCCGACTCGGCATCGAATACGTCGATGAACGTGCGGCCAATGATCTTGCGCTTCTTCTCTGGGTCGGCTTCACCGGCCAGATTGTTGAGGAACTGATCTTCGGCGTTGGCGCGAATCACTTTGACGCCCATGTTCTCGGCGAACATAGCCATCACTTGCTCGCCTTCGTGCAGGCGCAGC
Organism: Pseudomonas sp. Pseu.R1; assembly: GCF_045764065.1. Taxonomy (NCBI): domain Bacteria; kingdom Pseudomonadati; phylum Pseudomonadota; class Gammaproteobacteria; order Pseudomonadales; family Pseudomonadaceae; genus Pseudomonas; species Pseudomonas sp. Pseu.R1. The sequence goes on along the minus strand of NZ_JBJGEE020000001.1, from coordinate 4,821,539 downwards.
AGGCCGTTGTCGACGAACACGCAGGTCAGTTGATCGCCGATCGCTTTGTGCAGCAGCGCCGCAACCACCGAGGAGTCAACACCGCCGGACAGGCCCAGCAGCACATTGTCAGTGCCCACTTGAGCGCGAACTTGAGCGATGGCGTCTTCAGCGATCTTCGACGGCGTCCACAGGGCTTCGCAACCGCAGATGTCGAGGATGAAACGCGACAGGATGCGACCGCCTTGCTTGGTGTGGGTCACTTCCGGGTGAAACTGCACGCCGTAGTAGCCGCGAGCGTCATCAGCCATGCCAGCGATCGGGCAGCTTGGGGTGCTGGCCAAAATGTGGAATTCGGAAGGCAGTTTGGTGACTTTGTCACCGTGGCTCATCCAGACGTCAAGGCCCAGCAGGCCGTCAGCATCGACATGGTCTTCGATACCGTCGAGCAGGCGGCTCTTGCCGACGACATCAACACGGGCATAGCCAAACTCACGCAGATCGGAGCCTTCAACCTTACCGCCCAGTTGCTCAGCCATGGTCTGCATGCCGTAGCAGATGCCGAAAACCGGCACGCCCAGGTCAAATACCGCTTGCGGGCAACGCGGGCTGTCGGCTTCGTGCACGGACTCGGGACCACCGGCGAGGATGACGCCTTTGGGAGCGAATTCGCGAATCGCTTCGTCGTCCATGTCGAACGGGTGCAGTTCGCAGTACACGCCGATTTCACGTACGCGACGGGCGATCAGTTGGGTGTATTGAGAACCGAAGTCCAGGATGAGGATACGGTGGGCGTGAATGTCGAGGGCCATGAGTCATTCTCGTCGAAAATCAGAAACAAGACGGGGCTGTAATGAACAGCCCCGCTACAGAATTCTTGAAACGCGCCCGAATCACCGGGCGCATTTCCAATCACCCTACGCGATAGTTCGGCGCTTCTTTGGTGATCTGCACGTCGTGAACGTGGGATTCGGCCATGCCTGCACCGGTGATGCGAACGAATTCAGGCTTGGTGCGCATTTCCTGAATGTTGGCGCTACCGGTGTAGCCCATGGAGGAACGCAGGCCGCCCATCAGTTGATGGATGATGGCAGACAGCGAGCCCTTGTAGGCAACGCGACCTTCGATACCTTCCGGTACCAGTTTCTCGGCACCTGCGGACGAATCCTGGAAATAGCGGTCGGAAGAGCCTTGCGCCTGGGACATCGCGCCCAGCGAACCCATGCCGCGGTAAGCCTTGTAGGAGCGACCCTGGAACAGTTCGATTTCGCCCGGCGCTTCTTCGGTACCGGCGAACATCGACCCCATCATCACGCTATAGGCGCCTGCAACGATGGCTTTGGACAAGTCACCGGAGAAACGGATGCCGCCATCGGCGATCAGAGGAACATCAGTGCCTTCCAGCGCAGCGGCGACGTTGGCAACGGCGCTGATTTGCGGCACGCCGACACCGGCAACGATACGGGTGGTGCAGATCGAACCTGGGCCGATACCGACTTTCACGCCGTCAGCGCCTGCTTCAACCAGTGCGCGAGCCGCTTCGCCGGTGGCGATGTTGCCGCCGATGACCTGAACCTCAGGGAAGTTCTGTTTGACCCAGCGAACGCGGTCGATCACGCCCTTGGAATGACCGTGAGCGGTGTCGACGACGATGACGTCAACGCCTGCTGCAACCAGCGCGGTGACGCGCTCGCCCGTGTCTTTGCCGGTGCCGACCGCAGCGCCAACGCGCAGACGACCTTGATCATCCTTGCTGGCCAGCGGGTAGGCTTTGGCTTTCTCGATGTCCTTGACGGTCATCATGCCTTTGAGTGCGAACTTGCCGTCAACGATCAGCACTTTTTCCAGACGGTGCTTGTGCAGCAGCTCGCGGACTTCGTTCTTGTCAGCGCCTTCGCGGACGGTGACCAGACGCTCTTTGGGCGTCATCACTTCGCGGACAGGGACATCAAGACGATTTTCAAAACGCACATCACGGGAGGTCACGATGCCGACGAGCTCGCCGTCGTGCAGAACCGGAACGCCGGAAATGTTGTGTTGACGGGTCAGTTCGAACAAATCGCGAACAGTGGCGTCAGCCTCGATGGTGATCGGATCCTTGACCACACCCGCTTCGAACTTCTTGACCTTGCGTACTTCAGCGGCTTGCTGGTCGATGGTCATGTTCTTGTGGATGATGCCGATGCCGCCTTCCTGAGCCATGGCGATGGCCAGACGGGCTTCAGTGACGGTGTCCATAGCGGCAGAAACGAGGGGGATGTTCAGTTCGATGCCACGGGTCAATCGGGTTTTCAGACTGACTTCGTTGGGAAGCACCTCGGAATAACCGGGCACAAGGAGAATATCGTCGAATGTAAGGGCTTCTTGGCTGATACGCAGCATCGCTGGGCTCCCGAGCGGGAAAATGGAAGCGCGCCATTATACCCAGACACCTACCCTTGCTCAACGTAAAGATCAGGCTATTTCATAATCAATACAATGGAACGGCTCTATCGCACGTCCCTTCTTTATAAACGCACTTTGACGAACGACACAGGACGATCAAGTCGCTCGGCAAATTCTTCGAGAAAGCTGGCTTTGAAGCCCGCATCCAGCCAGTCGTTGAAGATGAATCCCAGGTTGGAAAACCCACACGGGTCAAGAAACAGAAAGCCGTTGATGTCGTCTTCGAAGCGGCATTCGGGACAGATGAAGTTGTCGGTGTGCCCCGGCATCCATTCTTCCAGGCTGTCGAACAGCGCCTCGCCGATCTCGCGGCGGCACTCCGGGCACCCGGCCTCTTCCTTGAACCCCTGCTGGGGCGTGTAGATGCAACGCTTGAGCACGATTTCCAGACCATTGACCGGCTTGCCGTAGGGCAGCGCATCCGGGTGTTCGACGAAGCGCCGCGCACCGGGACCAATGGCGTAGGCCATGCGGTTGAAACTGCGCCCGCAGGTGCTCAGCGACTCTTCCACCACTTCCAGCTTCACCAGCCAACGCAAAATCGCTCGCGCCTTCACCTCATGGGCAGGAAAGCTGGAGATTTGCGGCACGATGATGCTTTGGGTGTTCATGACAAGGCCTGGCGGACACGGGATCGGGGGCGGCAGCTTAATGCCAACGCCGAGATCGTCAAGTATGGCGCTTAACCTGCCAGGTAGCGACCGATCAACGTGATGCCACTGATCAGCACCATCCAGGTCACCAGACGCACGAACATCTCTCGCGAGAGGCGCATAACCAAATGACGCCCGATCCACGACCCCACCAGCATCGCGGGCAACAGGCAGACCGCCATGACCAGCAGCGACAGTTGCGCGTAAACGCCCGTGATCACGAACAGGCTCAGCCGCACAATGGTGCTGCAACTGATGAGCGCATTCTGCGTGGCGCGAGCCTGTGCCTTATCAGTCAGACGACCATTGAGGTAGATCGCGTAGAGAAATCCGCCGCTGCCGAATAGGGCGCCAAACAAGCCACCTGTAGTGCCCATCGGAATCGACCAAGCGGCAGACAACTGCGTTGGCCTCACCTTCACCGCCAAGCTATAGATCGAATAGCCGATCAGAAACAGCCCCATTAATAACAGCAGCACGTCAGATTTGAGGTTAAGCAGAAATACCACGCCCAAAGTACAGCCGACCGCCATGCACGGCACCATGCGCATCAACTCGGCCCGCACGACGGATTGCCGCGACGGCAGCAGATGGCTGAAGGCGGCGAGAAAATCCAGCATCACCAGCAAGGGGATAATCCGCGACAGCGGCATGAAGTGGATGAGAACAGGACCTGCCACCAATGCAGTGCCGAATCCGGCGATGGCGAAGACCAGATAAGCAGCGATCACGCCGCCCTCGATGAGCAGCCAGTCCAGCGGGGTCAGCCCCAGTTGATCGAACGCAGTGGAAACATCGGCAAGAATCGCGAGCATTGTGTCCTCCATGGATGAGCGGCGGCGGCAAGCATACTCGAAATGCAAATGAACACCGCTGCAGTTGAGATCAGACGCCGCGCTTGTGGGAGATTCTATGTTGACGGGTCAACCGCATTCGCCACTAAGGCGGCTCCCACATTGACCGCGCCAGACCCAAGCCTTTTATTCGACGCCATACCTGTGGGAGCCGGCTTGCTGGCGAATGCGTTGTGTCAGCTACAAATGTGTTGGCTGACCCAGTGCTTTCGCCAGCAAGCCGGCTCCCACAGGCATATGTGTATCTCCAAAGAACGCACTGCCCTGCATCAACGGTGGTGACCCACGCCCCAATCCCTTTATCATGCCCGGCATGATCAAAGACCCCTTCGCAAGACTCGGCCTTGACCGGGAAGTCCTCACTGTCAGCCAGCTCAACGGCCGCGCGCGCGTGCTGCTGGAAGATGTGTTCTCCAGCATCTGGGTGGAGGGCGAAATTTCCAACCTGTCGCGCCCGGCCTCAGGCCACGTCTATTTCACCCTGAAAGACAGCGGTGCGCAGGTCCGTTGCGCGCTGTTCCGCAGTAACGCCGCACGCGTGCGTCAGGCACTGAAAGACGGCCTGGCGGTGAAAGTCCGGGGCAAAGTCTCATTGTTCGAAGGCCGTGGCGACTATCAGTTGATTCTCGACACGGTCGAGCCCGCGGGCGATGGCGCACTGCGTCTGGCCTTCGACGCGCTCAAGGACAAGCTCAACGCCGAAGGCCTGTTCAGCGCCGAACGCAAAGTCGCCCTGCCCTTGCATCCACAGCGTATCGGCATTGTCAGCTCGCCCACGGGCGCGGTGATTCGCGACATCATCAGCGTCTTCCAGCGCCGTGCCCCGCAGGTCGAACTGACACTGATCCCGACGGCTGTGCAGGGCCGCGAAGCGATCAACCAAATCGTGCGTGCGTTGAAGCTGGCCGATTCGCGAGGCTTCGACGCGCTGATCCTGGCCCGAGGCGGCGGTTCGCTCGAAGACCTCTGGTGCTTCAACGAAGAAGCCGTCGCGCGCGCCATCGATGCGTGTGTGACACCGATTGTCAGCGCTGTGGGCCACGAAACCGACGTTTCGATCAGTGACTTCGTGGCCGACGTACGTGCGCCCACGCCGTCCGCTGCCGCAGAGTTACTGGCACCCGATTCCAGCGACCTTCATCGTCGCGTGGAAAACCTGCAACGGCGACTGATCACGCGCATGCGCGACCGCCTGATGCGCGATCGGTTGCGTCTGGACGGCATATCCCGTCGCTTGCGTCATCCGGGCGAACGACTGCGTCAACGCGCGCAGCATCTGGATGATCTGGACATGCGTCTGCGTCGCGCCTTTGAGCTGCTGATGCACAAACGCGCTACACGCATGGCTCATCTGGAAAGCCGACTGGCCGCGCAGCATCCCGGCCGTACCCTCGCCTTTCTGCGTCAGCGGCTGGACGTGCTGGCCGAGCGCTTGCCCCGCGCGATCAAGGAAAACCTCAAGACCCGCCGCCTGCAACTGCAGAGTCAGGTGCAGACGCTGAATGTGGTCAGCCCGCTCGCCACCCTCGGTCGCGGCTACAGTATTTTGCTGGACGAACGCGGCAAGGCGGTTCGCAGCGCCGAGCAAACCCGCACCGGCCAGCGCCTCACGGCAAAACTCGCCGAGGGCGAATTGCAGGTGCGAGTGGAAGACAATCACCTGACGCCTGTCACCCTTTCCCTTCTGGACTGATCGATGCTGCCTTTTATCTCCCGTTCTCTGGCCGGTGCAGCGCTCGCTCTGTGCCTGGCCCTCCCCGCCCACGCTGACAGCTACCTCTCGCGTCTACTGAACAAGCCCGTGCCAGGCGGTGTAGCGGTGGTCGATCTGGGCCCCTCAGCGCAAGCGCCGAAAGCCACGTTTCAGGGCAAACCTGTATTGGTGGTGAAAGATCAGGATGCGCGCTGGCTGGCCATCGTCGGGATTCCTCTGACCATCAAACCGGGTACCTCACAACAGGTGACCAGCGGCGGTCGTACGCTGTCGTTCGCGGTGGGCAGCAAGAAATACCCCGAGCAGCACATCACCTTGAAGAACCAGCGCCAGGTCAACCCGAACCCGGACGACCTGAAACGCATCGAACAGGAACTGGACGTACAGGTCCGCGCCTACCGCACGTTCAGCCCGGTCACGCCGAGCAACCTGCTGCTGGACAAGCCTGTGGATGGCCCGCTGTCGAGCAAATTCGGCGTGCGTCGTTTTTTCAACGGTGAGGAGCGCAATCCCCACGCAGGTCTGGATTTCGCGGTTCCCGCTGGGACACCGATCAAATCTCCGGCAGCAGGCAGGGTGATTCTGATCGGCAACTATTTCTTCAACGGCAATACCGTGTTCGTGGATCACGGACAGGGCTTCATCAGCATGTTCTGCCATATGTCGAAGATCGATGTGAAAGTGGGCGACGCCGTGCCCCGAGGTGGCGTGGTGGGTCGTGTGGGTTCGACTGGCCGCGCGACAGGGCCGCACATGCACTGGAACGTGAGCTTGAATGATGCGCGCGTGGATCCGGCGATTTTCATCAATGCGTTTCAGCCCTGACGACGCATTCACTCCTAACAGGGATCGGGTTGCGCAGACCAAAAGTGTTGAGCAATAAAATCGCTTAAAGAGCGGACAAATCGCTACAAAATCTTTCAAACACAGCTTTACCGAGTTCCGCTACCAATTTTTCCCAACTGCTTGCCACCTTTCACCCCATTGGTTACGGTTGGACACATGAAAACGTCCCAAACCCTCATCCTGCTGCGTCAACATCGCTGCCTCAGTCTCGTCAGTGCACGACTGCCAGGCTGAATTGCGGTGCCTCGACGCTACACCTTCGCTGCATTCTCGTGACAAACCGGCCGGCCGCCTTCTTTCGGCCCTGCGTACAAAAAGGATTATTCAAATGACCATGCTCAAAGATCCCTCGAAGAAGTACCGCGCGTTTCCAACCATCGATCTGCCTGACCGTACCTGGCCTTCCAAGACCATTACCGAAGTGCCGATCTGGTGCAGTTCCGACCTGCGCGACGGTAACCAATCGCTGATCGAGCCAATGGATTCGGTCAAGAAACTGCGTTTCTGGAAAACCCTCGTTCAAGTGGGCGTGAAAGAAATCGAAGCCTCGTTCCCGGCGGCGTCGCAAACCGACTTCGACTTCGTGCGCACCCTGATCGAAGATGGCCACATCCCGGACGACACCACCATTCAGGTGCTGACCCAAGGCCGTGAAGACCTGATCGCCCGCACCTTCGAATCCCTGCGTGGCGCCAAAAAGGCCATCGTTCACCTGTACAACGCCACCTCGCCGTCTTTCCGTCGCATCGTCTTCAACCAGGACAAGGACGGCATCAAGGCTATCGCGGTCAACGCGGCCAAGCTGTTCGTCAAATACGCCGCACAACAGCCGGAAACCCAGTGGCAGTTCGAGTACTCGCCTGAAACGTTCAGTGCCACCGAACTGGACTTCGCCAAAGAAGTCTGTGACGCCGTGGTCGAAGTCTGGAACGCGACGCCGCAGAACAAGGTGATCCTCAACCTGCCTGCCACCGTTGAAGTCGCCACCCCGAACATCTACGCCGACCAGATCGAGTGGTTCTGCCGCAACATCAACCGCCGTGACAGTGTGATCATCAGCCTGCACACCCACAACGACCGGGGCACCGGCGTTGCCGCCACTGAACTGGGCCTGATGGCCGGTGCCGACCGCGTCGAAGGCTGCCTGTTCGGCAACGGCGAGCGCACCGGTAACGTCGATCTGGTGACCGTTGCTTTGAACATGTACACCCAGGGTCTGAACCCGCAACTGGACTTCTCCGACATCGACGGCGTGCGCAAAGTCGTCGAAGAGTGCAACCAGATTCCGGTGCATCCACGTCATCCGTATGTCGGCGATCTGGTTCACACTGCGTTCTCCGGCTCGCACCAGGACGCTATTCGCAAAGGCTTCGCCCAGCAGAAAGAAGACGCGCTGTGGGAAGTGCCTTACCTGCCAATCGACCCGGCCGACATCGGTCGCAGCTACGAGGCGGTGATTCGCGTCAACAGCCAATCGGGCAAAGGCGGCATCACCTATCTGCTGGAACAGGAGTACGGCATCTCCCTGCCGCGTCGCATGCAGATCGAGTTCAGTCAGGTGGTTCAGGGTGAAACCGACCGTCTGGGCCTGGAAATGACCGCTCAGCAGATCTACGCGCTGTTCAAGACCGAGTACCTGCAAGCCAACAAGCCGTATGCACTGGTCAGCCACCGTCTGCAGGAAGAAAACGGCCACAGCGCTGTAGAAGTCGAAGTCACCGGCAAGGGCGATGGCGAGAGCAACTTGCACTGGCGTGGCAAGGGCAACGGCGCATTGGAAGCGCTGGTGGCCGGCCTGCCGGTTCCCGTAGAAATCATGGATTACAACGAACACGCCATCGGCGCGGGCACCACGGCCAAGGCCGCTGCCTACATCGAACTGCGTGTGAATGGCGAGCGTGCAGTCCATGGCGTGGGCATCGACGAAAACATCACCACCGCCAGCTTCAAGGCCCTGTTCAGCGCGCTGAACCGTGGTCTGATTCAGGCCGAGATCGCTAAAGCCGCGTAACAGACTGCTTTGCCGGCACAGCACAACGCATGTGGGAGCCGGCTTGCTGGCGAATACGGTAGGCCTGCCCACGATGCGTTGACTGATCCACCCTATTCGCCAGCAAGCCGGCTCCCACAAGAATGTTTGACCGGCAATAGCGTATCGACAGGGATATGCGGAAGACAAAAAAGGCCCTGAAGTGAATGCTTCAGGGCCTTTTTCGTTGCAGCGCACTTATCAAGCCGTGGTGTTTACGGTGCCTTTCATCAACTCCAGCAGTGCCGCTTGCTGCGCTGCCAATCGCGCCGTAGTCCCGGCGATCTGCTGCTGAATGGCCATGACCTGCGTAGCCTTCTCTTCTTCCGAGACCTTGCTCGCCTGAGCTGCCGCCAGTTGCTGCTGTTGTTGCTCCAGCATCTTCTGGGTCTCTTTGATCTGCTCCTGCAACTGTTTGATCATCTGCTCGCGAGTCATACCGGAATCATCCGCCTTGGGCGGCTCGTACACGTTGCCCCGCAAATTCACGTTAACCGTGGTTGCCTCACTTTTCGTGGATTCGTCATTTCTGACAGCCGTCGTGAACGCAGTGGGATAAGGGCTCAACGAACTTGTATTGATGGTAGTCATAATGAACTCCTGTTCTGTGCGCTTTGTATCGGCCTGCTTACACAAAACTGAAGAACATTATGTCGCGCGCACGAAAACGCCCCACGGTGTGAACCATGGAGCGCTTTTGCGTGAACAACGAATTACGCAGTGGTGTTGATGCTGCCGGACTGCTGCAGTTGCGCCAGCGCCGCTTCTTGAGTGGCCAAGGTCGCGGTGGTCGTGGAAATCTGGCCCTGAATGGCCATGGCGCGCTGAGATTTCTCTTCGTCCGAGCCGCTGCCCGCTTGCGCGGCGGCCAGTTGCTGTTGCTGCTCTTGCAACTGCTTCTGGGTTTCCTTGATCTGTTGCTCCAGCTTCTCGATCGCTTGCTCGCTTTCGCTGGACGAGCTGGAACCGCCGCCCGCGCCACCTGCGCCCGACGCACCGCTCGACGCCGACGTTTGCGAAGTAGAGGACGCAGTCGTGGCCGCGGCTGTGGTGGACGTGTCGCTGTCGGCGCCTGTGGTCGTGGTGTCTTTCTTGACCGTTACGGCGAAGGCGCTGGTGTAACTGCTGAGCGAGGATGTGCTGATACTGGTCATGACGGATCTCCTGTTTAGGTACATCGCTATCGACCGCACACCCCGTAAACTCTATGACTTTAGTGTATCTCGTATGTATCAGCGTCGAGATATGCCGGGAATTTCTGCCGGTACGCGGCCAGGCTGTCGGCGGACAGACTGACGTGAAACACGCCGTCGGCCTCGCCGATGTTCAGCAGGCTCTCGCCCTGGAAGTCCAGCACCTGACTGTCCCCGGTGTAGGACAGGCCTTTGCCATCGACCCCCACCCGATTGACCGCTGCCACATAACACAGGTTTTCGATGGCCCGTGCAGGCAACAACCGGTTCCAGTGCTGTCGGCGGGCCCCCGGCCAGTTGGCGGTGTACAGCAGTAGGTCGGTGTCACGGGCATCACGACTCCAGACCGGAAAGCGCAGGTCGTAGCAGATCAGCGGACGAATCCGCCACCCCTTGAGCTCGAACTGCACCTGGCGCTCGCCGGGGCTGTAATGCTCGTGCTCGCCAGCCATGCGGAACAGGTGGCGCTTGTCGTAATGCAGCAGCTCGCCATCAGGCCGCGCCCACAGCAGGCGATTACGGTGGCTGCCATCGGCCGTGCGCGTAATGACACTGCCCGTGATAACGGCATTCAGGCGTTTGGCCTGACTCAACAACCACGTCGAGGTGACGCCGTTTTCAGGCTCAGCCAAGGTTTCAGAATCCATGGAGAAACCCGTGGTGAACATCTCCGGCAAGATCACCAGATCAGCGTCCTCGGCCTGAGACAACAGCTCTTCGAAATGAGCGTGATTGGCCGCGCTGTCGTGCCAGACCAGCGTGGTCTGAACCAAAGCGATGTTCAGGTTCGGCAGTTGACTCAGATCGCGCATAGTTTTTCCGCTGCCAGACGCAACGTCTCCTCTCGCTTGGGAAAGCACAGGCGAATCAGGCGCTGGCCTTCAGGCGGGTTCTGGTAGAACACCGAGGGCGGAATGCTCGCCACACCGTGTTCGCGGGTCATCCAGAGCGACATCTCGACATCATTCAGATCCGGGCGAATCTGCGAGTAATCGACCATCTGGAAATAGGTCCCTGCCGCGCGCGTGAACGTGAAGCGCGAGGACGCCAGACGATCACAGAAGAAGTCACGCTTGGCCTGATAGAACGCAGGCAGCTCTTCGACATGCTCAGGGCAGGCCGCCATGTAATCCGCCAGCGCCCACTGTAACGGGGTCACGCCGCAGAAGCCGACGAATTGGTGAATCTTGCGCATCTCGGCCGTCAGCGCAGGAGGCGCGACGAGATAGCCGGTTTTCCAGCCAGTGACGTGATAGGTCTTGCCAAAAGAGCTGACCACGAATGCACGTGCGTAGAGTTCTTCATGGGCCAGAACACTGGCGTGTTTCACACCGTCGAACACCAGATGCTCGTACACCTCATCGCTGACCAGATAAATATCGCGGTCACGAATCAGCGCCGCGAGTTGGTCCAGTTCGGCACGGGAAATCAAGGCACCACTGGGGTTGTGCGGCGTGTTGATGATGATCATGCGGGTCTTGGGGCTCAGCGCAGCGTTGAGCTGTTCCCAATCGATGGAGAAGTCGCCATTCTTCAATTGCACATGAACGCAGCGGCCACCGGCCAGCTCGACCGACGGCTCATAGCTGTCGTAACTCGGGTCGAAGACGATGACTTCGTCCCCTGCGCGTATAACGGTCTGGATGGCACAGAAGATCGCATGGGTCGCGCCGGGCGTAATGGTGATTTCGGTGTCGACGTTCACCTCGCGTCCGTAGCAACGCGCGATTTTCGCCGCTACTTGCTGACGCAATGCGGGCAGTCCGGCCATCGGTGCGTACTGGTTGTGGCCGTCCATGGTGTGGCGGCAGAGCGCTTCACGCAGCGCTTCGGGTCCGTCGAAATCAGGAAAGCCTTGGGACAGGTTGATCGCCCCGGTTTCGGTTGCAAGCTGGGACATCACGGTAAAAATGGTGGTGCCAACGTTCGGCAATTTGCTGGTGATCATGGGTCTTCCTGCTCTACACCCGGCTCCAGAACGGCAGGGGAACCGGCAGAATAGCCCAATAAACGGATACAAAAAAAGGCGCCAATGGCGCCTTTTCGAAGAAAGTCCGTTACCGAATCAGCGTTTATCCTTGCGCTTCTTCTCGGCTTTCTTGTGGTGCGACATCAAGCGACGCTTCTTGTTGACCTGGCGGTCGGTCAGCGTGTTCTTGTTGCCTTCGTACGGGTTTTCACCGCCCTTGAACTCGATGCGGATCGGCGTGCCGACCAGTTTGAGCACGCGACGGTAGGTGTTTTCCAGATAGCGCACGTAGGATTTCGGCACCTTCTCGACCTGGTTGCCGTGGATCACGATCAGCGGCGGGTTGGCGCCACCCAAGTGAGCGTAACGCAGCTTGATCCGACGGCCATTGACCATCGGCGGCTGGTGTTCGCTGATGGCGTCTTCGAGGATCTGGGTCAGACGGCTGGTCGGCCAGCGGGTTACCGCCGACTTGAACGACGCCTGTACCGATTGATACAGGTTACCGACACCCGTACCGTGCAACGCCGAGATGAAGTGAATATCGGCGAAGTCGACGAAGAACAGACGACGCTCCAACTCGGTCTTCACGTAGTCGCGTTCGCTCGGCTGCATGCCATCCCACTTGTTCAGTGCAATGACAATGGCGCGCCCGGACTCCAGTGCGAAGCCCAACAGGTTCAGATCGTGATCCACGACGCCTTCGCGGGCGTCCATCACGAAGATCACCACGTTGGCGTCTTTGATGGCCTGAAGGGTCTTCACCACCGAGAACTTTTCGACTTCCTCGTGGATCTTGCCGCGCTTGCGCACACCGGCGGTGTCGATCAGCGTGTACTTTTCTTCGTTGCGCTCGAACGGAATGTAGATACTGTCGCGGGTGGTGCCGGGCTGGTCATAGACGATGACCCGATCTTCACCCAGCATGCGATTGACCAGCGTCGACTTGCCGACGTTGGGACGACCGATGATGGCGATCTTGATGCCGTCTTTCTCGCTCGGCCCAGGAATGCGCTTGGCTTCTTCGCCTTCAGCAACGTCTTCCTCTTCGCCCTCTTCTACTTCATCCGCATCTTTCGGGAATTCGCCCAAGGCGATTTCCATCATTTGCGAGATACCGCGACCATGTGCGCCCGCGATCGGGATCGCGTCGCCCATACCCAGCGGGCTGAACTCGGCGCGAGCCATGTCCGGGTCGATGTTGTCGACCTTGTTGGCCACGACATACGAGGTTTTGTTGCGCTTGCGCAGGTGCTCGCCAATCATCTGGTCGGCAGCGGTAAAACCTGCTTTGGCGTCCACCAGAAACAGCACGACATCGGCTTCTTCGATGGCCAGCAGCGACTGCTCGGCCATCTTCTCGTCCATGCCGTGTTCGTCACCGGAGATACCACCGGTGTCGATCACGATATAGGAACGCCCTTGCCACTTGGCCTCACCGTACTGGCGATCGCGGGTCAGACCGGACAGGTCGCCGACGATGGCGTCGCGACTGCGGGTCAGGCGGTTGAACAAGGTGGACTTGCCGACGTTCGGTCGACCCACCAGGGCGATTACGGGAACCATGCGGCTCTCCACTTCGTTATTTCAGAAAATACAAAAGCCGCTGCAAGGCAGCGGCCGGAGTTCGGAGCAGCACCCAAAAGTGCCGCAAGCCCCGTCAGGCGGGGCCGCGAGAGGAAAGCCGAAAGCCAGCCTCCTCAAGCATAGACAGCCACTACTTGATCGTCAGCGCTTCCAGCTTGCCGCTGTTGCCATAGACGTAAATGGTGTTGCCCGAGACCAGTGGACGAGCGCGCAGGCCGTCACCGTCGATTTTTTCACGCGCGACGAAATGACCGTCGACCTGGCTCAGCAGGTGCAGATAGCCTTCCATATCGCCGACCGCCACGTAGCTGGAGAACACCTCGGGCGAACCCAACTGACGACGGGCCAGCGAATCGTTGCTCCACAGTGCAGTGGAGGAACGCTCGTCGACGCCTTCTACAGTACCGGTGGCCAGGGAAACGTAGACGCTGCCAAAGCCCTGGGCCACGCCCGAATAGCTCGATGCATCACGCTGCCACAGCACACGGCCGCTCTGCAGATCCAGCCCCGCAACACGACCCTGGTAGGTCGCGACATACAAGGTGCTGCCCGACAGCAGCAGGCCACCGTCGATGTCGACGACGCGGTCCAGCTCCGAGCGACCTTGGGGAATCGCAACCCGCTGTTCCCACACCGGCACACCATTGGTGGTGTCCAGTGCCACGACCTTGCCAGTCGACAGACCGGCGACCGCCAACTGGCTGGTCACCAGGGGTGCGCCCGTACCGCGCAGGGTCAGGACCGCCGGACTGCTTTCATAGATCCAGCGCTGATTGCCAGTGGCGGCGTCGTAGCCAATGACCCGGTCATCCTGAGTCTGGGCAACGACCACGTCACCGTTGGTGGCCGGAGCGGACAGCACTTCGCTGGTCGCCTTGGCCTTCCACTTCTGCTCGCCGGTAGATTCGTCGAGCACGATCACTTCGCCACGCAGGGTGCCGAGCATGACCAGACCGGAACCTACACCAACGGCGCCGGACACAGGCTGTTCGAGTTCTTTCTTCCAGACCACGTCACCGCTGCTGCGGTTAATGGCCATGACCAGACCATTGGCGTCGGCAGCGTAGATGTTCTCGCCATCGATGGCTGGAACCAGCATGTTGTAGATGTCGCCCTGACCGTCACCGACCGAGCGGCTCCACAGCTTTTGCAGGGTCACTTCCTGTTTGAAGTCGACCAGTTCCGCCGGAGGCAATTCCTTTTTGCTGTTGCTGCTGCAACCCGCGGCCAGAACGGCCAGAGCCAGCAATGCTGCATGTTTCCAACGAATCACGTCACGCATCCCCTTTCGCCAGATCGTCGAGCTTCATTTGCAGGCCACCCACTGCCGATTGCTCGGACAGCGCAGCCTTGGCTTTCTTGTATGCCGCATACGCATCGTCGGTACGACCCAGTTGAACCAGCAGGTCGCCACGCAGTTCTTCACGGCTGGCTTCGAACGACTTGTCGACTTGACCGTCGAGCAGCTTCAGCGCGTCTTCCGCCTTGTTCTGTGCCGCCAGCACGCGGGCCAGACGTTGACGGGCGATCTCGCCCAGCGTCGGGTTGACCGGTTTGTCGGAAACGGTTTTCAGCTCGTTGGCTGCGTCGTCCAGCTTGCCGGTGTCCACCGCGACCTTGGCCACGAACAGACTGCCGTACTGGGCATACGCAGTGCCGCCGAATTCGCTTTTCAGCTTGCCAGCGATTTCAGCGACCTGACCGGCATCGGCCTGACCGCTTGGGGTCAGTGCCGTTTCAAGCAGTTGCTGGTACAGCGCCGAGGCACCTTGTGCCTGGTTGTTCTGATAGCGATGCCAGGCCTGCCAGCCCAACACCACGATCACTGCGAGCAGACCGCCGGTGACCAGAGGCTTGCCATTGCGCTGCCACCAGTCTTTAACCGCCGCCAGTTGTTCTTCGTCAGTACTCGACACCCCAATACTCCTATCCGCTTTCGCTTAAACGCTTGTTATCCAGCCTCAAGCCTGCGGAATGCAGGCGCCCAAGTGCTCGGAAAGAGCATCCCAGGCAACAGTCTGTTGTTCACCCTGACCACGCAGCGGCTTGACACCCACTTCCTGGCGCGCCAGTTCTTCATCACCCAGGATCAGCGCATACAGTGCACCGCTCTTGTCGGCTTTCTTGAACTGGCTCTTGAAGCTGCCTGCCCCGGCATTGACCTGCAGACGCAGGTTCGGTGCCTGATCGCGCAGACGCTCGGAAAGCGCCAGCGCCGCCAGCTCGGCTGCTTCACCGAATGCGCAGACGTACACGTCGAGGATACGGGAAATTTCTTCCGGGACCTGCTCCAGCGTTTCAAGCAGCAGCACCAGACGCTCGATGCCCATGGCGAAACCGACACCGCTGGTCGGCTTACCGCCCATCTGCTCCACCAGACCGTCATAACGACCGCCCGCGCAGACCGTACCCTGAGCACCCAGTTGGTCAGTGACCCATTCGAAAACGGTCTTGCTGTAGTAGTCCAGGCCACGCACCAGTTTGGGGTTGATCACATAGGGAATGCCAGCCGCGTCCAGACGCGCTTTCAGGCCTTCGAAGTGAACCCGGGACTCTTCATCCAGATAATCCGCCAGCTTTGGCGCGTCGACCAGCACCGCCTGGGTTTCAGGATGCTTGGTGTCGAGCACGCGCAGCGGGTTGGTCTTCAGGCGACGCTGGCTGTCTTCGTCCAGTTGCTCGTGACGCGCCGAGAGGTACTCGACCAGCGCTTCACGGTAGCGACCACGGGCCTCACTGGTGCCCAGGCTGTTCAACTCCAGTTTGACCGCATTGCGAATGCCCAACAGGCCCCACAGACGCCAGGTCAGGACGATCAGCTCGGCATCGATGTCCGGACCGTCGAGGTTGAACACTTCGACGCCAATCTGGTGAAACTGGCGATAGCGGCCTTTCTGCGGGCGCTCGTGGCGGAACATCGGGCCGATGTACCAGAGTTTCTGCACTTGGCCGCCGCCCGTGATCCCGTGCTCCAGCACCGCGCGCACACAGGCAGCAGTGCCTTCAGGACGCAGGGTCAGCGAGTCGCCATTACGGTCGGCGAAGGTGTACATCTCTTTTTCGACGATGTCGGTGACTTCGCCGATCGAGCGCTTGAACAGATCGGTGAATTCAACGATCGGCATGCGGATCTGGCGATAGCCGTAGTTATCCAGCAGACGCGATACGGTGCCTTCGAAGTAGCGCCACAGCGGCGTCTGGTCCGGCAGGATGTCGTTCATGCCACGAATGGCTTGCAGGGACTTGCTCACAAAAATTCCTTGGAAAACGGGTTAGCCGCGAACGATCAGCGCTGCGTCGGCCTGGGCCTTTTCGGCCGCTTTATCGCGGATCAAGCGTTCGAGCTCGTCCACCAGGTTGTCATTGGTCAGCTTTTGCGACGGTTTGCCGTCGATGTAAATCAGGTTCGGCGTACCGCCCGTGAGGCCGATGTGCGCCTCCTTGGCTTCGCCCGGACCGTTGACCACACATCCGATGACCGCCACATCCATCGGCACGAGCAAATCTTCAAGGCGCCCTTCCAGCTCGTTCATGGTCTTGACCACATCGAAGTTCTGCCGCGAGCAACTCGGGCAGGCGATGAAGTTGATGCCACGGGAACGCAGGTGCAGCGACTTGAGGATGTCGTAACCGACCTTCACTTCTTCAACCGGATCGGCGGCCAAGGAAATTCGAATCGTATCGCCAATGCCCTCGGCCAGCAGCATACCTAGGCCGACGGCCGATTTCACTGTGCCTGAACGCAAACCACCGGCTTCGGTGATGCCCAGGTGCAACGGCTGGACGATTTGCTTGGCCAGCAAGCGGTACGCCTCAACGGCCATGAACACATCGGACGCCTTGACGCTGACCTTGAAGTCCTGGAAATCCAGCCGGTCGAGGTGCTCGACGTGGCGCAGCGCCGATTCCACCAGCGCAGCCGGGGTCGGTTCGCCGTATTTCTTCTGCAGGTCCTTTTCCAGCGAACCGGCGTTGACGCCGATGCGGATCGGAATGCCCCGGTCACGTGCAGCATCGACCACAGCGCGCACGCGGTCTTCACGACCGATGTTGCCCGGGTTGATACGCAGGCAATCGACGCCCAGTTCGGCGACGCGTAACGCGATCTTGTAATCGAAGTGGATGTCGGCGACCAGCGGCACTTTGACCAGTTGCTTGATGCGGCCAAAGGCTTCGGCGGCGTCCATGTCCGGTACGGAGACGCGGACAATGTCCACGCCAGCGGCCTCCAGACGATTGATTTGCGCGACCGTCGCGGCGACATCATTGGTGTCGCTGTTGGTCATGCTCTGTACCGCGATCGGCGCATCACCGCCGACCGGCACTGAGCCGACCCAGATTTTGCGGGATTCGCGACGTTTGATCGGAGATTCGCCGTGCATGTTATTGACCCAGCTTTATACGAGCCGTCAGGCCCTTGGTAAACGATGCGACATCGATGGACTGGCCGTTGTAGCTGACCTGCGCAGCGCGCGCGACGCCTAGACGCAAAGCCAACGGCGGCTGGCCGCTGACATCGATGCTGTCGCCCGAATGTTTGACGCCGCTGCTCAGCACCTTGCCATTGCTGTCCCTGACTTCGAACCAGCACTCGCCGGTGAACTGGATCTGCACCTGACCAAAACCGGCCGGAACAGGCGCCGCCTCAGTAGCCGCAGGCGTTTGAGCCGGAACAGGTGTCGGCACTGGCACAACTGCAGTGGCCGAGGTAGAGGGTGCTGGCGCGGTATGCGCCGGTGCGGTCGGCGCAACGGGCGCGGTGGTCGCAGGGGCTGGCGTGGTTGGCACAGCAGCATTTGACGGTGCGGGTGCAGCCGGTTCGGTGTTGTTCAATGGCAGTGGTGCGTTGTTGCTCTGTCCTTCAGCGACGGCTTGATCTTCAGGCTCGTCCAGTGGATGAATCTGGGTGGTACCGTCGGCGCTTTCGACTTCCACGTGTTCCATGCCCAGACTGGTCGGCTCTTTGCCGCGCAGGGTCGACTGATCCTGCCACCAGACAAAACCACCGCCAATCAACGCCACCAACAGCAACAGACTGACAATGCGCAGGATGTTGTGGGACAGACGCACTGGCTCTTCTATACGGCCCAGCGCATGCACGTTGCTGCCTTTGCCGTCGGTGCCGGTGTACTGGTCGAACTGGCTGACCAGCGAATTCTGATCCAGCCCCATCAGTTTCGCATAAGCACGGATATAGCCCCGAGCGAAGGTATGGCCCGGAAGCTTGTCAAAATCGCCCGACTCCACATAACCCAGGGAAGTCGCGGTGAGGTTCAGCCTCAAAGCCACATCTGGCAGCGACCAGTTTTTACTCTCGCGAGCCTGGCGCAACGTTTCACCAGGATTCGTACGAGTGGCTGCTACAACTTCGGGATGCGCCGCTTTCATCATTGCTCCGACAGGTATTGCTGATATTCCGGCGTACCGGGATAGAGTCTTTTGAGTTGCAGGCCGTAACTGGCTGCCTTGTTGCGATCGTCATAAATCTTCGCCAGCCGCGTACCCAGCAGCAGGCTGCGTGCGTTCTGTTCGCTCAGTTGGCTGAACCGGTCGTAATAGTCACGCGCGGGCACATAATGCCTGTCTTCGTAAGACAACTCAGCCATTTCCAGCAAAGCGCGCGGTTGTTGACGGTCCAGCCTCAAGGCTTTGTCGAAATGCTCGCGGGCCACGTCACGATTGCCCAGCATCAACGAGGTCATGCCCAGGTTTTCGAAGACCCTGGCACGCTCGGCATAGAGGTTATCATCGGCCGCCTGTTCAAAGCGCTCGTAAGCTTCCTTGTAGCGCTTCTGCTCGTAGAGAAAACTGCCGTAGTTATTGAGGATTCGCGCATCTTTCGGGCGCGAGGACAGCGCCTTGCGGTAATACTCGTCAGACAGTTTGGGTTCCGCTTCCGCCTGAAAGACCAACGCCAGCGCTGCGTTGGCGTCGGCATCGGAGCTGTCCAGCTCCAGTGCCTTTTTCAACGGAGCCTTGGCCCGCTCGGTCTGACCCTGCTGCAAATAGCCCAGGCCTAATTGGACGTAGGCCTGGCGAGCTTCTTCACGTCCCTTGCCGGTACTCAGCGGATTGACGTTGCCTGTGGACACGCAACCCACCAGCAATGTGGCAAAACACAGGAGCAGCGCCGCGCGCAGGGACATAGAGATCCTCTCAGTCAAATTCGCAATCAGGTGCGAGCCGCAGCGACCTGAGCCCCGTCGGCCTCGGCACTGAGCTCACGTACAGCGATGTAACGTTCGCTGCGGCGAGTGCGGTCCATTACCTGCCCGACCAACTGGCCACAGGCAGCATCGATGTCCTCACCGCGGGTGGTGCGCACGGTGACGTTGAATCCGGCGTGATGCAACGTGTCCTGGAAGCGCCGGATCGCATTGTTGCTCGGGCGTTCGTAGCCCGAATGCGGAAACGGGTTGAAGGGGATCAGGTTGATCTTGCACGGGGTGTCCTTGAGCAGCTCGATCATCTCGGCCGCATGCTCGGGACGGTCGTTGACGTCCTTGAGGAGCGTGTACTCGATGGTCAGAACACGCTTCTCGCCCAATGCCGACATATAGTTGCGGCAGGATTCGAGGAGCATCTGCAACGGGTACTTCTTGTTGATCGGTACCAGCTTGTTACGCAGCGCGTCATTTGGCGCGTGCAGCGACAGGGCCAGCGAGACGTCGATGTGCTGCGCGAGCACGTCGATCATCGGTACCACGCCGGAGGTGGACAGCGTCACCCGGCGTTTGGAAATGCCATAACCCAAATCGTCCATCATCAGACGCATGGCGGAAATGACATTGTCGAAGTTCAGCAATGGCTCGCCCATCCCCATCATCACCACGTTGGTGATGGCGCGGTCGATGGTGGCCGGGACACTGCCGAAGGATTTGTTGGCAATCCACACCTGCCCGATGACTTCGGCGGCGGTGAGGTTGCTGTTGAAGCCTTGCTTGCCCGTGGAGCAGAAACTGCAATCCAGCGCGCAGCCCGCCTGGGAGGAGACACACAGGGTGCCCCGCTTGCCTTGCGGAATGTAAACGGTCTCGACGCAGCTACCGGACTCAACGCGCACGACCCACTTGCGTGTGCCGTCGGCGGAAATGTCCTCGCTGACGACTTCAGGACCCCGAATTTCGGCACGACGCTCGAGTTTTTCCCGCAGCGCCTTGCCGACGTTCGTCATGGCTTCGAAATTATCGACGCCATAGTGGTGAATCCACTTCATGACCTGACCGGCACGGAAGCGTTTCTCCCCGATGGACTCGAAGAATTTTTCCATTTCCGGCTGGGTCAGACCCAACAGGTTGATTTTGCCAGTTGTTTCAGTCATGGATTCACCCTCACTCGCAGCAGCCGCTTAGCGAGTGGTTACCTCGGTAGCAGCGAAGAAGTAAGCGATTTCGCGAGCAGCAGCCGCTTCGGAGTCCGAACCGTGAACGGCGTTGGCGTCGATGGACTCGGCGAAGTCAGCACGGATGGTGCCTGGAGCAGCTTCTTTAGGGTTGGTAGCGCCCATCAGTTCGCGGTTTGCCAGGATGGCGTTTTCGCCTTCTAGAACCTGAACAACAACTGGACCGGAGGTCATGAAAGCAACCAGGTCGCCGAAGAAACCACGGGCGCTGTGCTCAGCGTAGAAACCTTCTGCTTCGGCTTTGGACAGTTGCTTCAGTTTCGAAGCGACGACGCGCAGACCGGCTTTTTCAAAGCGAGTGGTGATCTCACCGATGACGTTTTTTGCAACAGCGTCAGGCTTGATGATCGAGAAAGTACGTTGAACAGCCATGTGAAACTCCAGAAACGGTGATTGTTGCGAAAAATTAAACCCGCGAATTATACGCGGGTTCTGGTGTATTGCCTAACGTGCAAAGACGATCAGTCTATTTCAGCGGCCCAGAGGGGCTGGATCGCTTCCAGCACCTTCTCGCCGACCCGGCCCGACGTATCGTCGAAGCCCGGTAATTCCTTGATCATCTGTTGCAGTTTGACGAAGCCCACCGAATACGGATCGACGCCCGGATGGGCCTCGGCCAGTTCTTCGGCAATGCGTTGTACGTCATTCCAACCGTAGCTCATGACAATCCCTCGGTCAGTGCGGCGCTTCGGCTGCATGGTTTAGCGAATATTTCGGAATCTCGACGGTAAGATCCTCAGTACCGACCTTGGCCTGACAGGCCAGACGCGAGTGCGCTTCCAGCCCCCAGGCACGATCAAGGTAGTCTTCTTCCAGCTCATCCGCCTCCTCCAGCGAGTTGAAACCCTCGCGGATGATGCAGTGGCAC